>JABDGV010000001.1:0-126406 GCA_013285825.1 Bacteroidota bacterium
AACCCAATTATTGCAGCTTTAGCTATGAGTTGCAGCTCTCTGTCCGTTGCCCTCAACGCTCTGCGCCTTAAATAGCTCTCTATATTTTTTTCACCACAGAGATCACACAGAGCGCACAGAGTTTCAAGAACACAAAAAAACAATTAAAAACTTAAGATCCGCTTAGCTTAGCAGGATCTAAGTTTTGTATTGTTTCTAGAATCTCTGTGTGCTCTGTGATCTCTGTGGTAATATTTTAAAATTAACTATTACTTGGAAGGCCTGTTTGCTTTGCGAACGAGATAGGCGATGTAGATGGCAAAGGCCACCACTGCAAGAATAACTAACCAATCGGCACTTATCTCTATATCTTCGAAGAACTCGCTCCAGTAGTTGCCAAGGAAATAGCCAATCGAGAGAAATGTTGAGACCCAGAGCACGGCTCCAGTATAGGCAAAAACGATAAAGAGTCTGAAATCAAGAAAGCTGGTGCCAGCAAAAAATCCGGTAAAGTGACGCACGCCAGGTATAAAATAGCCAACCAGAAGCGTCCACTTCCCAAAACGTTCAAACCAATTGTGCGCTTTGATCAGCATGGTTTCAGTAATCCCGACCCATCCGCCATATTTGTGGACGAAATAGATGCCCAAAGTGCGGCCGAGCATGTAACTGACTGTTATTCCACACATGCTGCCTGCATAGGCCGCAAGCATAGTGGTATGAATAGGAAGCGTACCATCATGCATCAATACCCCAGCAAGAATCATCATCGACTCTTCAGGAACGGGTAAAGCGACTATGCCTAAAACCAAAAGCCCAAAAAAGGCAAATGCCCCGTAATGGGTAAGCCAGATCGTAATTGTTTCTTGACTGGGCAAAAAATCCATGAGCGTAACAGCTATTTTGATGGTGATCATAAGCAGTGAGGTAATAGTTGAATAGTTCGATCTATACCTCTCATGGTTCAAGAGATGGAATTTGGCAAAGGCAATGGTCAGCTGCCCTGTTAAAAAATCGCATTCATAGTCTATTATGAGTAAGATTTTTTAACAGGGCAGCTGAAATGTTGCTGAAGCCAAAACCAACTGTTGAACCATGATAGGTATATATGCAGCACTTCTTTCTCTAACTGAAATTGGGATTGGAAGCACGCTGCATGCTTTTCATATCCCCTTTACCGGATTTTTTCTCTCTCTCAATCAGATCGCTCTTTTATCTCACACTAAAGGAACAAAAACGGCTCCCATTGAAATCTCAACCATTGCAGCTATTTTAAAAACTCTCTCCCCTGTTGGAAAAAAACTCACTCCCATGCTTGCCCTCACAATGCAAGGCCTGCTTTTCGGTTTAGGGAATGTCATTGGCGGGAGAATTTTAGGTGCACTTCTTGCATCTCTTTGGGGCTTTATTCAGCCCGTACTCATTTTAACGATTATCTTTGGGGACAACTTATGGATTGCCCTGTCTAAAGCAACAGATCAAATACTCCCCCTCGTCCTTTTTGCGATCACAATAAAGTGCCTTCTTGCAGTTAGCATCGCCATCTATGCCCCGCGCATACCCTTACGTTTATTTGAACGTTTTATTCGACCTCTGTCTCCTCCACAAAAAACGACAAACAACATCTTTCTTGGAGCACTTCGAGACCTATTCAAGCCTCTTTTTCTTCTCTCTTTAACTTTTGTGATTGTGGTTTTCTATTTTATGGATGTCTCGCAAGAAGTCCTTCTCTGGACAATCTTTCGACCTTTGGCATCAGGGTACTTATTCTTTATCCTGATGCGTATTTTGCCTTTGGACAAGCTTGTGGGATTTATAGAAAAAAGAGGAGAAACTCGATTTACCCGTTCATTGAAAGAGGCTATAAGTATTATTCAAGAATCTCAACCTCATCTCCAAGAGCAATTGAACCAGCATTCTGCTGAATGCAGTTCTGACCAAACATAATGCCCTTCTCCTGCTTCCTATACTTTGCAAGCGTTGCTAAAGGCTCATCTGATCTTTCGCCTGATGCTTGATCAACCGTTGTGGCAACACAGCGAGAACAGGGCTTGACAATGCTGAGGATGACATTGCCGATTCGGATTTTTTTCCATGTGTCTTCTTCATACGGCTCACAGCCGGATACTACAATATTGGGCCGGAAACGGTTCATAGGGACAGGAGTTTTCAACCGAAAGTTGAGATCGCCAAGGGAGGCTTCAGATATAAGGTGAATGGGATAGGCGTCAGCAAAACTAACCTGATCTTGAGGGGTTGTTGCATACTGAGGATCGACAAGGCGAATCACGTCATCAGGAATAAAGACAAGATGCACTTCTTGGCCTAAGGCTTCTGTAAACCACTCCGATGCCTCTTGACCCATATCAGTTGCAAGTACTGTATCCTTCCAGACGGTTACCTGTTTTTGGGACCCCGGCCGATCTAGCTTTACGATAAGAGGAGGCAACTTTCTTGCTCTAAGAAGAAGCTTTCCAGGCAGAAGCTCGGTTCCAATGAGGCACATTCTATGAAGTGTCCGCATCGTTAAAAAGCGGCCGCTTGCATCAACCACCATAAAACGGCGATCCATCTCAGGCCCCTTTTCTCCAATCTTCATCGTTTTGAGGGTGATACCCTGCAGTGATTTTACAGGGTATATGGTAAGTCCTGAAACTGTTACTTCTTTATTATCTTTCACGCCTTCACCAGCTGCTTTCCAATATTTTCGCCCTTAAAGAGGCCAATAAAAGCCTTTGGAGCATTTTCAATTCCAGAAATAATATTCTCTTTATATTTAATTTTCCCCTGTTTTATCCAGTCAGCCATCTGAAGAACGCCTTTGTTATATCTCTCGTCAGAATAGTCAAAAACCATAAAGCCCTTAACTGTTGCCGTCTTGGTCAAGATGGTCCATAAAAGCCTTGGGCCCATATCTGGTTTGTCTGTGTTATACTGTGAAATCTGGCCGCAGACGACAACGCGGGCATGCTCATTGATGAGTTGAAATATCCGATCGGAAATCTCTCCGCCTACATTATCAAAAAAGACATCTACACCATTAGGGCACGCTTTTTTAAGATCTTCGAAGTAGTTTGGCTTTTTATAGTTAATCGCTGCATCAAAACCGAACTCTTTAGTAATAAATGAAGCTTTTTCATCGCTTCCAACAACACCCACGACTCTACATCCTTGAATCTTTGCAATTTGGCCAACAATGGATCCCACAGCCCCTGCTGCAGAGGTTACAACAACCGTCTCTCCCTTTTTGGGCTTGCCATCTTCAAGAAGTCCAAAGTACGCGGTCATGCCGGGCATTCCAAGAACGCCTAAAGCAGTTGAAACGGGGCCCAGTTTGGGATCAACCTTTTGAAGCTCCTTTGTCGCACTCACAGAATAGTTGGACCAGGGGAGCATTCCCTGTACAATATCGCCCTTTTTCAAATCGGGAGATTTCGACTCAACTACCTCTGCAACAATCCCGCCAGACAACGGCTGATTGATCTGAAAGGGCTCTACAAAATAGGGAGCATCGCGCATGCGTCCACGCATATAGGGATCTACCGAAAGATAGAGTGTTTTTAATAATACCTCTCCCTCTTTGGGAGCAGGCATTTTCGCTTCTCGAATGGAAAAATTAGATAGGTCAGACATTCCTGAAGGACGGCTAGCAAGTAGAACTTCACTGTTTTTTGTCATTTTTTAAACCTTTTAGATAGTTTTTAAGTCCTTTGACCAAAATCTGTTCTGAAAGAGCGTAATCAACTTCTCCGGGATAAATAACAGTTAGTTGATCGAGCTTAAGATCTTGCAAAGCTATTTGCATAGACTTGGTAATTTTTGGCGCATCTGAGTATTTAATTTCAAAGCCATGAAGACCACCGGACTGATAAATAAGAAGATCTATTTCAGCCCCCCCATAAGTCGACCAAAAATAGCAATCTTGATTCCGAATTTGATGAATTCGCACAATCTCCTCAAGCGCAAAACCCTCCCAAGAGGCTCCTAATTTGGGATTGACTTGCAACTCGAGAAACGTACGTATATTCATCAGCGAATGAAGGATACCGCTATCTCTAAAATATATTTTGGGGGCCTTTACCTGCCGCTTAGATATATTCTCATGCCATGGCTGCAATTGGCGCACCATAAAGGTACCTGTCAGGATGTCTAAATAATGCCTTATGGTTGCATCAGAAGCGCTAAATGAGCGTCCAAGTTCTGATACATTTAAGATATTCCCATGGTAGTGCGAAAGCATAATCCAAAACCGCCTTAAAGCATCTGGAGCAATTCGTAACCCTAAATTGGGAATATCTTGTTCCAAATAGGTTCGAATATAAAACTCAAGCCAATCAAAACACTCTTGGTCGGTATGTGCTAAATAGGCCTTTGGGAAGCCCCCACGTAGCCAAAGACGATCGATATGTCCCGTTTCGCTAAATGAAAAAGGAGTCAATTCCATGTAGGCTATACGACCTGCAAGACTCTCTGAGGACTGCTTGATAAGTTCTCGAGAAGCACTACCCAGAATAAGATATTTTTGATTAAGACTCTCATCATCTACTAGTACCCTTAAGATTGAAAATAACTCCGGACGCCGTTGGATTTCATCAATAACAATTAACCCTGTTAAAGGCTTTAGAGCTAATAGTGGATTTTTCAATCTTTCAACATCCACTGTTGATTCAAGATCAAAGTAATTGCTTCTTGGAAACTCTGGCTGCAAGTGAGCGTACATTTTTGCAAGAGTTGTCTTGCCACATTGCCTAGGCCCAAGAATGGCAACTATTGGATGTGAATGAAAATATCGTTTAATATCGTCTAAATATTCAGGTCGTTGCATTCTTCCTTGAAAATTACTACCTATACCTAAGAATATTCAAGGAAGAAATTATTTACAAGTCGTAAACCAACCAGCCGCTAATTTAGCTACCTGTTCTAATGTTCCCTTCTCTTCGAACAGATGGGTCGCTCCTGGAACGATCTCTACTTTTTTTGTGCAGGTAAGCAGCTGATTGGCTTGGTTGTTGAGCGTAATAACTTCCCTATCATCGCCGCCAACAATGAGGAGTGTGGGAGCTATAACTTTTGGAAGAGCATCCCCTGCGAGATCGGGGCGTCCGCCGCGAGAGACTACGGCTGCTATCTCCTTTCCTTGGTGCGCTGCCGCAATTAACGCAGCTGCAGCTCCTGTGCTTGCACCGAAATAGGCAATTTTCAACTTCGAAGTCTCTGTTTGTTTTTGCAGCCATTTGGACACAGCTTCTAATCGCCCTGCTAGGAGCGGGATATCAAATCGAAACTCTCGGGTATATTCATCGACGGCCTCTTCTTTGGGAGTCAAAAGATCGAGGAGAAGGGTTGCCATTGTTTCTTTATTCAAAAATTTCGCCACAAATTGATTTCGGGGACTAAAGCGGCCGCTTCCACTACCGTGAGCAAAAACAACGATCAATTTTGCTTTTTCAGGTATAGCCAGGTTCCCTTTAAGGGTAATTTCGGAATCTAATGGAATTGAAACTTCTGCTTCTTTCATCTGCCCTTCATATCCCCTCTCTACTCAAGACTATCATTCAAAATAATTAGTTGATAAAATAAATTATATACCCACCTTACGTAAAAGATCAGCAATCTATGTTGAGTTTGGTCGACGTAAGATGTGAGAGAAGCTGATCCAGATCTCAACAGAGATGGTCAGATTTTGCATAAGGTGGGTTAAAAGGTGGCTTATGTTTTATGATAGAGAAGAAGGTGGCAGGCTCCTCGCCCAACTTTTGACTCAGTATAAGGACAGTAAAGACGTACTCGTCTTAGGCCTCCCCAGGGGCGGCGTTGTCACCGCCTATGAAGTTGCTAAAAGTTTACATCTTCCCTTAGACGTTATCTGCCCAAGAAAGATTGGAGCTCCCAATAACCCAGAATACGCTATTGGTGCCGTAACTGAAACGGGCGAAGGTGTATTCAATGAAGCCGAAATCGAGCGGCTTGGCATCCCTGATAGCTTTTTGAAAGCATCCATTGCCGAACAGACAAAAGAGGCACATGCACGGCTCAAGCTCTTCCGATCTGGGAAAAAACCTTTAATCCTCAAAGACAAACGAGTCATTATTGTCGACGATGGAATAGCTACAGGACTAACGATGAAGGCATCTATTCAATCTTTACGAAAGTCTGGGGCCAAGGAGATCGTTGTTGCAGTCCCAGTAGCTCCTCCTGAAAGCATCATAGAAATTGAAACTCTTGCAGACCAAGTCTTTTGCCTCTTAACCCCGCCCAATTTTTATGCCGTGGGGCAATTTTACCAAGTCTTTGGCCAAACCTCTAATGAAGAGGTTATTGAACTCTTAATTAGTAAAGATACTTGAAGGATACTCTATGGGCTCAGAAATACATTCCTATATAAGTGGTAACGAAAACGTTCGCGTAATCCTAACGTATGGAAAAGAGAGTGTAAAAATATCGAAAAAGGAGCTGAACAAACGCATAGAGACGGCTGCAGATAAAATCCGTACTCACGAAGAGTTTAAACCAACCGAGGGCACTCTTGTCCACATACGAGTACGTGGCAACAGCATCGAAGCAGAAACAAAAAAGGGCTGGGTCAACGCTGAGACACTCGAGCCAGTCCCAGTCATTCCTCAATCCAATCTCGAAATCGCAGCTTCTTTCTTAGGCGAAGTTATTGAGAAAATTGTTAAGCAGCTGAACAAAATCTATCTCTTTCTCTTCCCGAACAAACCTATTCCTATGAGTGTAGAAGCTGAAAAACTAGGTGAAATTGTCGGCGCGGTGCTCAAAGATGGTAAAGTATCAATAAAAACCGCCATGGAGTATTGGAAGAGCCATGTTGAAAAAGAGCCTCGCTCAAAAGAGCGTGATGAGCTTTTAGATTCATTCAACAGCTGTCTTTCAATCTTAAAAGAGCTTGAGTCTTTAGATTCCATTAGTTTGAAAGATGGTACTCCAGATCACTTTGCCAATAAATTTGCTTCAATAAACGAAGGAATTCTCAAACGGATTGAAAAGCTTAAAGAAGGCGACAAAGTAGTTATTCCTGGAGGCTATTGGACTGAAAGTAAAGAGACTCAAGAGCCTAAATTCAATGATTGCTTAATCGAAATTACCAAAAGCAAAGATGGAACCTTCTCCATGCGTATGCAAGCGCCAGAAAAAGAACTAGCAGAAGAGTTTGAAGATACTACAACATTCGTTAAAGAGGGCATAAAGCTTGAAAATCTTGAGCGGGGACTTCCTCAAATGCTCATGCTTCGTTTTAAGGATGCCTCCCAATCGCAAGAGATGGTCCCGATCCCTGGCATGTATGGAAAATTTGCTCAAAGCGCCATAAAAAAGGGGACGGAAGGTCTTCAAGCCAACGTCAAAGAAGCTTCAAAAGTGATGAAAAAGGGAGACATGGAGCTCAAAGAGCTTGGAGAGGGAGGTAAAGCTAAGAAGGAAGAAAAAGAAAAGCCTACACAAATGTATGGAATCTCCACTGCTCGAGATGTCTTCTCCCTATTTCCTTCAGAAAAACCGGTTAAAGAAATTGCCCTTGAAAACCCCACAGAACAATCTGGGCAAGTCTCGACAGATAAATCATTAAAAAAACGGGTCCATACTACTGCAGAAAGACTGGTCCGCTCTCAAGTCAAAGAGTCCAAACTCTACGATAATTTTGCACGGAAAACCTTCCAAGCAGACTTTGATCTGCTCAACTCTTTCATCCAAGTTCAAAATTGGCACTCATTTAAGGATATGCGAATGGTCGTGAAACAAAGTGCTGAAAAGCTTTTGATTTCTCTTACTGGAGCCGAAAAAGAGGGCGGTAAATCTCGAGCTGAAAAAATTGGAAACGAAGAAGAGGTACAAGTATGGCTCAAACAGCTTCAACAAACCTTAAAACTGGTCGACCACCTTGAAAATACCATCCCAAAAAAAGCGCAAGAAGAAAGTCAAAATGTAAAAAATATTGGCGCTGTCCAGCTTCCAAAAATTATCTCCCCTAAGTCTGGCAGCGGCACGAGCGATTTAAAAGGAATTGAAAATTGCGATCTCAAGCTCTTATCCACAAAGGTCGAATCGCTTGATGGTTTGAAAGAGCTGAACAAAACCCTCGACGCAGTCGTAAAGGCTGGTGAATGGACCATTCTTTCATCGTCCATTGACAAAATCATAAACCAAATTAAAATACCTGAAACCCTAACTGAAAAGGATATTGAATCGTGGGGAAAAGAACTTGAAAGCTTAAACCAAGTCTTTTTTGCAACATCTCTCTATGGAGGAGATGCTAAAACTCCCAACACAGAACGGATGATCTCCATAATGTCCATGTCGATGCACTTTGATACCTTGCTCTGCCAGCACGCCATTCTTAAGGGCTGTGATAAAAAAGATGTCCCCATCATCTCTAACTCCAACCTCCTGCAAAAAGTCCTAGACAATGATGTTTTTGCCTCTGTTGGATCTAAAGAGGCCCGCGCCCAAGCAGAAAAAGTCCGAACCTACTTCCAAGAGCAGAAGGAGAGGCCTATAGATTACTTTCCTCAAGCATCCAAAGATGAGAAAATGACAAATGTCTACAGCAGACTCAACGAGAAATATGGCCTAAAAAATGAGCAGAGTAATTATGCCCGCAATATCGATTTCCAAGGAAAGCTCCCGCCCCTCTTTAGTCAGGCGCGTCAAACTGCGCTCTTGAGCTCAATGGTTGCCTGCGGCTTTTCCAACGTCCAAGAACCTATGAACAGGATCTTTTCCAATATTGGGCAAGGCCTTCGCGGTATTGTTGGCGCCATTAGGAGAAAGATGAAAGGGCCTGAACTTGATAATCTAGACTGGGTTAAAGACCGTCCTGAGTATGGACAAAAAGCATTGAACTCCTATGTTAAAAACCATTTTGGATCTATTCCCAAAGAAGGCTTTAAAATTCAACAAACGGTAGATCCAAACACGAAAGTTTCACTGACCAATCTAAATCTTCAAAAAGACACCGATCTGCCGATGGACAGTCTTATCATTCATCCCTTTGGCATTGCTCTCACGTCTAAACTAACAGCTAAATATGCTGAAAGAAAAGATGCCCCCCCTCCCCCACCCAAAACAGATGAAGAAATTAAGAGAGAAAAAGAATTAGCAGCTCAAAGCACGGGTGTGCAACCGCCTGAAAAGAAAAAGGCCCCTCCCCTTAGCTTTGACCCAAATGTCACTGTTGAAAGACTGGAAAAAATAAGCCCACTAAAAGGAGTTACAAAGGACAATATTTCTTTAAGCTCGACAGACAATAAAGATGTGTCAAATGATCAGTATTGTAAGAACAACTTCTTCGAACCCATGTTTGGAAAAGGCGAAGAGGGCACTGCTTTTATTAATGAATACTCAGTCTATGCCAATGTAAGGACGGAAGGTGCTTTCACAGCAGATGACTTGTTAAAACTAAAATTATTATCCCCCGGCTGGGGTTTTGCAGGAGCCGCTTCCAAAGCGCTCACCAATCTCAATATCTTACTTACGGATGCCCCAACACTCGCAGCAAGAAAAGAGGCGCAGGTACTGATTAATTCACTCATCTTACGCCCAAACGTCCTTAACAAAGAGGTCATTGAAAATAATAAGCAGGTTGTTGAGGAGATTATTCAAAAATTACATAAATCATACACCTCCTCACTCAAAGACCCCCAAAACTACGACAAAGCCATCAATACCCTTACTCTTCTTCATCGCTTAACTCAAGAACCTGCAATCAAGGATGTTTTAAAGTTAGAAAAAAATTATCTTAATGACTTCTTTAACCTTGTTCCAGACTTTAAAAAACGACCAAAAGAGCAGCAAGCATATTTTTTTCAGCACCTCTTTGTTGCTCTTCAAGAGTCCTATCCGAATCCTGAATCGATGCTCGATATGCTTAAAGTATCAGCAACCAGTAAGGATCCAACTAAACCGATAGTCCAACATGGCCGTGAGCAGATCGAGCAAGCATTTATTGCATTTAACTATCTACAAAAAAATCAAATCAATGATGACTCAAGATTTACCTATGGGTTTAAGAAGGCATCAGAGTTCATGCTTAATGTCAACCTAGCCCTTGAACAAACCGATAAAGCATCAAGAGACCATTTTCTAAACACTCTCGTACATAAAACGAAAACTGAAACAGGTGATACGACGTTTGATTGGAAGGTCAATTCGCCCTATTTTACCTCTGGTGAGTTTAGTTTCCGCCTTGACAAAGGGCAGTTCTTAGAAAAAGGGAAAGCGACAACACTTTTAGATCCATCTATAGAGGATTCCGATCTCTTCGGAGAAATGGGACTACCCAAAGGAATAATATGGCGTATTTCTTATAACGAAGATAAAAAGAGCGGCACAAAGTTCACACTCTATGATACCGATCTGACAGTCAAAGGGGAGAAGGACAAAATCCCTGTTCGAATCGTTGAGTCGGAAAATCCTACTGGAGGGAAAAAGAGCGCCTTTCAAAGACAGTTCGATAAAGTTTGGCATGAATATGTCCCAACCGGAGTTGACGGCGATGGTGTAACCTCTTGTCAAATTCCCGAAGAGTACCGATTTTTATTCGGCGGAAGAAGCATGTGGGTTGATGTTGAAAGCGCACAAACAAATCCCAAAGCCGTCCTGGCCGATCCATTAACTCCCGGCAAGATCTCCCTATCAAAGCGCGAAGATGTATCCCTCTCTCCTTCTGGAAAAGGACTCCAGATCAACTCTATCAAACATAAAGAGTATGGATCTGTAGTTCAAGTAGTACCAGGCTCATACCTGCATCAAGTAATCACATCTATTGATCCAAGAGGCGCCTGCTATAAAAAAGAGACAGGCGAAGTTACCCTCATTTTCCCAAAATCGCACCTCCATCCGCCGGGAGCCTTTTCTGAAATGATGGCAGTGATCAATACCAAGGGAGAGCTTTCATTTCCAGGGATTGGAACAGAATTTGTAAGCCAGGGAGAAATCCACCAAACCTCAACAGATCAAAGAGAGCTTATCCCGTCCGGTATCCATGGTTTTCAGGTGCTCAAGGATGTCAAAAAGAACAAAGAGAAGATCCTGATGCCTATGAGCGAGCTAATGCCTGTCAGCGAGCAGCAGGTTCGCCAAAAAGGGGGTACATCTGAGGGCGAAAAGGATTATCGAAGATACCACACAGATGTTATCCAAAAATTTACTTCCACCGATGCCGATATTCCTCTTGTCACTATGGACATAGAAACAATTGCTGGGGAAAGGGTGCTCACCTCCAAAGATCCAGCCACAAATGCCTACATGGGCTATGTATATTTGACTCAAAAACGCGATCAAGAAGCATTAGCATTTTTTGAAAAAAGCATAACGAATAATATACCTACCAAGGAATTGAAGGAGATTTATTCCTGGATTGAGAAATGGCCCGACACTTCAGAAGCTTCCTCAAAAATCAAAATCAGCATGTGGATGAGCATGCTCAAATGGGAATGCGCACAAACTAAAGATGAAAAAACCACGTTCGAACTTAAACCGCGCGATGATCTTATCAACAAGATTTTAACTGAAACTCTCTTCATCTCCTCAGACGATGAAAAAGTGAAAAAGCTCTCTTCTGGTGACAGTAAAGATCTTCCTAAAGATGTACTCGATGCCATGGAGAAGAATCTTACCAAGGATCAATTTACCTTTCTTATTCGCACATTAACAGGGCCTTCAACTTCTGAAGAAAAACTCTCTATGCATATTTCAGAGGCAGTTAAAGGGGTTGTAGAGCGATACCAACAAAAAATGACGGGAAAACAAAAAACAGCCCATATGGGCGAAACTCTCGGTTCATTTACACCTGATATTCTTGCCCTTCCACTCTATCTTGGCATGGATATCAGCAAAAAACTGGAAACTAAAGAAGAGCTTCGAGCCTTTTACCAATTGCTTGCATCCTCTCCAGATGCAAGCATGATCGACTACTTCCCAGCTCTCTGTACACATATCTTTAAAGCAAAAAGCAAAGATGACTTAAAAGAGCTCAAAGAGGCCATCAACAGTTGTATGCCTCGTAGTATTACTGGGCCGCAGTTCAAGTCATTCTTTATCAAGTGTCTTGCTGTGCAAGAAAAGCGTATTGACAAGGGACAAAAAGAGAGCACTTTTTCATTCCCAGAAATAGCCAAAGGCATTCGAAGCTTAGGGTTGCTTCAAGCTTTGTCAGTAGGTAAAGGGTTAATGAAATCTGGTAAAGACGCCGCAGGCAACGTCATGCAGTTGTTCAAACCCGAAGATGAGTCTAAGCCCGTTGAACTAAAACCTCCGAAAACGCCTATTGATGAAGAGATGGATGCCATAAAGTCATTTATGGTTGCTGTTACAGAACTCGCCGATAGCGCCAAAAAAGAGAGTGAGGTCGGAAAAGTACCTGAACCAGAAAAAAAGAGGCCAGATCCTGTAAGCAAAGAAGTAGGAGCCGATTTTCATACAGAACTTCAAAAGAAAATCGAAAAAGATACCCTAATCTTGCCAGAGCCTCCAAAAGAGACCAAGCCAAAACCTTCCGAACCGCTTGTAAACAATAAAGAAACCCATGGAGTGTATGGAGAAGTCAACATAATTAGTCCAAAGGTTGACCCACTTAAACCTTTAACAATCACGAAAGTTACTGAACCAAACAAAAAGGTAGAAGAGTTCTTTGATAAAGGCCCAGAAATAATGAAGGGTAAATTCAAGGAGTTCAAAGAGGATACAGATGCGTTCCTTGAACAGACTTCCCTGAATGTAGAGATAAGCGAAGAGGGCTGTAAAGAGCTTTTAAAAACTTTTAAAGCTGTGCAGACAAATACCAGCACGATGCAAAAGAAATATAAAAACGACATCTATCAAGCGGTCAACGGCACTCTTCCAAAAGAGGAGCTTGAAAAAGTTAAAAGAGTCCAGACAACCTCTCATAAGGAAATAAGCATGGACCGCATTGTCGGTGCCTATGCTCAAGGAACCAAGAACTTAGAAGCGCTTCTTAAAAGTGTCGGTAGAACCGATGTCGATATCGGCAAGCTGGAAAAAGACATTAAAACGTACATGCTGAACACGCTCGCAAGCAACCAAGCTAAACAGCTCGTCTCCAAGCTTGAGAAACGTACAGATGCTGACCTCCAGGATAACGACTGGAAGAAAGATATCTATGAACTCGCCCTCAGCGAACAGCACTATTCTATGGGCGAGCCCGGCTGCAGGCCCTATCTTATGCTTGAGTATATGAAAGGTTTTACCCTTCGAAAAGAGAATATCGAACTTGCACGCAACTTAGTCAACAACCCAAATTCCATTAATAAGCTGCCCCCAGGTATGGGTAAAACCGCGTCCGTTATTCCCCTCTTTGCCGCTCTCATGGCGCAAAAGGAGGGTATCCTTGCAACAATTGTACTTCCCGACTGGCTCTATAACGCCAACAGAAATGAGCTCGACCGAATTCTTAAAGACAACTTCGGTATTGAACAATTTTGCCTTGAAGTGCCGATGAGCCGAGAGCTCTCTAACGAAGATTTCGATTACTTCACTCAGCGATGTACAGACACTATTCATCAAAAAGGAGTCATGCTCACAACTCGGCAGAGCTTACAAGTACTTCATGACCTCTTTGATGATCTTGAAATAAAGCTCAAAGCAGCAAAATCTGGATCTACCGAAGAGACTGCAATATTTACAAAGTATCAGAAATTGGGAACACTTCTAAGTATACTTGACGACCGAATGGCTAAGTTAACCGACGAGGTCGACTCAATCAATGATCTTCACCAAGAGGTCAATAAGAGCGAAGGAGAAAAGGCTCCGGTAGAGCCTTGGAAACGTTCAACAGCTCTCGACATCTATAAACAGATTTTAAATGCTGATGATATAATTTCCCAAAACCTATTCATGCTGAAAAATGCCCTCCTTCAAAACACCCATGTAGATCTTCCTCCAGAAACAAAAAAAGAGGCGCTTAAAGAGCTTGTTGCAGGCTATGTAGAAGGTAAAAACGATGAAGTCAAAAAGATTTATACTTCGTATCTTCTCCATGGGACTGTAGATAAAAAAGAGCTCAATGAGGACAACATCCCAAAGATAATTGCAGACCTCGCCAAATCAAACCCTTCCGAATATGAAAAGATCATCGCACTGAAAGTATTCATCAGTGAAACACTCCCCAACTCCTGCCTTGTAACTGGTGGCGGTGTCAAGGGTGGTTATGGACGACGGGAAAAATGGGAAGAGGTAGGGCCCCATAAATTAGCGGGCTCTGAATACAGTAATGAGTTTGAACTGGTTGGCTTTACCATTCAAAACTACCTTCAAGAAGGGATGAATGAACCACAAGCCACAGCCTTTATTGAAGCAATTCGTGCAGCCATCCAAAAAGACCGCTCGGTTGGAGAAGAGTTTATTGAAATGAAGGAAACTCCAACCTATCAAAGAGTACTCAAAGAGTATGGCATTGATCTGGAATTGCTTTTGGGCGATGAGGGCGATATTCCCAAAATCTTAGCTAAGCTCAATGATCCCACAAAACTTGAGCGCCGGCTCACCTTCTGTGAAGAATTCGTCCTGCCAAAACTCAAATACAATATACAACAGGTCTCTGCTGACGCCTACGACTTAGATGATATGGGTCGATCTTCGGCCGGTATGACAGGAACTCCCTATAACAAGGATACATTCTCTGATAAAGCTGATTTAACTGGAGCCACTCGTAAAGGCGCAGATGGCCGCACCTTCTGGGCAGTTGTCAAACATGCAGATGATATGAAGGTGACAACGCTTAAAGGCACGACTCAAGCTGAAGTTCGTGATGCTACTATAAACCTTATTACGGAATATGACGGCATTATTGATCCGGGCGTCTATACAAAAGGTAAAACTACTTTTGAACAGGCTGCTCAGGCTGCAGAAGCCGTCGAGAAAAGCGGCGATAAAGTGACTAAATATATCCTCTACAATGATGGAGGCGATATTTACGCTTTAAGTGTCGAAAATAAAACGACGCAAAAATTTAAATCGATAGTCCCCCCGCCTGATCTAGGCACCTATAAAACAATTTATACAGACTTTATTGGGGTCGATATCAAACAAAAGCCTGGTGCAAAGTTTGTTTTAACTATCGGAAATAACCTTTTCACAAAGGACTTTATCCAGGCAGTCATGCGCTTAAGAGAGCTTCTCAAAGGACAAATGTTCGATGTGATTTTAACTCCAGAAGTTGAAAAAACCATCCGAGAACTCTTGGAAAAACCAGAGGGGAAAATCACTATCCAAGATGTGATTGCCTATTGTGAGTACAACCAGGATCAGTATGTCCAAAAGGACAATTTGGCTGCTGAGAAGAGAAAGATCGAACGCTTACCCAAACAGGCGCTTTTCAAAGCACGTGTACGAGCTTCAGCCTTTGCAACAGCTAAAGATATTCCATCGATCAAGAATGCCTATGAAGGGAGAAAAAAATATATCCTCCGAGAGACAAAGCAATCTCTGGAGGATTTAGCTAAAGTCAAAACGAAGATTAAGAGCGAAGAGAGCATTGAACAGGTTAAAAAGAAAACTGAAGAGACCCTGAAATCAATCCTCAATCCTACAGGCAGTATGATGGAGGATTTAGCTATAGGGATGAAGAAGAAGGTAGCCGAAGAGACCCTCTTCAACCCAATGATGCTGGAAGGACAAAGACTCGGAGGCAAATTTGCAGAAGGACAAAACCTGCCACTACAAGGCTACGACGAAATCTTTAAATTGGCACAGACAAAAACGATGAGTGATGCAAGCGATCATCTCAAAACTCGTAAAGGTATACATACATCTCTTATTCCGGAATTTGATGAGACAACCTGCTCGCAAGGCCAAGGACAGGTCGTTACTGTCTGCTCTGTTCAGCAGCAACAGCAGCAGCAGCAAGCGCAACAACAGCAAGCGCAACAACAGCAAGCGCAACAACAGCAGCAGCAACGAAGCACAATTGAATTTTATGGCATAGATAAGGGTTGGAATTCCCTTTTCATTAAAGATGGCAAGTACAACGCACTCCCGCTTTCAGATTTACCATCGTTAGGTAAAAGGATATACAACATAGAATATCGCCTTGATGTTCTTCGAAATGTAGAGACTCGGGTATCTCCCAATATCGGGTCAAAACCACTTCAATATCTCGTATGGATGGCGCCAAACCCCTTTAGTTCAAATCAAAAGCCTTCAATTCTTTATCTAGACTCAAGCGATTTTCAGGAGTTTTTACACTGCTATGATACGGATCAATCTTCTGGTAAACAATTATTTTCAGCTATAGCTCTCTCTGACAAAGGACCTTTGACTATTCGGGGTAAGAACATCGTAGATATTGAGAAGGACATAGAAAAAGAGGAGCTTAAGGCACTCGATAAGCTCCTAACAGCGCCCGCCAATTTTACTGTTGAAGCAGAAATTGATGCTATCAATCGCATAAAGAATAGAAAAGATATAGATACCAACGAGAAAAATGTACTCAACAAACTCTTGAAGGGACAATCTACTACTGCTGAAAATGAAACCAAAGCCTTAGAAAGCATAAAAGAAAAAGTATCTTCGTGGACATATGAACAGACAGTCAAGGATACGTTTGCAGCAGGAGCTGTCGGGAAGCTTACCGAACCGAATGAAATCAAAGCGCTTGATCGAATAAATGAGAAAAAGCAGCTCTTAGCCGATAGAGAGAAATTATATGATGGAATTGTACAAGGTAAGCTTTTGAGCGGCTGTATGGATTTTTCAGATGAAAACGAAAAACTTGCACTCCATCGAATATTTATGAATGAGACGGTAACTAACTTAAGAAGGTTTGATAAAGTAACGTACGAGAAAAGCAGAGATATAAATTATCGTATAGACGAAAGGCGAAAGATTGAATCTGGATTGAGTCTTGTAGGTATCCTGTTCGCCGCTCAAAAGGCAAAATATCAATCTCCCTTCTACAAAGATACTCCCTCAGATAAAACAACATTTGTGAACATAATGAGAGACTTGCTCCCTCTTAGTTCTGGCCTTATGACTACCCTTTTTATGGATAATTATTCAGGGACAAATGAGGAAAAAGCAGCACTCAACGACTTTGTCGAAAAAGCACGAAAAGAGGGTTTAGAGAAGAAGGGAAGCAACTCAGCAGAGAACAAAAACTTCCTGAACAATATAGAATATATTGAAAAACGCCTTAAAGAGGGACTGCCTCCTAAGCCTCCAGAGCCAAAAATTAACTGGAATGAGTAATTAAGTGCTTACTGGGAATCTCCATAGCACGTAACAAGACCTTTCTGCCTATTGAGAATGTCCTTTGCTTCACTATCAGAAACAATGCGGCCAAAATTGGACCAGGTAAACTGTATATCTGCAATTTCAGGATCAAAGAGAGCTTTTCGAGCATCCGAATAGGCATATCGAAGGCCTATAAACTCGACTCCCCGCTTTATAGCTGCATCTTCAACTTCTTTGAGATGGCTCGCCTTATCATTGATAAAGAGAACCCGATCAACAAAAACATCATTTTGTTCGAGCAGTTGAAAGAGCGCCTCTCCCTTGGAAGTTCCAGAAGTGAAGAGAA
Source organism: Bacteroidota bacterium (assembly GCA_013285825.1). Lineage (GTDB taxonomy): Bacteria > Chlamydiota > Chlamydiia > Chlamydiales > FEN-1388 > JABDGV01. The sequence goes on from JABDGV010000001.1 coordinate 17,531, forward strand.
TGCCGTGGCGATAGAGAACGCCATGCTCGTTTAAGTTAAGGAAGTAGTCGTGCGGAATGGGAGCAGTCCTTGTAAGATCAATATTGTTCGCTAAAAGCTGCTGCCAGGTACAGGTTGCAAGAGTAAGCCCTTGGGTGGTGAGCCCCATGATAGTAAAGCCTTCATCCTGCATTTTAGAGATAATGGAGTCCGTTCCAGGTTCAACGATCTCCATAACGGACAAATGTCTGATAGCCCAAAATTCATCAAGCAGCTTTTTTAATGCATCATGAGCATTGAGACCTTTCGATAGATGCTGTTTATTCCTATACATAAACCACTCATCGCAGCCCAGCATCTGCTTGGGTATGAGCAAGGTATCGTCAATATCGAGCAGTATCAACGTAGATAGAGTACTATTGGGAATTATCTCTTTGAAAGAGTGCGCTTGCTTGATTTCCGCAGTGAGGGAAGAAAAGGTTACTGCACAAATAATAAGAATGTTGCGTATCATAGTACCTACCAAAATAAAGCATGCAGTATCGTAAGCGAGTATTTATTAAATGGAAAGGAGTTCCCATGAAGAACTGGTTTCGCATATTTGCCTGCATGCTGTCATTAAATAGCGTTCAAGCAGAGGAAGTTCAACAAATGCAAACTCAAGAAGTGCAAGAAGTGAAAAGTCAAAAATTATTGCCAACAAAAGTTCTTATCGAAACAAATCAAGGTTCATTTGAAGTAACCTTATTTCCCGATATCGCGCCAAAAGCAGTTGAAAACTTTGTTAAACATGCTCAAGACCACTATTACGACGGAACTATCTTTCACCGCGTAATACCTGGCTTTATGATTCAAGGCGGCGATCCACAAGGAACGGGAACAGGCGGAGAATCAATCTGGGGTAAATCTTTTGAAGATGAGTTCAGCGAACATAAGAAATTTGATAAACCAGGAATACTCGCTATGGCTAACCGCGGTCCAAAAACCAACGGAAGCCAGTTCTTTATCACGGTAGCTCCCACACCCTGGCTCAACAAGCGCCATACGATCTTTGGCGAAGTGACAAAGGGATATGACGTTGTTCAAAAAATTGAAAATACTCCTACCGGCGCTATGGATAAACCAAAAGAGCCGCAAAAAATCATCAAAATAACTGTTATTCGATAGTTCATTAAAGCCGAACTACTTGTAGTTCGGCTTGCCGTTATCCGTGATCGCATCGGGTATTGTCGATACAATATCGTAATTGGCAGTATACATTCGAAGATCTGGTATCAACCATATATCTGTATCGTAGGGAAGAAAGATAGAATAGGTTTTGTAATACTGCAGTATCTTCTCCATTCCGGACCTGCGAACGATCATTGAATAGGCCCCATACCTCATCCCAGTCCTGCTTATATCTTTACTAACTTGATAAAACTTACTCATAAATGCCTGAAGCGGCTCTAACGGATAATTTGGGCGCATGGCTACAGCTCTACAAGGAACGAGAAATCCCTGCCTATCTTTTGTATCCCTATCTGTAAAAAGAATATCCCAATTTGGATCCAAATCATCGAGCTGGTTCATCAATTCTGGAAGGAGTTGAGGATCTCGAATCACTTTTACATCATCTTCCATAACCCAAATGGTATTATACCCAGATTTCAGAGCATCATAAAGCACGGAAATATGGCTCAACACAATACCTATTCCACCACGAGTTAGCCCAAAACAAAAATAGGATGCATTTGGATCCTGAATAAACTCGTAGCTGGGATATTCTTTGTCCTGTTCTTGGCGATAGACGAGCGCAAGATACTTTTCTTTTGGAAATCCAAAAGTAAACCGAAGGCCAACAGCATCTACAATATTATGAGGAAGCTTCCAACCATTTACAGCTGAAAAGCGATACGGATTTATGCCATATCTTTCGAGTCCACCTGCACCAATTTTGAATTTTTCAGGTCTTTCATCCAAATTTATCATGTAAATAAAATCGATGGATTGAAATGAGTGGCTGCTTCCCTTATTGTTTGCAGGCTTTAAATAGTTCTCTATGGATATTTGAGATTTATATATCGGTGGATTATAAATAGATAACTCAGAGTAATTTAAGGCATTGACATATCCTTCATACAAATCTCGGCGGATAAAAATAGCTTCATCAACAAGTCCTTGTTCATACCAGCGAGCAACAAGAATATAACCTTCCTGAGCAAGAAATTTATGAAGATAAATGAAATTTGCAGAGTGCTGAGTTTTTATATAGATTGATTTAAGTTGAGGAAAAAATTTGAGTGCATTCTTTAGCCAGACAAGCTCGAATTTCCCATAATCAACCACTAAATAGTCAACCGATACTACCTTCTTAATATTAGCTTTCGGAGGGAGCTCTAAAAATGCACCTGCCGGAAACGCTTCTCTGCACTGATCAAAAACTCCTGACCCCTCCCCTCCTATAATTAATCCCTTGGAATTATAGGGCAAACAGTGTGCAAGCATTTTAATTCGACTTTTATTACTCCAGGGAAACCATCCCTCATAAATTTCAGCTGTAAGGCTCGTGCAGATAAGAACAAAAAAAAGGAGAGCTCGGCACATATTAAGACCATTAATTGACTAGAAGTACTATCGCTATTGAGCAAGCTCTTTTCAAGAAATAACGAAAAAAGATAGCTTGTATATATGATTATTTTTGAATATCTCAGTAATTTATCTTGGTTCTATGGGTCTACTCTCATGGCAGCCCTCTTTGTAGCGGTTACCATTTTAGGGATATTCCTCGTTCGGAAAAAATTTAAACCCGAGCATCTACGTCCACACCATGATGTCGCAGGATTCGTCTATACAAATTTAGGGGTCCTCTACGCAGTCCTTTTGGGCTTTACTGTCGTCAATGCGCAACAACGATTTGATAAGATTGTAGGTGCCGTAGAAACCGAAGCAAGTTATATCGCAGCTCTCTACCGCGATGCGGAAGTGTATCCAGACAAAAACAGGACAGACATCCGAGCAGGTATCAAACACTATACCCAATGCTTGTTAGACGATGAATGGGAATGCATGGTGAATGAAAAGAAAAGCAAAATGACCGAAGATGCTCTCAATGCTTTATGGAAATCCTATTACGAAATTGACCCATCAACTCCAAGGCTTCAAACCTGGTATGCTGAATCGATAAACAAATTAAATCTTCTCACAGAAGCAAGACTTTGCAGGCTTTTAGATAGCAAAGGCTCTCTAGGCCCTGAAATGTGGTCTTTCCTTATACTGGGCGGTATCAGCATGGTTGCATTCATTTGGTTTTTTGGACTTGATAACCACAGAGCACATATCTTGATGGCATCTGTTCTTGCAGCCGCTATGGGATATCTTCTATTTCTTATCTATTCCCTCGATACGACTATGTCAGGAAGTGTAAGCGTATCTCCCGATGCAATTAACAGTGTCTTAAAAATATTTGAATAGAGAAATGAAACAAGTCGTCAAATTTCTCTTACTTACTTTTCTTTTGATTCAGGGATCGGTTCTCATCCCAAATGAACCTCTCGATCCAACCCCCTATATTCTTCCCGAAAAAGATAGCTTAAGAATACTTCTAGACTCACTTTTCAAATCGCCTGGCATTATCGCAAATGAGAAAACTCTTAAAACAGCCGGCTTCAAAATTCTCAGAGCACAAAAATACAGCGGTATCCGACTTGTTCAACATCCTAAATTAAAGGGATATCTCCTCAAAATATACCTCGAATCAGAAACGAGGCGAAGAAATGGACTTACCGGAGAACAATGGCTTATACAAAGGTGTATAGGAGCTTCAGCTATTCGAAAGATTATCGCACAAAACAAAATGCGATACTTCACAGTTCCGGATAAATGGCTCTACCGCGTTCTGCTGCAAAATGGCACGTCCTCTACCTTCGTCTTGGTAGTTACAGACATGAAACTCGTTCAATCAAAAGAAACTAAGAAAGCCTGGAAAACGAAAGCTACCAAAGAAGTCCTTGATGAGCTCTTCATTATATTAAGCCAGGGCTATGGATCAACTGGACTGAGAATCAATATTCCCTATACGAAAAATGGCACCTTCGCCTTGATTGATACTGAATTTCAAAAGAGAACCTTCACCCTTTCAAGAGTCAATTCCCATCTCTCCCCAAAGATGAGAGAATATTGGAATTCTCTCATCAACAGTTCAAATCAAGACCGTTTGACGGTTTTTGATTCTACGATAGAATTTAGAGGAATCGAGCCGTTGTATAGATGATAGTATTTGTTTTCACCGCCGGGATTTGCCTCAAATAGAAGCTTGCCGGGCAGTTTTGATGTATCAATCTTTAAGATGACATATTCGGGCACTTGAGCCCAATATTTGCCAACAATTCGATCTAGCTGATCTTCAGTTGAAAGGTGGATGAATGCATCATCCTCTGAAGAAAGCTTAACCGTTTTGTCGCTTGCTTTCCAATTTTCAACCGAAAGAACCTTGTAGAGATATTTCGGAGTCTCACCATCTGCAAAAAGAGAGGTGATCATCAAAGCTCCAAGGACCATTGCAACCATTCGATAAATCATAAAGCTCTTACTCTTGCTGCTGCCTCTTGAATTGCCTGCTCGGTATATTTTAAATCAACTGGCATGTTCATAAAGCTATGGATCGTTCTCGGATAAACTTTTGATTCAACAGAAACGCCAAACGACTTCAACTTCTTGGCATATGCTATAGCTTCTACGCAAAGAGGATCAAATTCAGCAGCCACAATATAGGCTGGAGGAAGGTTGCTTAAATCTGAGCAATCTAGAGGCGATGCATACGAGTTTTTCAATTCTTTGGGATTTTGCACATACATCTGCCAATACTTATTCATACCGGCAAAAGTAACAAAAGACTGGTCAGGGCTTTCATCATAGACTTTTTTATCAAGGGACGAGGTAGTTACAGGATACAGAAGAAGCTGAAGTGCGATTTTTGGACCTTTTCGATCACGTGCCATGAGTGCAACAGCTGCTGCCAAAGTACCGCCTGCGCTTTCTCCCGCAACGCAGACTCGATGGGCATCTGCTGAAAATTGTTTTGCATGTTCTATAAGCCATTGAGTTGCCTTGTAACAATCTTCCACTCCTTTTGGAAAGGGATTTTCAGGCGCGAGACGATATTCTACTGTCGCAACCACTGCCTTTGCACGGTTTGCCATCCTTCGGCAAAAGTTTTCATTCTGATCAATACCCCCAAATACCCACCCGCCACCGTGAAAATGGATCATCAAGGGAAATGGTCCTTTTCCTTCAGGTATAAAAACTCGCACTGGAATTGCATACTCTTGATCGGGGACAAGTACATTCTCAAATCGAGCAACCGTTTCAAAAGAGCTTTTAGGAACAGAAAAGAAGGCTTTAGACATAGCTCTTGCCTCTTCAAGAGATTTTCCTTCACTTGCTTTCACCATCTTGGCAAAACCATTAAGAAAATTTGTCGTTACGGCGTCCATGTCCTACTCCTTCTATGTTGATTAGCAGCAATATGTGCCTGCCTTGTCGCCTCTGGCAAACGATATCCCTTTAAGCAGCGTTTAACAACTTCGACAGCAGTCTGTAGAGATATTCGATGGCCTATGGATATGATGAGAGGATTTGATCCTCGCTTTGTTCGTAAAGACATGGCTACAGTCTTGCCCTTCCAGATCAAGGACAGTTGACTGCCAACCTCTTTTCCAAGTTCTCCCGATTGTTCACCAACCAAAATCGATTTAGCAACACCAATGGTCGGTATATCCAACAGGACGCCAATATGGCTTGCAATACCCAACCCTCGAGGATGGCATATTCCTTGACCATCAATTAAAAGTACATCGGGCTTTTTCTGAAGCTTTTCAAAGGAGCGTATTAGTGATGGGGACTCTCTAAAACTCAAAAGGCCTGGGATATAGGGAAAGGTCTGTTTTTCAGCAACAGAGCTCGTTTCTACCACCTGCAAGTTCTCATATGAAAGAGCAACCGTTGAAGCATAAATCATCTGATGAGGATCATAGAGGTTGCAGCTGACATCCATCCCGCCAACGATTTGGATTGAATCAGCCAAGTCTTCAACGATAACCTTTTCAGCAAGCTCACGTTGAACTTCCACTGCCTCTTGGTATTTCAATAGACCTTTTGCATACTTAAATGGTTTGGAAAAATCAGAGATTTTTTCGCTATTTTTAATTTCTGTCGACAAGACATACACATAGTGTAGGCGAGGAAACAGAAATTAAAAAGTGCAAAAAAGATCGGTTTTAACAAGCCGCTTAAGTTATGCAAAAGGTCGAATACAAAGCTCTCCGCCTTTACGCTCAAATTTCGTGCCAAACTCAAGGGACAGATGCTGCATGCGTTGTAATAGATTCAGCAGCATCATCACCTTGAGCACGATGAACGAAGAAATGTTCAATCAAGGAAGGAATTAGCCGCAAGGAAAGAATACCTGATGCATCTGTACTTTTCAGGATAGGGAGGAGATTTCCCTAGAAAGATATTGAGAAATTTGAATCTGGTTGGGATGAACCTAAATAGTCATTAACAAGCATGTCCAACATGATGTCGCAGGTCAAGCCTAGTACAACCTTTTTAGTTATCCCAACCAAAATTTAACCCTACTGATTTTGATCAGCAGGACCGCGCGTATCATCAATTCTGTGTTCATGTTGATGTTGACGCTTTTCATGCTTCAACGCTCTTTTTTCTTTGAGCGTATGAGCAGGTTTTTTTCTGTCTTCTCTACGGTGTTTGGATTCCTTGGACATAATATCCTCCTAATAACCAAACTCATTCTATAAACAAATGTTTAATTTGTCAAAGGTGACTACTTTAACTGAGAATAAAGAAAAAAAGCTGTACCAAGCTGTCCATCGATGTCCGTACCGTTTTGAATCATTCGCTTTACCTCTTCCAAAGTCAACAATAGTGTTTCTTGGATTTCTCCAGGATCACGGTTGGGTTCTTGCACTTTTGATACCCTCTTCGCTAAGACAAAATAGATTTTCTGGCAACTTATCCCTGGATATGGATAAGCGCTTCCCAAGTAGACAAACTCTTCAGCCGTAAAGCCCGTTTCCTCTAATAACTCTCTTTGAGCTGTTATGATAGGCTCTTCCTCCTCAATTTTGCCGCCTGGACAGGTAAGCAGAAACTTTCCAGTCGGATGTCTATACTCTTGATTAAGTAGTACACGATTATCCTCTGTGATGGCCAAAACTACGACAGCGTCCGATCGCGGTGCCACAGAAAAATAATTGTATTTAGAACCATCAGAAAGACAGAGACGATCCTCTATCACTTGGAAATAACTATCCAAAATCACTTTTGATGATTCAACATTTGGAGCTGAAAGCAACTGTTGGCCTGCTAAAAGTGCAATAGAAATCATAAAAACCCTACTAAAAATTAAGTAAATACTTGATTTAATTAAAAATTTGTGAAAAAATTACTCTACTTAATAATCCCAACAATCATGACTTTTAGAGATCTTAAATATCTTCTCCTTATCACCGTCGTCTTTATTGCCGCGTGCATTGAGACAGATATCTATCTTCCTGCCTTTGCAGATATGATGGCCTATTTCGGCACCTCCGAAGATCAGATTCAAAGTTTACTTACTTGGAACTTTGTTGGCATCTGTCTTTCTGGTCCCTTTTACGGCCCCATATCCGATTCTATTGGGAGAAAAAAGCCTCTTCTCTTTGCTCTGTGCTTATTTTTATTGGGCAGTATAATTACAATCTATGCAGACAGCTTCGAGTATATGCTCTGGGGCCGATTTCTCCAAGGACTTGGCAGCGGAGGCTGTTTTACGCTTGGAACTGCTATTATCTTTGATGCCTTTCAAGCCGAAAAAGCAGTAGTCGCTTTAAGCTACCTCAACTCATCAATCCCCTTCATTATGTCCGTCGCACCCATGCTGGGAGGATATCTCAATCTGACGTATGGCTTTCGAGCCAACTTTTTTGCCATCGCTCTCTTCGTATTATTAAGCCTTATCATCTGCATCTTCTATTTTTCTGAACCGCTCGATGAAGACAAACGATCCCCTTTTCAAATCAAAAAGGTCCTGCATGACTTTAAAAGGACATGCACAAGCCTTCCCTTCTGGCAGCTCACCATAGCTGTAAGCTTAATGTTTGCAGGCTACATCGTCTTCTTATCTGGAACGGCCGTACTCTTTGTTATTGAATTGGGTGTAAGTAAACAAGACTTTCCCTATTACCAAGCAGCGCTTCTTCTCGCTTGGCTCTTAGCAAGCATTACCTATAACCGCGTCCTGACCCTTTTCGGAAATTATAGAGTCAAAGTTATTGGAACCGCCCTTCTCGCCTTAGGAGGAATTACGCTTCTCATGACAGCTATCTTCGGGCCAAAAGACCCTCTCCTTCTTACCGGCAGCATGCTTCTTTATACTGTTGGCTGCAACTGGACGCAGGGACTCTATTTCCCAGAATGCATGGAACTTTTCCCAGACATCAAAGGGATTACTGCGAGTTTAATTACGAGTGGCAGGCTTCTCTTCACATCTTTAGTCGTCGCTCTCTCAAGCGCAATGTATAACGCAACTATCTATCCAATCGTTGGGATAATTGTAGGAATCGTTGCCATAATCGTGCCTCTCTTGATCTTTTATGAAAGAGCAAACAAGGGCGTGAGCAAAGCTACCATACCTGCACAATCATTGATTCACTAACACCGAACCTTCAAGCAATTCAACCTTTAGAAATGCTGTATCAACCTCCACAGCAATATTTAATGGCAATGTTGTTTGATACGTATCATGGCCGGTGGGAAAATTGCTGATCACGGGATATGGAGCATCTTTAAAGTACTGAGCAAACACTTCATCAAGCGTAAAGCCATTCGCGTATGTAGATGTACAGTCTGTCCAACCCCCCAAAATAACTGCGGCGGGCTTATCAAGGAGACCCGAAGCCTTCAGCTGCCAAAGCATCCTATCAACGCTATATACAGGTGCATTCACATCTTCCAAAACTAACACTTTTCCCTCAGTATTTAACTGCCAAGGTGTCCCGCATAAAATTGTTATAAGGGTAATATTCCCGCCGATAAGTTGTCCTGCTGCCTTGCCTGCTGATATGACCTTGAGACCCTCTGGAACAAATATCTCTCCTCGCTTGTTCTCAACCAAAACCTTATTCAACTCAGTGAAGGCATACGCAGAGTCAAAAGAACTTTCCGGCTCATCGAAAAAATTCAACACAGGCGCTAAGAAGGTGACAAGACCTGTTTTCATCTGAATAGCTTGGTGAAGCGCAGTAATATCGCTCATGCCAATGAATATCTTGGGATGATCTTTAATCCAGTTATAATCCAATAAATCAAGCATACGGGGTGTGCCATATCCGCCTCTAAAGCACCATATCGCTTTGACTTCGGGATTTTTCCAAGCTGCCATCAAGGCATCTGCCCGCTCTCTATCAGTCCCAGCTAGATAACCATATATATGCACTTGGGATGGGTATTGAATAGTTCTAAATCCTTGGCTCTCGAGCCATGCTGCCTTTCGATTGACGACCTCTTCTCCTCCTTCCAGTTTCTTATCTAAATAAGAGGCTGGAAAGACAAGCGCTATCAAATCACCCTTTTGGAGCGCAGGAGATAAAATAGCGGGCATATCTGCTGATATTGACGAGATACAGAATAGAAAAAGAATTATTAATTTCATGAAAATCCCTCGTAAATCACAGCAAGTATATCTCTGGAAAAAACTGAAAACAACCTCTTATTGACACATAATACGTATACGTATTATGTTTATACGTATGAATGAATAGGAGTATTGAGATGAAAACGCCGAATATAACGTATGTCCTTCTCTTCGTTAACAACCCTCAAGAAAGCGGAGCATTTTATAGCCGCCTTCTCAAACTTAAGCCGGTGGAAGAACATCCGACATTCGTACGGTTTCTTCTTCCCAATGGAGTCAATTTAGGACTCTGGTCGAAGCATACTGCTAGACCCCCTGTTACAGCTCCTGCTGGCGGATGTGAGATCTGCTTTACAGAATCAAGCGATGAACATGTCGATAAGCTCTACGCTGAATGGAAGAGCTCTGGCATACCCATGGCATTAGACCCAATAGCCATGGATGGCATGAGCCGTACCTTTGTGGCGCTTGACCCTGATGGCCATCGCATTCGAGTGCTTTGCATTGATGAGGACGAAAATGGTTAAATTTTGGATTGGCGTTGCAAGCCGTGAACATGTTCTTCGGGGTGTTGCAGGTGGTTTTTGCCAAGTGTGTCATGGTAAGGCCAGCCCATTGCACCAAATGCAAGAGGGAGACTGGATCGTCTACTACTCTCCAACTGCAAATTTTGGCGAAAAGGCCCCTTGTCAAAAGTTTACCGCTATCGGTCAGATAGCAACAGGCGAGCCTTATCAATTTCAGATGGCAGAGAATTTCATTCCTTGGAGACGAGATGTTGCCTTCGTACCTTCACGAGAGGCAGCGATTGTTCCGTTGCTTGATAAGCTCTCCTTCATTCAAGATAAACAGCGTTGGGGATATCCTTTTCGAAGAGGCTGTTTTCAGATTCCTCAAACAGATTTTGCTTTACTTGCTTCTTGTATGGGTGTCGAATATGGCTCAAGTTGATTTTTCACAAATAAGTGATCACACAGGTCCTGAAGCATCTCCCGGGTTTTTGCTCTGGCGCGCCAGCACATTGTGGCGAAAAGCAATTGAAGCGGGACTCAAACCACTCAACCTTACCCATCCTCAGTTTGTGATTCTTGCAGCAACGGGTTGGCTGACAAAGGGTGGAGAAAAAGCAAGCCAGGTTGAAATTGGAAGGTTTGCAGGACTTGATCCCAATACAACATCCCAAATTTTACGAACGCTCGAGGGGAAAAAGCTTGTGAAGAGAGGTTTGTCAAAAGATGAAAGGAGCAAAAACCCTCTCCTTACTTCAACTGGCGCTGAAGTGTTATCTCGCGCCATGCCAACTGTAGAGCTTGTAGATGCAGACTTCTTCAAAGCACTAAAAACGAACGAATTAAGAACCCTGCAAAAGCTTGCAGGGCTCTAAAATAATATAGAAAATTACTTAATTTTCTTTGCTACTTCAAATCCCTTTTGAGTGGCCTGATAAAGCACCCATGGACCTTTGAGTGTATCGCCCTGAATTTCGTACTCCTGTACGCCAAAAAACCCTGGGGTCTTTACTCGTAAGCCGCCAGCTAAGCCACTCTCACTAAAAACAAAAGCAAGAGTATTGCCTTTTCGAACCCCTGTTGCCGTATCAACTTCCGAAGTATTAGGAAAGACCCAAGTAGCGCTATAAATATCGCCATTTTGATCAATCGTAAGCGTGCCCGTATACTTGCCGGATACAGGATCATTACCAGATACATTGTATGTTCCAGTCACATGTGCGAAAATAGCGACGGGAAGAGCAAAAAACAGACTAAATAAAATTGAACGTAGTTTCATTGGTTCATCCTAAATTTATAGAAAATTACTTAATTTTCTTTGCTATTTCAAATCCCTTTTGAGTTGCCTGATAACGTACCCATGGACCTTTCAGGGTATTGTCCTCAATTTCATACTCTTGCACGCCAAAGGACAACCCACTCTTCTGCATTAAGCCAGCAACTAAACCACCCTCATTAAAAACAAGGGCAAGAGTATTTCCTCTTCTAACGCCTGTAGCCGTATCAACCTCTGAAGTGTTAGGAAAGATCCAAGTTGCGTTATAAATATCGCCATTTTGATCAATCGTAAGCGTGCCCGTATACTTGCCAGAGAGAGGATCATTACCGGATACATTGTATGTTCCAGTAACATGTGCAAAAATTGCGACTGGAAGAGCAAAAAATAGACTAAATAAAATTGAACGTACTTTCATTTGGTTTATCCTCAATTTAAAAGTTACCACCCCTCTTGATCTACCTTCTTTTCAAATAATGTCAAGAGCCTCAAAATCAACAAAAAGATATACTTTTCCCACTATAGTTATAGGACTTTAATGCTTATGAAATACTCTATCCTAACGATTGCACTTTTCTTAAGCTCTCTCCTTTCAGGATTTGATATAAATCAACATGAAAGCCCTCAAAAACTCCTATCGAAGATGACTCTCCGTGAAAAAATTGGACAGCTCTGCATGGTCGCAGCTGTATCAAATGAAGAGCGCAACCAGGACTTAATTCAACGATGGGCTCGCTGGCAGCCCCTTTATCACCTCGAGAAAAGCTACATAGATGAGCTCATCAAAACCCACGCTATCGGCGGCATTATCTTCTTTGGCAGAAATACTTATCCCGAGGAGCAAATTGTCCTTACCAAACATTTTCAATCATTGAGCAACACACCGCTTCTCATAGGTCTTGATGCCGAATGCGGACTTGCCTCCCAATTAAATAATGAAGCCGTTTTGCGATTTCCCTTTAACATGACTCTTGGCGCTGTTCGAAAGCCAGAGCTCATTTATAAAACAGCCTATGAAACAGGCAGAGAGCTTAAGTCTTTAGGGGTCCACATTAATTTTGCACCTGTTGTCGACGTCAATAACAACCCTAAAAATCCCGTAATTGGAATGCGCTCTTTTGGCTCGGACAAAGAACTTGTAGCTACACTTGGAATTGCTCAAATGCAAGGATTTCAAGATGCTGGAATTATTGCCTGTGCAAAGCACTTTCCAGGCCATGGAGATACCTCTACAGACTCTCACGAGGCGCTGCCCATTATTTCTCACTCAAAAGAACACCTGGAAGAATTAGAACTCTATCCCTTTCAAAAACTTATCAATGCAGGAGTTGAGTCCGTCATGATCGCACATTTGGATGTGCCGGCCCTTGAAAAGGCAGCCAACACTCCTTCAACAATCTCTTATGCAATCGTGACTGAGCTTCTCAAGAAAAAAATGGGTTTTAATGGACTGATTTTCACAGATGCGCTTGGAATGAAAGCAATTGCAGATTGCTATGAGCCAGGTGAAGTTGAAGTAAAAGCCCTTCAAGCTGGTGCCGATATTTTATTATGCCCTCTGGATCCAGTTAAAGCAATTGACTCAATTGAACAAGCGGTTCACTCAGGAACCTTAAACGAAACCGACATCAACAAAAAGGTGTTGAAAATACTCAAAGCAAAAGCGCGCGCTTTCCTACATACCAGAGAGCAAAGCTCTATCAATTTTAAATCAAAGCATGCTCTAGAACTGAAAAAAAAGCTCTACACACAAGCAATTACGACTGTCCAATCTACAGACGAGGCAGAAAAGAGAGATTTGACTGATATTGAGATGTATCAAAGCCCTGATTTAAAGCCCTTTGAAGAGAAGCTGCAAAGTTTAAGTATGCAGAAAAGCCCTGAGAGCCTAAAGCATGTCGTTATTGCGTTAACACATACTTTTCCATTCGATGATGAAATAATCGTAGATACACTTAAAGACCATATTCAAGATCTCAAAAATGAAAGTGCTATAGTCACTGTGGTACTCTTTTGCACTCCATACCATATTCCCCTTGTTCAGGGAGCAGATAGAATCGTGGTAGCCTACGAAAACGACCCCGACGCACAAATTGCCGCTGCAGAGGTGCTGTGTGGGAAACGAAAGGCAACCGGCGTACTACCTATTACGTTTAACTAGTACGTACTGAATCTAGATTAATTAAAATATTCTGTTCGTTGTTTGAAATTCGACTCCCTTCTACAACTTGAAGCGTTGAAAAACATCAACTAACAAAAAGGTTCTCGTTTATGAAAAAATTAATCCTTGTTCTTGCTAGCGCAATAATAACTCTTTGCCCATCCCTCTCTTTTGCAGATGCAGTACCAGGCTATGCTTGGCTCTACGATCAGTGTCAGTATGGTCCTGCTGATTGGAGCCATGTAACACGAATAGAAAATGGCATATCTTTAAAAAAGGCTGTCAAAATTGCAAATGCAGACGACAGTATTACCTACTTTGTCTATGTGAAGGGATTTCAGTTGGTTTTACAAGCAGCTGATGGCACAAATCGTGTATTTAACCAAGGCGATACCATCTTTTTTGCTGACCAAAACAATGATTCTTTCTGGATGGGATCAGCACAAGATCTCGCAGATACATATGTAAAACAATAGTTGATTACTCTTGTCCAACATGACCTGCATATTCTAAAAATGCAGGTCATCAAAAGTGCAGTTAACTGCCTATTTTAGTAAGCCTTTCGTACCCCTTTCTATTCTCACCAAACCGCACCCAAGGGCCGTGGAGAGTATCCCCTTCGATTTTATATTGCTGTGTGCCGTAATCAACCCCAAAATCTTCGTTAAAAACAAAAGAAAGGGTGTCATCTTTACGCACAGCGGTGCCAAAAGCTGTTTCACCGCTTTCAAATAACCATTGGGCTGTATAGACCCCTCCATTTTGAGAAATGGCAATGGTTCCTGTGTAGTGCCCGCCAGGAGCAGGATCAGGATCAAATCCCTTAATCGTATAGGTACCAACTATGCCAGCAAATATACAGGTAGGTAAAACAAAGAGCAGAGCAAATAAACTTGAACGCACTTTCATAACAACTCCTCCAAAGATCACTCTATCAATCTATTTTTTTGAATAAGTTGTCAATCTTTCTACAATTTTGAGTTAAAAGTACCCAAGTCCTTGATGAAGAAGAGGTCGCATCCATCATGGCCCGTATTGCCCTGTTTGCTGCACTCTGTAAATCCAAGCTTTTTATATAGCTTTTGCGCCTGTGTCATCATTTTTGTTGTCTCAAGATAACAGTGCGAATAGCCGCGTTTTTTCGCTTGATCCAAACATGTACGCAAGACTATTTCTCCGAGGCCGCAGCCACGTGCATCTTGACTCAAATACATTTTCTGCAATTCACATACCTTTTCAGTTGTACCTTTTAAAGGAGCAAATCCGCAGCCTCCATACAGCTTCTTCTCTCTCTTAACAACGAAATAGCCACTAGTTGGTTTTGTGTAGGTACTATACATATCGTTGAGCTCAGAATCCCCTGAGGCATATCCAGAACCGGTATACCCAAATTCTTTATCAAGAACGCCAAGGATAAGTGATTTGAGTTCACCGTTATCTTGGGGCTCTACAAGTTTTAATTCATATGCAGACATATTATCTCCTTATAATTTTTTTTCAAAAAAACAGGTGCATCCAAAATGGCCTGTCTGACCTTTTCTCTCTGCCAGAGGTTTGAAACCATGCTTGATATACAGTTTATGCGCCTGTGACATGTTTTCAGAGGTTTCTAGATAGCAGAATGAATAGCCCATCTTTTTAGCCTCTGTTAAGCATTTCTCTATTAAAAGATCACCCAAACCAAGTCCACGAGCATCTGCTGCCAAATACATCTTGCGCAGCTCGCAATATTTTCGTCCTGCCCCTTCAAGAGGTGCAATACCAGCTCCACCCGTTACTAAAGAGCCTTTTTTTACGACAAAATAGACACGGCCAGCTTGGTTATAAGATTCTGACATAGAATTAAGTTCTGCATCTGCAGAGGCAAAGCCGGGCTTATTGCACCCATAATCTTCAAGTATTGAGACAATCAATTTGGCTAATGACACATTATCTTGCGCTGAGATTGGTTGAAGTTGAAATTCCTTACGTAAACGTGCCTTCTTCAACCCCTTGGCATAATACTCCATTCCACGCAAAACGGTTTCTATCTCTTCTTTACTTAACGCTGTTAAAGCCTCTTGAACTTGTTCTTGAGCTGTTTTCTTGATAGAAGCCAGTTTATTTTTGCCTTTGTCTGTAAGCTGTAAAAACCGCCTCCTCTTGTCTCCCTCATCAAGTACGTACTCAATCAATTCCTTCTTTACTAAATTATTCACAAGGCGACTGGCAGTAGATTTATCCAAAAGCAGCATATGAGCGACTCCTCCAACATCAGGAAAGAGATGCGATTCAAGCTCAATCATTAAATGACGCTCAACTAATGTTATCCCCGACGTATTGTATTCATCCCCTAAAAGGCCCAACTCCCTCACTACCGTTCGAGAATTTTTTCTGAGTGATTCTACACTCTCTATTTCCGTATTCATATTTGTAAACCACCTATTTGGTTGTTATATGCAACTATCATGCATTACTAGACACTTTTTTGTCAACTTCTGATGAAATGAAGTTATAGGTTATATATTCTCAAATCATATGGTCGAAGCCATGTCAAAATCGTACAAAATCAGCTATTCAGAACAGCCAACGCTTGAAGAAGAGAGTGTCCTTCTTGAAGGCATCAAACATGAGGCTGCAAAAGCAAAAGGGTTAACAGCAATCACGCCTTTTGCCTTTTTTATGAGAGATGACCACAACACTATTGTTGCTGGCATTAAAGGAGCTAGCTATTACGGATGCCTCTACATCGACTCTCTTTGGGTTTCACCCAAATATCGCAATCGAGGATGGGGGTCGGAATTGGTCAGAAAATCTGAAAAGCTGGCACATGAAAGAAAATGCACCTTTATATCTCTTACAACCATGGATTGGGAAGCACTCCCCTTCTATCAAAAACTGGGATATCAGATCGAATATGTCCGAGAAGGCTATGAGAAAAGCTCAAAAATGTATGTTTTACGAAAAAATTTCGATTCTTAATTGTCAAATCAAAGAACCTTTTGCAAAACTGCAAATTTGACAAGGATGGTTCTCGTTAGTACTATCGAGAATCACGGCTCATAGGATTCGATCGTAATGGCCACAGCAAACAATATGATTGGCCCATACCAAATCATAAAAAGCTTGGGATCAGGTGGAATGGGAGAAGTTCTTCTTGCCTATGATTCCTCTTTAAATCGCTATATCGCCATTAAAACTATTCGGCCCGACCTTGTAGCAGACCAGGTGGCCCGCGCACGCATTCTTCGGGAAGCTCAGATCACAAGCCATCTGACCCACCCTGCCATCATACCCATCTATTCGGTTTCTGCCGACAGCGATCCAATCTACTTCACAATGGCCTATATTGAAGGAAAGTCTCTCAAGGATCTCATAAATGAGGCACTTGAAAAGGGAACGAATGATCTCTCGACCTCAGTCTCTTTTCTCTCTCATATCTTCTTAAAAGTCTGCCGAGCTATTGACTATGCGCACACCCAGGGCATCTACCACCGCGATATCAAGCCCTCAAATATCATGATCGGACCGTCTGGCTCTGCCTATATTTTGGATTGGGGGGTAGCTCAAGTAATCCCTGCAGAACCCGCCAAAAGAACAGAGTCGCTTCCTGAACATGTGGCTGGAACAACCCAGTACCTCGCACCTGAGCGCACTCTTGGATGCCCTGCAGACCAGCAAACGGAAGTGTATGCGCTTGGCTTGCTGCTCTACCAAATACTCACTTTGAGATATCCATTCCACAGGAGCAGCCTTGAAGAATTCCGCGAGAACGTCAAGCAAGAGGTTGTAACGAACCCATGCATTGTCGCTCCCCATCGTAATATTCCTCCCATACTCTCACATATTGCTCAAAAATGCCTTTCAAATAACCCTGAGATGCGGTATCAAACTGTAAACGACATTATTCACGATCTTCAGGTGTGCCTTGAAGGCAGTCTTGACTGGGTTAAAACAAACACATTCGATTTTAATGATAAAGCTTCCTGGAAAAAGGTCGACAAAAGCTTTATTCTCCAACACCCAATTCCAGACATCTGTAAAATTGAATGCACCCTCAAGGCAGCCAGCAAGGAGAGTCGAATAGGGTTCTTCTTTACACTTCCCAGTGAGACTACTTCCCCTTTTTACTTTACTCTAGACAAAGATCAGACACATCGTATAACTATTGAATTATCATCCACCTCTACTTGCTACTATCTTGACAACCAACTCCAGCACGTCGAGACTAGCCACTTTCCTAAAGTAGGTCCTGCCTACTTTGGAGTTATGTTAGATCATGGCCCTTTCACTCAAAGCGAGATATCTCTCTTCATCAATAACGAAAGTCTTCAGACAAACCCGCTCAACACTCCAAATGTATATGCCGCTCGAAAAGAGTACACGGAGGCGCTCAAGGAGTATCAGCTTATATGTCAAACCTACCCAGATACCCTCGAAAGTTATGAGGCCATTTTTAGATCAGGTATTATTCTCCTTAGAGAAGAGAAAACGCAAGCAGCTCTTGCCATGTTCAGTAAACTCCACGCAACTGCCAGCGCTCCACTCGAATATTTGGGGAAGGCAATAGCTTACCAACAGCTTCAAGATGAAAATCGCGAGATCGATTCTTTAGAACAGGGATTTTTGCACTTTTCAACCCATGTGCGGCTGCCTGACCTATTAAGGCACCTTCATTGTCGATTCCTCGATGGTACGATCAAAGAGCCAATGTTGCTTTATCGCTTTGCACTCCTAGTATGCCGCTATCTTCCAGAAACGCTTATAACGCCCGACCTTGAGTTGAAATTGGATCAAATAGAGAAAGAATTGCCCCGAGAGTACTTTATTGATGATAAGGAAGTGCTCACCTGGCCAAAACCCGACCAGCGACTCTCTCTAGCCATGCGGCTCAGTTTTGAGCTGAAACAGACGAACATTCTCTTATCTCTTCTGAAGAAAGCGCTTTTAAAGCCCCCCTCTTCGCTTCCATTGATAGAAATCGCACTCTATGGGCTAATAGAGCTTAACGGTTGGGAAGAGGCTCTAAATGTGTTAAATGAGCTATTTGATACAACGCTGGACGTACAAGCGGTTGCTCACCTGGAGTGGCTCCAGGCAGTTATCCTTGCACATCAGCGCAAGTTTATCGATATCCCCCACCAGCTTCTCTCTGAAATACCGCCCCAATTAGACAAAAACTCTCTGCGTCCCTTTTTCCTGCTATTCAATAAGGCTATAGATCAAGGAATAACAAGCCCTATTCACTCATTAGTGCCCCTTTTAACCAAACACACCTTGGAAGAAGAGCAGCGAATAGAGCTCAATTGCTATCGAATCTGGGCATATCTCTTGGAGTCGAATTGGTCCCAGGCAGAGCAAATACTGAAAGAATACCCCCCAAAATCCCTAAAAGATGAGAATTCAGAGCTTTCTTTCCTCTACACCTGCTGGCTTGCCGCTACAAAAAAAAAGCAGCCAAAATCTCCTCATAAGAGAAGAAATGGCCGCTCTCTTGAACTACTAAAACATTGTACTCAAACTTAAATCTTTCTGATTATATTTTTTTGCCACCAGAGAGATTATCTAGTCTGTTCTGACTAATGCCAAGACTTGTATCTGCTGGAGTTTTTGGTGCTACTGCCCCTTGAATTGGAGTTGTCGTAGCATCGTCTTGCGAAGTAGTAGTCGTAACAGGATTGTTTGTCGGTACAACATATCCTACCGGTTTAATTGAGCCTGTGTTTCCTACACCGCCCGTGCCTGAAGTACTCATAATTTTACCCTCCTCTCTGAGGTCTTGTCCCAACAGCTATTATACGAAATATTTTTTTAAATATCAATTGGCTCAACAAAGCTCCTCTAAAATTAACTCTTTATAGGAATTTAGCACCGATATATAGGAACAAAGTCCAGCTCTTCGATAAATTAGAGGGAATCTATGTCAAAACGAACCTTATACTTCGTTTGTCTTTTGTTCACTATGACACCTTTCCTAATGATAAACGCTCACACTAAGAATAATCTTGAGCAGACCTACGACATTGTGATTTACGGAGGCACTTCAGCCGGAGTAACAGCGGCAGTTCAGGCGGCCAGAATGGGCAAATCTGTGGTGTTGATCGCGACTGGTAACCATATTGGAGGAATGACGAGCAATGGATTGGGCTGGGTCGATGTTACCAAACCTGATACTCTCGGCGGTCTTGCCCGTGAATATTTTAACAAGGTGTGGGAGTATTATCAACGCGATTTATCCTGGATATGGGAACCAAAACACCCGATTAAAGGACAGCTGATTCAATTCCATCCAACTGTTCCTCTGATGTGGGTATTGGAACCGAAGGTTGCCGAAAAGATCTTTATCGCAATGGTAGCTCAAGCCAAGATACCCTTGATTCGGCGTGAGCGATTAGATCGAAGAAACGGTGTAAAAATGTATGGTTCGCGCATCCTACAAATTACAATGGAATCTGGCTTAAGCTTTAAAGGGCAAATGTTTATCGACGCTACCTATGAAGGCGATCTGATGGCTGCATCGCACGTTTCCTATACCGTTGGCCGCGAGCCAAACAGCCAATATCAAGAAACATTGAATGGAATCCAGTCCTATCACATGAGTGCTAAAAAGTTTTTGAAGATAGATCCCTATCTCGTCAAAGGAAACCCTAAAAGCGGCTTATTACTGAGAGTCTATCCACATGAAAGGGGAAAATGTGGCAGTGGCGATAGCGGAGTTCAGGCGTATAATTATCGCATGTGCTTAACAGATGTCCCTCAAAATCGTATACCAATCGAAAAACCGGCAGGCTACGATGAGCGGCAGTATGAAATCGTTTTCCGTGCAATCGAAGCAGGTATTGGGAAAGAGACCTTTTTCAAGCTGGATCTCCTTCCCAATCGAAAAACCGATTCAAACAATAATGGTCCAATCTCCACCGATTATGTGGGAATGAATTGGAATTATCCCGAAGCCGATTATGCCACTCGTAAAAAAATAGCGCTTCTGCATGAACAATGGCAGCGCGGACTTGTTTGGACGCTTCAAAATCACCCGCGAGTTCCAGCAGCAGTACAAGCATATTACGCTCCTTGGGGACTGCCGAAAGATGAGTTTGTAGATAATAGACACTGGCCCTATGACCTATATGTGAGAGAGGCGCGAAGAATGGTGTCTGCCGTTGTTATTGATGAACAAACAGCTCTTGGAAAGATTTCTGTACAAGACGGCATAGGCCTTGCTTCCTATAACATGGACTCGCATTCGATCAAATATATTGTAGATTCAAATGGCTTTCTGGGAACAGAGGGGGGCTTATACAAAAAAGTGGCAATACCCTACCCGATAAGCTACCAGGCAATTGTGCCCAAGCGGCAAGAATGCGAAAACTTAGCTGTCCCCGTCTGTCTCTCAGCCTCACACGCTGCCTATGGATCAATACGCATGGAGCCGACCTTTATGGTCTTGGGACAATCTGCAGCCACTGCTGCATGCTTAGCAATCAATCTCAATGTAGCCTTGCAAGATCTACCTTATGCACTCTTGCGCCAGTATTTGCTTAACGATGGTCAAATTCTCGACTGGAAAAAATAGGTCTCAGTATGAGAATGATAGTAAAAGAGATATTTCATGAAAAAACGAGTTTTTACTGCCTGCATAATCGTTGCAATAGTTGGTCTTGGAATCTTCTTTTTCAGTCAATACAAGGGTAGTGGAAGTACTGATACGATCTATTTAGATCAAAATGCCCTTGAGCTCGAAAACGACATCCCCAAAGAGCTTCAAGATTTACCCTATGTTATCTACCCAACTGACGTAGATTATGACACTGTCCGATTCAATTTCAATAAACGCTTTAATATTTTCCCCCACGCAATCATTACTCCTCGAACCAATCAGGAGGCAGCAACAGCTCTCAAACTCCTTAAAAAATATAACGTCGAGTTCTCAATACGCTCCGGAGGCCACTGCTATGAGCCTGGCTCTTTATCATCGGGTTACATATTCGACCTTCGAAATTTCAACGCGATTTCACCTGATATAAAAAATAGCCAAGTCTCTCTTGGTGCAGGCTGCCGCCTTGGCGATGTGATCGAAACATTGGGGAAAATTGACTTTGCCATCCCAACGGGTACATGCCCTTCCGTCTGCGTTGGCGGATTAACGCTCGGCGGAGGATCGGGTGTTCTTGTCCGACCATTCGGATTAACCTGCGACTCTGTGAAAAGCATCACCTTGCTCAATGCAAATGCAGAAATAGTGGAAGTAGATGCGAACAACTATCCAGATCTCTTCTGGGCGTTATTGGGAGCAGGAAATGGATCGTATGGAATTGTACTTGGATTTACATTCCAAATGCATGCTATTCCTTCAGTAAGCTATTGTGATTTCACTTGGGAATGGGACCCAAAAACCGTCTCTCAAATTATTCAAACCTGGCAAGCGTGGATTCAAAAACAGCCCGATTCCATCTCGTCTCAATTGCGAATCAACTATTCTCTAGAGAAAACAGAAGTTGGAATAAGCGCTCTTAAAGTAGGCAGTGAACCCTTTACCGAATGGGAAAGCGATTTTAACCCTCTTAAGCCTACAATTACAAAATTTACAGGCCGATATATCGATTCAAGCCAGTACTGGTCTGGAAGCCCTCCCTTCCCCTTTTTCAAAATGAAGTCCAAAATTTTGATGCAGCCCCTCTCTCCAGATGCCATAGATGCAACAATCAGCTACTTTGAAACCTTGCGTAAAGATAAAGCTAAGCAAAACGTCCTCTTTGACTTTGATGCTTTTGGCAGCAAAGTTTCTGAAAAGAATACAGCTTTTTATCCACGAAAAGCATTTGGCTGGTGGTATCAATCGATGTATTGGGATTTTGAAAAAGAGACAGCTCAAGCCCTTAGCTACAGCCGAAATTTTTACTCTGAAATTTCAAAATACGTTTCAAAGTACTGCTACGCCAACACTGTCGATTATGACCTTGGCAAGGACTACCTCGATGCCTATTATGGCGACAACGTCGACAAGTTAATTGAGATCAAAAAAAAGTATGATCCTAATAATGTCTTTCATTGGGAACAGAGCATTCCGGTAAGCCTGTGAACTTTCACACATCAATACTTTAGTCAGGTTAAATAAGCAAAAAAAATAACAGGATATGCAGGATCGACAGGATAAATGCAGAGAAAATTTCTCTTTTTGTTCTCTCTCTGTGTGCTCTGTGACCTCTGTGGTAAGAATATAAAACAATAATCAGAGCTAAGGCTTGTTTGAGGACATCCAAGCTTTAATGAGTTCTATGTCTTTTAAATCCTTCTCTCTACCCATCTTGCGCTTATAATAGAGAACATATTCAAGCAATTCGAAGGGAAGGCCATCAATGATTTCAGCCGTGGCAATGCGTTCTACAACCGTTGGGGCGTCAGTATCTTCGCTTACGTTAAATGAGCCTTCATAAAAGGCCTCGATAAGGCCTCCTGGAAAAGTGATTTTTTTCACACCATCTTTCTCAACAACCCCATATGATTGAGCGAGAGTATTCCACAACTCTGTCGTGACGATAATATCAATATCGCCTATCTCTCTTAAATTCCGTGTACCGAGCGGACCGCTCGAGATGATGGCATACTGACCAATGGGTAAATGGAAGCTCTTGAGCTTCGAAAATTTCTGTTTGTTGTGAGACATTATTTTCCTATATCTAATTATTATTTTCCTTTCACTTAATAGTACCCTTATCAGTTACAATTTATGCTAATTATATGAAAGTTTGAATATAAAAACCCCTGGCTCATATGCATACGATATCTTGGCCATTCCTGCTGCTGTTCTTGAACTGCATTTTCTATTCCCCAGATACCATACATGCTACTTTGCCTAAGCCCAATAGTGCACTCAAGAGCAAAAACATCAAACGTCCTCTTCTTGGGCTTAAATTCATTTTCTTTGAATTTTCTAAAAACTATAACGACACCCTGGAACAGATTAGAACATTGTGTGGGAAAGAACCCAAAAATGAAGCGTGGATTTCAGCAATGGAGGCGCTTTACTCTCAATTCCCCGAGCGTTTCAAAGGGATTATGTTAGAGGTAAATCGGGATTGGATAGATTTAACCATTAGGCGTGATGGAACTATATATGCCCGCACACGGCTACAAATAGATTCTCCAGACGTAAAAGCTCTTTTAGAAGTGTTCATCAATCAAAATTGCAACTATATAACTGAAAGTACTCCTAACGAAGTAGAGCCTCCCAATTTTGAGGAACGAAATAATCGCGTTACAATTCTGAGAAATACTCTTGAGGGTAATCAACCCTCTACGGAGAGGCAAATGGAAATAAGCCAATTTTATCAGCAAACGCTTGCTGCTAAATTAAACGACCCTCCAATGACCTATTTTCAATCCATTCCTGAAAGGGCTTATTGGGAAAAATTGCAATTTCCTCAATTATGGGAAGAGATGCAAAACACACTTGATGCTGAACTATCCTCTTTCATAAGCACTGGAGAGGTCGGTGATGAGCTGAGACATGTAATTGCTGAAATCTATTTTTTTGGCAACCTTGTCCTTCGTCCAATCTTTCTGGAGGATTCATATACCCTTGATTCCACAGATGAAAAACTTATGTTTTCAACACCGATTGGAACAGCAATCGATACCTCTAGATTTGTACAGCAAAGTGGTGCACAAAAGGTCTTAGAAGTTTTTACCGGCCGCGGCAACCTTACGTTACTGCTATCATTGATCGGCACTCAAGAACTGTTTACGGTCGAACGAGACACCTATTTGGACATTGCCTCAGGGTGGTATTGCTCGATCGAAGAATTTCACAAAAATATCCCTGAAGTATTTTGGCCTAAAATTACTGTGCCCATTTTTATAAGCGGGGATGTATTCGACACTGCTCTGCCAACAAGCGATTGCGTTATTATGGATCCCCCATATGGACGTGCATCTTTCGACTCTCTGCCTGAAGCCCACGCCCTGCTTTTCCTTCTCGACGTCCTGGCAAGTGTACAAGCCAAAGGTGTTGAGAATATATATTCCTTAGCTCCCGCCGAATGGACTTCTATACTCAGACTATTTTTAGAAAATCCACCACGAGATGAGAGCTCCTATATACAGGCTATTGAAGATATTTTGCAGACATCAAAGTACTTTCAAAGAAAACCTGCCCGATTGGATGCCTTTGTCAAAGCTATCCGGGAGGATAAGGACTATATCAAGAAGTTGAGCTGCAAAACTGAATACATTAAAAATTGTGCCCTCCTAGGCAGCACTCCAATTAAGAACGTCCTCGGAAAAGAGCTCGACATCCTCCAAATCGGCACTTTAAACAACAACCTTTATCAAGCTCCCTCATAGTTGTTGAACACTTCGTTGATTTCAGTGATTTGAAGTTGGTCATTGCAACGCAAAATTACGAGCGTATTCCATATCCCCTTTTCTGTAGGAACAAGGAAGCGTACAACTACGGTGCGCTCGTCTTGACCAGGAATAAGGTCTAAGAGTTTTATGCTCCATGACCCAACCTCTTCTGCGGTTCGTTGAAGCTGAGGCACAACTTGGCTGGAGTCTTCAAACCAGATCGAACCATTGACAATCTTTATGCAATCGGGTGCAAATAGGGATTCAACATCATCTGCATAGGATGCATTGGGAGAAGCTCCGATACGGTTTAAAAGATCAATATAGCTCGTAGCGACATCGGCAACTGTTCTCACATTCTGCTCCATGACATGACTTAGTTGAAATGCGACCGCTTGAGTTTGGCAAAAAATAGATAGAACCAAGCAGAGAAAAAAAAGTACATGCTTCATAAGGGTTTCATCGAAATTAATGCGTAACAATATACCTGCTGACAATATTTTAATCGATTATTAACCTAAAAGTGGTGGTTATAACACTCACACATTAGGGCACTCTCTTGACTGATCAGATCACGATCCCCTCTTCTGTTATTAGCCACGATAAATGTGATGAGGCTCTTTTAGATAATATCTCCAACGATCTCCTCAAATCCTCTAATCCTTCCACTACCTGGCAGCATGATAAGACGGGCAAGATATCCCGTATTAAAACAAAAATAATTAATTGTGAGAAGGTATCCTCTACAACCTATTATGGAATGGAAACGGAATTAGGTTCTGGCTTCAACGGGCAGGTATATCTTCTGCAGCCTGAAGGGAAGGAGAAAAGAAAAGCAAAAGCAGTAAAAGTTTCTTCAAATGAATCACTACTTCATGAGCTTAAAATCTCGCTCCTATGGCCGCTCAATACAGTCGGACTCATGATTCGACCAAAAGCACACCTCACAACAGAGATCGGCGAAATGCTGATTATGCACAAATATGATAGTCCGCTGAATAAGATTTATATGACTCTCTCCTCCGAGCAAAAACTTGAAGCTCTTTACCAGGTAAGCTTTGGACTTGCCATGCTGCATAGCTTAAAGATTACCCATGGCGATATAAAGATAGAAAACATTCTCTATGACAAACTTAAAAATCGGTATGACCTAAGTGATTTTGAATATTCACGTGTTAACAACGAAGAAGAGAGAAAGTATGACATCAAATGTCTTATGTCCGTCATTCACTCAATTTTATTTGGAAGCTCACAAACATACGAAACATCGAATTTGAAATATTATCAAGATACTCTTTTAAAAATAGGCTACTCACCCATAGTAATTGATCTTATACTAGACATACTTATGCAGGACAATTATAGTGCTGCAGAAATTTGCAGACAGTGTTGTATTGCTCTAGAAAAATTTAAAAACTAACTGCTCTAGCATATGAATGATCTCTTAGCCAAGCTGGATGCGGCTCTTGCACGACCGGTCGATTCACAACCAAATCTTAAGCCCTTTTTCTATTCAAATTTTACTAATCTCTGGATGTGCTATGAGGGCTTCAATCCAACAGGTACACACAAAGACAGGCTGGCACAAGCCGTTCTCTATCTTTATAGGGATACTCTAAAAACAAAAAGAGATGAAAAGGTTCCACAAGCATCTCTCATCAGCTCAGGGTCAGCTGCCATTGCCATCCAAGCTTGTTTACAAAGAGCTGGCTTGCCAAATCTAAAGGTTTTGATCGATGAAAACGCCCCTTTACAACTCCTCAAGCAACTTAAACACTCTGGTTGCGAGGTGTATCAACTGAATGTGTCTTCTCGAGCTCTCTCCTCAACAGATATTCTGGAGATAACTGAAAACCCTCAAGGCATTGACCTTACTTCCAAAATGAATTCTGCCTCTTTTATGAATGCCTACAACTGCCTTAACCAAGCATTGTTCAAGCTGCATCCTGACTATATCTTTGTCCCTTTTGGATCGGGTCTTTTGTATCAAAGCCTTTGCCAATTCTACTCCCAAATCAGGCAGTCGAAGCTGTGCCATATCTTTGGAGCTACCACAAGCAACCCCCAATCGAGGGCTACCAAGCTCTATGCCCCATTTAGGCCCTTTTTTGAAGCTACCATAAATGGCACATCGGCAGTCTGTGAGATCAAAGAAGAGCTGCTTAAAGAGGCAGAGGAGTTGATAAGAAAAAATGGGTCGGAGGCTGAACCTTCAGCTGCTGCGGGTTTAGCTTTGCTCATCGAATTAAGAAATACACTTCCAAGTGATCGTAAAATCATCTTTGTCAACACAGGTAAAACAATTGTTCGTCCGGCAAAGCTTTAAAAGTTTCGATTGGACAATTAATTAAAATCCATTTACTATCTAAAGATGAATAAATTCGCTCAGTTAGCTCTCACAGCTCTTCTGGCTCTGTTTTTCTCAATTCAATTCTTCCTGACTATTCATGGCGGCTTTTGTTGGCCATTTTCTAGTCATCGGCTTTTCTCTCAACTACCACCTAAGCTCAAGCCAATTGTTCAGGCTGTTTTACAAGATGCTGATGGAAATATATGTATCGTTCACCCAGGAAAAGTTATCCCAATTGAATACTCTCGATGCTCTGGGTTAATTAGAAATATGTGTACTTCAGGGACATTGTCTCAAAAAGCATCACTGCATGAATATCTACTTAAAAGAATAAATATAAAACCGTGGCGGGCTTTTGATGAAATGTATAGTCCTGTCAAATCTCCTAATGGCGCTCCCTTTGTTACTTTAAGGTTTGAGACTCATATCGTTGAGTTTCAAGAAGCGGAATATCCACAATCCAAGCACATTCACCAAAGGATTAAAATATTCCCATAAAACACTTTCTCTTCAATCAACCCTTTCCTTTTGAAAAACTACATCGTGTACGAATTTCACTCTGTCTTATCATAAGTATCTTACTCCTTTTTGGTCCCTATGACAGTTTTTATGTTGACACTGCACCATGGTTATTTAAACCCAAATCACCTTTTCCCTGGTTTCCAAACCTTCATACACATTTTTGGACGTTAAAATACTCTGTTCTTTTTCTGTCCCTGTGCTCGGCCCTCAACTATCTTCCTTTGATTACACGCCCATTATTTGCCATCACCTTTTTGTTCTTTAATTTCTATGTTACCTGTTTTGGTACAACCTACTGGATTACCAACACGCATTTAAACTTTTTTTCAATAGTACTTTGTTTTGAGCCTTCTTTAAAAAATAGCAATCACACAAAAGGAAAGCTTGAGCTGGCGTCTTTCATCCTTGCATTCATGATCACGTATGTTGCAGTGCTCTATTTACAGGCAGGTCTCTCCAAAGTACTTCTTGGCGGCTGGGAGTGGTTTTTGACGGGTAACCGAATATGGACTGAAACGATTTTACTAGGTACACCAATTGGGAAATGGCTAACGCAATGGCCTTCTATTTTTCGTGGAATGGGTATTGGAACTGGAATATTTGAACTGATTCTTCCATTCTTTTTCTTTTTTGAAAGAACTCAAGCAAAGGTAGCTTCGATTGCTATAGCATTTCACTTAGCTACCTTTATCATTATGGGCATTTCATTTTGGTTTCTATGGGCTCTTTACCCCGCTCTGTTTTTCTATAGACCCTCTTTAAAATCAGTCGACCTGGACAATAGTTACGCGTCTATTAGCTAGTGTCGGGTTAAATAGTATCTGCTCTATGAATGGACCGCTAGTACCTTCCATTTCAAAAGTAATCTCATCACCTGCACTCAAAAATTTCACACAATTTAAAGTAAAAGGTTGAACCGGATTGGAAATTGAAACAGAACTTACGGCTGCAGGTAGAACCTCAACACGTTTTGATGTCTCATCAACCCCATTAACTTGCATAGTAATAGATGCTACAGCTGGAGTGACATCAAGCATGAAAGAGGAAACATTCAAAGAGATGTAATAATATCCGCTGACAGGAATAGTAAAAACACCCGCAACAGGTGCGGTAAACGGTGACCCTGCAGGAATATTGCTCAAAGAAAAAGGAATCGGGCTAGTAGCCGTCGTGTCAACATCATAAGCCAAAATACTATTATTCAATAAGGTAGTGCCCGTGCCGCCCGTAACTCCTGTAGCTCCCGTAGCGCCTGTAGCTCCCGTAGCGCCTGTAGTTCCCATCGCTCCCGTCGGACCTGTTGCACCAGTAGCGCCAGTAGCGCCAATTGGTCCCGTAGCTCCCGGAGGACCTATGGGCCCGATTGGACCTGGTGCTCCTGGCCCCATCATCCCCATAGGTCCCATTCGACCAATTTTGCCAAGTTCACCATGTTCTCCTTTATGACCTCTGTGGCCTTTCGGACCTTTATCGCCTTTGTGACCTTTATACCCTTGATACCCTCTTAACCCTCGTTTAAATCCCTTTTCTTGAGAATTTGATGAATTAATTTCATAAAAAGGCTCATTTGGATCTATTTCTATAAAAGATTCAGTAGATGAGCTTTCAGCAAAAAGCGAACATATATGTGTGCAGCTTAGGCTTGCCACTATGACAGACAATCGAAAATAAGATTGCATTTTCATGACAAGCTCCTTAATTAACACGCATTATAGTAATTCTACGATTAGCATACGTTGGATCTTCTGTTTGTGCAGGGATTTCAACAGTTCCTGTAGGTGCAGTAGCGTCTTGTAGAAAAACTGAGACTATATCACTCACGTTAAAATCGTCCTGATAGAGCAAAGATTGAGATTGTGTGACAAAAGGCGGTGTGCCAGAAGATTGATCAATAGAGGCGTTGGCTACTTCAAGCCAAGCATCAGGCAATGGAACAAAATTTTTATATATAATAAGCTGTGGAACACCTGTAGAGGTACTTATCTGGATCTGAGGAATGTCAACTGCAATCACATAGGTACCTGTTGCAGGAATAAGAAAATTAGTTCCTGCAAAAGGTGGAGCAAATCCTAAGTCTTCACTTGGATCAACGTTCGTGAAACTCAAAAACCCAGCACCAGTCGGCCCAAAAACGCCAGTACTTGATGCCATTATCAAAGCACCAAAGCCAACTCCCGTCGGACCTGTCGCACCAGTTGCACCCGTAGCGCCTGTTGCGCCTGTTACAGAATTTGCAGCTCCTGTTGGTCCTGTTGCACCGACTGAACCTCCGGCTCCGGTTGGACCTGCAGCTCCTGTTGGACCTGTCGGACCTATTGGGCCTGTAACTCCAGTTAAGCCAGGAGGTCCTGGAGGACCCATAGGACCTTCATCCCCTTTTTTACCACGCTCTCCACGATTACCCCTTTCTCCTTCGTGCCCTCGCTCTCCTTCATGTCCTTTAGGTCCCGTCTTGCCTCGTCCTCCAAATATCCTTTTTTCTTGCAGCGATTGACTATCTTCTACGTTCTGTTGAGGCGTAACATTAGAATCATCGGCACCTAAAGCATATGGGAAGCTAATAGCTGCTACGACGAATGTTCCAATTTGAAAGATGTATTTCATATTTGCCACATACCAATTTATTTTTTTACTACCATCAATTCACACGAGTAATAGAAATTCGTCTGTTTGCATTCGTCGGAGTTAAAAGCGTTGGAATAGTAGGAAATACTCCCGCGCCTGTATTTGTAGTCTGACAGTATAGAGCTACCGTTACAACATCATTTAAACTAAACGTTCTTAAATAGGTGTACGCTAAAGGCTGACTATCAAAATTCGAACCAGAAACCATTGCAGAGTTTGGTGTAAATACGGTTGCAGCAGCTGGGTCTGGAGTACCGTTAACAACTAATTGAATAACAAGCGCCCCTTGGGTTGTATCCCACTGAATTTGACCAATATTGAGGGTAATTAAATAGGTTCCAGCCTGAGGTATTATAAAATTGGTGTTGACTCCAAGAGGAGTTGGAGCTGCAAAAACAGGAGTTGATGATTGAACGAGTGTCATATCAAATGGGACATAGACTCCAGTTGGACCAAGAGGAGTTGAACCTGTAGTAAAAGCGCTAGAACTAAAAGAGGTAATGAAGGGAACTGATACTGTAAACGGACCTGTTGCGCCTGTTACACCTGTTGGCCCTGTAGCTCCCGTTGCACCTGTTACACCTGTAGCCCCTGTCACACCTGTAGCCCCAGTAGCTCCTGTAGCCCCTGTCACCAATCCTGGCGCACCTATAATGCCTGCTGGCCCTGTAGGCCCAGTAAGACTAGCAGGACCTGGCGGACCCATAGGTCCAACAGGTCCAATAGGTCCTTTATCTCCACGGTGGCCTTTAGGGCCCTTATCTCCCCTGTCACCTCGCTCTCCACGATGACCACGCGGACCTCGCTGTCCTCGATTTGAAAGAGGTTTTTCTTGTAGAGACTCTTGTTGTGTTAGCGGTTGAGTTGTGTCATTTGATGTTACCGCATCCTGTTGTGATGCAGCAGAAAGTGCTGAGATACTAATTAAAAGACCTAATAATACTATAAAAAGCTGATTCATTGAGATCGCTCACTGTTATCAAAAAAAAACTATCAATGTAGAACAATTTTTACAACTAGTACGTTGTTAAATTGGTACATTAACAGGGGCCTAATTTCTTTTCAAAGGCCTCGAGAGATGTTGGAAAAGAGTCAAATTGTCTATAGTGCATTAAGACATACATAAGGGCAACTCCTTGCAAATAATTGTTGGCGGCGCTGGCAGAATCGGAACTTATTTAACTCATGCATTAATCCAGAATGGCCATTCGGTCACGGTTGTCGATGATAATCATGAACGGCTTCATATACTTGGAAGACTTCATGATATCGCAATACGGCATGGATCAATTACTAATGGCGAGATTCTTGAAAAATTATTTGAAGAGACGTGCGATTTATTTATCGGAGTCACCGATTCAGAAGAGGCAAATATCCTTGCCTGTATAGCCGCAAAAAAAATGGGAAAAGCTCGAACAGTTGCTCGCCTGAAAAACAATTCATTATTAAGGCCCGCATTCAATAGCGGAGCAATTTTTCATGTCGACCATTTTGTTATCCCGGAGCTTTTAGTCGCTGAAGAAATTAATAGAATGGTACGGACATCAAGCGCGAGCAGTAAAAAATTCTTTTTTGGTTCTGCAGAGCTTCGGACAATCACAATTCCCCATTCTTGGCGTCATGCAAAAATGTCCCTGCATGATTTAAAATCTGCTCCCGTCAATATGGTCATAGGCGCCATTTTACGACACGAATCAGAGGGCACCCGCCTCATCATTCCTCATGGCGATGATGTTTTGTTTCCAGGAGACCAGCTGGCGGTGGTAACAGACAGTACCTCTATGCGTGATGTCCTGCACTTTTTTGACCTCAAAGAGCCTCATGTAAAAAA
Organism: Bacteroidota bacterium; assembly: GCA_013285825.1. Lineage (GTDB taxonomy): Bacteria > Chlamydiota > Chlamydiia > Chlamydiales > FEN-1388 > JABDGV01. The sequence goes on from JABDGV010000001.1 coordinate 49,782, forward strand.
GATATTTATCAATGGCGGAGGACGAATAGGTTTTCAGGTAGTTCAACTGCTCCAAGACTTTGTTCCCAATATCTATATTTCTGATACCTCTTTAGAGCGGTGCCGCCATTTGGCAAAGCATTTGCAGAAGGCTTCCGTCATCCATCAGACAGTGTCTGACTGGGCATTTATTCGAGAGCAAGCAATAGCACAATCGGATTGGTATATCGGCTGTGGAAAGAATGAGGAGCATAACATCCTCACCTCACTTCTTTCTAAAGAACTAGGCTGTCCCAATGTCTTGGCCTGTATTAATGATGAGTCTGAAGCTCGCCTGGCAGAAAAGCTAGGACTCTCCTTTCTGGTTTCTGAGAGGATTGTGGCAACGAACCAAATGATCCCCTGGGTGCATCATGGAAATGTACAATCTATGCTATCGCTTTTTTCGGGACGAGTCGAAGTATCCCATGTTACTGTTTCAAAGGAGTCTTCCTTTATTGGAGTGCCCCTTTCTGAGCTCGGTCCAAAACTTCCCCCCGACCTTTTAATTGCTGTTATGTATAGAAATGAACATGTACTTGTCGCCGATGGGAGCCAAAAGCTCGTACCTGGCGACCACGTAATAATTATCACCACTCCCCAGAATAGAAAGTTTGTGAGGACACTCTTTTAATGAGATGGCCGGCTATTTTTCGATTAGTAGGTACTTTCGTATCCATTTTTGGATGCATACTCCTTCTTATGGGGCCGATTGCCTGTTTCGTAGAAGGTGGAAGATTAGGGGAAAAGAGCGGTTACGCTTTTTGCCTTTCCGGGCTTCTTTTTTTAAGCCTCGGTTCTTTACGCTGGCTCTTTTCTCCTGATCAAAAGCTTGGGATCCGGGAAGCGATTATATCGGTACTCTCTATTTGGCTTTTATCCTGCATAGGAGGGGCTTTACCTCTCTATTTTGGCGGAATGTTTGACCATTTTATCGATAGCTTGTTTGAAGCAACCTCTGCCCTTACTACAACTGGATCAACAGTACTTCCCATCTCATATCCTTTAGATTGCCCTAGAAGCCTCATCTATTGGCGATTTCTTATGTCTGGGATAGGGGGCATGGGAATTGTGCTTCTCTTTATTGTTTTTCTTCCTGCTTTAGGCGCCCATGGACGATTGCTCTTTCGTTATGAAGCAACAGGCCCAAACTTTACCCCTATCTATCCAACCGTAAGGCAGAGTGCGATGGCCTTTCTCTTTCTCTATATAGGAGCCTGTTTAGCCTGCTGTTTGACTCTTCATATCGTGCATCCTTCGATTTCTATTTTTGAAAGCACTGCTCTTGCCTTTTCAACGATTTCGACATCAGGTTTTGTGCCTATTGATGGCGGAATTGCAGCGTACCATTCTCAATCAATTGAAACTGTATTAATGATCTTTATGATTATTGGAGGAGGCAGTTTTGCCCTCTATTTTGATCTTCTTAGAGGCAGGTTCAAGAGAATTTTTGACCCTGAATTTCTAGCCTATATCGCCATAATTATATGTTTATGCGTTTTTAGCAGCTTTCTATTACTTCACACCTCTATCCCAAACGAGATGGCTGTTTATTCTCCTTGGCAATCGCTGCGCTATAGTTCATTTAATTTAATTTCCTCTCTTACCTCTACTGGATTTACTCTTCAAAATTACGACTACTGGCCGCAGTCACTGCTCATGCTGATGTTTATTGCCATGTACTTTGGAGGCATGTCAGGATCAACCGCCGGCGGTATTAAAATTATCCGTTTACAGATGCTTTGGGAATGTTTGAAACATTCGGTGCATACCCTCTTTGATCCCGATCGAATACGAGTTATGAGAATTGGAGGTGTCGAAATTCCTCAAGCGACTATTTTTGGAGTTCTCTCATTCTTCTTAGTCGTTGTCGTGTCTGCTGTGGTTGGCATTATCATTTTACTTGTAAGCGGCGTAGATTGGATAACAGCTACAGGTTTAAGTGGCGCAATGCTGAATAACGCCGGAATTACCTTTGGGGCCGCCGGAGCTTCCTCTACATGTGCAGATCTGCCTATAACTGCGAAAATTGTCTCCATCATCTGGATGCTTTTGGGCCGACTTGAGTATTATCTCTGGCTGACTTTGCTTTTGCCCTCATTTTGGCGACGATAATACCGTAAACAAAATAGTTTGTTATTTAATAATTTTAAATTGATAGATAAATTATAGTATTGTATAATAAGGAAAAATTATAGGATTAATTATGAGCGATAACTTTGAATACTATCGTTATAGATGTGACAAAAATGGAGACGGGGAATATTTCCCATGGGATGATGGTGATGAATTAAGCCCGGTCGGAGAAATTCAAGAGAGTATTTTCGACAAACTCTTTCAATGCCAGAATCAAGTTACCGAAGTTGTGATTCCAAAACTCAACCTTAATCCCGATACTCATAACCAAACTTCTCTTGAAACTGAATTTAGTAATTTAGATCTCGATAACCCCGATTCTATCAGGAAAAATAGACGCTCAAGGAGTGAATATGTACAGTATGAGGGGAAAAAGGATAAGAGCCCTACCAAGCAAGAAGAAACCAGCGAATTAATAAAATCCATAGTAAGTCCAAGAATTTTAGAGCAAGAAAATGAACAGAATTCGTCGAGTTCTACCCCCCACACCTCTTCTACAGGTACTTCAAATAGAGAAACCGTTTCTGGAATTAAAATAGAGAAGAATTTGCCTTTTTCTATTAGTACAAGCACCGCTTATACCTACCCTTTGAATCCGGATAAAGAGCTTGTGTTCACTCCAAGAATGGAAAAAACTCTTAAAACCAATTCTAAACAAGCACAATTGGAACTCGAACAAAAAAAACTCCTCATGCAACAGTTGAAGGAACAGCTTGAGGAAGAAGAGGGTTTGACTCCCGAGTCCCTAGAGGATTGGAAAACTTTAATACCGGCTCTTAAAGGACTTCAAGAGGGTAAAAGACTCTGTATTCTCAAAGAGGACAAAACTCTTGGCGTAAAAGAGATGCCGAAACACATCACAGAAGGCGGGACCTCTAAGGAAGCAGTATCGACCTTTCTTACACTGTTTGGCAATTTATCAATGATCGCTAAATCCCCACGTGAAATAAAGATAATCGACGATGCAATAGATGAGCTGACAAATAACACATGGCTGATAGACACAGCAGATAAGTCTACTCTCTCAACGCAACTCCAAACAGCAATAAGGTTGCGCTTGGCAAAAGAGGCAAATAGCCTCTTCAATTATAAAGATATTGAGGGAGAGGAAGAGAATAATAAAGCATTCTATACGTCTGTTTTGCAAACATTCAAAAAATATGAAGATAATTTTTACGAATTTGTTTCTAAAACCAAAACGCTCAGACTCAACCTTATATCCAAATTGATCGACATGAAAAAAGCGCCCTATCTCAACAAAGCAAGCACTGTTTTTGAAACCCTGTTACAAAACAATGGGTTGCTGTTTGATAATATGAACCCTGAGAGTTTGCTTACCAATTCAAAAATGCTTGAGCAAGCAAAGATCTACTGCGGTAAGTCTGCTCTTGAAGTCTTTGAGTTTATCGATTTCCTCATTCAAGGAGCAAGCCTTCAAACGGACGAAGAGTTCAACAAACACTATGGCAAGCTTATTTACTCAGCGGAAAATCCAAAACCTCTGCAAGAAGTAGGTTTTAATGGAGTAGCTCTTAATATGGATCCAAAATATAACAAACAATTCTCCGAAGAGGCTCAGAAATTTTGTACTTTAACGCTCCTAGATAAATTGTGCGATGTTCAGAGACTCAACGCGAGTTTAGTTGTAAAAGCTCTCTCAGAAAGCGGAACATCACAAAAACTCATGCTAGGATTTAATAGCGGTCAAAACGTCTAATACTATTCATGTTACAACGATCGCCCTGTCCCTATCTTTTTTTGGCACCTATGGAAGGGGTTGGCGACCGCCCCTTCCGTAAAGCCATGGCTTACATAGGCGGCTTTGATGAAGCTGTCACCGAATTCATCCGTGTACCCAAAAATGCCCATGTACAAAGTTTAGCTCGTGTCTACAACTCTTCTGAGCTCCACCCGCTTCCCCTTGCAGCACAACTGATGGGCTCTGAAACAGAGCTCATGGTTGAGATGGCCCGAGAAATCGAGTCTCGAGGTGCTCCTCGTATAGATCTGAATTGTGGATGCCCTTCCAATACGGTGACGGGACGAGGAGCCGGTTCCAGCCTTCTCAAAGAGCCAAAACTCTTAAATGAAATCGCAACCGCTATGGTCAAGGCAGTTAACGTACCTGTTACCGTTAAAATGCGTACCGGCTATGAAGACACATCGCTCTTTAAAGAAAACCTCTTAGCAGCACAAGAGAGTGGCATTCGCTTTATTACGATTCATCCAAGAACCAAGGTGGATGGATATGGCCCTCCGGCTAAATGGGAATATATTGCAGAAGCAAAAGCGCTTTTAAAGATTCCTGTCGTCGGCAATGGCGATATCTTGAATGTATCGGATGCTGTACGAATGCTCTCAATGACTGGTTGCGATGCCCTGATGATAGGACGAGGAGCCGTCACAAACCCTTTCATCTTTCACCAGATACGAGCTTATTTTGAAGGCAAAGAGTACACTCCCAGATTTGAAGCAATTGTTCGTTTTTTTGATATTTTTACCAAAGAGATGGGTAGTGAGATCTCCATACGAGGAAAAATCGGCAAATTGAAACAGCTCTTCAGCTTTTTATTTCGTGGCAGTGACGATTTGTTGAAGGTGCGCTCTGTTGTATTGACATCCCATGCCAATGATCCAGACCTGTTCTTGCAAAATGCTTTGCGGCTATTGAGCTCTCGATTTAACTACTCATCGTAAGAAAGAGTATTCTAGCTCTGTTTCTCTACAAGCTTAAGGCAGACAATTCCTGGCTCTAATCTGGCATTCTTCCCTGATTTTTCTTCCTGTTCAAGCTTCACTCTCGCAGATGAAACAGCCGATAATGGATCTTTAAAAAAGAGCCCATCATGTACGCCATCTAAAACAGCTTCTCTCACATTCTTCAAATCATCATTAATTACGTGAACAGGAATCATACACACTTCATGACCCTCTTTTGTCACGGTAATTATGTGCTGGCGATCTTTAGACAAAGAAACAGTAGTTGGAGTGTTGCCCTGAAACGTACCATCTGCATAGACAGCCGCTCCGACAGGATCAGAAGAAACCGAAATAGACTGTGACTCAACTTTTAACTTTGATGAACAGGCAGTAAAAATAAAAACTGTGAAACTAACAGACAATAAATTGAAGTATCTATACATAAATTAACTACATTTAATTACAGTTATTTTAAATGTACTACAATTTTAAAAACAACTAGAAAGGCCATTCTTTAGAAGTGAACAGCTCTAACCGCTTTGAAGCGATATGAAGGTTGTTGATCTTAAACTTCTTCGTGCCATAAGAAGCATAAGGAACTCTTCTCCCCTTTTCATCCGGTATCCACTCATAGATGAAAAATGAGGGATCAAAAAGATCTTTCATGATATACCCTGGAGGATAGTCCGCCTTGGCAGGATCCAATCCATCGAAATAGACGCCAATGGCTGCCCCGTCAAAGATTGATCCAAATTTCTCTATGTGTTTGGCGTGCCTCAGCTTCTTTTTCAATAAGCTATTTTCAAAGCTCTTGGGGGTATTTTCGTAGAGATAGCTCTCCATTATCATGGGAAGGCAATCGATATTCTCTTTATGCTCTTTCCAAAACTGGGCAATCACATGCATGTCTGTTAACCCTTTGGTACACTTTTGCACAAAGTACTGGGCTAGTTTTTGCAACGCTTTGCCGTTGGCAACAAAAAAGAATCCAGGAATACATCTAAAATCCGTTTCAAATGTCGTCGCAATAGTTGGGTAATTTTCATAAAATATAGGAGCAAATTCCCCCACATCTACATAGAGAAGCACATCATTTTCGATATGGAATACATTTTCTGCCCCAAAAGCTGCCATATAGTCGTACAGATAGAGAAATCTCTCGGTCCCATACCGCCAAAAGCCATTGAGATATTGATCGTTCAGCTTCGTTCTCTTTAAAAACTCTTCATGCTCTTTAGTCAAAGGCAAAGACTCGCATGTGACTAAGGTAATGTTAGAGAAAGATGAAAAATCTGTGAGGGCATTTTCATTTGCTACGAGGATGATAGGGCATTCTGGATTAAACAGCCGAGCTTGGTCCAAGGCTATCTCGACATGGCGCGGAAGAGTCTTGCCGATATGAACGAAAACAATACTATAGGGAAATTCGCCCAATAGAAAACTTGGAACCCACAACAAAAATAGCCACATCCATCTCATATTTATTTTATTTCTACGTACAGCGGGGGGCTTTCAATCTGATAGGGATTTACGGCCACCAATGAATAAGTATCCCCCTTCTTCCAATGGCGGACCTTATATGAACACATTCCTGGAGAGCGAATAGCAATCAATTTCGAATTTTTGTAGAGACGGTATTGCACGACAAAAGGATTGGGGCTTGGATACCATGTTAAGGTGTGATTCTGTGCGTTCCCTGAAAAGTAAATGGGGGGTTGAGGTTGCTGCTGAATGGCAAAAATCTGCAAATAAATTGCTGAATTAATCGTGCCTACGCTGCCATTGATATTATTTTGCCATAGTACAACAGCATCTCCATTCGCAGTCAGGATAATCCGAGAATTATTGTCGAAATCTGAACTTGGGGACAATTGACTCAAGAACCCCCACAGAGAAGTTCCAGCTCCTAGAGCTGCTGATTGAATATAGCTATTAGAATTCACAAAAACCGTCCAGGAGGCTACCACATTCCCATTTGCATCACCCGAAAAGGAGATATTAGTAGGAATGATTCCATTTAAAAATAATACAGGAAGCAATGTCCAGTTTTTAGTACTAAAAGAAAATCGAGCAGAGGCGAGCCCTCCTCGAATATCAGCCCAAACAGCAACGGCGCCTCCATTTGCATCGCCAGCGACAAACGGCGGCGAAGTGGTCGAATCTGCTGTCGTTGAAAGGATGACCGAATCGGTCAAGGAAGTGCCGTTAAAAGGCAGCGTCGCGGCGTGAACAGTATTATCATTTTCAGTCCAAATAACGATTGCATTGCCCGATGAGTCCATGGAGGCATGTTGATAGACAATACTATTGGTGACGATGGAGGGAATCGTCGTCCAGGTATTGTCATTAACATTATAGCTAATCGCTTGTTTATCATTCGAGGTGGTAGTAAGGGAAACAAGTCCATTGCCATGAGGATCAATTGCTATGGGATTGAGGGAGGTATTAAACTCCACAGCCGCCCCTAAAATATTGAGCTGTCCTAGCCACAACTGCGTCTCCGAGTCAAAGACATTAGCAAAAACGGTGTAATCATAAGGGTGAGAAGAACTGAGCCAGCTCACAATAGCATTGCCGTTGGCAGCAACGGCAATAGAGAGGTTAGAGATCAGCTGCCCCCCAATCCCACTATTGATTATGAGGGGAGTAGACCAGGTGATATGGTGAAGGGCCAAAGTAGATGCATAAACGTTGAACCCATCGGTCCAAACAGCCGTTGAATTTCCACTGGAATCTATTCCTATGGAATGAGCATAGGGACTTGCAGGATCTTGCACGTTAGATGAGACTATAGTATTGTTGAGCGCCCAAGCTGGCTGGCCATTAGAAAAAACGCCATCTAGTTTGGCTGCTTGAAGTAAACCGGTTCCATTAGTGTCAAACCAGGCGGCCACTGTAATACCCGATGCATTGGTAGCAATAGTGGGGTTTGTCGCACTGTAGGGAGAGATGCCCGTGTAGACCACTTCCGGAGGTGTACTCCATTGTGCCATTAAGGGAACTCTGCATAAGCCCAATACAATAACAAGAGCTAAAACTGACTTTCTTAACAGCTGTTTTATTAAACGGTATGATTCCATATATAAATCCCTTTGCGATACAAGTCAGGTTAAAGAAATGATTATATACTGTAAAGAAGCCCTCTTCTCAATTGCTCTCTCCTTTTCTTCCCTCCTCTCTGCTCAGAATTTCGAGCAGGGTATCGTGACCCTCACCTTTGATGATGGGTATAGCTGCCACTATGAGACTGTGCTTCCCCTTCTCGAAAAGTATGGAGCATGTGCTACCTTCTATGTCACAAGTTCGCTCTTAAACCAGCCCGGCTACCTTACCTCTCATCAAGTTATTGCACTCTCAAAAAAAGGGCATGAAATCGCCTCACACTGCTCAACCCATCGCGACCTCAAGAAGCTCTCTTTTAAAGAAGTGGAAGTAGAGCTGCTCGAATCCAAACGAACTCTTGAAAAACTGATACAAACCCCTGTCCTCAATTTTGCTCCGCCCTTTGGCGCCTTCAATCCAACTGCCATGTATTCAATAAAGAGACACTACCAGTCGAGCCGCACCATCATGCCAGGTATGAATGTACGAAATCTGAATCCCTATCTTATTCAAGGATATGTTGTGCGAAACTCCACCTCTCTTAAGGAGCTAGAAGAGTGGATTCAGAAAGCCATCACAGATAGGAAATGGCTCGTACTCGTTTATCATTATATTGATGATACTGAAAGCTTAATTAGCGTTAGTAAAAGAACTTTTGAAAAGCATCTGCAGTTGATCCAAAGACTGAAGATCGCGACTGCTACTATACGCGATGTACTCAAGAGTAGATCTCAAGTGAGCTTATAGGATCATATTCATTATAGTAATCATCGTACCGCGAAAAGAACGTTTTTGTAGAACATGTGCCCCTCTATTAGTATACCAAAGCACATTACTCGGATTGGAGGTGTAAAAGTACAATTCGTGATAATTCAGACTCTTTGCAACTCCTGCTGCAAATTTCAACATTGCATGCCCTAACCCTTGGCACCTTTCTTCTGGGACAACTTGAAGGCTTCCCATCCAAAGACTCGTTTCAGGGAAGTCGTTAAACTCTGGCCCAGCCCCCTGCCTATCTTTTAGTGTAATCACTCCGATAGGTTCTTCACCTCTTAAAGTGACGAATGTAATTGGGATTCGGTCATCGTTTAAACGCATATTGAAAGAAGTAATAAGCTTCTCCAAAGTTAAAGAGGCATCATACGTGTGCCACTCATCATACAACCAGTGAGATAAGGTGGGAATCACCTGAGGACAGTTTTTAAGCAGATCTATGCGCAGAGATCTTGGAGAATAGAAATTCTTATTTACTGCATCGAGAGCTCGATGAATGCTTTCACTATGTACCATAAATGTTAAAACCATCTTAAAAGTTCTTTCGACATGCTAAAAAACAATATTTTCTATTCTTCAAGCGCATGGTCGGCATACTGTACGTCAGCTGCTCGCAGCTGAGGAAGATTGCATTTAAGCCGAAGAATAAAATCGTCAAAATTCTTATCTGATGCTTGCGTCCAAGCAGTTTCAGCCAAAGCAATGGCGCGAGGATAGGTCATGTATTCGACATGCCTTTCCGTTTTCATGTACTCTGTCCAGACATTGGCTTGCACGCCATAAATCCACTGCGATTCTTCTTGAGTGAGCTCCTCAGGCACAGGTTCATACTGATATACCTTTTTCAGGGGTGTGTACCCGCCTATTGCCAATGGCTCAGTAGATGATTGGGACTGATAAAAATCCAAGTAGAGATGTTTATACGGTGTCATAATCGCTTTATGATGAAGCCGTGCAGCTTCTATGCCTCCTTTAATGCCTGTCCAAGACATGACCGTGGCATTGGGCGCAAGCCCGCCTTCTAAAATCTCATCCCAGCCAATAATGTGGCGACCCTTTGAATTAACAAACTTTTCTATCCGTCGAACAAAATAGCTTTGCAGCTCCTCTTCACTTTTAAGATGTTCTACCTGAATGCGCTCTTGGCATCTTAAACACTCTTTCCAGCGCGTCTTTGGCGCTTCATCTCCGCCAATATGGATATAAGATCCTGGAAACAGCTCCATAACTTCTTCGAGAACATCTTCCAGAAATTTGAACGTGTTTTCATTTCCGGCGCAAAAGATATCATGAAAAATCCCCCAGCCTGTACCTACTTCATAAGGTCCTCCCGTACAACCCAGTTCCGGATAGGCAGCCAATACAGCTACACTATGGCCAGGAAGTTCAATCTCTGGAATGATAGTGATATGCCTTTTGCGGGCATATTCGACCACCTGCCTGATCTCTTCTTGAGTATAGAAACCCCCGTACGGTGTATTATCAAACACCTTCGGCAGGCTCTTTAGGTGTCCGATGAGCGTCTCTTTTCTAAATGCCGAGATTTCTTGCAGCTTGGGATGCTTCTTTATCTCAATTCTCCATCCTTGATCATCTGTAAGGTGCCAATGGAATCTATTCAGTTTGTAGGAGGCCATTACATCTATATATTTTTTGATAAAGGCTACTGGAAACATGTGCCTGGAAACATCAAGATGTAGGCCGCGATAGGCAAACCGAGGATAATCGTGTATGCTGACGCATGGGACTGTCCTGGATTCCTTTTGTATCAACTGTCGAACAGTTTGAAAGCCCCAAAAGGCTCCCTTAATTGTTGCAGTTTGTATGGTGATCGCTTCTGGCGTAATCGAGAGGTCATAGCCTTCTGGTTCAATGGCTGATTTTTGTTGAATGACAATATAGAGGCCATTTTCATCTTGAGACTGCTCTGCAGCATCTTTTATCTGCACAGAAGTGTTAATGAAGGCATCTGAAATAAAAGAGGCTAACTCTTGGGTTTCTGTGGTGTAGGGCTCAAGCCATATGGTGAGAGAATTTCCAATGGTAAACAAGCCTGGAGCCGGAATGAGGCATACAGGTTTTGGAATAACCGGATAGCGCACCTGTTCACATTCAGCTGACAGTTGCAGATGAACGACGAATACAAGACTAAAGAGTGCTGCTCGTAATAACCTGATCTTGATAAGCATGTTGCGTACTTTCCTTAGTCAATAGTTTCTACTTCTTTTTCTGAGCCACATAAAATTGGAGTTGATCATTAGGCAGAGACCTGTTTTTTATACTCAGCCCTTTTTGTATCATCGTCTCTGAATCCACCCACTGTTCGGTTATGCCGGTAAGAACTAAGTAGCCGTCTGATTCTATCATGTCGACAAGCTCATCAAAAACTTTTAAAGCACTTTTCTTCTCTAAAACAGCTTGTGTGAGTGCACCAATCCCAAGCACAATTTTAAAAGTTCTATTGACGCGAGTAGTTAAATTTCCCTCTGTTACATCGCATAAAATCAATTCTACTTTTTTACTCTTGATAAATGGCTGCAATGTATTTTGAGCCTTTTCAATACTCACTTTGTTATTATCAAGAAGAACATACTCTTTAACTTTATCGCCCATCTCATTGAGAATCCCGCCAGCCAGTTCTCCATCTCCCCCACACACCTCCAGTATGGATGAGCTCTCCTTCCCCAACAAATGATACATATACTTCTTCACAAGAGGATAAAGCACTTGTATATATATACGTTCGACCAGCTCGGATTGGTTTTCCAAGAGTCCCAAAAATCTTTCTTCATCGGAGTTATAAGTTCTCGAGAAACAGTTTCAGACTCATTTCCATTCAGACGCAATGTGGGACCAACACCTTCGAAAAGCCACTTACTAATACGTTCGACACCATCATAATTTAGGAGATATGACTTTTGATTGATTACGAGATGAACTAATCCACCTATGATCTTTTGAATCCTTATTTCACATAGGTCATTAGAATCCTTTATCCAGACGCGATATTCATAAAACCATATCTCTGAAATCTTCTGATTTACTGTAGCCGAATATTTGTCTGCAGTTTCTCGAACAAAATCAATGGCCTTAGCAGACTTTGCCTTCAGTTCTGTTTCATTCATTTTGTTCTCTTTATAGAGGTACAATTGGTCTTTATTAATCAATATGGACATATAAAAATTATGTTTTAATTTCGCTGCCAAGTGTGGTAAATCTTAATGATGCAGCCACATCTTCATATTTGCACAGTAGCTTCTCAGCATGTACAGGGGCTCGATCAGCTTCTTGATTCATGTAAATACTTTAGAGTATCTCTTCACATCTTGGGAGAAGATAAACCCTTTCATGGTTTTGCTGAAAAGTTTTTCTACATTCAAGATTTCATTAAACCACTCCCGGATCACGACATTGTTTTGTTCCTCGATGCCTATGATGCACTTCTTTTGGCAACCTCCGATGACATTCTGAAGCAATTTCTCAAAATGAAAGCTCACTTTATTATTTCAGCTGAAAAGTATTGCTATCCCGACCCTGAGCTTGCACCACTTCACCCTCCAAGCCCCACCTCATTTAAGTATGTCAATAGCGGCACCTATATTGGCTATGTTCACGCCTTAAAAGAGTTTTTTAAAGCAATCGCCCCTTTTGAGCCGCAAGATAATGACCAGCACCTCATGATGCGCTATTTTATCAACAATCCAGACAAAATAACTCTCGACACACGCTGCGAGCTCTTTTTGCCCACCTATGAGTTGAAAGCCGTGGATATTGAAATTGATGCAAAAATGAAGCGAGCCAAATGCATAGAGACAAATTCTACTCCCTGCATTGTGCATGGCGCTCGAAAGAGCCTCTGGTACCAGTTTTTGTATGATGCTCTTTTCAAAAAACCATACAAGTCCAAAGAGCCTGATGATAAAACTGTTTTTTTGAGCATACTTGCACGTGACAATGCCCCCTTTCTACCCAAATATCTCGAGGCAATTGACAAGCTTGACTACAAGAAAAAGCATATCACGGTTTCAATCCAAACCTTCAACAACAGCGATGAAACGAAAGAAATCCTCCAAAAGTGGATGCAAGCACATCAAAATGAGTATAAAGAGATCCTTTTTGAAGAGGATGACATTCTCAATTTGCCCCCCTCGCAGTACTCTCCACAGCGATTTAAAATTCCTGGAACCATTCGGAACAGGAGTCTTAAAATCGCTTCCAGTAAGAACTGCGACTATTATTTCGTTGTCGATTGCGACAACTTTATAGCTCCTTGTACTCTCAAAGAACTGATTGCAAAAGAGAAACCTATCATCGCTCCCCTCTTACATAACTTTCCCCCTTCTCCTGACCTTTCAAGCAACTTTTTTGCTTGTGTGACTGATGATGGCCATTTTCAAGAACATCCAGACTACTTAAAGATATTGAAGAGTGAGAAAGTGGGGATATTTAAAGTGCCCCTAGTGCTTGGAACCTGCCTCATCCAAAAGAGTGCACTCTCAAAGCTAAGTTACATTGATGAGACGTTCGATCCAGAATATATTATCTTCGCAAGATCTGCCCGAAAAGGGAGTGTGGATCAGTATATCTCTAATGAGCGGGATTTTGGATTCATGATTCACCTTACGGACTATCCCTCGATTGAAGAAGCAGCTCTTCTTGAAACGTTTTTGGAGTAAGCGGTTTACAACACTCATCACGCTTGCCTGCCCCCATCGATCCTATAGTTGGCACCTGTAATAAAATCGGCAATGGGACTTGCCAGAAAGGCAACCAGGTTACCCACCTCTTCAGGTGTGCCAAATCGTCCAACCAAATTAGGCAGCATTTCCTGAGTAACTTTTTTTTCTATCTCCTTCCACTCCTTGCCCCAGTTTTTTTCTACCGCCATTTCTTCAAACAGCGCTCTAGTGCCCGCTGTTGCAATGGGACCTGGAGATACGGTATTGACTGTGATGCCACTCCCCGCAAGATCTTTGGCTAAGCTGATTGTCATATTAATATTGGCCGCTTTTGTTGCTCCATACTCAGGCAAGCTTGGTGAAGGACTAATGCCAGCAACGCTTGCGATTTGGATAATTCGACCCCAGCCATGTATCTTCATTTGAGGAAGGAATAGCTGAATCATACGCACCATTGCGACCACATTGACATTGAACAAATCGAGCCAATCTTGAGGTGAACCTTGCAGCCACCCCCTTTTAGGAAAAGCTCCGGCATTATTAACTAAAATGTCGAGCCGTTGAAAAGCTTGCAGCGTTCTTTCTGCAATTCGTTGTACATCCTCATCACGTGTAAGATCCCCTTCAATAAAATGAGCAACACCGCCATTGGCAGTGATTTCATGAACCACACGCTGAAGCTCTTGCTTTTTCCTTCCTTGAACCATTACATGCACGCCTTCACGAGCTAAACATTTTGCAATCCCCTCACCTATTCCACTACTGCTTCCGGTAACTAAGGCTTTTTTGCCTTTAAGGTTGAGTTCCATAAAATAGTACCTGCATTAAAAAATTACTTTTTTCTACTAAAGCACAGAGGTGATTTAAAATTTGACTCTCATCTTCGACTCTCAACATATAATTTTTTCTATAAATTAAAATGTTATTTTGTCATCCTCTGTTCTTGGTGAAGATCAAAAATATGAAAGTCGCCAGAGGCTGTTGTTCCACTATTTTTCGGAGAGATTATGCATATTGCATTAGTAACTAAACTATTAATTATCTATGCAATCACATGCATCGGAACCATTCATGCTGCATCAAATGATACTGGAAATGCACCAACAGGATTTCTTTCTATAGAAAATGGTCCTGATCAGCTTCAGGGTAAGGGGAATGATTTTTTATTTAAGCCTCCTCAGAATAAAAGAGGCCCTAGAGGGCACACTGGATCACGTGGACCACGTGGACAACGTGGAGAACGTGGAAAAGATGGTCGCACAGGTAAAACTGGGGCTACGGGAGCCGAAGGAATACCAGGGGCTGCCGGGGCAACTGGAGCAGATGGTGCGACAGGCGGAACAGGAGCCACGGGAGCAACAGGAACTACTGGAACTACTGGAGCGACTGGTGCAACAGGAGCCACTGGAGCAACAGGAACTACTGGAGCGACTGGTGCAACAGGAACTACTGGAGCGACTGGCGCAACAGGAGCCACGGGAGCAACAGGAACTACTGGAGCGACTGGTGCAACAGGAACTACTGGAGCGACCGGAGCGACTGGTGCTACCGGCAGTGGTGCTATTATTCCTTATGCTTCAGGTGGATCACCGATTACTATGACTACCATCGCTGGTGGATTAGCAGGTGATGGAGCTCTTTTAGGCTTTGGCAGCTCTGAATCGGGTATCGATGTTTCGACCGGAAGCATTGACCTTACATCTGTTGGCGACTATTCATTTTCAATGCCGCGCGACGGCACTATTACCGCTCTTTCAGCCTATTTCAGTCTCACAACTCCTTTAAGCCTTGTAGGCTCTACAGTAACTATTCAAGCGCAAATATACTCATCCACAACGCCGGATAATACCTTTACTCCTATTGGAGGTGCTGTAGTAACCTTAAGCCCCTCTCTTACAGGCGTAGTCGCAATAGGCACTATATGTAACGGCATAACTACCGGTTTAAGTATACCGGTAACAGCCCAAACACGTCTGTTAATAGTCTTTTCATCAACTGCAACCGGTGTTAGCCTTATTAACACGATAGTTGGTAATGCAACCGCAGGGCTTACGATTGAATAGGGTGCCTGCATTTTGTAAAGCACACGTTAATTTGGGCCTATCCAGCGGATAGGCCTTCTCTCTAGACACATTCCTTAATCTCATTCCTCTTCGCATTAGAAATTTGATATTGAAATCATATTAAAAATTGCATATAAGTATTGAAAAACAAAATAAAATCATGAGTTTCTTAAGTTCTATAAAAAGCTTTGTTGGATACATTACCTCTACCGACCAAAACAGAATAGAAGAAGTGATAGACGACATTAAACTCAAAATTGAAACGACTGCAACTAAGGTGGTTCAAAAAATAATACCCTTCGTGCAAAAAAATAAAGATCTCTATCTCTCTCCCCGCATTACCTTTGATGATACGTTTGAAGATAAATTCGTCAACAAGTCCCAACTTTTCGATGTCACAGAAATTAGCTATAAACAGCTCAATGAGAAGAAAATGGGCATTGGCTTTATTAATGGAGTCAATACCACACTTGATGCTGCTAAAGGAATTGCAGGCTATTTAAGCGAACTCACTGGTGGTTACAACATCAAAGGGGTTTATAACGCGACACACGGCTGGCACAACGATCTTAAAGAGAGTTATAAAGGGCTCAATTTTACTGCCACACGACCTGTCCGGCTTCTCCATGTAACATGGAACAAATTCTTCACTGAAGCCGATAATGATGCTACATTTCTCCAGATCTGTCATAGCCAAGGCGTAATCCACACTCGAAATGCACTTATCAGTTTTGACCCAGAAAAGCGAAAAAGGATCTTTGTTATAGGAATTGGGCCTGCAGGTTATATCTTTCCAGAAAATTGTCGTAGAGTGCTTCATTATCGAGCACCCTTGCGTTCCGATCCTATTCCCTACCTCGATGGACTGGGAGAAAAAATTGCCAAAGATACTATTTACACGCTCAAACCGCACAAAAAGAGCGATAAGTTTGACCATCAGATCACAAGCTCTACCTACCAGCCTGTCCTTATAAGCAATTTAAAAACGTATCTCGATAGCGGCGGAAAAGAGTTATAAAAGCTCGAGCAGGGCTTTTGCAGCCCGAGTCAAATGAACCCCTTTCGGATAGATGGCAACAATTCTGTAGGGAATGGGCTTTATGCTATCAACTATCAGCATCGATGTATCATCACACAAAAGAAAATCGGGAAGAAAACAGTACCCAATTCCATTTTGAGCGCACTTTGCAAGTACTTGCCATGAATCAAGTTCCTGCAAAATCTTGAGCTCCTTTTTGCAGCTTTTACGATACATTTCACATAACCTGTCCACAAACAATCCGCTGGAGTGATCTACAAAGACGCCTTCGTCGATATTTCCCTGTATTCCGCTTTTTGCGTAGAGGTGAAAAAACCCTTTTCGTACAACATGCTTGTCAAACTGATCGCACACTTCGCTTTCCACAACAACGGCCAAATCCATTAAACCGCGCTTTAACAGAAGGCCTATGTTTTCCATTTTTGCAATTTTCATCTTTACAGATACTTGCGGATAGATCTGCTTAGTTTTTTGCAAAGCGTCAGAGATGAGATTCATAGCGATGCTCTGCGTACAGGCAATGTTGACCTGACCTGAGACAACATCAAGATGGTCTTGAGCTACATCAGTTATGGCCTTTAAGGTTTTAAAAATCTGCTGCGTCAAAAAGAAGACATTTTGACCTTCTGGAGTAAGCTTAAAGCAATTACGTTGATGCGTAATGAGCGATATGCCTAAAGCTTTTTCAAGTTTTTGAATTCCTTGGCTTACAGCCGACTGAGTAATAAAATTCCTGCGTGCCGACTCTGAAATACTTTCCGTCTCGACAGCATCGTAAAAGTACTTCAGATTACTGAGATTTAAGCCCGGATTCAAACCTGATTGCATGGATTATAACTTTTGCTAATGTATTTATTAAATTCATTAATTTTAAAAGAATTACCTCATTTAAGACAATACACTTAATTCCACAAATTAATTGTGGCAGTAGGAGGAGAAATAAATATGACAACATTTGTAGAACCTAAAAAAGTCGTCAATGAAGAGTATATATCTTGGGAGCAATATGATCAGCTAACCTTAACCTTAGCAAATAGTATACATCAGTCTGAATGGGAATTTGATCAGATTGTCTGTATTGCTCGTGGCGGAATGTTTGTTGGCGATTCACTTTCTCGAATTTTCGATAAAGA
Organism: Bacteroidota bacterium; assembly: GCA_013285825.1. GTDB lineage: Bacteria > Chlamydiota > Chlamydiia > Chlamydiales > FEN-1388 > JABDGV01. Next base: position 67,426 of record JABDGV010000001.1, read on the forward strand.
ATTTGCGGTGATATCTGCTCGCTCATACGATAAAAATTCTAAAGAGCCGGCAAAGCTGACAATTTCCAAAGAAATTGCGATGACAACGGACACTTTAGGTAAACGCATCCTCTTAATTGACGACTTGGTAGATAGCGGTGGTACGATGGACAAGGTAATAGAATTTATCAAACAAAAATATAGTACTGTTGAAGAGATACGTACGGCAGTACTTTGGAAAAAATCGGGTTCGACCTATACACCTAACTACTTTGCAGCAACTGCTCAGAAGGAAACGTGGATTCATCAGCCATTTGAGAAGTTTGATAAAATTAAACCGCAAACCCTGAAGCAATAAGAAATCAGCCTTCTATTGAAGAGGGAGCTCTTCCCTCTTCAATTCTGTTGACAAACATCTAAGAGCTGCCTTAATTCTGTATGTAAAAAGAGTTTTGCATGCTTTCATTGAGAAAAGGTCTTCTAGCTCTGTTAAACTTCACGGCACTATTGACCATTACAGCCTCAATAGAAGCCTCTGTTTGTATTTTGTCGCATGAATGCCTTGATCGGCAGGAAGTTTTTGGTAGGACGACCACAATCTTTCATGGATCAGCAGTAGAGCCCACCATCGCAGTCAACCCGAAAAACAAAAACCATATAGTTGCCGCATGGCAGCAAGATAGAATTTCTAATGGCGCAGCCTTAAACGCAGGCATTGCCTATAGCAAAGATGGCGGTAAAACTTGGCATAAAAGCAAAGCTGCATTCCAAGTGTGTCAAGGCGGCATAAGTCAAAGATCGGGCGATAATTGGTTAAGCTATTCTGCAGATGGAAGTAGAGTGTATCTTTGTGCTTCTGTTCTTAATGCAACCCAAGAGCCTGGGACAAACAACCAATTTGGCGTTGCTGTTGCAATGTCAAAAGATAATGGTGAAACTTGGGATAGGCCCCGCTTCGTATTCTCCAGCATGGAATTTCTTTCCGATCCTACGAAGCAATTTGCCAATTCGGACAAGACCTCCATAACGGCTGATCCCAATGATGCCAACAGGGCGATTACGGTATGGGCAACATTTAATCCCAATACTTCATTTCATGGAAATGCTCAAGGAAGCTACACCACAGATGGCGGGAAAAACTGGTCGGCCGTACAACAGATCTACGATCCCTTCCCAGACCTTACGCAGCATGGCTTAAGCAATGGAATTCAAAATGACAATGATGCAAGTAATAACGTTGTTGTCATATTGCCCCATAAAAGCAAAAAAGGAGCTCGTTTAAGCGGAGATTGGCTCAATTGTACTGTGCGGGTATATGCCAAGCCAAACGCCACTGATCTCCAATATACAAACGATGCCTTCCCCTTCCAATACACGCTTACCGATATTGCCTTGGTGCGTTCCAAAGATCATGGAAAAACTTGGAGTCCGAACGCTACAGTCATAGTACCATCGTATGTCAATAACCTAGTCTTTACAGGCGGCTATACCTACAACGGTTCTGGCAATATTACAGGCGGCGTTGGCACTTTAATGCGAAATGATCAAACTATCCCGTCGTATGCTGTGAACCCTGAAAATGGGTTTTTGTATGTCGCCTACTCATCCAGCGCCTTTCGACAAGACCAACTGCCACAAATTGGAATTTCAACCTCACGCGATGGCGGACACACCTGGTCAAGGGGTGTTCAAGTAAACCGCACACCGGCTCTTTCAGCAAACCCGCAAGCCTTTGGCCCGTTTGTAGCAGTGACGAAAAATGGGCGTGTAGGAATTTTGTATTTTGACTTTCGAAATGATGATAAATCAGATCCAACTAACACCAAAATGGATGCTTGGCTTGCAATCTACCAGGAAGTAAAGAAATCTCATGGAGGAAGCACTCAAATAGGTCTAGAGTTTGTTAAAGAAATACGCTTATCGAAACAGTCCTATATAGCTCAAAATGGCCCATTAACTAGCCAGGGAGTGATGACGGATGGCGACTATCCATTTCTTACAGCGCAAAGTGACAATTTTTATGCCATCTATACCAAGTCATTCAATGGGCCATTTTCACCTGCAACGGTATTTTTCACAGACCCAGCAAATAGTGCGACCGTGCTCTTAGACAATAACTACCGCACAGCGCCGTTTGTAAGCATTATTAAGAATAAGAAGAAAGGGGCCTCTCTTATTACAACAAAACGGTTGAAGTAAGAGGTGCTGATAATCTAACTCACAGACTCTCTCTCCAATTGCTTAGGAAAACTACATTTTAAAATTGCAGCTTGAGCAAGCAATCTCACCTGCTGTGTGAGCTCCTCAAGGCTATCAACTTCCGGCATTCCGTACTCTTTGGTAAACGTATTCTTTTTCTGAGTAGAGGTAGTGTGCAAGAGTATCAACGATTCCACTATGTTCGATATACTTTGTCCATTTTATCGCCTGGGCTGTTTTGTAGTGTTCAGGAACGATGTATTGATTAAGCTCATCCGACTCTTCCAGAATCAATTCTTGCATAGCTATGCGAAAAACTTGGGTAAAAGCCGTTGCAAGATCGACTGTGTCCCAATCTACTCCCGCAGGATAGACAGTCAGATCGGTCAAATGGGAGAAGAGTGACTGCTCTATTTTATTGGGTGTTTGAATCGTTGATAAGTGCGTTGCAATGTCAAAAAAGGGCTTTTTGATCCAGTCTGGTGTCTGACTTGCCTCATTGAGGTGGAAAATATCATGGACGATGTATTTTGTAGGGGTCGTTTTAAATCCATGCGCTTTAGTGGGAAGCGGTATCTCTTTGGTTGGAAGAGATATGGGCCAAACCCCCTCTTTCATAAGTTTAAGGGTTGTTTTTTGAGATGGAATACCAATAAGAGGCCTAACTTCAAGTGCATTCTTGCCATACTTGGCTTTAAGGTGCTCTTGTACGATCCTTAACGATGGAGAGATTTCATATTCGTTCTTTCCCTTTTGCACCTGCCCAAAGAGGTTATAGTTTATTTTTCCCGCAAGAGCGGTAATTGATACCTGCGCATACTCTTCAAAGGGAGCATCACGTTCTTCTAATTCCTCAAATAAGCGATCCGATTCTTTTTCAGCCTCGCTTTTTGGGATAAGCAGAAAGTGCTGCTCGATGTTCGAGGCCTTTTTGATAGTATCAATGAGCTTCTTACTCTGAGCATCAGTTAATCCAGCGGTTTGTTTGAGATATTTTACTGTTTCTTTGGCCGCTTTCCCCTTCTTAGCGATCAAATTAATCATTTGAATCTGTTCAAACTCAATCCCGTTTTCTAAGGCCTCTACGACGGCAGCTTTAAAATAGAGAAGTGTTCCATATTGCAGCTGGGTAATTTTCCCCTGGAGAAGCGCTTCTAGGGCATAATAATCAATATTTTCATCTGTAATCGACTGAGAGAGAATACCCTTTTCTAAATGGGTGAGAAGAGATGTGATATATTCTTCTTTGTTTTCGAGGGCATTAATCTTGTTCGCGAACAAATCTGCAGTTTTTGTGGTAAGTACAGACGTAATGCCGCCGCCTAACTCTTTAAGATCTTTTCCAGTCCTAACGAGAGAGGTATCGGTCGGGATGTTTTTAGAAACTTGTTCTACTTTTTTGTCCGTAGAGGAGTTCTTTTTCTGAGTTTTTTTAGAAGAGTGCGTAGTAACCTGATTATCATTTGGAATGGTAGTTACTGGTTGAGTATTATTTTTTACAATTTTAACCATAATTAACCTAATTTTAATTGTTATTATACAAATAATAATAATTGTAAGTAAATTAAAAATTTATAATTAGTAAAAATGGAACCCAGTAAGAAAGAACTTTAGCTCAGGAGTGGAGATTGCTCTTGCAGATACTATTTTTAAGAAAATGAACTGATCTATATTCTATCGAGCCTGTCTCGATAGCTTACCGCTTCGATGAGCCGACAAACTCACATTTGTGGAAGAAATTAATGAAAAATTGGATTCTCTTACTCTGCAATATAGCCTTACTTTCATCGGCTGCTGCCACAGATAGTCTCACATTTTTGCAATATTCCAGCTTCGACAGCAGTGTAAAGAAGACACAACTCGAGAAGTGTCTTTTGGAGTGTTATAGACTCGACTCTGCAACCTCAGCCATAATCCTGGAGAAGTTTTCTCCCCTTCTCAAAAACGATGAGCATTATCCCGTAGTCGATAGCTTTATTCAGACATCAGAAAAACTCAATATGTATTCAGCTCCATTCGCTCAGCTGACAGAAGAGACGAAACAACTACTTGAACAATATCCTCCCTACCACTCAATTTTGTTTGAAAATGATTATGTTCGCATTTCATGGGCTGTGACAAATAGCGGAGAGCAAGAACCAATCCAAGTCCATCCCTGGACGAGCTTAATGGTTGTTATTCAATCTTCTCACTTTCGAAGTGTACAGTCAAATGGGAATGTGTACGAAGATAACTGGCCAATTGGAGCCCATTTGCTGGGACCATCCCTTGACCTGTTATCATGCAAAAACATAGGCCCTCAGGAATACACTGGACTTATTTTCGAGATCAAAACAGTTCAAAGCGTGAATTAAGGAAAAAAAGAGGATTTTTTCTCTACTCAGCTAAGGAGTGGAGATTGAAACTCTTCTCGAGCCATTTCAAACAACTTGCAACACACATCTGCTCCGAGGTGTATGCTTGCCATGGCACGCAGGATAAGTTCGTTCACTGCGGGAAGATAGCCAATTTCTGGTATATACTCTTTATAGTCCCCATAGGGCTGTTTATGGCCGTAGAAGATACCTTCAATCACGTACTGTAATTTATCCAAATCAGTATTTTTTCCAATATCAATACTCCCCACCACATCAGCCCATTCGCTCTTTGATTTAGTTATGCTCTTTGACAAGCCTAAATCAATGAGGTCGTAACGGTTTTTCTTGCTGTCGTAGAGGATATTTTCCATCTTCACATCAGCATGAACAATGTTTCGTTTATGCAGTTCTGCAAGCCCACTGCTTATCTGACAAATAGCATTCAATATTTCCTCAGGAGTGAGAGAGGATACAATGTTATCGAGCTTAGCGTTATATTCATGCATAATCAGTACGTCAATGTTATTATTTCTCAAACGTGCCTTTGGTCGAAGCTGGAGGCCCGCTGTTTTGTCTGGCCATTGGAGCGAGATGTCATACTCTCTTTTCAAAGACATGTAGAATCCAAGTGTCGCGCCATAAAGAATTTTAACCGCTTTAGCTTTGCCATCTACTTCGGGCTCAAAACGGAACACTTCTCCACCAAATCCGGCTCCTAATCTCTTGCCCATTTTGTACTTGGTCGTAGAGGTGACCTCCTTACCGTCGATCACTTTCGTTTTGATGCGGGAGATCTTGTCTGTTTTAGGATCAATCTGCCACGTTGTTGAAGGCAGCGGTTTTTTAGTTCTATGCACTTTTGCAATAACTGACTCTGCCGATTCATAGGGAATAAGAGCTGTAGATGTACTAATTGGTAAAACTGACAAGTTATTACTCATAATTATTTAATTTCTAAAATTAATTCTATATTTTTTTAAAAATTTATACAACAATTACTACAAACAATGAAGCGCTGCGATAGAGATTTTGCGGAGATTAGCAGCACTTAATCTCCGCATAAATGCGGAGATTCGTAACTTCGATCCTATCAAATTTTCTCTAATTTCGCATGGGTCCGCTCTTCAACCACATCTCCAGTATTTACTGTAGACTTCGGCTCAAATAGCAATACATGAACTTCATCTGGGGCTACCGGCTGATGCTCAATTTTGGCAGGAACGATGATACATTCTCCCTCTTCCAGCCAAACATCCTTGTCTCGAAATTTCATTAAGAGCCGTCCCTTTAGGACGAGAAAAAGCTCATCTTCATGCTCGTGGCTATGCCAGACGAACTCTCCCTTAAATTTAGCCACTTTGACATGCTGACCATTCAATTCACCAACTATTCTGGGATGCCAGTGGTCTGAAAATGTACTCAACTTTTGTTTTAAATTAATTTTATCCATACCTACTCTCCAACCCACCTTTTGAAAGAGTCTGAATCCACGTTTTTGCCTGTAACGAGAATAACCACTTCGCCTTGCAAATTCTTATGGGCAGCAATAAATCCGGCTAAAGCGACTGCGCCGGAAGGTTCAATAACCAAATGGTGTAGTTTCCAAAGTAAACGCATGGCATCGATTATACTCTCTTCGGAAACTGCATACACTTCGTCAACCGTCGACATCAAAATGGGATAGTTCAATGTTCCGACCGTATGAGCACGCAATCCATCTGCAATCGTATCGGTCTTTTCAAAGGCAATGTGCTTCTTTGCCTGAAACGACTCATAAAAATCGTGGGCTCCAAAAGGCTCTACACTGTAGGTCCTAATAGAGCTGTTACTTGCCTTGAGAACCGATGCACAGCCGCTCATAAGGCCGCCGCCTCCTACAGGGCAGAAGAAATGTTTTATTTGAGGGTTTGATTCTATAATTTCAAGGCCAATAGTTCCTTGGCCTGCAATGGTTGTATAATTATTAAAGGGGTGAAGAGCCGCATATCCCTTTTTCTCCACAAGCTCTTTGACTATGCTTTCGCCCTCCTCATTAGTCCCTCCGCTATATATAATCTCTGCCCCTAAACTTTTTGTCCCATCAATTTTTTTGTGGGGAGCGTTTTTAGGCATGACTATGGTGGCTTTTTTGTGAAGTTTGGCTGCACCATAGGCCACTGCTTGAGCAAAATTACCGCTGGAAAAGGTGGCAACCTTCTCCACATCTGGGCTGAGTTCAAGAAGAGCGTTAAAGGCTCCATGAACTTTGAAACTGCCCGTAGGCTGTTCACTCTCAAGTTTCAGATATATGGGGCCTTGGTAGCCAAGAATTTTTTGGAGCTCATCGCTTTTCAACATGGGTGCAGGCTTGAGGTAGGGGGAAATTCGCTTTTTCGCCTGAATAAAATCTTCTAGTCGTAGTTTCATGCTTTCCTCAACTTGTTTAGTCTGTTTTTAGCAAGCTCGAGATACTTGTAGATACATTGCCGGGTCAATTGCAAAGAATTAGCAATGGATGAAATAGCCCCTCTTTTTTTAAAGCAGCCTTGCCTGTAGAGGTGATCAACAATTGCCTGTTTATCCTTGTAGGTCAACTGGTTTGAAATGAGCCCGCTCTGTACGAGGTAGGTTTTAATATCCTCCTCTATCTCTTCTTCGTTTGTACGATTCGTCTCATTGATATCGTGGAGCCCGACCATAGTGTTTGGTTCACACGCTGTAAAAAACTCTAAGAACCTTTGGAACTGTTCAAATTGGGAGACATCGAAGTTGCAGCAAAAGGCGCCGATCATCTTTCCCTTGTCATCACGAATTGCCATTGAAGCAGATTTGAGCTTTTTGCCTCGGTTATTTTGATTGATATAGTTGACTAATGCATCGGGAATGCCCTCTTGCTCCAAAAGGCGGCGGATACCGAGCTCGCTTGCAGAATCCCCTATCTTTCTCCCCGAGATCTGACCATTTACGATATGGATAATCGAGTGGTCTAAGTCCTTGAAATCATGAACAACCACCTCTAATACATTTTGAAAAAGCTGGCCAAAAAGGTTTGCAATTTGGACATACCTTTCAAAGATTTTATTAGTTTTCATAAATCCTATATCTTATGTATTTACATATTATCAAATCGTTAACATTTTGTAAATGTATTGATTGAGAAGTACACTCAAGGGGGTCTTTTGCAAAACTATGATCAAACATTAGAAAAGCTCTCTTAACATTGAAGAGATTGCAAATTATATTTTTATTTTATACTGTTGGCATGCGTTATCTACACCCTGAAAACGAGCGATATCATGCTAAGCTGGTCATTAACGTTTTTGATTGTTGCGATTATTGCAGCTCTTCTTGGTCTCGGTGGTATAGCTGGCGAAGCTACCTACATAGCTTATATCTTATTCATTCTTTTTATCATTTTATTCGTAGTTTCTCTTATAACCGGTAAAAGACCTAAGGTTTAATTATGTTACGATGGGCACTCTTCTTTCTCCTTGTCGCAATTATTGCAGCCATTTTAGGCATGCCTCAAGTCGCAGCGATTTCTGGTGAAATTTCTAAAATTATATTCTTCGTATTCATAGTGCTTTTTTTACTTATACTCCTCTTTGGAGCAACGATCTTTAAATAGAAACAGTTGATCGCTCAAGCACTGCACTAATACTCATATTAACGATGCGTACGTTCCACCTCTTCAACCCGTTTCAACTGCTGCATATTCCAATCGTCAGTAGAAAATGGCGTATCAAACCAGGCATTCAAGATCTCTTTTAAAATAGGTGCAGATGTTGTTCTAAGGCTGAGTCCAAGCACATTGGCACGATTCCATTTTCGTGCACCCTTTGCCGTTTCAGCATCAACGCATAATGCCGCACGAATTCCAGGCACTTTATTTGCAATAATAGTGCATCCTGTCCCAGTCCAACAGAGCACAATCCCTTCCCTAGCATGCCCTGACTTAATTTCATCAATAGCTTTTATGGTGACTAAAGGCCAGTCGTGCATTCCTTTTTGCTCCTTCTCCTCTTTAGAAGGGCCGAAATAGATAATGTCATGACCTCTCTGCTTTACGTCGGAAATAAGCTCATCAATGATTGGAAAATACATATCAGAGCTGATTGCGATTTTCATGGTGGAATTCCCCATCTTTCAACAATTGTTTCCTAATGGCTAGAATTTGCTTCCTTAACTTTGGAATTTCTTTAGTTAAGACTCTCCACGTTAAATCAAGGTCGACTCCAAAATACTCATGTATAAGAATATCCCGCATACCAGCAATATTCTTCCATGCAACTTTCGGGAATTTCTTTCTTAAGTCCTCAGGTAAATTTTTAATCGCCTCACCGATAATTTCTAAACGTCTGATGAGGGAATCCTGAAGCTGTATTGAACTCTTGAAACTTTCGAAGGTCTGTCCTTCAAGATAGATTTCTATGAGAGAAATACACTCAAAAATATGCGTTAAGAATACTTTTGGGTCTTTCCTCATAAAATTATTACTTGCTCAGATAAGATGCGCTCTCGAAGTAATGGATGTAAGGAATTATATGTTAGCAAATCTACATGCCTACCCAGCTTTTCTTCCAATTGAATTTTTAGCCCAACTAAATCAAACAGACTTTTTGTCTTTCCCTTAAATTCGATAAGCAAGTCAATATCACTATCCTCTGTCGCATCTCCGCGTGCAAACGACCCAAAAAGAGCTGCTCGTTTAACACCGCTTTCAATTAACATTTTGGAAATAGATTTCTTTAGATTGCGTATCTGAGCTGAACTCATTTTTTTTTCTCTCTGACCAAAAAATATCAACATACTGATTTTAGAACAAGAGGGACAGCCGATACGGCTTCAGGGAAAATTATAAGGAACCGCAGGCGCAGAAAAACCAAAATAATCCAGCCAGTAGAGGAGGGGGACTTGCCTCTTGGAGCCGCCCCCCCCTCATTTAGAGTTAGCTTAAGATGGTTTAACAAATCCGACAGAACTGCTGCTATTGCCATTCCAGATATATCCGACATAGCCATTCTTGTTATCATAGATGAAGTTTATCCCACCAAGCACATGCCGGCTAGTATTAAAAAAAACTCCAGTGGAATCATGGACAACGTCAACACCATTTGGCTGCATGGGATTGCCAGCTTGACCAATAGTAAAAGTATAATAAGCTACAGGATCCGACTGATGAGGCAAATAGACACTTATCACATCGCCGTCTGGAGCGCATTCTACCAACCCAGTTCCAGGACATGCGACCAGTGGACCTACAGTCGAACCGATTGGAGGGGATAAAAACGCCGTATCAACACCAGTATCAAGTAATATACCGCCTTCGCCGCTAAAACCATTCACACTGATCGTCATTTGCGCCGGCATCCATTCTGGAAGTTCTTTTGTGGAATATTGACTCCAAGGCTGCAATTTTACAAACCCAGCATTCTTAGTATTTTTAGAGGTGAGGCCAAGCTCGACTCCTGTGGGAGTAACGACATATCCATTAGTCCAATCCTTAGGAAGCTTCTTCAATTTCCCCTTTGTAAGCACCTTTTGAAGGTTAAGAAATGCGTTGTAGGAGGGTGTCCCACGAGTCTGCTGCAGACTTTCACGCGCAAAGCCAATACCCATCACAGAGATACCAGTAGGGTGCATATTTGGAGTGCAGGAGCGTGCACCATCTGTGCAGGCAATCTCCGTAACCTGTAACACTGGCACATTAGCCGTCGCTACCACATTACCATCTGCATCGTAAAATTCTTGTGTAGCAGACCACCAGGTACCCTTTTCAACAATTCCACTGCTTGAATAGACTTGCTCGCCATACCCTAAGTTTTGTGCCCCTGGTGCAGGCTGAAAGATATCTGCAGATGCAATAATTCCAACTGAGCCGGTATCCATAATGAATTCCCTATACTCAGTGCTGCCATTGAACCCTAAGTAAACTGTGGGTGATGCATGCAAGTCAGAGTTTGAACTTGCGTTTGCAAAAGGAAGAACAACACTCGTGTGACCCTTATAGTGAGGCTTGGTAGATGCTGCGTCTCCTGGCAGTGGCAGTGCAATAAAGAGAGCAAATAATGCCGCGACTGGTCTCAGCATTGACGAAACCGTAGAATATACCATTGGAACCCTCAATAAAAATTCATACTTGATACTGAATTACTCATAGTCAAATTGCATTATGAATGCAAGCCACTCTGACGATCACTGTGATAACCCTATACATAAAATCTATAATTAAATAATTTGAAATTATAGACGTACTACGGGATGTTTTATGGAGTTCACACATATCCCCAATTTAAAAAATAATGTTTCCCGTATTGGATTAGGAACTTGGTCTATTGGCGGCTGGATGTGGGGCGGCACAGATGAAAAAAATGCGATTTCTACAATCCATCGCGCATTAGACAACGGCATCAACTTAATCGATACAGCTCCTGTCTATGGCTTTGGAACATCCGAAGAAATTGTAGGTAAAGCTTTAAAGCAATATGGGAAGAGAGAGCAGATAGTTATAGCAACGAAGGTAGGTCTTGACTGGAAGAATCAGCAGCCTTTTCGTGACAGTCGTAAAGAAAGAATAGTGAAGGAAATTGAAGATTCTTTAAGTCGTTTACAAGTAGAGTACATCGATTTATATCAAGTCCACTGGCCTGATCCCAAAACGCCCATTGCTGAGACAGCTGAAGTTTTAAGTCAGCTGCTGAAAGAAGGTAAGATTCGTGCTATTGGTGTAAGCAACTACTCTATTGAAGAAATGGAGACCTTCCAAAAAACAGCGCCGCTCCATGCAGCTCAACCTCCTTTTAATCTCTTTGAAAGAAACACCGAACAGACTCTCCTGGCTTATTGCAAAAGAAAACATATATCTACACTTGGATATGGGTCACTTTGTCGAGGACTGCTTTCAGGTAAAATGCGTGCAGATACTCAATTTAAAGGCGATGATTTACGTAAATCTGATCCCAAATTTCAACCCCCACGCTTTAGTCAATACCTCGCATGTGTCGAATGCTTAGACCAATGGGCTCAAAAAAAGTATCAACGCTCGGTATTATCATTAGCTGTTCGCTGGGTCTTGGATAAAGGGATTAATATAGCGCTATGGGGAGCACGCAAGCCTGAACAACTCGATGACATCGCAGCTGTTTGGAATTGGAAATTAAAGCCTGAGGATTTTAAAGAAATCGATGATATTTTAAACAAGATGATTCCTACGCCAGTTGGACCCGAATTTATGGCACCGCCCGCTTAAGTCTTTCTTAAATGATTGATGTCTGGTGAAATCAACGGCAAGGCTTATTATTCATGTAACGATACGAGATCTTTAGTGAAGTTGGAGTATCGATATTTGCGCATTGGCGCCAAACGACTAATAATCGAGGTAATGCATGTATATGCTGCACTCATTTTTCTCAGCTTTCCTCTTGTCCTGCTCCCTCTTTATGTTGAAAGGATATGCGAGCGCTCCAAACCATATCAGCTGTCTTGAGTGTGGACAGGTGCCCTACCCTTCCAATACCGGCTATGTGACTCCCGATCCCATTATTGATTCACCTCAGGTGTGGAGTTTTGTCAGCGAACCAGACCTTCATCCCATGAAGGTCACGATCAATAAATATAAACATGGAACGTCTTCGGGATTAATCTTTCTTGCACCCTATGCATTTTCTGCTGATGCAGGCTATGGCCAGCCAGGCTCACTTATTCTCGACAAAAAGGGAAATCCCGTCTGGTTCCGCCCTTTGAGCAGCCCCAATTTAATGAATACCGATTTTCGGATGCAAAAGCTCTTTGGTGAGCCGGTCTTGACCTTCTGGCAGGGAACGCTTGCCACTGCTCCGGCGTATACCAACGCTCCAGGGGGCTCATCTGAGCCAGGCTCTTGCTATTTCATTCTCGATAACAGCTACAAGGTGATAGGGACAGTTGCAGCCTATAACGGGTATACGTCCGATATCCACGAGTTTCACTTAACTCCTGAAAATACTGCCCTTTTTCTCTCGACCATGTCAGTTCCGATGGACCTAACACCTTATGGCGGACCTCAAAATGGTTATGTTCAAGATTTTGCCATTCAAGAAATTGATTTGAAGACCAACCAGCTTCTCTTTTTTTGGAATGCGCTGAGCCACATTCCTCTTTCTGATTCCTATTCAGACGCTTCAAGCGCCGTATCAACGGGCAATATTTGGGATGCCTATCATCTGAATTCGATTGGCCTTACGAATGACCGCAATAAGATTTTGGTTTCTGGACGCAACACCTGGACGATTTATAAAATCAAAAAATCAAACGGCAAGATCCTCTGGAGGCTTGGAGGCAAGCAGAGTGACTTTGCGATAAAGAAGAACGCGAGCTTTTCCTGGCAGCATCATGCACGATTTATATCCCACAATGTCGTAAGTCTTTTTGACGATAATTCCGACGGCTCAGCAACTCCAGAGCCCCCTTCACACGGACTGCTGCTCAAGTTGGATTTTCACCATATGACTGCCCATCTTCATCGCTCCTACTACCACAACCCCAATATCTCGGTTGGCTCACAGGGCAGCGTCCAGAAATTGCCTAATGGCAATAGGTTTGTAGGCTGGGGTCAGTCGCAATATTTCTCTGAGTATGCGCAAGGAGGAAATACCGAGAACCATCCCGAGCATAATTTGCTCTACGACGCTCAAATGCCCTCCACCAACTATAGCTATCGAGCCTACTGCTTTGAATGGGTCGGAACTCCAGACTTTCCGCCAAGTATTGCAGTTCAATCACAAAACGGTCAGGTGTTAGTCTATGCCTCCTGGAATGGCTCTACTGAAACAGCCTCCTGGAAGCTTTTTTCCGGCCGATCAAAAAATGATCTATCGCATGTTAAAACAGTTGATCGGAACGGTTTTGAAACGATCATAAAGTCAAAGAAGATGGGCCCCTACTTTAAGGTAGAGGCTTTAAATGATAAAGGAGATGTGATCGGGGTATCACCGATTGTCCAGATAGAGTTCTGATTGCAAGGTTAGGAGAGCTCTATTAATTGCCTTGATAATCTGCCAAAGGTAACTAATAAGGACTGAACTTTGTGGGTTTTTCTAGTGTTCCTGCTTTATCGAGACTTTCAAGTTTTGCTTCTAGTTTCAAAAGCACATCATTTGCCCCGATTTCTTTAAGTGCTTTTTTTATATCACCTAATTTTATAGTTCGGGATCTCAACTTCTCAACCACTTTATTAGACTCTTGCTCCTTATCACCATTTGCCTGATAGTCATCTTCCGTTATATTAAATTTTGCAGCCAAGTCTGCATAGCATTTATAAGCCCATTTTTTAAGGTTGAAGAGAACGTCAGCATGGGCGGAAACAAGTGAAAGGTTCTTTCCTATAGATGTGATTTGAACATCTTGTATCTGCTCACTCTTTAAAATTATATTGCTGATAACTTTCTTGATAATCTCTATATCTTGTTTGCCGCTTTGCTCTAGAACTTCATTTACTTGTTTAAATTGACCAATCAGTAATTTTCGTTTTGCACTATCAATCTTCGGAAGTTCATTTGGTACTTTATTAAAAAGTTCCTGAATTTCGTTATTAATATCTTTATTTGGAGTGTCGCTCTTTAGATTCGAAATAAGAATGCGCATCTCACTCGTAAGACAATTTAACCACATCCCCTCAAGGGTATTATTGTCGCCTATCGATGTACATTGTTGTAATACTGCGTCGAATGAAATGCTCATTAATTAATCTCCATATATTAATACTGAAAAGTGCATACAAAGATAACAGTGATCCAATTTTCAAAAAAGAACATTAAGAAGATCTACTCTGTTTGGAAAAAGATTGATTGTGACTATTTATATTTCCTTACGTGAATCCGGCCGGGATTCACTTGATCAACTTCTACGAGTAGGTCTTTATATTTTTCCTTTATCAGCTTTGTAATCGAATCACGCATTTCGTAAGGAGTAGCTCTTTTAGAATGAAGGCCTTTCCCCGTAATGATGGCGGTCTTCTCTTTTTGCCCCTTTGAAATCTCATCTAAAATAGGGTCAATGGTAAGAAACACAACACCTGCTGTTGAGTCATGGCAATCAATCATATCTTGATTGATATGAAGCCTAAAGTGATCTGGCATTGCCATAAATTTTTTCTTGGCTTCTTCGATTTTTCCTAATTTTACGAGAAGATCAACGACTATTTGGTAGGTTACAATATTAGGAGTTAGTTTCTTATCCGATGTCATCTTGTCGCAGTATGCTAGAGCTTCCTCTGGCTTTCCTGAAGCTATTAAGGCTTGCATGTAGATGGTGTGGGTTATAGTATCGGGCTTTAGTTTCTTATCCGTTGTCATCTTGTCGTAGTATGCTATAGCTTCCTCTGGCTTTCCTGCCTCTATTAAGGCTTGCATGTGGATGTTGTGGATTATAGTAGAGGGCTTTAGTTTCCCATCCTTAGTCATCTTATCGCGGTATGCTATAGCTTCCTCTGGTTTTCCTGAAGCTATTAAAGCTTGCATGAGGGTGGTGTGGGTTACAGCATCGGGCTTTAGTTTCCCAATCTTAGTCATCTTGTCGCAGTATGCTATAGCTTCTTCTGGGTACGTTGAGTTTATTAAGGCTTGCATGCGGGTGTTGTGGGTTACAGTATCGGGCTTTAGTTTCTTATCCGTTGTCATCTTGTCGCAGTATGCTATAGCTTCCTGTGGCTTTCCTGAAGCTATTAATGCTTGCATGCGGATGTTGTGGGTTATAGTAGATGGCTTTAGTTTCCCAATCTTAGTCATCTTGTCGCAGTATGCTATAGCTTCCCCTGGGTTTCCTGAAGCTATTAAAGCCTGCATGCGGGTGGTGTGGGTTACAGTATCGGGCTTTAGTTTTCTATCATTCGTCATCTTGTCGCAGTATGCTATAGCTTCCTGTGGCTTTCCTGCCTCTATTAAGGCTTGCATGCGGGTGTTGTGGGTTACAGTATCGGGCTTTAGTTTTTTATCATTCGTCATCTTGTCGCAGTATTCTATAGCTTCCTCTGGGCACTTTGAGTCTATTAAGGCTTGCATGCGGATGTTGTGGGTTACAGTATCGGGCTTTAGTTTTTTATCATTCGTCATCTTGTCGCAGTATTCTATAGCTTCCTCTGGCTTTCCTGAAGCTATTAAAGCTTGCATGCGGATGTTGTAGGTTACAGTATCGGGCTTTAGTTTTTTATCATTCGTCATCTTGTCGCAGTATTCTATAGCTTCCTCTGGCTTTCCTGAAGCTATTAAAGCTTGCATGCGGATGTTGTAGGTTACAGTATCGGGCTTTAGTTTCCCAATCTTAGTCACCTTGTCGCAGTATTCTATAGCTTCCTCTGGGCACTTTGAGTCTATTAAGGCTTGCATGCGGATGTTGTGGGTTACAGTATCGGGCTTTAGTTTCCCACTCTCAGTCATCTTGTCGCAGTATGCTATAGCTTCCTCTGGGTATCCTAAAGTTATTAAAGCTTGCATGCGGGTGGTGTGGGTTACATTATCGGGCTTTAGTTTCTCAATCTTAGTCATCTTGTCGCAGTATTCTATAGCTTCCTCTGGGCACTTTGAGTCTATTAAGGCTTGCATACGGATATTGTGGGTTACCGTATCGGGCTTTAGTTTTCTATCATTCGTCATCTTGTCGCAGTATGCTATAGCTTCCTCTGGCTTTCCTGAAGCTATTAAAGCCTGCATGCGGGTGTTGTGGGTTACAGTATCGGGCTTTAGTTTTATATCATTCGTCATCTTGTCGCAGTATGCTATAGCTTCCTCTGGGTTCCCTGAGTCTATTAAGGCTTTCATGCGGATGTTGTGGGTTACCCTATCGGGCGTAATATCACTAGCGAGCATCTCATTATAAATCTTAGCTAGGTCTTCCCACATTCTTGCCTTTACAGCACAATTGAGATAGGTATTATAATGATAGACATTCAATAACGTTTTTGGAATCTCTTTGAAAAATTCTGACGTCCACGTTAAATCGCCTTTTTTTGCTATTGCCTTCAGAATGTGCTGATAAGAATATGAGGTGGGATTTTTTATTTTTTTTAAAAAATCAATCGCTTCAACAATTCTTCCGCCTTCTGCTAGATTTTTGATTTCAAGGTCATCGTCCATGTTTCCGTTTGATGATTTTTGTACGCGAGAAGAATATACATTGGAAACCCTATCCTTGTTTGAGTAGGTTGATGAGTTTGAAGAGGTGTCTCTTGAATAGGTACGATTGGTACTTGTAGAACCATGAGAATTTTCAGGTTTATTATTAAAATATCGATCAGTTCTGTTTGTAACTCTTTCCCGGTCATCTCTTCGTGGGGAGTATTCCCGATTGCGAGTATGGGAGTTGTCAGATCGTGAATCGTAGGGATCGCTCGAATGGCGGTAATATAAAGGGTTGTTATTGCTAGTTAAGTGTATTTTTTCTTTCATATGGAAACTAGATTTATTAATTTTTAGTATTTAATCATAATTTTATATACTATTCGTGTCCAGAAGGTTTCTTTCTTCGAATTAAATTAGCCAACTCTGGGGTGCACCCCTCAAATGTAAACAACGCCAAGCAAAAAAAATCTCTCGATCAGCTGCTTGATGTGCAAGCAAGCGTCTCAACTCTTGCAATGTATGGCTGTTTGGCAGTGACTGTTTTGCCTATTAACCTTCAGTTTTGATATGTAATGAAGTTCAAACGAAAGGACATCTTTATGAGTTATATTAGATCATCTATACAGAAGCTATCTCTATTGAGCATATGCCTAAGCTTACTTACTTTATCAATCGTATGTTTTACTTCCCCATTAAACGCTGAGAGCCAAAATCAGCAAAACGCTGAAAATTTAAAATTAGGAATTAGTTTAGAAACTAAATTTTGGAATTTAGTACAACAGCACAACGTCGAGAAGTTTTCGGAAAAACTAGCTTATATTTTTCAAGGCCTCAACGCTTCTGGAGTGTATACTCGACAACAACAAATAACGGGCCTTTCAGAAGCAGGATTAATTAGTTTTCAGCTTCGCAATCCTAAAGCCACTCGTTCACATGATGTTTTGGTATTTTCATATGAATTTATTGCAGTAGGAACTGGGCTGACAAGTGGTCCATCAATAACTGTCTGGAAAAAATACAAGAATTCCTGGAAGATTGTCAGCCATTCATATGTTGAACTGATCCCCTGAAAATAAGGACAGCGTGAAGAAGAATAGATACAAAACCATCTTTTTAGCAGTTATTTCGTTAATAATTGCTGTCCGTGCATTCGCCGAGCCGTATCGTGTTCATGGCGATTGTATGGAGCCCGCAGTCTCGGAGGGACAGCTATGCTTTTTAAATCGAGTATCGCCCTACCTACGGCAATATAAGATAGGGGACATTATCGTATTCAAACATGAGGGAAAACCTTGGATATCCCGCATCGTAGCATTAGAAAATGACACAATAGAGATTACTGAAGACAACGTACTGGTACATGGTACAACCCTTCAGGATGCCCCTGATATTCACAGGAATTGGTCTGACTGGAGGCATGGTATCTATGCCATCGAGAAGCCGTTTCAGGTTCCGCTCAATCATGTTTTCGTACTGTGCGACAAACTCTCCTCACAGCACGATGATAGTCGCGTTTTCGGAGCAGTGCCGACAGAGTCCATTGAGGGGCTTATTTGGATGCCATGAAAAATAGTACCAACTTGCCTGGCACTACAATGCCTTCCTTGCTCTATGGTACAGCATGGAAAAAAGAGAAAACCGCTGATCTCGTCACAAGAGCTGTTAAATATGGATTTAGGGGAATTGATACGGCTTGTCAACCAAAGCATTACAATGAAGCAGCTGTCGGAGAGGCTATTCGACGACTGACAAGTGAAGGTATTGCTCGTACAGATTTGTATATTCAAACCAAGTTTACTCCTTTAAACGGTCAAGACCCTCTCAATATTCCCTATGATAGAAGAGCTCCTTTGAGCGAGCAAGTAGCTGAGTCTTTTGAAGTTTCCAAGAAAAATCTTGCTGTCAGTTATGTAGATGGCTTGATACTTCATTCTCCGCTAGAAAATATGGATCAATTGATGATCGTATGGCAAGCCATGGAAGAAATCTACCGCCTGGGAGAAACCAAACGAATTGGCATTAGTAACTGCTATGAGTTAGAAATGTTAAAACAGTTATATGAGATGGCCTTAATAAAGCCGACGATTGTACAAAATCGCTTTTACCAAGACACGGGTTATGACAGCGAAATTCGTACGTGGTGCAAAGAGAAGAACATTATTTACCAAAGTTTTTGGACTCTTACAGCGAATCCCCAGATTCTTGTCCGTGAAGTAGTACAAAGGGCAGCTCAAATATATCAGAAAACTGCAGCGCAAATTCTCTTTCGCGTTTTAGTAGATATTGGCATTGTTCCATTGACTGGAACTTGCTCCGATAAGCACATGAGAGAAGATCTTGAGATTTTTAATTTTGACCTTCCAAAAACTGAAATACAAGAAATAGCATCCCTATTCACTTCTAATTAGCAAGAGCAACTCTTCTGAAAATCGATCTAATAATTGGATCACAGAGTGTTTGAAAGCTCCCCCTCGTTATTCTCGACCTCACTTATGAACTAGAAGCAATAAAAATAAATTGAATGTTGTTTGCAAAGCTGCTATTTGAACTAAAACAAACGTTCAAGGAAAGGCAGGTTGACCGATGAAGCTGTTTCAAAAAATTGTGAGTGTGAGTGCGATCTGCCTTCTGGCAATGGGGTCATGCTTTGCGGGAACAAAGCCAAACGACATTTTTAAAGTTCGCAATGATCATCAGCGCGACACCTACAAGCACAATATCCAATTACAGCTATCGGATGGCAATGGTGTTCCTGTCCCCCACACCAAGTTTTGGGTGACTCTCACTATTATAAAAGAGGGGCCAAAAGTAACCATTCAACTCCCCTTGATTAACTTTGTTACAGGTCCTTATGCCAATGCCTCTTACGAATCAACTCCAATACTATCTGGAGGCTACTTGTACACAGCGGATGGGTTCCTTCCAAAACATCTTCGTCCAACTGATATTGTCTACCGCTCCTGGCTTGCAGCTTCAAACAATGGTTTGAGCGTACCCTATTCGTTTACTCAAAGTCCAAGTACCTTTCCTGTACCTCCTGTGGGCTATATTGTCTCTATTACAAACGCCGGAGCGCTTGTTGTGCAGGGTCCTCAGGCCACTGGAAATATCATCTCATCTGGCGCCCAGGTCCTCCTTCCAACCGATATCAGCTATGTCGTCCAACCTAGAGTTCGGCTGAAAAACAACAAAAAAATAAGCAAGGGAGCCACCAATATAACAAAATTTATTAAGAATGCCGATAATAATGGCGTCCGAGACACGCATGTAAATGATGCCTATGATGGCGTTGCGGCCTGGAGCTGGGTAGATAACTCGATGGAATCGAATAAAACAAACAACACCGTCAATTGCATGGTAGCAATTGGAGGCATTGGAGATGATGGAGAGCTCCATGTACGAAAGCCAATTCAACTCTCCAAACTACCTCCTGGTATGGGCGCGTGGGATACAGCCGTTGCAATCAACAGAAAGAATAAGAAAAATATCGTCGTCTCGTATGGCGTTATTGACTATGTTATTGGTGGTTCACAAACATATCGCGCTGTTTCCTTTGATGGAGGTAAAACGTGGAAGAAGAATGGCCCCACAAATATTCAGCCCACAGGTGTAGGTAATTCGTTTGGAGACTATCGCGGTGTCTCTTCAGACAAGTATGGGAATATCTGGCTTTTAGCGACAAACGAAAAAGATGCAGCTAACCATAGTATCAATCAGCCCTACTTTGCTGTCAGCACAGATGGTGGAGTCACTTTTCAGCTCATCTACACATTGCCGCTTTTTGGTACGACCAAAAGCTATGATTTTCCACAGTTTTGCTTTGGGGGTGATGGCCAAGGTAACTATGGTCTCCATTTTACCGCAGACTGCTTCAACACAGCTGGTGATGAGGCGCCGGTTGTTGGGTTCATTCCTATTACTGGTTTAGGATCTTTTGGCACTCCTCAAACACCTATCTATCTCAACTCCTTTCTCAATAACTTCTATGTACCATCGATCACAGCTTCAATGGATGGGCGTGTATGGTTTTTAGGGATTCCACTGCCAATAGCAACTTGTATCGCACCTATCTGTACGATTTATAAATCTCCAGGACCACTTGAGCAAAATTATGCTGGGCCTTGGAATTATGGCTATGCCAACCTTCTGAACTTTGGGTTTAATGCGCCTATTGCTAATTCGGAGCCTGTGCGCGGCTATATTTATAATTGCTCACAATCTAACTTTTATGACAACAAACGAAAAGCGCTTTACCAGATTATGTCGAGCCAGTCTCGAGATTTTTCGCAAAACATGCGCCTCAATTTCGCTATCTCGCGAGACAATGGCCATACCTGGTCAAATCCGATCAATATCTCCAATAACTATTTTGGCAATCGAGGCTTCCAGTCGATGGCATTAGATACCGTCAAAGGCGATCTCTATTTTGGCTGGTATGATGGACGCAATGACCCATCATGCAAATCCCTCGAGTATTTTGGAGCCGTTATTCCTGCAAAAACATTGAGCAACCTTGTTAATAAGATTCCCCATTCCAATCCAATCTATAATTTAGGATCGGCAGGAGTTCCCATCAGCCCGTAAATAGTAGAAAAGTTATGGTGCTCAACACACCATAACTTTTTTAGTTACTCTTGAGATACGTACTTTAAGTTGTTGCACCTGGTATAAAGGCTATGCATGAAATCTCGACAAGAGCATCTAGCGGGAGTTTGCTTATCTGCACGGTTGCTCGAGCAGGTTTAATTTCGTAGGAAAATTTCTCTGCATATATGCTATTCATGGCGGAAAAATCTTTTAAATCTTTTAAGTAGACTTCAGTTTTTACAACGTTTTCAAGCGTCAATCCTTGAGTCGCCAAAATAGCTTCGATGTTTTTTAATACTTGTTGAGTCTGTTCTACAATCGTCTCACCAACTAATTTACCAACAGCTGGATCAATTGCAATTTGTCCTGAAAGGAAAATGTAGGGTCCTGCACAAACTGCTTGAGAATAAGGACCAATGGCTTTTGGAGCCTGATTTGTTGCGATTTGGGTAATATTGGAATTGGCGACTAAAGGCATACTTGATAATGCAAGAGAGCCTGTTGCTAACAAGAAGGCACTATTTTTGAAATTACTTTTCATTTTAATCTCCTTTGACACTTTTAAAGATTACAGCTAACACATTGGGATTTTTTCTAAGGCCAAAAACGGCCTCAAGATAATTTGACGGCTTACCCATCACTATCTTGATATTAAAATCCAACAATGTGGTATGAGGATTCTAACCTGAGAGGTACCTTATGTCACTTATGTTAGCAAAATTATTTGGACTCTATTTTTTAGTTTTGGGTTTTAGTTTTATATTCACCCCTGATCGTTTTCGGCGGATGTACCAACAGGTAGCAAAAGATGAGAACTTTCTCTTGCTTGGAGGAATGTTAGCGCTCCTCATCGGTGCTTTTGTGATCAGCGTCCATAATGAGTGGGAATGGAGCTGGCCCGTGATTATCACGATATTAGGCTGGTGGAGCTTCATCAAAGGTGCAGCACTGCTCATATATCCAAAATCAATCGGATATTTCGCCTTCATCCAGAATCGCTCCGATATGTTTTATCAAATTATAAGTATATGCTGGTTGATCCTCGGCGCATTTCTTCTCTACAAAGGGATTTGTCACCACCATCCAGGATTAATGATGCACCTTGAAAATATGGTTCGATAAACGAGGTCAAAAAGTTGGTGGCTTGTGCTTTGGGTTTAGATTTTAATGCAAAAATCTAAAGATGATGCTACATAAAACATCTCGATATTAAATCGGAAGCCTCATGCATAAAGCTATCTTGTTCGCTCTTTTTTTCATTTCCGTTTGCACATTTCCACTGCATGCAGATGTAAGTGCCCCTCAGCAATGCTCAACCCTCTCTGCAAAAGGAGTGGCTAAGCCTTTATATAAATACGATCATGAACGGGATCTCGTCTTGAATGTCATGGTCGAAAATACTCCATGGGGCGGTCAGGATAGATCCTATGAGCTTGATCGAGATGATAATGCAGTACGCGTTTCTCGTTTTCGTCCCGAAGATATTGTTGGTAAATCGCTTCTAGATTTTGGCTGTAACGAGGGGGGGATATTGTTTGCCTGCAGGAAGCTTGGTGCGGCGGACATTACCGGCGTCGATCTCAACTCCTGGTGCATAGAACAGGCAAACCGCAGCGTGGCAAGCAAAAATATTCCCAACGCGCGGTTTTTAGTTGGGGATATTGAAAATAGTGTTCTTTTAACCTCTCTTCCTCAAGCAGACACTGTTTTCTTATTAGCAGTTTTAGATACCTCCGCTTTTGTAAATAAAACAGCGGTGATTGCCAAAGTATCAAAACTGGCAAAGCATGCGCTCTACTATGAGGGACATAAGTTTCAAAATTCGCATGTTCCCCGCATGTATGAGTTTTTAATCTCTACCGATTTTTCGCGGTTTGAGTATTTAGGCAAGCATGAGAATCGAGTGTTATTCCGTTGCGGTCGAGAGATGATAAACGAAAGCCAAATACCGACCGGTGCTGTCACGACCGACAAGTCTGAACAAGATCTCCTCAATGCAAAGGAAATTTACGTCTTTACCGACACTCCCAAAAACCCCAGCTTCAGCAACAAGTGCACGTTGATTCAATATGTTAGGCGCGGGAAGTGATAAGGGTCCCCCGCAACAGTACCTTTGTCTTAAAAAGATAATTTGACTTATGTTTCAGCTATCTTTAGCCAAATGATTAATGAATTTGACTGGAGCATTACGAAGGAGCTAAAAAATGCAAAGAGCTTTACGTCTCATCTTTCTTTTTTCAAGAGCAACTCTTTTCGAAAAAAAGGTCGTCTGGATTGCAGGTTAAGCTATTTAGTTAGATTACATTTTTTTGCTAGCATCACAATTCTCTTCCTATTCTCATAAACGAACCCCTTCTCATCTTTCAAGGTTTCAAAATGAGTCCTCAACTTTTCTACCATATTCTTTTCTTGCTTTGCTTCCGTAACGTATTTCCAGATGCTATCAGCTTGCTTTCGATGCAAAGCTTGATCCACAGTATATGTTTCGGTTTCATCTAAAGTTATTTTTTCTTCGATCTTAAAACCATTTCTTGTCAAAACTTCATCGGGTTTATAGTTAGTTCCTGGTTCGGAAATTTCTGTATTGACTAGAGTCTCCTTGATTATTCGATTAGCCTTACTTAATGCACCTTCTCCTCCATTACCATTTTTACAAATTAGGAAAAACCCACCTGGTTTAAGTACTCTCGAAATTTGTTTTGTAGCATCATCATCGCAAAACCAGTGGTAAGCATTAAATGCCGTGACAAGGCCAAATGCACCGTCTTTATAAGGTAATTTATAAACGTCTGCGAAGTCGAAGTGGCCAGGAGCTTTTTGCTCTGCTTTTTCTAGCATTCTTTTGTCTTTATCACACCCTCGTACGTTTTCGAATAATTTTATTAAAGGCACAGTAGAAAGACCTGTGCCACAACCTATATCTAAAACCGGTTCTTGTTTTAATACATATTTTCTGGCGATGGCAAACGTCTCATCTGAATTGGGCGGACGTCCATCCTCATAGTGGTTTGCACGCTCACCAAAACTAGTGCCAATTTCTGAATGCGTAAGTTGTCTTTCTGGAATAGTTTGTTTACTACTTTCTTGTATGGCAGAGAAAGGTACAGTTGTTTCTACTCTTAAACCTATCGGTGGATTATGCATAAGTATCCATTTAAAAAAATTATAATTAAATATGTCATATTAAAAGAATTTTGTCATTAACATTTATACTTAATATAATTATCCATGCGAGTTTTTGATAGATGCTGTAAAAGATGCTTTTTTGGGGTGGGGCACGCCCAACTTGGACAAATTTTAGAACTTTCAACTGGATCCGATCTTTTGAATGAAGTAACTCCCCCTCTCTTTTTATCCCCTTAAATTTCCTATACCTTCCATTGACAAAAAATTTTTTATTTTTGACAGTGATGCAAATGGAACCAACTATGAAAATCAAATTAAGTACCTTCGTTTTTCTAACTGCTACAGTAGGCCTACTTGGCAATCAAAGCTCTTTAAGCAATCCATATCAGCACTATCTCCAAGAGGATAGCAAGCCGCTCATCGAAAAGAGCCTAGAGGCCGATGTCATAGTAGTAGGTGGTGGAGCTGCCGGCTGCATAGTGATGAACAAGCTCTCGGAGAATGGTCTCTTTTCAGTTTTAGGAATTGAGGGCGGCGCAAATCTAACAAGTGATCCAGCAATTCAGCAAGTGGGTCTTCCTGCATTCTTATTGCCTGCAACAGCACCGCAAAAGTATTTTTGGCCAGGATGGAAGCAAACTAAGCCCATGCCAGGGCTCAATGGACGAGTAAGTGACTGGACAACAGGAATGATATTGGGCGGAGGCTCAGCGATTAACGGCTTATACTATGGCCGTGGTTCGAATGCCGTGTACTCTCGTTGGGAAGGAATTTCGGGCAGCGACAATTGGAGTTTGGACAACATTCTAAATACCTTCACGGCTCTTGAGAACTACCAAGGATTGACAATCACACCAGGCGCACGAGGGACTAACGGTCCTGTCAATGTCCTACAGACGCCCTCTGTGTCGGAGTTGACTTTGAACGTACTACTGCCAGCAACGCAGGCAGCGCTTCCCGGAATTCCATTGGTTGTGGACTACGATGATCCAAGCGTTGAAAATTGCATAGACCTTCGTGCCCAGTGGTTCATCGATCCTACAGGCACAAAACGAGTAAGCAGTGCGACAGCATTTTTAAATGACAAGGTTATGACCCCAGAGGGTTATGGAGTGAACGGACACAAACTTCGTGTGCTTTTCGATTCGGTAGCTACAAAAATAGTATTTGATAAACATGGGCGTGCCGAAAAAGTACAATATATGAAGGATGGTAAACTCCTTGAGGCAAGAGCTCGGAAAGCTGTTGTATTGGCAGGCGGCATTAATAGTAGCAAGTTGCTGCAACTTTCCGGCATAGGTCCTGAGCATACGCTAAAGAATGCAGGGATCAAGCCCGTGTTCATCAATAAGAACGTAGGAAAACATCTCCAAAATCATCCGACCCTGTTCATTACGATGCTAGCAGATCCCGCAGATAATGGTCTTCCACCTGGAGCGCCATATGCATTTACTATCCATAATATCTACTTGCCAGTAGTAGGCGGTGCTGCCAGCGACCCAAGAATGCTACAGATTTTGTTTGAATTCGTACCAGCTGGCGTCGGGACACCATTTCCCCTTCTAGTCATGGGATTTGTGCTTTTGAATCCAGTGAGTGAGGGTAGTGTCGATATCCAAAGTGACAACCCATTTCAGATAGCCGCAGCGGACGACGGTTTTTACAAGAATGATATAGACCTGCAGAATATGAAGAATGCCATCCAGATCTATATAAAAGATATACTAGCGCAACTAGCCCTCATCAACCCGCTATCGCTCTACTATAAGCCCATTCTGACAGACCCGATTAACGCAGTTTCCCTTTTTGGTTATAGCGACGCAGCTGTTGTGTCGTACATAAAAAATAACTCCAATCTTAATCTCGATATTCACCACTTTGTATCGCATTGTAAAATGGCGCCTCTGAAAGCGGGAGGTGTGGTAGATGGCAACACACGTGTTTACGGCACAAAGAACGTCTATGTGACGGACAACTCCATCTGTCCGGTAATTCCCGATATCAACACGACAGCATCAGCAATGATGATCGGATATCGAAGTAGCGAAATTCTGAAACATGTCTTAAAGGGTAAGAAAAGCAAAGGCCTTTCAAATATTCCCAAGCCCTGTTTATCTCCAGCAGAACTTCAAGCTCACTAGTCTTTTAGTTTGATAAACCTGATATCCCGCCTATTCATAGGCGGGATTGATTAAAAAATCTGCCTAGCTGTCTCTAAATTTCCAAGTTTATATCAGTTTTGAATGCTATATCGACAACGCCCTGTGGTTCAAACATGGCTACAAAATGGTTAAACATCTCTTGCCGATTTGCACCTCCCGATGCCGTCAAAAGCAACTCCTGACCATAGACTGCAATATCTTCAACGATTCGTTCATGCCGATAATAAGCGCGCATGGCTACATTAACTTCAGTTGCTCCATAGCCCTTATAGAAAAATTCTTCTTCGCGCGGTTTATTCCAAACATTTGCAACCCCGCCGCCAATAAACATTAAGTCGCGCTCTTTGGGAGCCATAATAGGATCATCCCAATCGACTATGTAAATAAGATTATTGCCATGGATCAATACATTGCCTCCGTGAATGTCGGAATGGCATAGCACGAATTTAGTCGGCTGACTTTTAATTTTTTGACCAAGCTCGTGAGCACGATCGACGAGCCTGAAAATTGCTTTGGTATTTTCCTTCATAAATCGTATGAGCTTCATAGCTATCTCATCATCAATCAACTTAACTTCGATATGGGTAAACAGCTGCTTCACTATCTCTCGCCATTGAGGTGAATATGTTTCCCGTCGAACCTGGTTTTGAATTGATGACGGTACTTCAATTTCGTGAATCTGCCTTAGAGCCTTGCCTAGAATAACCCACTGATCATCCGTTAGATTGCTGCTAAAACCATTCTGTCCGTCGATAAATGGGTATACGATGAGAGTACAATCGTCGATATAGTGAATTGGTTGACCATGAGTTGTTTTAATTGGCGGTATAATTTGTTGGATTCCAGCTTCGTGTAACAGTTTCGCGATAGCAACACTGATATCATGATGGTGGCCATGTTTTACTTTTACAAAATAACATGACCTGTCAACAGCTTGTGCCTTATATAAGGACACATTTAAATCTGCTCCTAAAGGCAGGAATGTAAGCGTCGTCACCTCAATGCCATAATCGGTGATGAGGCAATTAATAATTCGTTGATTTGAAATGGTTTTTTGTTTTTCAAGCATGTCAAAAGTGTACCTGAAAATATGTTAAAGTGGGTTTCAAAATTTTAATTTGGGATTTTAGTTCTCCCCTCATTTTTCAATAAAGATATTGACACTGAATGAAAAATTTAGTTATGGGTCATTTAAGCTTTTGAATTTCAGAATATGAGACAAAGAGCAAAGAGCCCATTGCAAAATTTAAGGAGAGAGTTGTGTTAAATTTACAAAATGCATATCGAACTGTTTTTTTTCTGTTTTTGCTCATATGGGCACCCTCATGTATATATAGCCACAATTGTCCTCAATCGGTTGGCAACCTAAATACGAGCATTAAAGTAGGTGAAAATAGAGCAACCAATTTAGTTGATAAGTCGAAGAAGAAAACATTCCACAAACACAAAAAGCTGACCTATTATTTAAACACTGCAGATTTCATAAACAGCTTTATTCAAATACCAACGTCTAACGTTTCAATTGACAGTTCAACAATATCATCTACTTATTTAGCAGGAAGAGCACCGGTCTACAACGTACAGAATCAAGTAGTGGGAACATGCTCCGCTTCGTTTCTATGTATGCAAAATTCAGTTAACATAATTACAGACATCTCAAACTATTTATCCATTGACAATGGGCTTATCATATCTTGGTTCACGCCCACCACGTTAATCAATTTAGAACTAGACAGCATCGTTAATTCGATGATTACCGAGTGCATTGTTGTTGCGTCCACTAAAATTGGCTTTAATCCGTTTTACGGAGAAAAGTTCAATATGATTGTCTCATCTGATCAATCAAAAATATATTTTAAACTTACTAAAATATAAAAATTGGAGATTAAGGGTATGTCAAAATTTTTTCACTGGCTTTTCAATCCTTATACCGAAGGATATTCGTCGATCGCATTAATTCGTCTTTTTGCTGGCCTGACATTTTTAGGAGAGGGAATTTTAAAATTTATATTTCCTAGCATGGGTGTTATGCGGTTTACGTTGCTCGGTTTCCCTCTACCAGAACTAACAGCCTATTCCATTGGGATGCTAGAAATTGTTGGTGGTATCTGTTTGTTGCTTGGCCTATTTAACAATCTTTTTGCTCTCTTGTTCGCAGGAGAAATGGTCGTGGCGTTCCTTACGACTAAAATCACCATGTTTTTAGGCACATCTCCCCTTCCCCTTCCTCCTGTTCCTCCTCAAATTGGTTTTTGGGCAGTTGTTCATGAAGCCCGCGACGACTATACACTATTCTTTGCCATGATTTTCTTGATGATTGTAGGCCCTGGGAAACTAGCTCTGGATGCAATTTTCTTTAAACGAAAATTGTCACGTGATTAGTTGGATTCGTCTATAAATGGGGGCTGCCCCCATTTATCTCTTACGGCATCTTTTAACATTTAAGGCTTTGCACGGCACCTCTACAATGCCTTCTGACATATATTAGGACAATATCAGTATAGAGTCGTTTAGAGCTTGTCGAATAGAACTCGGCAAGCTCAATCAATTTTTTAATCCGTAAGCTGAATAACATCAACTGTGTTTGATATGAAGTTGGTTACATATGCAAATTTGCCATTGGGTGAAATGGTAATAAAATTAGGTGACTGTCCCACAGCAATTGTAGGAGGGATTACTTGATGGGTACGAGTATCGATAATATTCACTGTTCCCCGCCCCGCTGTTAGATTCGTAAAACTTGCACCTGCATAGAGTGTATTATAATTTGTCACGTACACAAAACGCCCGTTTGGTGTACATGCGATGCCGGATGGTTGAATTCCAAGATCAATGGACTTAATTATTTTAGGATCATGATGCAATTGAACAACGTATACTGTGGTGCCAAATGGCGCAAAATTATTGCTGCCAAAATTCGTTACATATGCGTATTTACCGTTGGGTGTTACTACAACGCCAAATGGTCCGAAAAATCCATAGACCGTATCGACAACGGTATTCGTTTTTGTTTTAATGATGCTCATGGTACCAGTGCCTGGGTTGCCATCAACATAATTAATGGAATATACAAATTTGCCATCCTGCGACATTGCTAATGCAGCAGGCGCTTGCCCCACTACAATTGTCCCGATTATATTTTGAGTTTGTAAATTTACAACACTGACGGTGTTTCCATTACCGCTCCCAACACCTTCAGAGCCTCCATAGTTATTCACATATGCAAATTTGCCATTAGGAGTTATAACTATACCTGATGGACCGTCAAAGCCACTAATAACGCCGATAACCTTATTAAGTTTTGTGTCGATAATAGAGAGTGTTGTGCCATTGCTATTAGCTATATACGCTTTTTTGCCATCAGGAGTGATGGCTACTCTGAATGGTTCATTAAAACTGCTATCAAAAATGGTCGTTTTGACCGTGTTATTTTTGAGATTTAATACAGTTACTGAATCTTGCCCAGCAATGCCATAATTATTATTGTTTACAACATAGGCATAATGATTGTCTGGAGTAATTGCAAGGCCATCTGGTGTTATTCCTACATTCATTGTTGCAATGACGGTATTTTTATCATGAGCATACGTACATGTTGGAAACAATACGCACGCTGGAAGCAATACGCATATCATGCCTAAAAACCAAATCGTCTGAATTAATCTGTACATACTATTCCTCACCCAAATGGCCATAGTTGATTGATAACTTGAACGTATATTTAAGGTGAAGTCGGTCTTAAGCGAAAGCATTATAGTTTTCTCCCTTACTTTCCTTTAGGTGCGATGATGAAATTGACCTGTGCGCTTTCTTTGCCTGCTGAGCTAATTGCTGTTATGCCATAGATGTAAGAAGCTCTCTTCTTTCTATTAGGATCTTTATAGGCAGATATGGAGCGATTGAGCATTGCGAGTTGCTTATCATTGCGATAAATAAAATAACCGATGATGTCGGGCTCTGGACTTGGTGTCCATTTCAGTTTGTTATATCGTTCATGTTTATTTTTCTTTTGCTTTCCTCGAAACTTTGATGGTGGTTCCACACTGCTTGGCGGGTAGCCTAAAAACTCAAATTGCACATACATAGGATTTCCGAGCGGTACATAAGAGAGCAAATAATTGGGAGTTGGTCCAGTAAATGTTACGGAATCAAAGGTGCCTGTAATGGAAGACGAAGTGAGGATTGTGTACGTTCCATGCTGAGCGTTTGGACTTAAGTCGATCTCCAAGGTCCCGGCTAACGATGCAGGTCCAGTAACAGCAGCGACAGAAGATATACTGCTGGAATCGATATCGATATGTACAAGACTTCCCAAGGTGTTTGTACTTAAGTCTGCTGAATTTAGGGTCAAACTGCCCAGGGTGAGCGTGCTTGCAGTATCTGGAGAGATCGTTCCCGAATTAACAAAGACATCTCCAGTCAAGGTCCCACTCCCGCTAAGCATGCCTCTTTGTGAGCTAAAGCCAAGGTTCCTACAAACAAGGATTGAGGCTGTATCGATCTGTCCATTCACTTTGAAATTCGCATTATTGATCGTGATGGTCCCTGGATAATCGGTTGTTCCGTTGTAAATCACAGTTCCATTTCCACTGACATAGACATTTGTTCCACCCTCGCCGAAACTGGTATCATCAGTAAACGCCACTTGATCGCCAAGTGTCAAAAGATCACCAGCACCCTGTGCCATAAATGTAAGAGCAGAACCTGTGCGCAGAAAAATACTATTTCCTAAAGCTGATCCATCGACGCCATCTGAACCTCCACCAGAGCCGCCCGTGCCATGAGTTCCTGCTTGAGTTGTATTGTTTGATGTATTGAACATGGTTGGAACCCCAGGAAGCGCTTGAATAGTGAAATTCAAATCAATATCCACGAAGATAGCGCCTCCGAGACCGCTCCCTCCGCCTCCGCCGCCGCCTCCAAAGCCTGATCCGTATGTATTAGCGCCATCTCCTCCAGAGCCACCACCGAGACTTCCAAAATCTAATCCACCGCCGGCAGTAGAGCCATTAGAGGGTCCGCCACCCCCACCTCCGCCTCCGCCAAGAGTATTACCCCCTCCTCCAGGCGTCAAACCGGATTGATTGACTCCACCGCCACCGCCTCCACCGCCAAGCCCTCCAAATCCACCTTGTACTCTATAAGCGGTATCATAAGCGCCGGTGCCAGCTCCACCACCTCCACCACCGAAGTAGCCGCCACTTCCTGCTTGTCCGTCAACTCCATTTGTAGATGACGTTGTGACGACTCCGCCGCCACCGCCTCCACCGCCATCTCCTCCATTACCCCCGGAAGGCAGATTGCCACCTCCAGGTGCTAGAGCGCCTTGAGGTTGTATTCCATTATGCCCAGAGCTTCCTCCACCGCCTCCGCCAGGAAGAGCAGCGCTACCGCCACCGCCGCCTCCTGCATCGCTTCCACCACTATTACCCCCTCCTCCAGAACCAGCAGTAATCGTGAGACCATAACCATCTCCATCCTGGCCAACATCCTGATCCGAACCACCATTTCCCAGATTCGTGAGTATGCCTATGGTGGCACCGGATCCCAGTCCTCCTCCTCCGCCTCCACCACCACCGAGTAGATCGTCTTTCGAAAGGGTGACATCTCCGCCATTTCCACCAAAACCTCCACCACCCCCACCTCCGGTGCTTCCGGTAGTTGTAATAGAACCTCCATTACTGCTAAATCCACCGCCACCGCCGCCACCCTCATTGCCTGTAGACGAGGGTCCTAAATAACTTCCTCCATTTCCACCAACAGCAGAACAGTTATTGATTGATACATTTAGCAAGGTGATTGAAGGATTCGAACCATTTAAAAAGGAATGAGGGACGTAAATGGCGCCTCCGGCTCCCATGCCGCCGCCTCCGCCCGAAATTCCATCTCCTCCATTGCCGCCTTTAGCAGTCATGTTTTGAAAGATTATGTTTTGGATCGTCACATTCCCCATTGGAATAAAAAATCCGCTGTACGTACCACTGTTACCGTCAATTGTGACTGTAGGAATAGAGCCTGGGTTTCCAATTGTGATATTCACAGGATTCGAGGAATTGTTAATAATCGGCAGAATTCCATTGAGTTGAATAGTCATTGGAAAGGCAAAGACAATCGCATAATCATCGGATGTTGCGTTTAAACTAGTATTCATTGCATTCAAGCAATATCTCAGATCGCCACTGTCCCCAATACCGCCAGGATTATCATCTGAGCTTACTGTTACTGTGAGAGTTGTTAGGGCGAACAGGGAATGTGAAGTGAAGAGAAAAATAATAAAATATTTGAACATATGAAAACTTAAAATAATTTCTTACATCGTAGCTTTCGTGAAAAAATTATTCAACGTTTAAAGCTCGGCAGAGGAGTGAGTTTGATTTTTTGGGGAGTGTAGTTTGGTCTCATGGCAAATGCTATTGTTGCGTATCGAATTTTGCCACTTTGCAGGACAATATGAGGCGTTGGGTAGATAGAAAATTCTGTTAGATGTGCGCCAGGAATAAGTAGGACAGAGCTTTGATCGTGCTCTCGAGTAAACTCTCTTGGAGGAGAATAAAAATCATCAACTGTGAATGAAGATTTATAAGGAGAAAGAAGAAGCAATTGGTTGTCCGTGCTATCGAGAAAAAGAGAAAACGCAGTGCCGTCATAGTGAGGCGTTGTGGCAATGTACGAGGGGTAGTATTTGATTACTTTTACAAGTATAGGAGGGTGGCCATCAATCGGCGAGAAAATCGATTCTAAGCGTAACTCAGCTGCAGCCGTGTTAAATAGATTCCCATACGTTTTTTGGATCCCGAGGCAAGCTTCAAAAAAACTAATTAATTCTGGGACTTGACTGAATTCAGGGTAGTGAGAGCAAATAAATTCATGGAAATGGGTTGAATAATAGAAGGAAATCTGGCCTCTTTCTACTCTTTCTGACTCGTCGTAGAACCCAAAAACATCTGTGGAGTAGTACTTTCTATCTTTTGAGCGAATAAAACGCTCTTTTGCAATGTATAGTTTTTGTGCCCAAACTGGGTTTGATTGAAGAAATTCGATGAGCTCATCGAAACATGCATAGAGCGAATCGAACTGTGTCGGTCCATGCGTCTCTTCGCAAATTTCTACATACCCTGCCCGTTTGAATTGTTCTACAAGAGGTGTGGCACGAAGACATTGAAATGCAAATAAGAGAAAGACAAATCTTTTGAACAACCATGAATTCATCGTATAAGACATTTTTTATTGCATCAATTCGCATAACTTATTTGCGTAGGACGGCATCTTTCAGTGCTTGAAGGATGGTGCCTGCTTCTTGATTGACCGTAAAGTTGGTCAGACCAAACAATTCATCAAACTGTGCATTGGTGTATTGAAAATTTTCTGTTTCGCAAAAAGCAGTTTGTGTACACACAATTGGATCAAATGTATCTGAGTAACTTGGATTTTTTATTACAGGTATGTAGACAACGATCGGCACGGTCATATCATTCGGATCTTGAAAAACAGAGATCAGGTTATTGGTGATATTGGAATAGTCAATGGGCGGAAACTTGATGCCGTGTTGCAAAGCGTACTGTTGTGAACGCGAGAGCTCAGGGGCATTAAGGGTATCGCCGGAAGCATCAACAATTATGACTACATCGACCAGCCGGCCGGGACGCAAGACGGCGGGAATGGGAAGATTGATATCAAAACCAGCATCAACCCAGTTGAGCATTTGTTGTGAAGCATATGTCGCATTGCTTAGTTGATAGGTAAAATTGTTGATTTGTGCCGGACAGAGCAATGTATTGCCACTGTTTGTTTGAATAACAATATCATCTATAACTTGGTAGACCTCTTGAGGAACAACACTGATCAGGTTCTGTAGAACTTCAGTGAGAGGGGCGGCAAACGCCGACCCGCAGATTCCCAAGCCATAATCGAAAGAATATTCAGTGGCTTTATTTTGCGACACACCGCTTGCAAATTGACGACCAAATGCTGTGGTGGGAATAAATGCTGAATCTTCGATAATACCAACTTCAAAGGGTGTCATCTCGCACCACAGGTAGGGCAAAGTTGTTGAGGGATCAGGAGGAATAACCGCCGTAAAAATGGGCATTGGCATGAGGCCCTCGGAAATTTTGGAAGCAAAATCGGACAACACAACCGAATATCTATTCGGAAATTGATTAAAGAGTCGATTACCAAGAAGCGCTCCGTACATTCCTACAACGCCGATTTTTTGTTGGTAGATAAGCCCTTCAAGAGATCGATCAATGACTGGTGCAGGATCAAAGCCATCCCATAGCTGATAAGTTGCCTGATTACGAACTGCTGCAACTGCATCACTTGGTTTCGGCCCATACATGTACCAGGCGCCAAGGCTCCAGGTTGATCCTGAAACACCGGCGCTATAGAGGAATGTGTCGGTTAAACCAATTGTATCAAAGGCTGTGAGCGCGCCAAGCAACGAAATCATCGAACGAAAACCGCCCCCACTTCCGCAGATTGCAATACGTGGTGTTTGGGCAAGCGGAATCTGCATACCTAGAAGCGAGCTAAGAGCTGTATTGGCATATGTCAGACGCTCATTAACAAACGCTTCTTCATCCGTGCACAGAGATTGCCCAACGCGCACATACGCTTTCGGTTTGAAAAAATCAAAAATAGACGTAAGAAAACATTTAGGATTCAAATCGTTCTGATGTACAGAGTCTCTGGACAAACTCAAGCAGCTGGGGTTTTTGATAGAGGGACGTATGGAGATGGAACGCTTTTCTCCTGGGGCAAAAGATGCAGAAACCGGTGTCCTGTGTGTTGCGAAAGGCTCGATAGAAACCAATGGTTGAAATACAAGCCTGGTAAGCAGTACCAAGGCAATACATCGTAAAAATAAAAATTGCATAATTCCGAACCCCCATCCGTTCGAAAAATGCTCAATTTGTAGTATTGTTGTCGACTTGAAACAAACAAATGATTTTCGGTGCTCCACAACAGGTTAAGCATGAACACACAACTGAATCAATTTCGTGACTAAAACACTTGAGGCAGTAGGAGACGAATTCAGAGCTTTTGATTGGAAAAAGTTATCCCCCCTCGATACACTTCTCGCAAAAGTAAAAGTTTTTTGCCATTAAACCTACATATAGAATAAATTTAATGAGAATATTTATTCTAAATATTAATGAACTAAAGAATTCAATCCTTCCAAACAGAAGAATGCCAAATAAGGAGTATCATGAAGAATCTAACGAAATTCATTTTAGTGTTATCTCTTCTTATAAATGCATCGCTCATTTGCTATCAGGAGCCCCTGACCGAAATTTCATCCAGAGAGAAATTTCAAAATCTCTATCCTTCACTAGATGACTATGAAGCAACGCCCAATAACAGTGTTGCCAGGTTTTTTCTTGTCAGGCATGGAGAAAATGAAGGCAATGCAAAGAGGCTTATCGATGGAAGGACATTAAATTTGCCCTTAACTGAAAAGGGAAGAATGGACGCATTGGCTGCAGGAAAAGCTATTGCACGAAAAATCGATCAAATAGATTTTTTGATCAGCTCGCCTATGATACGCACTCGTCAGACAGCTGCCGAGATTATCAAATCCTTCGAAGTTGCACCCACAGTTGTTTTTGATGATCGTTTGATGGAAAGATATTATGGTATTTTTGAAGGCGGCCCTGACGAAAATTATGATCCATACGAAGAAATGGAAGCCATAGCAGTTGCCAGAATTTCCACATTAGCAGAAAGACTCGCGTATCGAGAACATCCAAGCATGGAAAACTATCAAGAAACCTATGACAGGATGTCTTCAGTGATTTTCGAGTTTGCGAAGCAGAAACTTGGAAAAAATATCGTTATTACAACTCATGGCAACGCCCTGTGGAGTTTGTTTTTGATGGCAAATGCCGAACAATATAATATCTTTGATCACAATTATAGATTTAAGATCACAAATGGCTGCATTTTAGTTATTGAATCAGATGGTTATAGCATGAAGATTAAAGCATTTAAAGGTGGGTAGCGAGATTAAGGCCTCATCATTCTCTTTCTAATGAGTGATGTTTCCCAGAATCACAGGGCTTAATATTCAATATATAAGGAACGATAATTTTCGCGCGCTCCTCGGCTGTAGGATATTGGCCAGCCTCTTCCGGAAGTGCTTTGTAAAGCATGTCGGTATTACTCGTCCCAGGAGCTAGAGTGACAGCAATTAATCCTTGAGGCAGCTCTTGCGATAAAGATTTCGTGAGCCCTTCGATAGCAAATTTCGACGCGCAGTAAGGTGAAAAACTTCCCCACCCTTCGCAATCAGGTGAAAACGTTATTTTCCCATTCACTCCCCATCCGGAAGAAATATTGACGATTACCCCTTGCCTTTTTTGTAACATCAACGGAAGAAAGTGGCGCAGCGTATTAACCGTGCCCAATACATTGGTATCCATGATATCAGCAAATTCAGCTGAGGGGATTTCCCAAAGCACTTTTGGATGATTAATTAATGCGGCATTGTTAATCAGAATGGAAGGAGTTCCCATTTTTGAGGCGACTTCTTTAGCCCACTTGGCAACAGATGCATCGTCTTTGATATCAACTACAGAAAACAGATGCTCAGACCCATATTTATTTTGCAGCTCTTGCACAGTCTTAACCGACCGTCCACAGCCTGCTACCCTCCACCCGCAGCGGGTGAATTCTTCAACAAGCGCCAACCCGATACCCCTAGTCACTCCTGTAATAACAACAAGTTTTTTTTCAGTCATAAGAGTTCTATTCCCCTCCTGCAGCGTCAGTAAACCAGCTCGCCAAAACAATGTAAAAAGCAGAATCGTTGCTGAAATTCTAAGTATGGCTTTCTTCCGATAAAACATGTTTTAAAGTTTGTTTTCTTAAGTGTGTCCGTATTGAATTAATTTATTAAGCCATTTTACTGCCAAAAAGACTCATAGACTAAAGCACCGTCTGCATTGTTGACATCGACGATGCGCATTTGTTGAATATTCAGTGTTTGCATAAAGCCAAGAGCTAGAATAGCATTGGATGCCTCAACACATGCGTAGTCACCACCGCCCAAATCATCATCCGTCTTTCCAGCTAAGGCCTCGACAATTTTGGCAAGTTCATCACGGGTGAATGGATTTTTATGAGTCAACAGCTCTGCAATCCCATTCCCAAAGACACTTCCCACTCCTATAACCTCTGTCGAAGGCTTGGCGATTTTATCTTTGAACAGCTGATTCACACATGTAGCAAGTACCTTTGCAGAGTATTCAGCCTGATCGATATCATAGACAGAAAGCGGATTAGGACTTCGAAACGCATTACTTGGACGGCCTTGAATATCTTCTATGATATGGTTCATAAAGAACCAAGAGCCTACATTGCTGCCATCAACAGTTGTAGATCCATCCTCAGCTAGACCCACAAATTGCATACTGCTGCCGATATCCCAGATAACTAAATTCTCAGGATCAATTTCTATCTGCGCACGGGCTGCTTGGAAGGCCAACTCCCCTTCTAACTGTTGATCCACGATGTGAACATTAACGCCAGTGGCCTTTTGAAGACTGTCAGCAAACTGCTCTCCATTACTTGCAGCGCGAAATGAGGAAGTGGCAATGGCCACTATTCCGCAGCTTCCAAATGATTTGGCCACAGCAACCGCATCTTGAAAAGCTGCAAGTCCCTGCTCCATAATTTCAGGGGAGAAGGCATTGCTTTCACTTTGCGATAGGCTTGCTACAAATGGAACGAAGTATTTCTTGATGTGGATGATTTTCTCAATTTTATTGGTCACCAGATTGACCTCAGCAACTCGCAACTTCGGCCCTCCCGACCCAATATCGATCGCGGCACGAATGCTATTTGTGGGTTGCGATCCGGCAAATAACGACCAATTCAATACGGACACACTTAAGAAAACAAACTTTAAAACATGTTTAATCGACATAGGATATACAGCCTTTTCACCATTCAACAACACAAAATGCACTAGGATTTTCAAAGAACCTTATAGTTATTGTCTAGTCAAGAATTGGGCAGAAATCCCTTGCCGTATTGGGAAATCAAGCTTTTTACGTTTCCTGAAATTGATTGTTTATGACGCTAAGTAGTGTTAATGGGGGCAGTTGGACGAATTCAGTACTTTTGATTGGAATAAATTTTCTTCATTGAACTACAATTTTCTTTCACCTACTAAGGCTTTCAAAAGATGAACAGATACTTCTTACTTTTAATTTCATTATTTTATCTAACGACTGCATCAGCTAACCAAGCAACTCAAGATTTTTCCCCGACTGTTTTAGTTGTTGATAAAAATAATTCATCCAACGACAAAATTATTTTTGATCTACTATCTCTTCAAAAATCTCTCATTGTTTGTCCTTCACAAATCCCTGAATCATTTATACAAACTGGATTTCTATTAGTTCCCATGACTCCAGAGTACGTGGCTTCCCTCCTCGAAAAAAAAGAAGGTCAGATTATTTGTATTTATCAGGATCAAACACTGCTTGGTTATATCATTCTCACAGTAGCCACAGAATTTGAGGAATTGTATCAAGACATCTCTACAGGACGATTTGAAACAACATGTAATCTATCGAATGTTCATGATTGGCTGTCTGATCCTGCTGTAGGTTATATCGAACAAATTGCAGTTAAACCAGGATACTCAAGAATGGGGATAGGATCACGTCTCATTCAGATTGGTAAAACATTAAAACCTCACGGGCTTATAAGTGATGTCTTTGTTTATCCAGTTAAAAACAATCCTTCGCTTAGTTTCTTTACCAATCAAGGTTTCATCTCTCCAGGTATTCTCTATCAATATCCCGGTGCAAATGCAAATTTTCCTTACGAACATAGAACTCAGGTATTTTTTTGGAAGGGCAGCTAAACGTATCAGAAACCTGCAGTGCAAATTCTTTTATCGATGGTCAATTGTAATTGAAGCTGGAGCCGACTCGCTGTTTTCCAGACCGATGCTCACTATGTAATATGTGACACTCTTTTTCGAACGTGCATGATCTCTAAATTTCAATTTACCATTTGCAGGCACAACCCCAACCAGTGTCTTAAGATCATGGCGATACACTTTGTAACTAATGGGAGAAGCGCCTTTCTTCGGTTGATCCCATTCGAGAATATTCACAAAATCTCTTTCATGGACTCGCTTTCCTCGTACATGTGAAGGTGGCAGCAAGCGCTCATACATGAGAAAAAGATTAAAGTTATCTTGTCTTAAAGAGAATTGGAAGCCTGGCAATCCCTGAATCTCCAAAGAGTCAATGGAACCAGATAGACCGCCTGCAGCGGTCAAAATAATGTATTGTCCTTGTGTATTGTAGCGGCCTGGATCTTGGATGATCTTCACTTTTCCCGCTAGATTGGCCGTGCCAGATAGATAAATCAGGTCTGATTTTGTTGGCTCAATTTCTATCTTACAGATACTTGAGGACGATAAACTGAGATTTGTTGCGAAAACCGTGCCGATCGAATTACCGGGCGATATGGTCCCGTTGTTATAGATAGTACCTCCCACTGTGGCGTTACCGGATAGCTGACCATTGGGATCGATGAGCAAATCATTGCGTATCGACCCATTGAGTTTTAAAGTACCCCGCTTGATTGTAGTCTGGCCAACATAGGTATTTGTCCCGTTGAGTTCTAAAATTCCAGTTCCCTTTTTGATCAAGAAACCTGAATTGTCCAGAGGGGTCGTTAAGCTATCTCCCTCAATCGGGCTCAAAATTGTTAACGTATTACGTACATTGCAAATAAGAGAGCCTCCTTGGCGTAGGAAAATGTCATAACCCATAGCAGCTCCATTGCCCGGTGCAACGTAATTAATATCCGTTGAGGTGGAAGAACCCCCATCTCCAGCAATAGCAGTATTACCAGAAATTTGCAGGGCATCAACAATAGATAGATGACCACCTTTTTGAATGAATATCGCCCCTCCAAGTCCAGAGCCGCCGCCACCTGCTCCATTACCACTAGGGTCTGAAGCCCCATTGCCTCCTCCAGCGCCGAAGCTGGCGCCACCTGCACCCCCAGTTGCTGCACCGCCGCCTCCTGCACCAAATCCTCCGGCTCCTCCGGGAGCCCCAAGGCCACCTCCGCCGCCACCTCCTAGTATTCCTCCGGCTCCTCCTGAATAATTAGAGCCACCGCCGCCTCCAGCAGCTCCTACACCCGCTCCTCCTGGAAACCCAGTCTCCGAGGCACCTCCGCCTCCTCCCCCTGCTCCAAATAATAAATCGGCTCCAATACCATTACCTCCGTTCCCAGGTATTCCACTTGACCCCGTTCCTGTGGCTGAAAAACCATCTTGACTATTTCCTGCGCCTCCTCCGCCATTACCACTGAACTCGGCTCCTCCGGCAAAAGCGCCAGTTGGGCCAGCATTTCCACCAGCGCCACCGGGCACCACTGAATTAATACCAGCCCCGCCACCAGCCCCGCCAAAATAAACACCGTTGCTGCCATTTACAGAAGAGCTTGATCCACCATCTCCTCCATTGCTATGACCCCCGCCTCCTCCACCTGTTGACACATCAGTCAAACAATCTCCTCCATTTCCACCCCCAAATCCCCCTCCGCCGCCGGCGCCAGCATTTCCAATATTACTTGCTGAACCACCATCCCCGCCTCGAGCGGTATTATTGATAAGACTCGAAGCCGTTAAGGTTACTGATGCACTTCCATGAACGTACATAGCTCCTCCACCTCCAGCAGCTCCGCCACCACCTGAATATCCGCTGCCCCCATTTCCCCCTTTAGAAATGGCATTTTGTACATTGATATTATTGATGGTAACGATTCCTGACGCAACCTGAAAGGCTTGATAACTATTGTCACCGTTGATGGTAATTCCTGCGCCATTAATCGTATAATTTTGCGTAATCGCAGGAAGTGAAGAGGTTAAAGTAATTTGTTGTCCTGCGATTTCACTACAGTCAATCGTATCGCCGTTATCGGCGTTTAGCAGCCAAAAAGGCAGTGTTCCAATCATGGCAGGATTATCTGAGGTACTATTTACAACTCTAGTTGTACCTAATAGAGGATCTGTTACGATAAAGGGTGTAGACAAAAAGCAAGCAGCAAGCGTTACTCTTAAGTAAAACAGTGTTTTTGACATAGCCCCTCGGACAGTTAATTTTCCCTCTATTTTTAATACAGTAAATTTTTTATTTTAACAATACTCCGAGAGGTCTAAAACGCATCAGAAATAGCTATTATGTAACGGACGACTGCCAATTTTTTACTAGACATAATGTGATTGCGTGCTTTTGGCGGCTGTGTTGCGTACTTCAATAGCTGCGTAGCTATGAGAAGAGACAATATCAACTTAAAGTATTTTTTGAGTGACAAAGAAGAAACCGGAGGGTAAGTTTTTAATCGAAAAAAAAAACAAGCAAACCCTCTGAAGTCACGTCAAACGCAACTGGCCAAAGTATAATCAATCTCTTATCAATCGTTGGTAAACATGGATTGAGGAAGAAAAAAATATGGAGAAAGCTTCATGTCGCTATCTGTCCTAATAACAGACACGACACCCAACACCACAATTATTTGCAATGAACCGGAATACTCTGTTTCCAGTGAAAAAGGTTATGAGGGTCATATTTTCTTTTGATGCGAATCAGGCGATGGACTTCATTTCCGTAATAGACGCGTAAATACTTTTTTCCGATGTCGTAATCGACGTAGTTTACATAAGAATAGGGTGATACGAAGGGGGCAATTTCGCGTTTGAATTTACGAAGTTTTTCAAGTGCAAGTTCCTGTTGGGACTGTCGATCCCAGAAAACAGTCTGGTGCCACCAACCAAAGGCTTTTTTGGGAAAGAATGCATTGTTTCCTTTTCGAATTGCACCACCCATTGCATAGAGTTGGCAAACAGCGACATAATCCTCCTGGTTCAATGCAAACTCTTCTAAAAAAGAAATAGCTGATTGAATAGGTTCTTGTGAGAGTGGTTGAAATATAAATTCAGATTTTGCTTTGTAAAAGGGGTTGGGAGGGTTAGCAGCAAATAGAGCTGCAGATTTGAGATAGGGTCCTTGTATGATTTGTACTTGTGGCTGTAGTGAAGAAAAAGCGGTTTGCCACCCTGAAAATGAGCCTTTGCCAGCATTCAGGATGCCTACTGTAATCGACAGTGTTTTATTGTTATAGATTAAGTTGAGTTGTGTGGTAACAGTAGGTTTCAGTGTTTGCACCCATGCTTGCCAGGCTTGAAAGACAGCTTGTACTGTTGCTGGATCCCAATTCCAAGTTAAGGTGACCGTGGTAGCAGCAGGTATGTAATACATTTTAAAAGTGAAGCCGAGAACAATGCCATAAGAGCCGTTTCCAGCTCCACGAAGCGCCCAAAAGAGGTCGCTGTGATGCTTTTTCGTTACTTCAATAATTTTTCCTTCTGCTGTGAGAAGAGTGATACTCTTAATTGAGTCACATGTGGGTCCAAAGAGGCGACTGAGCGGCCCTAACCCCCCACCTAATGCCAAACCGGTTATACCTACAGAGGGACAGGTGCCGGTCGGGATAGCGTAGTTTCGTTTTCCGAGAGCTGTGATCACACTTCCCAACTTACAGCCAGCGCCAATATAGACCTCCTTTTTCTGTACATCTGGGCGTATCGTATTAAAATTGCGTAGGTCGATCACATAGCCAGAGGAGAGAGAGCCTGGTTCGAAACAATGGCCTCCAGAGCGTATTGAAAATGGAAGGTGATGTTTTTTCAATTTTGAAAGTACATAGATGATCTCATGTTC
Source organism: Bacteroidota bacterium (assembly GCA_013285825.1). Taxonomy (GTDB): domain Bacteria; phylum Chlamydiota; class Chlamydiia; order Chlamydiales; family FEN-1388; genus JABDGV01. The sequence goes on from JABDGV010000001.1 coordinate 110,664, forward strand.
CGTTCTTGGTGCAAAGATTGCGTACGGGAAGATATTGAAGCGCTTATTGTCATTGAAGCGAGCCGTATCATAGCCATGGGAGATGGGATAGATTGCATACGAGAGTCCAAGTAAATCAGATGGAATTTGGCGAAATAAACGATAGGCATTCTGGTCAGGAAAAAACTGCAGAAGAATATTGGGCTCTTGTAGAAGAACTTCGTGTTGCCAGCTTTGTTCTTTAAAACCCGATTGGGGCCCTTTCCGTTCTAAACAGCTGGCTCCAACAAACGGACTCCTTCGCTTCTCTCCTCGCCAAGGTGAATCCGCCCTGACTTGTCGTTCGGCTTGTATCGTGTTTGTTTCGCGCACCTCTTTAGAGCAGGTAGGTCGCCAATTGGGTTTAAAAGAGCAAGTGATCAGGGCAATAAGGATTATAAGATATTTTTTTAGTCTATCTTTTTTTGTACGCATATGCCCGAAATTTTCCAATTCTTCTGTTTTCAGACTGCAAAAAGCTGGTCATGGCACAAATTTGGCACAGTTAAATGTTAAAGTATACACAAACGATTGGGATTTGTAGAGTGTGAAAAACTGGAAAGTACTGGTCATAACGAGGCTCGCAAGACTAGTGATATCGATATTCTTGTTGATTTCGATGCCAAAAAGGGACTTTTTGATTTCGTTGATTTAAAATTTTATCTAAAAAATATTCTGAATTGTGAGAGGGTCATGACATCATGACATTCGTGATGAATGAATTACGAACAAGGTGGAAATTAGAAAAATTGATTCAACCTAAAAGATGTCGTAAGAGAGTGATGAGGAGTTCCCCAATTTAGATCTTGAGATGATTTTTTATTATCGCGACGAGTCGCAGTACGTTTAGTACGCTAAGAGGAGTGATGATGAAAAAGAGCTCAAGAGATAAATGGGGCTCGCCCCCATCGTTATTCTGAGGCAGATTTTGATTAACTCGAGCTGCAGTACTACATTGTAGTAGACCGCAGCTCGAGTTAATCAAAAGATGGCCAGAAGAATGATGGGGGCAGTTGGACTCGAACCAACGGAGTCGTGAGACGAGGGATTTACAGTCCCTTGCAATTGCCGCTATGCGATACCCCCAGGAGAGGAAGAAAGATGCTGACAGTAGGAATTGAACCCACAACCGTCCGATTACAAGTCGGGTGCTCTACCAATTGAGCTATGTCAGCAAAAACTGCGATGAAGAGTAACAAGACCGCTCTTTTTCGCTCAACTCTTATCTGATTCCTCGAGTCCTATCAGGCCTTCAAGTGTTTTTGTGGGTTCTTTTGACTCTTCTTTCTTTTCTAAGGGACCTTTGGAAAAGCTGTGTTCAGAGAGGTTTTCTGGAAGAGCTGTATCCTTCAACACTTTGAAGACTTTTTTGGCAAAGTTCTGGACGGGCGAGGCTGCGGGCTGAGAGACGATGCGCGATTTGAGTCCTTTATGGCGCTCTTGTACTAATTGAGCTTCCGTTTTGCCGCAGCATTTTTTATACTTTTTACCAGATCCGCATGGGCAAGGATCATTTCTATGAATATTCGACATATGAGATACTACTTCCTGAATTGTTCGTCTAAGATAACAGTATTTATAATTTAATCGAAGGTAAAGAAAGTGCTTACACTTCCTCTTGCGAGGCCGCCATGGCCATATATTGGTAAAAAGCTGGAAAGCTGCGTTCGAAAGGCGATACATGAGTTTGAGCTTGTCGAGGGCGTCGATAAGATGGCTGTTGCTCTTTCTGGAGGAAAGGATAGCTTAAGCTTGCTCTTTCTTTTAAACGCTATTCGGGGACGCGGCGTTCGTCCCTTTGAGCTTGTAGCTGTCAACGTTTCTGGGGAATTTACCTGCGGGGCGGGAGTTGGCGGAGGATTATTAAAATCGGTGTGCGAAGCGCTTGAAATCCCGCTCATAGTCAAAGAGTCGAATAAAACGCTTGAAGAGCTTGAATGCTACAGCTGTTCAAGGGAACGCAGGTCTCTTCTATTTGCTGCGGCAAAAGAGGCTGGCTGCCAAGCAATTGCGTTTGGACATCATCAAGACGACTCGGCTCAAACGCTTATGATGAATCTTCTCCATAAGGGCGAGTTTGCCGGCATGCTGCCCAAGCTGCATATGCATGACTATGGCATTACGATTATACGACCGCTTATACTTGCAGAAGAGGCGCAAATTATTGCCTTTGCCAAACACTTTGGCTTTGCCCGCATCACCTGTAAATGCCCAGTGGGCCAAACCTCCGTTCGAAAGAAAACAGAGGGGTTGATCCAAGAACTTGAAGCAATTTTCCCTCATGCCCGTTCGAACCTCGCCCAAGCAGCGCTCAACTATGGAAGCAAAAAAGCAGCAGAGGTCCCTCAGAAAAAGAGAAAGTGATACAGTGAAAAGAAAATTCTCTTTTTATGGCAAAAATACACTCGGAACGAGAAAGAACAATAACTATACAAGGTATTGAGATCTTTCTCTCCTGTCCTGATGAACTTCCGCTTACTTGGATCGGCTCTGAAGATGTCTTCAATCAGCTTATTGCTGCCTGGGACGTAATTGACAAGCTGGATCTGCCCTTAAACCCACGGCTTGTAGGCAAGCCGGGCGTTGGTAAAACAACCCTTGCGTATGCTGCAGCTAAATCACTCAACCAGCCCGTCTTCATCTACCAGTGCACCATGGACACACGCCCTGAGGACCTTCTGATTACACCTGTAATTGATAAAGGCGGAGCAATTCGCTACGTTGCCTCATCTCTTGTTACAGCCATGATTGAGGGAGGAGTCTCTATCCTCGACGAGGGAAACCGCATGGGAGAAAAAGCGTGGGCATCGCTTGCACCGCTCCTTGATACGAGGCGCTACATAGAGTCTATTGTGGCGGGGGTCAAGATCGCAGCCCATCCCAATTTTCGCATCTGCGTCACAACGAATGAAGATGCATCGACCTTTGAAATACCTGAGTACATCGAATCGCGCCTTCAGCCTCAAATCTTTCTCGATTTTCCAGAAGCTGAAGAGGAAAAAGCTATTTTGAAGTCCACACTCCCCTTCGTTGAAGATGCAATCATCGACTATGTGGTTGCCTTCTTGCAGCAGGCACACCTTGCCGACTGCCGCTACACGATTCGCGATGGGATCAACATTGCCAGGTACGCCGCAAAACGGCTCGAAAGAGTAGAAACAGGCGATCCCCAACCGATCTTGAGGCAGTCGATCTCGATGACGCTCGGCGATGAGGCATTAGAGCATGCGCTCTGATCGAGTTCTATCAAAACCGCCCTTCTATTTTTTCCCGGGAGTTCACTACTCCTTGGAGTCGGCAACGGAATTTATTAAGGCGTTTGATGAAATTCAGCCCGACTGCATCGCTGTTGAACTGCCCAAAACAATGGCGAAAGAGATTGGAGATGCAGTCGCAAGACTCCCCGATCTATCCCTTGTTGTTATCAAACGAAAGTCGGAAGAGGTTGCGCTCCATATCGAGCCGTGCGATCCCTTCTTTGAAGCGGTTCGGAAGGCTCAAGAAAAGAGCATTCCGGCCTATCTCATCGACCTCGATGTGGAAAAATACCCAAAATTCTACGACCCTCTGCCAGACACCTATGCTATGTCAAAAATTGGCTTAAAAACCTATTGGGCAGCGGTAACTCAAGCTCAAGTGCCACAGCTTCCCTTAACAGATCTCGACATCAAGCGAGAGACGTTTATGGCAAAGGAGTTGAAGGCCCTCTCCTACTCGTATGAACGAATTTTAGTTGTTACAGGCCTTAGGCATACCCAAAATGTGGCCTCAAGAACCGCACTTCCGAACTTCCCTGAATATAAACATGCAGAGATAGAATCAATCGCTGTCAAAACATACAGTGAAGAATGTGCGCGAGAAATTATGGCCACCTTTGGCTATATAACAGATGCCTATGAGCTAGAAAGAAACAGCCCAAATATTGATCGAAACTCACTTCATATACAGCTGCTCCGTGCTGCCAAAGAAATCTATGAAGTGGAGGCTCGAGTCAAGATCCCCCCTCTGCGTATCATTTTGAGCCTCCAGTTTGCTCGAAATATGGCTTTGCGCTCAGGTAAACTCCTTCCCTCCCTCTACCAGCTTTTAATTGCTGCAAGAAGCTGTGTCGACCATCGATTTGCTTATGAAGTATGGAAGCTTGCAACGAATTACCCGCATCTAAAAAATATCGATAGCCTTGAAATAGTGTCTATCGATCCCAAAATACTGTGGGGAAGCGAAGCGCATTTCAAGTTTATTCTTAAAACCCCATCGGGGAAAGAGCGTCCTACAGAGCGGCTTCGAAAAGATCAAACAAAACAAAAATTCTTTCCAATGGATCCTCAAGGCATCTGCTCCTTTCCGCCTGAGGACAGAGTGGTCGAGAGAATCGGAGATCGATTAAAAAGGCGCGGAGTGATCCTCGCCCATGATTTAACCTGCTCCAGCATCCCGTTTAGCTCGAGTTTAGAAGAGGGAATTGATATTCGAGAGACGATTCGCCATTGGCTGGATAAAACCCTCTATGTCAAGAAAGCAACAGGCAAAAAGGGGGAATCTGCCTCCTGCGTCATTATCTTTGAACCTGAATTGCGAAGCTCTAATCAATATCCTTGGACAATGTCCTGGCTTGGCGAGCACGAGCAAGAATCGGATATGGCCTTTTATGCTACGAACCCGCTGAAAGATGTCGTAGGACCTGGAATTGCACGGGCGATCTATGGCGGATTTCTGCTCGTATCGCCGCCAAGGCGCCTTTTCGACGTTTGGAGGGATCCTGATTATGAAGAATTTACGACCAAGGAGGAGGTCCTTCTTGCAGCAGCCATCGATTACGCCACAAAACCAATTGTTGTCTATGCAGCGGGCAAACCCGCAAAGGAACAGCTCAAAGCTCGGGCGGCCCGTCAAGGCAAACAGATTCTCTATATTCCACTGAATAGTTTAGGAGCTTTTGAACTGCAAAAAATCAAGCGCTTCCATGTTCTTGACAGCCATGACACACGAAAGCACGCAGCTGATTTTATCTTTTAGCAGCCCTATATTTACTTAAATAAAATTTGATTTTACAGTTCATCTACACGAATGGTTTATCTATGGATGTAAAGAATTTTTTCTCAGGAGCGCTCAACCCCCACGACGCTACCTTCAACCCGACATTTAAATTTAAAAGTCTGAGTGCCGGAGAGAAATTTCTTACTGTAGCTGTCGGCATTATTACAAGCATTCCCTTCTTATTTACAGGGCCTGTTGTGGCCCTTTGCATGATTGAATACTTTTATCGATCGAATCCTCGAAATTTCACAACAGATATTGGTAACCAAGATACAAAAGCTACTGCCAACCAAATTCAAAATACTGCTGAGACCATATTGCAGCCAAAGCCTCCTCAAGTGGACAAACCTAAAGATACAACTCAAGAAGTACCGACAAAACCGAAACCAATTGAAGTACCGACTAAACCTAAACCAATTAAAGTTAAGCCTACATCTATACCTGGCACCCATAAGCTTTCCGCCGAAGAACAAAATATTAAAGATAAGTTTGGATTTACGACAGAGAAAGCTCAAGAGGTCTGGGGAAAAATTAATGCACTCACGCAATCAAAACCTCTTCTCGAGAAGTCAGATGTACATGCTCTGCTGGTAAAAGAATCGGGCAAAGTTCGCAAATTTGTCTGGAATCCTTCACAACAAATCGGAGAAGGGGCAACAAAAGTATTTTTTGAGGCAATTGAACCTGCAACCGGTGATATTTACCTTGTTCCCCGCTCAAAAAAAGGGACAGGAGAAGTTTTTTGAGCAGTCCATGATACAAGAAATTGCGGCGAAAGAAAAGCTCAAAAAAATTGATTGCGAATACATAGGCCTTCCCAAAGTCGTAAGTAAAGGCGATCAAATCGCTCTCTATGAATTTTACAGAGGCGGAACGCTGGCATCTAAAATCAAAAAAGGGCTCTCAGAGCAAGATCTCCAAAAATATGCGATCCAGCTTATGGAGTGTTTAAGCACCCTTCATGATGATGCTAAAATCGTCCACCTCGATATTAAACCCGATAATATTCTCCTTCACAATGGCAAAATCAAGGTGATTGATTTTGAGATGTGGCAAAAAAAAGGTGTAAATTGCGGACCTATTGGGACTGGTGAATACTGCTCTCCTGAAATTCTTGCGGCCTGGAATGCCTCTCAAATACAGGCTAAACCCTCTCATGATCTATGGGCAGCTGGGATCAGCCTCTACGAAATGGTGTATAAAAAAACTCCTGTTTCAAGAGAGACTTGCGTAGCAGTTCAGAATGCCTCAGAAAAAGGTGGAATAGCACTTCAAAATGCTCAGAGTGCCTATCAAATAGAATTTGATGCAGCCCTTAAACCGCTCAAAGCGAAAAAGAACCCAACGCCAATAGACAAAGCAATTCTGCAATTGCTCTCAGGTGAACCAACAGCTAAAGATGCACTTAAGATCCTGAAGGGCGGATAAGGTTCTCAGCTTTATTAATAGCTTTGAGAATGTCATCAAAGAGCACTTTAAGGTCTTCTTGGATGAGGGTATGAGGATCGATGTCAAGAACATCTTCTCTCAACTGCCGAATGATAAATAGAAGAATATCCGACTCCTTCTCAAATGAAAACTTCGAGGAGAAGGCAACATCCAATCTCTGATACGCTTCGAGAATTTCTTGAAGCTTTGCGTCTGGCCTAGGCAATTCTTCGTCACTTAACTCTTTAACATCGACTCCATGCAGCCTTAAAAGAGCATCGATGAGCAGAAGCCCTCGTTCTGTTAAAACGTTACGGGAAGTGATGACATCTTGTTCCCAAAGAAAGAGGTCTCGTATCGTTGTAACGTCCGGAACATTCTCACTCAGCTCTTCGAGTCGATCAAAGATGGGAAGTAGCTTAACCTCAAAACCCGAAACGAGCTCTTTTTGAATGGCCTCATCACTAACAAGCTCGAGCGCACTTGACTGGCTTCCCAAAAGCGTTGCTAAATCTCGGCTGACCGCCTCTCGGATACTATTATGTACTGTTTTCGTTAAGAGCTCGCCGATTTTATTTGGATGCGCATAACGGATAATAAGCCCAACATCGAGCACAGGATTGGGCTCTTCGAGTTTCGGCTTTTCAAGCCTTTCAATTAACTTCATTCCATTTTGTATCTCCGGCTCAAGCACTTTTCGTACAAATGGTTCTGCTCCTTTACCAAACTCGTCGATAAGGCTATTTCGATTAGTTTCAAGGGAAGTAATAATATACTGCACCTGAGAGAGAATTTTTTCCTTATTAATCGGTAAAGCTTTACGTGGCAGAGCTGCCTCGCTCTTCTTTTCCAAGCCAAAAGCTCGGCCAAAAAGCTCAAAAACACGGTCAAATAGGGTAGTTTTTGGTTGTTTTTCTAAAGACAAGGGGTCACTATTATTTTCGAGAAGAGGGGTCTCCTCTAGGGGGCCAAAAAGACGAAGAAACTCAGGCTCAGAGAGAGGATCCATGTTTTCCTACGGAACCACCGAATTAATTGTAACATTTTATGGAAATATGTTTCCAATGGCAACTATTTTAATTAAGTTAATTTATGAAGTTTAAAATTTTAGTTACAAACGATGATGGCATAGAAGCGCCAGGAATCAAAGAGTTAGTAGAAGCCCTTCATCCTATTGCAGATTTATGGGTAGTTGCCCCCGAATCTGAACAATCGGGTAAAAGTCTCTCCATTACAACTATTGAGCCCATAGCACTCAAGCAAGTAGAGCGATTTGGGTCGATCCCCGCATGGTCTATCCGAGGAACGCCAGCTGATTGCACAAAAATTGGGCTTAGTATCCTCCACCTCAAACCCGATCTCATCGTCTCTGGGATTAACAAGGGTTCAAATGCAGGAAGAAATGTGCTCTATAGCGGCACCGTTGGAGGAATCGTCGAAGGAGTTTTACGAGGCATCCCTGGGATTGCCTTCTCCTGCTGTGATATCAAAGACCCAGAATATAGCCGGCTCTCCCCCTTTATCCCTCCTATAGTCGAATATATCTTAAAGAATCCCCTGCCATCTGGAACCTTGCTCAATGTCAACTTTCCCCATACGAAAGAGAGCATGCCTTGGCCTATAGTAACGGAGATTCAAGGGGTCAAATTAACAAGACAAGGAAAAGGCTACTGGATTGAACGGGTTATTGAGTCGCAAACATCGCACTCTCACGTTAAGTTTGGAGCTCAAGCGCTTATCTATGAAGAAGAGCTCGATTCCGATATGCATTGGCTTAAGCTGGGCTATATAGCGGCAGTGCCTATTCATGTTGATGAATTGACCGATTGGAGATACTTCCACGGCCACAAGGACCCCTTCGAACAAATCACGAGCTGCCCGCTTTCCTGATTTTCTTCTGCTCATAAGCGTCGAGGAGTTCAAGCGCCTCGGCTTGCGCTTCTCGAAGGACACTGTCTGCCCCGACAATTGCCCGAGCATGGGCTAGCGACCCAGCTAAAACTTGAGCAAGCTTATGGTCTTTTTCAGTAAGAGGAAGATTCTCTCCTCCATGCTGGTCCGACCAACGAGATGCTGCAATTGCGTTCTCCGCTAACTGCTGAAAGAGACTCTGCAGCTCTGCTTTTTGCGATACCAAATCCTCAATTTTTTCTGCCTTGGAAAGTATCAAAATAAGTTCCTTTTCAACCCGTCTTGTATCTTCAAGGATATGCTGAGAAAGAGATGTGCAACTGGTTAAAACAAAAAAACCGACCTGTAAAAGTACTCTGCGCGAATATGACAACATGCATTTTAGAAAAATCCTACACAGTATATATCACCTCTTGAGTTAAAAAGGGTAACTGAGTTAGGATTTTGCCCGTTCTGATTGAGGGCGTGTAGCTCAGTTGGTAGAGCGCCTGTCTTACACACAGGTGGTCATAGGTTCGAGTCCTGTCGCGCCCATCTGCGGGAGTAGTTCAATTGGTTAGAGCACCGGCTTGTCACGCCGGAAGTTGCGGGTTCGAGTCCCGTCTCCCGCGATCCATACACAAAAAAGTTCAAGAAAATAACTTCACTTAACAACCCCACTCCTGATAGATTGTCCTGAATGAGGAGGCCGCGATGGGATTACTAAATAAACCTGTAAAAGAGCAAGTGCCCTCCCTTCTTCCATCTATATTGGACTTTCTAGGCCTGCTTTTAGGCGCCTTTATTGCAGCCTTTGCAATTAACATCTTCTTTTTGCCCAATAATCTTATTGACGGTGGAACTGTTGGCCTGGCTATGATTGCAGGGAGAGTTACGGATACATCCCTTATTCCAGCATTCCTTCTCCTCTTCAATTTCCCCTTTATCGTTTTAGCCTATCGATACTTAGGCAAGACCTTTGTCTTGCACTTAACCGTTGCTGTTTTGGCTTTCGCCTTCGGCCTCTTTATGCTTCCTAAAATCTTCGCTACCCCATTTATCGGTGATAAACTAGAGGTTGTCGTTATTGGCGGTGCTATTTTAGGCGTTGGAGCTGGAATGATCATTCGCTACGGCGGATGCGTAGATGGAACTGAAATCCTTGGAATCATTGCTAATAAGCGCTGGGGCTTTACTGTTGGACAAATTGTATTTACCTGCAACGTCTTCGTCTTTGGAGCTGCCGGCATTGTTTTTCAAGACTGGCACCCTCCCATTTTGTCACTAATCGCCTATATCGTCGTTGTCAAGATCATGGACTCTGTGATTGTCGGTCTTGATGAAACCAAAGCTGTTCTTGTCGTCTCTAGGCGCTATAAGCAGATTGCCGAACAGATCATGCATAAGATGGGCCTCGGGCTCACCATTTTGTATGGCAGAGGCGGCTTTTCAGGCGAACAGGTTGAAATCCTCTATGTCATCACGGAGCGTCTGCAGCTTGCCGATTTAAGAGACTTAGTCTATGCCATTGACCCGCACGCGTTTTTGGCGATTGAAAATCTCCACGAAGTGTCGTCAGGGATTCAGGGAGCAAAAGCGTTCCGCAGGAAGCGCCGAATTCAAGAGATCTCGAGAAGACTCTTTCCACAAGAAGAATCGGAAATTAACCCCATCGGGGATAGTTAACCTTTACCCCCATCTGTTCGAGCACACGACCGACTACAAAATCTTCAACGTCTTCAATTGTTTTAGGGTGGGTATACCATGCTGGCTGCGGTGGTATGATAGAGACTCCAAGCCTTGCCAGTTTCAACATATTTTCAAGGTGAATAGCCGATAAGGGAAGCTCACGAGGAACTAGCACGAGCTTTCGCCCCTCTTTGAGCGTCACATCCGCTGCTCGTCGAAGAAGAGTATCTGCAAGACCGCAAGAAATCGCTGCGAGGGTTGCCATGCTGCAAGGAACTATTCCCATTGCTTGAACTTCAAAAGTTCCGCTTGCAATCGGGGCTGTAAAATCACGGGGAGCATGAAGAATCAACCGCTCATGCTGAAATTTAGTAAATTTTTGGAGTGATTCATTGTCCATCTCCTCTTTTGCAGTGAGATGGGCGTCGGAAGAGATAACGAGGTGAACATTGTGGCCCTCTGCTAAGAGAGCACGGCAGCATTTATACCCTAGAATTACACCAGATGCGCCTGAAATACCTATGACAAACCGCGCCACACGACCTCTGCAATGAATGGAAGAAGAGCCGCAGCCCCAAAAAGCTGGGCGAGCGACGCAAAGGCTTGAGAAACTTGTCCCCCAGGCCCTGTTGCAAAAATGCTCCTCCATTTCATCACAACAAGAGACATTCCACCTAGGAAAATAATCCAACTGATTCCAGGAACATCTAATAAGCTGAGAGCGGCTACGATTGCAAGTGCAGCAACAGCGTGGCAGCAAGCGGCAAAACGAATAGCGAAATAAACTCCATGATCTGCTGGTATGCTGTGAAGATGAAATCGACGATCAAAAGTTGCATCTTGGCAAGCATATAATACATCACAACCGGAAATCACAAGACCAGAGGCAAACGCTAATGAAAGCAGAGAGAAAGAAAACTCTCCCCCAAAGGCAAAGGCTGCAGCCAAAGGAAGAACAAAATAGATAAAACCTAAAGTTACGTGACACAAAGAGGTAAACCGCTTGGTAAAGGAATAACAGATAAGAATAATACCAACTGGCAGAGCCAATAACTTACAGGCTCTCGGCAAATACATAGCTGAGATGAGAAAAAGGGCTAAAAACAAGAGCGCATGGGAAGCAACTTCAACATCGCGAGCGCGTCCTGCTGGAAGAAGCCTATCCCGAGTTCGTAGGTTTTTTGCATCAAGTTTAGCGTCAAGCAGCCGATTCCAGGACATTCCTGAAAAACGAGCTGAGAAAAAAGCGATGGCTAATGCAAATGGAGTCGACCATGAAAAGGACTCTAAGAATACGCCTTGGTGATAAAGATAGGCATAGGTAATACCAAGTAATAGCCAAGGTAAGCTGTAGAGGGTCTGCTTCAACAGGCTGTTTTCAGCAATCACCCGCACATGGTGGATGAGGCCTGTTTCTACTTGTGCTGTTTTCTCTGGACCCATAGTCTCCCTTTATCATCAATATGAATCCTACAAAATTATTACTTTTGAGAAGAGCAAAAAATACTAAAAGTTCATAAAGTACTCTTAAGTACGAGAAATATCTTAAGATGGCAGACTTTACGCACCCGACAGAAACGAACATCCCACATAAGGATGCTTGGAAACTTTTTAGAATTATCTCTGAATTTGTCGAGGGCTTCGACACTCTCTCAGATTTGGGCCCCTCTGTCTCTATCTTCGGATCAGCAAGATTAAAGCGAAATAGCCCCTATTATAAAATGGCTTATGAAGTTTCTTTGAAAATCGCGCAAAGAGGTTTTGCTGTCATTACGGGAGCAGGACCTAGCATTATGGAAGCTGCTAACAAGGGTGCTCAGAGCGTTAAAGCTGCATCTGCAGGGCTTATTATCGATCTGCCTTTTGAATCTGAGCCAAATAATTACATCGATACGAAACTCTCCATCCGATTCCGCTATTTCTTTGTTCGTAAAGTCATGTTTGTACGCTATGCTCAAGGATTTGTCTTCCTTCCAGGAGGACTCGGCACTCTCGATGAACTCTTTGAGGTTTTAACTCTTGTTCAAACAAAGAAAACACACCATGTACCGGTCTATCTTATAGGCAAATCATATTGGGAAGGGCTGCTTCAATGGATGAAGGAAACCGTATTGCAATATGGATGCATCTCTCAAGAAGACTTCCAGCTTTTTACAGTAACTGATGATCTTGATGAAGTAGCTGATGGTCTTTTGGCATCCTACAGAGCCCGCTCAGGCTTAACTGATCTTGAAATACCACTTGCGCAGCGATTCTGATTATGTATTATTTACTCTTCCTTATTACACTATCATGCAACCTCTTTGCTTCATCATACCTTCCTTTAACAGGAATAAAGGATGCTGAGCGGCTCACAATTTTAAACGAAGTCTACAATCCAGCAACGATTGCATTTTTAAAAGAAATGGGGATCTCTCCTGGCATGCATGTTCTCGATGTGGGATCTGGAATTGGTTTAATAAGTGCAGAAATTGCAGAGCTTGTTGGCCCTCAAGGGCATGTCACCTGCCTTGATTCAAGCGACGAACAGCTGGAGATTGGAAAGCTCGTTGCCAATGCACGCGGGCTTGATAATCTCTCCTTTGTCCAAAAATCAGCCTTTGAAATGCAGACTCTAGAAAACAGCTTTGACTGCATCTACATTCGCTTTCTTCTTATGCACGTACAAAATCCGGAAAAGATCCTTTTAAATGCCTATAACCTTCTCAAACCAAGCGGCAAAGTCATTATAGAAGAGCCAACAGGCCTTGACCCAATTATGTGCTATCCGATGACTCAAAGCTTTCAAGATTATCTCACAATCGGCCGCGCTCAGTTTAAACTCTACAATACGGATTGTGCTATTGGCAGCCGCCTGCCTCAATTGCTTTCTCAGTTAAACTTCAAAAATTTTTCTACAAAACTCTTCCACCCAATCCTGCAAACAGCAAGAGAGAAAAAACTTATAAGGTTCGCTGTCAATACCTTAACACCTGCCATGGTCAAGTCTGGATTATATTCTGAAGAGGCAATGAAGCAGATGAGTGAAAATCTTCGTGAGATCGAAGAGCATCCTTTCTACTTTGTAACCTATTTTGAGCTGGCGCAGGTGTGCGCTGAACGATAAATCGGCTCTTTAGATCGAGCACTCTCTTCACAGACTGGTTAAGCCGATCCTCCGATATACGATTGGACTTGACTGCTTGAACAATAGCTGCATGAATGCGTTTGACGTCATCTAGAGTAAGTTCAAGGTTTTTATTTGCCCCTACAAGCTGCTTTCCACCTAGAAGAATGATATCACATCCAGCTTCAATTGAGCGAATTGCTGCCTCATCTATGGAGGTGCAATTTTTTAATAGACCCTCCATGACTAATGAGTCGGTGATAATCACACCCTTAAACACAATCTCCTCACGAAGAATGCCAATGACCTTTGGAGAAAGCGTTGCACAATTTATTGGATCAAGGGCTGGAACCATAAGGTGAGCCGTCATTATAGCGTCGGTACTCTTTGCAAGCTCCTTGAATGGACGAAGCTCTATCTTCTGCAGCTCTTCTTTCGATTTAGAGATAACGGGAAGATCGGTGTGGGAATCAACAGCTACATCTCCATGTCCTGGAAAGTGTTTCAATGTCGTAATCAGGTGAGCTTTATGAAAGCCTGCAAGAGCTCTTTCTGCAAAGGTAATAACCGTTTCTGGAGTCTCTCCATAGGAGCGGGTACCGATGACCGGATTTTTTGGATTGCTGTTGATATCCACAACTGGCGCTAAATTCATGTTTACACCAGCCGCCATCATCTCCTTTCCCATTGCACATGCTGCCCGTTCTGCAAGATCAGGCTTTTGAGTTAATCCTAGCGCTTGATTACCAGGAAATATTGTAAAGCCCAGCTTTAGCCGCTGTACACGCCCCCCTTCTTGATCGCACGCTATAAGGAGAGGAATAGGTATTCGATTTTGAAGAGCTTGGTCCTGAAGACTTGAAGATAGCTTCTGTACCTGTTCAAACGAAGTAAGGCCGTTTGCCCAGTTGTAGTAGATGATTCCACCTACGTGAAGCTCATGAATAAGGATTCTTGATTGCTCATTGGCTGCGCTTCCATGAAAGTGAACCATCAGGATCTGGCCCGCTTTTTCATCCAGTGAAAGCTCTTGAACAGTAGCTCCAGCCAAAGTAGAAAAGAAAAAAAACAAGGAGAGAATTTTCATTATCGTTGTGTTTTTAAAATCTGAACAATCTTTAAGACTGCCTCATCCACCTCTTCTAAAGTATTTTGCCGGCCGAATGAGAAGCGGATGGCAGATAAAACTCTTTTTCTAGGATAGCCCATATTGGTAAGAATACGGGAGGGCTCTAAAGAGCCTGAAGAGCAGGCAGAGCCATGGCTTGCGGCAATACCCTGCATATCAAGCTGCATAAGAAAAGTTTCAGCATCAAGATCAGGGAAAGAGAGGTTTGATACATTGGAAACGCGCTCTCCACTCCCATTAACTAAAAGTCCTGGTATATGGCTTAAAAGGGCCTTTTCAAAACGATCTCGAAGCGACTGCAAGTGGTGTATACTATCATCTTCATGGGTTTTAAAGATCTCTAAGCCCTTTGCAAAGGTTGCATAGGCTGGTACATTCTCTGTCCCAGGTCTTTTGGACCACTCTTGATGGCCTCCGAGGAGAAGAGAGGAAAGCTTAAAGGGAGCTTTCGATACAACAGCTGCACAGCCTTTAGGCACATGTATTTTATGCCCAGAAATCACCAAGCAGGAGACTCCTTTCGGAATATGGAGCGGAGCCTTTCCTAAGTGGGCAACAGCATCAACAATAAAGGGGATGCCCTTTCGTGCGCAAATGGCTCCAATAGCTTCGATATCAGTAATCACTCCTGTCTCATTATTGACCGACATGCAAGTTACAAGGCAGGTGTCTTCACGAATCGCCTCTTCAATATCCTTTGGAGTAGGAGCGCCAGTTTCACCAACAGCTATAAAGGTCACAGGCCTCAGCCTCGATTCACTCTCCAGTACTTCAAAGACAGCGACATGTTCAACGTTGGTAGTGACAACATGTCCTTTTGGATTTTTCTTCAGGACAGAATAAAGCGCCGTATTTAAAGCTTCGGTAGCCGATGGGAAAAAGAAAACTTCAGTTGGAAGAACATCTAAACAATGAGCTACCCTTTTACGCGCTTCAACCAAGCATGCCTTTGCATCTCGCCCTTCATGATGGACACTTGATGGATTCCCATAGATGGTTTGAGTGAGGGATATATAGTACTCAAATATCTCAGGGGTCAGCGGAGTCGTAGCATTATTATCTAAATAGATCCGTTTCACTAAAAGTTCCTACGTTACGTGCAGCCTCAATAAGAATAACCGTTACATTATCATGGCCGCCATGTTCTTTAGCATCGGCGACGAGTGCTCGAACCTTTTCTTCAACACTCCACGGCTTCATGAGGATGTCGGCAATCTCTTCATCTGTCAGCATATCTGTTAAGCCATCTGAACAGATAAGGTACAAATCTTGATCGAAGACAGGCTGAACAACAATCGTAGGATCAACAGCTTCCTCTGTACCAATTGCACGCGTCAACACATGCCGGCAGGACATCCCCTCAACCTCTCTTTCCTGATCTTGATGCTGAAACTTTTCTTATGCAGCTTGATATGCAGGGTATTGCCGCAAGCCATGGCTCTGCCT
>JABDGV010000001.1:126416-392606 GCA_013285825.1 Bacteroidota bacterium
AAATGCGAGAATACAAAGTGTTGTTCCCATCCCATTGTATTCAATATGCGTTTGACTGAGATGGAAAACATGCTTATTGGCAGCTATAATGGCTTTTTCAACATGAGCTGCTAATTCTACTTGATTTACTATCTTTGATTGATGTTCAAATGACTTGCAAAAGGAAGCCACCGCCTCTCTGGATGCCACCTCCCCTGCTTGATGACCGCCCATCCCATCTGCAAGAACATAGAGTCCAGGAAAAATAGCGTGTGCATCTTCGTTATTATGGCGCACACATCCGACATCGGAAATTGCGTGCGCTCTCAAAACTAATTCAGACTGCAAACTCATCTCTACCATGGACTTGTCAACTTTAAGCTAAGGGATTCTCAATCAAGCCAAAAAATAGGACGGCGCCAGAGATTTTTTCTCTCACAATAAAATAGAAGGGCCGATTGAACGAGACTGGTATTGGTTCTTTAATTTCCCGAATAGAGGTGAGAGCAAAGCTCACAGCAGTAGCTGCAGCACCTTCAGTACCCTCTTCCGTTACATCAATAAAGCACTCTTGAAAGACTTTTTGAATCTTCAATGGCTGTTCACTTATGAGGGAAAAATCTGCAGAGTCTGTGAAAGGAAGAGTAATCCCCATCTGCTCCATAGTATCTCGTACATTCCATCTCATCGAAGCTTTGAAGCGTGGAAGGCTTAAATCAAGCCTCTGTTTTTTTGCAGATTTTCTCAACCCTTTTAAAGCGCTTGAAAGAGCTGTCACCGCCTCTTCAGTTCCACATTGGGGTGGGAGAATAAGCTCCATTTCCCATTGAGCTGCTCCATTCATGGCATAGGGAAGAGCAACATATTCAAACCCGTCTCGCGATGTATAGGCAAATCGATCAATTTGATGCATCATCGGAACCTGCAAGGCATCTGCAGAAACTGTGTAGAAGGGCTCAGTCTGAGTTGCATCTTTGCTGAAAGGCTTTTGCCAGGATGCCTTAAAGTAGAGTGCTGCAACAAGCATAGCGACAGTCTGATCATCAATATCTGATGAAGTAACAAGTTCGTTTATTTTTCCCTTTGTTGCGCCCTGCACCCAGCTGTTAATCTCTTGAATGGCGCCATCTATATTGGAAAAGTCAACGCTTCTAATTTTTTCCAAGCCGCTTTTTTCGAGCGCTTGTTGATATTGAGGTTGAATCTGAATCTGAGGACTTACAAAAAATGAGGAAGAACTTATGCAATTTGGATAGAGGCATGCAGCGTCATAGCTGATATACTCAACAAGTGCATCCTGAGATAATCCATTGGGATTAACAATTTGGTTCAGCTGCTCTAGAGTTGACCCTTCAGCGCCCAAAGTAACCAAAGAGAGAGCATGCCAGCAGTTTTGAGTTGAAATAAGCATATTCTGCCCAAAATCAACAGGAATTTTTTGAGCAAAAGTCATGGTCTGGGCATCGCCTGCAAGCGACTTGTAATCAATTTCAAAAGAATCATCGATTATGACGATCTCTTTGCATTGAGCAAGCGCAGGTAATAGCGCCGAAAAAAGTAATCCAGCAATTGTAAGAACTTTCAGCTTTTTCATCTTCGTCCTCATATAACATCTGATCATTGGTTTATCAGAATAATCAAAGAAAGTGTATTAAATGACGAGTGCATTCCAATCGTTGCAAGGAGGGAGTTTTCCTTCGTTTTCAAATTTGCAGCTAAAATTCCAAAGATTGTCAAGCCAATAAAGAATGATATATTTGTAAACCCTTGGCTTGAAGCCATGTGGAAGAGGGCAAAAATTGCTCCCGAAATTGCAGCGACAAGACCTGGCTGAAAAATGCGGCAAAGAAAAGCTAAAATATACCCTCGAAAAAGGAGCTCCTCTCCAATTGGAACAATAGCTGCAACAGAGACAACTGCTGCCCAAAAAAACCAGCCGGATCCTGCTAAATTTTTTAAGAAGATATAGGCGAGCTGATCCTGCTGCTCAATCCCAAAGAGGTAAGAGAGGACAAGATTGATCAACTGAACAGTAATTGTGATGAAGGGATAGGATATGAGCCCGAAGAACACACCCTTAAAAAACTTTATATACGAGTTTGAAGAGCCGAAGAGCTCTTTTCGAGCAGTAGAACCTATGAGATAAGAGAGAATCAAGAGAGCAATTGCTGCACTCAAACCTGCAAACACCGATCCTTTGAGACTTCCTAAGAATTGAATAGTATAGAGCATGGAGGCCAGAAAAGAGGCGATGGCTATAACAGTGATCAGAAGCCAACGAAATAGGCCAATTTTATCCGAAGCCTTAATTTCACCTACAAAAAGAGAACAGCGATTGAGAATAAAGAAGGAGAGCACATAGGCGATACCGGCAAGAACATACTCATTAAGCAAGAGTCCGCTCACAAAAGCTACTCCTTAAAAAAATGCCGGAGATTATCCTGGAGCACGCTCTTATCTCTTAAAGCTGCTTCCTTCCGGACCTGACTTGGTTCAAGCCGAATACGTTCAGCAGGGTCCCCGGCTTTAAAATAATACTCTATTTTTGTAACTGGCGTCAATCATCTAGGTGATACAAAATAGAAAAATAGGACATACTCACAATTTATGAGACATTCAATTGGAACACACGACGGCTCTTTCCATGCAGATGAGGTGACTTCCCTAGCGCTTCTGATTGTCTATGGCCTTGCCGATCGAAATAAAATAATTCGAACTCGAAACCCAGAGCAGCTCAACTCCTGCGAATTTATCTGCGACGTAGGAAATGTCTATGATCCCAAACGTAAACGGTTTGACCACCATCAAAACGAATATCAGGGAAATTTAAGTTCAGCCGGAATGGTGTTGCGATATCTACATGATGAGGGCATTATTAATGAGGGAGAATTCACTCTTCTTGCCCACTCTTTGGTTGATGGCGTAGATGCTCATGACAATGGAATTGATCCTGCCCCTCCAGGCGTCACCACCTTCTCACATATTATTGGAAATTTTTTGCCAATCGTTTATGGCTCATCTGATGAAGAGCTCAACCAAGCCTTTTTTCAAGCACTCGATTTTGTTACTGGCCACCTGAACCGATTAATTGAACGCTACCGGTATACACAAAGCGTAAAAACAGTTGTTGAAGAGGCCATGAAATCCAACTCCCCTCTTCTGGTATTTGATCATCCCCTTCCCTGGCTCGACTCATTTTTTGAGCTTGGCGGCATCTCCCATCCAGCGCTCTTTGTAATCATGCCAGCAGGACCTTATTGGAAAGTGCGTACGATTCCTCCATCTCCTGCTAATAAAATGCAGATTCGAAAGATGCTCCCAAAATTGTGGGCAGGTTTAAAAGAGGAAGAGCTGCAAAAAGTAAGCGGTATTCAAGGAGCGGTTTTTTGTCATAAAGCGCTCTTTCTTTCCATCTGGAAAACGAAGGAAGATGCAATGTCTGCAGCCCAAATAGCATTGAGGCAACCATGAGCACAATATTTCAAAAGATAATCAATGGCGAAGTTCCTAGTAAAAAAGTTTTTGAAAATGATCGAATTATCGCCTTCCATGATATTGCCCCAAAAGCGCCTGTCCATATTCTGATCGTGCCTAAAAAACCGCTCAAAGATCTTTCTGATATTTGCGAAGAAGATGGCCCTCTTTTAGGAGAGATGCTTCTTGTTGCAAAGCAGCTTGCAGAGGAATTTGGCATTGCCCATGATTTTCGACTTATCTCTAACTGCGGCCTACATGCAGGACAGGTCGTTTTTCACCTCCACTTCCACTTAATTGGCGGAAAACAACTTGGAGGGTTTGCTTGAAATACGCCCTGTTGGTTATTGACTGCCAGGAAAAGCTCTTTCCAAAAGTGCAAAGTGCGCCCCAGCTTCTCAATAAACTTAAAGCACTTATTGAAAGCTGCTCGCTCCTCAACATACCGATACAATCGTTTGAGCAGTATCCTAAAGGGTTAGGGAAGACAATTCCAGAGTTGAACATGCTGGGATCTCCAATCGAAAAAACTCAATTTTCCTGCTGCAGCCCAGCTAAAAGCTTTCTAAAAGATACCCAAACCACCCATGTACTTCTTGCAGGTATTGAAACGCATGTCTGCGTCTATCAATCAGCCATAGATCTGCTTGAAAATGACATAAAAGTCTCAATTGTTGTCGATGCCACTTCGAGCCGCAATGCTATCGATTCTACCATAGCCCTCCAATCGCTGTCTCAAAAGGGGTGTGAGCTTACAACCGTTGAACGAATAGTTTTTCAACTGCTGAAAAGCTCCGAAAACCCTCAGTTCAAGCAAGTTCAAAAAGCCCTTCTCTCATGTGGATAATACTATTTCTTCTCTTCACTACCTTGTCCGCAGCAACACCTCAAGAGCAGGTTCACCTCTTTTTAGAACTCAATGATCCTTTTGGCGCTCAAGAAGCACTTAAAGGAGCTCCACAAGATGATCCGCAATATGTCGAGCTTACTTTAAAGACGCTCTCAAAATTTGAAACACGCGCGGGAAATATTCGACTGCTTCAATATTTAAAAGAGCATCCCATTGATCCTCTGTCAATAGCTGTGCGAACCAGAGAATCGATCTGCTGGTCGTTCCTTAAAGCCGGCGCCCTTGCAGCCCAGCCGCAAATGCGGCTAGAAGCTCTCATTGGAGCAGCCTCTGCCAATCAAGCAGAAGGCGTTCGCATCTTAAACCAATTGCTTGAAGATCCCCATTCAGGAATTCGAAGGTTGGTCTATACGGTTGGAGCACAAATTCCCGATCAAATATTCCAAGACGTCGCAATTTCTGCCTTAGACTCTGAACTCTCTTTTGAAGCCAGAATAGAGGCTATTGAACTTTTGGGTGGAAGGGAAAATTCACAAGCCAGAAACGCTCTCTTGACTCATCTCAAAAAAGAGCATCTCCATCCTGAAGAGCGGCTCATGACAATCTCTGCATTAAGCAACCATTCAAAACAGCTCGATCCGATTATTCTTGAGACTCTCATAAGTTCCTCAGATCCTTATGACAGGCTACTCGCCTGTCAGATCGCAAGCGAATCCAAATACAAATTGCTGCTTCCCCTCATTAACGACCCTCACGCAGATGTTGCAAGCGAAGCTCTTCATATCCTCGGGCTGAAACTCACCTCTTGGGAAGGCACACAACCAACCTTGTCCAACTTCCGAAACAAAGCCTCCTGGAGCTGGTTCTTGTTCCGAATGAATGATCCAAAAGGACTCGATCTTCTGAATCAACAGCTCTCATCGCCATTACGTGATGAGCGGCTGATAGCTTTTAGCCGTTTAAAGGCGTGTGGCAAAAGTGCCCTTCCACAAATTGAACAAGCAGCTAGCAACCCCGACCCACTCATTCGCCTCAACGCTCTCCAAACACTCATCCAATGGGGAAAAACAGACTATTGCCAAAAGCTTTTGGACAATCTTGCTCAAACCGAAACAGCTATTTCTCAAGAAGATGATGGCCTATTTTCCTATCTGGATGAAAATGCCGTCGATCACACGCCTCTTATTCCTCGTCTGCCCGAAACCGAAGACCTGTTGACACGGCTAGAGCTGATTGCGCTTGTTGCCCGAACGCAAACTGTTGATACCAAACCGATCCTCAAAGCATTTTTACAAGAGAAAACCTTTGGGATAGCTATAGAAGCTGCCCTCTTTATATCGAGTGAATTTGAATATGAAGGTCTTGAAGTACTCAATACGCTTTGCAACGATCCTGACCACTCGCTTCGCATTCAAGCAGCTCTTCTGCTAGGCATACTTCTTCAAGAAGAAAAAGCGCTCAACATACTTATGGATGAATACCCCTCTTCAAGAACCGATACTAAAGCTCTTATCCTTGCAGCCATTGCAGAAATTGGAAGCAAGAAAGCCATCCCCTTCCTTTTCCAAGCGCTTCAAGAAAACTCCGAACAGCTCAGAATAAGGGCCGCATGGGCGCTGCTTGCCACAGAATCCTAAAATTAATATTTACATGTGATATGAAGAAGGCCGATCTCATGGCCACAGCACTCTCCTATGTCTGACGTAACAAATAACGAAATTATCAGTTTTTTGAATCGTCAATATGGCGATCAAGATACGAAATTTACTTATGTCAGCCCATCTGAAGACAGACGTGGTACGTTTCCAGCGGTGATTTATTCTTCAAACGCTCTCTACCAAGTTATGGATCTTATCGAAGACCTTCAAAAGGCAAAATTGACATTCTCCAATTTGGAAAATTTCCAAGCACCTACCGATTGTACACCTTCTGCACGGCAATCTCGAACTGTACGTCAAATAACCATCAAAACCAATACGGCATTAGACAAATTTAAGCAATTTGTAGTGTCTCGGAGCTCTTCGCTGAGTAGAAAAATTGAAGAGGAAACTGAAGAGGTATCTGAAATCAAAAAATCAATTATGCAACTTGTACCGAACATAAGAAAAACCGAAATTCTCGATATCAAAAACTCTAGGTACTTTAAGCAGCTTGAAATCGTAGTCAGTGATCTTGAAAGCGCAAATGTACTCAGGGATGAGCTTAAGAAATTATTGCCTCACTGTGAAAAATCAGAAAGGCCAGAGATAAGAGTTGAACATTGGTTCTTTAGAAGGGGTTTTACAGTTGAAGTCTTTTCTGAAGCCTATACAGCATTCTTCAACAAAATCAACGGCAAATAACTGCAATTATTTTCGCGAAATTATCCCTGCATCTTGGAGCCATAAGTGCAACGCATTATAGGCTTCTGGATCAATTTCTTGTGTATGTGTAAGCAGAGGTCTTGTTTTATCCCAAGAAACACGCTCCCAATCAACCGTATTACCCCTCTTCTCCTCGAATCTATTCAGATATACTTCAAAAGCCTCTTGGGGATGAGCAACTGATTCATTAATCGACGCTTGAAGCGCTTTTTGAAAGGCTTCAGCCTGCTTATGAAGAGCGCTTCCTCTTTGAGCAACTATGACGAGCTCATACGACTTTTTAGGATAGCCAAATTCAGATACAGACATATATGTTGTCTTATGGCCTAAGGATGCAAGCTGCACCTGTTCGATATTGGGATATACACCCCACACGGCATCGACCTGATTTGAAATAAGTGCTGTAAGTGAATCAGAACGCAAAGTCACCCAGCTCGAAGGAATAATCCCAGCTCTCGCAAAGAGGGCTTGGCAGGTCTTGGAAGCGGATTTGGATACAACCCCTATTCGAGAGCCATTAAGATCGCTCACTGTTTTTTCGCCTTGAATGAGCAGCCCGTTTAGCGTTGAATCAACAAGCACTCCAATCACAACAAGATCTGCGCCCTGGTCAATTGCCCGAAAAACTCGCTGCAAATGGCTCACACAGGCAGAGATTTGCCCGGAAGATACAGCTATCAATGGATCATGAGAACCGGGTGTTCGTATCTGTAAGGGAATTCCCCTCTCTTCAAAATAGCCTTGAGATTCACCATAGATAAGCGGAATATGGTTTGGACAAGGGGTCCAATCAAGCATAAGCGTATAGGGCTTATCGCTCTGTTGTGAGCAGGAGACCAGCAAGAACGAGGCAATAAGAATTTGAGCAATGGAACCAAGTTTCAAGCGATGTAATATCCCTTTTTCAATACAGATGCCGACTAAATAAAATAATAGAGAAAAGCAAAAAAGCACAACAAGAGAGGCATAAGCTAAGGGAATATTCAACCCCTCTTTTGCTTCTAAAAGGAGATAGCCCAACCCCTCTTCAGAACCGACCCACTCGCCAGCCAATACAGCAGTTCCTACAAGCCCCAGCGCTATACGAAGACCTGAGAAGAATTGTGGTAGGGCATAGGGAATCTGAACATAAGTAAATATTTGAAATTTTGAGGCCCTCCAGCATCGAAACATATCAACCATCGATTGTGGCGCTGCATGAAGCCCTCGATATAGCCCGATGGTTAATGGAAAGAGCAGCATAATTGTTGCAGGAATAAGAATGGCCGCTTTTCCAAAACCAACCCAAAACACAATGAGAGGACTCAAAGCAAAACTGGGAAAAGCTTTTAATAGCAAAAAGAGCCCTTGAATAAATCCTCCAATATTGGGCAGAGAATACATTATCAGAGCTAAAGGAATGGCCATTGAGAGGCTTAAAACAATGGATAGAGCCATTTCCGAAAAGGTTACGAAAGCGTGTTTTGAAATAAGCAGCCAATGGTTTGATGCAGCTTGAACAACGTCTACGGGGTTTGGCAATATAAATCTGTTCTTGCTTGAAAGAGCGTACCAACAGAGCAAGAAGAGAAGAGCTAATAGAGTGAAAAGGGTCGACTTTCTTATCATATGTAGCAGCTCGACATGGCGTTTTCTAAATCTGAAGCCTTTGGAACCACCTCATCAAATAACTGAGTTGATCCTCCTGGAGATAATAATACAATCCGGTCAGCAACCCTTAGTGCATCTTGAAAATCATGGGTTACCAAAAGAGCACTTTTGCCGCTTTCTACATATGTTTTTAATCGGTTGAGCAGCTGAATTCGAATATAGGCGTCGACATTTGAAAATGGCTCATCGAGAAGAAGCACCTCTTTATCTTCTAATAAAAAGCGTTCAAAGGCCACCATTTGGCGCTGTCCGCCTGAAAGTTGATTGGGATAGAGATCGAGTAAAGGGGTGATATGAAGAGTCTCTAATGAAGCGCTTTTTTTTTGGAGCGTGAGTGGTAGAAGAATATTTTCCCTCACCGTTTTCCATGGCAAAAGAACATCATCTTGAGGCAGGTAAGCAATAGATCCAGATCGCCTAACATCCCCAGCATGTGCCGTTTCAAGCCCTGCAAGAATTCGTAAAAGAGTACTCTTTCCAACACCTGATGGGCCCAAAATAACCGTTACGGTTTTTGGGGAAAGTTGCAGGGAGAAGCGGTTAAGCAGTATACGGCCTTCATACTGGAAAGATATCGAATCAATATCTAAAT
This sequence comes from Bacteroidota bacterium, assembly GCA_013285825.1. Taxonomy (GTDB): domain Bacteria; phylum Chlamydiota; class Chlamydiia; order Chlamydiales; family FEN-1388; genus JABDGV01. The sequence goes on from JABDGV010000001.1 coordinate 135,325, forward strand.
TCAACTGGGCCTGAAATAGTTTTCTTAATAAAGTGTAGGATGAATAGAGCTTAATTCACAAATGATTAAAAATAATCTATTGGCAGGAGCCTGCGACGGCTGGCTTGGGTTTGATTTCCGAGGCAGCAACCACATCCTCCTCTCAATTCTCCAATATCCCAAAGAGGCACATCTCACCCGCCGTTTTTACTATTGGCTGCCTAAAATCGGCGAGCCTGAAGCGATTATTCACAGAATTGATGCCCCCTCGCATGCCCACCTTACCTGTAAAAAAATACTCTACTCAACATGGCAAGAGCTTGATGCGCTCTTAAAACAGCGTATTGCCTCTAAAACGATCTGCATGGAGTATTGGCCAGATGGAGCAATCCCGACCTACTCCATCGTTGATGCCGGAACTTTTCAATACTTGACAAGCTTGGGCGCAACCATCACCTCCTCTTGGAACCTTCTCGGATCAACGCTTGCAGGCTTATCCACCGAGCAGCAGCAATCGCATCTTCAAGCTGCAAAGCATCTAGAAGCCATTGTTAAAGAGACCATTCAACAACTTAAATCTCCCAGTACAGAATATTCACTCCAGCAATTCATCCTCACAAAATTTAAGGAGTTGAATCTTGTAACGGAACATCCCCCCATTGTGGCTTTTGGACCAAATGCAGCACTCCCCCATTATGAACCAACAAAAGAGCGATCCTCGACCATCGCCTCAGAAAATGTCCTACTCATTGATCTTTGGGCCAAGCTGAGCAAAGACAACGCTGTCTATGCTGATCTTACAAAAGTGTTTTATGTCGGAAAAAATCCCTCGGACGAAATACTCAGCGCCTACTCTGCCCTGTATGTTGCTCAAGAGTCTGCAATTAACTACATCAAAAATGAGTTTAAAGCAGGACATACTGTTCGCGGCTCTGATGTAGATACCGTTTGCCGAACATCAATTGGAAAGGCAGGATTTGGTCCCTATTTTACCCATAGAACGGGACATAATATAACGACACAGCTTCATGGCCCAGGACCCAATATAGATGGTTATGAAACAAACGATGTTCGAGTACTCTTGCCCAGAAGCTGCTCATCCATTGAACCGGGCATCTATATACCTGGAAAATTTGGCTTACGAACAGAGTGCAACATACTGATTCAACAAGATATGCAAGTTGTGGTATCAGGAAAAGCAAATCCTCAATTAGAGATGATTTAAATACACTGAGTGGTTCAATAATTGGAATTTGGCAAAGCCAACGCTCGGCAGGTCTATTAAAAAATCGCGCTCATAGTGTACTATGCGCAAGATTTTTTAAAAGACCTGTTGAGATGTTGGCTAAGCCAAAGCCAATTCTTGAACAATGAGGTGTATTATTTATGTGTATGTTTTCTAATTGTCCATTTTGGATAACTATTCTCCTCTCTTTAGCCATCCTCTGTTTAATTTTTGCTATTCCCATTCTCGATTGGATCAAAAGAAAACGGCACCGCCTTGAATTTTCCAAACGACGCTTTACTCGCTATGATGGGCTTATTGCAACCGATATCACTTTAAAGAATAGGGGAAAAAGAACCATCTTCGTGCGTGAAGTGGGTACCTATGTAGGTCCCAAAAAACAGCCTGTAGAAACCAACCTGGCTATCGAGATTCAACCGGGCGATGCCTACTGCGTTTCCTATCTCAACGCAAGTGAAAACTGGTATATCGTCGTCGAGCTTCAGAGTGGCAACACCAAGGAACTGAAGAGCTAAGATTCAGTTAGTTGCTTTAATTTCTGCAAACTGGCTTTAGCAAATATATTTGAGGGATCAAGCTCAAGGGCTTTGGATATATTCTCAAGAGCTTTTTTGTCATCTTTAATCTCGACACCTCCACTGAGATATAACTCCCCCAGACGAGCGTATGCATATGGATCTAAAGGACTAAGTTGAATAGCTTTGGTTAGATGAAAAAGCGCTTTTTGGTCATTTTGATCTACCCCATCCCCGCCTGTGCGATATAGCTCGCCAAGAGATGCGTGTGCCAGGCTATTAGAAGGGAAATACTCAAGAACTGCAGATAAATATCGAAACGCTTTTTTGGTATCTATGTCAATCCCATCTCCACCTGTGCGATAGAGCTCTCCAAGCAAAGCATTGACAACGGAAGCTTTGTAAGATCCTGAAGGGCAAAGATCTAAACACTTAGTTAAGTACATAAGGGCTTTACTGCAATCTCTAACCTTTTCTCCAGCCATCAGATAGATCTGTCCAAGACATATGTTTATAAAGACATTTGAAGGATTAAGCAGAACAGCTGTGGTTAGTTGGTTCAACGCTTCTACATCATTTTTGAGAACAGCTTTTCCTCCTGTGAAGTATAAACCTCCAAGAAAGATGCATGTATACACATTTGAAGGGTCCAGCTCAAAAGCTCTAGATAGGTACTCAAACGATTTTTTATTATCTTCTACTAACTCTTTTACTCCTCCCTTGTATAATTCCCCAAGACAGGTCAAAGCAAATACGTCATTGGGGTTCTTTTCGAGTTGTTCGTTTAAATATGCAAGAGCCTTTTTTTCATCACAAGATATGAGATCGTACATAGCTTGATAATTGTTTTTACATACCTCAAGAGCTTTTTTTGCATACCAAACTGCATTAAGTGGATCTTTTTTTTCGAACTGATTTCCTTGTGCACATAGTGCGGTTTTCAGCGTCAACGCAATTGCATCATTTGGATTCCTCTCAAGGATAGTCTTTAAATGAAGATCATAAAAGGGCGAATCCCTCTTTTCACTCACACAAATACAAGGGAGAAGGATGCTATCGTACGATTGAGCATAGAGCTTGTAGAGAGAATCAAGATAAGGAGTAAAAATAGTTCTAGAAGCTTGGTTAGCTAAAGCATACAAAAATTCACTATAGATCTGCTCTCGCCAAAATGCGCTTTCGTCATATTTTTTAGATTGCCATCCTTCAAAAGCAAATTTGATCTTACTATTCATACGCTCTTCAAAAGTATCTGCCTGACAAGCTCGAGCTAACTCAGTAGCCTCAGAGATCACCTTTTCCTGACTCAAATCGGGTTGTTCCAATTGATCTATTGCATCAAAGACATCGGCATCAACTTTATTCCAAACAATGTCGATCTTTTTACATAAGTATCCATTGTTCGGATTTGAAATTTTATTACTAATTTTAAAGTGTTCGTTTATTTTTATCGCTTCAAAATAGTTATATGATTTTGATTCGTTATCTTTGCTAATACCTTCTAGTATGTACATAACAAACGGAGAATTTCTTTTTCGACACTCTATGACAAGGCGTTCAATCGTTTCAAAAGAAAGAGAGCATCTTTCAGTCTTAATGCTGTTAAAATAAATTTTCATAAATATAATGATAAATAGTTAAAGATTATCTATTTTATATTTACAATTGAAAAAGCACAAATCTATTCTCTTACGTCCGAGTGTGAAACTCAAACTTCCAAGTTCGGTCCTTTAAAGCGTCATGGCACATTAGAGCGGCAACACCAAGGAATTGAAGAGCTAATTGCCGCTACGTCTTCGCATATTTTTTAAGTAATGGCTCTGAGTATTGCTTATAGAACTTCCAGAGATTGGGCGCTATTTTCTTAATGGCCTCTTCAGGCACTCCTTCGGCTATGAGTTGCATTGGCCGCACAATAATCTCCCTTCTCATTATACTCATATCACGTTTCTTATCGGGATTAAAATTGTCACCCCTGAAATACCCTTTGTGCTCCTCTAAATAATCAACGAACAACTCATAAGCTTTCTTTTCTTTCCAAGAAAGTAAAGCCCTATCTATAGACTTTCGATGCTTGATATCGGCAAAAATAGCTCGATCTAGTGCTTCTTCAGCTTTGCTGTCTGGTTCAACCGGAGAAGAGTTATTTCCTACAATACGATTAAAGAGCAGATGTAGGGATTCGTGAACAAGCGTCCCAATTCTGTCTAAATTATAATTCCCCGATTCTAAAACAATGTTTCCGATAAAAATTGAGTGATGTTCAGCATAAAACCCAACCCCATCGTCGGTATGCTTTCCATACGGAGCCGCCAGGGATTTTCCTGTTTTACTGTCATAATCGTCCGAAGGCTTCATGCCACCAGCCATAAAAACTTGTGCTTTTTCTTTCCTTATTAGAGCTGCTATCGCTCCAAGAACTGGTTCTAGGTCTGGCTTTTTAAAAGTATCCCTCAATGCTTCTTTTATTAATTCTTTTGCCTTTTCTCTAGGCATAAAAACGGGCTTGGTGGTCTTACTAACTACAATATCATTTTCAACCTTGAAATCTGTAACCACCGGCTTACTAGGAGTTTGGAAATATATATTTGACAACAGCAAGTCGAGATCATTTTTTACTTTTGATGGCGCTAGCACAGGGTCGTTTTCCATGAGCAATTGATTTTTCAGACTAATTAATGTAGGGTCAATCGCACCTCGTAATGTATAGTCAATCGCACCTCGGGTCGCCATTTTACTTCTGTAAATATCATAGACTGAATGAAAGGAATAAAAAGAAGGAGCAAATATTCTAGTGCTCTTTAATATTGCCTTGATAAATGTTTTTGCTGCAAATATTTGAGAATGGTCTTTTTTATCTATCCCAAACTCTTTAGCCATAATTCCTGGATTGTCGATAACATTTTCAAGTTTTTGAAGTTTCTCTTCAGCTTCTTTTGAGCTTAGGTCTTGATCATTTTGCCCAAAGAGGATTTTTTTAACCTCTGTTCTGCTCTCCTTTGAACGCATATATTCTTTAGAAATTTTTTGTAGTTTCGAAGCATCCCTATTTGTCGGCGGCTCAAACCCAAAAATTCTATCGTTGACTATATACTTAGCATCAGACTTTGTAGGATGAAGCACATAGCCATCTACAAATTCTTTAATTCGTAATTCTTGCTCAATCGTTAAGGGATCATCAATTAATTTGACGATATCATCATCTAAATGTGCTGCAACTTTTTTTAATTGATTTTCCTTATCCGATTTCTGATAAAATACCTCCACAAATTGCTCAGCAAGCTTTCTATCTGTAGCGGGCATCTTCCCTTTGCTCTGTAAAACTGAAACAATATCGGCTTTTTTAATATAAAAACCGGCACCTGACGCCTCAGTCTTAACAAATGAATAGCCAAGGAGCTTGTTGAACCATCGCATGATAGCGAATGGAAGCTTGGATTTATAATGGACTCGGATTTGTCTCTCTTCACTCGAATCAGGGAGAGTAAGAGAGCCTTGCTTAATTTCACCAATCTGCTTAGTTAAAATACCAAGCTCAATGACAGGTTTATCTCTATCTATGCGAGTCATTAGTTGACCTGATAATCTTCCGTAGCCTTATCTTACCAGGTGACACTGATTATTTTAAAAATTTTATGTACGAGTATGAAACTCAAACTTCCAAGTTCGGTCATCTTCTGATTTGCAGGATAGGGAAAGCGTTCCGAGCTCATCAACTTCTGTAATAAGTCGTACATCAACGCTTTCTTGATCGCTTGAGCTACCTTCTAATTGCGTTTCGATAGGATGAAGCTCTTGAAGGTTGGATAAGCGTTTAACGAACGCTCCAATCGGATACTCTTTTTCAGCCATAAAGAATTTCAATTGAACAGGCCGTCCAACGAGTAAAGAGAGCTTAAGGCCGGGAACGTTCACTGCACTCCCCTCTTCAAGTCCTACAGGTGCAACGCAAAGCGCTGAGATAGGAATAGGTGCTCCAGGAATGGCAGGTCGCGCCTCTTCAATGCCAACAAAGTAGCTGGCAGCAAGGTTGCTCTTAATTCGAACGCCAAAGCCGCGCTTGCTCAAGCCATAGGCCACAGCGCCACGGCTTACTGCAAAGTCCAAATCGGCGCCTGTGAGTACTTCAGGACTTTTCTTATCTACACTTTCAGCCCAAGAGTTTAGATTCTCTACTACTCTTCTTTGAAACGATTGTGATTTACAGGTTCCGCCATTAAATAAAACAGCTGTCGGCACTTGATCATTCGATCGAAGAAATGCAGCCAAATGAGCCGTAATTCGAGGATCTGTCGCATACTCAAGCCCAACCTGCTTCAACGCACTTGAAGTAGATTTGAATAGCTCATCATTGAAAGAAACAGTGGGGAAAAAGCCATCCAAACAGATGCGCTCGATCTCTTCACGGGTAATCTCTGCTCGGAGTGATTTAGCGATCAGCTTTGATCCACGCCCTGGAAGAACGATTTCTCGTTTTTGCGCTTTGGAATTTAAAATCTCTTCTTTAGCAGATCTACAAAGAGCAACCAACGACCTCTCCTGCCACTCGTCGAGCTGTACGCCCGATTCAGAAAAGCGATTCACCATAAAATGGGCAAGGGTGTGGTCGATGTTATCACCGCCTAAAAGCAGGTGCGGGCCGACAGCGACTCGTGAAAAGGAGAGGTTCTTATCCTGTTCTTCAGCAACCACAAGACTAAAATCTGTGGTGCCGCCGCCAATATCGACAACGAGAAGCGAGTCTGAAAGCTGAAAACGATCCTTCCAATTATGGCTCCAGAGCCAAGCATAAAGTGCTGCTTGAGGCTCTTCGATAAGAGCAGCCTTTAGACCTATCTGCTCAATCGCTTGTTGTACTAAAGCGCGTGCATGGGGAACAAAAGAGGCTGGAACGGTTACGTACACTTCCTGATCTTTCAAGGGATGGTCGGGAAACTGCTGATCCCAAGCTGTCTGTATGGTTTTCAAAATCTCTGCAGCGCAATCAACAGCGCTCAGCTGCTTTTCACCACCAATCGGTAAAAGGGGCTGATTTTGCTGGCAGAGCCACGATTTTGATGAGGAAATAGAACGTTCCGGCACCTCTCCCGATCTCTTTTGAGCATACTCACCAACAATAGGTGTTGAACAAGCAAGCGCCTCCATTTCCTCATCAAGCGGGAAATAGAGAAAGGAGGGCAGAACGAATGATTGAGCAACCGATTCATCTTTAAGGCGCTGAGTTATGGGAAAAAGGATAATTTCAGGTTTGTCTTGTTTGCAAAAAGCGTACGAGACCGTCGTATTCGTTGTGCCTAAATCAATCCCAACAATCGCGCTCACCGCTTCACCTCAACTTCCGATGCCATAAGAACAGCGCCCTTTTGCCGCTTTAACAGCGCTTCTGGCAAATTCATCCGAACAGCCTTCCAGCCACGATGAACAACTTTAGCAGAATAGGGAGGCTCTCCCTTAATATGGCCTGTAACTGTAATTAAATTCGCATCATAGCCTGATGGTACGTTATAGGAGCTTCCCTCTTCTTGAGAAAGAACCGGTTCCACCTGCACATATTCTTGAACGACTTTTCGGCAATCAGAGTGAATTTTTCGGACAGCGGCGCCTAAATCGCTATCGGATACGTCATTGATATCCTCCTGAAGAAAATCAACGAGCCGTCCACGCTCCTGAAGAGCTCTGAGAAGAACCAGATGCTCCGATTTACCAGAGGCAGGTTCATGTTTACCATGAATTAAGGTGTTCCAAAAGGCTGCAATTGCATCAACAAGTCTCATAGTTTTTCAATCTCCTGGACAGTCTCTTCACGTATATCTTCGGATGGGCCCTTAAATCTCGATCCGATTTCAATACCAATCGCATAGAGGTAAAATATAAAGACAGCAATTAATACTGGTTTTGAACTAATTCTTGGGAATCCTGCATCACCCCGTCGTAATAAATAGCGCCCGACCCAAATCATAAGAACCGGAATGAGTCCGTTTAATATAGTATCTCCAAAACCGCCTGAAAGGTCTAGAGCCTCCAAAAAGATTCTCTCAAATCCAATTGAAAATACTATGCAGGGAATCAATATCATGAGACAGGTTTTAAAATTGCCCCATCTGTTCTTTTTAATTGAAAGGCCATCTTGAAGAAAGTCAAACAGCCCCAAACCCATACCAAAAAATGAGGTCACAAGCGCAAAGAAGGCAAAAATGGTTGCCGATACCCCAACAAAGATGGAGCCTGTCATTTTCCCTAAAGAATAGGTCGCAGGCTGTCCCAATCTATGCGCCTCTTGAAGCCCATATGGCCCATCAAGGGGCACGCTTCCAAAAACAACTGTCTGCCAAATGATGAATACAATAAGCGCTATAAAGGTACCAGCAACTACTGAAATAAACAGCGATCGTTTGTTGTGGTCCAAATAGGGATGAAGGCTTGGAACCATCGTCTGGAAGCTAAATGCAGTAAGAAGAAGCGGTAACGCATAGTGTCCATAGCTCCACTCGCTTCGATAAAGCAAATCTACCTGGATTCCGCTCGTCCCAAAAATAATCAGGGCAACATAGGCGAGAATCATGACGGTAAATAATATTCCATTAAGCTTACCTAAGATCTCATGGCGCACGGCAAGCGCCGGACCAAAAATAAGTACGAAAAGCAAGCAGCCAAATTCTTTCGCAATGGGTATACCCAATAGCGATATGGCCTGTGCTATTAGGTGGCCGCCAGCGGCTGTATAGGCGATGACTGAAGCATACGAGACAAAGGGAAAAAGCACCCAGCACACTTTTTGAGCCCAAGGGCCTAAAAGTTCTCCTGAAAGAGTTATTACATGAGCATCTTTTTTCTTAACCCAAAAACCAGCTTCAAGAAAATAGAGAGCCGTTATTGTCATTGCAGCCCAGGCTACGCACATAAAAGCAATGCTTGGCAAATATCCTGCCTGCGAGCAGGCAACAGGAAGTGCAAGCATTCCTCCGCCAATACAGGTTCCTGCAACAAGAATCGCGGCTGATAGAGTCCTTGGATGTAACGACATATAACCTGAATATAAAATGAAAATGTGTGCAAATTTTAAAGGATTTCATCTTTAAGTTGAGCCAAAAATTTCGAAATGAACAGATCCTTATTATCTGCAAGGAGTTCATCCACTATATATTCATTTTCAAGCTTTCTGTTTTTAGCAAAAGGATCAAGAGAATGAAAAAAACTCTTTTGATGACCATCCGTGATAACTCGTAAGATTCTATGCGCGCCCGCTTCATCTGCAGCAAGCTTTTCTACAAATTCCTGCAGAAATTCTGTTCGAAGTGCTGCAAGAGCTCGTCCCTTTTTCGTTTGAAAGAGATCTTTCAACTTGAACAGTTTGATAAAGAAGTGATCGATGGTATAGAGCTCGTCATTAAGTGGACGTTTTTTGCCGAAGAGATCAGTTGGGTGATAGGGCGTTCGTTTTAATTTTCCACCTGTGTAGAGGCAGCGCAAAATTCCCAAAGCACCGAGCGCTTCAATTCGATCAGCATCTTGTACAATTTTTGCCTCGACTGTTTGAGGCTCAACTTTTGCAGAAAAGCTATGAGCATGGATAGCGTGGAAAACCGGTTTTAGTTTTTCTGTAGGAAAGCCCATCGCGGTCAAGATTTTTTCAGCCGCTTGCGCTGCAAGAAGGGAGGAGAGATGGCGCTCGGGATGGTTCTTTGGCAAGCTCACAAGATCATGAAAATAGGCTGCAGCTATAAGCACTTCAACGTCAGCCCCCTCTTCTGCAATCTTCAAGCCTGTTTTATAGACTCTTCGAAAGTGGGCAAGGTCGTGCGCGGCATCAGTTTTGTGGCCATGGAGAGTAAGATAGTTTTCAAACTCTCTTTCCCACTTCATTTCGAAAGTCCCTTTTCAAGATTCTGACATGCGTGGCGAAGAGCACTTTCAGCGTGGAACCCTTTCTTCTTTGCCGAGGCTACGATATCAAGAAGAACATGACCCAGTTCCTCCTCATTATCAAATTCAGGCAAAGCTTTTGAGCTTCGTTCTTTCTTCTCTAGAGATACGAGCTTTTCCGCACGAGCTAATGCTGGCATCTCTTTCGGCACAAGGGAAGTTGTCTTCTTCTCACTCTCCTTGATCTTATCCCACTGCCGCAAAACCTCATCAGAAGAGATTTGGTTATTCTCTTTTTCAAAAATATGGGGATGTCTTCGGATGAGCTTTTCATTGATTTTTTGTAGAGGAGCTTCCCAGGGAAAAAAGCCCTGTTTTTCAGCCAGCTTTGCTAAAAATACACAATTTAAGAAAAGGTCACCTAGCTCTTCGCAAAGCTCTTCACCCTTCTCCTCGTTGATGGCGTCAATTACCTCGTACGCCTCTTCGATCAAATACTTGCGCAAGCTCATCAAAGTCTGCTCTTGATCCCAAGGACAGCCGTTGGGACCTAAAAGACGATCCATAATTGCTGCGAGCTCATTGAACCTGTCCGACATAGACTCACTCAGATTTAAAAATATGTTTACTGTTAAAATAAATTAATGGAACAACCTAGAGTACTATGACATCGACGCTCGTATCCGACAAGAGCGAATGCCCTCTTCTTCGCTGGGCGGTTGCCTACGGCGACACAGTGGAAAAACGCTCATCTGCTGATACGAAAGCTTCCAACATTATGATTCGCTCCTTCTCTCAAGAGACTGCTCTCTTCGAAGTTACAGGAAAACAAAGCGTTATCGGTAAATTTTTCTCTAAAATTGGACATTTTATCGTTAATTTATTCCGAGGGACGCATGACTGGGATCTTCAATTCCAGATTAAAAGATATGGAGAAGAGGCTCAAAAGCAGATCAGCGAATCAGAGATAACCTCTTTCCTTGAAAAAAACCCGAAGCTATCTCCTGCAAAACTCCTCCAAAACCTCCATGAATTGAATAGTTATGTCGGCACAATCGCAAACAAAGTAAAAAAGCTCGATCCCGAAACAAAAAAAGCGGTTGAAATTGACGCTCTCTTCAAATCAAAGACTGAAGAGCTCTTAAAACAGCAATTGTTAAAGCAAGTTGATGAAGAGGTATCAAAAAAAATTGACACTTCTCTCACTTTTGCGGCTGACGGAAAAATCATAGTCAGCTCTGGAGAGCTACAAGAGATCAAAAAACAAGCGATCTGTGATAAAGGCATAACAAACCCATCTTTAATTGATGCTTTAGCTCTCAATAAAAGCCCCCTCAATTCCGTTTCGGAAAAATTGATCTTACAAAATGTGGAAAAACAGCTGACCAACGCTTGGAGGACAAAAGAAACTCCCACAGATCTTGCTGCAAAACTGTGGAATTCAATCGATGACAACTTTGTAACATCTGAAGAGCTTAAAACAAAATTTTTCGGCCTTATCGAAGTGAGTGCTCAAAAATTCATTCAGGAAGAAGTTAAAAAAACTGACTTTAAGAACCTCTCTATTTCCATTAAAACCCCACTGAAAGGTGAAAAAGCCGATCCTACACTAGAAATTGTGTATGAATCAAAAGGCGAAAAGAAAACCCTCAACAACTTCATCAAGGAACTCAGCAAAAAAATTACTGGTCCAAAAGCTGAAGGGGATAAAGGCATAGAGGCTCTGATTACCAAAGCCATCCAAGAAAAAACCAAAGGCAGCCTTGATCGAATCGTAGGAAATCTTAGAGAAGAACTTCACTCTTTTTATTATACCCAATCTGTTCCACACATCGAAATCAAAAAGGATCAAATTCCTTCTATTGTTAGTGAATATGTTCCGGAACAAGAATATGGGGTATTGTTTCAAGGTCATTACGAAGAGGTACCCTACCCTTTAGGCATAGATCAGGATTGTACATTTTCCGGAAAAACCATCACCGATCAAACTAAAGATGCAGCTCTAAAGATCAAAAATTTTCGAGACAATCACTTAACTTGTGTGCGAGCGATAAGTACCTTTATATTAAGTCAAGGAGCCATATTTCTCAATTCAGAGGACCAGCAAGGGGTTGTCGACAATATTAACACAATCTACACCTTGCGAAACGAACAGTATTTTTCTGTAAATAAAGAAGTTACTGACGCTGCCCGCTGTATAGATGCTCTTGCTGGAATTAAAAACTATGTCAAAGAAATATCTCTTGGAATCTTTAATCACACTGGCACAATAACACAGGAGAGATCAGGACCTCTCATAATCTTACTTAATGAACAGAAAAAAGCGTGTGAAAAGATACTGGAAGGGACTACGAACAAACTAGTCATAAAACATGCAACGGAAGCTAAAGAGCTGTGCGAGCAGGTAGTAAAAAATCTTAGTAAAAGAACCGAAAAAAAAGATATGCCAGCCGACGGGGCTGTCAACATTCACTACCACGGAAATGTAAAAGTTGTAAACAGAGGGGCAGGAAATGTTAACCTGGGCGTTGTCTACGGTGATATAATCAATTCAGGATATGTTATAGGTGCTGAAAAGGCTCAAGAAGGCTTCTTAGACTCAACATCAGCCTCTTCAATACTACAAAGTGTTTTTGGACAAACGGTTCAGGGTGCTGTCTCTGGTTTTATATTCGGCGGCATCCCAACTATGGTCACTATGGGAGTCTTTGCTGCAACTCGAGCATTGGTCCAGCCTCTAACTGAATATGCTGTAAAAAAAGCAGGCGTTTCTGGCGAGGCGGCAAAATGGATTGGATTGATGACAGCCACAGCGATGTCTACGTACACTTCGGCCTATGTAACCACTTACCTCTCCGGCAAAAAAATTGAAGAAGTTGCTTCTCCAACCAAAGATACAAAAGAAGGCACAACTCCCCCACCAGTGCCCACTACACTAGAAAAAGTATCCAGCTTTGTATCAAAAATAGATGTCCTTGGCCAAATGAAAAAGAACCTTGGAGAAGGTTTAACTTTTTGGCAAGGCTTCAATGTTATAGGCCAAATCACCTCTCCGATCATCACAACAACACCAACTGCGGATATCTCAAAAATAAAAGAGTACGTATTTAACAAAGTGGGTTGAGAAGATAAGCTATGCAAATTACACCTGATTACAGCACTTTCTTAAATCGTGATGGAAGTGTTGCTAAAAGCTCGCCTAAAGATCTCAATGAGCTAACAACTCGTATTCAAACACTGAAACAGGTAACGACTGAGCTTTGTCAGGGGTTAGAAAGTATCAATGACTCAAGCAAAGTCCAAGGGGTTTTAAAGAAATATAACTTCCCATCAGCAGCTATGACAAACCCCTCCTCCTTTATTAAGCAAGCAGTCTGCCAATGCATTGAAGAAGAAGCTAATCTCACTAAGAATAAAACAACTATCGAATACAATCAAAAGAGTGAGCGAGACTTAAAAGAGATCTATAGCAAAACAACTGATCTCGATTCGCATATTTCACAATTAGATAAAGAGCGCACAGAAATTCTCACAAAGCTTAAAAATACAAAAGAAGGAACTACAAAACCCTCCTCGGAAGAGCTACTAGAACTAAGAAACCAACTCATCAAAACAACAACATCTCTAGAGCAAAATAAAATCGGTTTAGAAGCAGTACAAAATAAAGATATTATACTAACTGAAAAGCCCAGAAAAGATCATGGAGGCAAAGTCCACACTTTCTCCGACAAAACAACAACATCACCAAACAAAGTAAAAAAACAGACCAAAACAACCGCGAAATCTTCATTGAAACAATTCGGAAAGAAAATAGCATCAAAGGTATTAATACCAGCAGTTGGAGTATTTACCTTTGCTGCGGGATCAGGCTTAAAAGATACAGCAATTCAAGCACTCGAAGGTTTTACCCCAGGACTTATATCTGCTGCTACATCAACTATTGTCCTCGTAGGTTTGGCATATACCCTATTTTCCGCAAAATCTAAGATAGATTCATCCATCGAGAAAGAAGATGCTATGATGCAAGAGAATATTCAAGATACAATGGATGAAGAAAATAAGGTTGAGTAATACATAATGCGTCGTCAACACACAGCTACACTTTATGTCGTATATGAAGATCGAATCCTTCTTCACTTCCACAAAAAATTTAATAAGTGGCTTCCTGCGGGAGGCCATGTCGAAGAAAATGAAATGCCCCACGAAGCTGCTCTTCGAGAGGCTTTTGAAGAGACCGGGCTTACATGCCAGATCATTGAACAAGAGAACATCAAGGTTCATGAAAAAAATGCGGTATCCATCCCAAGGCCCTACCTCACCCTTTTAGAAAATATCCCAACTATAGGCAAAGATCCCGCGCATCAGCACATCGATTTTATCTATGTGGGCACAACCGATAACCCTCAAACGAATGGAGTAGAGGAGTGCCGCTGGTTTTCAATCGATGACATCAACAGACTAGTTGACGAAGTTGAGGTGTTTCGGGATATAAAGCAGGTAGCAAAACAAATTTTAGTATGGCAAAAGCTCTCTTCATCGCAGCAACTGGTCAGCACGTAGGTAAAACAACCGTATCGCTTGGGCTATTTTCTGCCCTCAAAAAGCGATTTGAACGGGTTGCCTTCGTAAAACCTGTAGGTCAGCAGCATGTTGTTTTAGAAGGCAAAACTGTCGACAAAGACGTCGTTCTTTTCAGAGACTGCTTCACCCTCCACGATGATCCCGACCTCATGAGCCCTGTGGTCTGCACCCGAGGCTTTACTAAACAGGTTCTCGATGGCAAAATCTCCATCCCAAAGCTTCTCAACACTATCGTCGAAGCGATAAAAAAGCTTGAAAGCGACTATGACTGCATCCTTATTGAGGGTACGGGACATATGGGCGTCGGCTCCATCTTTGGCCTCAGCAATGCCCATGTGGCACAGCTGCTCGGCATCAACCCGATCATCATCACTGAGGGCGGCCTTGGCTCCTCATTTGATGAGCTCAACCTCAACCAAAGCCTGCTTAAAACTCTTGGAAGAAAGCTTGGAGGGGTTATTCTAAATAAGGTGTTAGATGATAAGCGGGAGATGATCCTCCACTACTTCCCGAAAGCTCTTGCCGTTTTGGATACGCCTATGTTTGGAGCTATCCCCTTTCTCCCGATTTTGTCCACACCGACGTTGAGAGATTTTGAGCTTCTCTTTGAGACCAAGCTCTTAACTGGCCACTCCAAGGCTATGAACCATATTGATGCTTTTAGCTTAGCAGCAGGCTCTATAGAATCATTTAAAGATGAAATTCGGCCAAATGAACTGGTCATCACCCCCTCTTGCAGGGAAGATATTATCGAAGAAGTTGCCAAAAATCCTAAAATCCAAAGTTTAGGAATGATCCTTACAGGATCCGCTCCGCCATCAGAACAAGCTATCAATTGGCTTAAAAAAAGCGATGTGCCCGTTCTCTGGGTTCCAGGCTGTGCTTATGATGTCATGAAGTCAATGAATGCGCTCATCACCAAAATTCGAGCTGAAGATCACCTGAAAGTTGAGAGCTGTATTCATCTCGTCGAACAGCATCTTGATGTTGATGCCATAATCAATTCAGCGACTGATTTATAGACTCTAAGATGGTTTCTGGAGAAACATCACGAATGCAAGCGCCCGTCGGACAGGTTCTTAAAATAGGACAGCGGCGGTCGAACACCTTCCCATATGGGCATGAGCCTTGAAAGACTGCCCTGTTGTCATTTGGCGGAAAATAGACCTGAGAAAGAGAAGGGCCAAAGAGGGCAAAGGTCTTTGTGCCTACACTATCGGCCAAATGGATAGGAAGAGAATCCATTCCAATCATCAATTCAGCATGCGACATAATGTGCTGCAGAGCAGGAAGGGATGGCAAAATAAGATGTCGGTCATTGGGAAATGCATCTTGTACCAGACGAGCTTCCACACCTCCCCCAGTTACAAAGAGAAAGTTTGGATGATTTTTAAGACTCTTCAAAACTTCTACAAGTTTTTCAAACGGATAGACCTTGTTTTGCCACTTAGAACCAGGACAGATCATCCAGAAGGGCTCATGTACTTGTGATTGGACAAATTGCTCTTCATCAGGATTCAGTCGAAGAAAGTGCGATTTAGGAACGAAGTTTGAATCATCGTCAAACGCTCTTTGAACAAGTTTGAGATTGCGTTCACGGGCAGAAACAATGCCTTGAGTGGAAATCTTCTGCGTATAGGCAAAGGATGCTCCAAACTCAGCACACTCAGACGACTGCCAGCCTATTTTTTTCTTTCCTCGCGAGGCCAATACGCAAAGAGCCGATTTGAGATTTCCTTGAAGGTCAAACACATAGTCATATTTTTCTTTTCGAAGCTCATTCCAGGCAGTGCCCAATCTTGAAAAACCCAAACTTTTGCGGATAGCTTTAGTATCGATGGCTATTGCTCTGGAGACAAGTGGATGGCGCTCAACAAGCGCTTTATTTGAAAGCTCGACAACCCAATCAATTTCAGCATCGGGAAAGCGGTTTTTAAGGTACTCTAAAACGCCCCACGCCTGCACAATATCGCCCAATGCAGATAGTTTGGTAATTAAGATCCTCATAACAGCCCCTCAATCGGCTTGGAAAACAGTGAATTATATGCCTCAAGAAAGTCTTTAGGCGGTAGTGATTGTACCACAATTTCTTGTTTGATACGAGGATGCAGAAATTGTAATCGAAAGGCGTGGAGAAGAGGCCTCGGGACTAAAAGCGGACATTGATATTTTTGGGCATATCGAACATCGCCTAAGATCGGATGGTTGAAGCATTGCATATGCACTCGTATCTGATGAGTTTTGCCGGTTATGGGCATCACACGTAGCAGCGAGGCATCTTCACAACTAATCAATTTTTCCCAATGAGTTATGGCCTTTTGACCCTTATCGTTTGCTTTCATCAGAACATGAGATGCAGATTTAGAAGCGATAGTTAAGGGCGAGTCAATGACACCTTTGGCGTGCGCAATTTTTCCATCGACCAGTGCTAAATACTCTTTTTTAATACACCTAGTTTTAAAGAGCTCTAGAAGCGCTATTTCCATGTCTCGATTTTTTGCTAATAGAAGAAGTCCTGATGTAGTCTTGTCCAAGCGATGCACGAGAATAATGGGCTGCTTGATATAACGAGAAAGTGTTTCTTGATCTGATGTCAGCGTTGGAGGCTTATCGATAATGAGGAGATCGTCATCCTCATAAAGAATAGGACAAGCAGCCTCTTCGTAACTAAGTTCTCCAACTTCAACCAGGTCTCCAGGCAAGACCTCTTGAGAAGCCTTTCTAGCTAATACTCCGTTAATTCTACAAAGCCCCTGGTCTATATAGGCGCGTGCTTGCTTATTAGATGGTATAGGCGAGCCTGCAGCACTCGAAAGAAAAGCTGCAAGCGGCATGCGATTTTGAACCTTAAGCCTTAGCATGTCCGAAATTGCTTTAAGAAGCGCATATCGTTTTCAGAAAGCTCTCGGATGTCTTTCATACCAGATCGAAGCATGACACTTCGCTCAATCCCCATACCCCAAGCAAAGCCTGTGTACTTCTCAGGATCGATGCCGACATTCTTCAATACCTGCGGATGAATCATTCCAGCGCCTAAAATCTCTAGCCAGCCCGTCTTTTTACAGAGGGCGCATCCCTTTCCAGAACAGAGAAAACAGCTGATATCAAGCTCTAGACCTGGCTCAACAAAGGGAAAATAGCTGGGTCGAAAACGAACAGAAACGTCTCTTCCGAACAGCCGCTGTACAAACTCAGTCAAGGTCCAGACAAGATCCTGCATAGAGATGCCCACATCAACGCAAAGGCCTTCAATCTGGTGGAAAAATACGTGGGATCTACTGCTAATCGTTTCATTTCTAAAACATCTGCCTGGGCATACAATACGTACTGGAGGCACACTCTGTTCTAAAAAACGAGCCTGAATCGTCGAGGTGTGTGTTCTTAATAGCATTCCAGGTTCAATGTAAAATGTGTCCTGCATATCTCGAGCAGGATGGTCGGGCGGAAAGTTGAGCACTTCGAAGTTGTAATAATCAGTATCGACTTCAGGGCCTACTTGGATTGAAAAGCCAAGATCTGAAAAGATCTTCAGCATCTCTTCCATGCCATGAGTTACTGGATGGGCAGCTCCAACAAAGCGGGATCGTCCAGGAAGCGTAATGTCGATGTGTTCAGCTTCTAATCTTTTCGCAAGCTCATCAGATTCTAAGGAGTGCAGCTTCTTTTCAAGTGCGCCTTCAATCTCAAGCCGGAGGTCATTAACCTTTTTACCATATTGGGGACGCTCTTCGTCAGAAACATCTTTGAGCCGTTTCATTTGCTCAGCAACAAGCCCCTTCTTGCCCAAATAGCGTACCTTGAGCGCTTCAACATCTTTTACCGTTTGAACGGCTTTGAGCTCAGTTGCAAACTGCGTTCGAATTGTATCCATATACCTCATTCCTTATGGGCACAAAAAAACCCGAGAACACAGTATGTGCTCTCGGGTTTAAACTATCACCTTACAAGTTGCTTTTATGCAATTGAAAGTGCCTTTTTAGCTTCACCAGCTACTGCTTTAAAACAGTTTGGATCTCGAATAGCAAGCTCTGAGAGCATCTTTCTATTCAATATACAGCCAGCCTTTTTCAAACCGAAAACCAGTTTGTTATAGGACATGCCATTAATTTTTGCTGCGACTGAAAGTCGCGTAATCCAAAGGCTTCGAAAGTTTCTTTTCTTCAGCTTTCGATGCCGGTAGCTCTCTGACATCGCTCGGATAACAGCATCGCCCGTGAGTCTAAGGTGATTCTTTCGATCACCCCAAAAACCCTTCGCGAGCTTCATAAGCCGTTTCCGACGACGATGGGAAGCAACTGCATTTGTCGCTCGGACCATCGGTAATTCTCCAATTTTTTATAGATCGATCTCGATCTTAACTTTTTGCCACAAACAGTACTCTAAACACCGATCAACACTGAATAACGATCAAGATGCGACTCATTGACGTATGCAGCAGATGAAAGGTACCGTTTTTTCTTCGAAGACTTTTTAGTCAAGATGTGGCGCTTACCAGGGCGGCCGCGCTTCAGCTTTCCAGCTGCAGTAACGCGGAATCGAGCCTTGATAGCTTTCACCGTTTTCATCTTAGGCACTGTTGAAAACTCCTCATTCACAAGAAAGGTAATTTACTTAAAGCCTTTTGCAAAAAGCTCGAAATACCTTAATTTTCCCAGGGTATTACCCATAATAATTCATCAGAACAATCCTGGTGCGAGGGATGATACCAGCTTTTAACTGTTCAGAGCAAGTAAATGCTTCTAAAAAGTAGATTATCCAGCAGCAGATGTTGCGGCTGCTTGGGGAGCAGCTTTTTTCTTCTTAGCAACTGGAGCAAGTACTAAACTCATCATTCGCCCTAATAGCTTCGGAGAGGCTTCAACCATCGAAACATCTTCAAGCTCTGAAACCATGCGATTCATCAGTTTTACACCATTTTCAGGGTGCATAACTTCTCTTCCTCGGAATTGGCAGCTCACCTTTACCTTATTCCCCTTTTCTAAGAACTCACGTGCATGGCGTTTTTTTACTTCCAGATCGTGTTCCGATATATTGGGACTAATCTTTACTTCCTTAACTTTCACTTGATGCTGAGACTTTTTATTCTCTTTCTCTCGTTTAGTTTGGTCGTAGCGAAACTTACCGTAATCGATGATCTTACAAACCGGTGGGGTCGAGGACGCAACAACTTCAACTAGATCAAGCCCTGCTTCTTTCGCACGAGCTAACGCTTCACTAAAGCTGAGCACGCCCAACTGTTCGCCGTCATGGTTGATGACTCGAACCTGCATTGCCCGAATTTCATGATTGACTCTCAAGCTTTTTAGTCTCTCCTAGCTATGTTTTACATGACCCAAGCCAAAAGACTGGGGATCAATAACTGAATATAATACACGGATTTGATTGCGGACTCAAGAGGAATAGGTAATTTTCCCACGTTCTCTGTCGAGAAGTAGAGAAACTATTTTTTCTAAACCGTTAAATGGGATGAATACGAGATATAAATCTTGAGAGGATGGGCATCGTCCTATCCGAATTTGAGCAAAGAGATGGTTGCGCTTTCGATAATCAGCAATATGAAACTCAAAGCCAACTTCTCCACGACTAAAGATATCCCGCCCTTGGGTTGGATTATGAGATACCTCTACAAGCTTAGATAGAAGTTCATAAACAGACTGTAGTGTCTTACCGCCGCGGCTTAAAACAAACTCTCCAGAAATATTGAGCTTTTTTTGCATATCGTCAAGAAACTGTAGAACAAACTGCATCTCCTCCTTGAGCTGTCCTTCAAAAAAGAAGGAGAGAAAGAGAGCGGCTTTCGATTGGTCACTTGGCCAGAGAAGCGGATCGCTGTCAACGTCTATCTCGGTGGTTATTAAGACTTTTTTTGCCTTTTGAGCTGCAATCTTAAAGTTAAAATCTTCGAAATCGACATCAAAACAGCCCTCAAACTTGCTCGTACGTGCAGCAGATATTGCCATCTGCAATAGTTGGTCTTTAGCTGATTTGAGAGGTATAGATGCGACAAGCTTGCCATTCGTATAGGCAGAATCAATCAGCCATTTTTCTAAATATGAAAATCCCGAATTTTCAAAAGACTCTTTCCAAAGAGCTTTCAGCTCCTTCATGGCAGGTTTGTCCTCGGCCACGAAACCCTCTACCATATCGCCTTTGGAAAAAAGTGCAAATGGGCCAAGCTTACTGAAATCGGGCTCACACTCCTGCTCTAAAGCAACGGCTATTGAGCCAAAGAGAGCAACTTCAACAACCCCCTCTTCGGGTAATTGACCAATCAACACACTCTTTCTGCTCTTTAAAAAAGCAGGAACGAGTTGAGCCATCATCGAAAGGCTCTCGACTGGCTCACTCCTCTGCTTTCTACGCATCTCTTCTTCAATAACCGTGAGAAGGAGTTTTTCTCCCTCAAGTGGTTTTGAAAAAAAGGCTCGAAAACCCCAAGGAGATACTGAGAGGTGAGTAATGGCATTAAATGGCAAAAGGTCGCGGGCTGCTTGAGAAAAGAGAATCAACAGCGATTGCTGCTGAGATTGATGGGCGTATAGTTTATCCATAATGATGGGATATAGCTGACTCGAACAGCTGACCTCCTCGATGTCAACGAGGCGCTCTAACCAACTGAGCTAATATCCCGCTTGGCAAAAGAACGAGGATGAATATAGTCGTTGAAAAGAGATATTGTCTAGAGGAAACTCATACTCGAAAAAGAGATAAAAAAAAACAGGATGACCATGATAGACAGGATAAGCCACAAAAATAATTGCAGTTATCCTGTCGATCCTGCCAGTCCTGTTATTTATTCTTTGATCATATAAACATTGTGCTCTAGGTGCGTTTAGAAAAATACCTTGTAATTTCGAACGTAGCGTTCGAAATTACAAGGTATTTTTCAGCAGCAAAAAGTATATAATGTAGAAAATTTGATGTTTGGAGCGTACATTTTGCTTTTTCAATCGCACACGGAATTTACCCATTTTCTTTGGAAGCAGCAGATTCAACCTGGAAAAACCGTTCTCGACGCTACAGCAGGGCGCGGTTTAGACACGCTCTTTCTTGCTAAGCTGCTTTTTCCAAATTCCTCCTCTCGACTTATCGCTCTCGATATCCAAAAGGATGCAATTGAAGCAACTCAATCTCGCTTAAAAACAGAGGGCTTACTTGATGGAAATAACATTGAAATCATACAGCAGAGCCATAGCGATTTAAGGCTATTTTTGAAGCCCAATGAAGCGAGCTTGATTACCTATAACTTAGGCTATTTACCGGGCGGAAACAAAAGCATTACCACTCTTTTGGATTCGACAAAGAGCAGTCTCATATCCGCAAAAGAGTGTTTAGAAGAGTCTGGAATGATCTCAATAACCTTTTATCCAGGTCATCCTGCAGGATTTATTGAAAAAGATATGCTGATCCCTTGGATTTTCGAATGGGATCCGAAAGCGTGGGCTATTAGTCGCCACTCTTTTGCTCTGAGGGAGTCATCACCCTCTGTTGTGATTGCTCAACGAAAGTGCGAACAGTAGTCTCATCAATGAGCCCAAGTTTCGTTGCCGCCCACCAAAGGGCCCAGAGACAGGCTACAAAAAGAACCAGCCTGAAAAAGAGCTTTACGCCAAAGAAAAGAACGCCTATCCCCGAAAGCAGCAAAACTGCTACGTAGAACCACTCGACAAACCAGCTCCCGAAATTGTCCATAACTCCCCTACCTCTTTTGGGTCCCGATCAAATTTGAGCCCAAGCGCCTCTCTTATATCAGCCATAATATAAAATGAACCAAAAATCAACAGAGGAACACATCTTTTTCGAGCTAAATGTAGAGGTTCTTGAATTGTGTTCAAAAACTGACCATTTTTAAAATAGCTCTTTAAGCTCTCTTTTGTCGCGGCTCGTGGAGTTTTTGCCTCCGTTACAAAAATACTATCGGCATATCTTTCTACTATCTGACTCATCGCCTCAACATCCTTATCTTGCGAGCAGCCAAAAATAACGACAGGTTTTGCCGAAAAATCTTGTTTGACCCTTTGAAAAAGCGCTCGAACACCATGCAGATTATGGGCCACATCCAAAACCACCTCAACCCCCTCGACGTTTAAACGCTGATAACGGCAAGGCGGCACAGTTTTTAACCCATGTTCAATTGCAGCTTCTGGAATAGCAATTATCAATTGCAAAAGCTTCAAACAGGTTCGTGCAATAGCTTGATTTTCTTCTTCAAAGGTATGAAATTTTTCCTCAGAAACAACAAGAGGCGCATGACACTTGTTTGCAATAGGCTCAACAATAGACCTTGGAACGCTTTGTCCAATGACAACCGGGCAATAAGGCTTGATAATCCCCGCCTTCTCATAGGCAATCTCTTCCAAAGTCGTGCCCAAAATAGTTTGATGGTCATAGTCAATCGATGTAATGCAGGTTAGAACAGGAGAACAGATGTTCGTTGCATCGAGTCGACCGCCAAGGCCCGTTTCAAGAACCAGAAAATCAACTTTTTCATCCATCGCCCATAAAAACATAATGAGTGTTGCCACCTCAAAAAAGGTCGGCTCAAACTCTTTGCAGCTTAAGATCCGTTCTGCATAGGTACAGATGCGTTCTTTTGAAATTGTCTTTCCATCTATTTGAAACCGTTCACAAAAGGAGGAGATGTGCGGCGAGGTATATAGGCCTGTCTTATACCCTGCACACATCAAGGCTGATGCAATTTTTGTCGAGACGCTCCCCTTGCCATTCGTTCCAGCGATATGCACGACAGGTACTTGGCTAATGTTAAGCAATTGAACAAGCGCCTGCATACGCTCAAGGCCTAAAGAGATGCCCCTTCCCTTAGATAATGAGAAGAGTTTGGAGAGAAGTTCAGGATATAACATATTGAAAATGGTTCCAGATGGGATCAAAATCCTCTTGACCCACGAAAGAGACTCCAAATGTGACATCCGGCTTATTAGCGCCGTGAAAGTCAGAGCCTCCTGTACGAAGCCATTTTTTATCCTGAGCAATCCGTCTCCAATACTCACATTGATCGGCTTGAAAGCGGCAATAAAAAACTTCGATGCCATCAAAGTTTTTAGTGATCAGCTCACGAACGATTTTATCTCTAAGGATGAGATGAGGATGGGCAATGACTGCAAGTCCTTGTGCCCTATGAATCACATCGATCGCCTCTTCTACTTTCCAGCGCTCTCCAGCTACATAACAGGGTCTTCCAGAGGCTATATATTTTCTAAACGCTTCTTGAATATCTTTAACATACCCCTTTCGAACCATTGCTAAAGCAATATGAGGCCGTCCATATGTGATGGTCTCTGCCTTCGGATCGACAACATCACTTGTCTTGAGCTCAAAGCCATGCTCATTCAATTTCTGGAGAATTGCTTCGTTGCGAGCGGCCCTTCTCTCTCGGTGAAGGCGGCAAAAATCTTTAAGCTCACTACTCTCAGGATTATAGGCATATCCCAATATATGGACGCTTTCTCCAAACATCTCACAGGAAATTTCAATACCTGGAATAAGCTTGAGGCCGCATTTTTTTGCATACTCATGTGCGGCAGCGTATGAATCAATGGAGTCGTGGTCGCAGATGCTAAGTCCTTGAAATCCTTGTGAGACGCTTAAGTCAACCAGCTCTTTGGGAGAGAGAGTACCATCTGAAAATGTACTATGCGTGTGAAGATCTGCTTTAAATTGAGTCGACAAGACGCACCTCGCTTTCTAGATGTACACCAGATGTTTCATACACCCGCGCTCGCACTTGATTCATAAGCTCTAAAACATCATGAGCCGTTGCATGGCCTCTATTCACGATAAAATTTGCATGCATGGGCGAGACTTCAGCACCACCTACACGCATTCCTTTAAGTCCTGCTTGATCGATAAGCGCTCCTGCAGATCCTCCAGTCGGATTTCGGAAAATGCAACCGCATGATTTATCTTTATATGGCTGCGTTTTCAATCGATATTCGATAAGCTCTCTCTGCCTGGAACTCGCTTGAGGATCAGGTGATGTCTGGAAAGCTGCAGTAACTATGGCTCCCTGCATCTTTTGAAAAGAAGAACTGCGATAGCTAAAGACAAGAGAGTCCTTTGGATAGCGTTTAAGGGTGCCATCAAGGCTCAAATAATCAACCCAAAGCAGTGTATCCTTAGTCTCTTGGTTTTGCGCACCTGCATTCATGAAAATGGCGCCGCCGACTGTTGCCGGAATGCCGGAAGCAAATTCAAGGCCGGAAAAACCATCTCGAGCGCTTCTTTGTCCTAAAAGAGCGAAGCTAAAGCCTCCGCCTGCTGTATAAAGACCCTTTCCGTCTGTTTCAATGGAATCAATTTTATTTTGAATAACGAGACCGTCAAACCCGAGATCCGAAAAGAGAGTATTGGAACCCTTGCCTACAATGATGGTCTTTAAAGAGTGCTCTTTAGCGTACGCAAAAGCCTCTTTCATTTCAGAAATATTTTTGACAGAGGCAAAGTGGGCTGCAGGACCACCAATAGAAAATGTTGAAAGTTCAGAAAGTAATTTTTTGCGTTCAATCTCCACAACAATCTGCTCTTGGGGCGTTTTCGGAGTCTACACATTCTGCAGCTTTTTCCTCTTCCTCGATTTTCTCAATCTTTGCAGCTCGAAGATCTGCCTTCTCATTAAGCAATCCCTTCTTATTCGCAATTGCTGCCAAAACAGCATAGATAAACTGAGTCGCCTTAGGCATGCTAAATTTCTTAGCAATTCTTTTAGCTTCTGCGAGAACAAGTTTAGGACTGAGCTTTTGATTGAGCAGTTCATGAAGGGAGAGCCAGAGCAGCACTCTTTCTGAGCGATGAAGCCTATTTAACTCCCAATCGATTAAGACGTTCTTAACTTCTTCATCATATGTTGCCCTTAGCTTAAAAATCTCAACCGCAGCAAGTAAAGCCTCACGAACAGTACTTTTCGCAATCTTCAGCTCATGGGAAAGCATATCTTCAAGTCCTTTCGACTCATTCAAAAGAGCATCTTCTGAGAAGAGCGCTAAATAGACAAGCTCTCTAAATTTTTGGGGAGGAAGAGACATTATAAACCTAATGTGTATTCGCTTTTTAAAGCGGAAAGCTGGTTGTAAAAACGGGCGAGCTCTTTCGCTGGACTAAAAATATCAGAACTATATTCTCTATGTTCATTAAAAAAGGCAATGGCAGGAAGAAGCACTTTTTGCAAGCGTCCTATATAGGGCAAATGATTTTGCTGCCCTTTCTGTTGAGTCAATACTTCTACTTTCTCTTGGACAAAACGAATAAACAATTGGATATGCCTCTGTTCAAAGGTGGGAAATGCAAGAAGACTCTTGAACAGATCAACTCCACGTTCACTATTTTTTAAAATATAATCAAACGCATCAAACGCAACCAGCAGCAGATGATCGGATTGCTCGACTGAGTGTGCGTAGGAAGATTTGTTTGCAAAACAAGATAGAATTTCACGTAGTGAATTCTCTAACACTTCGGGAGTGAGATTTTCACTTTGAAGAATGAAGGTATCGACAAGCTTATGGACAAAGGGGTCTCGTTGAAGCCCATACTCTCCATTAATTCCCTCCCAACAAAGCAATATCGCCTTTGGAAATTCTCCTGTGCGGCACAATACTTCTATCTCTACTAATTTAGCTTCACAACTCTTAAGAAGCCATCGATAGTCTCGAACCAATGCAGAAGCTTTATTTATCTCTTTATTCTGAAGCAAACTTCGTAGTAAGGGTAGGAGATTTTTCTCACTTTTTTTATAATAAAAAGCACAGTCAAAAGCTTTTTGAGGATCCACGCCATTTTTTTGATAAGCCGTTCCCAAATATCGATATATGGATGCAGTAGGGACAATCTTGAGAAAGCATCTCATAATCTCAAGAGTTTTTTCTTGTACTGTACCAGAATTTAACTCGCAGATGACGCGTGCTTTAATATTCTGTTTAATTTCTTTCCTAAGAGATCCAAAAAGCTGCCGCATGCTCACAGATTTAGACCAAATGGCATAACTTTGGGTATTTGGAATAAAGCAAAATATCGATTTCCAAACCTTCCAGAGAGGAGGAAGAGTATTGCTCACCAAGAGTTCCATCTGCTCAATTGATTGAGTGACCTCTCTAAATTCATCCCAAGCATACCCTGACATGAAATGGTCAAATGTAACCTGTATTTTCCTATTAACTGTGTCCAGCTGCTGAATGAGACTGTCCCATCCCTGGACAGGTTGTATAGTTCCTTGAGTACTTTGGAGTGGTAGTATCTTTGTCATATTGTTATCATAGCTTTATCTGCTCTTCACTTTAACACAGAACAAAATTCAATGAAATTGTGGAAAATTTATTTGTTTTTTGTTAAGAAGATATAATGAAAACACGCACTAAAATAATCTGTACAATGGGTCCATCGATCAACTCTCTAGAGAAGATCATGCAGCTGGTTCAAACTGGCATGGATGTTGCCCGCCTTAATTTAAGCCATGGAACTCACGAAGAGCACATCCAAACAATCAATCTCTTGAAAGAAGCTCGAGAAAAGATGAAGCAGCCTCTTGCTATCATGCTCGATACCAAAGGACCAGAGATCCGTTTAGGCAAGGTACCAAAAGAGGGAATCGAAGTTCATCCCGGAAGCAGGCTTCTCATCACCAAAGAGCAAATCGAGGGAACCAAAGATGTAGTGTCTATCCGCCCTGCCTTTGTTCTCGATCATCTTAAGGTTGGCATAACTATTCTTATAGATAACGGCTACATCCTCTCTAAAGTTGTAGAAGTAACGAAAGATGGCATCATTATAGAAATCGAAAATTCCGGCGTTATTTACTCATCGAAGGGAGTCAATATACCCAACTGCGAAATCCCATTGCCCAGCCTTACTGAAAAAGATGTCACTGATATTGAAATGGGCTGTCAAAATGGCATTGATATGATTGCAGCCTCCTTCGTTCGCTCTCCTGAAAATGTTATTGATATCAAACGGATTCTGGCTCGCCTTGGGCGGTCAGATATTCAAGTCATCGCCAAGATTGAAAATAATGAAGGCGTCCACAACTTCGATGGAATCTTGCAAGTTGCCGACGGCATCATGGTTGCTCGAGGCGACTTAGGCGTTGAAGTACCGCTTGCCCAAGTCCCAAAGCTCCAAAAAATGATGATCCGCAAATGCAACATCATTGGAAAACCGGCAGTCACGGCGACGCAGATGCTTGAGTCGATGATGAACAACCCTCGGCCGACTCGCGCAGAAGCATCCGACGTAGCCAATGCCATCTATGATGGAACTTCAGCAGTCATGCTCTCTGGTGAAACCGCTATCGGTAAATACCCAATCGAAACCGTTCAGATCATGAAGGATATAGTTCGAGAATCTGAGCATGATTTCGACTATAAGGCATTCTTCGAACTTCACTCCAAAATGACCTATAACGATGTTCCATCCGCATTAACACTTTCTACTGTCAAAACTGCCTACAGCTTAGGAGCTAAGGCGATCTTTGCCTTTACTCATAGCGGAACGACCGCCCGTCTTCTGGCCCGCTTAAAACCTCAAATTCCCATTGTGGCGCTTACGCCTTCTGAAGAGACCTATCATCAGCTCGCTGTCACGTGGGGAGTAACCCCTGTTCTCTGTCCTGAGGCGACAACCATTGAAGAGGCGTTTACTGCAGCAAGCCGATTTGCCATTCACAACCATCTCGCCTCCTATGGAGATCTTGTGGTAGTCACTTCGGGCTCCCCTTTGTGGGTTCCAGGTACGACCAACATGATTTTAGTCGAAAGCATCGGCGATGTCCTTGTCCGCGGCCATATGGGATATGGAAGCAAGGTTCATGGAAACGTCACCCTTGTTGCATCCTCCGATCTAGCAAAGTCCTATCTCATTCATGGGCAAATCTTAGTCATTCCCAAATATGAAGCTGTCTTTGATCCGCTTATTGCAGAAGCTTCAGCTGTGATTTTGCAAAATACCGTCGAAGATAAACAGTCGGAAAAAGAGCTGATTGAACGCTGCCTTGCCACAGGAAAAACGGTCATTACCCGCGTTGATGGCGCCTTTCGAATCTTAAGAGAGGGCCAGCTTGTTACAATCGATCCCGAGAAAGCCTTGGTCTATAAGGGTGTCGTGCGTTAGAATTGTTATCTATGCCCTCATATCGTTTTTATTCTGAAAAGCCATTAATAGTTGGCGATTATACTCTCGACGGCGAAGAAGCCCACCATCTCATGAACGTCATGCGCGTCCGTATAGGCGAAATGGTTGAGATCGTGGATGGCAAAGGCAATCTCGCGTCTGCCCGCCTTCTTGAATTGGGAAAAAAAAGCGCAAAGCTACACATTGAAACTATTCATACCGACATAAAACCTGCCTACTCGCTCACTCTTGTTTTAGGCAACCTTCGCTCAGGGCACATGGAGTACGCTCTGGAAAAGTGCACAGAAATTGGAGTAACCGATTTTATCCTCTTTGCTGCAGATAAATCAGATAGAAAAGAGATTTCTGATTCACAACTCAAACGATATAACTCAATTATTCAAGCAGCTATTAAGCAATCAGGCAGGCTCTATCTCCCAACACTTTCAACCTGCAAATCGCTTACTGCAGCAATAGACAACAAACAGAACATTGTTTTTGGCGACCTCTCCTCCAAAGTTGCAGACTATTTTCCGTCACAATCAATCTGTTTAGTTATTGGCCCAGAATCTGGTTTCAGTGAGAAAGAGGTAGGCTTGCTGCAGTCTAAAGGCGCGCAAGGAATTCGATTTTCACAAAACACCCTTCGAGCAGAAACGTGCGCTCTTGTAGCCTCGTATGCACTCCTTCAAAAGCTGGTATGACTATGTTGGAGAAATATTTAGCAGTTCTGGAAAATACCCTCACTCTTAAACCTCCAGCTAAAGTCGTTGTCGGCATGTCAGGCGGAGTCGATTCAGCAGTCTCTGCTTTTCTGCTCAAAGAGCTTGGTTTTGATGTCGTCGGCCTCTTTATGAAGAATTGGGAAGAGGGCGAAGAGTGCCCTGCAGAACAGGATTGGCAGGACGTTGTCCAGACTGCCTCCAGAATGAATATCCCCTGTTTTAGCATCTCCTTTGCTAAGCAATACCAGGACTTAGTATTCGAAGAGTTTCTTGAAGAGTTGAAAAAGGGCCACACCCCAAACCCAGATATCCTCTGCAACCGTGAAATCAAGTTCAAGCACCTTCTTGCTAAAGCTCAAGAGCTCAACGCTGAAGCTTTAGCTACAGGACACTACGCCCGACATGGCTTACGAGATGGACAACATCTCCTCCTTCGCGGCCTCGATCGAAATAAAGACCAGACCTACTTCCTCTCGGCCATTACTCAAGAGGCGCTTACCCATAGCATATTCCCTGTCGGCTCCTTCTTAAAACCAGATATACGAAAGATTGCAGAAGAGGCCAAAATTCCTGTGGCCAAGAAAAAAGATTCTACTGGCATCTGCTTCATCGGCAAGCGCGATTTTCGACCTTTTGTCGGCAAATTCTTAGGCTTTACTCCCGGCAAAATGGTAACGCCTGAAGGCAAAAACGTAGGTGTTCATCAAGGAGTTGCCCTCTATACGATTGGACAAAGAAAGGGGTTAGGGATTGGCGGTACAAGCGATGGGTCAGGCGATGCGTGGTTTGTTGTTGGTAAGGTCGTTGAAGAAAATTTGCTTATCGTAGCTCAAGGCGAAAACCATCCCGCTCTCTTCAAAAATAGTTTAGAAGCGGAAGAGCCATCTTGGATTGCAGGATATGAACCCGCTTTGCCGCTCCATTGCACAGCTAAAATCCGATATCGGCAAGAGGACACTCCTTGTGTTGTCACCAAATCCGCGACAGGAAATCTTCACGTTCAATTTGAACAGCCGCAAAGAGCAATTACCTCTCGACAATCTGTCGTCTTTTACTTAGATGATGTTTGTTTAGGCGGAGCTTTCATAAAATAACTTAAATATATTTAACTTCTTTGTGTATAGCTTATAGCTATCTTGCGCAAAAGGTTTCATGGACGTTGAGTTGCTGCATCGAATTCAATTTGGATTTACGATCACTTTTCACTACATCTATCCGCCTTTAAGCATCGGCTTGTCACTTCTTCTCATCATCTTCGAAGGACTCTACTTAATAACCAAAAACCCCCTCTGGAAATCAATTACACAGTTCTGGATCAGGGTCTTTGCCCTCACCTTTGCCCTCGGTGTTGCAACAGGCATTCCCCTCATGTTTGCCTTTGGCACAAATTGGTGCCGCTATTCACGCTATATTGGAGATGTTTTAGGAAGCGCTTTGGCAGCAGAGGGCATTTTTGCTTTTGGAGTTGAAGCAGGAGCATTGGGCGTCATGCTCTTTGGTTGGGAAAAAGTTTCTAAAAAAGTGCACTACCTAGCAACCTGTCTTGTCTCCTTTGGCGCACATTTCAGCGGCCTTTGGATTGTAACCGTCAACTCCTGGATGCAGACGCCAGCAGGTTTTACCGTTATAAAAGATGCAAACGGGATCGACCACGCGATCGTCACCAACTGGTTTGATATGATCTTGAACCCATCCAACATCCCTCACCTTATACACGTCTTTCTCGCCTGTTGGATGACAGGGGCATTTTTTGTTATCAGCGTCTCAGCCTACTACCTCTTAAAAAAGAAATATGAGAAGTTTGCAATCGACTCTATGAAGGTTGCGATCTTTATAGGCGTTCTGTCAACCCTCCTCCAATTGGTATCTGCAGATAATTTAGGCAAGGTAATTGCCAAAGCAAACCCTGGGAAGATGGCAGCATATGAGGGTGTATTCAAAACTGAAAAGTCAACTCCTGCCTACCTCTTTGGCTATGTCGACACAAAAAATCAGACCGTCTACGGCCCAAAAATTCCAGGCCTATTAAGCTTTCTCGTTCATGATGATTTCACAACACCTGTTGCAGGGCTTGATCAGGTCCCGAAAGATGAATGGCCGCAAGTGCAGCTCGTCTTTCAAGTGTACCACCTCATGATTCTCACTTGGGTCCTCATGTTTATCGGAGCCTCCATTGGAGTGTATATGTGGGCCAGAGGGACGTGGCATTTAAAGCCCATCTGGATGAAGTTTTTAATTGTATCCGTTGCTTTTCCCCAAATCGGAAATATTTCAGGCTGGTACTCAACCTGTTTTGGACGGCAGCCTTGGATTATCTACAAACTAATGAAAACAAAGGATGCCTACTCTCCAGGGGTTCATTTCGGAGAAGCTCTTTTTACACTTATCCTCTTTATCATCATCTACCTTCTTCTCTTTGCTCTCTTTCTCTTCTTATTAGATACCAAGATCAAACATGGCCCTACAGATCTTCCTGAGGAGTCTCCCTACCGAGATCCTTATAAACTTCATTGAGGCTTTATGGATTATTTTGACCTTAAGACACTTCAAGTTATGTGGTACGCGGTCTTCCTGGCTTCCATGTTTGCCTATGCAGTACTTGATGGCTTTGACATTGGCGTCGGCTGCCTTCTCCCCTTTGTCAAAAAAGATAAAGAGCGGAGAATATTTTTGAATGCAATCGGTCCTGTCTGGGATGGAAACTCTCTTTGGGTCATTATCACTTCAGGCTGTCTTTTCGCTGGATTCCCAAGCGCCTTCGCCCTCCTCTTTTCTACTCTCTACACTCCTATGATGCTTCTGGTATTTGGATTTGTTTTACGGCCCGCAGCCATCGAATTTCGAAGCAAAGTGACAAACCTAAGATGGCATAAAGTGTGGGATGCAGCTTTTTCTATTGCAAGCTACATGATTGCTTTTGGGCTAGGAATTACCCTTGCAAACCTCATTAGCGGGCTTCCGATTAACACTATGGGCATATATGAGGGAAGTTTGCTTGATCTTATTACACTTTATTCGGTAACAGTCGGAATCTATATTACACTACTCTTAATGGTCCATGGGGGCCTGTATCTCAATATGAAAACAGAGGGGATGCTGCAAGAGCGTGTGCAAAAGATCCTCTATAACCTCTTAACTCTTTTTGTAGCCTTCTGGGCTATTATTACCCACATGACATTGGTTTTTGCTCCAAACGTTGCCGATATCATCAGGTCCAGCAACCTCTTTTTCATTAATGAAATCGTGGCCATCTGCGGGCTAGCAGCCATCGTGACCAATCTTCGCAAGGGCAATGCAGGCAGAGCTTTTTTAAGTTCGTTCATATTCATTGCGTCACAGGTTGCAAATTTTGCACTCGGCACCTTCCCCTATATTGTCCGTTCAACTCTAACAGACTCAGCTTCAATGACCATCTACAACTCCTCGGCATCCGACCTTACGATGCACATCCTTTTAGGTATAGCTCTCTTAGGCATACCCCTGATTGTTTTCTATGGCCTCTACACCTACCGAGTCTTTCGTGGAAAGGTTACTCTCGACTCCATGAGCTATTGATTTTTAACAAAAAAAAATTCAACGCAAAGACGCTAAGGCGCAAAGAAAACAACCCAGAAAAAGATTGAGAATTATATTTTTCTTTTTCTCTTTGCGTTGAATTCTTTTGATTACGTAATGAGCGCAATAAGCTTAGCGAGCTGATTTTGGAAATCAAGATGTTGGACTGAATTTCGTATATCAAGCGCACGTTGAGGATTTTTAGTAAAAGAGCGACTTTTCAAAATACACTCTGCCAACTGTTCAGGGTTTTGAAGGTCATTAAAGACAAACCCAGTCTGGCCTGTCTGAAGAACTTCGGAGCCTCCATTGTCAGCTGAGCTTATAACAAAACAGCCCATGGCAAGTGCTTCAACGGTAACGTTTGCAAAAGGGTCATACATAGAAGGAATGACGCACACATCGGCAACAGAATAAAACCGCCATGCATCAGACCTTTTTCCATAAAAATGAATCTGAGATGACAACCCAAGTGAATGAGCAAGACCCTTAAACTCGTTTTCATGTCTGTCAGAGCCCACAACCATGAGCTCAATATCTTTTGGAGATGCTTTTAGGGCGTTTAAAAGAAGACCTAAGCCTTTTCTCTTCCATTCATGGCCAATGAAGAGGAGTTTGAAGCTCTCTTTTTGAAGCCCAAGTTCAGACAAAAGAGCATCGCGGGCAGAAAATGAGTCCTCAAAAGGCTTTTTGAGTTCATTCCACTCAACGCCATTGTGGATAACCTTTATCTTATCTTTCGTGACTTTGGGATAATAGGCTTCGATTTCACGCTGTACAAGGTGGGAGTTAACAATCAAACATCTAAGCTCTGGCGATTCAAATGTTCTCTTTTCGCAATCGAGAATAAATCTATGGAGAGGATTTATAGCGTAGGTAAGTCTTTTCCAAAATGGGTCTGTAGCTTTTCTACGCTCTAAATAGGCCTTATGACACCCGTTTCCTGCCCTATAATGAGTTTGTAGACAGGTATTTCGAAAGAACCCAAAAACTATGTCTGGATTATTTTTATCTATATATTTTTTACATGCGCGATCAAAAGAAAGAAGTTGAAGAAGGCTCAACTTATAGCTTGGACATATTGCATGCACATTCGATTCAGAATTTTGAGGCTTGCCAAAGCCTAAAAGAGCGACTTCATCGCCTCGTTGAGACAAGGCGTGAGCGATTCTCCTGCAGTACTTTTCAAGGCCGCCCTTGCCATCTAAAGAGCCTTTCAGGATTGAGACTTTCAATGAGTTGCTTCCTCAACAACAATTTTTCCAGAAGTGATCTTGGGATTTAAATTCAAAGGGGCATCTTTGCCAGCATACACCACAAATCTCTGCATGTACTCTCTGAATAAGTTTCTAAAATAGAGTTCTCGTTCTGTCTGATGCTTTTGAAGTACTTGAGACTGAGCTGAAGTAGTATCCTGGGTATGTTCGGTAGACATCAGCTTCGCAACATAGAGATCTTCAAGTTGATGGGGGTCTACAAAATCAACGTCCCAACTTAAGGTTTCATTATCTCGAATAACTTCTGGAGCTATGATTACTATCTCTAAACGGTCTCGAACGATATCTAAAAATAGTCGGCTCACATCACTAGAATAAAAAGTACCGGACAGTAAAAACTCCTCATTTTGCATTTCAAGGAGGCCGCCAAGGCTCAATGGAAGAGTTTTTTGATTAACGTCAGCTATACTTGATAAAGGGTAGAACACCCTCACTGGAATCGATCGGTCAAGAGGAAGCAATTCCTTGCGCAAGAAATCGATTCTAAGATGGCGAGCTTCAGGACCATTGATTTCCTGCTTTAGATTATTCAGAAAGGGAATTTGCACCTTCTTCCACGCATCTGGCACAAAATAGCTCACCTCATCACTATCGCTTCCTTCATCAATTCTAAGCTGATCAAGATCCGCTTTAGTAATGTTGCTCAAATCAAACACAAGTTCGATTCCCTTTTCCTGCAGCTTTCGCACATCATCTTCAGGGCCTGAAACAATATGTGTTAACTTATGCGGCCAAACGTCAAGAAACTGATATCCATCTGGAGAATCTCCTCGAGGCGGCAAAATAAATACAGGAATCTTTTCTGTAATGAGAGGGCATATTTGAACAATAAGCTCTCCGTGAGAGACTTGAGATACATTGCGCATCAGGTCAATATCGGGATTCAAGCTCACAAGGTTTTTCTTGCCGACATGCACAATCCAATCATCGTTTTTATCTGCAGCATCGATAACAACTTCAAAATCTTGTGTTTCCAATCGATCGATAACATCACGAGTTCCAGTGAGCGTAAGTGTGATTC
This sequence comes from Bacteroidota bacterium, assembly GCA_013285825.1. GTDB lineage: Bacteria > Chlamydiota > Chlamydiia > Chlamydiales > FEN-1388 > JABDGV01. The sequence goes on from JABDGV010000001.1 coordinate 170,202, forward strand.
TTCTGTCTAGAATATTGTTTGGCATTAAACCGCGAATAGTCTTATCGGTTGGAACGTTGACAACACGTATGGGTACTCTTGTAAATACTCTTGTCGAGGTGATGGACTTATTCACAACTGCCCAAATCAGAATAGCAGCAAGGAGTGCGAAAACCTTGTGCTGAAAGTTTGAAGTAATTGCGTTCTTTAAGCCCATATTATTCTCTTTTTATTCTAACTCTCGCGCCAGGAGCGAAACCAGTCGTAGAGAGCTGATCGAACACCGCCCTCACCTGCAGGCGCTGTAAAAATACTTCTAATAATTCCCTTGAAGCGGTCAGCTTTCACACCTCTCGTCATGATCCCATCGCGAGCAATCGAGACCTTGCCTGACTCTTCTGAAACAACAATAGAGAGGGCATCGGAGTGCTGGGTAATACCAAGAGCTGCTCTATGCCGTGTTCCCATCGATCGAGTAATCTGCCCCGAATCATCGGCTAAAGGAAGAATCACTGCCGCTGCAACGATTGTAGTTCCCCGAATAATGACAGCGCCATCATGTAAAGGCGAAGTCTGTGCAAAAATCGACTCAATAAGCTCTGAGGTAAACTGAGCATGAAGGAGAACCGCCTTGTTTGCATATTCATCCAAGGAATCTTGATTTTCGATTAAAATCAGTGCTCCAATACGTCTTTCCGCCATGCGGTAGACTGAATTAGACAATGCATCTAAAAAGCGATCAAATTCGGAGAGCTTTTCATATTTTTTGCCCTTAACGGAGAGCTTAGAAAGCGCTACACGTATCTCCGGCTGAAAAATAATTAAGATGGCGATTACGGCGGCGTTTACGAAGTTCCTCATCAAGCTTTCAAGAACAGGAAAGTGAAGCCAGCTTGCAAGCATGAAAAGGGCGCAAAAGACAACAATTCCTAAGATCAAATCCATCGCCCGAGTATTCCAGAAAAAGGAAAAGAGGTAGTAGACGACAAAGGCAATCGCAACCACTTCTAAGGCCGGAATCAGGTAGGGCAGGACTAAAGAGAAAAAGTGCATTCGCGATACATACTTCTTAGATTAAACTTGCCTCACACCCTACCCTTTTTTCTCAAACTATTCAAGTGGAAGCGGCAAATCTTGTTCAATAAGCATTTTAAAATAGTGAATATCATTCATAAATAAATCAGTATCAACATATTCTTCGTTTACAGATTCTAGAATAAGATCCTCTAGCTCTTTAAACATATCTGCCTTGCAATCACTCCAAGACGCTGGAAAGATAATTTTTGGCTCAAAAGGGCCAGAATATTTAATATTTAAAATTTTTTCTTTTATAACCCCTACTGCATTCATTGCAGTTTCTGACATTTGTTTTACAATCGCTTTATTGAAGGTATTAATCTGTAACAAAATTAACCACTCAGACTGGGATTCGGTTTCGTTATGTAAAAATTCAAGAAGAGCAGCGTAGGCATTTTCATTTTCATAAATGGCATTAATGTTCCAACCTAGCTCCTGAGACTTACTATAATCTGTAGATTGTCCTGCTTGAATTTTCTTTTTTAATTCGGAAATTCTATCTCTGTTATTAGCGATGTTTTGGTCTTTGAGCCGACAATACTCTTCGACAAGATCCAGCTTGCTTAGAGAAGTTTTAGAAAAGAGCTCTTCTTCAAAAGGAAATTGAAGTTGATTAAGGCTATTTTCAACACAAACTTCACTATCCCTTTTTTTTACATGTAACATTTTAATCCAATTTTAATTTTGGATCTAAATGATACTATACTTTCTGTATTTGCTGAAGGAGAATTCTAGCCTGAACATGAGGCTTTACATCGTGGACACGAATGAAATCTACGCCCTCAAGCATTAAGAAGCTGTCAACAGCAAGTGTTGGAAACAATGCCTCGTCAACAGAACATTCTGCAATCTTTCGGATAAATGTTTTTCTAGAAACTCCATAGAGCAAAGGGAACCCGAGGGACCTAAGTTGTTTTGCTGCACGAATCAACTTCAAATTATCTTCTAAGGATTTTCCAAAGCCAATCCCGGGATCTAAAATAATATTTTTGGGATCGACTCCTTCACGAATCAAGAGATCAATCTGCCTCTTAAAAAAATCGCAAACTTCTACAACAACTCCTCTTGGATAGCTTGGCTCTTTTTGCATATCTTTAGGAATTCCCTGCATATGCATAACGACTACTCTACAGCCTGCAGATGCTGCAACTTTCCGCATCGCCTCGTCTTGAAACCCCGATATGTCATTGATTATTTCGACGCCAAACTCAATTGCCTTTACAGCCACTTCAGAACGCCTTGTATCTATCGATAAAGGTATAGAGATCTTGCCTTGCAATTCCTTTAGGATGGGAAGTACACGGCTCAACTCTTCATCAAGCGATACAAATTCAGCGCCAGGACGTGTTGACTCTCCCCCAATGTCGAGAATATCAGCACCCTCATGCTGCTGCTTCAAAGCAAAAGCTACAGCTTGCTCAACATCTAATGCACGAGAAGGTGTAAAGAAAGAATCAGGTGTAGCATTCAATATGCCCATAATCTGCATCATTGCGGGAATCCTACAACTCCCTCATAGCAGGCAAGAAGGTGCTGCACACCATTCATCGCTCGATGAGGTTTAGGCTCTGAGGCCAGTCCCAGCCTTGCAGCTATTTGGTCTTTGGAGACGGAAAAGCCCTTGTCGATATCTTCGGGTAAAACCCACTCACGTACAGCTCGCACCCAAAACATCGATGCTAAATCAAGCCAGTGGTAGGGCCAATGCCTCTTTTCTTGCTCATATGTTGCAACGATTAAAGAAAAGAAGGCGCGATCAAACGAGGGATTTTGACAAATGAAAAGGGATTTACCGCGCTGAATGCCAACAGATGTGAAGAGTTCTATAATCTCTGAGCCAACTGCCCTCATATCCTTTGCATTATCAAGCTCTTGTTGTGTAAACCCATTTATTGAAATTGCGCTTGGATCTCGTTTTGACCACTCTTCATTTGAAAGAGCAATGAGTGAACTATAGCTTGCGATTTTTGTGCCCTGACGCAGATCAATTATGCTCAAAGCAATCTCTACAGGGCTATGCTTCCTGAAATCAAGACCTGTGGTTTCGATATCTAAAAAAATACCTTGCATACGCATCTTCTCCGTAAGAGGGAGACTATACAGAGCAAAATATATGTGGCCAAGATAGATGTTGATGGCGCTGATTTGAAATAAACTCCCTATTTGATTATCCTGTTTGAACATCTTTTTTGTAACGAGGGTATGCGTTCCAACCAGCTCTATTCCGTTCTGAAAGTTCAAGCCAAGCAATTTATGGGAGCTCTTGCCCATTTAAAAATACGCTTACGCTATCCTTATGCCCTGCCTTCTGAAATTGGCAAAGCTCTAGGACTCGCTCTTGAAGATAACCTTTTATTCCCATCCCTATTAACCACTCTTTCAAACCTGCAAAAACCTTGTTCGCTTTCTAGGTTTATGGCTCGAAGACAAGCTGAACACTGCTTTTGCAAAGCCTCACGTTGTGAACGCTTTACAACTTCATCTCTCTACTCTTTCCGCTTTAATGAAGGGTGGGTTGAATTCGAACTTCAGTTTGATGAAGAGGATAAGCTCCGCAGGCTTTTCCTCATTCATAATGAAATAACGGATCAAGATCGCCTCGAAATCCCATTGAAATAGATTAAACGCAAAGACGCTAAGACCCAAAGGCGCAAAGATCAAAAAATGAGTCTCTCTTTGCGTCTTTGCGTTTAATTTTCTCGCAACTACTTTCGTAACTTATTAAGGGCAGAGCCGCTTTTGAACCACTCTATTTGCTGAGCATTATACGAATGGTGCAGCTCAATGCTCTCTTGAGATCCATCTGAGTGAATAACATCGAGAAAGAGCGGCTTATGAGGTGCAAAATCTTTTAAGTTTCTAACCGATAAACGATCATCTTCCTTAAGGATATTATAATCTTGGCTGTGAGCAAATGTTAGAGCCAAAATCCCCTGTTTTTTCAAGTTTGTTTCATGAATTCGGGCAAAGCTTTTGACAATGATTACTTTGGCTCCTAGATGTCGAGGCTCCATAGCAGCATGCTCGCGTGATGAGCCCTCTCCATAATTTTCATCTCCAATTGCAACCCAGTCAAGACCTGCTTGTTTATATGCTCGAGCAATCGAAGAAAAGGGCTCAATCTGATTATTTAAATGATTTATCCCTTTTCCAACCTCTTCCCGCAAGGCATTGACAGCGCCAATAAAGAGATTATCGGAGATTCTATCCAAATGGCCTCGGTATTGCAGCCACTTGCCAGCAGGCGAGATATGATCTGTCGTGCACTTGCCCTGTACTTTTACGAGAATCGGCATGTTCTCAAAATCCTTTCCATTCCACGCTAAAAAGGGCTGAAGCTCTTGAAGGCGTGTGCTTTTAGGATCAATGGATACATGTTTCACCTCTGTTGGAGGAATATAGCCAAAACTGCCCTGTTGAAAACCATTTTTTGGCAACTCTTCACCGGACGGAGGCTTGAGATAGATCTGCTCACCGTCGGGTGTGACTAAGGGATCTTTTTGAGGATCAAAACTCATTCGTCCCGAAAGTGCTAATGCTATAACGACTTCAGGGCTTGTAACAAAAGAGTGGGTTCCAGGATTTGCATCGTTTCGACCAGAAAAGTTTCGGTTGTAGGAGGTTAAAATGGTGTTCTTTTCACCATAAGCAACATCTTTCCTCTTCCACTGACCTATACAGGGACCGCACGCATTTGCTAAAACCATGCCTCCAATAGCTTCAAGCGCCTCTAATTGGCCATCTCGTGCTATCGTCTGATGAATCTGTTCAGATCCAGGAGTAATAGTTAAAGGACATTTGGCTTTTAAACCATGTTTTAGAGCCTGGCGTGCAATCGATGCTGCACGCTCGATATCTTCATAACTTGAATTTGTACAAGAACCAATGAGCGCAACTTTAATCTCATCGGGATATCCATGCTCTTTAACAGCCGATTTTAGTTCTGAAAGCTTCCACATGCGATCTGGAGAAAAGGGGCCGTTTACACACGGCTCAAGCTCGCTTAAATTGATGGTTAAAACCTCATCAAAAAACCGTTCAGGCTCCTCTTTGACTTGACTGTCAGCCTGCAGCTCTTGGGCCAATGGACGAGCTAAAGCTGCAACTTTCGCCCTCCCTGTAGCTTCAAGATAAACAGCCATCTTCTCATCGAAGGGAAAAATGGAAGTTGTAGCGCCAACTTCTGCACCCATATTGCAAATGGTTCCCTTGCCTGTGGCTGAGATTGTGCGCGCACCAGGGCCAAAATACTCAATCACCGCATCTGTTCCGCCCTTTACTGTAAGGATGCCTGCAACCTTCAGGATCACATCTTTGGGCGAGGTCCAGCCATGCATCTGACCTGTGAGCTTAACTCCAATGAGTTTTGGAACCTTTAACTCCCAAGGAAGAGAGGCCATAACATCGACAGCATCAGCACCGCCGACACCAATAGCAAGCATGCCAAGACCGCCTGCATTGGGCGTATGAGAATCGGTTCCGATCATCATTCCACCAGGAAAGGCGTAGTTTTCCAAGAGCACTTGGTGAATAATGCCTGCTCCCGGCTGCCAGAAGCCGATCCCATATTTTGAAGAGACGGCTCTTAAAAAATCGTACACTTCTGCACTCTCTTTTAAAGAGCGCGTAAGGTCTGAATCTGCACCCACTTCCGCCTGAATTAAATGGTCGCAATGAACCGTTGTTGGAACGGCAACACGCGCTCTTCCTGATACCATCAACTGCAAAAGAGCCATCTGCGCAGTCGCATCCTGCATGCCGACTCGATCTGGACGGTATTCTGCATAGCTTCTGCCACGAGAAATTTCATTGGCTTTAGGTGAATGCTGGTGAGCAAAGAGAATCTTTTCAGTGAAGGTCAAAGGTCTTCCTACAACTCTTCGAGCCTCCTCCACTTTTTGACGGTAGGTAGAATAGAGAGAAGTAATAAGATCCAAATCGAAAAGCATTATTTTTTCACCTTACGTTTCTCTAAGGGCGTGTAGTTTTCAGCTTCACTTAACGATTTATCATAGGGCGGAAATTTATCTTTAGGAAATATATCATCAATGAGTTTACCGATCTCTGTACGTATGTTATCGCACAATTGAGCGCCGAAAATAACTTTAGCTAATGTTCCGTCGAGACGTTCATTAACCTTCTTCTGAAAGTAGCGTAAATTGAGTGAAAGCTGCTGTGTATTCTTAGCAGTATCAACGGCTCGTTTAATTCCATTTTGAGCATCTTTAAGCCTTCCAGGAAGAAGCCAGTGAGAACTTGTCTTACTCACCCTCTCTGTCATACTCTTGGCTTCATCAAGCACTCTTTTCTTCATTGCTTCAAACTGTTTGCTCTCTTCGGGACTTAAGCCTACAAAACCTAGATTTGCTTGAATTTTTTTTATTATACTCACCTCTTCATCTAATTTTTTGGTGAGCTGAAACTCTTTATAAAAGTCCTTTTCGGCAATCTCTTTTGACTCTCCGCCCTCTTTCGGAATAAGCTTTAAGAATCCCCCTTTATTCTCCACTGCATAGGTAACTGTTGTGCAGCTGTTATTCTTCGTGACCACCTGGTCAATCTCATAAGGAAGAGTGTTGAAAACGAATGAACTTATATAGTCCTTCAAGCCTGTGTAGCGCACTTTCCAACAGCCTTCGATTTTATGACTTAAAACCTCATCTGACGCAATCGATGATATGTCCGTTTTAAGGTTATTGGTGCACAGTTGAGGCAGATCTGAAAAAGAAAATGGTTTGTCTGGAATAATTGCTTGGGCGATCTTTTCCACCTTTTGATCTACTTCCCTCGTATCAAGGGTTAAATCAGTGGCAAAAGTACCAAAAATCGCTTTGAAGATATAGGTAAAAGCCTCTCCTATTTTCTGCCAACCAGACATCGTGGCTTTAGCAATTTTTACAGCCTTGTTATTGTCATCTAAAACATGTTTCACACGATCTGTTAAAAACTGAGCAGATTCTAAAAGAGCTTGTTTGTCAGTTCCAGTTAAGCTTGAATCTTCAGAAATTGTATGGAGCTCTTTTTGGATCAAATCAACTTTTTCATAAATGGTATTGAGCGCTTTTCGCTCTTTTCCCATGCAAGGTATCCAGCTGCGGCCATGTATCTTTTTTTCAGCCTGTTCAATTTGCTGTGCATAATCTTTAATACGATCTATAGAAAGTGTTTGCTGATTGACTGAATCAGTCATAAAAATAGAGATCCCATCTCTTCATCACTATCTATGAACAGTAAAATATACACAAACATGTTCATGATTTGGAATTCGGCAAGGGCAACGCTCATCAGAACCGGTAAAAAATCGCACTCATAGTTTTCTATGGGTAAGATTTTTTACCGGTTCTGCTGAGATGTTGCTGAAGCCGAAACCAATTCTTGAACTTGTTTGTGTATTACTGAGACGAAAAAAAGGGAGAGCTATAAGCCGGATTCTGTGCGCTGTGGATTACTCCACAACCGGCAATCATTTCTCTTACGAGCATGTGTCGCCACATGCTTCATGCGCTCAATCTCTGAAAATACTTGATGTGAGGAACACACATTTTGTCCAAGCATCTTCAATTACGAGCTTGCATCAGGTAGGGTTTGTCTTAAAAGCTGTTGCCAGCAATTAGAGAGTTTGCACTCTCGTTTCACCTGTACAGCCTTTAGAGTTTCCCCTAAAGACTGTAGTCTGATCTCTGTTACACTTTCCGTAACCTTTCGGTCCCCAGTCTTTCACTGGTACCCGTTCCTTCGATGTCCAGACTTTCCTCTCAAGGCAACTTAAAAGAAGCCTCAAGCGATTGCCCGCTCTCCCAAAAGTAGTATGCTCTAACGAGCAGATGCTGCAGCTTTCTTACGCTTTTTAGGGGTTCCCTCTTCTTCGCTCGGGGCTGATAAATTATCGAGCCAGTAGTGAATTCGAGAGCAATGTTCGCAAAAGACAATCTTCTCGCCCTTTCGAACGAGGTTTTCATGCTGTGCCGTCACCAAAATATGGCAGCCGCTGCAGCAGCGATTTTCGATTGGAACAACAACGCGATCGCGCTTGTTTTTCAAAAGCTTTTCATACACAGCTAAAAGCTCTGGGTCGGCATCTGATAAAAGCTCTTCACGACGGACAAAAAGAGATTCGCCTTCTGTATTGATGGCTTCAATGCTCTCTTTAATCTCTTTTTCAAGCTGCGAAGTATTGCCCTTGGTTGACTCGTAAGCCACCTTCAAGTTTTTGAGCAGATCTTCTTCAACAGCAAGCTTGTCGTATTGATCGCTTAGGCGCTGTTCTTTGGCAGCCTTTTCTCTTTCAATACCTGAAATTTCGTGAGTAAGAGCGTTGAACTCTTCAACTTTTTTGACAGATGATTGGTGCTGCTCAAGTTTTTGAGCTTTCGATTGAAGTTCGGTAAGATCCCCTTCACTGAGTCTCATCTGCTTTTTCAGCTCGATGATCTCGCTTTCTTTCAAGATCACCTGATGATGCAGATCATCTCGAAGAAGCCGAATACGTTCCAGCTCTTGGGTTCTTTCCCGTTTGATCCGCATTAAGTGGATCATTTGAATATCGAGTTCTTGAATCTCAAGAATCATTTTGAGAGCGTCTCGTAGCATGATTGCGCGGCCTCAAAGAAAAAAGTTAGAAAATATTGAAAATCTCTTAAGACTGTAGCAAATTTAGCACAATGTCTTCAACTAAGACTTTTTCAAATGGGCTGCGATTTTACAAAATCAACAATTTGGTTTATATAGAAAAAAGGTTAAATCGAGGATTTTCAGATTATGGCACCAAGAAAAAATGCTAAATTAGATAATGCAAAAATAGATAATGGTTTTGAAGATAAAAAGCGGCCATCTCCTCCGGCAATGATCGTTGCAGAAAGTGGATCAAAGATGAAAAATAACGTCGCAAAAGATGAGACTTCTACCAGAACGACAAGGAAAGCTACTCAGAATAACCCCTCAAAAATCGTAGTTAAATGCGACTGCGGTTTCTCCAACACCTTATTTATACGAGGAGAAGGTATTGCCAATTTGAACTGGAATAAAGGCATACCATTGAAAAATGTGAAAAAAGATGAATGGGTATGGGAAACAGACCGCCCCTTTGTTAAAGCGGAATTTAAAATCCTGGTCAATGATCAGAAGTATGAAAAAGGAGAGAACCATAAAATAAGTAATGGTTCGACGGTTGTGTGCTCTCCGAACTTCTAATACGTAATTTTCATGTTTTGGTTGGGTTTGATGGCTTCGTCGATGAAATCCTCGAATGCGTTGACGTACGCCTAAGCCCCGATTCGTATACGCCTATCACAGACATCCACTCTTTCTCCAAAAAAATCGAAGCGGCCATTGGAAAGAGCGGAAATATTGAATGGATATCAAAATCGATCCAACTTGGCGGCAATGCCCCCCTTTTGGCTACAGCGCTTCTTCAACAGAATTGCACCGTTGATTTCGTTGGAGCATGCGGAAAAGATTCTATTAACTCCGTTTTTCAACCTCTTCAGCATAAATGCACCAATTTTTTCTCTCTTACCGATCCTGGATACACCAATGCGGTAGAGTTCCAGGATGGGAAAATATTTTTTGGAAAAACAAGCTCGTTAAGTGATATCACACCCGAACTCATCGATAATCGAATCGGGATACATCGGTTTTTCTCTCTATTTACGAATATCGATGCCTTTGCATGCGTTAACTGGACCATGACTCCTCATATGAATGCCCTTTGGGAATGGCTTATTGCCAACATGCCAAAACTCCCAAAAAGACCCTTGTGCCTTATTGATCTTGCCGATCCCAAAAAAAGAACCATTGATGATTTAAAGCAGGCACTCCTGCTCATCCAGAAGATGCAAACGATTTTTGATGTCTGTTTAAGCTTAAACCAATCGGAGGCAGAACAGGTATCTGCTCTCTTGGGAGGAAATCAAGTAGCCATAGAACAAATTCGAACTCAGCTTCAGATTTCCTATTGTGTCCTTCATACAAAACATATCTGTACCCTCTCATCAGAAATGAAGACCATCGTTCTCGATGTTCCCTTCTTTGAACAACCTGTCCGGCTCACTGGTGCTGGAGATAATTTTAATGCAGGACTCATCCTCGGCCTGCTTCAAAAAAATGATGAGAGAGAGGCCCTTGAGTGGGCGATAGGAACCGCTCAATATCTAGTGAGACAGGGAGAATCTCCCACCACAGAAGAAATTAAAAGACTATTATCATCCTTGAATATGAGCGCCCATTTGCAGTAATATTATTTGTATTATTGGTAAGGGGGTGCACATTATGGATCTACTCGGTAACTACTTCAAAGAAACATCCCCTGATCAATATTCCAAGGCCGCTGTCGCATTTTTTGCAGCTTTAGACCATATTGCAGAGACCTCTCCCTCCATTGCAAAGGCCATCTTAAGTGAACTGCGCGACCAGCGCCAATCCTTGAAGATGATCGCTTCAGAAAACTACTCCTCCCTTGCTGTCCAGCTCGCTATGGGAAATTGCTTAACCGATAAATATGCAGAAGGCATCCCCCACCATAGATTTTACGCCGGCTGCGATAACATCGACGCTATCGAAGATGAGGCATGCCTGCTTCTTAAGGAACTTTTTGGCTGCGAGCATGCCTACGTACAGCCCCATTCTGGAGCAGATGCAAACCTCGTCGCCTACTGGGCAATTTTAACAAAAAGAGTGCAGCCAAAAGCGCTTGAGAAATTTCAAAAGCAGACGATTGATCAGCTGACCCCTTCAGAATTTGAAGAGCTTCGAAAGCTGCTCATGAGCCAAAAACTTTTAGGCCTCTCCTTAAATTCAGGAGGCCACTTAACCCATGGCTACCGGCATAATACCTCCTCAAAAATGTTTGAGGCCCATTTTTACGAAGTGGATCCAAAGACATACCAATTAAATTACGATGCAATAGCTAAGCAGGCTCGAGAAATCCGCCCTGATATTCTCTTAGCTGGCTACTCCTCCCACGCACGTAAAATAAACTTCCGAATCATGAAAGAGATTGCTCAAGAAGTTGGGGCTACCTTCATGGTTGATATGGCTCACTTTGCAGGGCTTGTTGCTGGAAAGGTCTTCACAGGTGATTTTAACCCGATCCCCTTTGCAGATATTGTCACCTCGACGACACATAAGACGCTTAGAGGTCCTCGCGGGGGCTTTGTCCTCTGTACGAATGAGTACAAAGAGTTTGTAGACAAAGGCTGCCCCATGGTCTTAGGAGGCCCCCTTCCTCATGTCATGGCAGCTAAAGCGATCGCCTTTCGAGAAGCTAAGACTAAGAACTTTCAAAACTATGCGCAGAAAGTGGTCAAAAATGCCCAAGCTCTTGCTGCAGGGCTAATAAAGCATGGATTAGATGTGCTTTCAGGCGGGACAGACAACCATATGGTTGTTGTAAACGTTTCTGGTTTTGGCTTAACCGGCCGTCATGCTGAAGGAGCGCTTCGTCAGTGCGGAATCACCGTCAACCGAAACGCTATCCCCTTTGACAAGAACGGTCCTTGGTATACATCGGGTATCCGCCTCGGAACTCCTGCTTTGACAACTTTAGGACTTGGGCCTGATGAGATGACAAAAATTGCAGAACTCATCGCTCTTTGTTTGAAAAATTCCAAACCGAGCACAACTCAGGCTGGACAGCCGAGCAAATCGCATGCTGATGTTGCGCCTGAAATCATCGAGCAGTGCAAACTCACTGTGCAGAAAATTTTAGAAATGTACCCACTGTATCCCGAACTCGACGTTAAAAACATTGATTCCCTCGAGACATTGTGTGTATGATTAATTAAGACAAGAGAAGACCATTATGCCAACAAATACACAAAACCAATTTTATCGACTTCAAGACAAGATCGATGCGACGATCTTGAGCGAGAGGCGCGTTCTTTTAAGCGGCTCCATAGATAGCGAGATGGCAGAACGTGTCATTAAAGAGCTTATGTACTTGGATATCCAAGATCCAAAAAAGCCAATCACATTGGTTATCAACTCCCCTGGCGGAAGTGTTGATGCTGGATTTGCTATTTGGGACCAGATCAAGCTTATTTCAAGCCCAGTCATAACGATTGTTATGGGCATTGCAGCTTCTATGGGCAGCGTTCTTTCATTAGCGGCTCCTAAAGGAAAACGGTTTGCTACGCCCAAATGCCGAATTATGATCCATCAGCCGTCACTGGCAGGTGTCGTTCAAGGCCAGGCAACCGACCTAGAAATCCAAGCGCGTGAAATGCTGAAAACCAAAGCACGCCTTATCGAACTTTATGTTGAAGCGACGGGCAAGCCTTCAGAAGTAATTGAAAAAGCGATCGATCGCGATACCTGGATGTCTGCAGAAGAGGCGATGCAATATGGACTTATCGATAAGATCATAGCATCCCCGAATGACATTCTTTAACTATCGAGTTATCGAGGGCTCAGGCAATAGCTTTGTCCTCATCGATGGGATTAATGAAAACATATCTTTGACTCAAGCGGCCATTGAGACTTTATGTGCGAAACATAAAGTCGATGGCCTGCTTTTTCTTTCTTCATCACCAAATGCCGACTGCCGAATGCAGTACTTTAATCGCGATGGTAAAGAGGCTCCCATGTGCGGCAACGGCCTTCGCTGCACAGCTTTTTACCTGCAAAAAGAATCCCTCATTGAAACAGCAAAAGGTCTAAGAGCGGGCAAGGCTAGTAAAAATTCTGCAATCGTCGACATGGGTTATGCACGAATACTCAAGACAGTTCACTTAGACTCTTACGATTTTACCTTTATAGATACTGGTGTTCCTCATGCAGTCGCAATTGTCGACAATGTCGATGAAGTTGACCTCGCAACAGTAGGCCCACGTTACCGGCATCATGAAGCCTTTGGAGCTGCAGGTACAAATGTCTCATTTGCCAAGAAGATCCATGATACCCACTACCAAATCCGCACCTATGAACGAGGCGTTGAAAGAGAGACAGGCGCTTGTGGAACAGCCGCTAGTGCTTTAGCTTGTGCTCTTCTGCCTAAAAAAAATAATTGTTTTACAATTACTCCAACATCAAAACAAGATCTTTATGTTAACGTAACGCCTATAGGCGATGGCTTTCAAACAACCCTTGAAGGACCTTGCCATTTTATAGGAAACTCGTATGTATTCGCAGGCGGCGTATAGCTTCTTAAAACAGTTGAGAGCAGTTAAAAACTCCTCGGAACATACTATTCGAAATTACGCAATTGATCTTAATGCCCTTAAAACATTTTTAGAACTTCACTGGTTTCCAAACGCTCCCTCTAATACACTCTCGCCCAAGATATACTATAATAAAGAGCCTGCAGCTGAAGAGCTTGCCAGAGATACCATCAACTTATCACAAGTAGATCGAAAGCTGCTGAGGCAGTTTGCTGCAAGCCTTGCCGAAAACGGCGCTGAAAAGAGAACAATCCTGAGACGCTTATCTTCCCTTAGAACCTTCTTCAACTACTGCTTGAGAGAAGGCTTCATCCCTTCAAACCCAATGGAGCAGATCGAAGGGCCCAAGCTCGGCAAATCGCTCCCTAAAGCCATCAGCTACGATCAGGTATGCCGTCTTTTTGACATGCCCGATACCAACACCTTCATGGGCTATCGCGACAGAACCATTATGGAGCTTTTTTATAGCTCGGGGCTGCGGGTCTCAGAGCTTGCAGGGCTCAATAGATCCGATTTTGATCCCAGCCAGCTTACACTCAAAATACGGGGAAAGGGCAAAAAAGAGCGCATTGTGCCAGTAACTAAAAATGGCTGTGATTGGATTCAAGCCTACCTTACCCATTCTGAGCGGCATCGGGAAGTTGATGGCCACTTGGCAGAAAAAGATCATGAGGCAGTCTTCTTAAACCGATTTGGCTCGCGCCTTACGACCCGCTCTATCGACCGCCTCTTTGTGCGCTACTTAAAAGCCTCAAGCTTAGCCGCCGATATAACGCCCCACACGATTAGGCATACGATTGCAACGCACTGGCTTGAAAATGGCATGGATTTAAAAACGATTCAGCTTCTCTTGGGCCACAACTCTTTGGCTACGACCACCATCTACACCCATGTCTCGCATAAGCTCAAGCAAAAGGTGTTTGAGAAAAGCCATCCCCGATCGCATTGATAAAAAAATATTTACTGTAGAGAACACAATTCAACGCAAATCTGAATTGAATAACTAAAGATGGAGCGCAGCCTGAATTTCGTTCGCAATGAACATATTTTCATCTGTAGCAACAACGAAAACACCTGCCTTTGAATTAGGAACATGGATTCTTTGGATGGTGCCAGGCGTAAGTCCCTTGACCTGAGTATTCATTTGAACATCAATCTTAATGCCAAGCCATTGCACCCCATCAACAATCCTCTGCCGGATGATTGCTGCATTTTCTCCTATGCCGCCGCTAAAGAGAAGCGCATCAACGCCCCCTAAGACGGCAATATAGCCGCCCAAATACTTGACAGCTCTATAGACAAACATATCGACGGCTAAGCGGCAGGCAGGCTTCTTATCATACTGCTTAAGAAGTGTTTCCATACTTGAAGACTCGTTAGATACACCTAAAAGCCCAGATTTGAAGTTAAGTGTATGCAAAACCTCACTTGGACTCTTGTCGTCATGAATGCATAGATACTCAAGGATCGCAGAGTCAATATCGCCCGCTCTTGTTGCCATCACCAACCCCTCAGCAGGCGTAAAGCCCATAGAGGTATCTAGTGCCTTCCCTCCGCGGATAGCGGCCATTGAACAGCCATTGCCCAAGTGAAGGGTAACGACTCTAGAACTCTCCGTTACATCCAATACATGCTCTTGGTAGGTGTGCCACAGATAGGCGTGCGATATGCCATGAAACCCATACCGCTTGATATGGTATTTAGCGGTAATTTCTTGAGGGATAGCGTACTGAGAGGCATAGGCTGGAATATCACTAAAAAAAGCAGTATCAAAAACTGCAAACTGCTCTACTTTATTCCCAAAATACTCTCGGCACTCTTCTATCCCGTTTAAACACGCTTCGTTGTGCAGAGGAGCTAAATCAACAAGCTTTTTAAGCTCTGCAATAACTTTAGGAGTGATTTTTGTTGTCGATTGAAAGCGATCGCCGCCATGAACAAAGCGGTGGCCGATGGCTACAATTTCTCCAGACTCTGGAGATATGGTATCGAGCACAAAACGAAGATCTGCTTTTTCTGGAGTGCTCTCTTTTGTGCCTTTGGACGAAGTAATCGTAAGGGCCGCTTTTTTAGACCCAATATCTTTGAGATGAGCATCCAAAATTCGCCGTTGCTCTAAATTGAATAGAGAAACTTTGAGCGATGAGCTTCCTGAATTTACAACCAGTAAGGTTTTTAATAGGGCCATTTCCAATCCCGAATTTCAGGCATATCATCGCCATATTTTTCAATATACTGCTTATGCTCGACAAGCTTGCCTTCAGCCATATCGCGCATGTAGGCCGCTATATTTTCAAGGCCAGGGACTCGTTCGACAACATCTATCATAAGGTGATAACGGTCGAGATCATTGAGCACAACCATGTCAAAGGGCGTCGTGGTTGTCCCCTCTTCTTTATATCCCCTCACATGCAGGTTTTTATGGCCTGTACGTCTGTAGGTCAGTCTGTGAATAAGCCATGGATAGCCATGGAAAGCAAACACAATCGGCTTATCCTTCGTGAAAAGCTCATCAAATTCAAGATTCGTCAATCCATGAGGATGTTCATCATGAGTCTGCAGAGTCATTAAATCGACAACGTTGATCACCCGAATTTTCAGCTGAGGAACGTGCTTGCGCAAAAGATCGACGCAAGCAAGAGTTTCAAGCGTTGGAATATCGCCAGCACACGCCATGACAACATCGGGAGCAGAGCCGAAGTCATTGCTTGCCCACTTTAAAATGCCGATGCCTCTAGTGCAGTGCTTGATGGCCTCTTCCATAGTGAAGTACTGCAACGCTGGCTGTTTTCCGGCGATGATAACGTTGACGTAGTTCTTACTTTGTAAGCAATGGTCGGCAACAGACAAAAGGGTGTTAGCATCTGGCGGCAAGTAGATGCGAATGACATCTGCTTTCTTGTTGACCACGTGATCGATAAAGCCCGGATCTTGGTGCGAAAAGCCGTTATGGTCCTGCCTCCAGACATGGGAGGTTAAGAGATAATTCAAAGAGGCAATGGGCCGCCTCCAAGAGATATGGCTTGTCGCTTTCAACCACTTGGCATGCTGGTTAAACATCGAGTCGACAATATGAATAAAGGCTTCATAGCAGGAGAAAAAGCCATGGCGTCCTGTAAGAAGGTAGCCCTCAAGCCATCCTTGGCAGAGGTGCTCGCTTAATACCTCCATCACTCGTCCATCGGGAGCAAGATGATCATCAGTGGGAAGAATCTCGGCATCAAAGGTGCGGTTCGTTACTGAAAAGAGAGCATCAAGCCTGTTGGACGCTGTCTCATCAGGCCCCATGACTCTAAAGTTTTTTGTGTCCATATTGAGCTTCATGATGTCGCGCAAGAAGGTTCCAAGCACTTTGGTAGCTTCTGCGATATCAACACCTACCTTCGTCACAGGCACAGCATAATCTCTAAAATCGGGCATACGGAGATCTTTAAGCAATACGCCGCCGTTAGCATGAGGATTTGCCCCCATTCGTCGATGGCCCTTTGGAGCTAGCTCTTGTAAATCTTTGCGGAGTGTTCCGTTTTGATCGAAGAGCTCTTCTGGTTTATAGCTCTTCATCCACACTTCTAAATCTTTGACTCGTTCGGGATGAACTTTGAAATCAGAGAAGGGAACCTGGTGGGAGCGCCAAGAGCCCTCAATTTGTTTACCATCAATCTCTTGAGGTCCCGTCCACCCTTTTGGGGTTTCCATAATTATCATAGGCCAGCGTGGGCGTGTTGAGTCGTTGCGTACGCGGGCATTGCGCTGAATCTCTTTAATCTCCTCCATGACCACATCCATCGTCTCGGCCATCTGCCGATGGATATTCTCAGGCTCTCGCCCTGAAACAAAGTAGGGTTTATAGCCATAGCCTGTGAAGAGATCGACAAGCTCTTCGTGCGGGATGCGTGCAAGAACGGAAGGGTTTGCAATCTTATAGCCGTTCAAATGGAGAATGGGCAAGACGGCCCCATCGGTTATAGGATCTAGAAACTTATTGGAGTGCCAGCTTGTAGCACAAGGCCCCGTCTCAGCTTCCCCATCACCGACGACGCAGCAGGCAATGAGATCGGGATTATCGAAGACAGCGCCATAACCATGCGCCAAGACATAGCCAAGCTCTCCACCTTCATGGATGGAGCCTGGAGTTTCTGGAGCTGCATGGCTCGGAATTCCACCTGGAAATGAAAACTGCTTAAAGAGTCTCTGCATGCCTTCGGCATCTTCAGTAATATCGGGATAGAATTTTGTGTAGGAGCCTTCAAGATACGTATTAGCAACAACAGCGGGACCCCCATGGCCAGGGCCCGCGAGAAAGATCATGTCTTGATCATATTCTTTGATAATTCGATTCAGATGGACATAGATGAAGTTCAATCCTGGAGTTGTTCCCCAGTGGCCAAGAAGACGCGATTTAACATCGGCTAAAGTAATGGGCCGTTTTAATAAGGGATTATCCAGCAAATAAATCTGCCCGACTGAGAGGTAGTTCGCGGCTCTCCAATAAGCATCGATCTTCTTCAGCTCTTCAGGATTTAATGGCTTTTTTTGAACAGGCGTGAGGAGTTCCATGAAAGCACCCTATTGCTACTTACTTCCCGTATGAATTAAAAGAATAAATTAACGCAAGTGATGGAACTTCTCTGTTTAAGCTTAAAGTGAACTCAGAGTATGCTTCTATTCAAACGAAAATAAACTATGATTACCTTAGACAATGTCTCGAAATCGGTGGGAAGCCGAACACTTTTTGAACGCGTTTCAGTGACCTTTTCTCCTGGCCGCCGATACGGTTTAACAGGACCCAATGGCGCTGGAAAATCGACCCTTCTTAAAATGGTTATGGGAGATGAGGAGCCAACATCGGGCACCATTTCCAGACCTCAGCGTGTCGGTATTTTACGTCAGAACACCCATACCTATGAAAAAGAGCGTGTTCTTGATGTCGTCATCATGGGCAATACCGCTCTTTGGGGAGCGCTCCAAGAGCGAGACCATCTCTATGGCTTGGAGATGGATGATGAGATTGGGCTGCGTCTTGGCGAAGTCGAAGGTATTATCGCCGAAGAAGATGGCTATTCGGCGGACTCTAATGCCGAAGTGCTCTTAACTGGTATCGGTGTTCCCGAAGAGTACTTCCAGCAAAAATTGGGCGAAATTCCTCAGGATATGCAGTTTCGAGTTCTCTTGTGCCAAGCTCTTTTCGGAAATCCTGAAGCGCTCCTCCTCGATGAACCGACCAACCACCTCGATATGCAATCTATTGGCTGGCTGGAACGATTCTTAGAGAACTACAAGGGAACCATGGTCGTGGTCTCCCACGATAGGCACTTCCTTAACGCCATAACCACCCATATCGCCGATATCGACTATGAAACCGTTATCGTCTATCCAGGTAACTACGACGAGATGATCGTTGCAAAATCCTCCGTTCGCCAGCGGACAGAAAGCGAGAATAAGTCAAAAGAGAAGAAGATTGCACAGCTTCAAGAATTCGTCGCCAAGTTTGGCTCCGGAACCCGTGCAAGCCAAGCGCAATCTAGGTTGAAAGAGATCGATAAGCTGCAGCCGCAGGAATTGAAGCAGTCCAATATCCAGAGGCCCTATATCCGCTTTATCCCATCCGACAAACAGCCTGGAGTCATCGTCCTTAAGGTACAGCATATTTCCAAGTCGTATGGGGACCAAAAGGTCATCAACGATTTCTCGATGGAGATTCATCGTGGAGACAAGATCGGAATCATCGGAAATAACGGCCAGGGCAAGACAACGCTTATCAAGATGCTTGCAGGAGTTATGGAACCAGATGCAGGTAAACTTGAACCTGGCCACAACGTCTTAACAGGCTATTTTCCTCAAAACCACACAGATGCTATCGATAAAAGCTCTACTAAAAACCTATTCGACTGGCTGAAAGAGCAAAAATTGGGTGTCTATGACCAAGAGGCGAGAAGCGTTCTCGGCAAAATGCTCTTTGGCGGCGAAGACGCTTTCAAAAAAATCTGCAACCTTTCTGGCGGAGAGACTGCTCGCTTGCTTATGGGCGGCATGATTTTACAAGACCACAACGTTCTCTTCCTCGATGAGCCGAACAACCACTTAGACCTCGAAGCCGTCTCAGCCCTCGGCTGGGCGCTCCATGAATACAAGGGCACTGCAGTCGTTGTCAGCCATGATAGAGACCTGCTTAACCGCTTTGCCAAGAAGATCATCACCTTTGAAGATGGCAAAATCCATATCTTCGATGGACCATTGGAAGAGTATTTCAAGACCAAGAAGAAATGAAAAGACACTTTTCTTTCCATGAGAAGTCCTTTCAAGCCCTTTCCCTCAAGCAGCAGCACAAAAAGTGTGCCGAGCTGCTTGAGGAGCTCTTCCAAAACCCATCCAACGCACAGCTCATTGAAGAATATCTCAAATGGAGAAGCTGGCTGGGGCTTGCAAACGTCTCTTTATCTACCCCTGAACAGATCGCCGATTGCTTCCATGAGCATGCAGGCATCGACGGTCCGATACTTAAAGTAACCCAAAATGATCGAGCAGACGCTGAAGAGTGGCTCTCCTATACAACGTTTCTCGACCGTCCTCGATCCCTCCATAATATCGGAAGCATAATTCGAACAATTGAAGCGTTTCGATTAGGGCCGCTCGTATTATCTGAAGACTCCTACCAAATAGACCAGCAGCGTCTCAAAAAAAGCGCTATGGGAGCTGAAAAGGAAGTTTCATTTACCTACAAAGCCCTACAAATGCTTCCTCGGCCTCTGATCGCTCTTGAAACTGTTGAATCTGCTATCCCCTATTCATCGTTTGCTTTCCCCAAATCGGGAACACTTATACTTGGCAATGAAGAGACAGGAATCCGAAAAGAGTATTTAGAAGAAGCAGACTTTATTATTACTATCCCGATGAGGGGTAAAAAAAATTCGCTGAATATAGCTAACGCATTTGCTATCATTGCAGCTTCAATTACAAGGCCCATATGATTAAACCCTCTGAAGAAAAGCTGCACCTGAAAGCCGCCACCACTCGCTTTCCAACTCCCATTCTTCCCACCCATCTTTCGGACGAAGAAAAAGTTGAGGCCATCTCCCAACATTTTAAAGAGATCATGACCTTGCTTGGACTCGACCTTTCCGATCCATCGCTTCAAAAGACTCCTGAGCGAGTTGCAAATATGTATGTTCGGGAAGTTTTCCAAGGGATTTCACTTGATGCATTTCCTGCCATTTCATTCTTTAATGAAGAGATGTCCAAAACAGAGTATCAGGGCGTTGTGGTTACCAAATGCGGTTTTACAAGCTTTTGTGAACATCACTTTGTGCCGATGATTGGGGCGGCGTATATTGGGTATATTCCACATGGCAAAGTCATTGGACTTTCAAAAATTTCTCGCATCGTCCGCTATTTTGCAGCAAGACCGCAGCTGCAAGAGCGTCTTTCAGCACAGATTGCCGACTGCCTTGGAACACTTCTCGGTCATGAAGATATCGCTGTCTCAATTCAAGCGCAGCACACCTGTGTCATCGCACGCGGAACCAAAGATGAGAGCGGATTTACAACTACTGCATATTTAAGAGGTGCCTTCCTCAATAATTCTGAGATGAAACGTGACTTCTACACACTCATCGACCAGATGATCGAGCAAGAAAAGAAAAAGTAAATTTGGCTTGGTTCAAATGAAAGTAACACTCTTGTAAAAATTCAACGCAAAGACGCAATGACGCGAAGGCGCAAAGAAAACAACTCATCAAATCCTTAAGAATTAAATTTTTCTATTCTCTTTGCGTCTTAGCGTCTTTGCGTTGATTTTTTAAAGTGTAACGGAAAATTAGTTGTTGTTGAACCGCACCAATAAATTATAGCTTTTCAACCACCACAACAAGCCCAGGCTCTACTTTTGAAGCGTCCTTCATTTTTATAGGCACAAGCTTCTCCGTAAAGTTGATGGCTGGATTGGTGATAAAGTTCTGGAAAAATTGAGGATCTTCATACTTGGATGTTGCGTCAATCAAGAAGCAGGAAATGCGTCCACCTTTATTGACATGGCTCTTCAGGCACTCTTGAATAAAGAGGAAGAGACTCGCCGCATGCTTTTTAAAATCAAACGAGGCGATCTTTGCATCCTCTTTCTTGATTTTATACTTCTGTAAGATGTGCTCATACTGCTTATCAGTAATATTTCCACGACGCTTCATGCCGCTAAAGAAGCGTGCAAACTCATCCTTGTGAGTTTTAAGCATCTTGTCGCAAAATTCATCAATCTCGTTATCCGAATAGTGTATCTTAGCCAGCGCAAGCTCGCCTTCAATTTCTGAAACTACCTCCTGAGCCGATCTTGAAGCAAGAGTTGCCGCTTCCCGATTAAGCCAGAGCATTGCTCCAATCTCATTCTCAAAGGAATTTTCATTAAAGAAAATGGCATCAAACGTCTTAAGCTTTGCAAGCGCCTTCTGCCAAGGCTCTTCAACAACTGTAACTCCAGGGTGGCTTTTGGCCCACTTTCTCGCCTTTTCAGCAAGGTCTCTATCTGGTTCGATAATGATATGGCTCTTCGGCTTACAGTTTTGAATATGAGCGGCAGCAATCCCTCTCCCATATCCTACCTCTAAAACATCGCCTGCTGGACGAAGCTCGTCGATAATAGCCTTTACATAACCCCTGCACCAGGAAAGGACATTCTCATCAGCGCATCCCATTTTAGCTCTCCTCATATGTCTGCATAAGCTCTGCAAACTGTTTCTTTAAACTGCCGTTTGCTTTCTTCGGGTTTAGGAAAAGTTTAAACACATAGGAAACTCTTCCCGCCTTCACACCCGGTGGAATCTGTGACTTTTCAATCCCATGCACGATATCGCCTTCAAACAGCACAAAACGCATGTGCCGGCATTCAGCTTTGGCTTCTACTTTTCCATTCTTCGTACAAAAAACTGTACCCATGCCATACGATTCGGCATGAAAATCTCTGTCTGTAGTGTACAGCATAAGAGAAACAAGCCACGGCTTTCCCTCTGACCCGTTGACAAATTTGTTGGGATGAAGCTCTTTCATCTCAGAATAGAGCGTCGGCAAGCCAAAAGCTATTCCCTTCTCGGTATTATAGTCTTCATGCTTACCCAGCTCCATGCTCTCGCTTGAAATGGAATCTACTTTATTCGTCGCAACAGATGGGGAGCAAATTTTGCCATCGAAGAGTTCCCAAGGAAGTGTTGCCACATCAGCATCGAGGCGGTAGGCGATCATATTAAAAAATTTATAGAGCTCCTTCATCGCTTGAGGAGGGCTCGATAAGAGTTTCCATTTTTCCTTATTGTCCATTGCGCGGGCAGGCACTTCACCCTGCTCTTTACTGCCCTGGTCTGCATAAATGCTCTTTGTAAAATCTACAGTCTCAGAAAAGGTGCGCATCTCATCTGCTTCACTCTCTAGAAAAAAGTCATCGATAATATAAATATCTTTGCCCTCAATGGAAATCCTCTGAATCTGGCAATCGCGAAGGCGAACATCGGGGGATTCAAAGGGAGCGGGCTCAAAATGAAAAACAAGAGGAATAGTTCGTGGATTCTTATAATCTTCTTTTGTGACAACGGCGCTATCTTTTCTGATCTTAGGAATTTCAGATGTTTGAAGCATCTTCTTGAGATCTTTGTGATTCGTCACAAAAGCACCTTATTACTAAATCTCAGTCATAACCCCATTTGACTGTTTTAATCGATCATTTTTCTTCTAGCGTAAATACTGCAGCAAAGAAGCCATCCATTTGGCCAGGCGTCGGTAGGCATTTGAAGGGAGTAGATACTGCTTTCAATCCCAACGTTTTACAGAAATACTCTACTTGGCTCTCGTTTTCTTGAGGAAGGATGCTGCAAGTTGCATAGACTATTGAACCAGAGGGTTTCAGATAGGGAACAGCCTCTTGCATCACCTGCCGCTGCAGCTGAATCTGTTCCTGCAAAAAGCTCTCTGAAAATCGCCACTTCATATCGGGATTTCGGCGAAGAGTTCCGGTTCCCGTACAGGGAGCATCAACAAAGACCCAATCCATCCTGCCCTTCAAGATCTTCTTTTTACGTGCATCATCAGGAAGAAGGGCTTGAGCATTTTGAATGCCAGCGCGATTGAGCCGTTTTTTAGCATTTGCAAGCGCCTCTGCGCGAATGTCGTGAAGATATATCTGCCCCTTCCCTTCAAGCTTATGGGCAAAAGCTAAAGCTTTTCCGCCAGATCCTGCGCAGTAATCGAGCACCTCATCGCCTTTTTTCGCTTGAACGAGTTCGGCTAAGAGTTGAGAGCCCTCATCCTGCATCTCAAAAAAACCTTCTGCAAATTCGGGGAGTTGGAAAAGCTGCGCCCGCTTCTGCAACACAATCCCGAATGGAGAAACAGCTGTTGGAGCTGCCTCAAGCCCATGCCCTTTCAATTTTGCGATCAGCTCATCTCGGCTGCATTTTGAAGGGTTGCAGCGAAGCGTTGTTGGAGCCTCTTCGTTGCTGTTAAGAGCGATTTCAATAGCTTTTTCTCGCCCATACGCCTTCTCCATGAGATCAAAAAGAACCTTAGGAAAACTGACACGATCATGCAGAGGGATATCTTCTCGGGTCAGATACTCTTTCGGATTGAAGGAATCCAAATCAGATGGGCTCACTATTTTTAATAGAGCCTGCCAGCGAACGGCTTGATACGCTTTTTTACCGATATCGGCTCGATCTTTTGATCCCAGCGAGGGATGATGGCGGAAGTAGTTGGATAAGAACATATCAAAGGGACCACGATTGACATCGAATGTGGTCAAAATCTCTTTAAGGTGGTGCTCGCGAAAGCGCGCAGATTGGCTGTTTGTATTCATAATTTTTGATATAGTCTACCTTAAATAGGCACTATTTATATATGTGGATTTCAGCGCTTCTCATCGGACTTGGCATTCCCTCAATCTCCAAAGCTCTTGCGCTCATCGCTTCCCTCTTTGGACTTGTGCCGCTCATCCTCTCAAACAAATCCTATCCCATTAAAACTCGTTTTTTTCGAGCAGCCATTTGCTTCACGATTGCCTATGCAATTCAGCTTTTCTGGTTCCTCTCACACCCATTTCTCTATATATACCCAGCATGGATGCTCCTCAGCCTCTCTTTAGGCATCCAGATGGCAATCCCTATCTCTCTTTTATCTGTTGAGAGGCTCAAGTCATACGGCTTTTGCGCCCTTGCAGCCCTTCTTGCAGTCATTATTGAATATCTAAGGCTTTATTTCTTTTGCGGCTATAGCCTCTATCCATTGGGAATAAGCCTTGCAGGTTTTACCCCCTCCCGATTAAGCCTTATCTACCTCGGAACGGGCGGCTTAACCTTCATTGTCGTCTTCAGTCAAGCACTCTTAGCCCGATGGAAAATCAGTAAATCGGGCCTTGGTCTATTTTTTATGGTAGCCTTTCTTCCCTATTTTGGAGGGCTTTTGGCCCCTCATCCCAAAGAGGCAGGATCCATCTCTGTCGGCATCATCGACACCAATGAAATGCCCGAAATAGTTGAGAAAGCTGCTCCCCTCATCAAGACTGCTCAAGAGAATATGCAGCGACTTGAAACCCTAAGCCAAAAGGCCGCAAAGGAACAGATCTCCCTCATCCTCGTTCCAGAAATATATGTCCCCTTTTCACCTTTAGCGCTGATCTATTCAGGTAATACCAAATGCGCTCTTGACGTTGCGAATGAGATCGTTCGAAGTACGAATACCACCTTGATCATGGGCCTTGAAGGACGCGATCAAAAAAACTATTACAACTCTGCCTACCTTATCTCCCCAGAGAGTGATCGCCTTTTAAGGTATGACAAACAGGTCTTGGTCCCTCTTGGCGAATATATTCCTTTCAAATTTCTAGAGCCGCTCTTGTATGTTTATGGCATTACCGGCGCTTTCACGCATGGGCAAGAACCCATTCTCTTTCCCTATAAGCAGTATACGATCGCCCCTTCCATCTGCTATGAAGAGACCTTTCCCAACATCATCATTAAGCAAAAAAGGATGGGAGCTGATCTGCTCGTCAACCTCTCAAACGACAACTGGTTTCCCTCATCGCGCTTAAAGGAAGACCACTTTGAACATGCACGGCTGGTTTCAACTGCGCTTGGCTGTCCCCTCGTTCGTGCAACCAATATGGGCTTTAGCTCAGCTGTGGATGTCAATGGCAATTTGATCCCCATGAAAGAGATAGCAAAAATTGAAGAGACGCGGCTGCTTTCAGCCCTTGTCCCGATTCAGACTAGAACAACACCTTTTCAACGAATAGGAATAGAGGGTGCTATAGGAATATTGGCACTCTTTACTTTAGCTCTGAGTTTGAAGCGATCGCCATGTAGCAAGAAGCTCTAAAACGCGCTTTTCGGTCGGTTTTGTCAAAACAGTAAGTCCAGGCTTTATGCCATCTTCAGATAGCTCAAAGGCGCGCATCGTGTTGCAGATCCTGCCATCAAGCCGTACGCCAACACCTTGAACGCCAGCCATATTGCCATAGTCGCCAAACATCTCAAGGGTCATCTCACACGCAGTAATAAGGAAGATCACCTGCTTGCCGGGATGAGCATCCATAGCATCAAAGATCTGGTTTCCGATGTAGTGAATGGTTGGGATAATTAAGGGAATAGTCTTTTTTTGCGGCAGTGTGTGAAGCGATTTGCCGATAAAACATTGGCGGCAAACAGGATTTTCAAGATCGCGAACGCACTCTGGTGTAAATCGACCCGATGGGCATTCATGCGGTTTTTCACAGTAGGAAAATCCTACGACCAGCACCACATCATCGCGTCCCATCAGGCGTACAAATTCGTCGACATTCTTCAAGCCGTATAAATAAAAGTCGCCATCCCGCTCAAAACTTTGTCTGGAAAAAAGCGATTTAATATAGCGATAGCCGTAGCTGAAGGGATTGCGCAACACTCGGCGAAGGATCCGAAAACCCTCATCCTTCTTCACCATCCATTTCAAGCTTTTCCACTTGAGGTACTTCTTCGTCTTCGCTTCAATCCCAGGAATGTTCGGTAGTACTTTCAGCTTTTGAATTGGCTTTGACGTTTCCGCAAGAGCCGCCTCTTGATCCCAACTCTTTTCTGCCTCTTCCCAATTAGAGAATCGGTCCCAATAATTTTTACTCATAGAAGTAGTATATAATATTACCGAAATAGAGATGATATTAAAAATTTACCACAGAGAACACAGAACCCACAGAGAAGCTTTAATCGATTTTTTCTCTCTCTGTGAGCTCTGTGTACTCTGTGGTTCAAAAAACAAAAAAAGCACGTATCAATTTAACCTCACATCTACTCTCCTAAATTGCAAAGAATCAATTCTCTTTCTATGATTACGAACACGTTAAAAGAAAGAGCCCTACTGTGTTGACTGACGAAACTTTAGAATTTACCTGTACCTGCGATGCCGAAGTACCCCTCTCTTTGGCTGAAGTGTGCGAAAAGACAACGGTTGTTGCCTGCCCATCCTGCGGGAAGAAATTTGGCTTTGGCGAAGGACCTTTGCGCAAAAAGTTGAAACTGTTTGCAAACCTTTGCAAAACTCTTCGTGAATGCGAAGAGATTTTAGGTGAAGCGTACGTCGCAGTCGATGTCGGGCCAAACAAAACAAAAGTCCCCTTCAAACTCCTTCTTACCCGGCTTCGATCAACTCTCGACCTGAAAATGGGTGATAAAACCATATCCGTTTCCTATAGAGCTGAACCACTCCAGGTTGCAGCCGCACTCGAAAAGAAGCAAAAAGGAAAGTAATTATCATGGCCGCCAATCAACTTGATACGCTCAAAGAATACACTGTTGTAGTTGCCGATACCGGTGATATTCAAGCAATGAGGCAGTTTCACCCACAAGATGCAACTACAAATCCGAGCCTTATCTTCGCAGCCGCCCAAAATCCAGAATACCAATATCTCATTGACAAATCGATCAAGGACACTGCCAGCATCACGAATAACCGAAAAGAGGCGCTCCTCGATCAGCTCTTCATCAACTTTGGCCTCGAGATTCTCAAGCTTATACCTGGACGTGTATCTACAGAAGTCGATGCCAAGCTCTCCTTCGATATTCAAGGAAGCATCAATAAAGCCAAAACCCTTATTAAGCTCTATGAAAAGGCCAATGTCCCTCGAGAGCGAATCTTAATCAAGCTTGCCTCAACGTGGGAAGGAACTCGCGCAGCGGAAATCCTTGAGATGGAAGGGATCCACTGCAACATGACCCTCCTCTTCAGTCTGCCCCAAGCCATTGCTTGTGCAGAAGCCAAAGCAACGCTCGTCTCCCCCTTCGTTGGACGAATCCTCGACTGGTACAAAAAGCAGTTCAACGTCGCAAGCTACCCGCCTCAAGAAGACCCAGGAGTTGTGTCGGTAAAATCTATCTACAACTACTTCAAAAAGTTTGGCTATAAGACGGAAGTTATGGGCGCAAGCTTTAGAAATAAGGGGCAGATCACAGAACTTGCCGGCTGCGACCTTCTCACCATCTCTCCAAAACTCCTCGATGAGCTAAGTAAGGATACATCTCCTCTTCCACGCAAGCTCTCTCCTGAAATTGCTAAAGATGCTCAGATCGAAAAGATGCCGATCGACGAAAAGAAATTCCGCTACCTGCTTAACGAAGACGCTATGGCGACCGAAAAGCTCGCCGAAGGAATCCGCATCTTTGCTCAAGATCTCAAGAAACTAGAAGTCGAGCTAGATAAGCGACTTTAAATAAGTTTAAGCCTTCTTTCGACTTGGATATTTAACTCTAAAATGGCCAATCGAAAGAAGGACTGCGATCATGGCGTGCTTAGCCCTTGTAAGATCCTCAAAGGTTAACAAGCACTCATCAAACTGCCCATCTTCCAGCCTCTCGCGGATAATCTGATCTATAAGCTTGAGAAGCGTTGTCTTATTCACCTCTTCAAGCGAGCGTGAAGCTGCTTCAAAGGCATCAGCAATCATAATAATGACGCATTCACGGCTTTTGGGCTTTGGCCCTGCGTATCTGAAAAGACGCTCATCAACGGGAGCTGCAAGCCCTTGAGCTACAAGCTCTTGCTGTTTGTGGTAGAAGTAGTAGACGAGCGATGTGCCATGGTGCTCTTTGATCACATCGATAAAGGGCTCTGGAAGGCCAGCCTTTCTTGCAAGAGCTACACCTTCGCTGATATGCGACATGATAACTTTTGCAGACTCTACTGGAGTTAAGAGCTGATGGATATTCACACCCGCCTGCTGATTCTCAGTAAAGTACTGTGCAATGGACACCTTGCCTATATCGTGATAGAGCGAGGCGACTCTGCAGAAAAGTCCATTAGCGCCAATCGCTTGAGCGCCCGCTTCAGCAATAGCACCCATAATTAAAGAGTGCTGATAGGTTCCTGGAGCCTCAATCATGAGCCTGCGTAAAAGCTCCTGGTTTGGATCCATATACTCCATCAAATTGATGTCGGTAAGAATATTGAAGCACGCTTCAAAGATAGGCAGCAAGCCTACGACCAATACAGCAGTCAAAAGAAGAAACATTCCAGCGCTGCCGATGTCGGCTAGAAGCCAAACGCCCCACTTTGATTTATCATAAAGGTACAAAGAAAAAATAAGGGTCGAAGCTGCAAGCCATCCCTTCATACAAACAGTAACAATTTCAGTGCGACGACGTAAGCTTCTCGTAGTCAAAATCATGACAAAAGAGACGATCACGTTAACAAGCAAGAATCCATGCCGCTCAAAGGCGAGCGTTGCTTCAAGCACAGTTGAGAAGAGGGCTGAGACAAAAACCGCAAGGCCTGGCTGCAAGAGAGCTGCCATCAAAATGGCCACAAAGGGAGCAAGAAGCGGATAGTGAACAAGATCAAAAAGATTGTGCGTCGTCTTTAATAGGAGAAATTCGGTTGTTTTAGCAAAGAAAAGCCCCAAGATAATGATGGTCGAGAAGAGAAGAAGTTTGCGGTTGCTTCGAAAAACATCCATTGCAAAGTTATGCAGATACAAAGCGCCAGTGAAAACAACAATTAAAGTTAAAATGATGCTTCCAAGTATCGTTCCAAACTGGAGCAGGTTTCTCTTTTCCGTTAAAGCTTGCTTCATTGCCTGAAGCATACAAATATGGCGGGCTGTAACCTTCTCCCCCTGATCAATTATCCGGCTTCCAACAGAGACCTGTGTATATTTTTCAGGAATCTTTTCTTTAAGGACTTTTCGAATGTTTCGTACCTCTTGAAGATCCTCTTTTAAAAGCCAAATCTTATCTTTAAAAAAGTCGATGACATAATTGATGGTTGAGCTTTGATATACCTGCTGAAAGAAGGCTCGATCTCGAATCTGTCCCCACAGTTTTTCAGGAATGTAGATTCCATGGGCAAAGTCTCCGGCTGGAAGATCGAGCATCGCATTAGTATCCATGCTCAACTGCTTCATCTTTTCAATCGTTCGAGAATCAGAAAAGCGAATTTCTACTAGGGCTTTTTCAAGGTGTTCAACTGCGCGGCACATCTCATCAAAGGTGCTCTGCTGCGCCTGGTGTCTCCACGCCTGATCATATATAAGAGAGTTTTCAAACTCGACACGACGTTTAACAATGTCATCGGGATCAAGAGCGTATATTTTGCCAATATCAAGCAGTGCTTCTTGGCGCATGATCGCTGTTGCTTCATCGTCTGCAAAAGCGAAGGGAATCTCAGCAACAACAAAGTAGGGAGCTGCCGTTCCGAGCTCTAGGGAAACAACTCGAACTTCTCGAATATGGAGAAAGAGAAAGAGTGCAAGAAATAAGAGGGATACAATTGACCAGCGAATCATAGGACTCGTGTCAAAAAAACTTATCTCTCGAGACGCGACTGGAATCCCGTCGAGCGGCTCTGCTATATCTTCAGTTTCATTAGTTTCTGTCATACAAAAAATACACCATATCTCTCTTGTAACGGAAATTGCCTTGACTGCACAATAGTTAGTATTCGGGATAAAAAAAAATATGACACAAGAGCAGGCTTTTTTAGCTTCATCGAGAAGATTTCGCCCTCAACGTTTTTCCGATGTCATCGGGCAAAAAGCGTGCGTGCGTACACTTGTCAATGCCCTAAAGAATAATCGCTTAGCTCACGCCTATCTTTTTTCGGGCCCTCGCGGAACCGGTAAAACAACACTTGCCCGCCTTTTTGCCAAAGCGATGAATTGCACCAATCCCACGGATGCATATGAACCGTGCAATATCTGCCCCTCCTGCAAAGAGATAACTCTTGGCAACTCTCTCGACGTCATTGAAATCGATGGAGCATCCCATAGAGGAATCGATGATATCCGCGCCATCACCGACTCTGTTGGGTACAGCCCCTCTTCAGGCAAATTCAAAATCTACATTATTGATGAAGTGCACATGCTGACAAAAGAGGCCTTCAATGCACTTTTGAAAACTCTTGAAGAGCCGCCGAAAACTGCAAAATTCTTCTTTGCAACAACTGAGCCGCATAAACTGCCTCAAACCATCATCAGCCGCTGTCAAAGGTTTAATGTTCAAAGATTAACGAAAGAACAGATCACGCAAAAACTAAACTCTATCGCATCTGAACTCAAAGTCAAGGTTGATCCTCAAGCGCTCTTTCGGCTTTCAGAATATGCTGAAGGAGGCCTTCGTGATGCCGAATCCCTCTTTGACCAGCTGATTGCCTTTGCAGATGGAAATATTACTGAAGAGATGGTGGAAGAAGTCTTAGGACTCGTCTCTTATGATATCTTTATGCAGCTTGATGAGGCGTATAAAAAGCACGATATGCGAAAAGCGGTCGATATCGCAAACACCCTCTATAGATCTGGAAAAGACATCGCCTATTTTCTCGATGACCTTGCCAACCACTACCGATCGATCCTCTATGTACTCATTGGCGCTAAAGAGCTGCTTCAACAGCTTCCTGAAAACTACCGACAGCATCTCGAATCTGCTGCCCCCTCCTTCAATCAAGACAGCTGTTTGAGCATACTTGATCTCGTGCTCCAGGCGCATACAACCCTCAAAGGGCCGACCCTTGCCTGTTTTGCTTTAGAAGCTCTTCTCTTGGAAATCCTCCAGGTTCGGCTGCGAGTCCCCCACGCTGCTTTGACCTATGCGCTTCTAGAGCTCCAAAACAAGCTTCAAAATGGCCAGAAACAGGAGGAGCCTGCTGCGCCCAAAGCTATTTCTGCTCCGGAGCCGGCCCCCCAAATTCCGGACTCAAAAAAAAGAATTCGTGAAGAAAACTTAATGCAATTTTCCTCGGTAGAACTCGAGGGACAACTTATTAAACCAAAGTGATGATATGGGTTCAGGATTTTTAAAAAAGAAGAAAGAAGCGAAGCATTTTCAGAGTCAAATGGCTGAAATGCAAAAATCGATCTCGAAGAAACTCGATGATTTTGAAGCTACAGGAAAAGCTGGAAACGGTCTCGTCTCTATTGTCTTAAAAGGCAGCGGCGATATGAAAAAAATCAGCATCAATCCTGAATGTGTCGATAAAGAGGACATTGATGGACTTGAAACGCTCATTAAGGCAGCTCATGCAGATGCTATGAAGCAGATTCAAGATGTTGCTTCTGCAACTCCAGGCTTCGAAGCGCTCTCAGGTTTAGGATTCTAAAACTTTAGCAATATCTTCGTAGGGGATAAGAGGAGCCTCTTCTTTAATCCCCTCGCAGAATTTTGCTGCCTCTTTCCACGCCTGTTCTGATGAGAGGTTCTGCTGCCACCAGGGAAATGTGCGGCACTGTTTTGGTCGAACAGAATAAATGGAACAGCGCTTCTCTTTAAGAAATACGCAGTCAAAATTGCTCTTCATTTCAACGAGCGCTTTTCGTCCGTAAATAAGACGAATATACTTTCTTTGAAAATCGACAACGTTGAGTCCTAAGTACTCAGCGATTTTTTGAATTTCTTCTTCTGTTACCCAGACATAGCCAGGCGATCCGGTGCAGCAAGCGCCGCACTCAGTACAGGAAAAGCGCAATCCTTTATTAAACCAGGGCGAATCAGTCATATTGTCTTATTGTTTGAGAAACTAGTATAGTCTCTTTGAATTTATAGGAACAAGAGATATGGATAGTATAGATAAGCCGAGAGAACATTGGAGTTCTCGCCTCGGCTTTATTATGGCAGCTGCTGGATCCGCTATCGGCCTCGGAACGCTTTGGATGTTCCCCTACATCACAGGCGAAAATGGCGGCGGCGCCTTTATCTTAACCTACATCCTCTGTACTCTCTTAATCGGTATCCCGCTCTTTATCGCAGAACTTATTTTAGGCCGTGCAGCTCAGAAGAGCGCCGTTCCAACCTTTACTGTCCTTGATCGTCCACAAACTCCTTGGAGAATTGGCGGCTGGCTGGGTGTTGCCTCATCCTTTCTCATCATGTCCTACTACAGCGTGCTTGCAGGTTGGGGATTAAACTACGCGTTCATGTCCTTGAATCAATTCTGGAAGGGAAAATCGCCCCAAGATATTCAACAAACTTTTGAACTTCTCCAGCGCTCTGCGGATATTACCCTCTTTTGGCATGGGCTCTTTACCTTTATAACGATTGCAGTGGTCTACCGAGGTATTAAGAATGGTATCGAGCATTGGAGCAAGGTGATGACCTCATCCCTTCTCGTCCTGCTTGTGCTTTTAGTCTGCTACAACACAACTCTTCCAGGCTTGCAGCAAGCGACAACCTTTATTTTTTGCCCTGAGTGGAGCAAACTAAAGCCCTCAGCAATCCTCGAAGCGCTTGGCCTCTCCTTTTTTACTTTAAGCCTTGGCCAAGGGATCATGATCACCTATGGAAGCTACATGAAGAGGGTCGAAGATATTCCTAAAACGGCCTGTATTATAGCTACAATGGTTATAGTTGTTTCTCAACTCGCGGCTCTTGCTATTTTTCCCATTGTCTTTACCTTTGGCATGTCCCCTCAAGGTGGCTCTGGCTTAGTTTTTAAAACTCTGCCCCTTCTCTTTTCACAGCTTCCCGGCGCTCAAATTTTGAGCACGCTTTTCTTTATACTCTTTGTCTTTACAGCCCTCACCTCTGCAATAGCCCTCGTTGAGGTGGTCGTAGCAACCCTTATGGATCTGACAAGCCTATCAAGAAAGCAGCTCTCGATTTATGTCGGCTGCGCCCTCTTTCTTTTTGGGATCCCAAGCGCGCTCTCCCACACCAACTTGCTCTTTGGAAACTGGCCTGAGCTGTATGGAAAAACATTTTTTGAAACTATCAGCAGCCTTGTCTCTATCTGGCTCTTGCCTATTGGAGGCCTTATTGTCTGCCTCTTCACTGGATGGAAAGTAAATCAAGACTTGCTAAAGGCTGAATTTTGTTCTGCTTCACAGCTCAAACCGCTGTTTAGAATCTGGCTGCACTTTGTACGATGGGTCTGTCCCGTTGCGATCTTTATTATTATCTTGCAGCAAAGCGGCTTGATCAACATCGACGTCCTATTTAAACAGTAGTTGACCTCTAAGTTTTTGCCCACTTATGATGCTCCGTGTAACTTATGGAGCATCTTATGAACTCTCTAAAACGTCTGCTCGCCCTCGGAACACTATTTGTCTCTTCTCTTCATGCATTTTCAACAACTGACGACTCTGGATTCTGTTTTGTTGCCGATGCAATTTCGTATAATAATGGCTTGCTTCAAGTTTTGAACCAGCAAAAGCTGCCAGCCGAAGAGGAGTGGATTGTTGTACAAACTCCTCAAGAAATGGTTGAAATCATCCGCTCATTAAAAGTTCGTGGAGCGCCTATGATCGGCATTTCTGCATGCTTCTCTCTTGCACAGCTTGCAAGCCAAGGCGCAAGCATTGACGAGATTGAAGAGGCTGCCATTCTCTTAAAAAGTTCTCGTCCAACTGCTGTAAACCTTGCCAATAACGTCGATACCGTTCTTGAAGCTATGAGAAATGGATCTGACCCAAGTATCGATGTTGTTGAAGCTGCCAAACAGATTTTTTATGAAGATATAGAGCTTTGCAATGCTATTGGTCATGCCGGCGCCAAGCTTGTTCAACCAAACGAGCGCATCTTAACCTGCTGCAATACAGGTAGCCTTGCTACTGCTGGAATTGGAACTGCTATTGGAGTTATCAAAATCGCCCACAGGCAGGGAAAAAACATCCATGTATATGCGTGTGAAACAAGACCTCTCCTACAAGGCGGACGCCTCACTGCTTGGGAAATGGAGAAAAACAAAATCCCCTACACTCTTATCTGCGACAATATGGCTGCATGCCTTATGAAAGCCGGAAAGATTGACCGCGTCCTCGTTGGAGCTGATCGAATTGCAACAAACGGTGATTTTGCAAACAAGATTGGAACCTATTCTCTCGCAGTCCTTGCCTACCATCACAACATCCCCTTCCATGTCGTTGCTCCCTACACAACCATCGACCCAAACTGTCCCAGCGGTGATGCCATAGTGATTGAACAGAGAGCTGCCAAGGAAGTTCGTGGAGCTTCTGGAAGTTTCGGCTCAGTTATCTGGAGTCCAGTTAATGCCCCAACTTTTAACCCAGCCTTTGATGTAACCCCTGCAGAACTTGTAACGAGTTACATTTTTGATAAGGGCAATGTTGAAGCCGTGCTCATTCCATACATGGTGCAATAAAGCAAAGTTTACTTGAACTTTCTTTGCTTGCTCTTTGTTTGAAGCTCTTGCTATAGTACCACCCAGCTTTTCAATAAGCTCGGGTGGTGAAATGGTAGACACTGGGGACTTAAAATCCCCTGGGAGCGATCCCGTGCCGGTTCGAGTCCGGCCTCGAGCATTTGCGTTCTCGTATATCTGTAACTCTCTTGTGCAAATATCCCACTGTGTAGTATACTTTGGATATGAAGAGATTATTCGTACAGATTCGTAAATTCTCACAAGTGCTTGACTCTCTCATACAACAGCGGAAGCTCATTCCAAAAGACTTCGATGATTTTCAGAAACGCTTATTAGAAAACCCAGATGAGGGTGAGGTAATCCAAGGCACAGGCGGCCTTAGAAAAACTCGCCTAAAGTCAGCCTCTGGTGGGAAAAGTGGAGGTTTTCGAGTCTGTTACTTGGATATTCCGGAAAAAGAAATATTATTCTTAGTGGTGATATTTCCTAAAAATGTCCAAGAAAATCTCTCCAAAGAAGAGACCAAAGCCCTAAAGGCTTTCGTAGAAAAATTAAGGAAGGAGTAAGGGATATGAGTAAATTTTTTGATGAGCTGAAAGATGGTCTCGAAGAAGCTCTTGAGTACCAGAAAGGAAAAGTAACGCTGAGAACAACCTCAGTGGAATTGCCAGAACCACCTGCACAATATACCGCCAAAGATATTAAGCGTATTCGCGCGCGAGAACAGTACTCACAGGGAGTGTTTGCTATGGTCTTGAACGTAAGCCCTAAAACCATACAAGCATGGGAATCTGGCGAACGCAGTCCAAGTCATGCAGCTTTACGACTTTTAGAAATTGTCGACAAAGGTATTTACCACCCAACGTTTCAGGGAAAGGCGAGCAATACAAAAGCCAAGTACGCAACGCGATAAAGATTGAACCCATTGTATAGGTGTGGTTATGCATTCTGTAAATAAAGCAAGACATGTGAAAGATTATCAAATCATTCGATCATAAGAAAGAGCCTCTCCCTCCCCTTCTTTCAAAAATGTCTTATTAGACAAAGACACCAAGCTTTTTACATTCTTAGACTCTACTAATGAAGTCTTATTTATACTACCTAAAATAGTGTTATTTATATTAATTATAATTACTGTTATCATATTTTTAATTAGTATGTAAATTAAACAAAATTTATTTAAGCTTATTTATGTCTATTCCAAATCAATTCACGCAAGAGCCCAAGAGCTATGAAGACTTAAAGCCCATTTTAGAAAAAATAGAAGAAAAAGCTCCTTCAATAAGTGATAAGGATTTCCCCTCTTTTCAATATCCTAATAAAGAGTACCAAAAAATCCCGCTTTCTAAAGAGGGTAAGGTTTTTCTTATAGGGTATGGGAGTTTAATGGCACAATGCGCTCTAGACATCAATGGAAAGGAAACAATTAGTGAAGAAAACTCAGTGATCCATCCAGTTTTTTGCTTTGGTGCAAAACGGGTTTATAACTATGCAGAACGAAGAGATAAAATACTTAAAGAGCGAGTTAAATATTCTCGTGAATCAGATGCTGAAGTAGGAAAATTGAATTTAATTCCCTCTTCTACCAAGGGGTCTTTTGTTAATGCTGTTGGCAGGTATGTTGACTTAAAAGACGTGGAAGAGGCAATAAAACGCGAGATAGGTTACGATCTTGTGCCGATTACTTTTGTTGATTGGAATGCTGTTCTTCAGTATGGCACGAACGCACAGTTTGGGGTTGGCTATGCTTTCGTTGCTTCAACTGAAAAGCGTCAATCAGCATTTAATTCAGAAGAAATGACTCACTACACTAATGATACCATACTTCCCATGCGTTATTATGAAGATTATGTGAATGACGCAGCAAAGAAGACAGGAAAACTCTTTGTCGAAATGTACAATGAGACAACGTATTTAGCAGACCGCAAAACTCTTATTTCCAAATGGGATAGATCAAATCCAAAAGACCCGGATGTAATACGATACGAAACGTCGCGACAAAATAGCAAATAAAGGCCATAACCTTTAGTTGTTACCCAGCACATCATTTACCTACCCTTACCCAAAGTGCGTTCAAGAGATTTGTCATGGCCCATTTTTCCTGGGACATAGGCGGGACAGTACGTATCCTTATTTCTGGTAATTTCTGGTAACAAAATGCTACTGATAAAGCCATAAATCGAGTAATTTCCCTCACGTGTCGTTAGGGTGTGTTAGATAACGTTACGAAGATGGTCGGGACTTAAAATCTCCTGGGAGCTCGCCCTAATCTTAGTCTTAGCCTCGAGCAATCTATTCGACAGAGCATCTTAAGACGATTTTTTCAAGGTACTTGGCTTGCATTGTACTACTGAATTTTTCGTCTTTGGCACACTCTTGACACACTAGCTTATTACAACTCTAGGTCTTGCAATGTGAGCAGAAGTATCGTGGCAACATACCTAGCCTAATTTGACAATTATTTATTTGTTTTATTATGATTAAGTTTTAAAGAAGGAATAGTTTATGACCAAAATAAGTGCAAACAACACTCGTTTAACTATTGCTGGAATAACTGATATCGGTGGTAAAGCACCTGGAATTGCCGCTAAAGAAACCAAGTTTCCTATTATTGCAAAAATATTTGTTGAGATTTTGGGTAAGTTATTTGGACAAAGATACTCGGTAGTAACCATAAATCATAAGTCCTATCTGGTGAGTAGAGATAGCTTAACAAGATTCATTGACGCACATAAGCCATTAATGAATAGTATATTAGACTCGTATCAGTTTTCGACAGGAAACACAAAACAAATTGTAAATAGCATGAAGGGTATAGATATCGAAAGGCTATTTAACAAGCTATCCACCGCAGGACAAGGTGGTGCAAAATTACTCGAGAAAGAAGTGTTAAGTGAGAAAAATAAAATTGAATTTTCTAAGATCACAACAATGTCTACTCATGAAGAGGCTCTAGGAGCGATTAATGAGATGTTGAACCTTGCACAAATTGCAGGTTTTAAGGTTTCTGAATTCGATCCAAAAAAATATATTAAAAACAACAAAGAAGTTAACTTTGGTCAATTGCAAAAGGATTTATCTAAAACACACTTATCAGCTGAATGGACTAATGAAATGGAATTTCTTCCAGTAGGCCCCAAGCATTTTGTGTTGGCTTTAAGAGACAGCTGGATGAATGATCAGGAAAAAACGATGAGAGACTTATGTAAAGAGGTAGGCACAAAAAAATCATTACAATGGAATGATGACAATCATATCATTGCTGGAACGAAAGAGCAAATAAACAAAATGCTCGAAGGCGTTCTCAAGAGGATTTTAGGAAAAGATCCGAAAAATCTATCTGAGGGTGATGCGGAGAACGTGATCAGACGTATTTTAGATCATCTTGGGTTAAAAAAGACCAAAGATAAAGAAGTAGTAGCTTTAAATTTTTGGGATGTACGAAATGCCTTCTCGAAAGAAGATAGTTTTTTTTACAGTGCAATGTACGGTGAACCAACTGATATTAGAGAAGTTAGTCTTAAAGAGAGCTTTGCGGACGATTCTCTTCGTAAGGAATTGGCCCAAATAAGTAAGTAAACAAAAACTGTTCCTCTAATACACTCAATTTTTACTTCAAATTAACTAAAAGAAAGGGGGATCTCCCCCTTTCCGTTATTATCCCTTCAAACTTGTTCGTGCATTCCCCACAGTTACAGATGAAGTAAGCCTTTGAGCAGGTTCAAAATGATAAGTAGCTTTCATTGCCTAATGCGCCAAATATAAATTCAGTATTCCAGGGTCAACCAATACATCTCATGTTTTGCTGATCGATTTGTGCATATTCTTTGCAGCCATAGCAATTAGATAATGTACTCTCACTTGATAATTAGATTTGGCGTCTTAATTCCAAGGACCACAGGCAGGACAATACGTATCCTTATTTCCCGTAAACTTCTGGTATCAAAAGGCTATCGGTAAAGCCATAGCTTGATGCAAGAGCTCTAATGTAACTGATCTAATGCCACTTAATCGAGTTGTAGCTTGGTATAATCGCTCTCTTTGATCTTTGAAAGATCATAAACTCTCATTGTTGCGTCGGCGCCTACAGTGACAATTCTTCCATCAGGCAATTGGGTAGCACAGCGAGCCCAGTCTACGTGCCCGCCAAAATTCATATCCAATTTCCTTTTTCCATTCATGTCTTTCCACAATTTCACAGTCGAATCCTTTGCAGAGGAAAGTATTGATTTGTCTTGCATGAGGAAGAGATGAAGGACTTCATCAGCATGTCCCTCAAGAGTATCATCTAACTCAATCAAGGATTGGCTATCTTTAACTGTCATAGGATCATGCAATTTCCAAATCTTAATCTTCTTATCCTTAGAACACGTTGCAAATCCATTTGGACACTCGATTATGCCACGAATAGAATCGTCATGAGCTTTCCACTCCATCACCTTCGTCGGCTGTTTGTCATTTCCATTCCAAATCGTAACCGTGCCATCACCACATCCTGTTACAAAGTAGTCTCCCTTGAGGCTCTTCAAATTACAAATAGTGAATGCGGTTCCATTCTTGACATTTTCATTCACAGTCGTAACAACAGGGGTTGGCAGTTCACCATTTTTCGGTACTTCAATAGTTGGTATTTGAAAAGTATAAAAAGTGCCATCACGACATCCAGAACGAATAATCATGTTGCCCTTTTCATTCAGTCGTCCAGCAACACAGTTGACACTTGATTTATGCTTCAGTGTATGTAGAAGTTTTCCAGTGTCGATTTCAAAGATCTTTACAGTCTGGTCCCAAGAGGCTGTTGCAGCAATTCCAGGAGAGACCACCTGAACATCACGAATTTCGTGAAGGGGATGGCTGCAAATTTCTTTACTTTCCCAGGTCGTCGTGTCCCAAAGGCGTACTGTTTTGTCAAATGAGCAAGTAAGCAATTTGTTATCTCCAAACGGAGAACAGACGATGATTTGATGTTTGTGTGCATCCGGGATCACGAATGGGTAGTCATTCGTGTGAGGTTTGATTTGCACTACATTGTCACCTAATATCTTCGTTGTTACATCTGCGTAGTTGTACATGGTTTTCTGGTTCGATGCAGTTCTCATTTTCTCCAATGTTGATATATCGCGTCTGAGATTGGATGCCATAAACATGAATGCTTCAGGAAACTTTGATAAGGCTTTTACAACTACTTCTGGTTGGTCCTGAAACGCGGAGATACATTTCCCATTCTTCTCAACAATGGAGAGAACGGTAGAAGTGTACTCTTTGTCAGACTTCATTTTATACAGGTGAAAGAAGGGCAAATAACTCTCACCATTTGCTTGCTGACAACATTCTTTCATGAAATCCAAATCTGTTGAAAAGTGGAATTCACCGATACCAATGTAGGCAGGATCTATCGGAATGACCCAATTTGCTAAGTAGTTGAAGTTTTTGACAACTTCCAACATGGCCGTGCGATTCTCTTTCCATGGAAAATGTTTCATTAAAGAGACGTCATAATTAATAGCTTCAGCCGCAATTCGGTAGTACTCGTTGGATTCAGACTTTGGATTGAGGGCAGAGAAGGCACGACGATGCATCTCTAAAGCACCTTTGTTTCCTCCAGATTGACGGAAGCTTTTTCCCAATCCAGAACTCTTATCATTTTGATACGCCAATGCCAACTTATTATAGATTACTGGTCTGTCTAGTCTCGATAACTTTGAAGCGTCGGAATTTAAGTATTCTGCAATCAGGCTAAGGATTTCAATACCGTCCTTGTGAGCAGTGAGATATTGTTCGATTTCAGCATCGATCAGTTTTGTCCAAAAGGTGATCTCTTCTTGATTTTTGTCTTTTGTCTGCTCGGTTGCAATCTTAATCTGATTTTTTAATCGAAGGGCGATGTTCTTCTCTTGGCATGCAGCTGCAATATCTGTAACGGGTGAAAGGGATTGATTCTTAATTTCAGTAAAAGTTGATGTAGCTTGTCTATTCCAAATATATGTGACTGAATCAACTTTGAGACTCTCATCATTAGGATGTGCGAGAATTTTTTTGTCTTTGAGAAAGGTGTTATAGCTAAGGGCATCGTAATAGCTCTTTACGCCATTCGATTCAATTACAGCTAAAACATAGGGACAACCATTTTTTTGGTTGTTGACCAGTGTCTCGATTGATTCAGATTTAAATGTACATTTAATATTTTTAATATCATCAAGTTTAGTAATCATAAATTCTCTTTTTTTGCTAAATTATAAAGATAAATATAATTGTAGTAAAGTTCTCTCTCCAATAGCTTGAATTGCAATAGTGGTTGCTTTTCAAGTGTTTACGTATCGTAAAGAAGTTGCTGGCAATGATGTGTAGGGTGACCTAAGAGCTCACCCTAAGCAGGTTCTTAGCCTTGAGTATAAGAGATAAAAATATCCTAAATAAAGCTCTATTAATGGACTATCCTTAGTCTCATGGGGCTACTCTCTTGATTAAATGAATCAACAGCGGTAATTTTGTATCCTTTAGGAGAGGAGCGCCGAACATGTCTGCGAAAATCCAATGGGGATGTTGCTGAAATTTCCTTTATCATTTTTCCATATTTATAAATTCGATATTGGACAATGTTTGCTGAAAGACTCGTATCCCATTTTGCCTTAAGAACATACTCAGTCTTGTTTGAGGATTTTTTCTTCTTGATGACCCCCGTAAAGTTAAATGGAG
Source organism: Bacteroidota bacterium (assembly GCA_013285825.1). Taxonomy (GTDB): domain Bacteria; phylum Chlamydiota; class Chlamydiia; order Chlamydiales; family FEN-1388; genus JABDGV01. Next base: position 211,691 of record JABDGV010000001.1, read on the forward strand.
AAAGAGGGGTTGGAGCAAGGGTATACGTATAGATATCTGCGGGCGTAATAGCAGATGTTTCGTCCGTTGCAACAACTGTAACATCAACCATACCTGCAACTCCAGGCGGAGCGATAACTGTAATGGAATTTTCTGAGTTAACAACAAAACTTGTCACAGGTATAGAACCGAATAAGACAGATGTGGTTCCTGTAAAAAAATCCCCGGTTATGTTCACTGTATTTCCACCAAAAGTAAAGCCAGAATTTGGATCTAGGCTTACTACTACTGGAGGTATGCAGAGTGTAGCATAACCCATCCTCTTGTTACTATTCGTATCACCACCCGAAAACCACATCTGCAACTGATTGGCGCATGTATTAATGGGAGCAAACACTACAGAGGGTGCTAAAACATGATTGACTCTCCAAGCTACCCCATCTGTTATAATAAATATCGGATTAGATGGGTCTTTCGTCCAATTAATGCCATCTGCGGACATGGCATGACCTATCCCATGGGCATAATTAAGTGTGTTAGGACTATTCACTCCATTCGAACCGGAATAATACATATGATACATGCCATCTCCCGCTAATTTGAGTACGGATGCACGATATTCATACGCTCCATCCCAATCAGCAGTGTTCGTTGAGGGAGTCAAAACCGGACTGGTGCCATATCTAAACCAGTGAAGTCCATCGCTACTATAAGCCAAACCAACAGCCTCAAAATAGTGAGAGGTGGCATGGAAGGCTGCCATATCAAAAAATACAGCATAGGGAAAAGAAAAGGGCTGCCCTGGTGTAGATGTTGCATCAGGGTTATAAATTACTGTACCAAAACCATCAAGCTGATAAAAAGGCGTGTTCCCTGTGCTATTTGTGTTAGCGAGAAATTGCGTCGCATCCTGGGTGTTGGCCACAGGAGTTGTCCAGGTAATGCCGTCAACCGATTCCGCGGACTGAACAGTTAAAGTATTTGTAAGAACAGTTGCCCTGCCAAGATCCCAGTACCACATTTTGTAGTAATAAGGCCCTCCGCCGAATCCATTTGGATCGTATAGTACAAACGGATGTGAAGGTCGTACTCCTACCGCAACCCCGGTAAGTACCGCCTCAGATTGCAAAGTCCAATTGATTCCGTCAGAAGAATAGCAAAGGGCTATGTTGGCGACATTGCTGAGATCTTTGCCTTGACACCACATTTTGTATAATACAGCATCGCCATGACCGCTAAATGAATCTGCATCATAAATTGTGCATGGGAAATAATCTTCAATAAGATTAGCGGAATCCAAAGGAAAAGTGAGAGGATCGCTGGGATACTCCGTCCAAGCAGTAAATATCGATGCAGGCATATGAGTGGAAAGGGTTATGAACAAGAGCAATAGTAGAGACTTAAAAGTGGAGAATATTTTCATTTTATGTCCTTACTTGGTTCAAGTTATTAGCCGAGGCGTAAGCTATCACTGACATTGCTTGTGTGATCCTTGAAATAAGGAACATTGCCTGCTCATACATGTAACTATAATTTTAAATATATGCAAGCAAGGTAGCTTGCTTCTTGATCAAAAACGACAACTTGAATCCTGTGCAGGGTTTGACTTGCTGATTTAGGCGGTCTCTTTTGTGGGGATTGTCATACTAAATACATCCTCAATTAGACCTGTTCAAGCTTGAATGTTGGGCGCTTTTAGTTTTCAGTTTTTACTAAAGAGTTTGTTCTTTAATCTGATATTTCTTGCACAGAGAATCGAGCTGTTTTGCAGCTTCCCGACACGAAATTCTCTTCTCTTGGTTAAATTGTAAAAGCTGTTTTGCAATAGCGAGCATCCCAGTTTTCATCCCTTTTTCATCTTCAGTAAGACTTTGAGATATATTGATTGCATCTACCTGATTTTGGATCTCTGTTTCAATCTTTTTATCTGTGCCGGTCCATAATTCACGCTTATTATCCGCGAAATAAGGGACTGAGGTACCCAAATAAAAAATCGAAACACCGAGAGCAAAGGGATCTGCCGATTTCACTGTCATAGCTGCATCGAGCGCCTTGTCCATTTTTCGGACATTTTCAAATGCTTCATCAACACTCTTTTCGTATTTCTTTATTTCTTCTCTCACCTTCTCCATCTCTTTCTTCTTCTCTGCTAACAGGGTCGGGGTGATCTGCTCATACTTTTTGCTATGTCGTTTCACGTCTGGCGGTCGATTATATTGCTTCACTACATAGGCGGAGTTTCCAGGAGTTGCTATAGAGACCAAGTTATCAAGAACTTTATACTCTTTGTTTTTACCCACCAAAATCTTCTCAAGTGCGCTCAGCTTAGTTCTTGCCGCAGCGAGCTGTTCTGATAGGAGAGCCAATTCAGGAGAAAGAAAAGCAACTGTTCCGCCAAGAAATTTACCTGGTCGCGTCATTGCTCCAAAATCATGCGCATAGCCTTGAATAGCATCCGTACTGTTCTTGTCACCCTTAAACAGCATGTTATCTGGCTTTACATCGCCATGAATAATATCTGCTTCGTTCATGGCCGCAAGAGCATCAGCAATACCTCTGAGTGCATTGAGAACATGATGAGGGGCAAGTTTATCTGAGAGTGTGCTGTCCATTTTTTTCTGGAGCATGATGAACTTTGGAGCACCCTTTTTTGTTTTGGTCTCAATCGTCAGAAAGTACTGCTCCATGATATTGGGATGGTTAAGCTTAGAAAGAATCTCGAGATTTTTCTTTTCATTCTCAATCTCTCCTTGTGCACCTTCCCCTTTTAATGAAACGCATACAAAACCTGTATCAGTCTCCATGGCTTTTTTAAATGTCCCTCTACCTAAAAGATGGCATTTAATATGGATTTTACCTGCTTCATCAACGATAAAACCAAAGGTTTCTTTTTCCCCTCCCTCTGCTTTTTTGCTGGGGATAGAAGTTTTCGGTTTCAGTTCCTTTTTACCTTGCAAGTAGCTGATGTATTCAGAAGTGTTTTTCAACGTCCGATCATATTGCATCCTCTTAAGCGTATCAACAAGCTGAGCTTCTGCAATTACTCTTTTTGAATACAAATTCTTAAGGGCAGGAAAAAAATCAATGGATACTGTTTTGGTAAGTTCGATGAAATTTTTCACATCTTTCATTTTTTTCAGCTCATCGATGCCAAAAGCTTCAATCAACTTCTCGACCTTTGAAATATGCAGAAGCTCAGAAATATCAATTTCACTGGTAAGCGATTCTATCAGCTGATCTAACTCTCCTTCCTTTCTCGCTTTGATAATTTGAGAACGAGATGCATTTTTAAATGAGAGGCTTAAATCATCTACTTTAACAAAAAGTGGAGCTTTGTACCCTTTGATTTGAATCTGTACATATTCATCTTCAAACTCTTTAGCTAAATTACTGAGCTTACTCTTTTTTCGTAGCGTTTCGTTCGGATTTTCATAAAAGATGTCGATTTCTTTCTGCTCACCTTTTTTAGAGAAGATAGTGATCGTGGGGGTTCTTCCCCTTCCCCAAACCAACTCAACCGCATTTCTTTGAGCTTCGGGCATTTCAATCGGATCTAATGAGGAGCTGCCGGAACTGGAATCATCAATCAACTTGATATTACTCAAATCAAGAGCAAGCTGTTTAAGTGAGAGTTGTTCTTTCCAAACTTTTTCAATTTTTTCACTGAGCACTCCTTCGAACGTCTTAGCCACCGTTCGCAACTCTTTAAGAAGCGCTCTTTGATCTTGAGATGCGTTTTTTTCTTCTAAAGGTTTAATCAATTTGGAAACATCGCCTACAATCTCAGCAAAATCAATACCTGCAACGCCGTCGATATCTTTTTTTCCTAGAAATTGATTTACTTTCTCAATAGCGTCTAAGCAAAGGTCGATGTACTCGGTCTTTTGCGAACTGATGATGGAATAGAGGTGCTCTTTGATATTCAAGACTTTATTTTGAATGGTATCTGGAGTATATTTTGGACTATTATTGAAACAGTAGCTCACGACCGATTGAAAGAAAGTTGACTCATCTTGAAAGAACGTTCTATTATCTTCTGCTACCTCTTTCAATTGTTTGACTGCAGTGCTGAGTCGCTCTTCAGTAATTAAATCTTTTAAATTAGTAATTTTCATAATACTTTTATTTATATTTTTAAAAGTTATTATAAAATAAAACTTAATTTATTATCAATAAGATACGTATACCCGTACTGTCTCTCTAAAAATGGGAGATATCCATAGCTTTTTCATGCTTTCAAAGCCTTGGACTAAAACCGAACAGTCTATCTACTTTGGTATTGTTCGTCGCTGACCTTTTCCATCCAGTCAACTGCTTTACCTTCGAGCTCTTCTTGTATGGCGATATGCGTCATGGCTGTAGTTGCTGCAGCTCCGTGCCAATGCTTTTCGTTTGGTAAAAACCTGATCACATCGCCTGGCCGAATTTCTTCAATTGAGCCGCCCCAGCGTTGAACGAGGCCGCAGCCTGCGGTGACGATCAAGATTTGGCCCAAGGGATGTGTGTGCCATGCTGTTCGAGAGCCAGGCTCAAAGGTGACTTGTGCGCTGAGTGCGCGTGCCGGAGATACTGCTTGGAACAAGGGATCAATGCGTACGGCGCCGGTAAAATAGTCCTCTGGTCCTTTTGTAGAAGGCCTTGAGCCGCATCTTGTAATTTCCATTTTGAATTCCTTCACATATTTGAACAGATCCTAATGAAATATGGCTTTACTTCAACCACAATCGACTTTGACAACTAATATAAATTATTGTTAGAGTATTTTTAATTTATAATTAATTTTATCATAAGGATATATATGTCAGATCTAGCAATCCATCAAACACTCAAAGTAAACTTTATAGAACAGCAGTCAAATTTAAATGAAATCTCCAGTGAACTCAAGAAAATCCCTCTCCTTTCTCCATCAACTCTTGCGATTTTCAAAGAATTAAACCTGCCATCATCTCAGCGGTTAAGCTATCCACTTTCACAAAAAGTTGTAGAATTAACAAATTCTATTAAAAATCTAGAAAAAGCTAGAAGCTCTACAGCTGCTGACAAACTCGACGGTGTACTATTTTCAACAGTACTTACAGGTGTAGTTGCTCATAATGAAGCCCTCTTGTACGTTGCAGCACTCTCAGGACTTATCTTTACAGGCGCTAAGCTGCTTAACTACTTTGGGATAGACACCAAACTTCCAAATACTCCTCTTATATCTTATGCTTTAGTACCCTTCCATCCCATCTATCGGGGATTCACCAAAGTTTCCCGCTGCGAAAATCTGCTTTTGGAGCAATTAGAAGAATTTAGGAAAGAAGTCACAGAATATGCACATTTCTTCAAGCAAGATTTTTCTAAGGCTCAAAAAGCGCTCGATGCCAAAATTCAATCCTGCAATAAAATACTCAATGAAATGAAAAAAATATCTCTTGAAAAAGGGGTAAGCGCCAAAGAGATTACCGCGAAAAAAGATCAATACCTAATGGCCAAATCAAAACTCGAGAGTTCGATTGAATATTTCTCAAAGTATTAAGCTTTTTTAGCTAAATCTGGCGTCAACTTCTTGTCGTAACTTGACAAGTTCAACACGTGCTTCACCCAGATCTTTCACAAGAATTGCATCTGTACTGAGCGCCTCATCTTGATCTGTAATCTCTTCTAAAGCGGAGAGTTTAGTTTTGAGCCGTTCGATATACTGATCTATTTTTAACAGTAAATTCTCAAATTTTCTTTTGCTTGAAGAACTGGGTTTTTGCTGCTGATTTTGAAGAAGTGCGATTTCAGCTTCCGTAGCTGCTTTTTTATTTAGTAATGCTCTCTTCTCGGTAAAGGCTTTCTTCGTAAACCAAATTGCCCCAAACGCTGGAGGCACAGTCACCATTCCACCGCCTGCCACGCAAGCCACGACCCCACATGCTACTCCAATAAATCCGCCCATAGCTAAAGGAGGAAAATAGATGGCCCCCCAAGTTACTATCGCAGCCACCACGCCAACTATGAGCATAGCCACGGCAATACAAGCTGCAATTGCAAGCGCCTTTTTCAATTTCTCCCGAGATTCCACTTGGGGTAATTTCTCACCAGTTTTTCTCAAATCTGCTTGAAGATCGCTGAATTTTTTTGTCCTTTGAGCTAAATCATTATAGGTTTTTGCACCTCCCAAAAGCCCATTTCCTTCAAAAAAGGTAAGAGAAAGAGTTTTTTCGCTCTTTTTGGTAAGCGGCAATAGTGGCGGCATATTTTCAAATCGAATATTGTTATTATCTACACGTATACTCATAACTAGCCCATATAAATCGTTTAATTTAAATATGAAACAATATCAGATCATCAAGTTTGAATGGCAGTGAATTATATACTGCTCTATAACCAGATCGAAATATAACGAGGCTCCATGGATCCAAGAATTAATATCATCACTTTAGGCGTTGAAGATATCAAAAAGTCGAAGAAGTTTTATGAGGATATGGGATTCAAAGCCTCCTCAATCAGCAATGAACATCTCGTTGCTTTTCAAGCAGCAAATATTGTCTTTTGCTTATATCCCATGAAGCTCTTGGCAGAGGATGCGACCTTAAAACTTGGCTCAAATGGCTTTCGAGGCTTTACATTGGCCTATAATGTAGCCAAAAAAGAAGAGGTGAAAGAGATCTTAGACCAAGCAAAAAAAGTTGGCGCAAAAATTATAAAACCAGCTCAGGATGTTTTCTGGGGCGGTCACAGTGGCTATTTTGCAGACCCAGACGGCAATCTTTGGGAAGTGGCGTGGAATCCCCATTGGCCTCTTGGAAAAGATGGGTTGATCAAACTGCCTGAATAAAAATAGAGCTGGATGGACTATATCTTGCAAAATTTTTACGTTTTTTTAAATTCTTCAAGAGCCCTCTTTACCTGCTGGCAAATTTTACCAGCATCATACTTCTTATTCGTCACAGCGTCGTAAACAAGTTTTGCGACCGTTGTAGAGTAGCCCATTTGGGTTAGGCAAAGAGGCAAACCAGTCACATCAACTGTTTCCCGATCTATCTGTTTTTTTCCTAGCAGAATCGCCAAAATAAAATAGCGGAGATCTGAAGTATCCTCTTTTATTAATTCGCTGTTTCCAATGGTCGCAAACTCAAAATCGGAAATGTCGTAGCGATTTTTCTTCTTACTACAGAGAATGTTATCAACGTGCAAATCATTATGGGCAATACCCAACTTGTGCAAAGTATCAAGTCCGCAGCTTATCTGATAAATGACATTGAGCTTTTCTTCGAGTTTAAGGGAAGCAACAATCCCAGTAATCGAACCATCATATTTGGGCATAATCATAAGCTCAATATCTCCAGCCAAGAGCAGTGCTTTTGGCCAAATCATGAGTCCTGTTGCCTTGTAGGGATATTTCAAAGAAATTTTATATTCGTCCTCAAGCCCATTTCCAAGTGATGCTGTTTTAGCAATTTTTTCTTTGCCCTTACCGTTTCCTTCTGGCTTTAAAATTAAGAGATTTGATGCCCCTTTCCCCAACTCCTCGGTAGCTGAAAATGACTTATAAAGGGTTGTATTGGTCTCTATTTTGCCATTGAGCAGCTGCGTCTTGATGCGAGAGATCTTCTTTGTTGCCTCATCATATTGCCATATGGTCGAGGAAACAGCTGCTTTTTGAACATCGATCGTATTAACAGGAGGCTTTCCCCATTTTTCGGGAAAATAGGGAATATTATTTATTTTTAACGAATCTGACATAGCATTAGTCCATTTATTATTTGAATTATTAATTTATAATACTAAATAAACAGATAATATAGCTAATAAAGAAGTGGCATGATCAAGTTGCCTGAGTAAATATATCTCGTATTAGCGCATGATGCCCTGACCACGCTTGCCAGACACTCTTTGCCCACTCGTTGACAAGAGCTGTATGCTCTTCAAGGTTTTTTGCTTTTGCCACATCCTGCACAGTGATACTGCCTAAATCTTCTGGGGGCTCAAGCCAGTGAAAAGTGGGCTCTTTAGCCAAAATTTGCCGCATAGCAAAAGTAATATCACGTGCCGCCATCTTTTTCTCAAATGCCATATAGAGAGCAAGTAGATGCACGCAAACAGATTGAATGGACTGTCTTGAAGGCTTTCCAGGATGCTGCACAGCATAGGCATCAACTGTCAGCCTATGGATATCTGGATATTGGTATTCTCCATACTCCTTCGCCAGGACCTCTCCATACACTTTCCAGCATCCCTCGGATGCCCCGATGTAGGGATGTGTTGGTCCATCAAAAACAGGAAATTGAGCTTTACAGCCAGGGCATTTTTCAAAATCTATCATTTTCCCCCAATCACACGCTTACATACTAAATCTACCTATTGCAAGAGGATGCGTAGTGCTTTTTCTTACTACAGAATCAGGGGATAAGCTCCAAGAATAGGCAACCTCATGTCCTTGGCTGTCGGTATAGATGCGAATGGTGCCTATACCCGCCCCGGAATTAAACTGTGCACGGCCATTTTCACGTCCAATATAGCGCGTATCGTCCGTTCCATGTCCTACGCCAGTACAGTCAATAATTCGAACGGCCCATTGAATGGTATCATCAATAATGGCCGGCGTACTCTCTCGGCGTTTTGGGTAATCATCAATCATCATCACATGGCCATTAGCCTTCAAACCCAAAGGGAAAGCTACCGCAATAATATCCCCAGGACGGGCATCTTGAATAGTAGTTATCGTATCAAACCCGCGGCCTGCAGCAATAGCTTGCTCCATGTAACGGGCAGTAGGGCGCTCTCTGTTGATCATATGCCAAAACTGAAAGCGGTTTAAGCCGTACGAATGCATGAGAAGGGAATCAATAAATCCGACACAATCGCTATGGCAGACATACTTTCCCGACCCATCGGGATGCTGCCAGCGCATCACTCGACGCCTTTGCCTATAGCTGTTATCTGAGGGTTGAATTTGTTCGACAAGGTCCCGGCCAATTATTACCTGTGGAGGCAGCATGAAGGAATCAGCAGATAGAGATGATAGAAGGAAAAGAAGCGTTAACCATTTTAGCCTAAAAGCTGCCGTGCACATAATTTTGACCCACCTCATTCATTCATAGCGCGCACTCGAGAAATAATGCAGCCAAAAACCGCTGTTGTGGGCATGTACAATGTCTACTACTGTGACAGCTAAGATCATCCTCAAACCAGGAGCACTCTGATGTAAAGGAAGTGCGCCTTCTTTGTCTTTCACTACTCAAAAATGAAATGATTATTTGGATATATTTTTATTTTATATAAAACTAAATTTAGTTTAAAATAAATATAATTTAACAATAAGTAACTTTTATGAAATGGATATTAATTTTCATGTCTACTATATCTTTGCCTACAACAGTACTCTCTGGAAAACAAATTCAGACTACAACAATCGAACAAAACAGCAACGCAAGCCATTTTGGAGACCGCGTCAACCATTACGAAAAGGGCCGTAAAGTATATCCTGAAGAAGTGTATGCAATTGCAGCTCAGTATATTAACCAAGATGAACCTGTACTGGATATAGGTTGCGGCACTGGCCTTTCAACAATCCCATTACTTAAGAAATTTCCCAACACGCGAGGATGCGATTGGGACAAAAAGATGCTTGCGTTTGCTGAAGAGAAAGCGCAGGGCCATTTTGATGATGCGAGCGTCTACAGCCTTCCATATGAACAAGGAACAGTTAAATTAGCCACTGCTTTTGCCGCTTTCCATTGGTTTTGCGATGATGCAGCAGCTAAAGAAATCTCAAGAGTTTTAAAACCATCCGGCTATTTCCTCATTGTCAATGCCACCGAAAGAAGCCCAGAAAGCATATTCACAGAACCTAAAAAGATCTTAAATGAAATACTTAGCGTAAAGGCCAAGAAAGACAACTATTTCCCAGTCGAAGTCTTGGAAAGAAATGGTTTTGAGATCGTAGAGAATAGAGATGTTACTTTTAAGCAGCCCTATACAGTTGAAGAGGCCATTGAATTCATGCAATCACGCGGCGGATGGACAAGCATCATAGAAGCTGGAAAAGAAAAGGAAGCGATAAACGCCTTGAGAACTCACTTCAATTCCAAAGCTGACTTCCAAGGCAATTTATATGAAACCACTACGGGCATCATCTTAGCTAAAAAGAAAGCTTAGGAATTGACAAACATCATTTTGAAAGCCATCACTTTTCTTTGACAAAAAGCTGTTTTACTTTCCCCGTTTTCAGGTTGTATTCAGAACCAATAATCTTGAGCTGGCCTGTAGCAACGGCATTTGAAATGGGTTGGGATTGAGAAAGCAGCTGATTAGCTACATAGGCGATATTGGCCCGAGTGGAATGTTTCAGAGCTTCGGGAGCGTAAATATTTATACCTGCCTGTACGATGGCTGTCTCGATTGGAATAAGAACAGCATCAAGATGTCCATGACCTGCTGGATCTATAGCACCGCCATTCGCTTTTAGATGGTTGATCGCGCCTATAACTGCTCCGCAGTTCGTATGGCCCATGACGACGATGACAGATACGTCAAAATGGGTTACTGCATATTCGATGCTATCGATGACAACGTCATCGGCAACATTACCCGCAACTCTAGAAACAAATAGCTCTCCAAGACCTTTATCGAAGATAAGTTCAGGCGGCACGCGTGAATCTGAGCAGCTTAAAACTACGCAAGGCGGGTTTTGAGCTTTTACTAAACCTTTTCGCTCAGATGCAAATCGAGGATTTTTTATAAATTTTTTGTTGCCGCGATACAGCGAATGCAAAACTTCATCTGAAGTTTGGTGAGCTGTAAGCTCTACACTCGTAGAAAGTAAGAATATAACGAAAACAACTGCTAACGCTTTTACTTTTGTGCATATTTTCATGGCTAATTCCTCAACAACTCTACCTTCTTGTCATTCTCATGAATTAACCGAATAGTAGTCAAATTTATTTTTTAAATTCGAATGATGAAATCATTTTGTTTGATGCTGAAGCTATGAATCCCCTCTTTTGAGACGAGCTGCTCTAGACACGCTTTTATGAGATCTTTGATCTCCTCGCGTTTCATATCCTTGAATAATTCATTTTGGCGGCACGTGTTTAGTGTCGTATGAAAATCGCAAGTTAAGCGACGCGCTTCTAAAAGGTCGGGATTCTTCATAGCTTGTGCTTGAGCTTTTAGAGTTGAATTGATTTCAGCTATCAGCTGCTGTTCCAAAAAGGCTATCTTTGGACATCTTGATAAGTGATGACTATTCATACTCAACCCCTGTTGAGCTGAAGTGATGTTTTTTTTATTCAAGTACTCTTTAAACGAATTTCTCTTATAGAGCCGTTTCTTAATGCTGTTTTTAATTTTAAAGTCATTGAGTTCCAACTCTTGTTCAAACGCTTCCAATTTACCGCTATCACCCTTCAAGGTATCTCGAACCTCATGAATGAGATCGTTGTACATCTTTTCGTTGAGTGAATAACTTAAGGCGCCCCCTTTTCCATCATACGATTTTGAGTAGAAGAGCCCATCGACACTCTTTCCAGAATCAAGATCGTATAATCCAACACCCTGTAAGTCATCTAAAAGAGGTATATTATTAAATTTTACGTCAGAAAAACCGGTTAAACAGATAAATTTGACCAGCTGTGAGAGAGAGGAAGCTATAAACTTCGAGGTTTGAGAATTTTCAAATGCATATCGATAAAACCCTTTTTGAAAGGTGTGATCGCCTTTGCAAGGAAGCATTTCTTGAGCAAGCAAATAGGATTTCTTACCGTTTATATCCAGTTCATATTTGCAGCATTTGGGAATTCGAATGAGATCTAAGCTGTGCTCTACAGCTATTTTTTGACCATTCTTATACACAGCCAACTCATCGTCTATTTGATTCTTTATCCGCTCTTCACCAGCCCCTTTCATTCTTTTAAAGACAATGTTTGGTGCCGAATTGAGTATGAAAACGTCATGAATTCCACCAGGCAGCACGGTGTATTGCCTCTTCTCTTCAGCTGTTACTTTACTATTGATAATATTTGAAAGTAGAGCCTGTTGCTGAGGTGTCAAGGAGACATCAAAATCTGATTTTTGTTTATGGGTAAGATCATAGATGTACTGTATATCTTTGTGACTTTCGGGATGGGTATTCTCAAACTTGTCAACTACTTGACCTAAGGCAGTGATAAAATTAGAGGGCAATTCACTCAACTTGCACTGAGCTAAGGCATTTGAGATGGTTTCTAATTTATAGGAATTGCTGTCTAAGAAATGGGCATCGAGCCAGGTGATGACTCCTCTTCTCTCAGCTGTGATAATCTGTCCCTTTGGACCTTTTGTACAGCGCAAAACATATTCATCCGGCTTGGCAACAAAAGCATCTATGTTCTGAAAGGAGGTCGAGCCGGACATAGTGCTTCCCATTTGTACGCACTATTTCAATAAAAATTATTTTAAACAAGAAGAGCTGTTTATTAAGCTAAACAGCTCTCCGATTTCGTTTGATCGAAATTTACTTATCGATTGGACGTCTGCCGATATATAAACGGGTCCAAGCCTCTATTGTAGGCTGTATATCGCCTAATTTTTTAAATATTTCGGCCATGCGCTCTCGCATTTCGTTAAGAGCAGCTGGCTGATCTTCTGGATCGATCTCATTCCAACGACTTGTAGATTGCACTCGAGCAAGTTCTTTTTCGAGGTCTGTAGGAACTATCTGAGAAAATGCCTTTACCTCTTCGGGTGTTTCGAAGTTAAACTTCTGCATAATCTTAATAGGATCAAAATCTGGATTATCGATCTTTGGATGCTTGACGATTCTCTTAATATATTTTTTTTGAATGTCGCCAATTACTGCCTTGAGTTCTTTGGACAATGGATCGTTATGCAAATCACGTGCGATATGGACAATGGCCAGTATTCCGCCCGGTTTCAACACTCTAAAGAGCTCTGGTAAAGATCCTTGAGTTGCCTTCTCGTCTTTACAAAGCCAATGAAAAGCTGTGCAGACGGTGATGAGGGAAAATTTCTTATCCTCAAAAGGTATTTTCTTGGTCGCATCCCCATGAATATAGTTGATACGATTGCTTTTATCTTTACTTTCTTCGATTTTTCTTGCCTGATAAAGCATCGCATCATCGATATCCAAACCCTGTACGTTTGGGAAGTAGGGCTGCAATTCATTTGTTGCAATACCTGTTCCGCATGCAACGTCGAGAACCTCAGCATTACTATCGTTAATCAGGTTTACCAAATGCTCATAGAGCGGCTTTGGATAGCCATCACGGCCCTTGCTGTACTGCTGTGAATATTTACCAAAGTTGGTTCCTTCAATATTTTTTACTTCCAAAGAAGGCTCATTTCTAACGCTCATAATTTTCCTTACTATATTAAATTTACTCTTGTACTGGACGCTGACCAATATACATCCCGGTCCACAGCTCTTTCGTTGTTTGATCGCTGCCAAGCTTTTTAAATATTAGGGTTACTCGATCTCGATATTCTTGGAGGGCCGTAGGCTGATCTTGAGCATCAATTTCATTCCACTTACTCTGAGATTGAACTCTGGCGACTTCCTTTTCAATGTCCGTGTTCACCTTATATGAAAACAGCATCCTCGCCTCTGGAGTTTCAAAGTTGAACTCCTGCAAAACTTTTAGTGGATTGTAGTTAGAATTGTCATATTTAGGATGCTTTACATCTATCTTGGTATACTTTTTGCGCACTTCACTCGCTGAAGACTGGATCGCTGCAAAGAATTCATCTCTCTGTAAATCTTCCGCTGGCTCGATAACAGCTAATATCCCGCCCGGCTTCAATACCCGATAGAGCTCAGATAATGCCGCCTGCTTTGTCTTTTCGTTTTTGATAAGCCAATGGAAAGCTTCGCATATGGTGATGAGGTCAAATTGCTTATCTTTAAAAGGCAACTTCCCTGCCACATCAGCATGAAGATATTTGATGCGGTTGCCTTTATTCAATTTCTCGATTCTTTTAGCTTCCTTGAGCATCCTCTTGTCAATATCCAAACCCAGTACATGTGGAAAATGTGGCTTCAATTGACGAGTTGAAATACCGGTTCCGCATGCAACGTCGAGAACGGATGCGTTGCTATCATCAATCAAATTTGCCAGGTATTCAAAGGCCGCTGGTGCATGCTGGTCTCGACCTTTAGTGTACTGCTCTGCGTACTTACCAAAGTTGGTTCCTTCAATATTCTTCACTTCCTCTGCATTCGATATTGCATTGGAAAGAAGCAAGCTCAAAATAAGTAGATATTTCATAAGTTCCTTAATAGATTTACTTTTTAAGGCAACAGCTTGAATCACAAGCTGTTGCTGAGTCGATTAAGCCGTGCAGGATTTACTCTTGAACCGGACGCTTGCCGATATACATTTTGTTATAGGCATTCTTCGTTATCTGTTCGCTGCCAAACTGTTTAAATATCTCGACCATTCGTTCTCGATATTCTTGAAGGGCAGCTGGCTGATCTTTGGAATCGATTTCATTCCACTTGCTTGCAGATTGCACTCGGGCGATCTCTTTTTCAATGTCAGTCATAACTTTATGAGAGAATATCTTCTCCCCTTGTGGGGTTTGAAAGTTGAACTCCTGTAAAACATTGAGAGGATTGTAGGCAGAATTGCCTGATTTAGGATGGAGCGCTTGTACTTTGGTATACTTTTTGTGAACATCATCTGATACAGACTTCTTCGCTACAGAAAATGGATCTTTTTCCAATTCAAACCCACTATGAACAATTGCCAGTATCCCGCCCGGCTTCAATACTCGATAGAGCTCAGCCAAGGCTGCTTTTTTTGTCTCTTCATTTTTAACGAGCCAATGAAAAGCTTCGCATATGGTGATGAGATCAAATTGCTTATCTTTGAAAGGGAGCTTCTTGGCCACATCAGCTTGAAAATACTTGATGCTTCGGCCAGTGCCTGTATTCATCTTCTCAATTCTTTTAGCTTCTTTAAGCATCGCCTTATCGATATCCAACCCTTTGACTCTTGGGAAATAGGGCTTCAACTGACGAGTTGCAATACCTGTTCCACAGCCTACATCGAGAACAGATGCGTATCTATTGTCAACCAAATGAGCCAAGTACTCAACCATCTCAGGTGCATATTGGTCACGGCCTTTACTGTACTGCTCTACGTACTTGCCAAAATTGGTACCCTCGATATTTTTTACATCTTGAGCGCTCGTTACTGAATTCAAAACGAGCATGCTGATAATAATTAGATATCTCATACTTTCCTTAATAATTTTACTTTTTAATAATATTGTTATTATTAATTTAAATAAATAACAATTTTACAATTAAATTAAAAATAGTTTACAATCTCAACATTAATTTAATGAATAAAAATTTTTATGGTTACAATTCGAACAAATGATGAGTTAGTGGCTTTAGCAACTACCCACTATTATGAAAGTAGGCCGAATGATTCTCAAGAGACGATCAATGAGATCGTCTCTACGAAGGCAACGGAACTCAAGAATAAAGTTATTGAACAGTGGGAAAAGGGCAAAACTCGTACCTGCGGCGGCGATTACATACAAATTCTCAACGAATTCGGCCCGAAGCCATTCATACTTTCTGGAATGTATTTGATTGGAGTTGGAATTAACGCTTTCGATCCTCATGGACCTGCCAGCCTTTTTTCAGGAAGAATTCCTGGCATAATGACTAGGCTCGCAACAAGAGCTTGGACAATAGGAGAAAAGGCGATTCTGGGGGGCCTTACCCTCTTTGGCTCTTTAGGCTTGAGCTATGCAACGAAAAACGTCTCCTACCTCAAAAATGTTCCCTTTATCAGCATGAACATATGCTTTCTTATGGAATTGGTAAAGGGCGTCATTCGAAACTACATGAAGCCTGAAAATGAACCTGAAGAAGAGTCGAAAGCAAGTAGTCCAAAAGATACCAGTCCAAAAGATACCAGTCCAAAAGAAGTCTGCACCGATTTGTCAATTAACATGCCAGAGATGAAACTTGAATCATCGAGCGTAAAAGAGCTCAGTTCAGATCTGCGCGCCTACTTTGCAGAAGTTGACCCAGAAACAGGAAAACCGCCTCTCTATATACGACTTGGGCTTGTAGGCGGCTCCAATATAGCTCTGATAGCAAGTACCAAATTTATGCCTCAAGGTTTAATTGCCTTTGGCATGACAAACTTTGCAGCCGATCCCCTAGTCACGATGTTGCGGGATTGGAACTATTTGGGAAAATATGCTTTCATAGTCGCCTATGCAGGCCTCTCCTGCTCAGCCATCCCTATACATCCCTCGCTTCCAGAAAAAATAATTTCCATTCTCAATCAACTCCTCCGAAGAGATACCAGAAAGTATATGGATCCAGCCAATGGCGGAGCAGATTCAGATGACGAAGGTAAAAAACGTACTGTTACCCATTCAGAAACAGTAAAATCAGATAGTTGGTACTCCCGAATGAAGGGGTATGTAACGTGGGGAGCCCAAAAGGTTGTCTCAACATATGATAAAGTTTCTTCAGTTGCAACTTCTCTCCTTACAAATGCCGCTCAAAGCGTCCGATGGATGATTTCAGACAAAGTTGTTGAGCTCTTTACCGTTCCTGATGGAGAAAAGCCGCCCATTGGCCAGCGAGCAATGGTCGCTTTAGGGATACTCATAAATACTTTGGCCATGAGTCAACTATTTCCAGGACAAGTTATTGAGGCTATTGCCGCCTCCTGGGGATCAGCTGCCGCAGCTTCATTCTTCTTAAGCCTTGGCCGGCTGCCATGCTATGGCACTTTGACCAGCCTTACCGCCCTAGGATACGTTTTACAGCATTATGTACATGGCGTTCCCTATGTTGGAAATATTCAATATGGAAGCATCGTATTGCTAACGCTCGTTGACGTCATACGAATGGAAGCGATGAGGTATATGAGAGGCGGCCGCAAGAAGAAAAAGCCGCCAGTTGATTCAGAACAAAAAAATGAAGTATCAAGAGTTGCTTTAAAGAGTGACTTTGACAAATCTAAAGTTGTAGTTTAAAATTGTCAAAATGACGTTAAACCCAATAACAATTTCTATCCATAGCCTTGGTGAAAACGGCGAAGGCTTAGGCAGCTATCAAGGACATACAATCTATGTCGATGGTGCGCTTATTGGCGAAGAGGTAGAAGTTCGCATTATAAAAAGCCACAAAACCTACTCCCATGCAACAGTTGTAAAGGTTCTAAAACCATCTCTCAACCGCGTTCAACCTGTCTGCAAACATTTTGACATATGCGGCGGCTGCCAATTGATGCATCTTGAATACGCTCAGCAGCTTCTCTTTAAGCAGCAAAAGGTTATCAAAGCTCTTCAGCGCTATGAAAATACGAAGGATATACGCGTAGAGCCTTGCCTGCCCTCTCCAAGTACGCTGCATTACCGCAACAAAATTCAGCTGCCCGTTCAAAAAGGTTTACATGGGCTCAAGTTGGGTTTATATGCCAGAGGCTCACACGATCTTGTCGAGATTGATACCTGCGCAGTCCATTGTAATGCTGGTGAAGAGATCTACACTAAAGTCAAAGAGATCATCAAAAAATCAAATTTGTCAGCCTATGATCCTCAAACAAAAACGGGAGAGCTTCGTCACGTACTTATCAAGAGCAGTGAAAACCTTAAGGAAGTGCTGGTCATATTAGTCACAGCCTCAGAGAACCGTGAATCCCTACTCCCAATTGCTGAAGAGATCATGAAAACTTCCCCATTAGTCAAAGGGGTCGTGCATAATGTCAATCAAACAGAAGGCAATGTCATCTTAGGACAAACCTATCATCTCCTTGCAGGCACTCCCCATATCCATCATCGCTTAAAACATCTGCTTTTTACACTCTCTCCAGCCTCTTTTTTCCAAGTAAATGCTGCCCAAGCGGAATGTTTGTACGAAAAAGCGCTTGAATTTGCCGAAGTTACTGGCTCAGAAACGGTTTTAGATGCCTATTGCGGCGTGGGCACGATTTCTCTCTTTTTTGCCAACCATGTACAAAAAGTGATAGGCATCGAATCAGTTCCACAAGCTATTGAAAATGCCCGAGAGAATGCCAAACTCAATAACATCTCCAATGTTGAGTTTGTTTGCGCACAAGCAGAAGAGTATATCTATAAGCTCGAACAAGCGGATATTGTACTTTTAAACCCGCCTAGAAAAGGGTGTGAACAGCGCTTTTTAAAAGGCGTGGTAAGCCTAAAACCCTCGAAAGTTGTCTACATCTCCTGCAACCCAGCAACCCTTGCTCGCGATTTAAACCTTCTCTGTACTTCAGGGTATCAAATCATAGCCGTTCAACCCTATGACATGTTCCCGCAAACGGCTCATGTCGAATGCGTCGTGCAAATAAAAATTCCTTTAACAAAATGAAACGTACTCTCAAGATGCTATCCGTGTACGCTTAACATTAAGGAGTTCTAACCCATGACTCAAGCCCTATCCCTTACCAACATCGTATCCAAAGTACTCATCGGATGCGCCATGCTGACATCGCTCAATGCAGCTAGCTTCGAGCCTCAACAAGATTCATTCATTGAAAAAAGGTGTCCTGTAGCCTCGTGGGGCTATCACCTCATTTTAAATTGCAGAGCTTGCGACATCGATAAGATTACTGATGGCGACTATCTTGCAATTTTCGTAAAAGACCTCGTGGGAGCCATCGGCATGAAGGCGTATGGAGATCCTATCTTAGCTCATTTTGCAGAACAAAACCCTGAACTTGGAGGCTACTCCCTGCTGCAGCTTATTGAAACAAGCTCGATTACTGGCCACTTTGTGGACATCAATGGCGATGCCTATATCGACATCTTCTCCTGCAAAGATTTTGATCCTCAAGTAGCGATTGACCTTGTCCAAGACTATTTCAATCCAGAAAACATCCAGTCGCAGTTTATCTATAGACAAGCCTAAAGAGTAGCTCTCTTAATCCCGCCCATTGCTTGGGCGGGAATTTTTGGTAACTTTTTATTGACAACATGTAAAGGGATGGTCGATATCAAATTTAAAGTATAGAATAAGGATTACGTATATGTTGTCACATCTCTTCAATAAAACTATTTCCTCAACCGTGGCGTTGTCAATTCTCTTGATCAACAGTTTAGCTTCCGCTCAAAGCCCAGAGATAATACCTGGATCCTGGATGGATCAGGGAAGCCTCATTGAAAAAGGTAAAGATAGAGATAGAGATGACGAGCGTGGTCCTCGCGGACCTCGAGGTCATAGAGGACATCGCGGTATTCCAGGACCTCAAGGAATTCCAGGAACGCCGGGAAGTGGCGGTGGTGGTGGAGGCGGTGGCTCCTTCAATACCTATCTCTTTGCATATGATACTGATGAATGGGAAAGTGGGATAGGACCTTCAAACCACTCGGTGCCCTTTACCATAGTACCCGCTTCCTCTCAAGCCGGTATTATCTTTGATGGGACAACAGCAACCGTTCCAGCAACAGGACTCTATCTGATTTCGGTGAATCTCTCCCAAGTATCCGACGGTGAGAGTTTACCTAGCTTTTTCTATTTACAGCTTGGTATTAACGGCAACGCTCCTCTAACGGGCGGCCCCTACAACGTATCTTACGATAATACTGTTACTGGTACCCCAGCTGTAAATACATATCCGATCTATGGCACCTTCCTCGTGCCCTTGACAGCGGGTAGTACCGTGGTCGTTCAACTCTTTACAGACATGGGAGACAACTCCATAGTTATTCCCGCAAGCGCAGCACCTGAAGCTACTGCTGCAAACCGTACACTCAGTATTGTTCGCGTCAATTAAAGATCTGTGCATCTAATCTGGCCCGGAGATGATCCGGGCCAGATATTTCTACTCTCTCAAAATAATTTCTTCTTTTCGTATACTTATTAGGCAGAAAATTCCTATATGTAAAAAAAATGAGCCTTATACCCAAACTGGATACGCTGTATCCAATGCAACAGTACACAGAGACTCTCTCTACCCTTTACAAGGAAATTAGCAGCAAGGGTGTTCGCTCGCACAATTTTGAAAAAATTCAGAACCTTTTAAAATTTATTCCCAATCAACTACCTCTAAATTTTAAAGAATTATTTCAAAAAATACTCTCTTATAAAAAAGTACGAGAATACCGAAATCGTCAGAACGATTCATTTCTTGAACTACAAATTGAACAGGGAAACCTCACCTCAATCTCCTTGCTCATTCTAAGCGGTCATATTCCAAAAAAATGGTCGAGTCCTCTCTTCAAGGCTGTAGATTGCGGGAATTTTACTATTTTTCAAACGCTCTTTCCCCATTGCCAGCATCTACTTAAAACAAGAAATAACAAAGGTCAGACAATTCTTGAGCACACATTTTACAAAAAACAAGATCATTTCTTCTTTTTTCTACTCAAGGAGAAAAATTGGTTACGTGAATTACTGCCTAAAGAAGAGATTGCTGACTGTGTACAAAAAATTTTTAAAACAAACTCGGAAAAGCACATCAAAGAAGTGCTTACCCAAAGCAATACTCTCAAGACACTCTATGATCGATGGGGAAAATCCCCCATTCTTTGGGCAAAACAGCTCAATTTAGATTGGGTGGTCGATCACCTCTATAACCAAAAAGTTAATCGCCTATTTTCGATAAATAACTTAAGCACGGAAAACTTAAGCCTATGTGTCTGCCTCTTTACTCCAAAAGTAAAGAAAACAGTTATTGAAGACCAATCACTCCACAATCAGGGCGCGTATCAAATTAATATCATCCCTGTTGTTGCTGACCTCTACAGTACATACGTCAACATGGCTTCATATTCAAAACAAGCCTTCTGCCAAAAGGTTCAGCAAGCACTAACAGTTGCTGCTACAACGAGAGATCCTGAAAAGCTTTTTGAAGAATACATCGCTAATAAAATGGTCATTATTCCCACAGGATGGATACGCCACGCTATATCAATTGCGCTGATCGACGATATTTTGATCATTGGAAACAGAGGCGAGAGAGGAGAAAAACAGACCCATGCGATTCAGTTCCATCGTATTGACCCAAATAAATTTACTGTTTGGATGGTAAGAAGAATCATAAAATGCAAAGGGCTCGAAAAAGAATATTCAGAAAAGTACCTTTATGAAACCCTTTTAAAGGACCTTGGTGCAAAGATTGACCCCTTCTGCAGATTCCTCCTGAATCACGTAAAAAAACCGAGTCAAAAAAATCCCAACTGCACAACCGCAAGCATAAAGGCTGCAATCTTAGGGTTGCACCTTTGCGAAAACAACAAATCTTCATCTCTTGAAACAACCGTTTTTGTAGATATCCTTAAATTCTATAAAGACTTTTCGTACTACTGCAGAGATAAGGTTGTCCAGCTCTACAACGAACGCTTAGTCGTGGAAAAGCTGGAACGTTTAAAAATCTAAAGCTCTAGAAAGCTCTTCCTTGCTATCTTCTCTTCTTTTTGACAGGCAGAGGACGAAGCCGCGCTTTTGGAGGAGAGGCTTTCTTCTTTACAACGGGAACGGCATTCTTCTTTGCAACAGGAAAGGCTTTCTTCTGAACAGTTTTCTTCTGAACAACTTGCTTTTTTGGAGCCGCTTTCTTAACAGGTACAGCCTTCTTCATCTTAGAAGGAACTGTTTTTGCTTTTGGAGCTTTTGCTTTGCTTGATTTTGCGCTAGAAGGCGATTCACTCTTTCGGGAAGCGCCTTTTTTAGAACCAGCCTCTTTTTTGTCTGCAAGTGCCTTTTTAGCAGCTTCACGGCCAATTTCGACCTGCTGAACAACATCTTTAAGACCATTTATATCATTGTATGAGTCTCCATCGCCATCTAAAGACTGATAGGTAGCAGAGATTGAGCGAAGGGCTGCAAGCTTTTGAGAAAGTGATTGCGAATCAAAACTCGCCGATGTCTGCAGCTGCTGTCTTCTGTGAGCCAACAATTCCGCTTCCGAAGTAAATTTGCCAGAAAAGACATAGACTGCAGCGGTAGAACGGTAATCAGGTGTGAATAAAAAGGGCTTAATAGGCTTTGGAACTGCGATAAAGATATCGGTTGCAAATTGAGGCTCACTTTCAACTTTAGCAACTTGCTTCGGAGGACGGCCTCGCTTCGGTCTTGGGTTTAAGGCTTCGTTGGAATAGTAGGTTTTAGCTTTTGCAACCATGAGCTTTCGAGCTTGAAGCACATCTTTATGCGCCTTAGGATCAAACATGCTCATGCGAACCCTTTCAACAATCGACTTGGTCAAATCAAGATCTTCTTCGAAGACGAAATCAAATTTAAAGTTTCGAAGCCACTCGATAATTCGAATACGGAAGCGCTCTTGATAATACTGCTGCCATTTTTCCATTTCATTATGGTGGTCATAGATAAACTCTAAGAAATTTTCACGCGCCTCTTTGGAGGAAATAATATCGAGAAGCTTCTCTTTAGTATCGATATCATACACCTTTTCATTAACAAAGCCTTCCATCACCTTTTTGATTTCATAAAAGGTAAGCTTTGGAATAACGACGTATCTATCTTTATACTTTTGAAGTTCTTGATTGAGGTGCTTGAGCTCCTCTTCGCTCTTATCCAGATCAACGTACACTAAAAATCCCTCAAGCCTGTCGAGATAAAAGTCGCGCTCATCGTTGGATTTAGCATACGCCTCAATCAAACGGTGCAGCCGCAAGATGAGAGGATTTTGAGCAACGAGCGATGTCTGTTCGTGTAAACGTTGAGCCATGAATTAACCTAATTTCTTATATAAAGAGTATATCAACGATTAGGAACTACGCAAGAATAAGTTGATTGATCTCTCAAAGCATCCAGTCAACTTTCCAAGATATTTTTGAAAATACCCGAGTTATTTTTGTATAGTTTCGAAACTGTTTCAATTACTCTTGAAAAAATTAACGATTCACCCGAGGATATTAAGTGGCTGATTGTGAAAATTCGTTCAATTATTTGTGCACGGATTTTTCTTTCTGAGGAAGCACGGAGCGCAAGACAACCTCTAGGTTGTCGAGCGCGAGTGCACACTCAGAGAGAAAAAGACGAGACAAATAATGCAACGAATTTTCACAATTAGACACTAAAGAAGTGATGAGAGAAAGTATATGACAAGTGCCAATTCAACCGCTGATTCAGTTTTAGTAAATACTAGATTGGCAAAAATCTGCGAAACCATCCGAGAAGAGGCTCTTCTGCCCGCTCGCACTGAAGCGCAAAAGATCGAAGAACAGGCTCGCAACGAAGCTGAAACCATACGTCAAAAAGCTAAAAACGAAGCTAATCAACTATTAGAAACTGCGAAAAAAGAAATTGCCAAGCATAAACAGGTGGTCGAATCATCGCTCGAACAAGCAAGCAGACAAGTCGTAGAGCACTTAAAAGAGCGCATCGAACATACCCTCTTCCAAGAAAATCTGGCCGAATGGGTCAAAAAACAGATGGACTCTCCTGAATCGGTTGCATCCTTGACGGATGTCATGGTGCAGGCAATTGCAAAAGAGGGAACGGCTGCTGATTTCGCTATTGATCTTCCAAAGAAGCTCTCAGGCAATGCAATCATTGCTCAGCTCGGCGACAAGTTCTTAAAAGAGCTTGGCAAAAACCCGATCCGCTTCGGCAATGAAGATGGTGGTGTAGTAGTAAAGCTTCAAGCCGGACGTGTCCAAATCGATGTGACTGCCGAAGTGGTCACAGAGCTGCTCAGCAGCTACTTAAGAAAAGATTTTAGACGATATGTATTTGGCTCAAACGGCTCATGAATAACCTCTACTTTCTCCTCACAGCGCTGCCAGAGCTTGAATATCCGAAAAAGCCATTTATTTCGAGAAGCGAGCTCAACTCGCTTATTGAAGCAAATATTTCATCAAGAGAAAGAGCTATCTTTCAACTCTATCGAAG
Organism: Bacteroidota bacterium; assembly: GCA_013285825.1. Taxonomy (GTDB): domain Bacteria; phylum Chlamydiota; class Chlamydiia; order Chlamydiales; family FEN-1388; genus JABDGV01. The sequence goes on from JABDGV010000001.1 coordinate 235,494, forward strand.
CTGGAAAGATGTCGAAAATATTCGCAGGATGCTTTTGGATGAACCTTTTTTAGAGGGCGGCCTCTACAACAGAGGAGAGCTAGAAGATGTTTTGCGTGAGAAGGTTGGCCTTCCTCAACCTGTTTTTGATTATCTAGACCGCTTTACAACCAAAGATGAGCAACTCCGGAATTTTCCACTCCTTCTACGCACCCTCTTCCATGATGAAAGCCAAGGATCGAGCTTCTTCAACAAGATTATGGCCTTTGAAGAGCGTGTTCGACTAACCCTTGCCTATGTTCGAGCTCATCACAAAGTGGCGGATGGAACGATTACCCCTCTTGAAAGCGATGAAGAAGATCCCTTTATTGAAGAACTTTTATCTATTCAAAAGGGATCCATTGAAATCGATGAACCATATTCTGACCTTCCAGCTCTTTATGAAGCCAAAAGATATTCCCCTTTTGAATTGGAGCTAGCTTTATCCCAATGGCGATTTAAGCAATATGCAGCCCTTGCAAGCGACGAACTCTTTTCCTTCGATCAAGTGCTTCTCTATGCTGTCCAATTTGATCTGCTGGAACAGATCGCAAATCTCGAGTCCCGAGAAGGACTTATAAACGTACACCAGTTGTTTGAGGCCTCATGACAATCCAACTAGAACACAGTGGTGCCAAAGGTACCGTCATACGCGCTTTCGGAAACCTTCTTCAGGCATCCTTTGACGGAGACGTCCGTCAAGGAGCTGTAGCTCACATCTGCTTGGGAGATATAAAACTCAAAGCTGAAGTTATTGAAATTGCTGGAAAGGAAGTTAAGCTTCAGGTTTTTGAAGACACCCGAGGAATTAAACTTGGAACTCCTGTTGAATTCGACAACCACCTGCTTGAGGCAGAACTTGGCCCTGGGCTTCTTAGCGCTATCTTTGACGGCCTTCAAAACCCTCTTGAAAAAATAGCAAAAGAATATGGCTATTTTTTACCTCGTGGCGTCTACATACCAGCCCTCGACCGAACCCGTAAATGGGAGTTTACACCAAAAGCTAAGGTTGGTCAAAAGCTGAGCCGAGGAGAAACGATTGGGACAACGGTTGAAAACCGCTTCCAGCACCAAATCATGATCCCCTTCTCCCAATATGGCGAATATACGCTGACATGGGTTGCACCTATTGGAAGCTATACTGTCGAAGAGGTCATCGCTAAAGCCAAAGACGAAGAGGGAAAAGAGCATAGCTTTCGCATGCTGCAACGCTGGCCAGTCAAGAACCAGCTCCAAGAGGGCATCAAGATTCGTCCTACAGAGATGATGGATACAGGACTGCGCGTTATTGATACTCAATTTCCCGTGATGAAGGGAGGGACTTTCTGCTCTCCAGGCCCATTCGGAGCAGGAAAGACTGTTCTCCAGCACCACCTTTCTAAATACTCATCGGTTGATATTGTTATTGTCTGTGCGTGCGGAGAAAGAGCGGGCGAAGTGGTAGAAGTTCTACGAGAGTTTCCTCACCTTATCGATCCGCATACAGGTGAATCGTTGATGAAGCGTACTGTTATCATCTGCAATACCTCCTCAATGCCTGTTGCTGCCCGTGAATCGTCCATTTATTTGGGAGCAACGATAGCTGAATACTACCGCCAGATGGGGTTAAGCGTCCTTCTACTTGCCGACTCAACATCTCGATGGGCGCAAGCGATGCGCGAGATGTCTGGACGCTTAGAAGAAATTCCAGGCGAAGAGGCTTTTCCAGCTTATTTAGCTTCTCGAATTGCAGCCTTTTATGAGCGTTCCGGAGTGCTCTCTCTTCCTGGCGGCAAGACCGGCTCCCTCACCATTGGAGGAGCTGTCTCTCCTGCTGGAGGAAACTTCGAAGAGCCAGTAACACAGGCAACATTAGCAGTTGTTGGAGCCTTCTTAGGACTCTCAAGAGAGCGATCCGATGCTCGCAGATATCCAGCAATCGATCCCCTAATCTCTTGGTCTAAATATGGCCCAGCAGTAAGCAACGAGCTTGACGCTAAGCTTGACGTATGGGGCCCTTGCGTCAAACGAACAGCACGCATCTTACGAGAGGGCGATGAGATCCGTAAACGTATGGAAGTTGTCGGCGAAGAGGGTGTTGCCCTTTCCGACATGATCACGTATCTGAAAGCGGAACTGTATGATTTTGCCTATCTCCAGCAAAACGCATTTGACAAGGAAGATGCCTACTGCCCAATAGAGAGGCAGTTGGTGATGATTGCGCTTATTTACAAGATAATGCAGAGCGAGCTTCATTTTACAAGCCACGACGAAGCAAGAGCCTTCTTCTTAGCTCTTCAGAACAGGCTGAAAAACATGAATTACTTACCAAAAGATTCCGAAGAGTTTCGCCGTACGCGTCAAGAAATTCTCACATTGATTGAAGGATAAAGATGAGAACAAGCTATGAAAAAATCGATGAGATGCGAGGCAACCTCATCACCGTTACTGCAACAGGTGTAGGACTCGGAGAGCTTGCAAAGATCGACATGAAAGATGGTCGCTCGGCTTTCGCATCTGTTCTTCGTATCGACAACACAAAAGTGACTCTTCAGGTTTTCCAAAATACTCGTGGAATATCGACCGGCGATAAGGTAACTTTTTTACGCAGGCAGATGCAGGTTACTTTTTCTCCAACTATTTTAGGACGCCGTTTTTCAGGAACAGGAGCCCCAATCGATGGAGGCGCTTGCGTTGTGGGCGATCAGCTGGAAATTGCAGGCCCCTCCTTCAATCCAACGGAACGTATCATTCCTACCCAGATGGTTAGAACAAACATTCCCATGATCGATGTCTTTAACTGCTTGGTTGAGTCGCAGAAAATCCCCATTTTCTCCGTTGCAGGCGAACCCTATAACCAGCTTCTCATGCGCATTGCCAACCAAACGGATGCTGATGTCGTTATTATCGGCGGAATGGGCTTGACCTTCGCTGAGTACCAATCCTTTATCGATAATGCTGAAGAGTCGGGCTCCCTCAATAAAACGGCAATGTTTATCCATCGAGCCACAGACCCGGCTGTCGAGTGTTTGCTTGTTCCAGATATGGCCTTAGCTTGTGCTGAACAGTTTGCCCTCTCTAATAAGAACGTCTTGGTCCTTTTAACCGATATGACCGCCTTTGCTGATGCTATTAAAGAGATTGCCATCACGATGGACCAGGTTCCATCCAATCGAGGCTATCCAGGCTCTCTCTACTCCGATTTAGCTTCACGCTATGAAAAAGCGGTCGCAATCGATGGCTTAGGTTCGATTACTCTTGTAAGCGTAACAACTATGCCTGGCGACGATGTTACCCACCCAATTCCTGACAACACGGGTTATATCACTGAAGGGCAGTTCTACCTCCATGGAGGTAGAATCGATCCCTTTGGTTCGCTCTCCCGCTTGAAGCAGCTTGTTATTGGAAAAGTGACTCGTCAAGACCATGGAGATCTTGCCAACGCCTTGATCCGACTCTACGCTGAGTCAAAGAAAGCGCGCGAACGAAGATCTATGGGTTTTAGACTCTCTAAATGGGATGAAAAGCTCCTTCGATTCTCCCATTTCTTTGAAGATGAGCTGATGGACTTAGAGGTCAACTGCTCACTGGATGATGCACTCGATAAGGGATGGAACATTTTAAGCCGCTGCTTTGAACCTCAAGAAGTGGGCATCAAGCAGTCTATTTTGGAGCGTTTCTGGCCCCATTCTGTTGAAAAGGTAGAGGTATAAAGTCGTGGCAGAGCTCAAGCTGACCAAAACGGAACTGAGAAACCAGCAAAACCGGCTTATCCAGCTCTCGCGCTATCTGCCTACCCTTCAACTAAAAAAAGCGCTCCTTCAAACAGAGGTGAGCCACGCTCGCCAGGCACTTCATAAAGTCCAAGAAGATGTCAAAAAGCGGGATGAGAAAATAACTGCTTATGCTTCGCTCTTCACCAAGGAAGTGCTTATCTTAATGCAGAAGAGCATTGTGCAGACGGTGTTTGAAAAGAGCTTTGAGAATATTGCCGGAGCAGAAATTCCAAAGATCGATAAGCTTGAATATAAACTTACTCCCTACGACTTGTTTGACACGCCTGCTTGGTTTGAAGAGGCAGCTGTTGATGTTATGGAGATGAAAAAGTTAAAGATTGCTGAAGGGATAGCCAAAGCACGTTTAAGTATATTGGAAAAAGAGCTTCGAGAGGTGTCCATCCGCGTTAATCTTTTTGAAAAGGTATTGATCCCAAGAGCTCAGGCAAACATCAAAAAAATAAAAATCTTTTTGGGAGATCTTCAGCTTGCAGCCGTTTCTCAAGCTAAAGTTGCAAAAGCGAAGATCATGAGTCGAAAAGCACTTCATGAAACTGAGGTGGCTGTATGAGAGTTAACGTTCAAAAAATACTCTTCATTGGGCCAGAGTCTCAGAAAAATGCCTTCTTTTCAGGCTGCCAAAAACAGGGTCTTGTCCACTTCATTGAACCGAAAGGGTTTATCAAACCTGAAATCTCTAAAAACTTAGAACGGCTAACGGATGCTCTTAAAGTCCTTCGAAGCTACAAGAAGGAAGAGGTTCGCCAGCTTGAAAATGGACATGATCCTGATATTGTCGCGGCTAATATTCTCCAAGCACGAGATGAACTTGTTACCCTCTCAACCAAAAAAAACGAACTTTTAGACGAACTTAAACGTCTTGAAATTTATGGCCTTTTTGAGCCGAATGAACTTGAGGGGATCACTGTCCGGCTCTGGACAACAAAAGCCTCTCTGCATGTAAGTGAAAAACATCCCCTCCTCATCTCATTTGGCTCGATTGAAGGGGTTGAATACCTCGCCTCCTTCGATAAAGAGTTTACTGGAGCTGAAGCGCTATCCCCTCTTCACTATACAGCATCAACCTATGAGCTACTTGAAGACTTTCAAATCTGCCAAGAGGCGATTCGAGCTCTGGAAGGAAGGATTGTTGATGCCCTTCAACATGAAAAACGGCTTCGGCAGGCGCTTATAATAGCTTCCAACGAACAGCACCGCTATAACGCTAAACTCACGGCTGCTGGCGCCCTCGACAATATGCTCTTTTATGCTGAAGGGTGGGTGCCGATAACTAAAGTGGATACTGCGACAAATTTAGCCTCCGAATTTCAGATCTGGTCTGAAAAAATGGAGATTGAAGCGCACGATTTTCCACCAACAGTTTTGGAGAACAAAGGTCTTCCAAGAGTTGGCGAAGATTTGATCCGCATCTTCGACACACCCTCATCAACGGACAAAGATCCCTCTATTTGGGTACTCTGCTTCTTCTCCCTCTTCTTTTCTATGATTGTAGGAGATGGCGGCTACGGTCTGCTCTTTCTTCTCTTAAGCTACTACATGTGGAAGAAATTTCATCCTAAGGCCGGCGGGGTAGGCAGAAGATTCATTAAACTCTGCACAACGCTCGGCATTGTCTGCGTTTTGTGGGGATTGCTCATCCACTCCTTCTTTGGCATCAATTTATCCCCTGATAATCCATTCAGAAAAAATTCATTCCTCACCTGGCTTGTTGAGAAAAAAGCTTCCTACTACCTTGAACATAAGGGTCAATGGTATCAAGAGGCAGTTAAAGCTCACCCCGATCTTCTTCAGGCAAAGACGCCGCAAGAGTTTATCTATAGTGATTATAGCGAAGCGCCAAACAACAAACCTATCTATGATCTCTTTGCCGACAATGCCCTTTTTGAGCTTGTTTTGTTTATCGGTTCGCTGCACATCTTTTTAGGGCTTTTACGATATGCCAGAAAGAACCCAACAGGCATTGGGTGGGCACTCTTTTTAGTTGGCGGCTACTGCTATATTCCTGGCTACTTGCATGCAACCTCTATGTTGACATATGCCTTTGGCATCACTCCTGCAACCCTCACGTATGTTGGAACCAACCTGCTTATTTTTGGCTTGAGCACTGCTGTGCTTATAGCAATTATCAAGCATGGCTTCACCGGTATTTTTGAATGCATGACTGCTGTTCAGCTTTTTGCCGATGTGCTCTCCTATCTCCGTATCTATGCACTTGCACTCGCTGGAGCCATTTGCTGCAATGTTATTAACGAAACCGTGCCCTTTTTACCTCTCTACTTGGTGCCCCTTTTGCTTATTGTGGCGCACGCGGTCAATATACTTCTTGCCATTGTTGGAGGCATTATTCACGGATTGCGATTGAATTTCCTTGAGTGGTACCACTACTCTTTTGAAGGGGGTGGAAAACAATTTAAACCATTATCGCTCGAGAAGACGGATTAACTAGGAGAGTTTTTTTTATGGCGGATCTATCACTGGCTCAAGTTGGGCCTATTCTTGTTCTAACAATATCTTCGATTGGAAGCTGTATTGGCTGCTATATCGCAGGTTCAGCATCTCATGGCGCTATGGCTAAAACGGAAGAGGGTCATGGTAAGTTCATCGGTATGTCGGCAGCGCCCTCATCGCAGTGTATCTACGGATTTATCTTAATGCTTCTCCTTTCTCAAAGCATTCAGAGAGGAACTACTTCTGAAATTGCTGGCATGTGGATTGGGCTTACAACAGGCTTGGCACTACTCGCCTCCTCGGTTTTCCAAGGCAAAGTGTGCGCAACCGGTATTCAAGCCTCTTTAAAGCAGCCATCCGTCTTTGGTAAGTGCTTTGCAGCGGTTGGTATTCTTGAATCGTTTGCCCTCTTCGTCTTCGTTTTCACCCTTCTCATTATCTAAAAATTGCTTGTCGTGGTATTCCTTACTTTTTAAGGAAACCACGATAAGAGATATATGGATGCTCAAAAAGTACATAACTTCTTTTTCCACCCTTTTGCACAAGAGCACACTCCTGCAATCAAAGCTCTCTCGGTTGTAACGCTCGTGGCATTAAGCTTAATTACCCTTTCGGGCTACTTGCTTCTCTTCACCATCATCAATCTGCGCGACCGCAGCATCACACCCAATGTTCAAAACCCGAAAGTTTCAAACATCGTATCCCCTCACTTTCCTCCAGACCAAAACAAGCTCAATCACCTTAAACAAAAGCACTCAGAACAGCTGAAAAATTTTGAGATGTGGGCACAAAGCAGCAACTGGAAGATGTTCAAGCCACAATTTTCCCACTATGACTGGTGGACTTTTCCTATCAGCCGTGCAAGTGCCGGCCAGGGCACAACCTATGCCGTAAATAAACAAGAGATTGAAACACTAAAGAGCGACCCAATTTTCATGAATAACTATCGCCGAGGAGTGGAACTGGTCGTTCAGTCGTGGGGCTGGGATTTAGCAAACGAGTGTCCTTTACCTGTTGCAAAAGACCGAGAGTGGACTGGCTACGGAGTACGGCTTGGCAAGATGGCCGACTCTCTCTACCTCTTCAACGAAAAAGAGCTCTACAGCAAGCTCCAAAAATTTTTCAAACATATCAACACCCCGCAATATCCTCAGCTTGAAAGTTGGGTACTACATGTTCTCTCTCAGAACGTCTAATATTTTTTTTGAAATCATCGAGCACTCCATGCTATACCCAACTGTATGGACAAAATTCACTAAAAGAGTCTCATCTATACGATGATTTTGATAATGTCCTTATACGATAGGTAGCATCTTATGACAGCCAAAGTCGATTCTCTTTCTGTATCACAAAACATCACTTTTCTTAAGCCGCAGGTGGTCGGAACCCTTGCATGCAGAAATATTATGGTTGAAACAGATGCAAAAACGCCTATAAATTTCCAAGAACTTAAAAACGTTGATGAAAAAATTAACTTCGCGAAGAAAAACATCGAGCAACTCAAAGATGCTTTCAAGAAAAAAGAAAAAGATCCAGATCATATTAAAGCGATTGGATTTACTCGGGAACTTTTTGACGATATTATAAAACTAACCAAAAAGCCCCTTGAAGAATATACCGCAAAAGATTTGGAACGTATTGACGATGGACTCTCCCTCCTCTCAAAAGTAGATGGCCAGTTTTCAGATGCCTATCAAGGCATATTGCTCAGGTTTCTATATGACAGAAAAGACTTTAAGAATCTCGCCAACATCTACCAAGACCAAATCCTGAAAACAAAAGAGACCCTTCCAACGGAGGCCAAAGAGCTTAAGGCATGGATCGATTCACACCAAGAGAATATCCCCAAAGAAATCCTCAAGATAAAGGCTGTCGCTTATGAAGATGCAATGTTGAAAGAACTTGAAGACTTTATCAAAATAAAGGACAAAAAAACATTGCGCAAGGAACAACCGGCTGAGATAGAACAATTTCTGCTCCACGCCTATGCAAATAGCTCCCTGAATCAACGACTTCAGTCCAAGAAGGCAAATAAATCTAAAGCTGAGCAGTTTATTTCAGATTACACCTATGCAACCCTAGGTTCTAAAAAAGCAGTAAAAGCTGGAAAACCCAGAACGAGTGAACTGAAAAAAAGCGTCACTGAAATCACTAAATCCTTATCCACTCCAATCGGTGGCTCATCTCTTCGAAATATATGTCAAAGCTTAGTCGGCGATGACATAATCATCGACGGTAAAAGCAGCAAGACAGGTCCTGGAATTGAACAGCTTGAACGCGATCTTTCAAAAGAGTTTAATGAGTTAAGAAAACCTAAAATGGAGGAAGGTGAAATAGTATTAGATGAAAATAAAAACATAGTATATGTAGCAAAAGAAGAGAAAAATACAACACTAGTTGAAGAACTTGATAAATTCTTTAAAATGTATTCCAACGATACACCGGTTTGGACAACTCGAAGAAGTCCAGAGCTACTCAAGCAAGCAGAAGCAATTGTAAAAGCAGCTACAGATATCGGCCATGGGGATAATAGAGTAGTAGCCAATCGCGCTAGAATGTTCAACGCAAAAATGAAAGAAACGAATAAAACTATCGAAGCCTTTCTCAATAACAAGAATCCCCACAGGCTGCCCTATGAATCCCTAGGTGTAGTTACAACTTTTGATGAGCTCATTGATTCCCTACGTGGTATATCTGAACTATGCTCCTCGTTTTCAGGGTGCCATGTACTTGAAGATCTTGTGAAGTCGTGTAATGAGGCTGAAGATGTCATGAATGACATTAGACTCCTTTCTGAGGTAACAGATAGTTATAAAGGGGGAGATATCATGCTCAAAGATGAGGTGCTGTATAAAAACTTTGTAGAATCAAGTAGAATGCCCTACTCACAATTCTCAGTATTTAAAAACATGGGAGACCTCAAACATTTTGCAGAAGATTTAAAGAATAAAAAGATTTGGGATGTTCAGCCCTATTTTACTGGGGATAAGACACACGCACGCATGATTTTTCCAGCCGAAATGGTCAACTCGAGTACTACCAAGACAATATCCTCTGGCAGAGGACATGCAAAAAAGAGAAAGAAAGTAGCCGAAGGTAATGAGTTTATTATCTCCAAAGTCAAAAAAGAAATACGTGAAAGCCCCTTCAATGAGATAAAAAAGGAGAAAAAAAACAAAAATGCAGAAAATCTTCTCACTCAATGCGCTTTAACATTAACCACAACTGCATTTGAAAATAAACCTACTAGAATTGATAACCAAAAAACAATTACTTTTGCGATAGACCTAAAGACCACAATAGAAAGCATGTCCATTCGGGACGCTGAAGACTTAGGAATAAAAGAGCTGCTTAAAAAGACAGCTGAACTCTACAAGGAAGCTAAACCCTACAACGACACATCAATTATTCGATCAATTGATGAACTCTCTGATGCGAAAGTAGCCGAACTTACCAAGATCCTCAATGACGGCATGACATCAATTGTCGATTCCGCACTCACTGATATTATGGATAAGTCAATCTACACCTCCCAAACGCCTCGAAATATCGACTTAACTAACCTCCATGGAGTCGATATATCGCCCACTGCGATCACTAGTTCCATGTATGAAGTACAATGGCGGCCTCAGTTTGATAAACTGCTTGATCCTTCCCTTGAAGGCAAAATATCTAAAACGGAAGTTGAAAAAATATTCGCCAAAAAACTTCAAAAACGTGTTGAAGAGCCAACCCCCTGGAGAGAGCTCGAGAACATCCAAATTGATCAGACCAGGGCCGCACGATCATTTTTTGTAGGGCTTGGACTCACCCACACCCTCAAACAGTTTATAGCCATAGTCTGGGACTGGCTTTTTGGACCTCAGGGTAAACTGCGCTTTCTCATCGACTCTTCAGTTTCAAAAGCTCAAACTCCTGAAGAGGCAAATACCATTGTTAAAGATGTAAACAAGCGATTCTGCTCCGAAATTATTTCAACTTTGCTCAGAGAATCTCTTCAGGACACCGAAGAGGAAATTATTAAGGAAATCAATAAAAAAGAAAAAAATGAGGCCCTTAAGCTTAAGGAAGGAACTCCCTGCTTGAAGAAAATATTTCCTGCCAAATTAGATGACTCTTGGATCCATCCAAACATGCTTGAGGAATTGCTCAAAAAGAGCGAATGTTTTGAAAAGATTGGAACGCCTAAATTAATGACTCAACTTTTCGAACCAATTTCCCATGAGTGGAAGAAATAAGAAGGTATGACTAAAAAACGGCGCGAATCAGATTCCTTAGGAGAAGTTGAAATTGCAACCGATGCTCTCTGGGGACCACAGACGCAGAGATCGCTTGAAAATTTCACAGTCGGAGAAAAGAGACTAGCGCTTCCTATTATCTATGCCCTTGCAGCCATAAAAAAGTATGCCGCCCGCGTCAATAGCTCTTTAGGGCTACTTTCAACCAAAAAATCAAAGGCGATCGAGAAAGCATGCGATGAGATTTTAAATGAAAAACTCGATTACCACTTTCCCCTTAAAGTATTTCAAACTGGATCTGGAACTCAGACCAATATGAACCTCAATGAGGTTATAGGCCATCGAGCATCAAAGATTGCAAAAACTCCCATTCACCCAAACGATGATGTCAATAAAAGCCAATCCTCGAACGATGTATTCCCCTCAGCTATGCACATCGCCATTGCAGACACAGCAACAAAGCTTCTCCTCCCAGCTTTAAAAAGCCTTATTGAGGCTTTTCAAGAAAAAGAGGCGAAGTTTCAATCAATTATTAAAATCGGCCGCACCCACTTAATGGACGCAGTTCCAATAAGGTTAAGCCAAGAATTTTCAGGCTACCGTTTTCAACTCGAAGAGTCCTATAGAAGCATCCAACATGGAATTAGCTTGCTCATGCCTCTTGCTATTGGAGGCACAGCGGTCGGAACGGGTATGAACTGCCCAAAAGGCTTTAAGGAAGAAGTTATTCGCCTCTTGGGTGATCACTATAACCTTCCCTTTCGCCCTGGTGCAAACCTCTTCGCACTTCTCGCGGCCCATGATGACTGTGTCGAATTTTCATCCACACTCAAACGGCTTGCTTGCGCCCTCTTCAAAATTGCTCAAGATATTCGTATGATGGGCTCTGGCCCCCGTGCTGGTATCGCTGAACTCATCCTTCCAGAGAATGAACCGGGCTCATCCATCATGCCTGGTAAAGTCAACCCCACCCAATGCGAAATGGTAACAATGGTTTCAACCCAAGTGATGGGTCTTGATTCTGCAGTCTCCTTTGCCGACTCTCAAGGCCATTTCGAGCTCAACGTATTCAAACCTCTTATTGTCTCAAACATCCTTGAAATGATCGATCTTCTATCCTCTGCCTGCACAAGCTTCGAAGTCAACTGCATCCGAGGTCTAAAAGCTAATGAAAAGCAGATCAAAAAACATCTAGAACAATCGCTTTTGCTAGCGACCGCTTTAGTTCCAAAACTCGGCTACGATACCGTTGCAAAAGTTGTTTTAAAAGCGCACCATGAAGGCCTCACTCTCAAGCAAGCAGTCTTAGCTCAAAAACTACTATCTGAATCTGAATTCGATCGACTTATGAAACCGGAAAAAATGGTTTTGTAATCATCTCATTCTCCCAATTATACTTGATGTACAAAGTGAGTTAATAATGTCTAAAGAAGAACTTCCCACCGCCTATTCATCGAAAGAAGTAGAGCCGAAGTGGTACGCAAAATACGAAAAAAATGGCTACTTTCGCGCAAACGCTGAATCAAAAAAGCCAAGCTACTGCATCATGATCCCTCCGCCCAATGTGACTGGCGTTTTGCACATGGGCCACGCCCTCGTCAACACCCTTCAAGACATCGTCATCCGCTGGAAAAAAATGTCCGGGTTTGAAACCCTCTGGATGCCAGGAACCGACCACGCAGGGATTGCAACACAGACTGTTGTCGAGCGCCATCTGATTAAAACGACCGGCAAACGCCGAGTCGACTTCCCGAGAGAAGAGTTCTTGAGCCAAGTCTGGGAGTGGAAAGAGAGAAGCGAGAAGAGCATTATCTCCCAGCTTAAATCTTTAGGCTGTGCCTGCGACTGGTCAAGACTACGTTTCACCATGGATGAGGGCTGCTCAAGAGCCGTTCGAACCATGTTCAAGCGTCTCTTCGATAAAGAGCTTATCTACCAAGGCGACTACCTGGTCGACTGGGATCCTGTTACGGGAACTGCTCTTGCCAACGACGAAGTCGAATACGAAGAGCGCCAAGGCTTTCTCTGGCATATCAAATACCCCATCGTCGGCGGTGGAGAGATAATCATCGCAACTACCCGCCCCGAAACCATGCTAGGAGATACTGCCGTTGCTGTAAACCCTCATGACGAAAGATATATCCCCCTCATCGGCAAGATGATCGAACATCCCCTCACCGGCCGTCAAATCCCCATCATCGCTGACCCCTTTGTTGATAAAGAGTTCGGCACAGGCGCTGTAAAGATAACTCCCGCCCACGACCACAATGACTACGATATGGCCGGACGGCACAACCTGCCCATGATCTCCATCATGACAGAACATGGAACCATCAACGAAAATGGAAAGCCCTACACCGGACTATCCATGATGGATGCGCGTGAAAAGGTTACATCCGACCTCCAAAAATTAGGTCTCCTCCTTAAAAAATCTCCACACACCCTCCGCGTTGGGCTTTCCTATAGGTCAAAAGCAGTGCTCGAACCTCGCCTCTCAAAACAGTGGTTTGTGCGCCTATCCCACTTCAAAGACACTCTCCGCAGCGTCGTCGAGACAGGTAAAGTTCGGCTCATCCCAGAAAACTGGAATAATACCTACTTCCACTGGATCGACAACCTCCACGACTGGTGCATAAGCCGCCAGCTCTGGTGGGGCCACAGAATTCCCATCTGGTACAAAAAAGAAAATCGCAATATCCGCATCTGCTACGACGGCGAAGGCCTTCCGGAAGAAGTGCGCAAGAATCCAGACGCCTGGGAACAAGATCCAGACGTTCTCGACACCTGGTTCTCATCAGCCCTCTGGCCCTTCTCAACACTCGGATGGCCCGACAAAACCCCTGACTTACAAAAATTCTATCCCAACGCAACCCTCATCACCGGACACGACATCCTCTTCTTCTGGGTCGCCCGCATGATCATGGCAGGTGAGTTTGCACTCAACGAAGTGCCCTTCAAAGAGAGCTTCCTCCACGGCCTCATCTACGGAAAATCCTACTGGCGAGATGCTGTAGGCGGAGGCGTTACCTACGTACCGCCCGAAGAGCAAAAAGAGTTCGACCTCGGAAAACCCCTACCCAAAGATGTCAAATTCAAATGGGAGAAGATGTCGAAAACCAAAGGAAACGTCATCGACCCCCTCGAAATAATCAACGAGTATGGAGCCGACGCCTGCCGCTTTGCCCTCGCCTCCAGCACAACAGAAGCGCGCCAGATCGACCTCGAACGGCGTAAGTTTGAAGATTCACGTAACTTCGCAAACAAAGTGTGGAACGGCTCCAGGTTTGTTCTGATGAACCTCAGCGACACTCTTCCACCAGACGATCAAATCCAGCTCCAGAAAGAGGACAAATGGATTCTCTCCCGCCTCCAAGAGACCATCAACCAAGTAGAAACCTCCCTCACCCGCTACCACTTCGACAAGGCCTCTATCAGCGCCTACGATTTTTTCTGGAATGAGTTTTGCGCCTACTACGTAGAAATGAGCAAACCTGCCCTCTTCGGCAAAACTACAACTGAAGATAAAGCGACCAAACAAGCCGTCTGCTTCACAATCCTCACAGCTTCCATAAGGCTTCTCCACCCATTCGCACCCTTCATCACCGACGAGCTCTTCTCATTCCTCAAAAACCGCTTCAAACCACAAAACTCCTCACACCCCTGGCTCCAAGAAGCAATCAGCTCCCTCCAAGCAGAGGTGTGCTTCTTCGCCCCATTCCCTAAAGTCAACAACGCCCTCATCTCCAAAGAGATCGAAGAGGAATTCAGCCGCTTCCAAGCACTCCTCCTCACCATCCGCGCAATCCGCGGCGAAATGAAAATCTCCCCTACCACCCCAACCGATCTCCTCATCTCCTCACAACCAAACTCCAAAGGCAAGAAACTCATCGAAACCATGTCCACACCCCTCAAAGCCCTCGTCCGTATCAACTCCATCTCCTTCACAAACCAAGACGCTATCCCCACCTCCTCCTCCAAAGCCCCCTTCGAAGATATCCAGCTCATCATCCCAATCCCCCAAGAACTCCTCGAAAAAGAATCCATCCGCCTCAAAAAAGAGATCGAAAAACTAAAAGCCCTCATCCCCCGCACCTCCCAACAACTCGAAACACTCAAAGCCTCCAGCAAAGCCCCGCAAGCCATCATCGACAAAACTGCTTCCATGCTTGCCCAACAGCAGCAGGATTTGGCAACACTCGAATCTCAACTCGTTTCGCTTGTAAAAGGGTAGGAGTTTCACTCCTCCCCTTAGACCCCACCTCACCAGAGGGTGTAACCCTCTGGACACCCTTTAGTCGGCTTAAATGTTTGTGGCTGTAATGTCTCTATTCTTTTATCGCCGCGCTGCGGCGATAAAAAGGAGCCAGCTTTCCCTGCTTGCTTTCAGCAAGCATGGAAAAGTAAGATACATGGAGAGTATGAGGCGTCATATTATGAAATTTCATAAAGCGAAAATAGTAGACTGTGAACCACATGAGAACTACAAGCTGTGGATTCGTTTTGATGATGGATTATCTGGAGAAGTTGATTTGAGTTTTCTAGCAGGCAAGGGTGTTTTTAAAGCTTGGGAATCCATTGATTTCTTTAAATCAGTGCATATCGATCCAAAATCCGAAACAGTAGCTTGGGGAGAGGATTTAGACCTCGATCCTTATGTTCTACGAGAAAAATTAGCCCATTGATTTTCTATTTTCCCTATTTGGGCGTTAGCCCAAATAGGGAAAGTGCCATCTTTATATCGTCGCGATAGCGACGATATAACATTCCAAAGCAGCCACAAACATTTAAGCAGATAAATTGGGTGTCCAGAGGGCCTTAAGCCCTTTGGTGAGGTGGGGTGTAAGGGGAGGAGCAAAGCTCATCCCCTTAAAAACTCGTGTTTAGACTTTTTTGCTTTCTTCGACTACGACTTTGGAAAGGGCGAGAACGCCGATGAGGTTGGGGTAGGCCATGAGGCCGTTAAAGATGTCGGAGATTTTCCAGACGACTTCGAGTTTGAGGAGGGCGCCTAAGGCGACGACGAGGACGAAGAGGATGCGGAAGGGGATGACAGCTTTGGTGCCGAGGAGGTATTCGACGCATTTTTCACCGTAGTAGGCCCAGCCGAGGAGGGTTGTGAAGGCGAAAAGGATGAGGCTGATGCTGACGATGATACCACCGGCAGAGAGTGTGGATGAGAAGGAGTGGGCGGTGAGGGCGGCTCCGGTCATGACGGTGCCGTGGATGTTTAAGGTACCGAGGGATCCGGTGACGGTGATGACGAGGGCTGTGACGCTGCACATGATGATGGTAGCTATGAAGCTTCCGGTCATGGAGACGAGGGCTTGGCGGTGGGGCGATTCGGTTTTAGCTGCTGCTGCGGCGATGGAGGCGGTTCCGAGGCCAGCTTCTGAGGTCATAAGGCCGCGGCTGACGCCTACTTGGATTGCGGAGGCGACGGTTGAGCCGATAAAGCCGCCTATAGCTGCTTGAGGGGTAAGGGCGTGGTAGAAGATGGAGACGATTGCTTCGGGGATGGCTGTGATGTGGGCGATGAGGATGTAGCCGGCTCCAGCGATGTAGAAGAGGGCCATGAATGGCACGAGGAGGCTTGCGATATTGCCTATGGAGTAGATGCCGCCGAGGAGGCTTAAGGCTGTGCAGATGGCGAGGAGTACTGCTGAGACGGTATGGTCGATTGAGAAGACGGAGTGGAGGACTTCTGCTACCGAGTTGGACTGGATAAGGTTTCCACCGCCGAAGGCGGCGAAGATACCGAAGAAGGCGAAGAGGGAGGCAAGAAACTTCCAGTTAAGGCCGCGTTCGATGAAGTACATGGGGCCGCCGCACATCTGGCCGCGATCGTCGATTGAGCGGTAGCGGACGGCAAGGATTGCTTCTGCGTATTTGGTTGCCATGCCGAGTAGAGCTGTTACCCACATCCAGAAGAGGGCGCCGACGCCTCCAGCGGTTAAGGCTGTTGCAACGCCTGCGATGTTACCAATGCCCATGGTAGCTGCGAGGGCTGTCATGAGGGCTTGGAAATGGCTGATATCGCCTTGGGATTGGGAGTCGGTATCTTTACCGAAGGCAATTTTAAGTGCGGGGATCAGTTTTCGAAACTGAATTCCCCGAAGGATGATAGTGAGATAGAGCCCCACGCCTGAGATGAGCACTAGAAGTGGCCATCCCCAGACGAGAG
This sequence comes from Bacteroidota bacterium, assembly GCA_013285825.1. Classification (GTDB taxonomy): domain Bacteria; phylum Chlamydiota; class Chlamydiia; order Chlamydiales; family FEN-1388; genus JABDGV01. The sequence goes on from JABDGV010000001.1 coordinate 252,155, forward strand.
CATAGAGGTTGTCGAGAAGATTATACATTTGCAGCGGCGGCGGCCTTTTCCTCTTGTATTGAGCGCAGGAAAACTCCTGTCTCTTTTTGGATTATTCCTGAAAGCCCGAGTAGGGCAATCATGTTGGGAATAACCATAAGGCCATTCATAGTATCTGCCATCGCCCATACCAGCTCGAGTGTAAAGACGGAACCTGGAATGATGAGGAGGGTGAAGATAATGCGATAGGGAGTTACGGAAGATTCTCCGAAGAGGTACTCCATGCATTTTTCACCGTAGTATGCCCATGCAATAACGGTAGAATATGCGAAGAGGATGAGTCCGATCATAACGATGTACTCGCCGCCAGGTATTGCTTGCTGAAAGCCTGCAATAGCTAAGGAAGCACCGTTGACTAGACGGCCTGATTCATCAACACTGCCCATAACGCCTGTTACGGCTATTACGAGTGCTGTGATGGTACAGATGACTGCTGTTGAGATAAGTGTTGCGGTCATTGAGAGCATCGCCTGACGACCTGACGAATCGGTCTTTGCAGCTGCCGCGGCAATGGATGAGATGCCGAGGCCTGCTTCACTGCAGAATACGGAGCGTGCGACACCCCACTGAACAGCCATCATAGCTGTAGAGCCTAAGAAGGCGCCTGTGGCTGCCTGGCCAGAGAATGCTGATGAGACGATAAGGGCTAGAGCTGATGGCAGGTTGTCTCGATAAATAAAGAGGACGATTAAGCCGCCTACTATGTAGAAAATAGCCATAATAGGAACGAGATAGGCCGATACGCGTCCAACGCCCTTAATACCTTTGATTAAAACGACGCCAGTAACTAAAGCGAGCACAACACCGGTTACCCAAGGTTCGACTCCTGAGACCGTTTTAAGAGCTTCTGCGATTGAGTTTACTTGAACCAGGTTTCCAGTTCCAAGGGTTGCAATGACTGCAGCAACAGCGAAGAAGTAGGCGAGCCATTTCCAGCCAAGTCCACGTTCTATGTAGTACATAGGACCGCCGGCCATTTCTCCTCTGCGATCAACTACTCGAAACTTAACTGCTAAGAGTGCTTCTGCATATTTAATTGCCATTGAGATAAGAGCCATAACCCAAATCCAGAAGACTGAGCCCAATCCACCGGATGAAATTGCTGTTGCGACACCAACGATGCTTCCGGTACCTACAGCAGAGGCCATAGCTGTCATAAGTGCTTCAAAGGGGGTAATATCCCCAGCTGCTTTAGTATTGGATTTTTTAAAGATCAACCCGAAAGCGTGAAAGAAATAACGAAACTGCATACCGCGCAGCAGATAGGTTAAGAATACTCCGACACCTATAAGAAGTGTTAATAAGGGCACGCCCCACACTTTTTGATGAATATAGGAGATCCATTCTGAAAGTTCTTGCATTTAGATATCCTCAAAGATTCGTATATGTAGTAAGCATAAATTTTCTATTAAGAGTCAGCAAGATAAAACTTTCATTGAATTATCCTGCTGCCTGGGAGAGTGAGAGAGGAATTTTTTCTCCCCTCTTTCTAAGCACTTGCTCACTTGAGGTGCGTATCTCTAGGAAAAGGCGCCTTAAGACGGGAGCTGGATAGAGTTCTTCAAGCTCTTGTCTCTCATTTTGAAGAGATAAAAGAAGGGAAACACAGTCATGTACTGTATCTTCTATGGAGTCATAGAGAGAAATAAGACGTTGAATTTTTTCAACTCTATGGCCTTGGCCTTCAAATAAATTCTCTATTTGACTCTCTACCGAAACATTTTCTACTAAGCAAGTAGCGAGCATTCTCTCTATGGCATGCTCTTGTTTTACTACGAATCCAGAGGGAAATCCAATATCTTTAATGCAGCTCAAGAGCTGCTCCATTTCAGAGAGGCTTAAGGTACAAAAACGAACACCTTCGATAATTTTTTCAGGAATCTCAAAGAGGCAGGTACACGTATTGCTACACGTATTACTTTTGGGAAGCTCATGGAAAAAACTTTTCAGTCGTTTTCTTCCTGAGTATGTCCGTATTTCTTGAGTGCATGGGATATTTATATAGAGATGATGAGACTTTGGCGATAAGAGCATAAGTCTTCGAAGAAGGGTGCTGTCTTGTTCTGTAGAAGCAAGACGAGGAAAGGGAAGTCGATAGTGGAGTGTTGATCCCCAAGCTAAGGGTTGAAGTGCCTCAAGTTCTTTGATGCAATGATCGAAGCGAGTCATGCCCTCTTTTTTTTGAAATAGAGTGGATGTAAAGGCTACGGAGCCAGAAAGGGTTTGGGGATCGATTATCTGGCAGCCGGATAATGGCTTAATCTCGAAAGAATCTTCATTCCATAAAAACACAGTCTTTCTCAAAATCTCTCCATAGTGTTTTATATATACACATTGAAGTTCAACCAGCAAAATGCCAGTCGCATTCAACACAAAAAATATTCCTGCAGCTCAGGAAATGCTTAAATCAACGGCTCTTTCCCTCAAGGAAATCGATATTGTTCATTCGCAACGAGCAACTATTCAGTCCATATTGCAAGGCAAAGACCCTCGAAAACTCTGCATTGTCGGCCCCTGTTCTATTCACATGAGCGAAAGTGGCCTTGAATATGCCCAAAAGCTCTCTGAACTTGCCAAAACCTTAAAAGACTCCCTTTATATCGTATTCAGAGGATACCTTGAAAAACCGAGAACCCTCGATGGGTGGCGCGGCTTTCTCTTCGATCCTGATCTTGATGGATCCTACAATATATCGAAAGGAATAGAGCTTTCAAGACGATTTCTCAAAGAGATCATCGGTATGAATCTGCCTGTTGCCTATGAATTTGTTGAACCGATGATGAAGCACTATGTTCAGGATTTGGTCAGCTGGGGATGTATTGGCGCACGCACCTGCCAGTCGCCTATTCATCGACAGCTTGCATCTTCTCTTGCTTTCCCTGTTGGGTTTAAAAACACTACCAGCGGCGATATTACTGCAGCGGTCCAGGCTGCCAGGGTTTCCCTTACTCCTCAACATGTCTTTGAGTCTGATTTATCGGGCCAGTTAATTTTCAAAAAAAGTTCTGGAAACCCCATGCCCCATATTGTTCTCCGAGGCAGTAAAACGGGTCCTAATTATCATGAAGAATCAATCCTCAAAGCAAAAAGCAGTCTTGATGGCTTAAAGCTCGATAGCGCAATAATTGTTGACTGCTCGCATGACAACTGCGGCTATATTCCCGAAAAGCAGCTCGATGTTGCTGTTGAAATCCTTAAAACCATGAAAAAAATCCCGATTGTTCGAGGGTTTATGCTGGAGAGCTTTCTGATGAATGGACGGCAAGATGATTATATCGATACAGAGAGACATGAAGAGGCAAAAATCAGAGCTTCAAAGGTAGATCCATGTATAAGCTTTGAAGAAACACAAGAGTTCCTTATATATGCAGCAAAAGAACTAGGCAAAAAATGAAAAAAATTTTATTTGGCTCTCTGCTTCTCGGAATAGTAGCTGCTTGCTCCAAAACTCCTGTCGTCACTGCACGCACACAGTACGTCGATATTAAGGGGCTAGCCTCGGTAACTGTCGACACGCCCGATCCGAAAAAAGATTCAGCCTATTGGGGCGAAAAACTTAAAATTGATTGGAATACCGGAAATGAAAAATCTCCGGTTACTCTTGTCGCTCGGATACGACTTCGAAATGGAACAGAGAAGCGCATCGAGAAAAAGTTAGTGGGAAAAACGGGTAGTGAGGATATCTCCTTTGATGCCCATGAATTTAACCTCACCGGCGGCATCGTCAGCTACAAAATTGAGCTCATAGCAAATGATAAAGTGATTGCACGGTCGCTCCATAGACTCTGGATCGAACCGATTGCAACGGCGAGTCAAAAGTAATTTTTAACCTGAGTTTCTCATTTTATCACTGGAAACTCAGGTTACTATACTAACGAGCATACATCTATTCGATGATAGGTAATTCCAAAGTGGTCTTTCAAAGGCTGAGTCGTCTGTCTGATCTTGTCTGAGTAGCCACAGATATATTTTTGGATAATATCTTCCCAACTAAACATCTTTAAACCCCCAATGGTAGCTCTGTAGCACTTTCGGCTTGGCGCTGCCACGCCCATATTGCTCCCTGGATGAGTGCAACAAAAATGACTGCTCCTACAAGGGGCGGACAGGATACCTGATACAACCCATGCGGATTTACCGGCGCGCCATTAAAGAGCTGAATAAGAAAGGAAAGCATCTTCTCCGTTGGCCAAGCAAAGAGATGACTAAGTCCTAAAGGCATGAGAAGCGATGAAAGGTACATGAGCATAATCCAAGAAACGGCTAGAGGAACTATAAGATTATACAAAGGCCCTAAAAGTGAAAAAGCTCCTGTTTGCACAATTTGAATGGGCAGGGCCATGAGCAGTGCGGAAAGACTTACGCACAAAGTACTCATCAACCAATCTCCTCTTAAATCTTCTCCAACAATAAATAAATGGCAGAGCGGCTTGTATAAAAGAAGTATTCCCATTGTGGCAGCAAAGCTCAGCTGAAACCCCATTGAGAAGACAAAGAGCGGCTCATAGATCAAGAGTATAGATAATCCTACGCCGATATTATTCAACCCATTGGCGCGGCGGGAAAAGAGAGGGGCGAATACAAAAAGAAGAGCTGCGATAAGCGCACGTAAAACTGAAGGCTGCGCTCCGACAATAAAACCATAGGCAACTAAGGCAATTATGACTGCAATACGCGCAAAAATCCCACGAAAAAAAAGAAGCGAGAGCCACCAAGCAAAGCCTGCAACCAAGCCAAAGTGAAACCCAGAGACGGCTGCAATATGGTCTAACCCAAACCTGTTGAGTTGAGCACGTCGAAGTGGGTCAAGCTTGCCTCCAAAGGCAACCGTTTCAATAAACTCTCTTTCATCCGATGGTGGATAGAGAAGTGCTGAGCGGCGAAGGCAGATATCTCGAGCTTTTTGTCTCAGTCGGTTCCAAGGAAAAAGAGACCCAACTTCCTCTACACTCTTGGATCGTTCCGGATAGATGCGTATCCCCTTTTCATCTCGAACGATCGAGCCTGGGATAAGATAGGTTTGATCGAGCTGTAAAGAGCAATCCTTGTTTGGCTTTAAAGTGGCTAAAAAACCGTAGCCGCAATCGGATTTGACCACTCGAACTTTATAGATTGATGTCGTTCGAGCTCCTCGAACAAAGACATTCTCACCAACCACCTCTACTTTTAACTCTTCATTTGGAAAAGCGCCCTTTGCAGGAAGAGAGAGCTGGAGATGCGTGAGGATAAGCCCTAAAAATAATCCAATAAGAAATTTTGCAAGAGCGGAATAAGATGTAAAAAATAACTGACAGCAAAAGAGAAATAGAAGCGAACCCAAAAACAGAAGGGATAGATCCGTCAGGATGATAAGGACAGCAAAAAGAAAGCCCCAAGCTACAATCAGCATTGGGGCTCGAATCGATAGTAAATTCACGATTTTAAGGAGCTGGAGCTCCTGAGCTTTCATGAGATACAGGCTCAGGGCGTGCTCGATAGTCCTCGTAGTTTTCCTCTTCCGCTTCTTCAGGAGTTGCAACGAAGGGAGCTACTGGCTCATCATCTACCTCATCACCAACAGCCGCTTCACGCTCATAAAACGCGCCTTTATACAGCTCATTTGCCTTTAGGCGTGCGATATCATCGCGAATGAGTGTTGAGGGGGGAGGGATAATTGCCGCAAGAATAGGAGCTACCAAAGAATCATCTTTCGACTTTGGCTCCACCTGAACATCGAGTTGCGGAACTTCTAATTCGGGAGATTGGAGCTCTTCAGCTACAGCCTCTTCGCGGACAGTACCTTTTCTGGTCTTGCCACGAACATTTCTTCTTCGATCGCGTCTGCGATCGGAGCGGGCAGCTTCAGAGACTTGTGAACCTTCAGATTTTGAATCGATCTGAGATTCAGCATCAATCGAAGTGCTCTCTTCACTAATAGAGACTTCCTTAATATATTCTCTTTTTTCAACTGGAGGTTCACGAACCTCTTTCTCTCTCTCCCGGCTTTCACGCTGGGGAGCATAGCTCTTTTGTTCAGAGCGTCCGCCGCCGATCTTTACAGCGCCTTCAATAGAGGGATTCTTGAGAACAATCTTTGGTTCTCGCACCTCTAATACTTCATAGTCAGAAACAGGAAGAAGAAACGACTTTGGCCGTTCTATATTCCGGAAAAAACAATTGGAGCCGAATGTGATAACCTCTAAGGCATCTACAAAATGCTCTTCTGTTCCGGGATTCTTGCTGCTCCGAACCGCTAAGCGATATCCCTCTCTGGGGGTAATCACAGTCTCAACAATTGGTTCTCGAGTAAAATCCACGTTTAAATCAATCCTTACATCATGAGCCTAAAATAGGCTGTCGTATTCATTTACTTTTTTGCTTGCCGATCGCGTCCAATTACATACAGCAATAGATCGCACACACGCTGGGAATATCCCATCTCGTTATCGTACCAAGCCACAATCTTATAGAAGGTCGGATTCAATGCAATCCCCGCTCCTACATCAAAAATCGCCGAATGGCGATCACCTATAAAATCGGACGAGACAACTTCCTCATCCGTACAGGCTAGAATACCTTTTAACTCGTTCTTAGACGCATTTTTCATCGTCTGAACGATATCTTCATACGTTGTCGGCTTTTTCAGCCGAACAGTCAAATCAACACAGGAAACATCAGCAATTGGCACTCGAAATGCCATGCCAGTAAGCTTACCCTTTAACTCCGGTATACAAAGAGCTACAGCTTTGGCAGCACCGGTAGATGAAGGGATTATATTTTGAGAAGCTCCGCGGCCGCCTCGAAAATCCTTTTTGGAAGGACCATCGACCGTTGGCTGGGTTGCAGTTGCCGCATGAATCGTAGTCATAAGCCCTTCTTCGATCCCGTAGTGATCAAGAAGTACTTTACAGACTGGCGCTAAGCAATTGGTTGTACAAGAGGCATTTGAAATAATGGCATCTTTCTTGGGATCGTATTTGGCTTCGTTTACACCCATTACAAAGGTAGGTATATCGCCCTTAGCGGGCGCTGTGATAAGCACGCGCTTTGCACCTGCACGAATATGCTTTTCAGCACCTTCTATGCTTGTAAAAAGCCCGGTGGACTCTATCACATATTCAACACCTAATTCTTTCCAGGGAAGCTTCTCGGGATCTCTTTCAGTACAAACTCGAATCTTTTTCCCATCGATGATAAGGTTTTGCTCATCAGCACTCACCGTGCCTTTATAAGCTTTATGAGTCGAGTCATATTTGAAAAGATAGGCCAAGTTGTCGCTCGGAACCACATCGTTAACTGCAACGACTTCGATATCTTTGCATTCGAGTAAGCACCTGAGCACTAAGCGTCCAATGCGGCCAAATCCATTAATTCCAACTCGTACTGGCATACATCATCCTTACAATTGAGCCAATTCCGAATATGCCACTTATACACATCATAGTGCAACACTTGGCTTTGGCTTCGGCAACATCTCAGGCAGTCTATTAAAAAATCTTAACCATAGTACACTATTACTTACAGATTTTTTAATAGACTGTCTGAGCGTTGCCTTTGCCAAATTCCAACTCTTGCACTTTGATGGGTATATCGCGTAAAAATTAAATGCAAAGACGCTAAGTGTGAGTAAAAAAAAATTTACTCTCACTTAGCGTCTCGCATTCAACTTGATTACTCAGAAAGATATTCTATGTAACATTTTTGGGCATTGTCACCTACTCGTCTCGCTTGCTGGCGAATAATACGGGTATATCCACCCAAACGCTCAGTAAATCGAGGACCCAGAGTTCCAAAAAGCTTCTCAACAACATTTCTGTCGTCGTTATAAGAGCTTGTATCGCCTGCTTTAACAGCACGCTTATCTTTTGGAGTCAAGGTGTTGTATCGAACCATCATCTCAGCAACTGCTCGTCGGCGATGCGCCAGTGTATTACCCTTTGCAAGAGTAATCATCTGATCTGCAAAACGGCGAAGCTCTTTTGCTTTTGGAATAGTTGTTTCGATACGCTCATGAATAATCAAAGACTTAAGCATGTTTGCAAACATACATCGTCGATGGGATGTCGTTCTTCCCAGTTTTGCGCTTCGTTTTGCGTGTCTCACAATAAACCTTCCACACTTTTCCTACAGCCTCTTTTCAGAGGCTGTAATAACTTATTTCTTATCACGCATTTCGCGTTTTGCCTTTCGGCCTTCATGAAGCTCTACGATCCGATCTTTGACATTGTCTGTCGAGATCCCGAGAGCTGATAAATCCATTCCAAGCTCAAGCCCCATTTCATGAAGCTTAGCTTTGATCTCATTTAAAGACTTCTTACCGAAGTTTCTAAAATCAAGCATTTTGCGTTCTGGAATGCAGACAAGCTCAGCAATTGTATCAATATTTGCACTTGCCAAGCAATTGGTTGAGCGAACAGAAAGCTCGATCTCATCAATTCGAAGGCAAAGCTTATCAATCAACTCGTCTTCAGCCGATCTGCCATCTGCAGCATCATTAGCAAAAGTCAAAGTTGGAGCTTTAACGGTTGTAAATACTTCGAAATTAGCCTGTGCCACTTGCGCCGCAAAAGAGAGGGCTTCAATCGGAGTCAGACGACCATCAGTCGTCACTTCCAACACAAGGCGGTCAAAATCGGTATCTTGTCCAACACGTGTATTTTCGACAAAGTAGTTCACCATGACTACAGGTGAAAAAGCTGTGTCGAGGACGATTTCATCTACAAGCTTGCTAGGAATTACATGACGCTCAGAGGGAACATAACCGCGTCCAAACCCAATTCGGAAGTCAATCTGTCGCTTGCAAGGCTTTGTAACTGAAAAGATATGCAAATCAGGGTTAACCACTTCGAAAAAGGTGTTCTTAATTAAGTCGCCTAGAGTTACGTCATACTGACCCGAGGATTTGTCAATCATGTCTTGAGTAATATCAAGAACAGTAGAAACAATACGGGATTCGCGCTGGATACCAGCTTCATCGCTCGGCAAGCAACGCAATTTAGCATTCTTTACGTTCAAGATGATGTTTGTGACATCTTCAGCAATCCCCTCAACGGACATAAATTCGTGAGGAACGCCTTCAATGCGTATAGAAATAATTCCTGGAGCTTCAAGCGACGAAAGCAAGATACGACGAAGCGCATTGCCAATACTGTGCCCGATAACCCGCTCAAATGGCTCAGCAACAAACCGTGCAAAATTAAGCGACATTGTCGCTTCATCTACAACGATCTTGCGAGGACGTTGAATCTTTCCAAATTTTACCTGCATGCCTATCTCCTGCGCGGCAAAAGGTTAAACCTAAAAAGCTTAAAGCTCTTAAAAAGCTAAAAACTCTGAAGGCTTTCCTAGTTTTCCCTTAAGGGTTATACTCGACGACGCTTACGTGGACGGCAACCATTGTGAGGAACTGGTGTCCCATCACGAATAGCCGTTACGGCCAAGCCAGCGCTCATTAGACCACGAACTGCAGGCTCACGACCTGCCCCTGGCCCTTTAAGATTTACTTCTACTTCTTTCAGCCCTTGCGTCATTGCAATTTTTGCGGCATCTTGAGCCGCAACAGTTGCAGCAAATGCTGAAGATTTTCTCGAACCTGAATATCCTGACTTACCCGCTGATGACCAGGCAAGCACTTGTCCTGAAGGGTCAGTGATCGAGACAATGGTATTGTTAAAGGTTGCCTTTACGTGGGCAATTCCTACAGGAACATTTCTGTTCGTCTTTTTCTTTGCACTCTTTTTTACAGGTTGTGCAGCTTTCTGAATATTCAAAGTATCACTCCTGAAACTTCTATCAACTTAAATTACTTATTGCTGTGGGGCCTTCTTCCTACCTGCAACAGTCTTACGAGGACCCTTTCTCGTTCTCGAGTTGGTTCTCGTTCTTTGGCCACGTACAGGAAGTCCCAAACGGTGGCGCATTCCGCGATAGCTGTGAATGCTGACTAAACGCTTAATGTTATTCTGAATTTGTCTTCGAAGATCACCTTCGACGACAAATTTATTTTGGATGAAAGTCGTAATACGAGCAATATCATCACTGGAAAGTTGATGAGCGCGCAAATCGCGGCTAATCTTCAACTCATCGCAAATCTGTGTAGCAAGGGTCGGACCAATCCCGTACAAATAACGAAGACTGATCTCAAGGCGCTTGTTATCGGGTATGTCCACTCCGAGAATTCGAGGCATTCAGATGCTCCTAAAATCAGTTAAAATGACCTATGATACTAACAAATGGCACAACATTATCGCAACAAATTTGCAAAACTTTTGATAAAAGTTATAAACCTATATTCAAAAGCTCTCCCGGGGTTAATCTATCTCCGGTATTTGTTTGAAAATCCGTCGTACCGTTTCATAATTAAATGAGACTCGATCTGCTTCATCGTGTCGAGAACAACCCCGACTAAGATAAGTAGAGCGGTCCCGCCAAAAAAGTAACTAATGGAAGGCGCAACGCCCATTATCGAACCAATGATATTAGGTAAAATCGCAAGCAGAGCGAGCGAAAATGCCCCAATTAAAGTGATTCGACTCATGGTCTCTTCCAAATACTCTTGGGTACTCTTCCCCTGACGAATACCCGGAATGAAAGCGCCGTTACGCTTCATATCCGATGCAATCTGATCAGGATGAAATTGTGTTGCAGTCCAAAAATAGCTAAAGAATAAGATCAACAAAACATAGACTGCTGTATAAATTGTTGAGCCAGGTGAAACCATTTCAGCTATTTGAGTTAAAACTACTCCGCCAATGAACTGCGGAAGCGTCGCCAAAAACATCAAAATCGATGATGCAAAAATAATTGGCACAACACCTGCATAGTTCACTTTTAGAGGAATATAAGAACTTCCACTTCCCTGCATTTCGCGCATGCCGACAATTTTTCGAGCATACTGAAGCGGGATTCGTCTCTGACCTTGTATGATATAGATAGTTCCAATCGTAACAAGAACAAAGAGAGCAAATAAAATTGCCAATGAAAAGAATGAAAGCTGACCAGGCTCCGGACTTGTCAAATTCAGCTGCTGAATAATTAAACCAATAGTAGTTGGAAGCTGAGACAAGATACCAGTTGCGATAATCATGCTCATGCCATTTCCAATACCCTTTTCAGAAATCTGCTCGCCAATCCACATCAAAAAGCATGTGCCGGTCGTCATGATGGAAATGAAAATAAGGTAGTAGAGCCATGGCATGGAAAAGAGCGTATATCCCAAGAGATCTTGAGAGATAATTCCAGGAGATGAAAGATTCATCTGCATGGCAAATTTAGCAAAGAGCGTCGACTGAATAGTAGCCAATATAACGGTTGCTATTCGAGTCCAACGAGAAATTTTACGGCGACCAAAATCGGGATTTTCGCGCACTTCTCTTTGAATATTGGGCAAAAGTGCCACAATCAACTGCATCATAATAGAGGCAGAGATATAGGGAACGACACCAAGCGCAAAAATAGTCATTTGAGAAAAGGCGCCGCCCGAAAATATATCGACCAGCTGAAACAAATTTTGGCTTCCGCCTGTTGCTTGCCTAAAATAGGAAAGCGCAACTTCTCCGTCAATACCTGGAACCGGAACAAATCCGCCCAAGCGGTAGACTAAAAGAAGGAGGGCAGTAAAGACAATTTTATTTTTGAGTTCAGGATTGCTTTGTAACGCTGCAAAAAAGCCTTTGAACATGATGTCCTCGTTTATCTATCGTGCCCTAGCTCAATAGTATAGAATTGCGGGCACGAAGTGGCTATCTCTAGTAAATACCTTTTAACCAAGGGTATAGGAGATTGAAGCTGCTTTAAGCTTTTCTTCTGCTTGAGCAGAATAGGCATGCGCTTCAATGCGAACTTTCTTCTTAAGCTCGCCATTTCCTAAAATCTTCAACCCTGAGGAAGGTCCACTGATATACCCTTTTTGACGAAGAGTGTCAAGGCTTACAGTATCGCCATCTTGGTAAAGCTCTTCGATACGTGAAAGATTAATGCAATCCATCTTCGGTCTTTGGAATGCTGCATTGCTAAATCCACGCTGAGGAAGCTTACGATACAAAGGAAGCTGACCGCCTTCATAACGGGTTCGAGTTTTGTAACCGGAACGAGATCCAGCACCTTTAACGCCACGTCCGCAAGTCTTACCAAGACCTGATCCGATGCCGCGACCTACACGCTTTCTGCGCTTCTTAGGTCTCGAGGTGTTGAATAAACTATGTAATGGCATGATTGTTGTCATTGTGCCCGAGCTCCTAATACAGCATCCCGTTTGCTCATCGAAAGAAGCGCTTTAAATGTCGCTCGCACGAGGTTATTCGGGTTATTAGAGCCATGGCTCTTCGCCATAACATCTTTATAACCTGCAAATTCCAAAATCGCGCGCACTTTAGAGCCAGCGATAATACCAGTACCTTGTTTGGCTGGTCTCATCTGAATGACTGCTCCATCGTACTTCATGCTCACGTCGTGAGGAATAGTTCCACCTTCCATAGGAACAGTAACCATATTCTTACGCGCAAGCTCTCCGCCTTTGCGAATCGCATCTGTTAACTCGTTTGCTTTCGCAAAGCCAAAACCTACACGGCCTTTACCATCCCCTACTAAAATGAGGGCGGAAAAGCTCATCTTTCGTCCACCTTTTACGGTTTTCGAACAGCGGTTAACGAAAATAACCTTTTCGAGGAATTCCGAGCTTTCTTTTTTGGAAGCTGAATCTCGTCTTGAACCTTCTGATTGCTTAGCCATCGCTTAAATTGTCCCCTACTCAAACCTTGAGTCCAGAAGCTCGAACAGCGTCTGCAAGCTCTGCTAAAATACCATGATACTTAAAAGGACCGCGATCAAATACGACCTGATCAATCCCTAAAGCTTTGGCTTTTTCAGCAATCTTAACGCCTACGACACGTGCTGAACTCTTTGATTTTTTTGCATTCTCAGTATCACGCAGCTCTTTTGAGCAAGTGGACATGCTAGCAAGCGTTATGCCTTTATTGTCATCAATAAGCTGAGCATAAATATGCTTGTTGCTCTTGATAACTGAAAGACGCGGGTACTTTGCAGTTCCACAAATATTCTTACGTACACGGAGAGCGCGCTTTTGTCGTAAAATTTTTGATTTCTGTACGCTACTATCCATTGCATTACACCTTACTTCTTGGCCGATTTAGCAGCTTTACCTGCTTTTCGACGTACATGTTCATCAACATAACGAATGCCCTTACCCTGATAAGGTTCTGGCGGACGCTTTTGTCGAATCTTTGCTGCAAATTCACCGACCACCTGCTTATCTGAGCCTGAAATAATGATAAGCGTGTTTTTATCAACTTTAACTTGAACTCCTTGAGGAATTGCAAGCTGAGTTGGATGTGAATAGCCCACCTGAAGATCAACGAGATTACCTTGCACTGACGCTCGGTAACCAACGCCAACCATTTCGAGGCGCTTTTCAAAACCTTGGCTACAGCCAAGGACCATATTCTTAATGAGTGCTCGATAGAGGCCGTGCAGCGATTTTTCACGCTTCTCTTCGCCTTCTACGGAGACATGGACTTCGCCATCTTTCACTTCAACTTTTACGCCCGGAACAAGCTTTTGGTGCAAGGTTACTTTCGGTCCCTTTACAACGATCTCATCAGCTTTCACTTGCACTTCAATGCCTTTTGGAAGTGCTACCGGTAATTTCCCTAAACGAGACATTAAAACACCTCCTACCAGACCTTGCAAAGAAGCTCGCCGCCGACTTTTCGACGTCTAGCCTCAGAGCCAGTCATAACCCCATGAGAGGTAGTGACGATTGCAATACCCATTCCGTTAAAAATTCTTGGCATATCTTCATATCCCACATAGAGCCTTCGGCCGGGAGAAGAAATGCGTTCAAGACCACGAATAACGGACTCTTTATCTTTCCGATAGCGCAAATAAATACGCATATTGGAAATTCCACCTTCGGACTTCACAATGAAATGCTCAGCATACCCGGCATCTTTCAAAATCTGCGCGAGCGACTGGTTCATTTTGCTCCAGTTGACATCGACATACTTATGACGAGCACGAGTGGCGTTGCGGATCCTCGTGAGAAAATCTGCGATTGCATCTGTTACGAACATACTTTAAGAACCCTCAATATCTTGCCACTCGGGCACAACTACTGTCAGACCTTTAAACGGAATACCTAAAAGGCGAAGCAGCTCTGTACACTGCTCATCATCTTTTGCTGTGGTCACAAAGGTAATATTCATACCCTGTGCGCGTTTAACTAGGTCCAAATTCAACTCAGGGAAGATCTGCTGATCTTCAAGCCCAAGTGTATAGCAACCTCTTCCGTCACCTTTGGTCGAAAATCCACGAAAGTCGCGAATTCTCGGCGCAGCAATGTTACAGAATCGGTCAACAAAATCATACATCCTTTTTCCACGGAGTGTGACTTTCAAGCCAACTGGCTGGCCTTTTCGCAACTTAAAGTTGGAAATGGCTAGCTTTGCCTTTTGGACTACAGGTTTTTGACCTGCAATCAGGCTAAGCTCCTGGATACAATCTTGCGTGGCGTTTTTATCTTTTGCCGCCTCTGCAATACCCATACTGATCACAACTTTCTTAAGGGCCGGAACCATCATCGGGTTCTGACACTCAAATCGTTTGATCAGGTAGGGCTTTACCTTTTCGTGATATCGTTTTTTCAACCGTGACATCGAGGGATACCCTTACTTGACTGCTCGTTTGATCGGGCGAAGGTGAGTTTTTTGGCCATCTTTCGAGATAGCGCAAAGTTCTCTTTCACCTTGCTCGTTCAACATTATTTTTACTTTCAACGGACGACCCTCGTTATCACAAGGACGTACGTTTGAGATATGTATTGGTGCTTCAATCTCAACAAATCCACCTTTGGGGTTTTGTTGAGAAGGACGTACTGCTTTTTTGCGTACGTTCACACCTTCTATCCAAACAGATTCATCGCGATATGCTTTGACTATCCCGTGCTGCCCTTTGGAATTACCCGCAATGACAACGACGCGATCTCCTGTTCGGACCTTCTTAGTTTTTGCTTGAGACATACTTTGCATGAGCTATTTAAACCTTATCTCCAGTGCAACTAAATAACTTCAGGTGCCAAAGATCCAATCTTGGCATACCCACGGTCACGAACCTCACGCGCAATTGAGCCGAAAATTCGAGTACCACGGGGATTTCCCTTATCATCAATTAGGACACAGCTGTTCGAATCAAACCGGAGGTAGCCATCTTTTCGACGAATATACTTCTTCGTACGAACGACAACTGCTCGAACAACATCGCCCTTTTTCACGCTTCCATCTGGCTCTGCTTCACGTACAGATGCGATGATAACATCACCGACCCCTGCATAGCGTCGCTTCGAACCACGAAGGACTTTAAAACACTTGACGACCTTCGCCCCGGTATTGTCGGCAACTTTCAGTCTCGTCTCTTGCTGAATCATAACCTTAACCCAATTACGCTACATTAGCTTATATGCCGGCAGTTCTGTGAGAATTCTGGGGCGTTACGGAAACTACTCTCCAACGCTTTAGCTTAGAAAGTGGTCTCGTCTCAATAATTTCGACGTTATCACCCTCTTTCGCTTTACCATCTTCATCATGAGCGTAGTACTTCTTGGAAGTAGTCATTACTTTCCCATACTGCTTATGATGAATAGTTCTCGTTACACGAACTACAACTGTCTTATCCATTTTATTCGAAACAACAACGCCCTTTTCGGTCTTACGCTGTCCACGAATAGTATTACTTTGCTGCTCGCTCATACTTAAATACTGTCCTTAAATGCCTGCGGCTTCGAGTTCTCGCTCACGAAGGATTGTCAAAGCTCGTGCGATTTCTCGCTTAGCTTTAACACGCTGAGAAGCAGTCTTTGCTTCCTTATCCAACTGACGACGATTTCTCTCATCAAACAGATCTTTTTTGAGCTCGCCACAAAGTGCTACAAGCTCGTTATCACTTTTTTTTCGGAGTTCTTCTGCTTTTTTCATTATAACTCCCTTATACGCGTTCAACGCGCTCAACGAAGCGAGTTCTTATGCCCAGTTTTGCTGCCGCTCTGCGCAGCGCATCTTGAGCCAACTCCTTCGGAACATTACCAACTTCAAAGAGAATGCGGCCAGGGCGCACAGGTGCAACCCAATGATCGACGTTCCCTTTACCCTTTCCCATACGAACTTCAAGGGGCTTTTTCGAAACAGGTTTATCAGGAAAAACCCGAATCCAAATCTTTCCTCGTCGATTAAAAAATCGAGAGATTGCAACACGGCAAGCTTCGATCTGCTGAGCTGTTATATAGCCGCGATCTAATACTTGCATCCCGAAGTCACCAAAATCAACAAAGTTTGCGGAAGTACTAAGACCCGCAAGGCTGCCTTTTTGCATTTTTCGGTGTTTTGTCTTTTTAGGCATCAATGTCATACCAAGTCACTCCACCTTAATTTGCAACCGCTGCCGGTTTTTCCTTCGCCTGTTTTCCAGCGGCGCCAACGACTGCAGCTTCTAATGAAGCGTGCTTTCGAGCAGGCTGCTGAAAATCACCACGATTAATCCAAACTTTAACACCGATAGAACCATAAGTCGTTTCAGCACGGCCATATGCAAAGTCGATATCTGCACGGAGAGTTTGAAGAGGTATTACACCATCTTTATACCACTCGCGCCTTGCAATTTCAGCACCGCCCAAACGGCCGGATACCTGAACTCGAACTCCGATACCACCGGATTCCATGACTCGCTGCATCGCTTGCTTCAACGCTCTTCTAAAAGGAATGCGTCTTTCAAGCTGCTTTGCGATTCCATCAGCTACAATTTTTGCATCGAGGTCTGGACGCTTAATCTCTTCAACCTCAATCCAAACTTCCTTGCCGGTCATCTTGGAAAGTTCGCTGCGGAGAACATCAATCTCGCTTCCCTTCTTTCCAATTACCAAACCAGGCCTTGCAGTATGAATGACAACTTCAATTTTGTCACTCATTCTTCGTATCGTAATGTTTGCGGTGCCCTGACAGCACGACTTCGAAAGCAAAAAATCTCGGATGATCTTGTCTTCACCTAAGAGGCTGCCGAATTCTTGCTTGTTCGCATACCAGCGTGAACGCCAGTTCTTTGTCAGTGCAAGCCGAAACCCTACTGGATGTGTTTTCTGTCCCATATTTTCTACCCCTACTGGTGCTCAAGGACTACAGTAAAATGGCTGGTGCGTCTAAGAAAAGGATGCCGTTGTCCACGACTCCTTGGCTTCGACCTCTTCAACCGAGGACCTTCATCAACCCGGACTTCTCCAACTACGAGTTTGTCGGCCTGATATTCAAATTGCGATTCAGCATTTGAGATGGCGCTTTTCAGCGTCTTCAACAAAAGCCGGCCACCCTTTAAGCTGCTATGTTCAAGCTGCAAAATTGCATCAGGAACATTTTTGCCACGCATTAAAGCAGCAGCAAGTCGCGCCTTTCTCGGGCTGATCCGCACGTATTTAGTTGTTGCTGTTATCTGGATCATACTAAACCCTAAAACTTTTAAGTTGTGGCCGCGGCCTGTTTCTTCAGCGGGTGACCTTTGAAGATTCGAGTTGGAGAAAACTCCCCTAATCGATGCCCTACCATATTTTCTGTCACATACACCGTCATGAACTTTTTGCCATTATAGACATCGATAGTTGCCCCAATCATCTCGGGGAGAATCATCGATCTTCTAGACCAAGTCTTAATTGGCCGTTTGTCTTTTTTCTGAACTTGCTCAAGCACCTTTTTCATTAAGTGATGGTCCACAAAAGGACCTTTCTTCAATGACCTTGCCATTCTTTATTGTCCTTTTATTTGACCCTTCGATCCTTAATGATAAAACGAGAAGAAGTCTTTCTCTTCGCTCGTGTCCTATATCCCTTTGTTTGCATCGCCCATGGGGTTTGTGGAATGTAACCATTATGCTTACCTTCTCCACCACCGTGCGGGTGATCAACCGGGTTCATAGCAGTACCGCGAACAGTTGGACGAACTCCCTGCCAACGCATGCGGCCAGCTTTACCTTCATCTCGCACATTGTGCTCAGGATTTGAAACAACCCCGAATGTTGCGCGGCAATCTTCATTAATCATTCGCATTTCGCCAGATGGAAGGCGAATACTTGCATAACCATTATTTCGGCCCATAAGCTGAGCAGAAAGTCCTGCCGAACGGACAAGCTTTGCACCTTTGCCTGGAACCATTTCAATATTATGAATGGTTGAGCCAATGGGCATAAACTTCAAACGAGTTGCACAACCTGGATTGAAAAGAGGATGCTCATCTGAAGAGATGACTACATCGCCAGCTTTCAATGTCTGAGGTGCAATAATATATCGCTTCTCGCCATCTTCGTAATTTAACAATGCCAAGTGGGCATTTCTGTTTGGATCGTATTGAATGGAATCAACACGAGCCTTGATATCAAGCTTATCACGCTTGAAATCGATAATTCGGTAAAAACGCTTATGTCCACCACCCATATGTCGGCAGGTGATATGACCGTTATTGTTGCGTCCGCCTGTTCGCTTTTTAATCGAAATCAGCGAGCGTTCCGGACCCACAGTCTTTCCATCGATACGAGTCAATTGATCGTACGTAATGAGAACTAGTCTGCGAGTACTGGGTGTAATTGGTCGAAATGTTTTTAACATATTCAGTCCTACGCAGTTATGAGTCTATCGAGCAGCCCACCGCGAGTGTGACAATCGCTTTTTTCTTGCGCTTGTCACGGCCTGGATTCATCCGGCCACGTGGGTTATACTCTTTTGGCTTTACTGTAATCGTGTTGACAGCTACAACACGCACGCTTTTCTCACTGTAAATCTCTTCAATAGCTTGCTTGATCTCATTCTTGTTAGCATCATTGGCAACCAAGAAGACATACTTTGGATTTTCACAGCGCGCTATACACTTATTGGACGTTCTATTTTTTAAATTCTCTAGAACAGTCGCCTTCTCTGTGATATAGCGTTGTTTTACTATGTCGTAAGGGCTTTTTCGCATCACCTGCACTCCATTACACTAATTAAGAGCCATCTCGCAATAGCCATTCTTGTAGCTCTTTGAGCGCGCTTTCAGTGATAACGATATCTTGCGTAACCATCACGTCATAACCGCTCATGTTGCAAACCAACATAAATCCTGCGTGGGGAATATTCCTCACACTTTTCTTGAACGTTGTATGAATATCGGAAGGGATGCTCAGTTTCTGAGAATTCCCTGGGAATCCGATCTCTACATATGTTCCTTCGCCTAAAAAGAGCGTTTTGCCCTCAAGGCCAGCTTTTTCCAAAAATTCAGCAACTTTTCGTGTTCTTGGAGCATCAATTTGTGTGCTCTCGAGAACAACTACTCGCCCTTCGCGCATTTTATCTGCGATAAGAGCTCGGATAGCAGCTCGCTTTTCTTTGGCATTCATCTTCCAATAGACATCAAACTTAGGTTTTGGACCAAATACGCGTCCACCGCCTTTGTATTGAGGAGAGACCGTCGAACCTTGTCGTGCGCGTCCCTGTCCTTTTTGCGGATGAGGCTTACGAGTTGTATGCTTCACCTCTCCACGTGTCTTTGTACTCGCCGACCACTGTCGCGCGTTATATCGAAGAGCTACAATGTAGTCTTTAACGAGCTGAGAATGAACTACAAAATCAACCAATCTTTGGTCAACTGGTACTTCACCCTGCATCTCACCTTCGAGATTATATTTCTTGAGCGTTGCCGTCACAGTAGATCCTCACACACCACAAGTTATTTCTTTTTAGCGTGAGCTTTCGCTCCGCTTTTAGCCTTTACAGGCGACACTTTTATCGCTTCGGAAAGGAAAACTACACCATTATTTGAGCCAGGAATAGCGCCTTCTACAATCACTAAGCCTTTTTCAGCATCTACTGAAAAGACACGGAGTGACTGGACAACTACCTGAGCTGCACCCATATGACTCGGTCTTGGACCACCAGGCAAGCAACGACCGGGAGAAGATCTCATACCGGTAGAACCTGCATGTCGATGGAATCCTGAACCGTGCGAAGCTGGACCGCCTCGAAAACCATACTTCTTCATTACACCCTGAAAACCCTTACCTTTGCTTGTACCGGTAACGTCTACATGGGTTACGCCTTCAAAATGGGTAACACCCATTTCTTGGCCAACACTATACGCATCTGTCGAATCAACTCGAACTTCATAAAGAAATTTTCGTGGTTGAGTGCCCGCCTTCTTAAAATGCCCAAGCAAGGGCTTCGTGCAGCGCTTTGCAATAGTTCGAGGATCAGCAGTTTTGATCTCATCAAAGCCGAGCTGAATCGCATTGTATCCATCGTTTGCTTGAGTCTTGATTTGCGTGATGACGCTTGGTTCGGCCTGGATAACAGTACAAGCGACTGATTTTCCTTGCGCATCAAACATCTGAATCATGCCGGCTTTTCTGCCCATCAACCTGCGTGACATCAATTTGGAAGCCATATAATAAATATCCTTCGATAGAGAACTTTCGTTCTACACGTGTTACTTGAAAGTATTAAAACTCTTAAGAATAACACCCTATTTAATGAAACTAAGCCTAGAACTTTCACTCTAGAGTTTCACCTGGAATCTGCTCTCACCACTCCTTATAACGGTAGGAAAAGTGGCATTATGCGATTCCAAAATCTTCAGTATGAACTGAATCAGAGAGACTATCAAACCGGGCTTTTTTGTACAACAGTCTATTTCACTTTTTTTTCAGCGGCTCAATTTATAACGGTTCGCGCTTTCAGAATTTCTTCACATTTTTCATCAATTTCAGCGCCAACCAATATTTCTAAATCTCGAACCTGCGCTCCTTGAGGAACAATATATTCTCTGCCTTGAAATTGAACTTGGATGGTTAAAGGGTCTCCCCTTTTTTGAAATCGACTTGAAACTATGAGCGCTAAAATTCCAGAAAGAGCTGTGCAAAGCACAGCTCTTCGAAGAATTAAGCGAATATTCAAACTGCTTGAGCTGGTTTTACCCATTCTGCCTTATTCAACCACTTGACCATGTAGGCCGTTCCAATACAAACTCCAAATATGCCTGCTGTAATTTGACCAAATACCCCAGGGATTACACGGCTAGAGATAATGCAGGCAGCTTTTGAAAAGGAGCATGCTACATCTGCCAGGCGGTCAAAAGAGAGTCCTTTTTCAGCAATGAGCCGTCCGTTGTCAGTAAGCTCAGTTACAGCAGCGAGGACATTAGCCCCATCTGCAATATCCCTTAAGTTTATAGCAGCTTGATATCCAAACAGCTTGATGGTTCCAATCGTTTGTGAGATTTTCGGGAAAATCTTAACTGTCGCAAGCCATACTATAGTTGATGCAACATCTGCAACAAGAGCTGAAGCCCTTGCAATGATTGCAAGCCAGTTTGGCCCACCCCAAAGCTTATTTTTGTTCGCCGCTTCTCCCGTGACGATTGTAGCAAAATCAACAACAGTCTTACGTACTGTGAAAAAACTATATACAGTAGTAAAAGCGGCTCCTAGTGCTACAATTGGATTAGGCAAGTTCAAAGAACTGCTTACCATAGAAAAAAAACCCTGAACAACATTCATTACGCTTGTAGCCATTCTCATGAGCGAATTGAGAATATCAACATCTTTGACTGCTTTTGAAGCAGCTGCTGCAACATTATAACCAGTTGCTCGCACATGTTCCCATACTTTCTGAATTTCCATATGTCTACCTAATTCATTTTTACTTTCGTTCCGGATCTAAGAAGAAGGCCGCAAGACCAGTTGCAGCTGAGGCAACTCCAAATAGTGCTGTGCCAATAGGTATACTGCTCCAGAGCAGACCCCAAATTGTTTGAGCTGCGTCACATGCTGCTGAAGCACCATCTGCAGCGTGATAGGCAACATTCTTACCTTTGATGATCATATGTGCACGATCAACAACCCACAAGAGAGATGCAGTAGCTCCGAGTCCTGCAGCAAGAGGAAGCTGCTTAAGGGTATTTACCCATCCAAAACAGGCCACAGAACCAATTTTATTGACTACTGAACGTGCAGCATTCATGAAAACAGGAATGCTATTAGATTCAAGCCATTTGAATAGACTCAAAATATTGAGTGGGACGAAATAGAGATTGCTCATCATTTTTGCAATTCTAAAATTGGTTATATCTTTCCAGAGGCTATCTCCACAGAAGTAGCCAACAGAATTTGGAAGGCGTGTGGCTGAGAAGAAGCTCCTGTAGTGATCCAAACTTTCAACAACTTTTGGAACAGCTGTAGGTGCTGCTTTAAGTGCCTTTACGACTCCAAAGCTCATTACAAACCCTTGAGCGGTATACGCTAGGGCTGAAGTAGAATTAACTACCCCATCAATAAAGTTTGCAAACAGGCGAACAATATTTTTAAACTGTTCTGCAACTGTCCACCATACTTGAATTATACGCCCCTTCCACACAACTGCTTGTGCTCCTATATAGTCTACAGTGACTCCATAAGCATGGCGCACATGGCTGATAGCACTATTGAAAATTTCTTGAGGTTTTTCACAGATTTGACCTGTTCCACAACATCCCATAACGATATCCTCACGTTCTGCACAGTTAAGCAGGTGCAGGCAGCGTCGATACTCCATAAAACAAGGAAAAATTTCAATAAAGATTTTGTAAAGATGAAAAAAAATAACAGTGAAACCTACTCATATCTATTGCATCAGGGGAGCGATCAAGCTGCATGAATATTGTAAAAATTCACTCTCCTATCATTTAATATTTGCACACAACAACCGGTTATTTATGAAAAAACTGATCGTAAGTCTCATCTGCTCGCTCACCCTTCAAATGTCGGCATTAGAATACGAATTGCAATTTGAGAATGATCAAATCGCTGTTTCTAAAATAAAAATAATGCCAAAGGAAGAGATAGGACTGCATCGGGATGTTCTTCCACAGATAGTGATCGCACTTAAAGGTGGAACGATTACCCGTCTTGAAGCAGATGGCAGCGAAACAGATGTCCATTTTCCAACAGGCAAAGCTGTTTATCGAGGAATCGATCCCGAAAATGAACTTCACAAAAGCGTTAATAAGGGATCAGAGCCTGTAGAAATTATCAGTATTCAGCTCAAATCTTTAAGCGGATAGCCTTTTAAGAATTGGCTTGAATCCATAGGGCTTTTGCCCTCGAGCTGCAATTTCTTTATAATAAGAACGCCCTCTTTGGTTCCCACAGCCAGCTGAGACTGCAATTCAATAAGCTTTCCTATTGGAGCTGAAGCATCTGATGATACCGAAGTCTCAAGGATTTTCAGCCGCTTTTTCTCGCCTCGTATGGAGAGATAGCTCCAAGCTCCTGGAGAGGGTGAAAAGGCGCGTACTTTGTTATGAAGATTGATCGCTTTTTCGTCCCAGTTAATTTCAGCCTCTTCCTTGGATACTTTTGGGGCAAACGTTGCAAGGGAGTGGTCCTGAGGAGTAAAAACTGCTTTTCCTGAATCGATTAGTTGAAACGACTCATCAATTGCTCTGCAGCTTATCTCCTGAAGAGCATCTGTTAGAGCGCCCAATGTCATGTCAAACGGCACTGGACACTCTTTTTTGAGCAGAATATCGCCTGAATCAAGCCCAACATCCATTCTCATAATCGTGATGCCTGTACGAGACACTCCGTCCAAGAGGCAGCGCTGCATGGGGGCAGCTCCCCTGTAAAGCGGTAAAAGACTTGCGTGGATATTCAAGCAGCAAATTTTGGGAATATCCAAAACAGTTTTTTTGACTATTTCTCCATAAGCCACAACTACAAAGAGATCTGCATTGAATGATTTCAGCTGCTCAACAAACTCGGGATCTGATGCTTTTAGCGGCTGCAATAAAGGAACATGAGGAGCCATTTGATCGCGAACAACTTTGACAGGGGTAGGCACAATTTTTTGCTGCCTTCCTTGAGGTTTATCCGGCTTAGAAACGATGGCGACAAGTTCATGCTCTTTTTTGCCAAGAAGATGCTTTAAAACCGTTGCAGCAAATTGAGGAGTCCCAAAGAACACATACTTCATAATAAAGGTGTTTATTTATTTTTTAACCACAGAGAACACAGAGATATTAGGAGTATATTTTTCTCTCTGTGAGCTCTGTGATCTCTGTGGTAATTTTATTTACAATAGAGTCAATTTACTCTTCTTATTGCATAGTACACTGTTTAAATCTCTATTCTTCGGAACTGGAACTCTCTTTAACAGCTGAAGCCATCAACCCGCGTTGGGAACTTTTGCAAAAATCGACCCAGTTTTTTACTTCAGGGAGAGCTTCTACATCATTTTCAATCCGGTCAATCGCCTCTGCAAGAGTTAAACCCGATCGGCAAGTAATTTTAAAGGCTTTGCTTAAAGCGGACCTGGTCGATAAAGAAAATCCATGGCGTTTGAGACCTACGAGATTGAGCCCTCCATAACGGTAAGGACTTCCAGCTCCAATGGTAAAGGGTGGAACATCATGCGTAATACGGCTCATACCGCCAATCAT
Organism: Bacteroidota bacterium; assembly: GCA_013285825.1. Taxonomy (GTDB): domain Bacteria; phylum Chlamydiota; class Chlamydiia; order Chlamydiales; family FEN-1388; genus JABDGV01. The sequence goes on from JABDGV010000001.1 coordinate 276,664, forward strand.
GGCATAATCGCCGATTCGAACGAACTGGTGAACCGCAGCAAGGCCGCCGATGATTGCTGAGTTGCCAACGATCACGTGGCCAGCAAGCGTTGCATTATTGGCCATTATGACATTGTTGCCGAGCTCACAATTATGGGCGATATGGCAATAGGCCATAATTAAACAGCCATTGCCGACCTTGACTGCCGTACCCTCGCCGCAGGAAGAATTAATAGTAACAAATTCACGAATCTCGCAATCAGAGCCGATAAGTACGTATGTTTTCTCACCGCGATATTTTTTATCTTGCGTCTTGGTCCCAATCACTGCTGAAGGATAGACAACGGTACGCGCACCAATGGTTGTATAGCCATCGATGACTACATGCGACTTTAATTCGACAGCCTCTTCAAGAACAACATTTTGGCCTATAACACAATAAGGACCAATCACTACGTTCTTTGCAATCTTTGCGCGAGGATCAATAACTGCTGTTGGATGGATTAATGACATTGACACCCGCTTTAGTATATATCATTTTTATGAACGAGGGCAAAACCGATTTCAGCTTCTGCTGCGAGCTTTTCGCCCACAAAAGCTTCTGCATGCACCTTACCGCCTTTCTGGCCTAAATAAGTGCCTCGAACCTTTAACAAAAGCACATCTCCTGGTTGAACAGGGTGGCGAAACTTGGCCGAATTGACAGAAAGCAAGACAGCAATTTTGTCTTTACCTCCGCCCTTCGTATGAACAAGAATGCCGCCTACCTGCGCCAACGCCTCGAGTATAAGTACTCCAGGCATTAAAGGAACTTCGGGAAAGTGGCCCTGAAAAAACGCTTCGTTAATCGTAACATTCTTTTGACCAACGATCGTATCTTTTTCTAAATCAAGCTCAATGATCTTGTCCACAAGAAGAAAAGGGTATCGATGGGGCAAGATTTCTACAATTTTTCGGATATTATAAACCGTCTGTTGTTTCCCCATCAGCCATTCTCCAAACACAAATTTTCATAAAGTTTCTTCGCAAAAGCAACGTTTGTGGCGTGGCCTGAACGGATTGCAATTATATGTGCAATAAAGGGAATTCCAATAAGAGACACATCCCCGATAATATCCAGCACCTTATGTCTTGCCATTTCATTTACAAAGCGCAGCCCATCCTTACTTATTACAGCATCATGCTTGATGACAACTGCATTTTCAAGACTGCCGCCCTTTATAAGCCCCTTATCCATAAGAACTGAAAGCTCTTCATATAACGCAAAAGTTCTGCAAGGTGCAACTTCTTGTAAAAAATTGGCAGGTGTAACTTCAAATGAGAAAAATTGCGTGCCCAATGCTGGTACTGAGGGATAATCAAGCGTATAGCTAATGGTAAATTTGTCCGATGGAACGGCCACAATATGCGTAGTTCCTTGGGAAAAATAGATGGGGTTCTGCAATTTTCGAATAGGAATTTTTGCCTTTTGTTCAAAACGCTTTGCCTCTTCAAGAAGCTGCATAAATATCAGAGAGCTTCCATCTCCTGCCGGTGGTTCAATATTAGAAAGCTCTATGCACAAATTGTCAATTTCACAGGCACGAACGGCTGCAAGAACATGCTCTACAGTGTAGAGTCGCACATCTTGAAGCGCAAGGTTTGTGCTTCTTTGCGTATCAAATACATACTCAACGCGTGCAGGAATAATCGGTTGTGAGGGCAGATCGGTTCGCTTAAAAAAGATACCTTCACCTTCTGCTGCGGGAACGAAGCGGAGTTTTACTTCCTTGCCTGTATGAATGCCAATTCCAGAGTAGGCGACCGGCTGTTTAATAGTTGCTTGCCTACGGGTCATATCCATTTAAGATTTCCCCACATATTTGGGGTTGAGGGAAGAGAGCTCATCTTTTTTTGCAGCATAGTTATACCAGCGCCGAAAAGGCGTATGAGCAAATGAAAAGGGTCTGACCCTTGGAGCACTTTGGCACTCACTAGAGCAGCAGCCTTGATGCTTTTCTAAACACTGATGGCAGCATAAGAAGAGTTCATTACAATCCATATTGGCGCAGTTATAGTAATTTTCTATCTTCTCTTTACAGTGAAGGCAGGTGCCAATTGTTTCAACAGGTTCTTCGCTAATCGGTACGGACAATCGGTCATCAAAGACAAAGAGGGAGCCTTTCCAGTGTTTGGATCCAGCCTCTTGGCCGTAATTGATAACGCCTCCTTGAAGCTGGTAGACATCATCGATTCCCTCTTCTTTGAGCAGAGCTGAGAAGAGCTCGCAGCGAATTCCGCCTGTGCAGTACATAAGCACTTGGGAATTTTTGGAATCGATCCGCTCTTTTAGCCCTTTGGCATATTCGCGAAAATCTTTAAACGTTTCGTATGGGAGAAGCTCAGCATTTTCAAAATGGCCCAATTGCCACTCATAATCATTTCGGGTATCAATAATTATTTTTTCTTGTGAATCATCTTCGAGCTTTGCTTTCCAATCCTCAGGCGAAAGATAGGTTCCCCTTTTGGAAAAATCAACCTCGGTACCAAGAGCTACAAGCTCTCGTCTCACCTTGATTGTGCACCTTGGGAAAACGTGGCAGTCAACACCTTGCGCCTTGAAATGAATAGAGGAAAACTGCTCTCTGCCCAGCATCCAATCCATGTACTTCTTTGCATCTGAGGCGACGAAACACATCTGGCCATTCAACCCATCTTTTGCTACATAGAGACGGCAGCTTACATCAAGGTGGCTTAAGAACTGTTTTTGCAGCTCTGCTTCTTGGGCGGGGTTAACAATTGCACCAATATAATAAAAAGCTACTACCCAATGGGTCGAGTCTTTTGAAATGCGAACTTCTTTTTTCATCCTGATCAGTATACTAAATCTCGAAAAGATTAGTCTACTAGTAACATTTTCTCAACAGAGAGTTTTGAGGTAGATATAAAAATGCCCTCTTTGCGATCCTTCGTATAAGACTACTTAAAGGAAAATAGTATGAGCTCGTTGAAGCTTCTAGAAGAACAAAATTTTGATTCCACTATCGCGTCGAAAGGAAAAATTCTGATCGATTTTTATGCCGATTGGTGTGGTCCTTGTAAAATGATGACTCCCATTCTTGAAGCTTTGGCTCAAGAAATGGCTGGCAAACTGACTATCTACAAGTTAGATGTTGATACTGCACAAAAAGTTTCTGCAAAGTTTGACATCACCTCTGTTCCAACTCTGATTCTTTTCGATGGTGGAGTTGAGAAAAAGAGAATTATTGGCTTGAAAGACCTTCAAACCATGCGGTCGCTCGTTTCATAAAATAAACAAGCCCCAGAAGAACTCTAAAAGAACTCTACAAGGACTCTGGGGCTTGAATAGTAAAACATTTTGAACAAACAACGATTATTAGCTACACAGCAACCTTTCTACGCCTGCTTGAGCTATTAAAATGGTATACACTCACACGCGCTAAGCGATTTTTTGGTTTATTGCTGGGCATATTGTTTGAGGAGTGGCTCAGAGTAGGTTTTATAGAATTTCCAGACGTTTGGAGCAAATTTTTTAACTGTTTCTTCAGATGCTCCTACAGCTATAAATTCAATGGGGCGTACAATAACTTCTACTCGCGCTGTCTGCATATGACTTTTGTTTTTGGGATCAAAACCATCTTTAAAATAAAGTTCATCAAAGAAATTGGTTTCGAATGTTGCCCAGCCATATTTTTCCATTGGTGAAAATTCTGACTGATCGAGCGATTTTCGATGATCGATATCGGCAAGAATAGCTTGGTCGAGCATCTTTTCTTCAGAACTACCAGATTTGACAGGTGACGATTCATTGCCTACGATAACATTAAAAAGCATGTGCATAGATTCATGCGCAAAGTCTCCAACGCGCCCTGGGTTTATATAACTTTCTTTCTCTATCTCCATAATGATTGAACCAAAAAAAACTGATCTGGCATTAGCGTAAACTCCTCCAACACCAAGATCAGGAAGGTATGGAAAAGTAAGTTCATATGGTGTTGTTAGATGGTTGCTCATGAAAAATTGGGCTTTTTCTTTCTGTATCAAAGTTATTAATGCACATAAGACTGGCTTTAGCTGCTCTTTTTCAAATAACTCTTGCAGCACATTTTTTATGTCTTCTCTTATATTTTCGCGAGAAATAGTACTGTTTTGGGGATTCTGAAAAAAGAAATTTGCAAATATGCGATCAAGGTCAGTTTGCACTTTTGTTGGAGAGAGGAGCGGATCATTTTCCATAAGCAATTGATTTTTAAGACTGATCATATCCCGCTTGAGTCCTCGTGTGTGACCTCTCGTTACCATTTTGTTTTTGTATGATTCATAGACCGATATAAAGGTATAAGTAGATGTTTTTGAACCCTGTGCACTTCGTAATATGGCTGAGATAAATTTTTTCGCTGCAAATATTTGTGCGTGATTTGTTTCGTCTATTCCAAATTCTTTTGCCATTATTGCTGGGTTGTCGAGTACTTTTTCAAGTATGTGGAGCTTTTTTTGAGTTGTTTTAAGCTTGGATCTCGTTTCCTCGGTGCGGTTCTGTTTTTTTGAAAGAGTGTCTACTAATCGAGCAGCATCTGGGATAAGTTCAAAATCAGTAATCTCATTGTTGTGGACATAGGGAGTATTTTCATTTTTTGGAGTCAGTATATAGCCGTCAATAAATTCTTTTATTTTTAATTGTTGGTGAATATTTAAGGGGTCTTTGTCAAGTTTACGATCTGTTGTATTGAGGTACTGTTCTAAAGCAGTTTCAACTTTTTGGAGGTGCTCTTCTTCAGTATGATTAGGTTGTAGTGATATCTGAGGGAGTCCTTGCAAGATGTCAATAAATACTTGGGTGATATTGCTTTCAATTTCTGGATTGTCAATCTTCCATTTGTTCCATAGATGATTTTCAATGAACCCCGTCATATCCTGCTTACTCACGTAGAACCCAGAACCAGCCGTGTCTGTTTCAAAGCGAACACTATTTGAAATAAACGAGCTTAGCCAATTATAGAAGCCAAATGATTTTTCATACGTGACATCTATTTTTTGAGTACTTCCGTCAGGCAACGGCAAGAGAAGAAACCCTTGTTTGATGTTTGCTATTTGAGAACCAAAGATATTGCTTGGAGTCGATTGTGTTGATGTGACAACTGTTACCTCTTCCTTTATTTTTTTTGCTGGCGCTGCGTCCTGATTTGGAACGGCTTTACCAAACAGTTGTTCTGTCTTTTCTTCATGTTTTCGCTTTTTTTTACTAGGAAGATCTTGAGGGTAATGAGGACCACCACTCTTATCGACATCTATTGTGGACATATGGATAATCATCTCTCTCTTATCCTAGAATAACATAAATAAATTTTTTAAAAATACGGTAAACATGAGCAAGTTCCGTCTACGGGTTTCGTTAAAAAGCAAGTATGATAATGATGACCGCTATTCTTGAAGCTTTGGCTCAAGAGATGGATGGCAAATTGACTATCTACAAATTAGATGTTGATACTGCACAAAAAGTTTCTGCAAAGTTTGACATCACCTCTGATCCTCTTTGAAGGTGGAATTGAGAAAAAACGAATTATTGGCTTGAAAGACCTCCAAACCATGCGGTCGCTCGTTTCATAGAAGAAAAAAGAGCAGCTCTTCCCATTTGTATGAGAAGCGTTGCTCTCTTTTTCTAAAGTGCCGTAAAACCCACCACAGGTTTGTCTAATTATCTCTGCTCTTTGCACAAAAACCAAGTAATCGTTACCACAAAAACCAAGTAATCGTATTTCGATTCCAAAAGAAGTTTCCGTAACATTTAAGAGAGAAAGACCTGCAAACCCTGCGTTCGCTCGTTTCGTAAAGAGAAGAATGCCCCAGAAGAACTCTGGGGCATTAGATACTAGTCAATTAAAGGTCAGTATCGCCGTCGCCTTTTTCACCTTCGTTTCCATCGGAATCGGATGAATCGTCATCAAGATCAGAAGTCAACGCATCATCAGAATCAGCATCTGCGCTTTGGGCTGGAGCTGGCTCAACTTTCGTCACTTCGATCTCAAAGATTAAAAGTGAGTTGGGGCTTAGCTGTCCCGAAGTTCCATAGCCGAGATCTGGATGGATGAAGATCTTTCTCTTCTCGCCAACTTTCATCCCAATGATTGCTTGCTTAAAGCCTGGGATAGTTTGTCCAAGAAGAATTGGCACTGCATCGCCGCCATCTTGTGTACTGCCAAAAACTGTACCATTTAGGTAGGAGCCTTTGTAGTAGACATAAGGCATCATGTCTTCTGTGACTGTTTGAGCATCATCTTTGCCCTTTTGAAGAACTTGGTACTGAAGTTTGAGCGGCTGTAATTCAATTACACCTGCTTCTTTAGAATTCTTCTTAAGAAAGTCTTCGGCTTCCTTCAAGTTATTTTGCGCCATATCTTGAAAAGCATATTCTTGAATAAGCCCTACAGCCTCTTCATATTCTTGCTCATTCATGGGCGAAGACTTACCATTTTTCGCCTCATTAAGTCCCTTTATAACGCTATTAAAATCAAGCTTGACAACGGGGCTTTCAAGACTTTTGTAAATCAGATGGCCATAGCTTTCTGAAAGCTTGGAAATATAGTCTTTGGAAAAAACCTCTTCCTTAGTCAGCTTAGGCTTAGTAGCTTCAGCATCCTTTTTAGGGGCTGAATTATTAGCATCATCGGCAGTAAGATAACAAAGCGATCCAGCTGCTGCTAGTGCAATTAAGCACGTTTTTTTCAGATTCACCACCATAATAACTCCTCAATGGTAGGAGCCTATTGCTAAACTCCATTTGATTGTTAAAATCGATCTTTTGTTGCTGGTTTTCATCCTGTTTCCTCGTCTACCCTACAGGGTATGTCCTCTGAAACAGGATGAAAACCAGCAATAAAATTTTCTATTTTTCCAGTCAAAGCGAGATTAGCAACAGGCTCCTAGGTTTATAATTTCAAATTTCCAAAATCTCTCACTCTAATGCCTAACTCTTATGTGAAGCATATCCAACTGATCTTGCGGTACCGGAGATGGTGCCTCCTGCATCAGATCGCGAGCTTTAGCGTTTTTCGGAAATGCAATCACATCACGAATATTTTCAGCTCCGCACAATAGCATCACCAGCCGATCAAAGCCAAGTGCTATTCCTAAATGGGGCGGTGTTCCATAGCGAAGCGCCTCGACAAAAAAGCCAAATCTTTCTTTGCAACTTTGAGCGCTCAAGCCCAAAATAGAAAAAATCTTTTCCTGCAATCGGCTATCATGAATACGCTGCGATCCCGATGCACACTCATAGCCATTTATGACTAAATCATAGCTCGATGACCGAACGCTTAAAGGATCGCTCTCTATAAGATGCATATCTTCAAAATTGGGCGAGGTAAAGGGATGATGCTCGCTTTCAAGCCGTCCATCTTCTTCATTCCAAGCAAAAAGAGGGAAATCGGTTACCCAGAGACAAGCAAACTTTTTAGGATCAACCAATCCTCTCTCTTTAGCAACCTTTCGGCGTAAATGGTCGAGAGCCTGGTTAACAGGCTTTTTGTTTCCGGCTAAAATCAAGGCACAGTCCCCAATTTCCATCTTAAATGCAGTTGAAACAGCATCCATTACTTCTGGCGCCATGTATTTAGCAAGGCTTGAGGTATACCCTTCAGCTGTTTTCTTAATCCAAGCAAGCCCTTTAAACCCAAACTGGCCTGCAAAAGCATTCAGCTCATCAAGCGCTTTTCTGGAAAGATCGGCTCCCTTTTCGATGCAAAATCCCTTCACAATCCCCGATGCTTTCAAAACATCTTGAATAGGGGGAAAGGTAATCTTCTCAGCTATATGGCTAATGTTCTTCAGCTTCATGCCATAACGGATATCAGGCTTATCGCAGCCATATATATCCATGCAGTCGGCATAGGTCATCCGAACAAATGGAGCTGAAATTTCAACATTCATCGTCTCTTTAAAGACTCTGGAAACGAGCTTTTCGATTATGGGAAAAAGTTCTTCAGTAGTTCCAAAACTCATTTCTACGTCGATCTGGTGAAACTCAGGCTGTCTATCGGCTCTAAGGTCTTCGTCGCGGAAACAGGCGGCAATTTGAAAATAGCGATCAAGCCCTGCAATCATCAACAGCTGCTTAAACATCTGTGGAGACTGGGGAAGCGCGTAAAAATGGCCCGGATGAACTCTTGATGGAACTAAATAGTCTCGAGCGCCCTCTGGAGTTGATTTTCCAAAATTTGGGGTTGCAACTTCAATAAAGCCATCATTGGATAAAAAATTCCTTGTTGACTGCATAGCCTTATGCCGAACAACTAAGTTATTTAAGATCGGGCCTTTGCGCATATCTAAATAGCGATACTGCAACCGAAGCTCTTCATTAACCTCCATCGTATCATCTGCAATAGGGAGAGGAGGAACATCTGCTTCTGAAAGCACGTTAATAGCGCTCGCTATTATCTCAATTTCGCCTGTAGATAGGTTTGGATTGGCAGTTAGTTTCTTAGAACAAACACCTTCCACCTGAATCACAAACTCAGCTCTCAAGTTTTTAGCAGTAGTATACACCTGCTCAGAACATTGCTTTGGGTCGAAGAGAACTTGTGTGATGCCAAATCGATCTCGAAGGTCGACAAAGACAAGGCTTCCTAAATTTCGGACCCGGTGGACCCAGCCGACTAAAAGTACTTTTTTATTAGCATCCTGAAGGCGTAAGTCCCCACAGGTATGTGTGCGTTTAAATAGACTCATTTTGAATATTCACTGCCTGTTGAAGGAAGCTGGAAAGGGCTTCTAGGGCAACAATTTTTTTCTCACCCGTTAAGAGCCTTTTCACTTCCAGTCGATTAGTTTGAATTTCTGTTTCTCCGATCACGATAACGTATTGCGCTTGCATATCAACAACACGGCTCAAAGTATTTTTCAACTTTTTGAAAGAAAAGTCAATGAAGCAGGAGAGCCCAACTTCACGCAGCCGGCTTGCGACATTCATCGCATACCGCACTTCCTTTTCGCTCATGGGTAAAAGAGCTATGTGCAGAGGGTTTTTTGGAATCTCTGCAGCGGTTCTTGACTTTAAAAGCGTATGAATGACCCTTTCTAAACCTGTCGCAAAACCAATTCCGGGCATATCTGGACCGCCAAGCTCTTTAACAAGGCTGTCATACCTTCCGCCTCCGCCAACAGTATTTTGAGCGCCAAGCTTTCCAGAGGTGATCTCAAAAACTGTTTTTTGGTAGTAGTCTAACCCACGCACCAGATGAGGATTTACCTCAAAAGAGACACCCTGATTTGATAATATTGACTGCACGATTTCAAAATGCGCTTTGTCTTCGGCTCCAAGAAAATCAAGAATGGAGGGTGCATTTTCGAGGATTGCTTGATCTTCGGGAGCTTTTGAATCGAGAATTCGTAAAGGGTTTTTCTCAAATCGTTTCCGGCTATCCTCTGAAAGAGCTCCAAGCTGAGGCCTTAAGAACTCTTTAAAGGCTTCTACAAATACGTGGCGGGCAGAGCCTGTTCCAAGCGAGTTAAGATGCACAGTCAAATCAGTGATACCCAGCATCTTATAGAAGGTGACAAGCATTTCGACTAATTCAGCATCTTGTTCAGGACCTGCAACTCCAAATACTTCAACGCCAAACTGATGGTGCTGCCGAACCCTTCCCGCCTGGGGACGCTCATAGCGAAACATGGGTCCAAGGTAAAAAAGGCGTGTCGGTCCAGAAGAATGGAGCATTCGCTCTGTAATAAGTGCGCGAATCACACCTGCCGTTCCTTCTGGGCGAAGAGATAAGCTTCTTCCTCCACGATCTTCAAAGGTGTACATCTCTTTAGAAACAATATCTGTATCGTCGCCTACGCTTCTGGAAAAAAGCTCAGTACGTTCAAAAATAGGCGTTCGAATCTCCTGGCAGGCATACAGCTCTGCAAGCCTTCGAGCCATCGAGTCAACAAAGCTCCATAAATGGCTTGATCGCCACTCATCTCCATGATGCGGCTTGGGCACAATATCAAAGACACCTGTTGGGATAGGTATAGTCATAAATAACGTTTGTTCATCACTTTCAATTATTAAACGTCGTCGAAGCCCTTATTATCAAGTTCAACTAATTGAATATATGAAATCTCGTGAGGATTTGAGAAAAAGAAGGGAGGATTAAAGCGATCAACCTGCAGGCGCTTAGGTCTACTTTGTTGTTTAGAAGAATCGATCCATTCCTGCCAAGGCTGAATCGAAGAGGGAGGAAGAAATGTACTTAATGCGATAAGAGCTCTTTCCTCTTCGGGCGCAGGTAACCTTTGTGCGATAGCTTGATCATTAAAACTATTGCTCAATGCTTCTTGACTTGCCCTTTGCAACTGCACTCTTTGGCGATCAAAATCGATAAGGCATGAATAGGCAACTGTTTGGTCAAGTGCACGTATTTGAGTCTGAGCCTGCATAACAGCATCTGCAATTTGCGGAAGAGAGGAAGCTGTGCGCACGCGCTCAATCGATTGTTTCAGCTCCGTCATCTTATCATTCAGCTGATCCATCTCTTGAAGAAGAGATGGTGGAAATGCATCTGCCTTCACCCTCAGAAGCTCTTGAGATATAACTTCCCTAGAAATCCCATACTCTCCTTGCAGCCTGCTTGACGAATCTTGAATAAATCGTGCAATCCTGCATGCAGAAAATATATCTGCTGCCTGATAGCGCTTAATAGCGGAATCTACGATGTCCGGATTTAGAGCCGCGTCTATGAGAAGAGCATGATCAACATCGAGCTTTCGTTGCTCTAAGAGATTTTTTCTGTTTTCTAAGAGTTCTTGAAGGTTTACGGAAAACTGAGCAAGCGCTCCTTGAGCTTCGCTTGGGAGATTTACAGACTCTGAATTGGGCTCCTCATCAGCAATAAGCCGCACATTATCAATGGCAACCGTATTAGATGAGAGCGGATTTAATTTAAAAAAAGTCGAGTTTGAATAGGGCTCTAATTTTTCTAAGCGATATTGACCTTTAGCTGCTGAAGGATAAAAAGCCCACACGAGCAGCCCCGATAGAAAAATGACTGCCGCTCCTGCAGCCCATTTTGCTTGATGAGAAGAAGATGTTGGCGGAAGCGTTGGTTGTGGAGGATTTGTGGATGGATTATTATTGGGTTCTTGATATTTGGGTAATGGAGGCTTTTCTTTTGGAGCTGAGCTATCTTTAATGATAGACTGCATATTCAGCCCTTCGAGTAAATCCTTTATATCGTCATCAATTGCGCTCATGGCCTGCTAAAATTGTATTGGTAAGCTCATATATGAACTCGAGTTTAAAACTCAAGTTGCCTATTGAACTGTCAAAGCTATAATATCTGTCATTATGACATTTACGCACCTGCACGTTCACTCTCAGTACTCGATTCTGGATGCATCGCTTTCGATTGCTGCTATCGTCAAACGCGCCCAAAATTTTGGCATGAAAGCAATCGCGATTACTGACCATGGAAACTTATTCGGCACTGTCGACTTTTATAAGACGGCAAAAGAGGCGGGACTAAAACCAATCATCGGATGCGAGATCAATATCGCACCCACCTCTCGATTTGAAAAAAAGAAGCTTGGAACCATGCCTGTTGCCTTTCACACAACACTCATCGCAAAAAATGCCACTGGCTATAAAAACCTCTGCGCCCTCTCCTCCAAAGGCTATCTCGATGGTTTTTATTATGTTCCTCGCGTCGATTTTGACCTGCTTAAAGAGCATTCAGAGGGACTTATCTGCCTTTCCGGCTGCATGAAGGGCCCTCTTGCCTATGAAATTCTCAATGGAACGGAAGAGACGCTTAAAAGCCGCTTTGACTACTTTCACAACCTCTTTGGCGACGACTTTTATCTAGAAGTACAGCGCCATGGGTCGTCCATGGACGACATTCAAACAGATGGGATGAGTGAGGAGAGCTGGCTTCTCAAACAGTACCAAGACTATATCATCAACCAAGAAAAGGTTGAAGAGAGGCTCAAGAAGTTATCTAAAGAGACAAAAGTCAAGCTGTGCGCCACCCATAACTGCCACTATCTAGAGCGTAATGACTGGCGGGCCCATGAGGTTATGCTCAACATCCAGTCGGGCGAGCCTTGCCGGAAGTGGCATAAAGATGCGATTTCTGGCGAAAGCTACTCGACACCGAATCCAAAGAGAGATACCTTTCCAACCCACGAGCTCTACCTCAAGAGCAGTGAGGAGATGCAGGAGCTTTTTAAAGACCTCTCCGAAGCTATTACTACCACCCAAGAAATTGTGGAAAAATGCACTCTTGAAATCGATTTCAAGTCAAAGCACTATCCTGTCTACTATCCGCCAGGTTTTGATATATCGAGTCCAAAAGAGGCGCAAGTAGTTGCTGCAGCCGATTATCTCAAACAGCTTTGCGAGTCGCAAATTCCTATCCGCTACACAAAAGAACATCTGGTTCATGTAGCAAATAAATATCCCGATAAAGACCCATCTGAAATCGTCAAAAGCCGCCTGGCCTATGAATTAAGCATCATCTCATCGAAAGGGATGTGCGACTATCTACTGATTGTCTGGGACTTTATCAACTGGGCAAAACGAAAGGGCATCCCGATGGGCCCTGGAAGGGGATCTGGAGCCGGAGCCATTATCTGCTATCTCATCGGCATCACCGATATTGAACCGCTCAGGTTCAACCTGCTTTTTGAACGATTTATTAACCCTGAACGACTCTCCTACCCTGATATCGACGTCGACATTTGCATGGACCGCCGCCCGGAAGTTATTCAGTACACTATCGATACCTATGGCAAAGACAACGTCGCCCAGATCATCACTTTTGGCACGATGAAGGCAAAAATGTCGGTAAAAGATGTCGGCCGTGCTTTAGACATACCTCTGGCAAAAGTGAACCAGATCGCAAAACTTATTCCCGACGACCTTGCCATCACGATTGAAAAGGCGCTACAGGTCGATCCCGACCTGCAAAAGATGTACGCAACTGATTCAGACACCAAACTGATTTTAGACCTTGCTAAAACACTCGAAGGCTGTGTACGAAATACTGGCATTCACGCTGCAGGGCTGATTGTGTCAGGAGAGCCCTTGATGTCCAATATCCCTATCACGAATGCCAAAGATAGCGAAATGCTGGTCACGCAGTTTTCCATGAAGCCTGTCGAGTCTGTAGGTATGTTGAAGATCGACTTTCTGGGACTTAAGACCTTGACCTGCATTCAAAAGGCTGTCGATGCAATCAAAGCTCGCCATAATGTCCTCCTCAACTGGATCAACTTATCTTTAGATGACGGCCCCACTTTCGAGCTTTTGAACCAGGGAAAGACGCTTGGCATATTCCAGCTTGAATCGGGCGGCATGCAGGACTTAAGCAAGCAGCTGCATCTCGACCGTTTTGAGGAGATCATTGCTGTCTTGTCGCTCTACCGTCCCGGCCCCATGGACATGATCCCCTCGTTTATTGCGAGAAAGCATGGACGTGAAAAGATTGAGTATGACCATCCCTGGATGAAAGAGATCTTGCAGGAGACCTATGGAATTATGGTCTACCAAGAGCAGGTGATGCAGATTGCTTCTAAGCTTGCCAACTACTCACTTGGCGAAGGCGACGTTCTCCGCCGAGCGATGGGTAAGAAAGATTCCAAGGAAATGGCCAAGCAGCGCGACAAGTTTGTTAAAGGGGCAGAGAGCAACAGCATCTCTACTGACGTTGCAACTTCAATCTTCGACAAGATGGAAAAGTTTGCTGAATATGGCTTTAACAAGTCCCACGCAGCTGCCTACGGCTATTTGACATATGTCACAGCCTACTTAAAAGCCAACTACCCATCTGAATGGCTTGCAGCGCTTATGACCTGCGATAAGGACGATACCGAAAAGGTAGCCAAGTTCCTCCATGAGGGGCAGGCGCTGCATATTCCAACGCTTCCTCCCGACATCAATGAATCGCTTTTAGAGTTTGCAGCAACGGATAAGGGCATCCGTTTTGCTTTAAGCGGCATTAAAGGCATTGGCCTTGCAGTTGTTGAAACCATTGTTGATGAAAGAAAAAAGAGAGGCCCCTACAAAAGCCTCTATGACTTTGTCTCTCGATGCGACTTAAAACGGATTGGCAAGAAAACTGTTGAAACACTCATTGATGCTGGAGCCTTTGATTTTATCGGCTGGCATCGAGATGAGATGAGAGCGATCCTGGATTCAATCTTCCAAGAGGTTTCCAAAAACCAAAAAGATACTCAATCGGGCTTCATGTCGCTCTTTGCAGCTCATGATTCCCCCGAAAAGCACTTTTCAACTCCTCCCAAGCTTCCACGCCTTCGAAGCCGTGAAGAGCTGCTCTTCCGTGAAAAGGAGCTTTTGGGCCTCTTCCTCACCGGAAATCCACTCTCCTCATTCGAAGAAACCCTCAAAAAAATAGGGGCGATCACTCTAGAAAAGGCACGAGAAGCTGAAGAGGGCTCTGTCTTTCGGCTCGCCTTTATCGCTGAAGAGGTTTCTGTAAAAATTTCGAATAAGACGCAGAAGAAATTTGCTATCTTGCGAGCCTCGGATACAAGTGATGCCATTTTGGAAATCCCTATCTGGCCGGAGCTTTTTGAAACTCAATCCTCGATCCTCATTGAAAATGCCCTCCTTTGGGGCGTCTTTTCTAAAGAGAAAAGAAACGATGAGACCACTATTTCCTGCCGCTGGCTTGGCGAGCTCAAGCATATTACTCCAGCAATCATGTCCGAAAGCGATCTTGCCTATGATAAAGCCAAATCGATGTCGGGACGAAGGCAGTTTCAAAAGCCATCCACTCCAAAAGCTGCTCCCTCGCCGCCAAAAGCAAAAGATAAGACTATATTAGCTTTCGACTTACAGAAGCTTCGCTCCTCGCACATGGTTTTATTGAAGTCAATTCTCAGCAGCCATGTGGGCTTAGACCCTGTCGAAATCCACCTGTCAAGCGACGGAGTTGTCAAAGGTGTGATCCAGCTTCCCCAGAGCCGTTTTGTCAAGAATAGCGCAGCTCTGAAAGAGCAGCTGCAGCAGATATCGTCATTTCTTAATTAATTGACTTTAATTTAAAATGAAGGTTATTTTTAATGAATAAAATTCAAAGGTTTAATTATGGGTTTTCTACAACAAATTTTCAATAATTCATCTGTGACTCAAAGTACCACGACATATAATAATAGAGACATCCGCTACCCATCTGAATTCGTAGACGACGGTGCAAATAAACTTATTAAAAACAGTGATAATAGTTATAGTTCAGTTGAAAAATCTCTGTTCTATATACTTGGAGAATACTTATGCCCTAATAACAGTCAGATAGACAGAAATTCTTTTAATTCAAAAAATCAAGGACAAAACTTTAAAATGACTTCCAATTCTAAACTAGTCTCTTCAACCGAAATTTCGTATAAAGAATTCCATAAACTCTTTCCTGATGCAAATAATGGAGACTGGGTTGTTACACCAAAAGTAATGGACACGAATGACAAGTACTGGGAAGAGTACTATAATAATACTCGCGATGAATACTTCAAACCCAAAGAGGGGTATTCGATACGCCGCGTCTGGTGGTGGAATGTGTATCAACCAAAAGACCAAAATAGTTATTTTGTTAACGAATTAGGCTCAAGCGACTCTAAAAATAATATTTTCTATAATATAAAAAAATTCTCAAATTCTCCGGTAGATATCTATAAGGCAACACATAAGAAAATGATCGAGCTTATCCAAAAACATTTCAATGAAACCTCTCAAGAGAAAAATGATACCGGGAAGGGTCGTGATCCCTCTTGTTTACTAATGTAAACGCGACTGCCCCCTCTTCCTACATCATTTTATTGAAGTCAATCCTCAGCAGCCATGTGGGCTTAGACCCCGTCGAAATCCACCTGTCTAGCGACGGAGTTGTCAAAGGGGTGATCCAGCTTCCCCAGAGCCGTTTTGTCAAGAATAGCGCAGCTCTGAAAGAGCAGCTGCAGCAGATATCGTCATTTCTTAATTAAAGCTTTATTTAATTAATACTTAATTATATGAGATTTAAAAATGGAGTAAATAATGGGAAAAAATAATTTTAAAATTTATAGCACAATAGAGAGCTCATATCAGGAAATCTCTGAAGATGCCGAAAATGGAGATTGGGTTGTCAAATCACTTCTACAAAAAGATAATGGATTTGACGCTTGGACAGTCTATAAGCCCATAGACAAGAAGGTGTATAGATTATATTTTATACGCCCAGCCACCAATCAAGATAACGATTTCAATTTTAAGAAATTCTTCTCAACAGATCGCGAAATTGTAGTCTTCAAGCCAAATGATAAAATGATTAACACTCTCAAAACGATCTTAGATGAGGCCACTAATTATGAAGTCTCTCACGATTTTGGAGAGAAAGAAGTAATAAACAACCTCTTCCTAACACTATTTAAAGAAATCAAAGAAGTACGCCAAGGAATGGAACAATCTAAGCTCTGAAAAGCGCAGGAACCAGTAAGGTTCCTGCCTTATTTTTAGGCGAAAGACAACCATTTTTCAACACCACCGAAATTTCCCACGCTTCGAAGCCTCGAAGAGCTGCAGCAGATACCCTCTTATTTGCTATAAATCCATTAGGTAGATACAGCTTAGAGTAATGGATCACAAATGTGAGGAGGTACTTTATGGCTCGTATTAAACCCGTAACTAACCCGCAAGGGAAAACGTTAGAACTGCTCAATGGGGTAAAGCAAACATTGGGGTCGACGCCCAATGTGTTCACCACTATGGGAAATTCTCCTGCTGTTCTCGATGCTTTTCTCAAATTCTCTCAAAGCCTTAATGCAACATCCATTTCAGGTAAACTTCGAGAGCAGATCGCTTTAGCAATCGCAGGACAAAATTCGTGCCAATACTGCGCCTCTGCACATACGCTGCTTGGGAAAAAGGCCGGAGTTCCAGAGTTAGAACTTACTCTCAATCTCGAGGGCTCTTCCAAAGATCCTAAAACAAATGCAGCGATAAAATTTGCAAAAGCAGTATCAGCAAAACGGGGAAAGGTCAGTAATGAAGAACTTAAAGAGATTCGAAATGCTGGCTATTCTGACGGAGAGATCGCCGAAATTGTCGCAACCGTCGTACTTAACATCTTCACCAACTACTTCAACCTGGTTGCCGAGACGGATGTAGATTTTCCGGTTATACAGCTGCCAAATAATGCAAACTTGGCAAAAGTATAAAGTTTAAGAGGCTCAACGCCCCTTCTAAAAAGTCCAGGAACAGTAGGGTTCCTGGCTTTTTTTATATACTTAAAGCCTTCCTCACCCTTTTCCCAATCCCAATAAGCCGCTCTTCCGGTTCGTTTGAAAAAACAAAACGCACATATTTGGCCGCACTGTTTCCCCATCCAACCATGGGCGTTGTTGCAATTTTTGCATTGGCAAATAGCTTCTCAGATGCATCTGGCGATGAGAGCCCAAGCTTCTCGACATCAAGCATGAGCGACCAGCCGCCATGGGGCGGGATAACGGGAAGACCTTCAAGCTCTTGAAGCAATCGATTACGCCTCTTCTCCCAAACAGACACAGCTGTCGGGAGTCCATCGTCCGATGTGCTCAGCGCTGCAGCAACGCCTGCCATGCTGATGCCCGTTTGACAGACAACGTTCGATATGCTCACAAGCCCAATATCATTCATAATAGTGACTGGACCTACGACCCAACCTACTCGCCATCCAATCATGCGCAGCTCTTTGGAAGCGGCGCCGACCGTGATCGTACGCTCCTTCATACCTGGAAAAGAGGCTGGATGAACGACCTGCCTTTGGTCATACAAAATCCGCTCCATAGCAGCGTCATAGAGCAGCCAAGCATCTGTCTGGCTGGCAACTTTTGTAACCGCCTCCCACTCCTCATGAGTCAATATATGGCCTGTAGGCATGCCAGGGCTGATTACAATCACGCGTGTCTTGGGAGAGGCCGCTCGCTCGAGCGCTTTGATATCCAAACGCCATCCATCTGATGAGGGTATGAGCGGCACAAATACAACAATCCCGCCGGCAAGACGTATACGATTGATGATTCCAGCATAGGTGGGATCGGTAACAATCACCTCATCGCCAGGCTCTACAGTTGCAAGAAGGCAGTTTAATATACCCGACATACCGCCTGCGGTGATGATGCACTGGCTCTTCCAATCATATTGTATATTGGCAACACGAGAAACTCTCTCTGTAGCAGCTTTTCGTAAAGCATCTTGGCCAAGGAAGGGCAAGTAGCTGTTGTTGTCATCCTTATCAATTGCAGCCCGTGTCACATCAATTGCAATTGCTGGCGGTGGAATATCGGTATCGAGATTTTCTAAGCGCAACATTTGAGGATCGTGCGCAGCATCGGCCTTATTTCCCATCCGGTCAACACCAATACCTGGGATGTGAAGAAGTCTTGCCACTCTCTTTGTTCGAGGCATATAGAGCTCCAAAATAATTTAAATATTCTATCCTTGCGCATTTATTTTGTCAATCTGTATATTTTAGACACATCATCTAATTTAGGAATATATGAAACAAACTGCGTTCACAGAAGCATGGAAGCAGTATGAACCTTTACTTGAAGCCATTGTCGAGCTTTTTCATCCTTTCGTAGAGGTAGCTGTCCATGATCTTGAAAAGGGAAAGCTTGCCGCCATCTACCATAATATCTCCCAAAGAAAGGTAGGCGATCCCTCTCCTCTCAACGAATTGAAGGTGCCGACAGGTTCTTTCCCAAACCATTTTGCACCGTACCTCAAGCAAAACTTCGATGGGCGTCCTTTAAAATGCACCTCAATAACGATTCGAAATAAAACCAGAAAACCTATCGGTCTGATCTGCATTAACGTTGATGTCAGCACGTTTCAAGAGGCAGAATTGCTGCTCAACTCCTTTTTACGAATTAAAAAAGAGGCTGAAAACCCAATTGAGATCTTTGGATCGGGATGTGAGGCGCAAGTAGATATCGTCATCCAACAGTACTTAGATAAAAAGCAGCTGTCGCTCAAACATTTGAAGAGAGATGAAAAGAGAGAATTAGTCCAAGAGCTCTATCGAAAAGGAATTTTCAATTTTAAAAACGCAGCTCCAGTCATTGCCAAGAAGCTGAAAACTTCTCGCGCTACCATTTACAACTACATTGGATTATTCACCAAATAAAAGCGCGTAATAGCCCACAAATTTAACATTTGAAAGCCCCTCATACACCTTTCGCGCCTTTGTGTTCCCCTCGTCGGTAAAGATAATGAGCGATCGGAGGTTGTGGATCAATTGTGCATCTTTCATAATTTGCTTCATGAGTACTTTTGCAAGCCCTCGGCCGCGAAATTCGGGAAGAGTAAAGACTCCACCTACCTGCCCAAGGTCTTGCGCCTTAGCGTTGAGATCACCGATGGTAACTAAAGTGTTGTTTTCAAACACTCCCCACTGAATTTTTGCCTTAATTTTTGAAAAATACTCCTCTTCTTTTTGCGCCTCTGTCAAAGGGTCTGGAAAGCCCATCTCTTTAACGTAGTGATCTCTCAACTTTCGCCACTCTCCATACTCTTGAGGCAGAAGCTGCCGAGCGTTTTGTTGCTGTTCAAAAGAGTGTCCTTTCAGGTCTGCTTTATAGAGCACTTCTTTAGAAATTAAGGTCTCTTTTGTGATGACTTGTTTAGACTTAAGATATTCCCAAAGAGCACTACACGCCGTCCATTCGCCAATAACGCCGCTCAAAACAATCGGCTCTTTTTGACAAGCAGTCAAAACAGTATCAAAAAGTTGAGGAGTCACCACCTCTGTTTGCATCAAGAGCGTGCTACGGCGAGTCAGACAGAAAACGGCTACTATTTTCCCATTGGAACGGATCAGCTTGAAATTGCCGGAATTGGGCGCATCAATAAGAGACGCTCCATGCTCAGACAAATTGCTCAATAAAAAAAGCGTGTACTCTTCATGGCGTAAGAGAAATTCGATTGCTTCCTGCTTGTTCGAGTCATTTATTGGTTCAAGAGTACTCATACCTATCGTCTCGTGTATGCAAAAGTTATAGCATGAAGAAAAGTGCTATGTACAGCAACCAGAATAACGAGTAAAAATTCAATTTTACTATTGAATTTTTACTATTAATAAACTATAGTAATTTAAAAATAAGTAAAAAATGTTACCTGAATCAGTTACTAGTAAAAATCTTCTTTATATTCAAAAATCAGCGCCTGAAATAGTAGAGCAAGAATCAAAATGCGCTCCATCGCATCTCGATTTGAAAATTGATTCTTTAACCTCACATATCCCAGGCACACCATCAAGCGTTGCTGGCGAATTAAAAGTACAGGGAGGCCCACTGCTCTCCTTTCTTCGCACAGAAACATTAGAAATGATCTCAAATAGACTAAAAAATCTAGATGTCACAAAACAATCCTATAATTCATTTGTGCACTCTATTCAAGAAGGAAAGGTCCAGACACAAATTAACCAAGAGAGCTTTCCCTATATCCTCTTACAATCTTTCCTGAACAAAGAGATAAACCAGTTTCAATTCGCAACCTCCCTCTATTTCAGATCAGCAATTTTGGAAGCACGGAAAAAAACCCTGCAAATCCTCCATCTCTTTGATGGCACATTAGAGACTCAGAAAATAGCTAGATCTACTCTTAATCTCACAGATCAGCAATTTGCCGAATGGCTTGAGAAGATGAAAAGGGCCCCTTTAAGCGAACACTATTTTTTGGCTATTACGAGAAGCCGGGATGATCATCTCTATGACCAGATAGTTGCTCAATCTTTAGGAGGAACGATCAGTCCAGAGGATCGACACAGCATACCCATTTCCACAATCTTAAGATTCTATCAAAACTTTAATACATTTGGCGTCATCAAAGGACTAAACAACAGCACCTATCAGCTAACGCCCTCCTTTAGCATGATGCAGGCCTATCTGGATGTTAAATATGGAAAGAATGCGCTGCAAATGCATCCCATTATTGGCGTTCCGAGCAATAAATCACTCATGCTCCAGCAGCTTAAAGACAAACGTGCAGTTTCTCTCCCCTTTCCAGAAATCGTCTTTCCTAATTCAGCAGACACCTTCTCAGCAACGAGAAGCCAATTTATCAAACACGACTTCTTCCATCTAGAAGTTTCAAGCGCGATACCCAAACCTCTACGGGATGCCTATTTAGAGCTCGCTGAATTTGTGCACAAAGGCGATATCACAAATCCTATTCACAGCTATCTCTTCTCATTGCTTGTAGACTTTGACTTCTCCTATTTTCTGTTAGAAGATCAAAAGACGCTTACCGACCTATCTTTTCATTTCTGGCTAATGCTTGAGTTTATATTTGACACCATTCTCAAAAATAAACAAAATGATCCTCAAATACATCCTGGAATTGGAATTGCAAAAGAAATCGCAAAGCACCTATCTCAGAATAAAGAGCGCTGGGCAGAGCAATATGGCATCACATTCGAAGAATTCAACAAACGATGTGATCGATACGAGAATCAACGTATCAATCACATCTTCTTAGATATGAAAAAAGTCATTTAAACCGATCCATGAAGACATGGCAGTAGGGAGTTTTTCCCGTTTTCTTGTAGTAATCCTGATGATACTCTTCAGCAGGGTAGAAAGGACTTGCTGGAATCAGCTTCGTCTGCACATCTAATCCCTTCTTCTTCAAGATATCTATAAGTTTTTGAGCCGTCTTTTTCTGTTCGATTGTGAAGTAAAAGATTGCCGAAGCATATTGGCTGCCCACATCTGGTCCCTGACGGTCTTTTTGCGTGGGGTCGTGAATATCGAAGAAATATCTGCATAGATCTTCATAACTTGTCTTCTTAGGGTCGAAAATGACCTCTGCCGCTTCATAGTGCCCAGTAGTGCCTGAGCAGACTTGTTTATACGTAGGGTTAACGGTATGGCCTCCGGTATACCCAACAGTTACTTTGATAATTCCTGGAAACTCTTTAACGAGGTATTCAACCCCCCAAAAGCAGCCTCCGGCAAAAACTGCCTTCTCATACCCTTCAGGAGTAAAAGCAGGGAGGAAAACAAGCGCAATGGAGTTGATGCAAAAACGCACATTCTTATCTGTAAGATGCTCCCCGGTAAAAACATGCCCTAAATGGGCTCCGCATCGTGAACAAAGGATCTCTGTCCTCTCGCCATCAGCATCGGGTTTTTCGATAACTGCACCAGGAATGACCTCATCAAAACTTGGCCAGCCGCAGCTGGATGAGAATTTTTGAGAAGAGAGAAAGAGCGGTTGATCGCAGCGCTTACAAACATACACTCCTGGCTCAGTAGTATTTTCATACTTGCCGCTTCCGGGAGCTTCAGTCCCCTTATCAATGATTACTCTCTTCTCTTCAGGCGTTAAGGGATGATACTGATCCATAGTCTCTCCTGTGTAGGCAAGCCGTACGATGACTAAAAGCCCAACTAAAAATGCTAGAATAAGAGTAATGTTCTTCATAAGGTCACGTTCTTCATTAACTTTACTGTTACCAAATAGACCAGATTCGTTACCATAGTAATCACCAATATAGTTTAAGGACCCATGGAAGAAATACTACTCAATATCGAGCCAAAGCAGGTCAGAGCTGCACGGCTCAAAAATGGACAGCTCTACGATTTAATTGTTGAGCGAAAGCGCGACCGCCAGATGACGGGCAATATCTATAAAGGCCGCGTCACCAATATTTTACATAATATCCAATCTGCCTTCATCGACATCAAAGAGGGCGAAAATGGATTTATCCACATCAGCGATATCCTCGAGAACTCGAAAAAGTTCGAAGAGATGTTCGACATGGACTTTGAAGCAAAATCGAAGGCGGACGAAAATAAAGATGTACGCATCGATCAGGTTTTAAAGCCCGACCAGCTAGTCATCGTACAGGTCGTTAAGGAAGCCATCGGCACGAAAGGTGCACGCCTCACCTCAAAAATTTCCATTCCAGGCCGCTACCTGGTGCTTCTTCCCAATTCCCCACACCGAGGGGTTTCCCGCAAGATCGAAGATCGATCAGCTCGAGACCGCTTAAAACGCATCATCCGCGCATTCGAGATGCCGCAAGATATGGGCCTCATCTGCCGGACAGCAAGCCAACAGGCAAGCCAAGAGATGCTTATTGCTGAAGCGCATGAGCTTTTAACCTCCTGGAGCGATATTGTAGAGAACTTCAAGAAGCTGCATGGCCCAGGACTTCTTTTTGAAGAGTCCGATATCATCAAACGAAGCCTTATGACAGCTGTTGATAAAAAATTTGACCGCCTCCTCGTTGATGACTACCCAACTTTTCAGCATTGTAAGCGCCTCCATGCGCCTTATGCCGCAGAACATCCCTTACGTATTGAGTTCTTCAGAGATAAGATACCGATGTTTGAACGCTTCGGAGTCGAGCGCGAAATCGACAAGAGCTTGAAGCGCAAAATGTGGCTTGCCTCTGGCGGCTACCTCTTCTTCGATCAAACAGAAGCTATGCACACCATCGACGTTAACTCAGGAAGAAGCAGTAACTTCGACTCACAAAACGTCGAAGAGAGCCTTGTTCGAATTAACCTCGAAGCGGCAGAAGAACTTGCACGCCAGCTCCGCATCCGCAATATGGGCGGTTTGATCGTGATCGACTTTATCGATATGCGGTCGAAGAAAAACCAGCGCCGGGTCCTTGACCACCTGAGAGAATGCATGCGCGAAGATTCAGCCAAATGCTCCATTATTGGCATGAGTGAACTGGGCCTCGTCGAGATGACTCGCCAAAGAAACCGCGAATCCCTCGCCCAAACCATTTTCACCCATTGCCCCTATTGCACAGGACTTGGCAAAATTAAATCGCATGAGAGCGTTGCAATTGAATTAGAAAGAAATTTAAAGAAGATAATTCAATGTCATCAGCAATTTGCAATTAAAGTTGCTTTACACCCAGAATTAATGAAACATCTTGAGGTAGAAGATCGCAAGTTCCTCCACGAGATTGCAGAATCTCTCAATGCACGCATTGACTGGGAACCAAGCGACACTCTCCACCTCAATGATTTTCACTTTTACTCGATGATTACAGGCAAACCGCTTGAGGTGTAATGGTTGACAACTGGAGTTTGGACAAAATTTGGCTTTTATTGCGAAGTGCCTCCCAGCTAGATTTAAGGCTTGGAGGCGAACCCAATAGCCAGTGCTATTGGTGAGCAGAAAGCCTTAAAGATAGCTGAGGAGTCAAGGAGCAAGAAATGTCAAATTCTTCCCAAAGTCCAGTTGATAAGAAGCTCAGTTGGAAACAGACGCTCGACTCTTCTCAGCTTCCTCCTGAAACAGTAGGATTTGTGAATGAATTCTGCTCAAGTTTTGCAGGCGGTGCCGAAGAGGGCATGAACTCCCTTCTTTCAACCTATATTCGCTTAGTTGACACTGAATGCAGTAATCCGAAGCAGTTTCCCTGCTACCACCAGGCCGAGCGCGCTCCTTTTGATTTCTATCAACTCGGTATTGACCTTGTTCGTCCGATCGTTGACTGGAACCATTCACATGTTTTGGGCTTAGAGCAGCTCAAATCCATAGATAGACTCACTCAGGCTGGTGAAAACGTCATTTTACTTGCTAACCACCAGTGTGAAATCGATCCTCAAATCATTAGCCTTCTCATCGAAAAAACAGCTCCAAAAATTGCTGAAAACATGATTTTTGTAGCAGGCCACAGAGTTATCACTGACCCTCTCTGCATGCCCCTTTCACGCGGAAGAAACCTCCTCTGCATCTTTTCTAAACGCTACATCGAACACTCTCCTGAAGTGCGTGCAGAAAGGCAGCAGCACAACAGTAAAACGATCGCGGAGCTTGAAGCTCTTTTGAATAAAGGCGGAGCGTGCGTCTTCGTTGCTCCCAGCGGCGGGCGGGATCGCAAGGATGCTGAGGGCGCAATTGAGATTGCCCCCTTCGACTCATCGAGTGCAGAACTTTTTATGCTCTTAGCGCAAAAGGCCGCTAAAAAGACGCATATTGTTCCATTAAGCCTCTACACCTACTATCTGCTTCCACCTCCAGAGGGAATTCAAGTAGCGCTTGGAGAATCTCGAAAAGCGCGATTTGCACCCGCCGGACTCTATTTTGGCGACACTATCAACCCCTCAACGCTCAGCTCCAATGAAGACAGACGAGAGGCGCGCAAAGAGCGCACCAACCAGATCTATCAAATTGTTGTTGCCAACTATAAAAAAATAGTTGAATTATGTGGGGAGCCAGAGTAGTCACTTATGAGCAATCCCGAAGAGATGGTAGATTTCGATAAAATGCTCAGCGATAATGCTGAACTTCTTAAATCTTTGCGCAGCCGTATTGATCAAGTACATAAAGATGCAGAACAGCTTCAATCAGAAGTATTGGAAGATGAGTCGGAACTCTCTTTGGTTCGGCGTCAAGAAATTGCTTCCCAAATCGATCAGCTGATTGAAAAACAAGAAGAGATAAATAAGCCCACCAAAAGAAAACTATCCCCCCATTTCAACCATCGAAGAGGCCACTGGATCTTCTTAGGTTAACTTGTCAGAGAAAGATTAAACGCAAAGACGCAGAGTCGCAAAGTTTTCAAATCGAAAAAATCACTTTAATTCCCTTCTTAGCGTCTTTGGGTCTTTGCGTTGAATTTTTTCTTGCACCACACAGCCTAGTACGATTTTGCAAAGATCGCATCCACAGTCGCAGGGCGGCCTGTAATGATGCAGGTTCCCTTTGTCCCGCTCTGCTTTAACGGCATGCAGCGAATAGTCACCTTGAACTCTTTTAACAGCTCTTCCGTCGCAGGATCGCAGCACCATTTTGCCCGAACAAAGCCGCCATGAATTTCAGGCTTGTCGCCATTCTTTGGCGTGAAAAAGGCCTTCATCTCATCTAACGTCTTGATGGTATCGATGACGTTTTGGTCGCGAAACTCTTCTGCCTTCGAGAAATAATTCTGCTGCATTTCAGGAAGGAGCGATGAGACTGTCTGAGTGAGTGCGTCAAATGCAACTTTCTGCTTGTTGCCAGTCTCCTGATCGCGTCTAGAGAGCATCACAGAACTATTTTCCAAATCTTTTGGACCAATCTCAATCCGGATCGGAACACCCTTCTTAATCCATTCCCAGCCCTTTTCGCCAGCACGTAAATCACGGTTGTCGATATGGCAGACCACCTTGCGGTCAAAGCAGGAGAGCTTAGAAAGCTGCTCTTTGATCTCTTGAGCCTTTGCTAGGACAGCTTCATTCTTATCTGCCTGTGTAAGTACTGGAATAATCACAACGTGGTAGGGAGCAACTCGTGGAGGAAGGCGCAAGCCATCATCGTCGGAGTGGACCATAATCATAGCGCCAATGAGACGGGTCGTAAATCCCCAAGAGGTGGTGTGGACATATTCCATCTTGCCCTCTTTAGAATTGAAGCGTATGGAGAAGGCTTTGGCAAAGTTTTGCCCCAAATAGTGGGATGTGCCGCACTGAAGCGCCTTTTTATCATAGGTCATCGCTTCAATGGTATAGGTGTTGACAGCGCCCGGGAAGCGTTCCCCTTCGGACTTCTCACCCACTATCATCGGAATTGCCAATACATCTTCTGCAAGCGCTCGATACTCATCAAGCATCTTCATTGTCTCTACTCGCGCCTCTTCTTCCGTTGCATGGGCCGTATGGCCCTCCTGCCACAAAAACTCTGTGGTGCGCAAAAACAGCCGTGGGCGCATTTCCCAGCGTACGACGTTTGCCCATTGGTTTATGAGAAGGGGCAGATCGCGCCAAGAACTTATCCAGCGGGAAAAGGCATCTCCGATGACAGCTTCAGAGGTTGGCCTGACAACTAAAGGCTCTTCAAGCTCACCGGTGGGAACAAGTTTTCCGCCCTGCAGCTCTAAACGATGGTGGGTTACAACCGCACATTCTTTTGCAAAGCCCTCAACGTGGGCGGCCTCTTTTTCTAAAAAGCTCAATGGGATAAAAAGCGGAAAGTAGGCGTTTGAGTGGCCAGTCTCTTTAATTCTTCGATCGAGCGGATCGCGGATGTTCTCCCAAATGCTCCAGCCCCACGGCTTGATCACCATGGAACCGCGTACAGGTGAGTTTTCAGCCATGTCAGCAGCCTTGATGACCTGCTGATACCACTCGGAAAAATCCTCAAGTCTGGTTGGAGTAATTGCTGTTTTTTTCTTCTGATCTGTTGACATACTTTTTACGCTTTACTGGTTGAAAGAGAGATTGTATCAGGAATAAACGACTAAATCAAAGAGAACTATAAAACAAAAAAATAACAGGATCCGCTGACGCGGGCAGGATCGCCTTACGGCGGCAGGATAAAGAAAACAAGCGAGGGGGGGGGTCTTCCTTGATAGGGCTATTTTGAAAGAAAACCAAATAAAATTCCTATCCTGCCGCCGTAGGCGATCCTGCAGCGAAGCGGATCCTGTTAAATATATTATTAGGGCGTTCTGCCAATCATGCTATTTTTCAACCGTAGATGGGCCATTAAATAAATAACTACCAACCCGAATAATGGTCGCTCCCTCTTCAATTGCCCACTCAAAATCTTTCGACATGCCCATCGAAAGCTCTCGAAATTGAGGAGTTGCATACTTTTTTTGTAGCTTCACCAGAAGCTCACGAGTCTTAGAATAAGTTGAGCGAATACTTTTTTCTGACTCGTTTGTTCCATCAAAGCGTGGAGCCATAGTCATAAGACCCAAAATTTTAAGCTGTGGGAATTTGAGAAGCTGTTCATAGACAACGTCTGCATCGTGAGCTGAAAGCCCCTGTTTGGTTGCTTCTCCTGAAAGGTTTACCTGGAGAAGAAGGGAGAAGTCTCCGCAAGCTGCAAGCTTTTGCCCAAGCTCGAGAGAATCGACCGAATGGATGAGATAGGTTTTACCAACTATTTTTGAAACTTTGTTCTTCTGCAGTGGGCCTATTAAATGCCAATAGCTTTCAGGAAATTCAGCTATTCGTTCGAGGAGAGCTTGCGGCCTGTTTTCCCCAAAGTGGCGCTGTCCTAAATGATAGAGCTCTTGAATTTCTTGCAGCGATCGATTCTTGGTGACGGCAACAACCTGGACATTGCCAGGATTATGATGAGATCTACTGCAAGAGCGAGTAATCGCTTCTTGCAGTTTTGTCCATTGAGAGAGAATAAGATTCATTATTCAGGTATTTCTTGTCCTGTTGATGGAGGTGCTTCGGGGATAGCTTGAAGAATAGGGTTTTCGCGCTTTATTTCACCATCCATGACAAAATGGTCTTCTGAAAAAGGGGTGCAATGCCCTGCTGCATACCGCCCTCCATAGCGTGCTTCAATCATAAAGTTCTCAACATTATCTCCAAAGTTTTTAATTGCCGCTTTTGCAATACGATGACTCATGTTTTTCCCGGGATCATATTCTTTTTTAGTTAGTTTACCGCCCATGATCATATCGTTTTTGGTACCTACAATGATTATTTTGGTATCTTTGAAACCATCAGTTTTCTTAAAGCTCTCCATCTTCCCTTCAGTGTTCAATCCATCAGCGGCTGGATCGTGCGTCATTGCCACATCAACATCCGACTGCGCTGATGCCTCAATGCTCGATCCAATGAATCCTGAGTTGGTGATATTCTTAGCCACATTTCCAACCACCTCAGCACTTTTTGTAAAAGTCTGATCCAAGAATACAAAGGGTACTTTTACATCCTTAAATTTTTCGTTCTGTTCAGGATCATTCTGGAGTTTAGAAAGAATCTGAGCACAATTTGCAGCCTGTGCGCCACCAAGCGAAATGCCGTAAATAGAGATTTCTTTTACTCCAAGTTTTTCAACAAAATGTTTAATATCGGCTTCTGCATCTCGTCGCATTTCAGATTCAGAAGCTTTTCCCTTTTTACTATCTCCTGAATAGTCGATGAGACATACGTTATACTCCTTGTCAAGCATGGCTTGATAATTGCATTGATCGCGCGTCATCCCATTTCCATGATACATAAAAACTACAGGATCGCTCGCTTTACCTCCTGGCCTAATAATCAAATTAGCATCATGAGAATGCTCAATGCCATTTATATCTATTGACTTAATAGTAAGATCACGACATTTGGCTCCAGGGTGATTATCTTGAACATCTTTTTTCAATTGTTCAATATTAGGTGTCAACTTTGCCCTCCCTGCGTCATTAAACACCTGGTGCTGAATACCTAACTTATGCGATTCAATAAAAGAGGCAAATGCATGGGTTTCAGTAAAACCCTTCAGTGAGCCAGTATTGTTCAAGTGTTCAGCAAGCTGCATACCTAAGAACGGCACCATTCGAAGCAGAGAAACCACAACACAGTGAATGGCATATGTTACGGACTCTGGGTGCCCTGGATCAAATGCTTTGGATTTAACAAGAACAGGATCCCCTGGTTTTTTCACAGCCTCTTGTTGTGTCACCGTACCCGATTGAATATGTGTCTTGGGTTCCGACTTGACTCCCCTTTCTTTTATGAGCGCCACAACGCACTTTCCTATATTCCATATAGTCGCGCCAAAACCGTGCACCATTGATAAGGGAGTAGCCACAACACTTGTAGCAATGGTAAGTACTTTTCCACCAAGCCCTATTCCCTTCTGTTTCCCCTGAGCTGGTTGTTTATGAGTTTCGTGCGTTTTATGAGCGTGTGTAGTTTTACTTACGTCAGACATATAGACCCCCTGCCGTACTATATTTATGGTAAACTATTTCTTTATTTATTTCGAATGCTCTAGGAGAGGGTAGATGCTTGAGGGATTGCTTGAAGAATGGGGTTGGTATCCATAACTTTACCTTCGATCACTAATCTATCGGCTGAAAAGGGAGCGCAATGTCCTGCTGGATCCATGCCTCCAGAGAGAGCTTCAATCATAATATGTGATACTTTACCCTCAAATCTGTTATTTGCAGCTTCATCGAGCAGATGGCTTAAATTTTTTGTGCTATCAAATTTGCCGTCTGTTTCACCGCCTAAGATCGAATCTGATTTAGCTCCAACAATGATGATTTTTGTCTCAGTAAACCCAGAGGTTTTTTCAAAATGGGCAAGTTTTGATGCTGTATTGAGCCCATCACAATCTGGAGTGCGCTGATGTTCAGCAACGGCTTCGGCGTGTGTCGTTTGTCCGACTAAAGATCCGATCAATTTAGACTTTGTTCTATTAACTACTACACTTTCAGCAGCTTCTGCATTGCTCGAAAAGGTTTGGTCCAAAAATAGAAAGGGTATTTTTACATCTTTAATTGGGTCACCATCCTTCGCCTCGCCTTGAAGCTTAGATAGAATTTGAGCATGATTTGCCGCATGCGCCCCGCCAAGAGAGAGCCCATAAAAGCCAATTTCTTTGGACTTAAGCGTATTCACGACATATTTAATATCAGCCTCAGCATCCTCTCTCATAGCCGTTTCTGAGCAGGGGATGGGATTGTTGCTATTATAATCTCCTGCATAGTCGACAAGCAAAATGTTGTACCCCTTATTCAAAAATGGGGGCCAGTTACAATCTGTGCGACTTTCCGCATTGGGATGAGACATTATCACTACAGGCGCATCTTCTCTGCCATGCGGCCCAATGATCAACGTTGCTTCATGAGACCTCTTGCCATTTTCATGAGGTATCTCAACGTTCTTGCAAGTTCCAGCACTGTACACCTTCAACGCGGACTCAATTTCATTTACTTTAGGTTTAATCTTTGCTCTATCACTATCATTATAAATGATTTGCTGTACCTCTAAATTATGAGTCGTAATAAAGGAGGTAAAAGCGGGAGTGTCAAGAAAACCACTCAATGTATTTCTGCGGTCATAGTGCTCGGCAAGCTGCATACCTAGAAAGGGAACCATTCGAAGGAGTGAAACTATAATGCCATGAATTATATTGGCAACGGATGTGGGTTTGTTAGGATGAAACTTTGCAGATGTACCATGCAGCTGTTCAACATCGCGATTTTGCAAAACTTGCTTGTCAACCACTCCAGGAGATTGATCATCAAATATAGCGTGATAAAGCTTTCCGCAATTCTGAATAGTGGCAATAAAACCATGAACCACTGAAATAGGAGTGGCAAGCACACTGGTCATGACAGAAAGAGCTTTCCTCCCAAAACCAATTGATGGCTTCTTAGGAAATTTTGTCTCTACAATCTGTGACTTTAGCGACTTATCAAGCTTCATACTTTGTTTCTAAAGGCTTTAGGACGTGATAAGATTTCGTAATGCAATACCATCTTTTTAATTTGCATCTTCTGCGCAGGAGTTATTTTCTTTTCTGGTTTGAGAGGTGCAGGAGATGGCTGCAGCGCTTGGGCATGTTCATCGTGATGCTCTTGCGGCTTTACTCTTCTGCCCGTTGGAATGCGTTTTTCAACCTCTAAAGGGGCGTGAGGAACTGTCACTATTTTTCTCTGCCTTCTCAGCGAGCTTCCAACAAGGGTCAATACAGCTATGAAGGCAATCAAAAATCCAATAATATCGCCGATTATGTCATCCATAGGCTACACATCACTTCCAGAAATATTCTTGCGCATCTTGGTGTCAGACTGGATATTCTCCATCTTGTAGTAGTCCATAATGCCTAAGTTCCCCTTTCTAAAGGCCTCAGAAATGGCCATGGGAATAGCAGCCTGTGCGTCAATCAGCTTAGACTCCATAAGCTTTACTTGAGCAATATTTTCTTGCTCTAAAGCCACAGCCATGGTGCGGCGCTCTTCAGCTTTTGCCTGAGCAATACGCTTATCCGACTCCGCCTTATCAGCTCGAAGCTTGGCGCCGATATTCTCGCCAAGGGCAATGTCTGCAATATCAATTGAGAGAATTTCAAAAGCAGTTTGTGCATCAAGCCCCTTGTCCAAAACGCGCTTGGAGATCAGTTGAGGGTTTTCAAGAACAAGCAGGTGGGAGTCAGCAGCGCCAATCGCACCGATAATCCCTTCGCCCACGCGAGCAATGATGGTCTCTTCCGTTGCGCCGCCAACAAGCTGTGAGATATTAGTACGTACAGTGACTCTTGCACGGCATTTTAACTGCACACCATCTTTTGCAACGCCGGTAATATACTCTCCATGCGTTCTGTCGGGGCAATCAATCACTTTTGGGTTAACCGAAGTTTTAACGGCATCGAGAATGTCGCGTCCAGCCAAATCAACCGCTGTCGCTCGCTTCCAATCAAGGGGAATATTTGCCTTTTGAGCTGCAATAAGGGCAGCTACGACATTGATAACATTTCCACCTGCAAGATAGTGCGTTTCAAGATCTGCAACATTAATGTCTCGAAGGCCTGCCTTATAGGCGTTGATATAGGCATTAACAATGATGCGAGGAGGAATCTTCCTCAAGCTCATTCCCACAATATTGAAAAGGGAAATAGGGGTTCCTGAAACAAAGGCTTGAAACCAGAGCCCGACATACTTAGCCAGGATCATCACGACGATCACCGAAACGACAATCAGCGCTAATAAGAGAAAAGAAATGCTTCCGACGTTTTCCATAAATTATCTACCTTTTTGAGTGTGATTATACGAATTGCTAAGCAAATCGTATAAGTAGAGAGAGGAAAATTTACCACAGAGATCACAGAGCACACAGAGAGAGATAGCCTGGAATAATCTCTGTGGGCTCTGTGATCTCTGAGGTTGAAAATAAAGAAGAGGCAATAACTGTACGCTACTCATCCAATTCAACCTTTCTGTTTCTGTACAACTAAATAGGCCCCTCGAGCAAAGAGAACTGTAACATTCTCGCCTCGTTCAATATAGGGACCTGATGAGACCACCTGTACTCGATGCCCTTCAATTTCTGCAAAACCAGAGGGTCCGAGGTCTGTTTGTGTGATACCACTCTTGCCAATTAAACTGGTATTGGCTGACGCCCCAACAAAACCTTCCTGTGTCGTATCGAGATAAAAGGTGTTGGAATCGGCCGACTGTCGAATTCTTCTCATAGCCAGCAAAACGGTTCCTGCAGCTAAGGCAAGCGATACAAGCACAAAGAGGAACACTTCTAAAAAACCAAATCCCGCCTTCACTAAAAAGACTATCGATACGATGTAGGTTATAGCTGCAATACCGGCCAAAAGGCCGCTGGTAAGATAAAACTCCAAGTAGAGCAGGAAAAGCGAGAGAAGAAGAAAAAGGAGTACTTCAATCATGCTATCTGCTCCACAACAAGTTTTCCAAGTACGACTTCAATAACTTTCACTTTTTTTCCCTTATCTACAAACTGGCCAGTGGATACTGCATCGAAGAGCTTGCCCTCAATTTCAACCTTCCCTGAAGGCCTCAATGTTGAAACAACAGTACCCTCTGCTCCAAGTTTGATTGTCTCCTCTTCAGGATTAAACTGTAAGCTAGGCTGCGGCTCTTTTTTTAAAACAAGCCATGAGAGCATCTCAAGCCTTTTCTTCATAGGGCGGGCTAAAAGAAGTATAATCAAAAATGAGAGCAGCATAGCCGCCATCAGCCAAACCAGGCGAAGAAGCACATAATCTCCAGCCGCATTCAACGAAGTACCCTCAAAGCGAACTGAAGAAACTCCTGGCAAGATGATGCCAAAAACACCCGCCAAACAGAAAAGGCCGCCAATTACAGCTAAAAAGCCAAAGGTGGGGACATAGACCACCTCAATAAATATAAGAAGAGATCCAAAAAGTAAAAGAAGCCCTTCAAGCCAGGAGATAGCCTCTTGAGAGTTACTTACAAGGCCAAGAAAGAAAAGGCTTGTAAGGCCAGCAAGGGCCGCCAACCCAAATCCGCCCGAAGAGATCTCCATATACATGCTGACCATAAACACCATTACCAAGACGGATGAGACTGCGGGAGATGCCAAAAAGGCGACAAACCTAGTCTGCCAGTCCATCTTAAAGGGGATGATCTCTTCCTTAGGAGAGACTTCGGCCCAAGGAAGGACAACTAACGGATGGTCCTTTAAAGCTACTTGGGCAATCTCTTGCGAGCCAGGCTCAACGAGAAAATCGGCGATGCCATACTCTTTCATCTCATGTGCTGTCAGGGTCAAAAGCTTTCCCTTGGCTGAGATCACTTCATCTGAACCCTTCTTTACCTCGTCCATGCTGGCAAGTTTTATGATCTGGCCATTTCTACGTACCACTATGGTATCGGGATCAACCATCGCCTCTGCAATTGCGGGGCTTCTGCCGAAAAACTGCGCACGGCTTGCAAAATCGGTTCTCAGCGCTGAGTTGACCTTTTCAGGGGCTGCTTGCATCCCTTCAGCGCCAACAGTAATAGGCATAGCAGCGCCCATAATAGCGTCTTTGGAAGCTGCGATTATGGGACAAGAAAAGGTGAGCATCGCACCTGCAGAGACTGCCCAGTTATTAATATAGGCTAAAACGGGAACGCCGCTCTCTTTCTCAAAGTTTTTCAAGGCATCGGCTATCCTCTCGGCAGCAAAAACTTCTCCGCCAGGAGTGTTGAGCTGAATGATTAAGAGGTCTGGTTTATTTTGAGAATAGTACTTTAGGGCCGCACGGACATAGATCCAGGTAGCATCCGAGATCTCATTTGATTTATCTCCGATTTCTATAAGCCCGATTTTGCCGCCTGCTAATTTCGGAAGCTGTCTCTCAGCAGCTTCAAGCGGAAAGAGAGAGCCAAGAAAGAGAGAGTAATGTATCAATAATCGCAGTAGATGCTTCATCAATCATCTCATCGGTATGGGCAGTTGATACAAACCACGTCTCAAGCTGTAGAGGCGGAATGTATATCCCCTTATTTAGTAATCGAACAAAAAATTCACGAAACAGCTCTTGAGAGCATTTTTTTGCATCCTCAAAAGTTTCAACTTTTTGAGGGCTAAAAAAGATTGTGCCCATAGAGCCAATTCGAGCAACTGAAACAGGCAATTTCTTCTTCTGAACAAGTTTTTCAACCGGTTCAAAGAGCCGCTTCGTCTTTCGTTCTAAATCTTGATATATACCTGGATTGATCATATCGAGCACTTGAATACCTGCAGCTGTCGCAATTGGATTTCCAGACAACGTTCCTGCCTGATAGACGGGGCCAAGCGGAGCTAAACACTCCATAATGTCAACTCTTCCACCAAATGCGGCTATCGGAAAGCCGCCGCCCAAAATTTTACCAAGGCAGGTAAGATCGGGCTTTATCCCAAAATGTTCCTGCGCACCGCCTGGTGCTAATCGAAAACCGGTAACCACTTCATCAAAGATAAGGAGGATTCCTCGCTTTTTTGTCTCTTGCCGGAGCAGCTCTAAAAAGCCAGATTTCGGCAAAATACAGCCCATGTTGATTGCAACAGGCTCGAGTATGACAGCCGCACAATCAGAGGCCATCTCACTCGAAAAATAGCGCTTGAGAGCGTCCATATCATTATAGGCAATTCGATCGGTGCAGGAGTTAAATACAGCAGGCACTCCCGACACGCCAGAGGTATATGCGACACCAGAACCTGCCGACTTCAAAAATTGATCGGAATGGCCATGGTAGTTGCCCTCAAACACTAAAATGCGATTTTTTTTCGTATAGCCGCGAGCTAAGCGAACCGCAGACATAGTCGCTTCAGTGCCAGAAGAAACAAAACGAATACGCTCGATAGTTGGAAAAAAATGGCGAACCTTCTCTCCTAAAACAGCTTCTTGAAGAGTTGATGCACCATAGGAGGTGCCGCGCCCTAAAGCTTTTACTACCGCCTCTTGAATTTTCGGATCGGCATGGCCAAAGAGGAGCGCTCCCCAACTCGAGCAAAAATCAATATATTTTTTACCATCCACATCCTCTAAAAATGGACCAAAGGCTTTCTCGACGATAAGCGGAGTGATCCCCATCTGCATGCAGGCTCGAACGGGCGAATTGACGCCGCCAGCTAAAACTGATCTAAGCCTCTTCCAAGCAAGTTCACTTTTCATATGTATGTTTATACTCCTCAAAAATCAAAATAGAGGCGATAATATTTAGCATGCGTACAATATTCACTCTTCTTTTATTTCTATCTAGTTCTCTTTCAGCATTAACCTATGATGCTGAAATCAAGACCGATGGCACCGATGACAACAAAATAATTGAGTCGCTAAAGCGTGCATCAACTACCTTTCAAATGAAGGCAGCGCCGCCCGTTAGTTTTGCAGCCCTGAAACGACGGGCCGAACGAGATATTGAGAAACAAAAAGCAGTTCTCTGGGCATCAGGCTACTTTTCATGCGAAATTGCGGTTCAAACAATCTTTGAAGAGCCTCAGCCTAAAGTCGTCTTCTCTATAAATAAAGGCCCACGCTACAGCTATGGGAAGATTCAGGTTCTGCCTATTGAAAGTCCCGTACGTATCAAAACGGGAGAATTTGTTCGAGCAGAAGAGATCGAAGAGGCAAAAAGAGAAATTCTTTCTGACTTAAGAAGCAAGGGTTACCCTCTGGCAACCATTCAGAAGAGCACCTTATGGGCTGATCGAAAAGAGGCAACCTTGGATGTTACTTTTGATGTCCTAGCCGGCCCCTACTGCCTTTTTGGTCCTATCCACATCGCACCTACAGCTGGAGTCGATGAGGAGTTCTTTACCTCTCTTTGCCCATGGAGTCCTGGAGACAAATTTTCCAGCTCATCTATTGAGGAGATGCAGAGGCGGCTTGAAAAGAGTGGACTGTTCAAAACAGTTACCATCAAAGAGGGTCCGCTTGAAAACGGCAAAGTTCCCATTGAAATTAGTGCTGAAGAGGCGCTGCAAAAAACAATTGGTGCAGGATTAAGCTATACAACTACCTATGGACCAGGGGTTTCTCTTCTCTGGAACCATAGAAATGTTGCAAGACGTGGACAGCGTTTTGATTTTCGAGCCGATCTTTGGGAGCATGATCGAGCTGTCACGCTACGATACACAACTCCCAACTTCCTCAAATACAAGCAAAACCTGATTTACCTCTTAGAATATGACTTCACAACAACAATTTCCTACGTCAGCTCAGCAGTTAAAGCCTCTGTTCTTCTTGAAACAGCCCTTTCTAAAGAGCTCGATATTGTTCGAGGCCTTCAATTCGAACGGCTAACGTCGCATGGATTTGATGGAAACGATCTCTTTCGAATTGCAAAACTTCCTTTTCAAGCTCGATGGAGCTCTGCAAATTCACTCCTTGATCCAACGATGGGAGCCATCTTCAATTGCAAACTAACCCCCGCTTTTCAGCTCGCTGGAAAACCATATCCCTACCTCATCCACTCCTCTTCCCTTACAGGTTACTACTCCTTCTTTGAAGATGGGTTAACCTTAGCGGCAAAAGCGCAAATGGCCAATATCTTCGGAGAAGCTGAAGATGTAATCCCTCTTCCCGATCGGCTCTTTGGCGGATCAGATAATTCTTTCCGAGGATACAAATCCCTAAGCGTTGCTCCGCTCAACCGACACAATATTCCCGTCGGCGGAAGGTCGATGCTGTCAGGAACACTCGAAGCGCGCATTCGAACCTCCTCATCGCTCGGCTATGTGCTCTTTTACGACGTTGGAAATGTCTATTTACATTGGCTGCCCCAGATCCATAAGCCCTATCTTCACTCGACAGGATTTGGTATTCGCTATAAAACCCCGATCGGCCCTCTAAGGCTCGACCTAGCATTTCCTTTAAATCGAAGACCAAATATAGATCCTCCTTTTCAGATCTACTTCAGTATAGGGCAATCTTTTTGATGAAAAAGACACTCAAATTGTTCCTCATTCTCACTCTCCTCCTGCTCACCATACCTGCCCTCTTGTTGAAGAGTCCCATCATCCAGAACCCCTTAAAAAAATTGTGCGAGGACTCTCTAAGCGAAGCGCTCGAGATGCCTGTCACAATAGAGCGACTCTCAGGCATTCCTCCCTTCTTTATATCTCTCGAAGATGTCCGAATTGGCGATAAAGAGAGCCCAAAGATCACTATTTCATCTCTTGCCTGCATCCCTGAGTGGTATCAAGCACTTACTGGCAAAATTTCCTTTCTTTCACTCTCTTTAGGAACTGTTGCTGTTCATGACAGCTCATTTCCAGCTACTGCATCAAACTCGCAGATTCCCATTATCATTCGACACTTATCCCTCGATCGGCTTGTCCTCAAAAACCAATCCCTTTCAATTGCAGGCTCTGTAGCCTTTTACCCAGATAGATGTGTTGCCTCAATCACTGGCCGCTTCTGGACAATTCCCGACTCAACTCCCATCCATTTTGCTCTCGATACCGATGGAGCTTTTGAAAAACTCCCCTTTTCTCTCGAAACATCACTCCATGACAAATTTCGCTGTTCCCTTTCAGGGACTGCTTCAACCAATTCCCCCTTTATCGTTCAAGAGGCTAAGGTTTCAGGCACCGTCTATAAAATGAACCCTTTGAATAAGATCGAGCTTTCAGGATCGCTGAAAGAAGATCCTCAAGGCCTACAACTATCTTTAGACCATATCAAAACCTATCTCAATAAACCCTTGATGCCGCATAAAAAGCTCACAACCGATGAACTCTCTTCAGCAAATCTTCAGCAGATAATTCTAGAACAAGAAAGCTATGTATTTGATTCTTCAATTGATGCCCTGCTCACCAAAGAAATGCAGCTTAAAGGAAAAATGGAGATCGACAACCACGCCATCCCTTTCACAGCAAACTTTGGCGATACTGGCTTCTCGCTTAATTCAAAGGGCTCTTTAAACAGTGATTCTTTAAACGGGATTTGGACCTTTTCATTCACACCTAGCCACTTTGATCTTATTGGCGCTATTCACCATACACACTATGGCCAAGCAACAATCAATGGCTCTTATTCCGATAAAAATCTGGCGCTGAAATGCCATGCTCAAAATGTAAACCTTTTCAAATTCCATGAAAAAGAGCTCACCATTTCCTGCAAAACGGAAGAGACGGGTCTATCATTTCTGGTGAACGGCGAGGGAGATCTCACACTTAATGCTCAAGGAAGCTATCAAGACAAATCTCACGAAGAGGTGCTTACTTTTTCTTCCCTTTCTCTTGGAACGCTTATACTTGAAAAACCGCTCCAAGCATCTTGGACAAAAACATCATGCATCGTCAGCCCTTTTACTTTACGCAATAACTCCAGCTCTCTTTTGACAGGCCAATTTTCACGTCAAGATGACACGATCGAAGGAGAGCTTCGAGGCGTAGACCTCCCCTTCACAAAAATTGGGATTAGCCATTTTGTGCCGATTGAAGGCAGCCATTCCTTCATTCTTGGACTTTCCGGAACCACTCTTCATCCTTTGGGCATGGTTACAGGAACTGCAAAAACAACGCTCAAATCATTCGACGAAGTGCGCCTATCGCTCGTTACCGATTATGAATGTACAATTAATGGATATCGGGCTGACATCAAGTCTACAACCAAAGGCGAGACCTTTGATAAGCCATGTACTCTTGCTCTCACTGTCACACCAACGTCGATTAAGGGAGCGATTACTGGAGATATTGATCTTGCGATCGTCAGCTCAGCTTTCTTCCCAGAAGAGCTCCAATGCAAGGGTAGAGCAAGCCTTACATTAGCTCTCCAAGGATCATCCTTTTCAGGAAAAATAGATGTCTCCAAGGGAGAGTTTGAAATCCCAGCCATCGGCGGCCGAATTAAAGATATAGAAATAAACGGAACCATTCAGGAAAGAAAAATTCTCATAACAGCCGCACGAGGCCACGATGACCAGGGGGGATCATTTACAGCTACAGGGGAGATTGATTTTAGCCAGGACAAGGTTGTATCCAAGTTTGAATTTCATCCTCAAAAGCTCGAACTGGTCAATATGGACTTAGGAAAGGTTTTTGCTTCAGGAAATCTTAACTTGAAAGGAAGTGATTCCAATATCAATCTTCAAGGAAGCTTTACTATCGATGATGCCCTTCTCGATCTTCGTGCTAATTTCACCCAAGATATTGCATTACTTGAGGTCGCCTTCAAAGATGAAGAGGCGCTTCTTCAAAATACTCCCCTCGACTTCTCCTTCGATATCACTATCCCCAATACCGGGCGGATCGAAGGACGCGGCCTTACAAGCCTCTGGACAGGCCAACTCAACATATCGGGAAATTCAAACTCCTACCTCGCCAATGGCTCCCTCTCTTGTACCTCGGGTACCTTCCGTTTAGCAGGGCATGATTTAAAAATTATCCATGGAGAGATCCTTTTCAAAGGAGATATCCTAAACGATTCCAATATCAACCTTTCATCCAGTATGAACTTGCCGCAAATAGCGGTTCAGGCAAATGTAACGGGATCTCTCGATAAGCCAATTGTGAGCTTTCAGTCGAATCCCCCCATGAGTGAAAAGGAAATTATTTCGTGGGTGCTTTTTAATAAAGGCATTCAAGATGTCTCCCCGCTTGAGAGCTTGCAGCTGGCCCAAGTCCTCATTTCCCTTCAAAAGGGGGAAAGCGCCTTTTCAATGATAGACACTCTTCGAAGCGTAGTTGGAATAGATCGGCTCGATGTGA
Organism: Bacteroidota bacterium; assembly: GCA_013285825.1. Classification (GTDB taxonomy): domain Bacteria; phylum Chlamydiota; class Chlamydiia; order Chlamydiales; family FEN-1388; genus JABDGV01. The sequence goes on from JABDGV010000001.1 coordinate 317,026, forward strand.
AAAATGACACCGATTCCAATGATGTATCCGTTCAAGTAGGCAAGTATATCTCAGATACTGTCATGGTAACTGCTTCTAAGCAGATCTCTTCAGATGTTAATCGAGTAGGCTTAAGCGTCGATGTCACTTCCCAGCTTAAGGCTGAAGCTGAAGTGGGCGACGATGCCGAAGGAATTGCCTCGCTCACCTGGAAACAGGATTATTAGACCGTTTATTGACTATTCCATAGATTAGTATTAGAATTAAAATAATCCCTAATAAGGTGAAGCGTATGGAAATTCAATATGACATTAAAGCACATCGGCTGCAACTACCGCAAAATGATGGTACAACAGCAGATGTTAGAGCCTTTAAAGCGACTTGGTACAATAAAGTTTGGTTATTTTTTGCCAAATTGAGTTTGACCAACCCTGCAAACTTCGTTGAATGCAAAAATATACAGGGGCAATCCTACCTCATTTCTAGAAATAGCCTGCATAATAGACTTGGAGGTACTCTAGATAACAAAACAGCTAATGAAATTACTGCTTTTATCAATAGACAGGTCGAGTTAGTCAATTCCCCGAAAAAGAATATTCCACCTGTATTTGTGCAGGATAATTCGTCAACGATTGAAGATCAAGAAAGCACTACACAACGTACAAAATCTATACATAAAATAGATGATAAAACCCAAGGTTTTACAGATAAGCAGATGGAAAGAAATGTTTACTTTCTTAATCAATTGATCAGTAAACAAAAGGGTCTTGAAGAAAAGAGTCATGAAGGGAAAATTGGCAAAAAGGAGCGTAAACCAAAACTCTCAGAACAAAGTAAAGAACAGCTTCGAAATAATTTGTGTGCCGACTCGGAAGGTAATTTTCAGATAAAACCCACAAATGATCTATCTGAACTAGGCATACATGATCCTGAGAAAAATCTCGGCACAGCTATTAGAAGTACAGCTGAAAAAATAATCGAAAAATATCAGAAGTGTAAAGACTATGACACCATGTGGAAATATACGGACTCATCCGGATTAATTCTAAAAGCAGATCCAACTTTTACTTTTGTTTGGGAAGGAATGCAGAATATCCTCAGCGCCTCAGTAAATAATCCCTTTGCGATGCTCACCGCTCCACTTGCCGTTCCAATACTCGCCCCAATCGTAGGCATTGGCAAGCTTGGGGAATGGATGACAGGATTGAAAATGGGAGACGTTAAGTTAAGCGAATTCGGTGAAGATTTGAAAATTCTCAATAAAAACGGAAAATATGACGATATCATTCAAAAACTCGAATCCGAGAAGCAAAGAATGAACGATCGAATGGAAAGACCTCATTGGTACTCTACGGGATTCTGAAATAACACCATAGAGTAGAGATTAAGAGTTTAATCCTATCTCTACTCTATCGTTTTTATCCCTTACACCGCTTGCGCTGGCGGCACAATGCAAAGCCTTGAGCCAACGCCTGCATGGTGTACAGCGTTTGTACGTTGAGCCCTTTGCCAATCCATAACTTTCTTCGAGCTTGCAACCCGGCTAATGTCCGGATTAAAGAGATCTTTCCAGGAACGGAACACCTTCGAGAAGGAGCTCATACGTGCAGGATCGATAACATCTTCTTGGTTTCTCGGATCGGTTGGATCTCTTGGCTTCATCTTGTTAGCACCTAAAATAAGCGCCAAAAGACTGCCAGCCACGGTTTTGCAACTTTTCCAAACAGCCCTGAAAGGCAGTTTAATAATTTCTGGGGTAATAAATTGAATAACCTTAAAGATTGCCCTTGCAACACAAGAGACAACTTTAGCAACCCAGGAAAGAGGCTTGCCTATAACCGGGATCTGACTTAACGAAGGAAGAGCCCCTCCAAGATATTCAAAGGCATCTTGGTAGATGGGAATATCAATATCAACCTCTTTGCAAGCAAGCGATACGTGCTTTGCGCAGTTTTGCTTGATGGAGTTAAATCGGCAACCCTTGTTCTCTTCAATAAACTTCTTTACCTTATTAAAGCCCTCTTCACTAATTGCAGCTGTTGTAACGTTGCAATCTTCGAAAGGTCGAAGAACGTCAAAGTCTGGCCAAGCGCCGAGTGCATTTGCACTTCCACAGAAGGTTTTAAAAGACTTAAAGGTAGCTCTATTATTCTCATCGGTCATCTCATAACCAAAGGAGTAGACTTTACCATTTGGATCAATGACTCTGATGCCAATATGGTTGAACGTTTCAATTGCGTTCTTTGCCCATCCGGTTCTTGGAAGTCCCATTCGTGATTTAAAGTTGGCCGTCACTTGAATAACGCAGTTTCTCTCATTGCCATTTCTATCTTTTTGCTGCTCAGGGCTCCAGAAGGTCTTTCCATGATCTACAACAGTTTTAAGAGCTTCAGGCGTAATTTGAGCAAACGCTTCAAAGCCCTCAAAACGGCCTTTGGGAACAAATCCCCATTGGGTCATGTTCCAGCCATGTTTTCCTTCATTATCGATAAAGATATCATCTCTCTCTTCATAGCGAACTCTCTTTTGAAACTCCTGAATAGGTACATATTCGCTCTCATCCCACTCTTTTACAAGAACTGAAATCTGGCCATTTTCCAATGAAAGAAGAGGCTCGGGATCAAGTAAGTCAGGGCTATTTTTCAAAGTAAGGATAGAGTAAATGGCCCCAGTGTTTGCAATGAAATGAACAGAGGCGGGATCGGCCTTGAGCCACTCTTCAGAAAATCCGAGCTCAATCCACTTTTTCTCTGCCTTGAGCTTGTCGCTATTTTGATGAAGATAGTCATGAAGCTGAGTAAAAGTTGCCTTAACTTCACCTGCTAGTCTATGATAGGATGAATTTTTCGATTGAAATTCGCGTCGATGGTCGGGGTTGTTGACCACGGTGTTCATTTCTGTCTCTAAAGTGTGAAGCTCTGTTTCAACTTCTCTGAATGTTGGTCTATTCCGAAGATCTAACACTCTTCCCTGCAGGTTCGTTAACTGCTGCTGGACGTGAGCATCAACAAATTCATTAGCTCCCGCGCCGCAGCCGCGATAGCAAGGAACAGAAGATCCAATTCTACATGACATAATAATTTCCTTTTTAAAAAACTAACTTTATCAAATAATTATTAAGATATTATAAACACGAAATATTATATGCGTCTATAATTTTTTCATCCCCTTTAAGCGAATAACCCTCTTTTTCACTCCAAGTGTAATACCGAATGCTGCCCTCTTCGATTGAAATAAGAGCAAGCAAAGGCGCTCTTACAACCTCATTACTTTCGGCTGATGTATAAAAATGGATCGTGATGCTGAGATCCTCTTCACTCAAAGGGAAATTGAGCACATACGAACGTAAAGAGTCATCACGATTGATCCTTCGCAATGCGTCTTCGATGACTAAAAGAGCCAATTTTCGGCCGCTTTCAACTGATGAAAGCCGATAGTCATAGGCGGATAGTTTTTCACTAAAAATAAAGAGGGGCAAAGATCCATTTGGATCTTTGGGAAGAAGTCCGCATCCCTCAAGCTGGTAGAGCCGATGGTTGATCAAAAAATGGGCATGCTCAAAGACCGATGAGTTAAAAGCCGCTTGAGCCTGTCTTGCCTGCGAAGACATACAGCCGCTCAAAATAACCAAAATTAAACAAACAACGATACGCATGAAACCAATGGTAGAAATTGCCACAGTTGTACCCAATACGAAGAGTTGTTTAAAAGTGGATTCGTGCCCGTGCTTAGCGAAGTGCACGGGCACGAGAACTTGGGCCGAAAAGTTCAATGCCTGAATTTGTTTGTGTATAATCAAATCGGATACGTACTATATTTCTTGATATTCATAGGTTATTCAGGTGCGAATTCGTACAACAGCTATTTTGCTCTCTTTCTACCTATTAGCTTCTACAAGCTCTCTTCCTGCGCCCTATGTATGGAAGAACGGCTGGTTTCACGATCAAAAATATGTAGCCACAGAATCGCTCGAAGACCACTGGAAGAAGGGACTCCAATCTCTTGCAAACAAAGATTGGGATGAAGCTTTCCTCCAATTTCGTACCGTCAGCTTAAGCTTTCCAGACTCCTCTCAAGCAAAAGAGGCGCACTACTATACAGGAATTGCTCTCTTCAACCTCGACGATTTCGATATCGCCAATAAAGAATTCTCCCAATATCTCGAGCTTGAAAACAACCCTCAGTTTTATGAAGAGGTCTTTCAATACAAACTCCTCATCGCTCAAAAGCTTAAAGATGGCGCTTTCAGACGCGCCTTCGGTTATGAATCCATGCCTAAAATTATGCCGGCAAAGGATTTAGCCTTAGAGATCTTTGAAGAGGTAGCAACATCTCTTCCCAACCACGATCTGGCAGCAACGGCTCTTCAAGAAAAAGCGTCCATGCTTCTCGAAAGAGAGGAGTTTGATCAAGCAATAGACACCTACCAGACACTTATCCGCCGTTTTCCTAAGTCGCAATTTGCAATCGCAGGCTATTTAGGAGTCGCTCAAGCCTACTTAAAACAGATCGAACTTGAAGGGAATAACCCCGACCCACTTCCGCTTGCAGAATTAAACCTCCAGAAGTTTCAAGCTGATTTTCCTCAGGAAGCTGCGCTCGAGGCTGCCTCTGGAACACTAAACCAGATGCAGGAAATTGCAGCCAATGGCCTCTTTGACATCGGCCAGTTCTATGAGCGTACAAAACGACCAAGCGCCTCCATTATCTACTACAAAATGGCCATTACCCGATTCCCGACGACGGAAGTTGCAAAGCTCTGTCAAGAACGCCTCAAGGAGCTGGAAGTTGATGAAACGAACTCTTCGTAACGGTTGTATTCTACTACTCCTCTGCTCCTGCTCCTATAAATTTGCCCCCTCTGTGCAGGATCAAAAGACAAAACAGGTATCGATCCATTTCGTAGAAGATGATGAAACAGGCGAGCTGACATCGCGTCTCATCTACGCCATAGAAAAAATCCCAGATCTTCAGTATGTCCCAGATAATGGCGCCTATATCCTCGAGGTAAAGCTCCTCGATCAGGGTAAAGAGAAGATCGGCTATCGCTATCAACCGCATAAAGATGTTGCAGCTCAAGGCAAGATCATTCCAAGCGAGGGACGATCTGAAGCGCTCGTAGAAGTTAAGGTTCTTGATGGCATAAGCCGAAAATGTTTGCTTGGGCCTGCCTACATTTTAGGCACCTGCGAATATGACCATCAAAACGACTCGATTAACAACAATATAAACGCCTTCTCACTCGGTCAGCTGACCGATATCGATACAACCGAAGATGTTCTCTACATTCCGCTCTACAGAAACACAGCGGAAAAGGTGGCTCTCTGGCTCCAGGACAATCTCGATTTTCTCAACTCGTAAACATATAAGAGACATGTATGATTCCGATTCAACCCACTCTTCAAAGTTTCGTAACAGCCCTATCCAATAATCATGATTTGAAAATCACTCCTTCGAGCAGCTGGCGAAGAACAAATCTCATTGAAAAAATTATCTATATCATCCGCAAAATCTTCGGGACTGCCCCGGATAAAGCGCTCGAACTTGCTAAGGGGTTTTCAGAAGCTCTACGCAATTGGAACATAAACGTTGCCAAAGATCAAATTATCGGCATCTCGAGCCCGTCTATCGAGGAAATGGGGTTGATTAAATCGGCCATCCAGCAGATGAAGGCGAGGCTTTTGAATCCTCAAGAACTTGAGCTGAAACGGCAGATACGTGAGGCAAAACAGGCAAATAATCAAGCGGCGCTTCGAGAGTTTCGCGATCGAATGGCAATTGTTTTTCCGTTATCACCCAAACGGTTTGCCTATCGAGAGCTCAAACAGCACCAAACTCGCTTTGACCTGCTTGCAAAGCCGCTTTCCCAGCATGCTCTCAATAGAAATCTCGCAGTTCCATTTCAAGCAGACTGCAATAAACTAAGAGAGTTGCTTACTCAATGGCAAGCTCGTCAATACCCCTTGGTCAACTATTTAGCAGCTGAAGGAACGAAAGAGAAAATTGAAAAGACGGCAGAATTCCCCAAATACATACGTATGCTAGAAAAGAATCCAAATCTCCAGGATCGATTCTTCAAGGCTGTCTTTCGAAACATGTCTTCAATAAACTTTGACTCCGTTCCTGCAATGATTCTTATGGAGACTACTCGGGAAATCTTTGGACGCACCTTTATGGACAAGAGGATGAACTACTACAATGACCAGCTACTGCAGGTCAAATGCCTTGAAAATAGTTCCAATCCCATCTACACAATGACCCTGCCTATCAATGGACAGCGAGTTCCGATCACAAACCAAGACCATGTCATCTCCATTTCCCCAACCACTCAGAGTTCCATTAAGGATTTTTTCAGCATGCTCGGAAGAGAGGCTCACCTAAGAGTTATCAACCATGAGTATACCGAAAGAGGGATTGAAGAGCTTGACCTTCAACTCACAACAGCCAACCTTGATGATCCTAAATGGTGGAAAAATCTTCCTGTCGTTGAAAAACTAACCCGGGAACAGATATCGAAAAAGTTCTCCATAGACTTTTCAAAAGGACATGCTTTCTTTGGCCTATGTGCAAACCGCGAAGATCCACACCATATGCACGTCGTTGGCACTCATGGCTATCTCATTGCTGCCCTTCCTCTTGACGATGGAACATTCAATATTATCTACCCAGGATGCTATGCAGATCTTTATCCTGTAGGTGAGTGTGCAACTCTTAGACACATCTACAACACGCACCGTAAAATCTGGACCTTTATCGATCCCAGCAGGTCGTTAAATAACCGTGAAAAGGTTCAAGTGTGTACGCCTATCAACCAAGAGAAGTTTGACCTCTACATGCAACTCTTGAGCGAACAGTTCAAGCTTGCACGAGAGGGTCGGCTTAACTTCCAAATACAGGCAGACAACTGCTCAAGGCCACTGCAAACTATCACCGACCGCATTTTCCCCGAACTGCAAATTCCAAGGGCATTCAAGTTTAAGTTTGTCAACTGCAAAGCCCGCAGCCCATTAAGCCTTCTGGTGAGCGCACGATCATTTTGTTCTGCAGGTGATAGAGGAGATGCCCAATGGGAAAAGCTGCGAAAAGCTGTGAGCTTTGTTTTCGGAGCAACTAAAGGGCGCACTGTTCAAACGCCTAATGGACCAGTAACTTCAAGTATCTGGAATGACCCTGAATGGCAAGAAGGTCATCTCCATCTTCCCTCAAATCTCTTTCATACTGCAGATGCATTGAGAGAGGTATTGACTAAAGCTTAACGCATCCTCTTCTTACCTAAAAACAGCCAGCAGGCGGTAAGGATAAAGAGGACTGAAACGATAACGACCTCTTTACCAAACATGCTCTTCATTCTTTGGGAAAGAGGCAGTTCAAAAGTTGAATCGGAATAGAGGGGAACGGATGAGAGAATATTTAACCCCTCAACCAGGTTTAAAGAGCCTATTCGGTCCCCTTTAGCTATAGGCAGTTTAGCATCTTCCCAAGCAACAACAGCTTGAAGCTTTGGCTCTTCTGAGGGAAAATAGGACAAACTAACATTCTTATCGGTATAGCAGCCAACCACAACATCCGTATCAGGAATTTTGTAGCTTAAGTTTAAGGCGCCCGATTTCACATAGGTCTTGGAAATCAGCTCCTCTCGAGCAAGCTCATCGAAAAGGCGTTTCATTTCCCGAAACATGTTTTTTCTGTCAGGACACTTCAAAAAGACAGCAATGATGGACCGCCCATCCTTTTCATAGCCTGAAACGAAGCAGTTCTTCGCACGGCTTAAGTGCCCAGTCTTTATTCCTGTTGCATAAGGAGTATAAAGGGGCCCTTTCTTCAAAAGTTGATTGGAGGAGCGAAAGGTGCGTTTTTTAGTGGCAAATTCAGTCGAGCCGACAATCGTTTTAAAGGTCTGATTTTGCATTGCTCTTCGGGCCATTTTTGCCAAATCAAAAGCTGTTGTTACATGGTCGGGATGGTGCAGTCCATGGGGATTAGTAAAATTTGTCTGGGTACAGCCAATTTCATGAACGTACTGATTTAGTCGCTCAATAAACCCATCAATAGTGCCTCCAAAATTCTCTGCAAGCACATTTGCCGCATCATTTCCCGAGGCGAGCATAGCGCCATAGAGCGCCTCTTCGACAGTAACCTCTTCTCCAGCTTGAAATCCTGCAGAAGTTCCTCGCCCCTCTTGTATGTAGGAGGGATAATGGCGATAGCCGCCGCGAGCTTTTTCACTATCGGGAAGTATTCGAACGGCCTCTTTAGAGACACGGATTTTTTGATTTAGCTGGGGATGAAAGACATCGAGGACAAAGAGGGCAGTTGCAATTTTCGTGGTGCTTGCTGGATAAAAACACTCATCTGCCGCCCTTGAGTATAAAACCCGCCCAGTATCGGCGTTTATGACGGCGACTGCACCAAATTCAGAGTCAATTTCAAGAGAATGTATCGGTAAAAAGAGCATCTGAAGTATGAAGAGATTAAACCGCAGTTTGAATAACACTTGGGAAGCCAATAGATTTTTAGCCAGTCTACCTATCTTTCGCACATGATTCAAGGGTTTGGTAACAAAAAAATTATTTGAATAGGTATACTTACCTATAGGGGTAGGTTGGTACATATGCGCACTATTGAAGAACTCGATAGCTGCTTTCAGCAACTGAGCAGCAGATTGCGTCAGGCTCTCCCTGATGGAATTGAACAGGTAAACCTTGAAACACTTTCGTCTCTAGATCTGCTTGCCGAAAAGGCCAGCCCACCCCGACAAGTTCCTTGGCATTACTTCCATGTCCACGATTCCGGCGATAAGATTACCCTCTATAACGAACAATTTATCGCATGGATAGTCCCCGAATCTGAAGAGGAAGAGCCCTCAACACTCGTAATTATTGCAAAAGATGATCTCAGCGGTATCCATGCTGAAGTGGGATTTCAGACCAAGGGCGCCTATAATAGCTCACGCACCGTACTTCGAATCTTAGAGCGCTATCTCGACGATATTGTCGAGAATGAAACCTGCATTAAAAAGCTCGATACGCCTGCATCCTGAATTCGGAAACGCACCGTCTAGAAAAGACGGTGCTCACCTAATTTAAACCTTCTTGACTTCTGTTGGTTGGGTGACTTTTTGTTTCTGGAGATTGTTTACTATTGCATTAGTCTCCTTCAAAGTCTGCTCTTTCTTATCAAGCAGCTTTTGGGTTTCGGCGAGGCTATCTTTCTGGGTTTGAAGCAGTGTATTGAGATTAATAATCGCTTTCTTATTGTCTTCTATCTCTTTCTTAAGCTTTTCGTTTTCTTGTGTCAGAGTATTCATTTGATTTACTCGATCTTGACCTAAGCCTTCCAGAGCATTCTTCTGATGAGTAAGAGTATTGATTTGCTTTGCCTGTTTTTTATTGTCCTGCTTTACGTCCATAGCATAAACGCTCAAGTTGCCCACAATCGGCAGAGCTGAAATGGTTGCTCGCATAATGAGTTTCAAAGAACGGCACAAGTTTGCACACGCTTCATCACGCTGTGCAATATGGCGTGCTTTTGCTTCAGCATTGCCTCTAATTTGGAAAAAGAGAGCTGCAATCTCGTGGAAAATAATGCGTGCGATTTGGTCAATGGCCGCTACGAGACCTGCGCCTGCGAAGGCTGGAGCTGTAACTGTTGATGCAACTGGAATATATTGAGCTGCTTTACACTTATCGGCAAAATCCAACAACTTTACTGTCATAAAACTCTCTCTTTTTTAATGAATAAATAATCAAATTGATGGGAAGTATAGTTTATGATCAATAATTTAGCAATTAACGAGAAATTAATTTAGAAATTCCAATCCATTCCTCAAGGCTCACCTGATCAACATGTTTACTCAAGATAGGATCGCTCTCTTCAATTCCAAGCGCTGTTCCCAATTTTTTCCGCCGATGGCTGAAGGCTACTGCTATCGAGTTAAAAAGCCACGCCTCTTGAGCATCGTTCAATCGCGGCTCTCTCTTGCTACACACAATCACCGATGAAGAAACCTTTGGTTTTGGCCAAAAGCAGGAGGATGAAACCTCTATAACCCTCTTTATGTCGAAAACATACTGCATGGCTAAAGAAAGAGCGCCAAAGCCCTCTTCTTTTGGCTTTGCCATCAATTTCTCCGCAAACTCTGCCTGCACCATCATGACTGCCGCGAGAACTTTTGTTCGCTGCTCTATCAACCAGTGGCAGATTTCTCTTGATATGCCATAGGGAATATTACCCACCACAACGCTTTGGGATGGAAGTTTATAGTCGAGAATATCGCCCTTGACAACTGTTAAAGGGCTAGAAAAGCGCTGGAGGGCATCTGCAAAGGCAGCATCCTTCTCAACGGCTGTGACATGCACTCCTCGATTGAGAAGCTCTTCGGTCAAAACGCCAGGGCCAGGACCAATCTCGACAACGTTTTTGTAGGGTTCAATGAGCTCTCCCATCTTCTTCAAGACGTTTCCATCGATGAGAAAGTTCTGGGAGAGGGAGGCATTAGCCCCTCGGCCGATCGATGCTAAAAACTCTTTCAGCTCAGAGGGTCGGTATATCGGCATTACGGCTCACCTTTTTACAATATCAGGACATATGAAGATTTGGGAATTTTATACACAAAAAAAGTTTTTTCTTAATTTAAAAACGTCTTCTCTGTATCGGCAGGCTTGAAAGCTCCTTCAGGCCTGCAACGCCGACATCCACGTCGCCGACGTCAAAGACGTAGCTGAAGACGTTGAAACCGACCAGTTCGAAGTCCCCAGCACAAACGTTCCACTTCTTATCAACTTTGTTTGAACAACGGACATAGGTTGGCGGTTCATCACCATAGAGTCTAACGGGTGGCAATTCCGGAGAACTAATGTACGTTAAAATGGCAAGCGTGGACACCGGTAATACTCCAGGCATTTCGCATCCCATTTTATTTACGAGCGCTTGTTGTTGAGTTACAGACAAATTTCTGCTTCCTTTAAGGAGAGAATTTGTGATAACTACTCTACATGTTTTGGTGACAGGCAAATCTCCAAACTGCTCTGTAATTTTATCCCAGATGTATTCACAGCCAGTTTTATTGCCGCTTAGAGGCGATTCTGCAATTTTCCAAAGTTTATTCAAGGTAAGCCTCTGCGGCATTGTCAAAATCGTCACACCAGATTCATCATCTTCTAGTGTTATAGAAGCAAATAGCTTTGTTAGTTCTGGTATATCAGTGCGACTATCGGGAGGCATAGCGTCATCTACGATGAGTCCAAAAGCAGTTACATCAACATGCTTTTTCCAAACTTTCTCATCTATGACATTTTTTATTAATGGAAAAAGTTTTTTTAGATCAAAAGAATCCCACAAGTATTTTTGGGATGATACTATATTCCATTTTTTGCAAACTAAAGATAGTTTTCCTGCTAGTTCTTTCGGATGTACACATGTAAAAATGAGAGTGAGGAGTTCGTTGGGCAACTGCTTGATGAGCGTACTGCTTAGATGATGTGATTTCTGTTTCTCAACTTGCTGTCTTATAAATTCCCAGACGTCGCTGGGATAAAGATATGTTGAAACTTCTAACGACATTTTTTATTTCATTATTTTAATTACTGTTAATAATACATAGTTATAAATAGTAATAAAATAAAAAATCAAGTACTAGAGTTACTTAAATGGCTCGTAGTCTTGAAGCTCGTGATCGATCTCCTCGTAATTCACGCCAAAGTGCTTACGAAGGTTCGTAATATACTCTTCTGAAAGGGCTTCAATCTGTTCTTGAGTGAGCATCTCTCGAATTTGCGCCTCCATATCATGGATTTGCGGCATCTCCCCAACCTTCCTTCCTTTCACAAGATAGATCTTCCAAACTTGGGAATAATCGGTCCGGCTTCGCTGCTCTTTAGGTTCTGAACAGACACCGGGAGGAAGCTTATTAAATAGCTCCAAAAGATCTCGAGAGAGTTCCGATTTACGGTGGGTAAATATTTGTGAGGAGGTAATGGTAACATCTTTATCTTTCTTAAGGCTGCCCTTTTTAATAAGTTCATCCTTAACATTCTCAGGGGTCGCTTCGCCTTGAGTCAACAGCTGAAATCCGTCAAAGGCTGCTTGCTTTGCAACGGCTTCTTTAGGCGCTTTGAAGGTAATAGCTTGCCAGGAGATCTCTTCTCGAGCGCCAAGGTCGGAAGCCATTTCATTATACGCCTCTTCAATATCTTGAGGAGTAATGGAAAGATAGGCTCTCGATTTAACGCGGAAGTAGAGCATTCGTCGTAATATAATGTCGGAGCGAATCATCTTCTGCGCCTCTTGAACAGTAAGCCCTGCAGAGTTTACGTTCTTGATGACGTCTGGACCAAACATCTCTTCCATCTCTTCTCGAACATCGCCGTTGGATACTTCCAGCTGCTTTTCCTGCGCTTCAGCGAGAACAAGCTCGCGATCGACAATATCTCGAAGCACCCGCTTCCAAAAGTTTTTATAAAACTCAAGGCGCGCTTCGGTATCTCCCCTTTTATCAGGATAGTTTTGATAAAAGAGCATATCGAGCTGCTTAACCACATCGATCATCGAGATCGATTTACCATTGGCTCGAGCCAAAATGCGATTATGGATCGTCACACCGCGATTTGGTCCTGAAGCTGCAAAAAGGCTCGTCATACAAAGACAGATAAGAAGAAGTCGATACATAGAATTATTTTCTGGTAAAATGTAGGACTATTGTACTCATTCAGCTGATTTTCGGTAGTCTAAACATACAACACTACCTACTCAAGGTATTTAATAATTTTGTCAAACAGAGCAAAGATATAATAGAAATTTAACAGGATAGACAGGATGGACAGGATGGACAGGATAAGCTGCAAAATAAAACATGCAGAGAATTCCTTTCAGTAGCCACAGGTTAGCTATATTTTAACAATAGAAAACAAGTGATGAGAAATTTTCTCTGTAGCTCATCCTGTCCATCCTGTCTATCCTGTTAAATTTTTGTGTTTTTACAAACTCTCCAAGAGTAGAATTACTGAGTAGAATTACTGAGTACAATTATTATAACCTTTTGCACATCACCAAATGTACAACCTTACTTTAGTCAAAGGCTCGAAGAAGCCCATTTTAGCCCTTAAAGCTCTCTCTGCTGTTTCTGCAAAAACAGAGTGGCATAAGCTCATTCTTGAAGAAGAAATTTTCTATCGAACAAAAGAGGGGCTTGATCCGCGGACAGAAAGACAAAAAGCCATATCGCTCTTCCGGCTTCGCCCATCTCAAGCACTCTCCCTTCTCCAAAAAGGACAGATACTAAAAGTACTCTGCTGGAACAACCTGCCGCTCATCGCTGACTTCTTTACCCCCTTCAGATTAAAAATCAGTGCCAACAACCAAGTCTTCCTGTCCGCTCCAGGAGTTGAATTGGAGGTGGATAAAAGCCTCACATTCTTGCCAGGACCTCCTCATTTTGTTATCAAAAATAATTTTCTGCGCACACTTGATGAATCAATTCCATGGGATATTATCGAGTGCATTCAAAACGATCTAGACATTGAGAAAATTCGAAAAATCGCTCGAGAAATGGATGAGGTGCAGATTGAGATTGCAGAGGCTGTAAAAACAACCCCAGGAATGACTATCCCCAAACTGATTCTTACTGATTCAACTTTCGCTTTTGCCAATTTGGCCCAAAATGATCGCACGTGGGAAAAGGATCTTCTTGAGGCAGGTTTTCAAAAGAAAACCGTTGGCAGCTCAAACTACTTCTGCCCTCTTGACAAGGTGCTTGAAACCATTCAATTCCTTCTTGAGCTGGGATGGCTTATTGAAACTATAGATAAAAAAATTCTGGTTCCCATCACAGATACATCCCTAAAGGCTTCTGAAAAGGAACAGGTCATCGAAATTTCGGGGACGGTTTCCTTTGGATCTCATACAGCTCCGCTTGCAGATACCCTTAAAGCCTTGAGCCAAGGACAAAAAACATATCCACTCGATGGCACGCATACAGGATTTCTCAAGTCTGCACGGCTCCAAAACCTTTCAGCCATTGCTCAAGAGCTCGAATTTTTTGGTGGAAATGCAACGCTTCCAAAAATTAAGCAGGGGCTTCTTGAAGAGCTGCTGCCAAAAACTGAGCGCAAAATCGAAAGAGTCCTTCTCAGCGACTTTTCAGGAACCCTTCGCCCCTATCAAGAGGAGGGAGTATCCTGGCTGCTTCATCTTCAAAACAGCAGCCGCTCAGGACTGCTTGCAGATGAAATGGGGCTCGGAAAAACGGTGCAAATGCTTGCCTTCTTATCCCACCTCAAAGGACAAGTCTTGATTGTTGTTCCAACATCTCTCATCCCCAACTGGGCCTCTGAAGCGCAGAAATTTACCCCAAACCGCTTTGTCCATCGCTATGAGGGGCCAAATCGCTCGCTTGAAAATCTCCCCGACAACAGCCTTATCATAACTTCCTATGCACTTGCCCGATTGGATGTAGAGAAATTGAAACAGAGGAAGTTCTCTCTCGTCATTCTCGACGAAGCTCAGATGATTAAAAACAGCCGTTCTCAAACCTTTCAAGCGCTTCAAAAAATTCCAAGCAGCATGCGCGTTTTATTAACCGGAACGCCGATTGAAAACTCACTCGATGATCTTGTAACCCTCTTCTCCTACCTCGAGCCTGAGCTCATTCAAACCCCCTCGCTTCCCCAAATCAAAAAGCTCATCAAACCCTATCTGCTTCGGCGCACAAAGGAGCAGGTACTGCCCGACTTGCCGCCCCTTCAAGAGCAGACGGTCCTAATAGAGATGGATGAAGAGCAGCAAATCCTCTATGACTCTTTTATTCTCGCATTGAAAGAGGGTTTAGTGAAGAAGGTGCAGCAAGATGGCATCTCTCATTGGCGTATGGAGGTATTGGAAGCCATCTTAAGATTGAGGCAAATTGCCTGCCATCCCGCCTTAATTCCAGCCTTTAGAGAAAAGAACTGCTCCTCTTCAAAGTTTGATCTGATCAAATCAGATATTGAAACACTACTACAGGAGAAGAAAAAAGTGCTGCTCTTCAGCCAGTTTGCCTCCGTTATCCACCTTCTCTCAAAAGATATCTCTGCCCCCCATCTTTTGTTAACGGGCGAGTCGACCAACCGAGAAACTATTGTAAAGAGCTTTACTGACAAAAGCGGCCCAAACCTGCTACTTGCAACACTCAAGACGGGCGGCGTTGGCTTAAACCTTCAAGCAGCCGACTCCGTTCTTCTCTTTGATCCTTGGTGGAATGGAGCTGTCGAGGCGCAAGCGATTGGCCGCGCTCATCGAATAGGAAGAATGCATCCTGTTTTTGCAACACGTTATATTGTGCAAAACTCAATCGAGGAACAGATCCAGCAAATTCGCATGAAAAAGGAAGGTTTGCAAAAGGCAATCTTTAGCAGCAGTGATGAATATCCTGATGATATTTCCAATGAATTATTTTTTTATTTATTAGATTAATGAATTCTTAATAATATTTTCCTAATATTTACAATAAGTTTTACATAAGGTATAGTATTATGAGAGTTGCACTAGATTCACGAAGATTTGGCCAAGAATTTGCAGATTTAGTTACTAAAACAACAGATGGTGATTTAGATAACTATCTCGTTGGTAAAAATAAATGGGGTCAAGTCTCCCTCTTCCGTAAAAATACCTCTTGCATCGTCTTATTATTTTATAGAATCTTTTGCGGCTACAATTTCAATACCAACACTCTCTTCGAAATCAAAGAACGAATCGATCGACAGTTCGGTATTCAAGAAGTTGACGCAGTACATGCCCAAGACCATATTAAACTCTTTTTGGCAAGTAAATCCATTGAGCATATTGCAACCCATGTGATGGCCAAGCGCGCTCAAAAAAGAACTCTACGACATCAAGATAACTGGGTTGCACTTACAGAACGAATCAATCAGATTGCTCAAACGCTCTTTCAATACATAGC
This sequence comes from Bacteroidota bacterium, assembly GCA_013285825.1. GTDB lineage: Bacteria > Chlamydiota > Chlamydiia > Chlamydiales > FEN-1388 > JABDGV01. The sequence goes on from JABDGV010000001.1 coordinate 332,939, forward strand.
TATCGAAAAAGATCGCTCGGAAATGAACTATGCCTCTTCAGAATGCGCCGTGCCAACAGCTGCCGATATCCCAGCAAATCTTCATCGTCTTTGGAAAGATACTATGCTCACCGAAACTCTTCGAGCTGTTCGCAACCAAGAAAATCTCAACGATTGCCAACTTCCAACGAGAGACCTTATTAAAGGCGCGTTGAAACGAAATGATATTAAAGCCCTGGTGATTATTGCCAAATCCATTCCTCAACTGACCGACATTCCAACGGAAGATCGCCAGCAAATTCTCTTCCATCTTATGGATCAAGTTGAGCTCGAACGGGCAAAAGAGCTTTTGCCTCATACAGATATCGACAATCGAAAATTAGCTTTTGTAGGCTCCGCAATTTACCATGACGACATTGAGCTCGCAAATGAGTTTCTCGATAAGAACGCAGGTCCTGATCCACTCTACAAGAAGAAATATCCTGTGCACATGGCGTATGAAAAAGAGAATATTTTACTGCTGTTCAAACTCTATGAAAAGGGATCTCGAGTAACTCTAAAGAGAAATAATAACCAAGAAGAGAACGACCCAGAAGAGAACAATTATACACGCATTAATAATCGTCCAATTCGTGGGTTTCGGGATGCACTCGATTGGCTCAATAATTTGCGCCAACTTCAGAGGAATGAACCACGCGAAGAGAGAATATCTTTACCATTAAATGATAGAGCGCATAACAACGTTATCAAAGAGTTAGATAACAGAGTCGAGAGGTTAGCAGCAGAAAAAAACTGCACACAACAGCAAATCGAAGATGCTCAAGAGCTCGCACAGGCCCTGCTTTTCGGAGAGGATCCTGCATTTACCCATGCCAGAACTCTTGATGAAAAACTAGCTGTCTTCAACCTGCTTGAGCCCATCATGCCAGGGATTGTCTCTGAAAACAAAATGAGCCTGTTTACGATCAACAAAGCAGTTCTAAGTACGTATCGTCAAGAAATTCCTGCCCAACTGCCAGCTGAATTTAACTTTAGACGCAGGCTTTTAAATCTCAAGAATATCGTTGGTCAACTCGACCCAGTAGCGTATCGCAACATTACTAATAATGACATGAACGGCCTCAGCAACTTTATTAGAAAATGCCAGCAAAGGTATGCACAAACAGGAACGCCTGAACGTGGATCAGCTGCCTTAGAGCATTTTTATCAAATGGTTGAGCGAGCGATTGGTCAGGCAGTTATTGCCATTGAACAAAAGCAAACAGCCATTGCTGCAGAACAAAACGCTGAAATTGCAGCTAACAAAAAGACTGAACTTGCAACAGTCATTTGCAAAATTATCCATGAGATCGGTGAAGGCGCTACTGCTTGCGGCGGAAGAACATTATCGACTGCAGTGGATGCATTCAGAATGACTCGAGTGGGCAACGCTAATACCTTTGCAACAATAACTGATGAAGCGCTTGGCGAGCTTAGAAGCACTCTTTTTGATGCCACGATGATGAAAATCGAAGGAAATCACGGAGAAATAGATGCCCATAACTATAACCGAGTACTTCAATCCTGCGGAGCAGAACTTGGAATACCTGCAACAGGGATCTACAACCAAGTGCACGATACTGCTGTAGGCGGATGGAGTAGAAAAGAAGAATTTTTGGAGGCCTTTTTTGAGAACTATACTCCACAAGCAATCTTCTCTCTTATTCGGAACAAAATTATGACAGAAGGGCCCTATAGAGAGCTCTACATCGATTGGTGGAAAACAAACATACCAAACGATTGGAAAACCAAAGAGCGAAATGATGAAGCGTATGCTTTTATAAAAGGTAGTAATGAGACAATGGCCATATTGTCCATTAACAATTGGCGGATGGGATTCCTCTCCAAAGATTTGACAACGGATGAGCAAAAAAACAAAGCCCTTAACGCATTCACAAATCTTGAGCTCAAAATCCCCCAAAACGCTTTCAACGTTTGGTGGAATAAGTACCTTGGATTGAAAACGAAAGAGGAAAAAGATTCAGCGATTAAGGAGCTACAAAAGCTTGTGCCAATCAAGCCGGTCACCGACAAGCAAGTTGATGACTACGTCATGAATGAATTCCTCGGCGCCTATGTACTCAGTGAAGAGACGGGGCAAGTATTGGATTCGGGAATTATGAAAATGCTCAGGCAGCAGGTTAAACATATACAACCAAAATAATGGATACATTATAAGTTCTGGAGTTGGAATTTAGCAGAGGCGAATTCGCACTTAGTGCTCTATGAGCGTTGAGTTTTTGCTAAAAGGCAATTTTTGAACTTGTTAGCGTTTTAACCAAAGTACTGTTTATGACATGCGCATCTGTTTCGAATTGTGTTTCTGGTGCTTTCCGTGGTGCTGGACAGCTCATCTGCACGGCTGCAAATGCCGTTTATGAAGGCGCCCGAAAAGTAGAGGGATATTGGGAAGAGGCAAATTCCCATGTGGCTGATTGGACTGAAAAATTCCTTCCCATGCCTCTTGCAAAAATTGCCCAAGCTTTCATCCAAGCCCTGCCATTTTTTCTACTCAGCCTGTTCACACCCCTCCCAGTTTCTTTAGGCGTTGGCCTTCTCTTCATAGGATTTGGAGTGATCCAAAACATGCGTGGAGATGTTCCATCTCCGGAACGAGGGCATATGTTTACGAATGGTGTTGGTTTTGCACAGATAGTCAAAGGTGTAATGGGTATTGGACTTGGAATTATCCTCAAGACCCCGCTTCCCGCTGTTCTTGGCGCATTACAACTTATTGGTGCTGTAGCTTGCTTTGCTCGTTCAGGGCTTATTAAAGATGTATGCAGCGGTTAAGACTTTTATTTTTTTATTTACCACAGAGAACACAGAGTGCACAGAGAATCAATTGTACTCATAAATCTCTGTGAACTCTGTGTTCTCTGTGGTTATATAATCAAAAGGAACCATCTCAATACAAAGTGGTTCTAGGAGAATCACTCTTCTACTTGTACCTTATAGAGCCAGCCGGAGCCTTCTGGATCTTTGTTGAGTGACTCTATCGATTCGAGAAGAGTATTGTTTACCTCTAAAATTACTCCAGAGATGGGGGCATAGATATCAAATGCCGCTTTTGTTGATTCCACCACAGCTACCAAATCGCCCTGTTTGATTTTGCTTCCAACTTTTGGAAGCTCTATCCAGACAATCTCTCCAATCTCATGGCAGGAGCGTTTTGTAATTCCGCAACGTGTGTAGGCACCCTCTGTTTTGGTCCAAGAAGTACGCTCTGTATTCATGAAGATACCTCAATGCGGGAGAGTAAAAGCGGCATGCGATCAATAAGATCAGAGGCTACAGGAAAATAAAGGGAGGGAGAGCCTGTTCTGTTTAAACGAAATCCAAAGCCAAAAGAGGCCTTATCTTCAAGCTCAAAGCCATCGAGCAGATTCCAAGGGATGGTAACATCATAGGCAATTCTGCCCTTCTCAAAGCTGCAATCAGCTTGCACAGTATTATCAAGAGTATCCTCTAAACGAAAAAGGCGTGAAGAGATACCTTCAACCATCTCAGGAAATAGCACAAAATGGTGGAAGAAGCGATGCTTTGTCCTCGCTTCAAGAGATGCACGTGTATCAATAAACAGCTCGAGAGAGTCTCCCGTTTGCCACTTATCTAATGAGAGCAGGCTGGGCTTTTGGCTATCGGCTTCAACAAAGATTTTTAGGCCAGATTCTTGATCAAAGCTCAAAGCAAATATTGGCTTTTCAAAAGTAGATATAAGCGGCAGGAGGTCCGGATATTGGTACGTTGCCCCTGGCCACTTGCCCTTTTTAGTAATTGGGCAAAGTGTAAGAGTCACTGCACAATACATCCCCAAAGGGATTGAAATATCCGGCGAAGAGCTCCAACTCCTGCTTTTCCAACCACCCTTCTTCACTTTAAAACCGTAAAATCCATCTGAGCAATAAGCTTGGATGCATAGGCATGCTGAGCTTCATTTCCCACAAGCTGAAACATCCCCATAACCTTCTCTGTCAAATCACTCTGTGTGCTCTGAACCCCCTTCTCAATAATCGATGAGAAGCTCAAGCCATGAGTTGCATTGTAATAGGGAGGAATCCAATTACCAGCAGTCAGATTTTCAAGATTCTTGAAAATGAAGAGGGAAGATCCCTCTTTCCGCACCACCTGCAAAGGCTGTGTATGCAGCTTCCAGAAAAGCCTTGTTCCTGCAACAACTTGATTGAAGCCGGAAGTAGCTGGGCTCTCTTCCACATATTGAGAGATCATCCCAGGATCTTTTTGAACCTTTTCCCAAACACTCTTGACGTAGGGCATGAAACGTACGGCAAGCCTTGCCTCTTTCACCTGTTCCCAATTGCAAAGCTCTGGGAAAAGCGGTTTGTACACTTCTCTTGCCTGATCAAGGGCATTGATGAGAGGCTGAAAATGCTTTTCAATAATTTCTGAACGGACAGCATCGAGGGGCTTCCACTCGCCATTATCTTGGAGAAAGTTTTTGGGATTTTGAGATCGGATGCGCACATAAGCTGTCTGCAAGGTTTCATTCAGCATCGTATCAAGCGTTTTATCACTTAAGGCTTGGTTTAAAGGGACAACTTCGTCGTAAGCAATGCGATCCTGCACAATAATTCGCAGGTAATTACGTCCATCTTGGCTATACATTTTCAATTTATCATCCTGCTCGCCAACCGTTGCACCGCTCAAAAGCTGCTTTAAGGCAAGATAGTCTGAAATTCCTTGGAATGGGAGCGTACTTCCCTTCAACCGAATTGAAAGCTGTGCAGGTTTCATCTCTGCTTTTGAAAGCGCCTCTTCAATTCGTTGCGGACTTTCCTGAATCAAAGTAGCTCGAGAAAAGGCATCGACCTCTTCTCTCTTTTCTTTGGGAAGAGCATCAATGTTATGAAGCCGATGGCTTGATTCTACATTCCCTTTGAGTTCTGGATATGTACTTTGCAGCTTTTTCCAGCCGCTATCGCTTGTTTGCCATGCCCATACTTCTCGTAATGGCAATGCATCAGCTAAATCATGAGCATCGACAGAAGCATATTGCACATGGAAGCGCCGCTGCACAAGCTGAGGATAGCTCTTTGAAAGTTCATCAGGAGTTTGAGTTTCCGTTGGAAGAGCTAATTGAGCCTCCCAGCCAGAACCTTTTGTGCCTTTTCTAACAGCATCGATCCAGAGCTGTATTAAGTAGAGTTGATCAGCTGTCTTAACATGAAGCTCATCTGGAAGCTCATAGTTGTTTACGCGAACAAAGGTGTTTGCAGTATGTACGAGGGAGTCAAATACAAGAGGCGCAATAGGCGTTGCAGTTCCCACCTGTTCAAACAGTTTTCTAGAAAGAAGCACATCCTTCATCACGCGAACTCCGCCTGCTTCATCAAGACCTATTCGTCGAAGACTCTCGATAAGAAGCTGTCCGGGTGATTCATACCCCATCTGCTTGAGAGCAGCTTCCCGATTCAGCAAATCTTGGCAAGCCTTTAACATGGCAAAAAGAGCCTCTCGGTCAGACACCACCACACCCTCTTTTTCAGCAATTCTGGCCGTATTATAAACCCATACAACGCAAGCATCAAGAAAGGGCTTTCCGAACCACTCCTGAATAGAGTCATAGCCAAAAATAGCAAGACGGTTGGCTTCGATATTCTGGTTTACACCCATTTGAGCAAGCTGATAGAGCATCACCTGACGGGCTAAAACTGGAGGAAATTGCTTTTGCGCAGTGTACAGAGCAGCTTTTGCTTTAAAAAGATCTTCTGGTGACTGCTCTGAAATTTTCTGACGATAGTTTCTATAGGCAGTTGAAAGATCAGGTGAGAAGTAGGTCCACACACCTTCAAGTCCAAGAAAAGGCATCTGAGGATGAGCATAGGGAACATATCCGCGCTCATGGTCGAGGGAATCTGTTAAGGGCTCATGGCCGCTCTTCATTTGATTCCAGATTTCTTCTCCAAATCCTGCAGCTAATATTTGATTTGTGATAAAGCCATCATTTGCCGGGTTGAAGTGTCCCTGGCCAAGACCATATAGATCTTGCGCTTCGCTTGAGAGAAATTGGCTATAGTCCATAAACTCAGAGCGACGCACCTTTGATCCATCGATACCGACAAATACAACGGAATTATCCTCCTTCGGACCCATAAAGGTTGAATAGGTCCCAAAGAAAGAGAAGGATAGGACCACAACGACAGTTACAATGATAAAGAAAAATCGCTGATAGCGCCGAAAAAATGTAAACATATTGCAATTTCCAAAAAAGTGACTTCGGAAAAATAACATATGGACCAATTATGACGCAGTGGAAAACATGGCTACTCAAAAAGCTAGAGAATCCGAAGATCGCTCCCTTCGTTCCGAAATCGATAACAACCCTTTTACAAGGCTATTCGCGAGAGGATTTAGGGACTGATGTTGTAGCAGGAATTACCGTAGGTGTTATATCGCTTCCTCTTGCTATGGCCTTCGCGATTGGTTCTGGCGTTGATCCGGCCCGAGGCATCTACACCTCAATTGTTGCAGGCTTTTTGATCTCGCTCTTAGGCGGAAGCCGCTTTCAAATTGCAGGACCCACCGGTGCATTTGTGGTCCTGCTCTTTACGATTGTCCAAAAAAATGGCTATGAAGGGCTTGCAGTTGCAACCTTCGTCGCAAGTTTTATACTGATACTGCTGGGGTTCTTACGCTGCGGAGTGCTTATTCGCTTCATTCCCCATCCCGTGATCATCGGCTTTACGGCCGGTATTGCAACCGTACTGTTAATTAGCCAGTTTAAAGATTTCTGCGGACTTGTAATTGAAAACCCTTCATCTGATGCTATTGATCGCTTGCATCAATACAGTGCAACCATCTCAACATTTGATTGGCTCGCCTTCATAATAGCATCTATAACGGTTGCCATCATGATTCGGGTGCGACGTTATTCTCGACGCCTTCCTGCTCCCGTTATTGCCCTGGCCATCATCACCACACTTGCATGGATATTCTCGCTTCCCATCCACACAGTATTTTCCAAGTATGGAGAGATTCCCGCATCCCTGCCCATACCCTCACTCCCCAATCTCTCCTTTGACCTTATCCGAAAAACGTTTCCAGACGCCATAGCCATCGCCCTTTTAGCGGGAATCGAATCGCTCCTCTCCTGCGTCATCGCTGACAGCATGACTGGAACCAAACACCTCTCAAACTGCGAACTTATTGCTCAAGGAGTTGGAAATCTTGGCTCAACACTCTTTGGAGGAATTCCAGCGACCGGAGCCATTGCTCGAACAGCAGCAAATGTGCAAATGCAGGCGAAAAGCCCCATTTCTGGAATGATCCATGCCATCACGGTGTTAGCATTGATTATGGTCTTAGCCCCCTTTGCAAGCATTATGCCGCTGCCAGCACTCGCAGCCGTCTTGTCCTTTGTTGCTTGGAATATGATGGAATTTACCCACATCAAAAACATCTTCAAGGGGCCAAAGTCCGACCGATTAGTCTTAGTTATTACCTACCTTGTCACCATCTGTGTGAATATCATAACGGCCGTAGAGGTGGGCGTGCTGCTCTCAATCCTCGTCTTTATGAAGAAGATGAGCGATACAACCACAGGCAATGTCTGGAAGCTTTTAGAAGAGGAAGAAGAGCCTGTACAAGTACCTGAAAAACTCTTAAGCAACGTTCCACAAGGCGTACAGGTGTTTGAAATTGAAGGGCCTTTTTTCTTTGCTGTCTCAGACCTTCTTAATGAACTGTATGAACGGCTCAATGAAAAGCCAAAGACAATCATCGTCCGCCTGCGCTCTGTGCCCTTGATCGATTCAAGCGGCCTTCACGCTATTGAACGGTTCGAGAATAGGTTAAAAGGGCTTGGAATTGGTTTTTATTTATGTGAAGCTAAGCCGTCGCTTACCCGGCTGCTCAACACCCCTCAACCTGAAAAGAGCTTTGAAGAGACTCTTCAACTGATTGAGCAAAGATCTCCTTGAACTCTTCAACCTCCTTAACACCAAGAAAGGTGGTTGAAGATTGCATCTTTTCGAGCGTTTGGGCATCGAAGAGTCGCGCAAAAAGCGCCCACTTGGGCTCTTGAAGAAAGAGAGAGCCTTGGTGTAAAAATCCACGTCTTGTCCTCCTTTGAGCCGCGCCGCCCACCTTTTTTCCATTAAGAAGAGGATCGTATAAAGAGCAATCGGCCATGCAAAAACCGCCGCGAGAGGCTCTCAATCCATCTTGAGCCAATGAAAAGCCTTTCAGAGAGTATGCTTGAGCTGCTGCTTGGATGAGCGCTTCATTTACTTTTAAGTAGCTGGTCTCTTTTAAAAAATTTGCGTTGGGAATAAAGAGCGAAAAGGCCAGATCGTGGCCATGAATAAGAGTTGCGCCCCCTGTAGGCCTGCGTGCAACATCAATTCCTAATGATTTTGCAAGCTTTTCATCTATTAAACCCTCTTCATTCAAAATGCCAACCGTAATCGAAGGCCGTGCCCAGTGATAAAATCGTAAAAGAGGTTCACTGCCTGTCTTTAATAGATCCACATCTCTTTGCATAGCGATATCGGCAAAAAGTGCACCTTCATCTTGAACGATCATGGGAAAAGGATGGGGTGGGTAGATTGTTTGAGAGCATCGCCAAAGCCATAGCCATAGTTCTTTAAAGCATGAGTATGGGGATCTTTTTTATTATGTAGATACTGCAAGTTTCGTCCGCCCAAGCCTAAAATCCAATGAAGTCCTAGGTCAAGCTTTGGCGCTTGATCTGCACGAACAAAAAGGCAGCTGCCTTTATTGAGTTCAATGTTGTCGAGCGAGATACAGCAGACAAGAGCGCATCCTGTAACTGAGCAGGTATCTTGAACGGGTAGTTCTGAATGGCGCACACAGAGCTGATCAAAAACATAGCGGATAGGGTGAAAGTCGAGCAGTTCAGATGCAATGAGTGCGATTCTTTGTAAAGAAATATCTTTAAACTTGCTCTTATGTTTGAGGAATAGATCATATCCTGATTCAAAAAGCTGCTTTCCAAAGAGCTCTTGATCCCAACGAGTTGCTGGAATATCACTCTGAAAAACCGTTCGAATACGCTCGATTTCTTGAACAGTCAATACACCTTCGAGCGCTACATAGCCCTCTTTTTCAAAAAAGGCTTTTTGATCATTAGAAAGAGAAATTAACATTTGTCCACTGAATAATTTATGTCCTTTTATTATAATCTGCTGAGGAGATAAATACACTGAGTGATTCAAAAATTGGAATTTGGTAAAGGCAGCGCTCGGCAGGCCTGTTAAAAAATCGCACCCATAGTCTACTATGAGTAAGATTTTTTAACAGGCCTGCCGAGATGTTGCCGAAGCCAAAGCCGATTCTTGAATCACGAGGTGTATAGATGTACGTAAAGACGCTCAAAGAAAAAATTCACCTGATTGAAGAGAAGCTGCAATACTCATTTCAAAATCCAGACTATCTTGTCGAGGCATTTATCCATCCCTCTTTCAAAAATGAATGGAAAGATGAAAAGCTAAATGACAACGAACGTTTGGAATTTTTAGGCGATGCCGTCTTAAACGTCGTTGTTTCCCATCTGCTCTTTACCCATTTTCCCAATGAGCCTGAAGGTCAGCTATCTAAAAAAAAGGCCCACATAGTCTCAAGAGCATCGTGTGCTAAATTCATGAAAAATTTAGGGCTTCAAGAATTCCTCCTTCTCGGCCGTGGCGAAATGATTCAAGGAGCACGCTCGGAAGAATCGCAAGCTGCAAACCTCTTTGAAGCCATCATCGGCGCCCTGTTTCTCGATGGATCCCTACAAGCTGCCGAGCGATTTATATCGCCGCTTATTTTGAACAATTTGGAGGAGCTGATCTCCACCTCTGATTTAAACTGGAAAGCCAAGCTCCAAGAAAAATGCGCTCAAAATAAATACCCCCTTCCGGTCTATTCCCTTATTCAAGAAGAGGGTCCAGGCCACGAAAAAATTTTTGAAATTGCGCTCCTTATTGGCTCTCAAGAAATTTCCCGCGGCAGTGGCCGCACGAAGAAAAGTGCTGAGCAGCTGGCAGCCGAACGCGCCTGCACTATGCTAGAAAAGGGCGAGGTACACATTTAGTGTATAATCCTATAAATTAGGAAAATTATTTTGGCATCTTTTTCCATATCTTGCATGGCTGGAAAACGAGCCTACATGATAAGTATGTCTCGTTTTCCAGCCTTGCTATCTATGCAAAAATCTGCTCAAAATAATATCGCTAATTTATAGGATTATACACTTGTGAAAACAAAGAGTTTTTGGACCTGCTCGGGCTGTGGAAATCGGCAGACTCGGTGGACGGGCCAGTGCAGCCTCTGTCAAGAGTGGAACTGCATGGAAGAAGAGACGGAAGTTCTTCAAGTCAAGACTCCAAGACCACTTCTGCCCAATGCAACCTCTTCAAAGCCTGTCAGGCTTCATGAAATTCGGGAAAATAAGTCCGATCGCTTTGCAACAGGCCTTCAGGAAGTTGACCGAGCTTTAGGTTCTGGAATTGTCCCCGGCTCCTTAACTTTAATTGGCGGAGACCCAGGAATTGGGAAATCGACGCTCGCACTGCAAATTGCACAAGCGATGTCCAAGAAGGGTCCTGTGCTCTACATCTGCGGAGAAGAGTCTTTAGAACAGGTGGCCCTTCGTGCACGCCGTTTAAATGTCTCAAGCCAGGAAATTCTCTTTTGCGGCGAGACGGAGTACAGCAAGATCGCAAACCTCATGACTGAAATCCAGCCGATCTTAACCATTATCGACTCCATCCAGGTAATTTATAGAGGCGATATTCCTAGTTCTCCAGGTTCTGTGACACAAGTTCGAGAATGCGCCTCTTCCCTCATGCAGACTGCTAAGAATTTAAATGCAGCTACCCTTCTCGTAGGACACGTGACGAAGTCGGGAGATATTGCAGGCCCTCGCATCTTGGAGCATTTGGTGGACACTGTCCTCTACTTTGAAGGAGACCGCCACCTGAACCTCCGCCTTCTCCGCGTTATGAAAAACCGTTTTGGCCCTACCGACGAGATTGCTGTCTTTCAGATGGGTGAAAATGGTCTTGAACAGGTTTTGAATCCGTCTCAACTCTTTCTTGAAACCCGAAGCATTGGTTCTGCTGGATCAGTGATTATCCCAACCATCGAGGGATCTCGGCCGCTTCTTATCGAAGCGCAAGCGCTTGTGACCGACACCTTCTTTGCAACGCCGTCCCGGCGCTCTGCAGGTATTGATGCCAACCGCTTAGCCCTTCTTCTTGCCGTTTCTGAAAAACGCTGCCAGATGCGATTGGGGCAGTGCGATGTTTTTGCCTCTGTTACTGGAGGCATTAAAATTACCGAACCTGCGGCAGACTTAGGCATTCTCATCGCCATCACCTCCTCTTTCACCAATAAGCCTTTAGATCCAAAAACAATCGTTGTTGGCGAGGTGGGTTTGGGCGGAGAGGTTCGAGCAGTGAGGCGAATGGAGGCGAGGCTTAAAGAGGCGCACCATTTGGGGTTTTCTCGGGCAATAATCCCGAAGCAAAACTACAGTGCTTTGAAAAAAAAGAATGAGCTCGGGCTCGAGCTCATTCCTGTTCAATGGGTCGATGAGGCGCTTTCAGAAGTCCAATAAAGGAGTGCAGTAAACGACGTTATACTTTTACTAATTCGATCTTGTCTTTCTTCTCGCTTTCGAATTTTATCCCTTTGTCATTTAAAGCGGATTCGAAGCGTGAGTAGACATCCTTAATCTTGCTAAATGTAATTTTTGAAACGACGCCCTTTTGGAATAAGTCGATAAGCTCCGCTTCAGTGCCTTCTTCAAATTCGCATTCTTTGATGACGATTGTCTTTACATGTTTACAGTTGAAAAGATTCTTGATTGATTCAATGGATTGAGATGTCACTTTCAACTCAGTGATTTTGATGAAGTCGATACTCTCATTTTCATTGACCATCTTGGTCATAGTATCCAAATTGCTGAAAAGCACTTTGAGTACATTGTTGACTGGAAGCTCAGAATCACAGGTGATTTTTGTAGCGATTTTGGATTTAATTTGGGATTCGATTTTCCGATTTTCAGACAAAATTTCTTCAAGTTCTTGCAATTTCTTTAACTCATTACTTGTTGCATTCTTTTTCCCGGTTATCTCTTTTACCTTAAATTTCCTTGCAAGAGCACAGATAAGGTTATCGTCCAAATCGCACTTCTTAAAGGAAAGGGTATCAGCAATAATATTGCACTTTAAGACTGCTTGGAGATTTTCTTTAGTGAGGCATTTTAATTTAAGCTCATCAACCGTGAGACTAAACTGAGACAGGCTTTCGACATTATTGACTTCTATAGTTTGACTATCTCCAAATGCATCTTCACGCTCTGGCCGATATCGCACTTCGCCAATAGTTGTCTTATACTCTTTAATTATACTATCAATAGTTATCATATTTGCCTCGATTTTTAAATAAAAAACTATTTTATCAATATAAATAATAACTAGTCAACAAATTGTCATTTTGAATAACTATGCTCTTTTAAAAGAAAATTAAACGCAAAGACGCTAAGGCGCTAAGGAGAAAGTCAGTAGATATTATTTTCTTTGCGTCTTTGTATCTTTGCGCCTTTGCGTTTAATCATTCAGGCAACGCTTGAGTTACAGGTAGATCTTACTGATCCTGTTTTATTTATTTTTTCCAATTGCTATCGTTGCCGCACTACCTATGGAATTCTTATGATTATTACTGTCGCAGCACGCTCTTCTCCTCTCTCCAAGATACAAGTTGAAGAGGCGCTTCAGGAGATTCGTACATTTCATCCCAACATATCATTCGATGTTCACTACCTCAAGACAACAGGCGATATCGACCTTAAAACTCCTCTGCCGCAGGTTGATCAGTCGGATTTCTTTACTAAAGAGATTGATCAGCTTCAAATCAGCGGGAAAGTCCAGCTCTCTGTCCACTCAGCTAAAGATCTTCCCGATCCACTTCCACTAGGCCTCAAAGTCATCTGTCTTACTCAAGGCGTCGATCCTCGAGACAGTCTGGTACTGCCAGAAGGCAAAACTGTTCAGTCCCTTCCCCCTTTCCCACGTATTGGAACCTCATCTCTTCGCCGTCAAGAGGCCATTCGTGCTCTTAGGTCTGATGCAAAGCATGTCGATATCCGGGGAACGATTGGAGCTCGTTTAGATCTTCTAAAAGATGGAACCGTAGATGCCCTTATTGTTGCAGAAGCGGCCCTCATTAGGCTCAACCTCACCCACCTCAATCGTATCTTTCTCGAGGCTGATCCAGCCCCTCTTCAGGGAAAGCTTGCACTTGTTGCTCGAGCTGATGATATTGAACTCGAAACACTCTTCAGCCCCATGGACACGAGAAAAAGAGTCGCTGTTTTTGGTCCAGAGCCGCTCTATCCGGTGCCTGAAGTTCGCTGGATTCACCAGCCTCTCATCGACACCATTGAACTATCTGTAAAAATACCCCAAGGGCCATTTGATGCAGCAATCTTTACAAGCAAGACGACTGTACAGCTCATGTCCAAATACCCCATGCCAAAGCGTATCTTTTGCGTAGGAGCTGCAACGGGAGCGCTTACCAAAGCACTCTTTCCCGAGTCAGATATCGTGATTGCAGAAGAAGAGCAGCAGGAAGGGCTTATTAAAGCGATTCTAAACTCTCCCTCAAGCGTAAAAAAAGTCTTATGGCCCCACTCGACACTTTCCCGCCCTCTCTTAAAAGAAGAGCTTGAGAGAGCAGGAATTGAAGTTACAGCCCTACCCATCTACGACACAAAATTCAAACAGAAAGCCTCTCTTGATTTTTCAGAGATTGACGAAGTTCTTTTTACAAGCCCCTCGACAGTTGAAGCATTTTTCAGGCAAAGTAAAGCTATACCCAAATCCGTTATGGTTTCGGCTATCGGACCGGTAACTTTAAAGAAGCTCAAGGAGGCCTTATGTTTAAACCCTATACTCTGCCCGATCTGCCCTACGACTTTGCAGATCTTCAGCCGGCAATCACAGCCGAAATCATGCAGCTGCACTACACCAAGCACCATGCTGCCTATGTAGCTAATCTCAATAAGGCTTTAGAGCAATATATCGCAGCCGAAGAGGCGCAAAATCTCCAGCAGATGATTGCGCTGCAGCCGGCAATCAGATTCAATGGCGGCGGCAACGTCAACCACTCCATTTTCTGGACAAATCTTGCACCAATAAGTAAAGGCGGCGGAGATTTTCAGGATGGAAACTTGAAAAAGGCAATCATCCAAGAGTTTGGATCGGTCGATCAGTTTAAAGAGCAGCTCTCTACAAAATCGGTCGCAATCCAAGGTTCTGGCTGGGGCTGGCTCGGACTTAATCCTGCAAAGAAGCGTCTAGAACTTGCTACCTGTGATAACCAAGATCCCCTCAGCACAAAAGGGCTTATTCCTTTGCTTGGAATTGATGTGTGGGAGCATGCCTATTATCTTCAGTACAAAAACGTACGAGCAGACTACGTAAAAGCAATCTGGTCAATAATCAACTGGAAGAATATCGAAGAGAGATTCGCTCAAGCAATGAGCAAATAAGAGAAGATGCTTAAGAACTGTGCAACAATTCAGCTGCACAGTTCTAAAGCCAATTAAATCTTGATGAAACCGCCTGGACCGCCTGGACGCTGGCCTGGCATAACAGCTGCTGGAGCTGCTTTTGCAGTCTCTTCGCCGCCACGGCCTTCGGAAATCTCTTGGCACTTCTTGCGCCATTTTTCAACCATCTCAACGAAGACAGGTGCATAGTTTCTCAAAGCATTGCCTGCTGCATGCTCCATATCGAGTGTGGAGTGCACAAGGATAAGCTCTTCATTAACCGCAACACCGACCCCGCCGCCAGCCATCTGGCCGCCCAAAAGGGAACCTTCAAGCAGGGACTCATAAAGACGTAAACGGAGTTTATCATCTTTGGGAAGTCCATCGAGTAAAGGAGAATAGAGGTACAGCTTTTTGGAATTTGGCTCATAGGTAAGGTGAAGGGAATATTCATCATCAATACCTAAGATACAGGTATTGTTTTCGTCAAATTCGAGGCCCTCAAGACCAAGCTCTTTCCCAAATTCTTTCAAATTTTGTTTTGCATTTTCTAGTGACATGGCGTCTTCCTCCTTACAGTCCGGTCAGCCATTAATAAATCTTCTCTATCTCTATTGTTACCTCTTTACCCTATTTTCTGCCTAACAAAAATGTGTGAAAAATGTAATGATATGTACATGAAAGATTTAGGAATTGTAAAGATATGATGGGATTATTTAGGCGTGGCAAGCCAAAAATAAAAATTTCAGCTACGAAGAAAGATGGCTTTTCCGGCTGGCTGAAATGTACAAACTGCTCTGAATTAATCCACGCTAACGAACTTGAAAACAATCTCAACTGCTGCCCTAAGTGCAACTATCATTATCGACTATCCCTTCCAGATCGCATCAAACTTTTAACCGATGAAAATTCTTTTGAAGAGCTCTTTTCCGGATGTTCATCAGTCGATCCCCTCAATTTTGTCGACACGGAACCCTATACCGAGCGAATGAAAAACGCCCAAGAAAAATCGGGCCGGGATGAAGCGGTTGCGACAGGAAAGGCAACACTTCAAAACCTGCCCTTCGCACTCGGCGTTTTAGACTTCAACTTCATGGGCGGCTCTATGGGATCGGTTGTCGGCGAGCGGTTAACCCGCCTGTTTGAATACAGCCTTGAGCACAAAATACCATCCGTTGTCGTATCAACTTCCGGCGGCGCTCGAATGCAAGAATCGACTCTTTCGCTCATGCAGATGGCAAAGACTTCCGGAGCGCTTTCCCGCTTAAAACTAGCAAAAATTCCCTTTATCTCTATTCTCACAAACCCAACGACAGGAGGCGTTACTGCCTCATTTGCCTCTTTAGGCGATATTATTTTGGCAGAACCCAAAGCACTTATTTGCTTTGCAGGGCCTCGAGTCATCGAACAGATAATAAAAAAACCACTTCCTCCAGGCGCGCAGCAGTCTGAATTCTTACTTGAACATGGCATGATTGATGCAATCGTTCAAAGGCATGAACTTAAAAATACTCTTGGACAGCTTCTTGCAATGATTCATTATGGATTGAAAGGAAAATAAATGTTTTTAACACAAACACCTTTGAAGATACGCGTACAAGCCAAAAACAAAGAATTCATTCCTACCTATGCAACGGATGGGGCCGCAGGATGCGATGTTCGAGCTGACATCGAATCATCGATCATTCTTCAACCCAATGCTTTTGTAAAAATTCCAACGGGCCTAAAATTTGAAATACCCCATGGCTTTGAAATACAAGTACGCCCTAGAAGCGGCCTTGCAAGTAAATTTGGAATTTCAATTGTCAACTCCCCTGGAACGATTGATAGCGATTTTCGAGGCGAGGTGCAGGTAATCCTCATCAACCATTCCGATGCCCCCTTTATTGTAGAACCTGGAATGCGCATTGCTCAGCTGATTGTAGCGCCTGTATTGCAAGCAGAATTCGTTTTAGTCGAAGATCTTTCAGAGACTGCACGAGGAGCTGGCGGATTTGGTCATACTGGAATTAAATAATTAACTTTATTTCGGTAAGTTAAGAGATTTTTGAACTAAGATAGCAGTAAATTCTCTTGGTAGTAAATTCTCTTGACTCGTGATAGGGCAACGTTGCAGGATGTGGGAAGCGTCGTTGCAATCTATGAATGTGCATGAGTATCTTGATAAAAATCTGGTCTGCTTCCTAGATGTTGACACAAAGGAAGAGGCACTTCGTCATCTTGTCGGCTATTCCTGCACGTACCTTCAAATTAAACCTGATGAATTTCTCAAAGCAGTTATTGATCGTGAAAACCTTGTTTCAACTGGCGTTGGACTAGGTGTCGCCGTCCCGCACGCAAAACTTCCCTGCTTTGAATCCTTCTTTATCTGCATAGGCTTAGCCAAAAAGGGAATCGAGTGGCAATCAATCGATTCATCCCCTGTACGGATAGTCTTCTTAATTGGAGGCCCGGACGATAAGCAAACCGAATACCTCCACATTCTTTCTTCCCTTACCACAGCCATTCGAGATGATGATCTTCGAAAACAGCTGCTTGCAGCAACCTCTCCAGAGGAGGTACTCAAGCTTTTCGAAGAGGGTTAATCTATACATTTATGAGGCAGCGCGATGAGCAGCACCCTAAAGCCCCTTGAAGAAAAAAAAGATAATCTGCCCAGAATCACGATAGAAGAAATACAGACTGTCCCCAATCACACACCAGAATTAAAACCTCTCGATACTGGTGTCTCAAATGTCTTTGACACAAGTATTAAAAGCACTTCGCTTCAAGAGATGGGAAATAAGAAATCTATTCCCACATTGCGCCCATTTCACTCTGCATCTATTAGTCATTTTTTCAGTAAAATATTTACGCGACAAACTCAACCGCCCAAGTCCGTCAAGAAACTTGCTCCCTTAGAAGAAGAGATGAGAAGTGTTATTAAGTCACTCATACATATCTTTACTGACCTCTACCCTACTTTAGCTGATGTCATCGACTCAGGCTCAAGATTTTTGCCAAAGTCACTCCTGTTCCCAGATAATAAACTTCACAAAGCCTCGACTCCTCTTAATATACAGAAAAATAGAGGGGAAATTCCGACCCGATCAGATATCGTCGTGCGCCAATGTTTTAAGTGGCTGTATTACAAGTTAATTCAAAGCGATCACAAATTCAAAAATGTATTTGCTGACACAGTAAAGGAAATCGCCTCACACCTTACTGTCACAGAATTAAATTCATTGAAATTCATGCTTACCTTCCACAAACACAAAGATAACAACACTGTCTTTTCGATAAATAAAGAAGAGTCGAAAGACCCGCTCGATCTAATAAATGACCCTGAAGGAACACTTCGATCCGAACTTAATCAACTAATAGCTGCAGAATTGAACGAGAGAGCTAAAAACCACCATTGGGTGAAAAAAATTCTTGCTAAGGGCTTAGACTTTGAAAAAGAGCTCTTTGAAAACGAACTCTTTCGAGAAAGCGTGATTCGATTTTTAAAAAGCGAGGCGCGCCAAAATGACTTAGGGGAATTTTTCTCCCTTATGCACGATTTCAAATCGCTCTTTCGCGACGATAAAGTCCAATTAGTGGCCATAGACCTTAGCAACCTTAAACTCGAAGAAAGTAAAATCAATTTTGAGCAAATTAAGATTCACTCAGATCCAGAAATCGAACAAAAAAAACTAGGGATTGTAACCCAAATCTATAGACTCTGCGACTCGCTCAACACAAGCCCTCAGATCATAGAATCGATCCAAGAAGTTCTCATAAAGATCCCCGATCTTAAAGAATTAGTTGTGACAAGCGCTAAAAGCCATGGTAAGGTAAGCGCTAAAATCAAAGAATTGCTCAACCAAGCTTCTATCGAAAGCAAGGCCCACGATATATGCATAGGATTAATCATAAAATTCTCAACTGAAGGCGAAGTAGGCGATAAAATCAATAAGTTGCTTAAGCAGACATCTTGTCTAGATGAGAACCTTACTGCTCAAATCAAAGAGTTGATCAAACAGGCACGTACCAAAGGGGAGAAACCTGCTAAAATTCAAGATATGATCAAACAAGCATTTACTAGTGAAGAGACAGCAACTAAAATTAGAGAGTTGATCAAACAAGTGTCAAAGGAACGAGATATTCTTATTGAGCTGCTTAAACAAGCATCTGCCTTAGGCGGCAACCTTCCTGCTCAAATCGAAGTGTTGCTCAAACAAGCATCCATCGATAAGGAAACTGCCGATACAATCATAGATTTGCTCAAATCTTTACCGAAAACACATGAACGAATCACAAAAATACTCAAACAGAAATCTATAGAGAGCAACCAAAGAACTGCAATAGAAAATTTGGTCCAAAAACTATCAACTGAAGCTTTAGTGTGCGCAAATTTCATAGATTTACTGGAACAAACGTCTATACACGTCAAAAAAACTAGTACGATCAATGATTTACTGCAAAAGTCATCAATCCTACAGAACAAAAGCCTTGAAATCCTACTGTGGCTCCAATTAGTATCAAGTACACGAGATACAATCCAAAAATTTTTTACTGAATCATCTCTTGAAAAAGTATTAAAGACTAAAATCGATCCTCTACTCAAACAGGTATCTATAGAAGTAGAGGCACAAGCTACAGTCAAAAAATATCTTGAAAACGTACTTATTGAAGGCAAAGAAAGCGAAAATTTCATTGAGTTGCTCGAACAGATATTTATTGAGAAAGATCATCCTGATCCAGAAAATCTCTTCTTAGATCTCGAGAAAAACCAAATTGCATTGTACTTTGATAACTTTGGCCGAAAAGGCGCTCTAGTCCCTTACTGGAAAAGCCGCTCATTTTTTTACTATTGCCTAGCAGCAACATGCCCTCTATTTGAAACAGTTCCCGATTTACCTATCAAAGAAGTTAAAATAACTCTCGATGTACCAGTAATAACGGTAGAAAAAGTCACAATCAACCCTGAAAGAGAGAAGAAAATGGACCCTTCAGATATAATTATAGAGATATAATGACAAAAAATAGTATTCGTATTATTCGTATATTAATGTGACCACGATAATTTAATGTTTTTTAAAAAACTTTACCGAGCATTGCTTTCTGATCCAACAATACAGATTGTACCTGAAGAAAATCCTCCCTTAAATCAAGAAAAGGTCAAAAAACAGCGTCCGCTTTCAGGTCACTTTACACCCTACACAGGTAATCCCGACTATAAAAACCCACTCTTAACCTCAAGAAAATATTCAGAAACAACTGGCACTCACAATGAACAATCCCTTATAGCATTCAAAAACCTAAAGATTTCAGGCTGCTCCAAAGTCGAACAGGAGAAGAAGCCCCCACTTCCAAAAGAGTATAGTACTTTAATCCAAAGCCTAGTCTCCCTTGCCGATTTAATTAGCCAAGATACAACTCTAGATCCTCTCTTTTGCAAATCCGTAACCATCTATCTTTCAAACTCATTGCTTGTTAAGGGCATAGCCAAATCTAAAGAACCGCTCGGCAAGGTTGTTGAGAATAGCAAATCGGAAACTCCTCCATCCAAACTCATCACCCAATGCTTCAGCTGGTTTTTACATAAGGTGAAGGATACAAACAGCACTCAAGCAATTAAGAACACAGTATCGTCACTTACCACTGATCACCTCAACTTGTTAAAGTTTCTTTTACTTTTCCATAGCTCAGAAACCCAGGATAAAGATATCGAAACTATTCAAAAGAGATTCGTATGGGAAATTCTTATTGAACTGCAAAATCGTGCCAAACAAAATAAGTGGACTGCAGCTATTCTCCATGGTGATTTCACCTTTATTTATAATGAACCGCTATTTAGAAATGCTTTGTTTAAATTTTTAGAACGGAACCACTGCTCTGAATATATTTCTGTTTTTAAGGCATACTATTTATATATAGACGAAACAGTAGAAACAATCGAATATAATGAAAAAACAGAAACCCTTGAATCAATACAGGTGATCCAACCGCTCGAAGATGAAAAGATTCTAGAAAACAAAAAGAAATCGAGTGAGGACCTCAAGAAACTGATCCTAGAGGCAAATATAGGCTTCGATTTTAAAGACTCATTTACAGGAAATTCTCTACTTACTCAAACAGAGCTTGACCCGGTTATCAAGCACTTGAAAACGACAATCAAAGGAACTTTCCTTGATTACCACAACAACAATATTTTTTGGTACAGCCCGGAGTTTTACTCTCTCTGCAAAGTAAAAAATCTCCCCATATTCGAAGTCGCCTGGGATACATGCCCAGAAAAATATTGCATTAAGTAGCCACAGTTGGCGCCGGTGCCGGTGCTTTCGCATCGCTCGTATTAAACGAGAGCTTATCTCCATCAACATCAATTGCACATGACCAGCTTTGATCAGGACGTTTGAGTATGATTTCCGACAGCGGATCTTCAACTAGCTGCTCAATCGTTCGACGAAGCGGTCTTGCTCCCATTTCCGGCTGATAGCTCTTGTCTACAAGGAATGTCTTTGCTGCATCACTAATAGTGATAGAGACATCTTTCTTGTGAAGGCGCAAGGAAAGCTTCTTAATCTCAAGGTCGACAATATTAAAGAGAGCCTCTTTAATAAGCGGATGGAAGATAACGAAATCGGTCAGACGGTTTAAAAACTCAGGCTTGAAGTGCTTTTTCATAGCGCCTTCAATCTTCTCCCGAATCGTTACATAATCGGGTATACCCTCTTTGGCACTAAAGCCAATTTCAGTACTTTTCCTGATTAAGTCTGCACCGAGGTTCGATGTCATGATGATGATCGTGTTGCGAAAATCAATTTTTCGGCCAAACGAATCGGTAATCTTGCCCTCTTCCAATATCTGAAGAAGCAGGTCCATCACATCAGGGTGAGCCTTTTCAATTTCATCAAAGAGCACAACCGAATAAGGCCGCTGCCGTACACGCTCTGTAAGCTGTCCGCCCTCTTCGTATCCAACATAGCCTGGAGGAGATCCAGTAATGCGCGAAGCTGCAAACTTCTCCATGTACTCGGACATGTCTATCTGGATGAGTGCATCTTCGCCGCCGAACATGTTCACAGCTAAGAGCTTAGCTAAAAGTGTTTTTCCAACTCCTGTGGGGCCTAAAAATAAAAACGCACCGATGGGTCGATTTGGGTCTTTAATATCTGCACGGCTTCGGCGAATAGCTCGTGAAACAATGCCGACAGCATCATCTTGACCAACAATACTGGTCTTGATGTGATCTTCGAGCTTTAAAATTTTCTGCGTCTCGCCCTCAGTCAACCGGAAGATGGGAATGCCCGTCTGCTTTGCTACGACGGAGGCAACATCTTCATCATCGACGGAGACTTCATGCTCTTCTTTATTCACTTCCCATTCGGTTCTCACCTGCTGAAGCTTCTCTCGAAGAGATTTTTCCTTATCGCGAAGCTTTGCAGCCTTCTCATACTCTTGCTTAGCAATAGACTCTTCTTTGGCAATGCGAGTCTCTTCGATCTCCTGCTCAAACTTACTGATGTCGAGCGGCTGATGCATCATGGAGATGCGCATCATGGAGCCTGCTTCATCGAGCAAATCAATAGCTTTATCAGGCAAAAAGCGGCCGTAGATATATCTATCAGCTAAAATAGCTGCAGAGTCAATAGCATCTTTAGTGTAATGGCACTTATGATGCTCTTCATACTTGCCTTTGAGCCCTTCTAAAATGGCTATGGTATCATCTACCGTGGGCGGCTGGACTAAGATTTTTTGGAACCTGCGTTCAAGCGCCGGATCCTTCTCAATATGCTTTCGGTACTCATCGCTTGTTGTAGCGCCAATGCACTGCACTTCGCCGCGTGAGAGCGCTGGCTTTAAGATGTTGGAGGCGTCGATTGCGCCTTCGGCAGCACCAGCTCCAACAATAGTGTGAAGCTCATCGATGAAGAGGATTACGTTGCCGTTCTTACGAATCTCATCCATAGCAGCCTTGATCCGCTCTTCAAACTGTCCTCGGTACTTGGTACCGGCAATCATCAAAGCCAAATCAAGACCAATCAGCTTCTTTTTCCTCAATATATCGGGAACTTCTCCTCGGACAATCGCGTGGGCAAGACCTTCAACAATAGCCGTCTTTCCAACACCCGCTTCACCAACGAGTACAGGGTTGTTTTTGCGTCTTCGACATAAGATCAAGATTAATCGTTCAACTTCGTCTTTCCTACCAATAACGGGATCAAGCTTTCCCTCTTTGGCAAGCTCAGTTAAATCAAGGCCATACGCCTTCAGGGCAGGAAGCTTGTCGTTTCCAGCAGCATTTGCCGCTGCAAAGCCGCGATCAAGCCCTTTGCCAGCGCCCGCTCCTGCTGTTCCGCCAGGCTGTCCACTAGCTGGAGAGCTGGGAGGAAGCTGTAGGTTGAAGGATTCAAGCTCTTTTAAGACTTCCTTACGAACCTCTTTCAAATTGATGTTGAGGTTTTCAAGCACTTGGACAGCAACGCCGTCTGTTTGACGCAGTAATCCTAAGAGAAGATGCTCGGTCCCGACGTAGTTGTGATTTAAATTGGCTGCCTCTTCATTGGCGTACTCGATGACTTTCTTTACTTTGCCTGTGAGTGCAGGATCGCCGTAGAGCTGAAGCTCGGGTCCGAAGCCAACGAGACGCTCAACTTCTTGACGCACTGTTTCATAGTCGATGGACATTCCGCGCAGGACGTTGACGGCTATTCCTTGGCCAAGCTTTAAAAGCCCTAAAAGGATGTGCTCGGTGCCTAAGTAGTTATGGTTCATTCGCTGAGCTTCTTTCTTCGCCAGCTTAATGACCTGTTTTGCGCGGTTGGTGAATTTATCAAACATACAAGCTCTTCCGATTCCTTGTAGTTACGATAGGCTTAAATGCTGTTTTTTTACGAGGGGGGATCTTAAAGAACCTTACAGTTGTTTATTTCTCTTCATCAGAGTCGATATATTCATAATGAGTTAAAACATCCACATTTCTATTGAGGGAATCTTCACTAAAACAAGTATTGAAGATTTTTGTTACATCTTCCGAAAGAATAAGGGTCTTAGAATTTCGAATTTTTACTGTGGCATCAGCAAGCTTAATAACTTCTTGTACAGTTACATTTTTAAATATCCCGACCTCAAATGGACAAACATAGACTCTCACAAAGAGTGCAAAGATATCGCTACTTTTGCATTCCCCATTGTCCATGACTGTCGCAGCCTGCTGCAGGATAATTTCAGGGCTGGTACTGGCCATTTGTTCATAAGTGGGTTCAGTACCACAATAGATTCGAGTTAGTTTCATAATTTTCACTTAAAATGAAAAATATTATAACAATATTAATAATATAATTATATAGAAATACAATCAGCCAATGCAACGCCTGACATCCATGACCCGGAATGGGTAATCACTTGGTCCTTTTGCATCCACTCGCGAACTTGAGCAAACCCAACCGGAAAAGCGGGAATCGCCCCATCTGCCCGCCAAATATTGAACTCAGCCACCGGCTCTTGAACATTGAAATAGCGAGCAAGAGCGCTCTCTACCTTTTGCATAATCTCTTCATCAGAATTAGCTGAAAACGATGGACAGCGTGCCCCTCCAAACATAAAAGTGCAGCGGCTGGGCATAGAAGTTGTCTGCTGAGGAAAGACGGAGGAATCAAAGACAACCCCTAAAAGTTCCTTATGCGAAACGGTTGGCACCAGCATCCCAAACCCTTGAGGCAAAAGATTGGGTTTGTCAAAACCGCAAGAAACGATTGTTACGTTGGTATAGGGAAGAAGATCGGGTCTCGGAAGAGTCGAAATAACCTTCCTAGCTTGCAATAGGCCCCTACTCGTTTCAACGCGTCCCACGTCTGTTATCTCTCCAACATCTGTTTCTAATTGCACCTCGTTTTTCAGCCGCTCATATAAAGCTTCCGGAAGAGTTGATAGGCCCGACTTCAAGGTGAGAAGCTGCAATCGATTTTTCCAGAAGGATTTAAACAACGAGCCGCTTTTCCAAAGCGCTGGAAAAGCGCACTGCATAGAGAGCGTTTTTGAATCGGCCGCATAGACACCTGTCACCAAACTATCGGCAAACAGCGACGCAAACTCCTCTCCATACCGTTTTGAAAAGAATTCATAGACAGACTCATCTTCAACTGCTCCCTTAGAACAGAAAATATCTCTATAGAGCGCCTTAAAAAAGAACCAGCCGCCCAAACTAAAGAGAGAAACACAGCGATCATTGAGAAGAAGATAGCGCCTATGGGTCTCTTTAGAAGCCGTAATGATCTGATCATCTAATGAGAGCGATGAAAGAAGCGCTCTCATTTTCGGTTCATCGCGAAAACTTCTCGGCCCCATCTCATAGAGCTGTCCTGAAGAGCTCTTCAAGCTATAAATCGATCCACCGACACGATTTGTACGCTCAAGAACCTTCAACTTAATAGCAGGGTTTTCTAATTTCAGCTTCCAAGCCGTTGAGAGCCCAGAAATGCCAGCACCAAGTATAAGCACATCCAGCATCATATAGCCTTTGAATAGGGTCTATTTGCAGTTTTTTGAAGATATTCATCAAAGCAGGAGGCGATATTTCTGATAAACATCTCTCCCTTCTTTGTCACAATAATCGCCTCATCCCTATTTTCTACCAGTCCATCGGCAATATGTTCATTCAATGCGTTGAGGCAGCCTTCAAAATGGTCGTCGAAATCTCTATCAAATTTATCTTTGAAATCGCTCTTATTTACTGAAAAATCACACATAAGGCGGTTAATCACATAGCGCCGCTTATGATCCTCATCAGTCAAAATAAGTCCCCGTTCCAGAGGCACTTCTCGACAATCAATACTACTGTAGTAGCCATCAAGCTCTTTTCTATTTTGAAAATAGCCGTCGGTCATAAAGCTGATGGAGGTAAGCCCTAAGCCCAGCATATCCTCTCCAGAATAGAGCGTATAGCCTTGAAAGTTGCGTAGAAGTGTTTTCGAGTGAAAGCGTTCAGCCAACGGATCTTTTTCTGCAGCAAAATGGTCCATGCCTATGGCTGTATAGCCGCCTTGAATAAAACCCTCTCGAGCTCTCTTGTAGATGGCAAACTTATCAACAGTTGAGGGCAACAAACTATCTGGAATCGCCTTTTGATGCGGCTTGATATGGGGAACCTTTGCATAAGAAAAAAGGGCGATCCGATCGGGCTTTAAAGAATTGATCTGCTCGACAGTTGTTGTAAATGTGTCTACCGTCTGGCAGGGAAGGCCATAAATTAAGTCGATGTTAATACCAGAAAATCCAAGTGACCTGGCTTTAAGAAAGGTTTTCTTCGTCATATCAAAGCTTTGACGTCGCTTGACCGCCTCTTGGACCTCTTCATTGGTATCTTGCACGCCGAAGCTGACTCGGTTAAAGCCCATCTCCCTCAAGCTTCTCAGCTTAATCCCCTCATCGGCTGCAACGGTCCTCGGATCAATTTCTATTGAGACTTCTGCATCGCCCAGAACGTTGAAATGGTAATAAAGTACCTCAATAATACGGCTAAGCTGTCCTACAGAGAGTTTTGTGGGCGTTCCGCCGCCAAAATGGATCTGGTTAATAAAGGTGCCAGGCTTTACAAGCTCTGCCGCAAGCTCAATTTCTTGCAAAAGCGCCTGAACATAGCGCTCCTCTTTTTCAGGATCTCTATTGAGCACCACCGAGCAGGCGCAATAAAGGCACATCGAATGGCAAAAGGGGATGTGAATATAGAGCGACATGGGCTGAGCGGCATCTCGATCTTGCAGCTTTTTATGAAAGAGGCTTTTTTCGATCTGATTCCATTGAGGAGCCGTTGGATAGCTGGTATAGCGGGGAATATTGACATTGAGCTTTTGTACTAGATCATCTATTTCGGACAAAGTGTACCACCCTTTCTACCTGATCTTCAGAGGTCTTAGGCAAAACTCCATGCCCCAAACTGAAGATAAAGCCAGGATCATATTCCATTTGCTGCAGAATAGCTGTCACACCCTTCAAACAAGCCTCAGTTGATGCCAAAAGAAGTGATGGATCAAGGTTTCCTTGAAGCGCTATCCTTGTACCAAAAGCACGTCGAGCATCGCCTATATCAACCATCCAGTCGAGCGATAGAGCGTCCGCGCCGGTCGCCCGAAGAAGATCAAACTTCCAAGAGGCTCCTCGAATAAAAACAAGCACAGGAATAGTGGGATAGGCTTCATTCAACCGCTTTATAATGCGATGAATCGGTTGGATGGAGTAGGAGATAAAGGGAAGGGGCGGCAAAAGTCCGGCTGCAGTGTCAAAAATCTGTACAGCAGAACATCCTGAAGCGATTTGATTACAGAGGTGCTGCACGACTGCATCTTCAAGAGATGAAATTATCCTTTCAACCAGCTCTGGTTGAGAATAAATAAACGATATCGGTTCTGCATACGAAAGGAGCGTATAGGGCGCTCCTGCAAACCCAATCAGCGGTATCTGCAGCTGCTCTTTAACCAATAAAATGCCGTCATATACTGGCTGCAGCTCTTCTAAATTCTTATCCCAACTGCCTCTTCTAAAATCTTCAGATGATTCAATGATCGGGCCGGTTGCATCTTCAAAAGCAACGCCGCAGCCAAAGGATTCAAGGAGGAGAAGGATATCTGAAAAAACAATCGCCGCATCAAATCCAAATCGTTTGATTGGCTGCAGGGTTACTTCGGTGAGAAGTTCTGCGGTTTTACAGATCTCCATGAAAGAGTGGCGCTCTCTCAAAGCACGGTAGGCATGCATATATCTACCAGCCTGCCGCATAAACCAGATGGGAGGAATCCCATCTTGATTCTTGCCCTGCAGTGCCTTTAGAAAACGACTCATTACTATATTCCCTATAAAATGCGGTCGAGAATCGCCTCTACTGTGAAGCCAAACTCTTTGGCAAGATCACTATAGGGCGCAGATGCCCCAAAATCTTCCATAGCTATAGCGATTCCATCGAGACCGATATACTTATACCAGCACATGTCGGTTGCAGCTTCAATGCTTACACGCTGGCCTGCAGAACCTAAAACTTTATCCCGATACTCTTTGGGCTGCGCATCAAAAAGCTCTGTGCAGGGCATAGAGACAACTCGCGCTCCCTTGCCTCTCTTTTCCAGTTCATGGGCGACATCGCATGCAAGGGGTAATTCAGAACCGGTTGCCATGAGCACATAGTTTAAAGAAGCCGTCTCGTTCTTTACGATATAGCCGCCTCTTCCAACCCCGTCTTGATAAGAAACCTTTGTTCCTTCCACTTCAGCCACATTTTGTCTTGAAAAGACAAGAGCCGTTGGTCCTTGGTAATTCAAGGCTGCAAGCCATGAATGCTTGACTTCCGTAATACCCGACGGACGAATCACATGCAGGTGCGGGATAGCGCGCAAAGTTGAAAGCTGTTCAATAGGCTGGTGCGTCGGCCCATCTTCACCTAAAAAGATAGAGTCGTGCGTGAACTGATAGATAACCTTTTCGCGCATGAGCGAGGCTAGCCTGATCGCATTTCGCATGTAGTCGGAGAAGGTTAAAAAAGTTCCAACGAAGGGTGTGAGCATGCCTGTTTGTCGAAGCCCTGTAGCCATACAGCCCATAGCAAATTCGCGAACGCCGAACTTAATGTTGCGTCCTGCAAAATCGCCTGGCTTGATGAGGGGAAACTTCTTAATCATGGTAAAGTCAGAGCAGGAGAGATCTGCCGACCCTCCTATTAATTTAGGCATGGAATCTGCAATGAAGTTCAAGACATCTTGAGACGCTTTTCTGCCAGCAGTAGGAGTTTTTATCTCGAGCGATTCGAGTTTTTGCTCTAAACCTTCTGGAAGCGTGTCTGAGACCATCTGATCGAAGAGCGCTTTTTTCTCTGGATTTGCCTGTGCCCAACGAGCAAACTTCGTATTCCAGTCCGCCTCTTCCTGCATGCACACTTTTAAATGGTTTGCAAAATAATCTTTTACACTCTGGAATATGTAAAAATCTTCTAGAGGCAGCCCTAAAGCCTGCTTTGTCAGCTTGACTTCATCTGCGCCAAGGGGTGATCCATGAACTTTTGAGGTTCCAGCCTTGTTTGGAGAACCCTTACCAATGATTGTGTGCATGATGACCATGATGGGGCGCGTCTGCTTTTCACGAATATAGGTGAAGGCTTCGTTGATCTCTTCGAGGTTCTGTCCATCAATTTCAAGCACATCCCAGTTGTAGGCCTGGTAGCGCATTTTCGTATCTTCTGAACAGCAATCGGGAAGCGGCCCATCCAAAGATACTTTATTTGAGTCATAGATAGCGACGAGGTTATCAAGCTGCAAATGTCCTGCAAGGGAAGAGGCTTCACTTGTAACGCCTTCCATTATGCAGCCATCGCCTGCCAGAGTATATACTTTGTTATCGAAGATTTTACAATCAGGGGTATTGAACCGCTGCTGCAGCATCTTTAAACCAAGTGCTGTTCCAACGGCATTGGCAAAACCTTGTCCGAGCGGCCCTGTGGTGGTTTCAACGCCTGGTGTGATGTGTGATTCAGGATGGCCTGGAGTTAGGGAGTGAAGCTGTCGAAACCGTTTGATCTCATCTAAACTTAAATCATAACCAGAAAGATGAAGGCAGGAGTAGAGCAGCATGGAGCCATGTCCAGCTGAGAGGATAAATCGATCTCGGTTAAGCCATTTAGGATTTTTAGGATTATGCTTTAACGCCAATCCATATAGATAGGCGCCAAACTCTGCACAGCCAAGAGGAAGTCCGGGATGGCCGGAGTCTGCCTTCTGAACGGCATCCATTGAAAGCCCTCGGATGGTGAGAGCTATTTTTTGCAGCTGCTCCTTCACTTGTGGAGTCAGCATATTTGAACCATTCAACTCTTCCTCGTCCATAGTCACTTCTTGTCCTTGCATGATAAAAAATATCCCTGTGTTAAAACTGTACCCTCGTTACTTAAAACTTGGCAACTTCCGAAAATTCCAATTTTGCTACATTGTAAGAAAAACGAGGACGCTTATGTCTTCTCTTCAGCAAACCAGTAAAATTTCCTTCATACATTCTGATGATTTTACAATTGAAGAGTTCACAGTTGAGCAGTTCACAGTTGAAGAGGTGGAAAATACAACCATCCTTACCTTTGAAGAAAAAAGGGACATCGCCCTAGAGAGATTCAAAGCTTGGGCCCAACGTCTCTATGAAAATTTACCCTATGGATACGCCAGCTATTTTCATTACAATATCCGATTAGATTACGAAACCCAAATAGGAAATTCCCAGCACTGGGAAGGGCTTATTACTATCTTTGATTCAGCGAAAAAGACCACGATAAGTACATACTCATCGTATTTAAGCGACAAGCCCCTGGAAATTCTCCAGGAGCTTGACACTCTTGTAAAAACGTTTATCGAAGAGCATAAGTAGCTCATCTTTCTAAATAGGGCTACTTACCGCCTTGAATCCTTAAGAATGTTTCGAGGTCTACAGAATATTTATCAATTATATGGTGCTGGGATTTATCGAGTCTCTCTCTATACCCAGGAAGATCATCCTGACACTCCATTAAAACCTTTTTTAACTGCTCCCAATTCTCTGATTCCTCAACGTTGGATTTGATAATACCAATAGCATAATCAAAGAAAGGCCGCTTCCATCCAAGAGTCAGTGTGGTCGATAATACTCCGATTTCTTTGAGTATGTGTTCTCTTTGATCGTAAAAATCCACCTTCACTGCTAAGGCTCTTGGAACGAGGTGTGTGGTTGGTTTTACAACTTTTACAACATCTTTCTTGTCCTGAAGCGGGATCGTATTGTTGGATACCTGAGTGGTTTTTAACTCAATTTTTTGGACCTTTAGCATGCTTTCTTCATCTTCACCATTCAATTTGCGCTTATGGGTATCTACGGATATCGATTTCTCTACTAGAGTTGTTTTAACTCCATTTTGAATAATCTGTTCAACACTCTGGCTGATTTCTAAAACCTTGGAACTTGAAACATTGTGTGTTTTCTCATGTACAGTTGTCTCTTGGGTCTTGGGTGTTGACACTTTTTTAGGTCGTGTATCATGATTACCGTTACCAATGTTCGAGTTGCCCCCACTACTTTCTTTGACCACCTTTGTGAGAACCATTTTTTTCTCCTTTAATCTTTGTTGGCCGCAGTATGGAAAATGCTATCCACATTTTTTATTAATGAACTGTAAAGATCTGGTAAATTTGATAAGGTATAGAAAAAACTAGGGGAGACTCTATGCGATCATCCAATGTACTTATCATAACCCTTCTTACAGCTGTAACTATGGGTTGCTCAACGACACCGGCTGACTCTTTCGAGATGGAAATCTCTACACCACTGTTCCATGAACCAAACACGATTGAAGATATTGATATCTGCATCAAAGAATTACAGGAAAAAAGAGAGCTCTACGAAGCGCGAAGACTTTATGCTTCACGAGAAGCCGATCGATTGCTTACACTTGATTGGCTGATGTATCGTCGTTGTAGCGCACAAGCTGAACGATATGGAGCAATGGTCAAAGATATTGATCAAGAAATTGCAGTCCTTCAGCGAAAGAAGATTGAACTGATGCAAAAACAACCTATATCATGACAGATCCAAAAAACTCGGCGCTTCTTACCGATTTTTACCAGATTACCATGGCTTATGCTTATTGGAAATCGGGGCTTGCTGACCGTAAGGCTGTCTTTCACGCCTTTTTTCGACGTCCTCCTTTTCGAGGAGGCTTTACTATCGCCTGTGGACTCCAATCTTTAATTGAGTATTTAGATCAGTTTCACTTCTCCAAATCAGACCTCGACTATTTAGCAAATCAAAACAACGCCTCTGGACATCCCCTCTTTGATGACGCCTTTTTGAAGATGCTGGAAACTCTCCGCTTGAGTGTCGATGTTGATGCTGTTGAAGAGGGAGTCTCTCTCTTTCCCTATGAACCGATCGTTCGAGTATCGGGACCTCTTTTACAGTGCCAGCTTTTAGAATCTCCCCTGTTGAACTACATTAACTTCCCAACGCTTATTGCTACAAAAGCTGCCCGTGTTCGGCTCGCTGCCGGCCAAGACCGCATCATGGAATTTGGGCTGCGTCGTGCTCAAGGAGCAGATGGAGCGCTCACAGCAAGCCGATCGGCCTATATTGGCGGCTGTGATTCCACCTCTCATGTACTTGCAGGCAAGGTATATGGCATTCCTATTCAAGGAACCCATGCGCATAGCTGGATTATGGCTTTTGAAAAAGAAGAAGATGCTTTTGAGCAGTATGGAAAAATTTTTCCCGAACTGCCCGTCTTTTTGGTCGATACCTATAATACGATCGATGGGGTAAAAGCGGCCATTCGAGTTGGCCATAGGCTGAGAAGTAAGGGGTTTGATTTAGGCGGCATTCGTCTTGATTCGGGAGACCTTGCAGCTTTGAGCATTGAAGCGCGAAAGCTTTTGGATGCTGCAGGCTTTCCAAAAGCTGTTATTGTTGCGAGCAACGAACTTGATGAAGTGATCATCTCCGAGTTAAAGCATCAAGGTGCAAAAGTTGATATTTGGGGCGTTGGCACAAACCTTGTCACATCTAAAGACCAGCCGGCGCTTGATGGAGTCTATAAGATCTCAGCCATTGAAAAAGAGGATGGCTCGATGAGGTATATTTTAAAACTCTCTGAACAGCTGGCAAAAGTATCAACTCCTGGAATTTTAGATGTCATGCGGTTCACTATTGATGGGAGAATGGCGGGCGACATTATCTTTGACACAAAGCTTAAAATAGCCAACCCAAATCATAATGTAGATCCCTTTGATGCTACTAAGCAGCTTACGATACCCGAGGGTGCAACTTTTGAGACTTTGTTAAAACCAGTTGTCCGATCAGGCAAAAGTGTTTATACTTCTCCCGTTTTGCCAGCGATTCGACAGCGGACGCTGCAAACTTTACAGGAATTGCCCAAAGGTGTGACTAGGTTTTTAAACCCGCACATCTACCCTGTATCGATGGAAAAAGAACTCTATAATATTAAGGTCGATCTGATGAGATCGATTCGTACGCGACGAGGAGCTTAAAACAATGGCGAAGCCCTTTAAACTCGACTTTACAAAAGCTGCGCTTCTCATCGTCGATGTGCAAAATGACTTTATGCCTTGGGGCTCCCTTCCCGTCCCGCATGGCGACACAATTGTCCCAGTCATCCAGCGTCTCTTTCAGCTTCCCTTTAAAGCAAAAATCGCCGTCCGCGACTGGCATCCGAGGGAACATTGCAGTTTTGCATCGCGCTGGAACAAAGCCGTTGGCGAGTCCATTAAGTTAAACGGGGTTACCCAGAAGCTCTGGCCTGACCACTGCGTACAAGGCAGCTGGGGCGCTGATTTTGCCCCTGGCATTCAAGAGCTACCCTTCGACCGCCGTTTCGAGAAGGGCAACGACCACGATATCGACAGCTACAGCGCCTTTTTCAACGCCCAAAAGGCAACCTCTACAGGCGTCGAAGCGTTCCTCGTAGAACGAGAAATCTCCACAGTAGTCCTTGCAGGACTTACCTTCGAGTACTGCGTCTACACCTCCGCCCTTCACGCCCTTGAGCTTGGCCATACAGTCTACTTGGCCCACGACGGGATCCAAGCCATCGATGAGCTCTCAAAGCTTACCAAAGATCGCATCCGCGAAATGATCGACCGCGGAGCCAAAGTTATTGAGTCTGGATCTCTTCTCGATTTGCAGCTGCAGGTGATGGGTTAAGGTTCAATCAGGTGTCACCTGCTGAATCAATCGAGATAAATCTGCAGGAGCTGTAAAAACATAAGCTTTTCCCTTCTTTTTCATCTCTAACAAGCCTTTCTCATGTAACTCTTGCAGATCATGCCTTGCAGTATCATAGGCAATACGATGACTTTTCCTGTGAGCTTCTATAGTGTAGTTTGCGTTTGGATGACGTAAAGCATGAGCTAATAAAGCTTCTTGTCGATAATTAAAGTTGCCATTCTTCTTTACTAAAGACTCCACTTGGCTTAACTCATCTAGCTTACGATTTACATAGCTATGAAGTGACTCGATTGCTCTACGGATCACTTCAACTTGATGAATAATAAAATAGGTAAGATCATTTTGATCTGTTTCAGTATAAAGAAAAGCCTCTCCATATTTTGCAGGCGCTTTGAGAATTATCTCAGAGATAGAAATAAACTCAAAAAGCCAATATCCATGACGTAGCATACACCAATAAAATAGCGCCCTTGCTGTTCTTCCGTTCCCATCAACAAATGGATGGTCATATGCCAACCAAAAATGAAGAATAATGGCTCGAATTACTGGATGAATAAACTGAACTGGGGTCTTTCCGTTTGCAAAATCGCACATAGCAGCTATCCGCTGATCTAATTCTCTTGCATGCGGAGGGTCATAAAGGGTCTCACCTGTTGCAACATCGACAACGTCAATCGTTTCCTCTTCTCTTCGCATTCGTCCGGCAGAATCAGGTTTATCCAAAGTCTGATCGGTAATCATTCTTTGAATTTCAAATATTAACTCTTTAGAAAGCGGCTGGTCCTTCCATGTTCGTATCTGTTGCATGGTATGAAAATTATTTAGAATCATCTGTTCACTTTTGTCTCTTGCAGCTCGACCAGACCTCAACATTTCTTTTGCCACTCGACGAGTGGTTGCAGCTCCTTCAATTTGACTTGAAGTTATAGCCTCTTCGATAAGAGAGTGAACTATATACTGATCTCTTGAATGCGGATTGACAATAGCATTAGGTAGTTCTATAGACCCACCAGCACCTAAATCAATAAGATGTAGTTGTTCTAAAACAGTATCTATAATGTTATAGAAAAAGAGATCTTTTCTATCTCTATCCCACAAGGGAACCGATTTAAATCCAAGCAGGCGGTGCATTTTGATCCCCGCCCACCACTCTTCCGTTGTCAGCCCGTTTGGAGGATGTAAATGACGTATTACATCCCAATGCCGGTACTTTCCTTCACCTTCCGTTTTAGATCCTTCCTTACGAATTAGATCAAACTTCTCAGGCGAAGAGAAAATTATGAGCTGCTTATCTTTGATATCTGGCGGTTTACGTGGTATTTTCATAGACTTCTACCAATTTCTAACTTAATGGTAGCAAATTATTTTCTCTCTGTCAATTACCAATTTGGTAGATTTTGGTAGGAAATTGGTAATTGCGACTCAACAGAATGGTACATTCTAAAGTGTCGTAATTCTTCCCGATTACGACACATAAACTTGAAAAATGCAGCTATTACGACACTTAAGCTGGCGCGATGTGTCGTAATTCTGCTCAATTACGACAACAAGAAACTTCCAAAGCGAATTTCTCAAAATCTACATTTGGCAATCCTTCTATTCCTCTATTTTCAATATCTCTCTCCTCGCCTACACTCATGTGTATATCTCGCTATTTAAATATGCCGTATTAAGAGGGCTCATGTTTGAATCGTGTCTGAAGAAACAAGAAGAGGTAAAAAAGCTCTTTGCCCCCTGCACAAACCTTGAAGACCGCTACCAGCTTATCATTGACCTTGGCCGTAAACAAACTCCGCTTCCACCTGAAGATAAAATTGACCAGACCCGTGTTATCGGCTGTCAAAGCAATATGTTTTTAAAGGCCTATCTTCAAAATAACCGCTGCCAGTTTCTTACAGAATCCGACGCCCTCATTTCCGCAGGACTCGGCGTCCTCCTCACTCTCGTTTACAGCGACGAACCAGCTGAAACCGTCCTCAAATGCCCTCCCTCCTACTTAGACGAGCTCAACATCCGCGCCTCCTTAACTCCTGGCCGCGCCAACGGCCTCGCCAGCCTCTACCTCCGAATGAAACAAGAGGCTCTGAAAATGTATATGAGCCAACAAACGAACAAATAACGTATCCTTCTCGATTTTTTTCACACCTCATTTTTAAATTATTTTCGATCGTAAGTCTTTGATTTCCAAAGACTTATGTATTTCAAAAATAATTTCTCTTGACATGAGTTTTGAAAAGTACTAGAACCTGCCTCTTAACCAGGTTCTGGCCAAATGCAACACGCTTTCTCAAAATTCTTGACTGTAGTTTTCTTCTTTTTTTCTCAGCTATTTGCCGACGAAGATATTGACCGCTTTTCGCTCCTTAATGCAACTGCAAGCCCCATCTCCAAAGTCTTTCAGGGTGTTAATGTCATCACTGGCGATTTTGTCGATAACGAATATGTCGAAAAGACCTCTGGGCCCGACCCTTATGTCGTTGCAACCTCCTACTGCAGCTCCAACCTTGAGATGGGCTCATTAAGTAATGGCTGGGATTTCTACCACCCCTCCAGCCTAGAATGCTACATGCCTAAAGGACTTCCCTTTAAACCAGGCAAGCCTAAAGACCTTCTGAAGAAAGATCCTGATATGCGGACAAAGCTATATTACCGAGAATCAGGTGGTGGCTTAGTTCATTTCACAGGAACCAAAGATGGACATAAATTCAAAGCCAAGCTCAAGGGCGTTGGTTACTCAATCGGTGGTGAAGGAGCAGGAAAAGCCTCTTTATACAATGTCGACATTGAACATCACTCAAATGCTGACAATTTCACTGTCACTTTAGGCGATGGAACAAAGCGCTTTTACCAAGTTGTCGATAAACCGAAGCATGAACCTAAGCCCGAAGACGAGGAATTCTACTTTCGTGAGTTCCATATTGTAAAAGAAGAGCTTCCCTCAGGAGCAAGTCGTATCTACTCTTACGATAGTGATGATGAACTGAAAAAGGTAAAGACCGTTGGCAAAGATCCAAAGCATGTCCTGAACTACGTAGAGTTTGAGGAGATCGACGAGGATGATCAAAAGAAGATGGTGGTAACCACTTCCGATAAACACAAGATCATAATCCCGAAAACAAAAGTCAAAAGCGAAGAAAAGGATTGGAAGCGAGTAGTTAGAAGCATTCGGCCTTATGGGACAGAGCCTGTCTACTTTAACTATGGCAGTGGAACCTCAAAGCACATTCGAAGAGTTGAAAAAAAATCACGACCAAGTGGTGCTGAACAAACATTAAGCTACTATGGACGAGACCTCAAAGGACGCGTCAAATCGTTAACGACCAAAGTGCAAAATGGTGTTGAAGAGAAGATCGAGTTCTCATACTCCCTTAAAGAACGAAAAACTACGATCATCACTCCCTTAGCTCTTCACAAATATTACTGGGACAAAGAGGACAGAATCGTTGTTATAGAAACTACGCAATTAAATAATGACCTTTTGCAGAGAGAAGAATTTGAGTGGTCTGATAAGGGTCTTTTAACAACACGATGCCTACTTGATGAAGCTACGAGGGTAATTCTCAAGCGAACCTACAAATATGATGATAATAACAACCTTATTACCGAGAAACTTCATGGCAACTGGACCGGACGTGAAGCTCCTATTAAAATTAAAGATAAAAATTCCTTTCACGATACCTATACTATCTCAAGAACATACAGTAAAGATGGTTTAAACCTACTTACAAAAGAAATAGATAGCGACGGACTCTTCACCGAATACGTCTACAAAAAGAACTCTAACCTTCTTAAAGCCAAATATGAAGGCAAAGATAACAAGATCCTCAAACGCACCTTCTTAGAATATACTGATGTCGTTGCTACCTGCATCCAAACCGATGATGGCTCAGCGCGAGACCGAGAAAAAACAACTGGTGTCACCTTCTGCACAATTAAACGCATCACTCCCCGAATGGTCCTTCCCCACTTTGGTGAGCCCGAAGCAGAAATGGAATATAGCCTCGTCAATGGCAAAGAGCTCTTAATAAAAGGCGCTCGATATAAAAGAAATAGCCGAGGACTAATCGTCCTCCAAAAAGATATCGGATCAGATGGATCTGTACTTGCGACAAAGCAGTTTGGATATGACAACTTCGACCGCATCATCTACTCAATTGACGCACTTGGCACTAGAACTTCTCTTGATTACGACTCACTCGGACGTGTGGTTGAAAAGCGTGGACCACTTCCAAACCATTCGATCAACTACAGATATGACTTACTCAACCGCGTTATTGAAGAAACTGAGACCTGGCCTGAACACAAGAAGTTTCGAACCTCTAAAGAATATGATATCTATGGACGAGTTACAAAAGTTACTGACTTTCGAGGACGAACGGCTCGCACCGAATATGATGCATTAGGTCGTCCTGTAAAGGTAACTGAACCAGAAACTCAAGCAGGAACTCCTGTTACAACCTATAAATACACCTGCTTGAACCAAACGGCGACCAATGCCGTAGGTGAAATAACAACAATCTCAAGAAACATCTTTGGTTCACCTGTATGGGTTCGAAAGCCAGACAAAAGCACCACCTACTACCGTTATAATTCACAAGGAAAGGTCATTGAAGAGATCTTGCCTTCAAAACTCGTTACAAAAACGTACTACGATGCGTTTAGTCGTCC
This sequence comes from Bacteroidota bacterium, assembly GCA_013285825.1. Taxonomy (GTDB): domain Bacteria; phylum Chlamydiota; class Chlamydiia; order Chlamydiales; family FEN-1388; genus JABDGV01. The sequence goes on from JABDGV010000001.1 coordinate 370,848, forward strand.
CACAACCATTCAACAGTTTTCTGGAACACAACTCCTTTCTGAAACCACCAAACGGTACTCGGCCTTCTTCCTCCTCGAAGAAAAAGCACCTTCAGGCCTGATCACCAAACTTACCTATGACAACTTAGGAAGAAAAAGTGCACTCAAGCTCATATCTCCGGACTCCACTCGAGAAACTCGCTTTACTTATGACAATGCAAATAGAGTCTCTTCTGAACTTCATCCGGACCTTACTCAAACCCTCTACCAATATGATACCCTAAATCGCGTTGTCGACACCAAGCGTGTAGGCTCAACCCTTTTGTCCCATACACAGAACTTTTATGACGTGCTTGACCGAGTCACCCAGCAATCGGTACTCACGGATCAGGGCATGGCCACAACCTCTACAAAATACTTACCCAATGGCCTTCCTACTTCTATTACCAACCCTCTTGGCGATACAACCACCTTTGAGTATAAGTTTGATAAATTCTTAGTTAAGAAAACGCGTGATCCTCGAGGAGTGGTTGTCCGGGAGCTTTTAGACTCTGCCGACAAGCTTATTCAAGTAAAGGTTTTTGACCGGATGGGCAGCCTGATCGCCGATAAGTCGGTACGGTATGATTTATCTCATCGCCCCGTTCGGTTTGAAGAGATTGCTGTAGGCGGCAGCAATGAAACAATTTTTACAGAGCAATCCTACTATGAAGGAAACCTTGTCAAACTCATCCTTGCCAAAGGAACTCCTGATGAAGCTACATCCATCTACGAGTATAACCACCTTGGCCAAAAAAGCTCTGAGTCCAAGCCTTCGGGAATAAAACTTCTCTTTTCCTATGATGCTAAAGGACGGTTGCTTGAACAGACGAGCTCTGATCGCTCAATCGCTTATCGCTTCTCCTATGATACCTCTGATCGCTGTGTAGAGGCACAAGACCTGCTGACCGGTAAAAGCGTCACTAAAACCTATAACGCTTTTAGCGAGCAAACATCGGAGAACCTGGAAGGACTAACGCTTTCATCTACCTATAACTCATTCGGAGCCCTCGCAACTCAAACCCTCCCTGACAACTCTACCATCAACTATAACTACCTCGACGGTAGACTATCCTCAATCCAAAGAAACGACTATCAAGCAACGGTGCTTTCACGAAGCTTGAATGGACGCATCACTTCCCTAGCCCTTCCCTATAGCGCAGGCATAGTCAACTATAGCTACGATGTGCTCGGTCGTGGAACAGCAATCTCCCATCCTGCCTTTTATGAGAATCGAACAAGCTTTGATCCTGTTGGAAACCTTCTCGAGCGAAATCTCAATGGTACCCCAGAGCTCTTCACCTATGACGACTTAAACCAGCTTCTTTCTGAACCCAACGCTAACTATCGCTACGACTCCCTCAACCGAAGGCTTGAAAAATCAGGTCAAGTGTGCCAAAACAATGCCCGATATCAACTCCTCAACAACGGCTCTGAAACATTTAGCTATGATATTGATGGCCGTCGTTTAAGCCAAGGCTCTACCAACTATAGCTACGATGCGCTTGATCGCTTGACAGCTGTTGAAACGGACACTACTCGCTGCACGTTCGGATATGATGCCTTCCATAGACGCCTTTGGAAAAAAGTGTCTGATCTAGCTGGAACCGAGCTCTCCTTCGAACAGTTCCTCTTTGTTGGCGAGAATGAGATCGGCTCCTACCAGAATGGAATCAAAGAGCTTCGCATCCTTGGCGAGGGTCTTGGTGCCGAGCTTGGTGCCTCCGTTGCATTTGAGCTCAACAACCAAGTAGTCATTCCCCTTCACGACCTTTCAGGGTCTGTCACAACATTACTTGACACTGCAGGAAATATTCTCGAACGCTATAGCTACAACGCCTTCGGCGAGTGCACACCTACTTCTGCATCACCTCTTTCCCCGTGGAGGTTCGCTTCCAAAAGAGTTGATTCCGAAACGAACATGCAGTTCTTCGGTCGACGATACTACGATGCCACTAATGGTGTCTGGCTCACTCAAGACCCTCTAGGCATCCAAGCCGGACCAAATCTTTATGCCTATGTCAAGAATAACCCTCTGACGTTGTTTGATCTGTATGGGCTGGCAGAGCAGAGTGAGAGAGGTTTCTTCGGAAGATGTGTAGATTGGATATGCGATCTAGGTAGAAGCGTATTGAGTGGAATAGAAAATGTAGTGTTCAACCTCCCTCATGTGGGTGATTGTAATAGAGACACTTCTGATTTCATTAATGGATATCTTGGTGAACCTAAAAGAGAGCCCAGAGACCCTCACATGGCTACTGCAACCCGAAGATCGGTTGATGAATCGCTATCTGCTTGCAATAAAGCAGGGCAAACTTCCTTACCTGTTGTATTTGGAGGCATGTTAAATAATACTACAGATACTATACATGAAACTCAGCATTGCTTTTTTCTTGCTGAGGAAGAAGGTTATAACGTTGAAGATTGGTTTGCATTGCCGTTAGGATCAGATGGTTTCTCCATGGATTTATTTAGGGCTAATATGATGTGTGAGGGATTTCCTACAAGTGATGTAAAAAATGCGACTCCGGTTCTTCAAAACTTCCTTAACACAGCTTCTCAATCTAACCCAGGAGCCACTGTTCATCTAATGGGGTGGAGTAAGGGAGGCCCTGCCGCACTTTTACTTGCGGAAAGAGTTACGTGCCCAAGTAATATTAAATTGGTTACATGGACAATTGGTTCTCCTAAATTTAACAAAGATGGACCCTTTAATTATGCAGGCAAGGGTGATCGGGTAACAACTTTAAAGCTTTCAAATCAGAGATTTTTACGCGATAATCCTAGCTGTGTAAAAGTGGTGGGATCTGGAAATAAGCCATTTCTTCAAATTCATTCATTTACAAGCGAGACATATAGAGAAGCATTACTCGATTTTTACTCAAGAACCTTAAACAAGAAAAACCCATGAGAAAATTAGCAACCCTCTTATTAATTTTTGGAATAAGTAATATGCAATCGCAAGAAGTGGTCAGCGATAATCTTCAAGAAATTTACGATTCTTCAGTAAAAAAAATTTCCAAAACTTGGGAAAGTCGCGGAGTTGAAATGCGAGGAAGCATGTATATTCCTGACAACGACTTACTCTCGACAATTGAAATGTGGGGCATCTCAACTAAGCGATTTGATGATGAAGAGATAGCTTTAAATTACATCTATACACTCGCTAACGATGTTCTGAATGAATTAAATTCCAATAAAATTCTCAGGAAATATCTCCGGAACTATCCGCTAAAAAGGAATGATATTTTTGTAAGTGTGGCCTTTAATACTGGTACAATTGGAGATCACTACCCTCCCCCAGCTTATGCTCTTGTAGGATGTTGTTATGGTAAGGTATCTATGAAGGTTTACGAAAATGGCCAATTTAAAAAAGTTCGATTCTTTGAAGTGGAATAAACGAATGAAAACATTTTTTCTTGTTCTTACAATTGGATTTATACTGATGTCCGTTATAGCTGTGATTAATGAAGCCGGTATTTTCCAAAGCCAAGATGATCCTGTGTATAAACAAATGCGCATTAATAAAGAATTTAATCAACTTGTCCCCCGAGCTCAACCACTTATAGAAAACGGCATTCGTACCATTGCAGATAAACATCATTTGCAATTTCTTCTTTATGGAAGAGTTGGTACATCCAAAAACTGCTCTACAACCGTTTCTTTTGCACTCTATGCACGCCAACCACTTTCTCTAGATGAAGCAAAAATATTGGCTCATACTATCTCACAAGAATTCTTTGACTTTCTTGAAAAGTCTCCTGAACTTCACCAAATTTTGGCTTCCCAATCAAGTCAAGTAATGGATTTAATTCACAATACTTTTGGTGCAAAAAATAGCTCTTTTAGAATTTCATTTTGGGACGAGCATGATAATCGCCAGCGCACACCTAATATTGCTGAAATTCGGCTGGATGATGGAGTGCTACGATTCTTTGCAACCAAGTCTTCGGATACAAATGAAATCGAATTGGTTTATGAAGAACCTTATATCCCAAACAATCAAATATCCGTCAGAGAACCCAAATGATCATGAACACTATATCTTGCTTCTAAGATTAGCAATCGCCTGTTCAGTCCAAAGAAACCCAACTAGGTGAACCATGAAAATGATATTCGCAATATTAGAAGTAACAATACTTACTCTTTTTTTAACCTCATGTGGGCCTAGGTATCCCAATTTCGGTATGAACGAAGTGACTGCTTATAATCCCATCCGTAAACGAATCGAAAAAACCCTGACGTCTTATCAGTTAGAATTGGATGCTTTCCAAAGCAAGGTTTATGGAGAAAGTTTGGTAAGCCATTTTATGTACATGTGCATTACACAACGAAAACCATTTTCTGATCTTCAAAAAGCAGAAAAATTTATGAACGAAGTTTTAGATAAAATAGTGAAGGATATAGAAGCCCCTAGCAGCCGTTTGTATCTTGAAGAATTTCCATTTAATCGTGATGAAATTATTTTGGTTATTAATTTCATAGATCCACGCACAAGACAATCTCCTTATCCTCCTTATTATTCGAGAGTTAGGTGGACAAATGGTAAATTTGATGCTTCATATAGACAGGAACCTTAAGAGGAATAACAATGAACCTACTCAAAGCCTTCATCGCATTAACGGTTAGTTGTACCTTGCTAATCCAAGTTACTTTCCTCAAAGCCGCAGATAATATTTTGACATATAAAGATCAAACACTCCAGCTAACAGCTACATTTGCAAATAATTTCGCAAAATCACATCAGTTGAATCACTACCATACAGGGAGTTGCACACCAGGAATGGCGCATTCATGCTGCTCCTTTGGCTTGATGGGCAATCAACAAATGAATTTATCTGAACTAAAAATACTTACCCATGAATGCGTCAAAACATATATTGCATTTATTTCAGCTCAACCTGCAACTAACCAGTTTTATTTCCAAAAAAAAGAATGGCAAAAATCTCTTCCTTTGGGTTTCCAACCAGACTACGTCGGAATCCGAATTGGATTTTGGACTAAAGACATGAATCGTCAAATGCCTCCCTACATTGCTGAAATGAGATTCTTCAATAAGACTTACCACTACTACCAAGCCGATCCAGAAACTCAGAAGCTTATTTTGGTAAATGAAGAACCCTATGATGAACAGATTCAGAAGACAGAACCAAAGTGAGAGAGTCTGAAATATGAAATTGGTTTGGAGTATGTTTTTGTTTTTCCTGATGCTGTTTCAGGGATGTGCTATGGGAAATTCAAATGGTTTTTTGTTTTACCAACCTCTTTCTAAAGGAGAGAAATTAGTTAACAAAACCCTCAATGATTCTGCAATTTTTTTAAAAAATAAATTTAACATTCGTCCTTGCGGAGAAGGCGCCTCAATGCCGGGAGGTCCCATCAGAAATCTCTCTTTATGCTTTACCGTTACTGGACCATTACCCAAAGAGCAACTAAAGAAAATTCTTATTGATTGTGCACAGCATTTGATGCAGCAGGTTAATGAAAATAAAGATATTCAACCCTTTCTAGAACACGCTCCTTTTACCATCAAAGATATACAAATCATTCTTTATGTTTATGATAAAGATCGCAGAGACTTGTACGATCCACTCATAACAACTGCACAAATTTCAGATAGCATCTTTTCGTTTCGAACAAATGAAAAAGGCAGATTGAGCTTTAAGAATTGCTATGACGAGCCATATCAAGAAGAAACTTCCACAGACAATAGTGTGCAAAATTTAAAAGTAGATGAAGCACAACATGGCCAAAAAACAGAACCAAAGTAATCGAACATTATGAAATCTATCGTAATAGCACTGATCCTCGGCATTTCTTTATCGAGCTGTGGATCAAAGATGATGCAAATTAAAACGCAGCCTGAATATATGACCGCCTTGAATCAGGCTATACAAGTACAAGAAAGTCAACCTTCAGACAAAGCAATCTCTACTGAATTAGTAGAAGAGTTCAAAGATAAGGACGGTCATGCTTTTGCTCAGTTCAAAATCGATGCAATAGGTCTCGAGCCTAGCTATGGGACACATCTCATCAGCTACTACAGTGGATATTCTGAACCGATAAATATACGTCTTACAACTGATGAAAATGGACATCTCCGAGAAATCCTTCCCGATGGGACCATTTCTTCAACCCCAGTTCTTATTACTGTAGACGCTCTTCCCGCCTCCAGAACGCATCTTTTTCTTATGTCCTATGATCCTGAAGATCTGTTCGTTCTCACCAAAAACATCACCCCTCACCCATGTTTAATTACGACAGATGATGGAGCTCAAATTGAGCTTTCAAGAATCGAAAAGGCAGCAAATCTCGTTTTTATTGAACTAAAAGGTTTTAAACCAGAGGAATTGGTCACTTTCACCTCTCTATCAGATAAAGAAATCGTACGGCCTAGAATTCCAACTGATAAAACAGGATGTGCAACCCTTATTCTCGATCCAGGAGTGATCTATAAAAAAGAGGGGGATGCTTCCATCAATTTAAAACGAAATAATAAACAGTACACAATCAAGTATCACTGGTCGCAGAAGGATTGGACAAGTGAGGACCGTGCTGATTACAAATTATTTTATCGAGCAAGAAACAATGCTCGAAGATAACCAACAACATACAACCTTAATGTTCAAACCCAACAAAAAAATGCGATAAATTAAATGAAATTATATCTTTTGCTTACACTTACAGCTTTTGTATTAGCTAGCTCACACCCTAACCTCGAATCAAAACAAGTCAAAACGTATCCAGAAGTGGATTACTTAGCTTCTTTTAAAAAACATATGATTGCAGAGCTCCTGCAGCCCCATGACAAATCTATCACAACAACGTTAATTGATGAATTTAAAGACATTGATGGCCACCCATATGCACGATACCAGGTGAATGCAATTGGTTTGACTCCCAATGACAGATATCAGCTACGAACGTACTACGGAGGATATCTTGCTCCCATTGATATGCAAGTTGCAACGGATGCTGATGGTAATCTTCGAGAGTTACTCCCTGATCGACAAACTCCAACCAAACCTGTTATCATCACTGTTGATGCTCTTCCTGGCGCAAGCCTATTTCTTTTTCTAATCTCATACGATGTTCCCGAACCTATTACCCTCACTCAGGGCATTACTCCCCACCCTTTGATCCTAAAAGCCATAGATGGCGCTGAACTCCAGATCTTGAGAATTGAGAAGGATGCAAATTTCGTTTATGTAAAATTTAGGAATTTTAAGCCTGACGAAGTTGTAACATACGTATCAAAGTCAGGAATAAAATATGTACGCTCTAAAATTCCTACCGATAAATCAGGTTCTGGATACGTTATATTAAGCCCTGGGGATCCTCTAAGCAAGTCAGATCAAGTAATCATACATCTTATTCGAGATAATAAATATTCTGAACTCACGTTCGAATGGTCTAAATTACATTGGGAAGATGACGACTATCAGCAATTTGATCGTGCCTGCAATCGAATTATAAATGGTTAACAAAAACATAAATCTACATTAGTTAGGATAAAAAATGAACGCATACAAACATATTCATATTTCAGTTTTGACTAGCCTTGCTTTTCTCTTTTCAAGCTGCAACAAACAAGCTCCGATGAACGAACCTCCAAGATATGTAGGCGCTTATATAATCTCTGAAGAGTTCAAAAGCGTAATTCCAAACAATACTAAACTGAAGGCTACTGAGATCGAGTATTTTATTGATGAATTTGGCAACCCGCTAGCCGATTATCAACTTGAGGGTTGTAAACTTGAAAAGAACACTAAATATCGACTGGAATGCTTTTATGCTTACTCCATGGAGCCCTACGTTCACGGCCTTCAAACTGATGAGAAACAAAAACTTCACTTCATCACACAATATTATGATTTGAGTAGTGCCCCAGTTACAATTTGTGTTGATGCTGCACCCGGAGCAAAATCAAAACTATTTTTCTCAGCGGAAAAGCCTCCAACATTTTCAATATTAGAAATAACTCCTCGCCCAATCAAGGCTATTGCAAAAGATGGTGCTCGTTTTGAACTCTGGAGATTTGAAAAAGGTGGAAATTTGCTGGTTGTCGATGGCCATGGACTAGCCCCAAAGGAGACAGTTACCCTCGAGACCGAAATCGAAGGAAAAGTAATTCCTAGCAAACTCACTGCTAACTCGAACGGGATCTGCCAAGGATTTTTTGATCTACATGCTGGAGAGCTTACTGAAGGCAAATTAGAAGGGGATGTCGTGATTAAAGTTATCAGAAAAGGTGAAGTATTTTCTCTTCCTATGCACTGGTCAAAGAGGAACTGGGGAACTCAAGATAAAATAGATTATGCCCTAATAAGACGTCAGGGATTTCCAATAATTCAAAAGTAAGCCAAATTAGGAATAAAAACTCCATGAACATAGGTCTTAGTAGCTTAGCTTTGAGCTTAATCATCGCTTCCCTAATCGGAGAAATTGCTCAAAAAACCACCTCTGTCCCAGTTAAAGAGATTAATCTGGAGTTCAAGCCTAGCAGCAGGCCTGTTCGAATAAAAAGCTTATGGCCTGAATTTATGGCCGCCAAAATGGCGATTGAGCCAGCAATCCCGGATAATTTTGTGCTTTTCAATTCTACGACCGGGAATTCCTCGTGGGATTTTATATGGGGACCCAAAGAGTTAGATACAGAATGCTTTCAGAACCCCTCATCAATCAAGGTTCCCCTCCTCAAATTCTGGTTAAGTAATGAGGTACACCAAACAGGCCCTCAGACTTTTAGTATTTCTGCAACAATTGAATCTGAACTTAAAAAAATCGGATTCAAGAACATCTCAATAAAAAGATCCATGTGGGGAATCTATCCAGTTCAATCTCTAAAGGCAAAAAAAGATGGGCAATTTACTTATATGGCATGGATTGGAATGAATGATGGATCCGCAGGTGTATTGTGCGCACGCTTAGTTTTTCCTAGAAGCGATTATATTGCACTAAAAGGGTCAATGCAACTGTGGGATACATTCATAAACAATACAAAAGAACTCTCACACCCCGAATTTTTCATTGCCATGGGACAAGATCTCCAACCTGGATACACAATTGTAGACGTTGTTGGTGGCACAGTGACATTTGTAGCTGAGAAGAGAATTCGCGATAACGAAATCCAACTTGTCTTTATACCAAACGGACAAGATATCAAATTTTCTTTCGAATCAATGGACGAGGTTCTGATGGGCTCAGAATGGAACTATAAAGCACCTCTGCTTAAAGCCTACGGAAGCCTTTCCCAAACCATAGAAAATGCACAGTATAACTGGCTTTGCACTGTCACCTCAATCTTACTCAAACCTGTCGAAGAGTTTTCGATCACAAAAAAATGGATTGATTCTCAGCCAAACATTACTGCCTACCAATGCAAAGGAGTGGATCCAAAACTTATGCAAGAGAACTCTCAATAATATTTCTCTATGAGAACATTGATAGTAACCTCACAAGTGGTCTATCTCTAGACTCACCCTAAATGCAGCTTTATCTTCATTGCTGTTATAATAAAGGGAGATACGGGGGAAGCTTTATGAGCGGCATTGGCGATCGCTTTAGGTCATTATTTGGCTATACTCCAGCTCCTACTGGCACCGACACAACCAAGAATCAAGCCGAGATAGATAAATCAAAAGAGCAAGCGAAGCCACAACCTGATGCAACCCCTGACCAAAAAGAGCTAAAGAATAAAGAGCTTGAAATGGGAGCTGATTTAGTTAAAAGCCGACTGCCAAAAACTAAAGAAATCAAAGATATGACCCTGGAAGAGCTCAAGCCAGAACTAGAGAAGACCCAATCAGAACTAAAAACATATAGAGATTCATTAAATAAAAGATTTGACACGGAAAATGGGACGAAGAAAACAGAGCTCTCAGAGTGCTCCCAACAACTCAGCGAAAAAGAGACACAGCTAAATACAAAGATGTCTGAATTGAAGAATAAGATTGATGAAGTCGAAACTCAAATCAATGAAAATAATGAAAAACTGAAAGTTTATAGTGATACGATTAAGCAGCATGACGAGACATTAAAAAAACCCCAACCAGAATTAAAACGTCACAAAGAAAGTCGCGAAATGAATAGAGAATTTATGAATTCTTTAGGGGAAGGGCTGTCTGAAGGTAATAAAACCCGGAACTTAGGTGAGGATGAATTTTTACAAAAGAAAGGAGCTCTTGAAAAAGAGATAACATACTACGAAAGTAAGTTAAAGGAATACACCTCTCCCGGTAAATCTTCAATTGTTTTTAAAGAAAAAATCGAAGATGCAACTGATGCATTATCAGGCCGACGCAAAGATCTGGATAAACTAAATACCCATAGAGGGTACACACTTGCAAAGGAAAAGGACCTTGAACTGGAGAAGCTCATAAAAAAGTTTGAACAACCCATTGAAATCGCAAAGAAAGGTAAGGAACATTTCGAAGGTTTACTCAAAACACTAAAACCTGAAACAGAAAAACTACAAGAAAAGTTTGATGAAGCATCAAAAGATTATGAAGCTCTTGTCTCGTATGACCCGAAGAAACCTCAAGAACTGGTTACGCTAAAACCTTTTAGCGTGCAAATTGCTGAAGACAAAGAAAAGATAATCAAGGATAAGGATAAAAATTCAGTAACCGTGCTTAAACATAATATCTCCTCATTACAGGAAAAGAAAGAGCCTCTAGAGAAAACCAAGAAATTTTTAAGCGACCAGATATACAAATTGGAACTACGTGAAGAGCGACTCCTCAAACATCAAACCAAACTACTCAAAAACGCCTCTTAGGATACGCAAACGAGTTAAGAAAAAACGTACGCACAAGAAGGTACCCCAAAAATTCATCGATTTACTATAATTCCCTTAATAACCCGTCTTACCTTTAGGCAGTATGAGCTTCCGATTGATGACTAGTAGTTACATATGCTGCGATCTTCCCCCATTTCATGCCCTTGAAGAGACTGAAAAAACGCTTGAGAAAACATCTACAAACCCTTCTCTCTCTGTCCCCTATTTTGATTTGATCCCCACTACCACCCAAAAGATTATCGATAAGCAACTCTTCTTCAAAGTCCTCTCAAAATGTGTCAAAACAACTGCCGACAATGTCGTCACTCATGTTAATAAATCGGTCAAAAGCTTCTCTAAAAAGCCCTATTATTCTTGTCAGCCGCATATCGATCTCACATTAAATGAATATCTCCCAATACGCTTTTTTTACACTCCTGAGAAAATAGCTGAGATTTTCAAATGTACGGAGGATCAAAAAATTAGTGGCAATACTCATTTTACTCTCCTCTACGAAACCTACCTACCTCTTGCATCCCTCGCTTTTACCTCAAACGCGTTGCTCCATCTATTCATAAAAGATCTCGACAAGAACGGCTCAAAAATCTATTCCAACCTAGCTAAAATGGCCACCATTGAGTACTTGCTTGCATCAGGCAAATAAAACCCCCAACAACTGTCTAAAATCGCAATTTTGGCCTATTTCCATAAGTACACATAACGCCCTATGGAAAATAATAAATTTGATAAAAAATCATATAAATGTGCTATAATTAGTTGTAAATTTTTTATTAAGATAACAAATTACCCCCTACCCAGTACCTTCCCAAAAATTATTGAAGGGTATTTACTAGAGGTAGCAAACAAACCAAATCATGAGCCCCTTAAAAGGCCCAAAAATAATCTTAGAGAGGAGTTTTAAATATGGGATCACCAGTTGGACAAGGCGGAACGCAAGTTAATTTACAGTGGAAAAACAAAGAGAATAATGAATTTACCTGTACAGTTCCAAAACTGAGCCCAAACGCAAGTAGTGTAATTGAAAAAAAAGTGATGGAGAAATTAAAGCCTATATTCGATCAAATCACAAAACTCATCAACATTCGAGAAACAAAAACTAATAGCGAGATCAAAAGTCTCCCCAGTAACACTAAACCCCTAAATAAAATAACAATTCCTTGTGAAGGTGATCAAGAAGTCATTGTATCTTACAATCATGAGGACATTCTTAAAGTCACCGATGGGTTAACAAATAAAGACCTTAACTCCAAACTGTCAAAGTTGACTGAAAAACAGGCCGACTTCTTCAACTACATTGATCATTTCATCATCAAGCAACTCCAAAAGCGCCATGAGGTCCTACTTCCAATCGCAGTTGCAAATGGCGTTGATATCGCGCTTCAGGTAAATAACCGAGCAAAATATGAAGAAGAGATTCACAACTTACTTTCTGTGAAAGCTCTTTCAATTGAGTGTTTTGAAGAACTTACTACACCCAAAAAAAGTAAGTAAATCTAAGCTCTAGCTTTGGGAGATGCTCTCTTCTCTTTAATTAAACGAGAACTCATCTCCCCATGAAAGGCATCCTGTTTAAGAATCTCTTTTGCCATCACCTCGTCTTCGATCTTATTAATTTTGCCAAGTCTTTGAGCTTCTTTTTTTTGTAAAGTTCGCTCCTTTTCATAAGCCTTCAGATCTTTCTCTAAATCCTCCTTAGCTTCAACAGCAGATTTATTTTCTGCAGCAAGAGGAGATTTTGATTTATCGAGCTGAACCTTTAACGGCTCCTTTCGCAATCGACCTTTTTTATAATCCCCTCTATCTACATTTATGGGCGTTTGTCGAACCTGCTTTAGAGTTTCAGCTTTCTCTTTCTCATGTTTTGCTTCTGCTATAAGAACAGTAACCTCTTCCTTCAAACTCTCAAACTCTTTATCATCTAATTCAAAAAACTCATGTTCCGTGCCTTCTGGGGCATTCATTATATGATATCGAATGGTCTCTTCACGCTTTGCTTTAGGAAAAAAGACAGTATTTAAATATTTTTTCTGAGGATCTTTCGACTCAAGATTATTCTGCTTAACACTGATGTGTTTATCTGTTACACTAACCATTTCAGGGTCTTTCTTAATTTTCGGATCGAGGAATGTAACTGCATCTGCTATCAATATTTTTTTTACTTGAACCGATATTGTTTTTCCACCTGCCTGTAGTGTAAACATTTCACTAAGCTTAGATTTTTGAGAGTTCTGGGGCTCATTCTTAATAGTCTCAGTCTCTTGTTTTTTCGGCTCAACCTGTTTGGGCTCGTTTTGTTCTTTAGTTGAGCTCACTTCCTTTTTCTCATCGCTGTTAGACTTCCTTTCTTCAGAAACGCTATCTTCATCATCACTTGACACATCTTCGTGCTCAACCTCTTCTGCAAAAATATCAAGAGCGGGGCCATCTCCAGCATCACCTTCTTCCTTCACTTCCTCTTTCTTATTGACCTCGGTCGTTACGGGCTCGTTTTCTGTTAATGACTTGGGTGTAATCTCTCTTTCCTTATTAGGATCGATAGGCTTCATCTCTTCTTTGGCTTCTTTGAGAACTTTATTCAAAAGAAGATTAGTAGATTTTTTATCTGTCTCGTCACGTGTAACGACATTGAAATCACCAGTGTCGGTTTTTAGTGATGTAACTGTCTTATGCGCATTGAAATTAACACCGGTCATGAAATTACCCTCCGTTCTCACGGATTACTCTCAAAATTTTAAGTTGACTATCAGATACCATTTTCTCCCTTTTGGGAGAAGTGGGTTCGTCACTGTAAATTCTGTGGGTCTACAATATTTATTTTAATACTATTTATATTTTAAGTCTGTTATCATGGGAAATAAGTTTAATGGATTAATATGTCATCAGTAACATCTGCTCATTTTAAAAGAGAAATTGAATACAATCTTTCCATCATGGAAAAAACTTTTTCCGAGGGAAGAGAGATAGATCAAGGTTTCTTTAAAATATTTCAAGAAGACATTACTCAGCTCGCCGCACTGCAGACAAAAGAAAAGATTGAGCCAGCTGTATCTACTCCTGTCATCAAAGAACTCAACGACCGGCTCCAAAAGAACACACTTAAGCTGCAAGAGATTGTAAAAGGTATATTTAAGCCAATAGAAGCAAATAATACTGCTCTCGTTGCCTCAAGCTTGCTAAATGCAGGGGAAATTGCCCTCACACAATCAAATGAAATACTTAAAGCAGGTTTTGAGGTACTTAATCAAAACGGACTTCAGGTACGAAAAGTTGCTCCTGACGGCCATTGCCAATTGAGATCCATAGCTGCGAAAATACTCATCGACAACCAGCGACAAAAAAAGAAGTCAAAATCAAAGCTATTAACCTTGGCAGAAGCGGCCGTCAAAAACGAGACCTACACAGCAGAGACCAAAGAGATTGCTAAAAAGGTTGTAGCTGGATTGAACCCGAAGAAGAATCAATCGGCCCTTGAAATCCTACAGAACCAAGAGCTCTCCGATCTTCTCGTGCAGTTCCTCCGCTTAATCGCTGTTGAAGGGCTTCGAAAGAACAAATCTGAAACCTTTACTCAAATGCTCGAACGCGACGGAATACCTTTTGAACAGTACTGCAAAGATATGACCTCTATGCCGCTAGCTAAGTTTGGTGGTCAACCGGAAATTATGGAGCTAGAAAAAGCTCTCAAGACTCCGCTTCAGTTTCTGGACTTAAGCATTCTTGGCAAAGGAAAACAGCTCAGCGCATCTACTGGTACAAATGAAACAATGAAAGTGCTTACAAAAGAAGAGCTGACACCGGGTAAGACATTTATTCTGTACAACCCAACAGGCCTACACTACGATCTGGCAGAAATACCGGTCGTGTAAATTGAGCGATCTAGCCGTTTTCAACGGCTAGATCCCATGTTATTTATACAGGTGCTTTTTGAAGAACCTGTAGGCAAGCTTTTAAAACCTCATCAGGCTTCTTTTCACCATCAATTGCAACATAGTTGCCCTTTTGCTGATAAAACTGCTGCAACGGTTTTGTTTGAGAATGGTAGATTTTCAACCGCTCTTGAATAACTTCAGGCATATCATCCTTTCGCTGGATAAGCTCTCCGCCGCAAGCATCACAGATGCCCTCTTTCTTAGGAGGGTTATACAGGATATGATAGGTTCTAAAGCATTTAGAACAGGTTCTACGGCCAGAAAGCCGATCCATGATCATTTTGTCTGATACTATAAGATCCAAAACAATAACTCGATACTTCGTCCCTAGGAGTTTATTCAGCTCTTCGGCTTGAGGAACTGTTCTTGGAAACCCATCAAGAATAAATCCATTCTTGCAATCAGGTGAAGAAATGCGCTCTTTAAGCATATCGAGAACAATTTCATCTGGCACAAGCTTGCCAGCATCTATTAAGCCTTTTACCTGCTTTCCTAAATCAGTATTGTTCTTCATATGACCGCGAAACATCTCTCCGGTCGAAATATGAGGAATCTTGAGTTGAGATGACATCTGAACTGCTGCCGTGCCCTTTCCAGAACCTGGAGGACCCATTAAAATAACAACAGTTGGTTCTGCATCTTCTGCTTTAATTTGTGAAATCATTGAGAAACACCACAATAATAAAAATATCCACGAACATTTTTGAATTTGACGAGCCATAAAACAACTAGCTCCCTTTCTTACAAAAGATACCAGGCAGATGTATTTTAACTCGACTTTGCAAAATGTGGCGGAGCGATTTCTCTGTATGGGGCCTTCCAAAATTTTGCAAAGTCGAGTTTTAAGAACACAAAAGGGCTTTTTGAATAAAGGATGCGCTCGGCATCTCCCACGCATTTTTCCATTCGCTTTGTATAAGCTTTGTTAAACTTGGGATAGAAATAGGGATCTGGTTATCGCGTGTGATCTTAGTGCCTAAATCCAAGACCCGCTGGATCTGCTGAGCAATATCAGGACGATCAGCCCAAATGGATCCTTCAACTTTTGCCATACAGCTTTGAAAAAGAAAGGTATGGCCTAATACGCGCTCAAGACAGCGAATTGATTGTAAAACCATCTGCTCTTCTCGATCTGCAAAGGATGAGCACGCTTCGAGTATCTGATCTTCCGTCTCAAACCCTTCAGACGAGAGTAGCCAAGGCTTAATATAGGCGAGATAGAGATCATCACAAAAGATTTTTATATTCTTAGAGCATGTATAGCGAGCATCATCAATTGCTTGAGAAACTAAGAGGCGCTCGTTTTTTTCTAGCAACCGCTCAGCATCTTTATATTCCGTTGCAGGAAGCTCAACAAGCTCTGAAAAACCTCCCTGCAATGCAAGAATAGCTTTAAACTTGTTTGAAAGGCCTGAGAAGCAGAAGCGAAGGCCGCTTTTCCAGCACACCTGTTTCTGAGGAATTCGGGGATCGTCATTTCCCAACAGCTCTCGAAGCTTATATTTTAGCTCCTCAAGCATACCCGGATGAATTGATGAATGGTGCTGATGCTGAGAGACAAGGTTATATACATCGAGTACTGTCTCAATACTCAATCCTCGAAGCACCCGAATGGTTGTAGGGCTAATTCGTAAAACATCTAACCGTTCACGCAAGGCTATATGGGAAAGCCCTCCTGCATACTCTAAACCGTAATCGAGGGATAGTTGAGGGTGTACTGTTTGGCTTACCTCAACAGGTGCGCTTGCACTAATCTCTTGCTGCAAAGCGGCCATCTTTCGGACGGACTTAGCATCGACAGTCTCAAAGGAATAAATTTTCTCGAGTCCGTGCTCTACCGATCCCGTCTCAAAAGAACTCTTCAGCATATATCTATTTTTCTTATTAACCTGAGTTTTGGATTCGTTTCCTGAAATTTAGAGGAGATCGTGGTGGAATTTTTGAAAATCAATCCGAAAGTGATGGCCATCGCCATCTTTGAGGATTGATTTTCAAAAATTCCACCACGATCTCCTCTAAAGTTCTGGGTAACGAACCCAAAACTCAGGTTATAAAAATAGGATCGCATAGTTGGGAATTTTTCAGGCTCAAATTTCAAAAAGGGCAAGCCCGACTTTCTCGATTTTTAAATACACACTAAAAAGCTGTAGATGAGATCTTCACTTTTCTCTACTTCTTCAAATGAGAGAGACGATCAGTCTGGTGGGAGATCATTTTCCACTGGCCATTTTCGTTTCGGAAAATGTTGGTGGCTCGAATCTTGATCGTCTGAAGGCTATCTTTGACGTAGTTGATGCCCACTTCGTGGTTTTGAATAATCGCGATATTGTCATTGATGAAGAGGTGCATATCATGTGCTTCGACGGTGCCGCCAAGCTTCATCGCTGCTTGATCTTTCCACGATTTGAGAACATTATCCCATCCAACAAGAATACCGCCTTGAGGTCCGAGGTAGGAGACATCGTTTGCATGGGACCAGACGGCAGACATTGGGGCAAGATCACCTTTGAACATCTCATTGAGCGCTTTGTAAAACTGGGCAAAGGCCGCCTTAACATCAGCTTTATCTTTTTGCGATTTTTCCATGGAGTGGTTATCCTCTTATCAACTTAATTCTTTTTAGTTGGTTTAAAGGAAAACAGCCTAGAAAAGCAAGTGGTGAAATCATCCATTTTGTTAGTTGTATTTATAGTTTAATTTTTATATAATTCAACGAATTATTAATAAGGTTAATTTTATGTCAGATTTTGATTTTTCTTTTTTTTATAAAAAAGATTATGTGTTTGATAACATCTATCTTCTTGATGAAAACAAATTTGAGCCAGAAGCCATAGAAACTTCCCGAGCCATTTATGACACACTCCAGGAAAATGGATTTAACTCAATCTGTCTTGATGGACGTACCATTATTGTTTTATTAGGAACGCAAAATCTCTCCATAGTTCAAGAAATTCTGGCTTCCATCTCCTATAACGCATACTACCCAGTTTTGACCGAATTCTCCAATAATCAGGGGGATTATGAGTTTACCCTACATAAACGTCAGGTAAGTGAACAAAAAAAGATCAGTCGGGGAAAAAAGATCAGCAAAGGAATCGGTAAGCCAACCAGAAAAAATCATCCTCACATAATACACATGAATAAAGATGAAAATGGTGACCTGAAATTAAAATCGAGACAACATTTGGATCAATTGCTTCTCAATGTTGCAGGCATCGCAGCTGCTATATTTAACCCTCAATTCCTCTTAGGAAATTTTCACGTACCCTCTCTTCTTCCTCTTGATTTTCCGAGAGTCAACTTCCATCAGCTAAATATTGGGACTGAAAAAAATATCAAAAAAGAAAGTAAACCAGATCAAATGACGACCGATACAGTTGTAATACCAACACTCGTCCCTCAAACAAGCGGAACGAACAACAGCAATATCAAAGAGCTCATCATCACTGATAATGAAAAAGAGAAACTGGATCAGGACAAGCCTGTTGATCCACTTGAAACCGACTTCAATGAAATAAAGAAAAAAATCCAAGAGATGCAAATTAAAGACCCACAAAAAAATTAACTCGACAGTTAGAAAATTCAACAACTGGTAGGATGCAAAATTAGTTTGATTAAGGACCCACTATGTGGTTCAGATCTTTTTGCCTCTTCACACTCTGTCTAAACCATCTTATAGCTCAAGAGCAGCCCCAAGTGCTCATCATCGGTTCAGGGCCTGCAGGCCTGGGAGCTGCCTGCATAACAGCACAAAAGGGATACTCAACTCTGGTCTGCACAGGCCCGACTCCTCGCGGCCAACTCAACTACGAACGACCTGTAAAAAATTTTTTAGGCATGCCTCAAACTCCAGGCAAAATAATTATGGAACGACTAGAGCAGCATGCAGAGCTTGCAAGGGCTTCAATTGTTCCAGAAGAGGTGACGTATGTAGCACAAGACATGGACCGCTTCTTCATTATGACTTCATCGGGAAGAGAATTTACTCCAGAGGCTGTGATCATCGCGACAGGGACAGGAGCTAAAAAATTAAACGTTTATGGAGAAAGAGAGGCTGCAGGCCGTGGCCTCAATTATGAACTCAACAAAGATGACATCTCCTGGCATGGCAAAGATGTAGTCGTTATTGGAGGCGGTGAAGATGCCGTACAAAATGCAAAACGCCTTGCAGTAAAGGCTTCGTCCGTGCAGGTTCTGGTTCGAGGGGATGATTGTAAGGCATCTCATGCCGATGTACATGCTCTTCAAGCTATGCCAAATGTCACTATCTCTTTTAACACAGCTGTTAAAGGGGTTATAAGCGATAGCGAATCGGTTATTGCAGTACTAACTGATAGTGGCGTTATTCGCTGCGATCAGATCTTCGTCTCTATTGGACTAACACCCAACTCAGACCTGGTCAAGGAATTCGTTGAATGCGACAAGGATGGGTACATTGTCCTCATAGGCAGAACACAAACTACTTCATGCCCAGGACTATTTGCTGCCGGAACAGTTGCAGACCCCATCTATTCAGAAAGTTTTATCTCGGCAGCTCAAGGCATGATGGCCGCTTATGATACTTGCAAATACCTCAAGGCTAAGAAGATTAAGCCGAAGATGAAATAGAAGCTTTAATCATATTTTTTATAGAAAGATCGGCTGCATTTGGAAATGTTTTCGAGTAATTTCCTACTGTGATTCCGTACGTGGTCATCAACAAAATCATTCCATTGCTCACCATCCATCTGCATCGGTATTTCCAAATTTTTCAATATGCATTCCATATCGGTATAGTTTGCATGGGGTGAGACATAGGTCGGCATCAACTTTTTGATGTAAGGCGTGTCATTGAAATTGTAGCAAGCAATGCGAAAGGTATTGGTTATGCTTACATTGCGGAATTGTTCAGAAGGGTTAACCTGATTCATGAAGTCGGAACAGCTACCTTTAAATTCCTTAGCTTGGCCTAAGTGGTTCATATACTGAATAAGGCACTCACTATAATAAGATTTTAAGTCGACTGACATAATTTAATAATCCATTTAAAAAATTATTACTATTAATTTTCATTATTTTTAAAAAATAATGAAAAAAGAGAAAAAAAGAGAAGGATAAAGGGCGTTTTCATGGAAGCACCATTTGGGAGAAAAAGATATAGACGTTATAAATTTATTCTCAAGCAGATAGAGCGTATATAATGAGTAAAATATTTGATATATAATCAGAGTTAGTTTAGAATTTCGAACACTAATTTTATTAAAGTTGTAAATATGTCTAGTTTAAATAAAGATTTTAATCCACAGCAAAATGTTTATAATACAGTTAGAACCTACGCATCTTGCTTTACAGATACGCTCCTATCATCCATGAGAAATACAATTTCTCCCTTAGAAGAATTTCAAAAAAAGAAGGGGAGCAAAACCGATTGTTTTGCAAACACTATTGCACTCGCTGCCCTTTTCCATCCCCAAGAAATTCAAAATCTCATGAGACCATTGAGTTTTTCTAATAAAATGACATTTACCGTCACAAAGGGCAAAAAAGCTATCCCTTTTTTTATTGAAAATCTACTCATCCATTCTGCAATTTGTACCTATACGCCAAAACTACTAAACCAAACTGACTGTCAATACGACGATAATTCTTGCTTGAAGAGCAATGTGGATGGAATATTGGATAAATTCGCACGCCATATCTCAACTCTTAAATTAACTCCCGTCGATATCCCAACTGCTATCGAAAAATATTCAAAAGAACCCTTTGATTTTAACCGTCTCAGTTTAGAAAAATTGGCATCCTCTATCGACGTAAATAAAGACGATCTCTCTTTAACTCAAAGCTATATCTATTATCTCGCTTTCATGAAGAATCAAACTTATGCCATTACCCACAGTTGGGTTATCGAACAATTTATTGACAGCAACAGCAAGCCAAGATACCGACTGTACGACTCTCTCACTAATGAAGAGACCCTAGAAGAGCGCCTTGCCAAATCGAATTCTGAGGGCATGGACCATACTACTTTTGTGCTTTTCTTAAAAAATTTAGAGGCAATTATCTGCCCCAATTCGAAAAAGAGCCTCTTTGGAAGGAAAAATACCATCCCATTAAACAAAGCATGGCAACACTGCTTCAAAACGGACAAAGCCTTATCGATCCAACAAAAAACCCAAAGTTCAGTTTCCGAAGTGAGTATTCTTGGTGATTCATTTATATTTCAGTACGCACCTTGCAATACAACCAAAATCAAAGAAAATCTCGACACATTTTTCGGGAAAATATCTTCTATCCTCTTCAATCAACCAAAACTACACAATCCATTAACAATTGAAATCTCTCTGGAGCCATCTCACACCTTCAGAATCAAACAAGATCCCATTTACGCGACGTTCTTGTACGACACGTTCACTACAAATAATAAAGTGAACTCCATGATATTTCCTGAAGTTCAAAAAATTGCATTACGATGCGATAGTTTAAGGGTTCTACTAAAAGAAAAAAAGTCCGAGACGTTGGTACCCCTCAAAGAAACTAAAGCTCGCAATCTTTTGGAATTTTTTCAAAAGGGACGTCTCCATAAAGATGATTGCTGTTATCAATTTGTCAAACGCATCAATGGTCAATATAACATTGTTGATTCCAACTTTTTCAAGATTGGCTGGAATGAAACTCCCTACAAAAACAAGAGCTCAGTTGAGGCAGAAGATGTAATCGTACTTAAGGACTCTTCTGGTAATCGTACGCACGCTGCTGAATGTTTAATTCCAAAGAAAGATGTCTATATTGGATTTTCAGGCGTAGGCGGTGTTTTCATATCTTGTTCCATGAAACAAATGAAGCAGGTTTATAAACCAGATTCCGTGACTGTTTTAAGACGAAAATAGTATTGGTTACTTTGGCATAAAAAAACCCTCTTAGAATTTCTTCTAAGAGGGTAGGAGGAGAGTAGAGAGAGTTAACACTCTACTTTATACACCTCGTGGTTCATGAATTGGTTTTGGCTTCGGTAACATCTCAGCGGATCTGTTA
>JABDGV010000002.1 GCA_013285825.1 Bacteroidota bacterium
TGATCACTTCAATGAGGGTAAACGAGCGTGTACGCACTACTTTTTCTTGGCTATACATAGCTCGATCTCTTTGAGTGTTTGATCATCTTCGCCTAGAATTTTTAAAGCGATTAGTGCTGCTTGAGGCGATGTTTCGCTATCTTGATCAATGACTTCAAATGCAAGTGGGAAGCTATATTCAGATTTTCCGACAGATATTTCGCACGAAGAGGCAGGAATGTCTTCCAGATTGCCTAGTTCTATATTGCCTTTAGCAACCAGAGAAACCCCTTCAACTAATGCATTATCAATAGCCAATCTTTGTTTAAACTGGCTTGAAGCCCTCTGCACGAGAGCAAGCTCTTCACTCGGCGCCATAATCAATGGAGCCATAGCAACTGATGCAATCATAAGGCAGATAATGACTTCGAGGAGGCTGAAAGCTCTTTTCATCTTATTAAACTCCCTTCAGCGAACGAGCTTGGTAAATCTCATCGGGAAGGAGAAGCGGAGATAATCGCGGTTCAATAGTTGGCAGAGAAACTGTGATTCTGTTTGAAGAGCCATTTTCAATAATAAGGCTTAAGTCCGACCTTTCAGAGCTGTATGTGGGTAAGATCGATAGCGATTCTGTTCGTTTATTGTCTTCTTCAAAATAAACATCGTTGACAGTTTCGGGCAAAGCGAGGTTTGTTTCAAAGTGGTGCCGTGTTGCCCCGGAAACGAGTCCAGATACCTTCATTTTGATTAATTTATGATTCTCTTCCGTATCAATTGAAAGAGTGCATTCATTATTCAAAATGGTTGAGATCTGCACAGCTCGGTGTAAAAGAACTTGGGCCGCAGCTTTTAGACGCGAATCACTATAGCGTGCGCGAGCTTTGGGTATGCTGAAGAGAGCAATACCCGAAGCGAGTGCTACAATAATGAGGGCTGTTATTACCTCGATTAAAGTTAAGGCGCGTTGACGCATCTATTTTTTCTTACTATTTATGTACTTGGTATATTCGTCTGAATGTACTTTGATCTCAGCATTGCCTGAGTCATTGGATACTTGGACATCATATTGTTTGCCCCAGCCATCCTTAATATATTCATCAGGGTTTTTGATAAGAGGAGACATTTGGATGATCTTTTTCCAGTCGCCCTGCTGATACTTCTGAAGCTCATCGCTATTTTCTGCAAAGTAGATGGCAAGTATTGTTTCAATACGGCTCATCCCCTCTTTTGTTTTGAATGCCTTTCCTTCATTCAAACTTCCGCGGTAATTATACGCGATAGCACCAGTGATGGTTGCGATAAGGATCATCACAATAATCATTTCAATTAAAGTGATGGCCCGTTTTTTTCTTTTTTGGTTATTCATATATATTCCTTATATAAAAATTTACGGATTCATATCGAATCCAGAGCTAAAATCCGAAAGCGGAAGAAGGATTGCCAGAAGAGTCGACCCTACCATCACACCCATAATTAATAAAAGCGCTGGTTGTAAAAGCGATAAAGTGCGGTTCAGCAGGCGATCAGCTTCTTCTTCGTACATTTTCCCAACCTCTTCAAGAATCGGGTCAAGACGGCCCGTTTCTTCACCGATTCGAAACATTCTTGAAAAGAGAGGAGGGATCTGTTTTATGCTGCCAATTTCAGTACTAAATCTGCTTCCCTCTATCATCTTATCTCGAGCAGATGAGATTGATTCTTCTAACGTCTTATTATACAGAGCCTCTTTAGCAAGGTCAATAGCTTGTGCTAAGGGTATGCCTCCTGAAAGAAGCATCGACAAAGTCGTAGCAAACCGACCTAAGCTCGAGTGGATGATAAACGAGCCAATAATTGGAAGCTTCATGAGCTGTTTCTCAATTCGCTTCATGCCGTTTCGTTTAAGCCAAAAGTAAAAAGCAACGCCGGAACCTAATAGTGCACATAATAAAATGGGCCAGGTAGTTGTAAAAAAATGGCTCAAGGATAGGATGAGAGATGTAAAGGGAGGAAGCGCCTTTCCTTCGAAAAGCCCTTCTAAGGCTGGGATTACAAAGCCCATAAGTATAGAAAAAGCGACGATAAGCAATACGAAGAGGGTTACGGGGTAGATAAGCGCAGATACAAGCTGCTTTCGGACTCTATTGCTTTTTTGGTAAAAAAGGGCAATCTTTTCCAAACACATGCCCAAAGCGCCAGCAGATTCTCCAGCTTGAACAGCCGCTCTAAATAGCGGAGGAAAGCTATCAGGAAATTCTCCTAAGGACTTGCTAAAGCTTTGGCCCCGTTTAATTCTGTCTGTTAGAGCTTCGATGATGCCGTGATATTTTTCACCTCGAGCCTGCTCTTCGAGGGCAATTAAGCTTTCGTGAAGAGGCACTTGCGCTTGGATAAGCTGTGAAAGCTGTGTTGTAAAAAGCACTAATGCCTCGAAGTCAAACTGGGAAGAAGTTGAGGGTGATTTGGCTTTCGTCTCTTGGATATCGAGAAGAAGAATGCCTTGAGTTTTGACCTTCTCTTTTGCTTCTGCCAACGAATGGGCGTCTATCAGGCCACGACTTCGTTTGCCATTCGTCGAAATTGCTTTATAGATAAAGGTGGCCATATATATACACATCATGATTCAAGAATTGGCTTTGCCTTCAGCAACATCTCAGCCAGTCTGTTAAAAAATCTTACTAATAGTATACTATTGGTGCGATTTTTTAACAGACTGGCTAAGCGTTGCTTTTGCCAAATTCCAACTCTTGAATCATGATGTGTATAGCCTATTCCTCATCTACACGAGTAACGCGCCAGACCTCTTGCTTAGTGGTAATGCCCTCTTCGACCAGCTGCAAGCCATGGTCTTTAAGCTTGGTCATACCCTCTCGAAGTGCTATAGAACTTATAGGGCTCGCTTCTGCGCTTGTCATGATTTGCCGTTTAATTGCAGGAGTTATGGTCATAAGTTCATAAATACCGCATCTTCCAATAAAACCACTGCCATGGCAGTGCGTACAACGACGTTTAGTCCCTTCGTCAGGAGCTTCCCTGCATGATGGGCATAAAGTTCTGACAAGCCTTTGAGCTAATACTCCAATGCAGCAAGAAGCGATGAGGTAGGGCTCAATTCCCATATCGACCAATCGGGTGATTGCAGATGGGGCATCGTTTGTGTGGAGTGTTGAAAGTACAAGGTGGCCCGTAAGTGCGGATTGAATGGCAATTTCGGCCGTTTCTTTATCGCGAATTTCACCAATCATGATGATGTCGGGGTCTTGGCGTAAGATATGGCGAAGGCCTGCAGCAAAGGTAAGGCCGATCTTTGGGTGTACACCCATTTGTGAAATACCTTTAAGCCGATATTCAACTGGATCTTCAACAGTCATGATATTGGTATCACGATCGGAAAGCTCGGTAAGGGCGCTATAAAGGGTTGTTGTTTTACCACTGCCTGTAGGACCAGTAACCAATACAATCCCCTCGGAAAAGCCTATTTGGCGGCGGAATTCAGTTAAGATAGTGTCCGGCATCCCGATCTTATCAAGACCTAAGACGATATTTCCTTTGTCTAGAATACGCAGTACGATTCTTTCACCATTGGCTATGGGGAGTGTGCTGACGCGAAAATCAAATTTTTTAGCACCCATGCGCATCTTGATGCGGCCATCTTGAGGAAGTCTGCGCTCAGCAATGTCCATTTTGGACATAACTTTTAGCCTCGTTGTAATGGGCATTTTTAGCTCTTCTGGAGGCGAAAGATGGTCGTGGAGGACGCCATCAACTCTTAGGCGAACTAAAAGGCCATTTTCTCGAGGTTCAAAATGAATATCGGATGCTCCCTGCCGGATTGCCTCTGAGATCGAGAGGTTGACTAAGCGGACAGAGGGTGCTTGATCCGGGGTGTCTTCGAGAAGGTCATAAAGATCTGTTTCATCAGTAAGGCCGACAATTTCTTCACTTTCTCCAGCTGCATGGATAATTTGAGAGGCGGTGTTTTGATTGTGCTGGTAGAGAGTGTCGATGGTTTCAATGATGATTTCTCTTGGAGCATACACAATCTCGATGGGCCTTTTTACGAGGAGATGAGCCTCTTCTATAGGGTCGATAAGCAGGGGATTATGTGTTGCTAAAAGCAGTTTTCCTCCCTCTTCAGAAAAAATCACAATAAGGTTTTTTTTCACGAACGAGTAGGGAAGGAGAACTTCGGGCGGGTGAAGAACAGCCCTTTCCTTGAGGTTGATAATTGAATGAATACCGAGTGCTTCTGCATGGGCTGCAGCGCTAGATGAGCTCTGCCGCTCTTCATCTCTTAGGTTCGATACAGCGTCATCTGCTTCATCTGATTTTTTTCTTTTAAGCAGCTTTTTGAGCTTATCAAACTGTTTTTGCAATGTTTCAAGATAGCTCATTGAATCTGATCCGGCGTTTTAAAGAGCAGTTCTAAACTGCGTTCAAAGAGGAATCTCTTTTCTTTTATACGAGCTTCTTCAACTTCTTTTAAAAAGTCCGGGGTATCACCGGGACGCTTGAGAAGGTCTTCGCGGCGAAGCTTTCTCATTTCTTCTTGAGCGTCAGGGACGATTCGAGGTGTAATAAAGACAAACATCTCAGTGCTGTGGGAAGTTAAGGCAGTTGTGCTGAAGAGCTTGCCAATCCCAGGAAGCTCTCCTAAGAAGGGAACAGACTCTTGGGTGCCATCCTGAGTTTTTCTGCGAAGTCCGCCAATAATAACAGTCTCGCCATCTGCAACGCGTACTTCGTTTTTCACGTTGCGTCTAGTCACCGATGGTCGATCATGGTCTCCTGGCCTTGTTGTGTCAAAGATGAGGTCTGTTGCAAGAGTAATGAACTTTTGTTCCGTAGAGTTATGTTCATCATCATCAACCTTTGCGTGGATGGTCGGAGTAATTTGGATAGTAATACCATATTCCGCTCGGGTATAGGAATTTTCTACTTTATCGTGGCCAAAGGGAACCGCTCCCGTATTGATCGAAATTTGATCAACAACTGCGATCTTAGCAGGTGTTTGGTTGACGGTAGTTACGCTTGGGTTGGCGTTGATCTGGATGTTTTCCTGGGTCAGAAGGAACTGGAAGACCAAATCAAAGGGTAGAAAGCCAGTCTTAGCTCTGGACATGGCATATTCGAGAATTCCTTTACTAAATTCAGGAACAAAGTTGTCAAGCTTATCGGTGTAGGGGTCTTCTGGTTCTTTGCCCTCTTCCCCATCCTTATGTTTATGTTTGTGGTGACGTCTTTCGCCTCTATCGTGATTATTCCAGACAAGGCTGTCTCTGTGCTTTTTGGAGGCTGCATGGCCCATTCTCAAGAGGTTCATGCCAAATGAGCTGCTGTCGCCAATACGCTTTTCAAATAACAGCACATCGATCTGAACCATCTGCTTAGGAACATCAAGCTTATGGACAAGCTCTTTAAGCTTTGGAAGGATGTAGTTTTCAACTACCATGACGATGGAGTTAGTTTTTGGATCAACGATAAAGTTTTCGTTGAGCGACCCAGATTTTTGCTTTTCTGGAGTAGATGGAGCAATAAGGGGAGGTGCTTGAACAACAGTTCCAGGCTGAGCAGGTTCTGGCGTCTTAATTTTCTGTTCAACTACTCGTATAGAAGGAGTTATCGGATTTTTTGGTGTAGCAGGCTGATTCAAATTAAGGAGGCGTCCATACACCTGGCTTAACACTTTAGCTAGCTCTTCAGCTTCTGAGTGGCGGCAGGCATACCAGTAAATGGTCCGTTCTTGGACATCGCCTATAGTTGATTCAACATCTTCAATAATTTTGCATGCTTTATCAATTAAGTCTTTTGCACCTACAAGAAAGAGAGATTGGCCAGGGTGTTTTAAGAGAACCACTTTTAGCCCTTGAATGGGCTCTTGTCCAAACAGGGGCAAACCGCCCTTATCTCCATGACCCATCATTATAGGGTTGTCAGATCGCCCTGCATCCGTGTCAAAAAGAGCTCCCAGCATTCGGGCCATCTCTTCTGCATTGCCCTTCTGCAAGGTCACAAGGCGCCATGTATTGCTAAGCTTCGGGGATGTGATAAACCCTGCAATTTTCAATAGCTCATTTAATTCGCGTACATAACCAATAATCAGGATTGAGCCGCCAACTTGCTGGATCGAAATCTGTTCTTGAGGGGAAAATTTCTCCAGAAACTGCATAACCCTTCGGACATCGGCAGGTTCCGGAGTGAGTAAAAATGCTACTTTGTCCTCATCTGACATGAGCATGAGCTCATCTCTTGAATCTGTGAGGGTTGCAAGGCCCGAGGGGTTGATTCTGAGGAATGAAAGCTGCCGTAAGAAGGGGCTTACTTCTTTAATACCTATTCCATAACCTGCAAGAACAAGCTCAAGCATCTCTCCCCACAAGGCTCTGGGGACGGAAAGCTGTGATGAAATATGAATCTTCAAGCCGGAAATTTCTGGAGGCATCACATAGACATAGTTTGAAGAGCCATAATCGATAACGAGCTGCCCGATTGTTGTGTCAGGTTGGTGCCAAAGAGCGTCAAAATCCTGGTCTAAAGATTCTTCAGAAGTCTTTTTCCACTGCTCTTCAAGAAGAGAGATAGATTCTTTTAGGGGGCGGATTTTCTCTAATTGTTTCTGAGTCTCTTCGTTAAGAATTTCGGCTGATGCTTTTGCGTTAATAAGCGTATTAAATTGCACGCTTGCTTTTAGATACGTTTTCTCGAGTTCTTCGCGTTTGATCGTTAATTCGGCATTAATTGCTTTTAGCGTATTTTGATTAGCCTCATTCGAAGTGCTTTTATTTTCGATCAAGGCAGTTCTTTTTTCATTTAAAGAGACAGCGGTAAGATCTATATTTGCAAAGGGCAAATAAGATAGGACTAACACTGAAGCTATGTACAATCGTTGCGTGATCATTCCACTTCCTCTTCCTCTAGGTCATTCGTATCAACTACATCGTCAGAAGAATCATCATCTGAGTCATCATATGTGTCATCGTCATCATCGTCTGAATTTTCTTGGTCTTTCTGATCGTTTGTTTGCGCAGATCGATATAACGGTAATGAAAATTCTTGCCATAATATTCTGCTTGGGTCAATTAAAATTCCTGTTAAGACGGACTGATTGTTAATTTTTTTGATCCCATCAAGCGCCAAAAGAGTTCCTTGCACCTGGCCGTTTAAATATT
Source organism: Bacteroidota bacterium (assembly GCA_013285825.1). Taxonomy (GTDB): domain Bacteria; phylum Chlamydiota; class Chlamydiia; order Chlamydiales; family FEN-1388; genus JABDGV01. The sequence continues at coordinate 7,128 of JABDGV010000002.1, forward strand.
CTTCAAGCAGCTGTTGCGACTGAATGGGAAGTATACCATCTTTCGTTTGTAGAAGCCATTCATCAGCCTGGATTAAAGTTCGGTTATGGCTCAGCTCTGCGATAAGCTTGGTTCGAGATCTAGCTCCAAGCAGTTTTATGGGGAAATTGGGGTTGAGTGCAGGGGCAGGGATTTTAGGAAGATCAATTGAGATTTGAGCCTTGCCTGTCGTATCCCAGAGCGTAAAATGGAGTATATTATCATCTCTGCGAGTAAGTCGTAGGAGCGGTTTAGTAGTAGATTCAGGACCCAAAACTACAGGTTGAAAACGGCCGTTGTCATAAGTAAAACAATCTCCAGGAGATGCCCAAAGAGCATATGTTTCTCCGTCACGCCCAAAGAGAATGAGTTCTTTTTCAGACTTTTCAGAGTCTTTCTCAAACACTTCAAAGATGACATCTTTGCCGTGCCAGACAGCGCCCATTTTTGAAAAAAGTGCAGGATCAGCAGTATAAGCACCTATTTCAAATGCTTGAGCTATCTGTTCTTGAGGAGGCAATGGGGTGACGGGCACACGAAATGTTGCAAGTTCAGCTGGAGATCGTATGATTTCGCCTTTCGTATCTTGTAAATAGACGTTGATTTCAGCTTCGCGTTCTAAAGGCTGTACTTCTAGCCAAAAAGGAGTTGTCTCTTCGCCTTCAGCCAGAGTCCATTTTCCAAAGCCTTGTCCAAATTGAAATTTGAGGTAAACCTTCTTAAGAGCCTGGACTGAGTAGCTTTTGTTTTGTCCCCGAATCCCTATGCGTACGAAGGTTGTGCTGGTGTCTGAGTCGGGTCTGCAATTTGCACCGTAGTAGATTAAATGTTGCCGAAGGTCTGGTACTCTCTGGTCATATCCTCCAAGCTTTAATTTCAAGAATGAGGTTTGGAAAGCCTTTTCAAGATCTTCCTTGGGAGTGCTTTCATATCCAGATGGGTGGGGCCTTACAATAAGCGGTTCATCAAAGTGATTATTTTGAGTAAAAAATGAGCTGAGCCAAGGGCAAATAAAATAAATAGCGATGAAGATGAGTACAAAAATAAGCAGGAGAAGATTTATTCGTCTCAGAACTTCTCGAGTTAACTTCATGGAAGAAAAAAAGCCTTCTTTACATTCGATTTAAGAAAAGTGTATCAGAGTAGTGAAATCAATTGGAGATGAAAATATGACTACCCCAACAAATACTGATCCACAAAAGGATAAACCAAATCCGGAAAAAAGTGGTGCAAAAGAAAAGATGACCGCAGAAAAACCTACTATGATTGGCGGCGCTGTTGATATGGCAAGAAATAATATAGGCGATACGCTTGCATATATTATTTTAATCGGCGGTCTTATCCTCTCGTTCTTCCACTCATTCATAGGCGGGATGATTGTGGGCTTTGTGATGGGTCTATATTTCTCTAAAAAAGTGTTTGCGATGACGAATGAGTTTAAAGATTTTATTTCCCACGAAGGTATTTTCCACGGCTTCATTGTGGTCGCATCCGTTGCAGCTCTTGCAATTTCTGCTCCTGGGCTTTGCTTAGGGTTGTTTATTGGAGCAATTGCTCGGCCGCTCTTTGGAAAAAATATTTCGCCTGAAGAGTAAATGCCTGAAGAGTAAGTGAGAGTAGAGCAGTAAAAAATTTACCACAGAGATCACAGAGTGCACAGAGAATAATTCATCTCTGTGCACTCTGTGATCTCTGTGGTAAAAAATAAAGCAACTTCAGTGGTTCATTTTTTCTTTTGCTATTGGTTATAGTTTCCAGATCACTACCCTCTTTCACTAATGATTTCTTTAATTCCTCTTGAAAAATGGTTTTTAGCTACTAAACGCTCCTTTCCTTGGCGCATACATCCAACGCCTTATATGGTGCTCGTTTCTGAAATAATGCTGCAGCAAACCCAAGCCGACCGAGTAATTGAGTACTTTTCACGCTGGATGAAGAGATATCCCACTATTGAAACACTTGCAAAAGCATCTGAAGAAGAGGTTATGAAGCTGTGGGAGGGACTTGGATATTATAGTAGAGCAAGATCTCTGCTAAAAGCTGCCAGATATATTGTTCATGAGCTTGAAGGAGTTATTCCAGATACAGAAGAAGAGCTTTTAAAAGTTCCAGGAATTGGTCCTTATACTGCAGGAGCCATTCTCTCTTTTGCTTTTCAAAAAAGAGCCGCTGCTGTCGATGCTAATGTCTTGAGAGTTCTTTCACGCATGTTTATGTATGATAAAAATGTGGACGTGCTATCCTCAAGGCAGGAATTAACGAATAGACTCCTCCAAATACTGCCTAAAAAAGATCCTCATATTGCCATGGAGGGTTTAATTGAGCTTGGAGCGCTTGTATGTAAAAAAGTGCCTGTATGCGCACTCTGTCCTTTGCAAGAGAGCTGCAAGGCCTTTCAAAATGATGCTACAGCAGAATATCCAAAGAAAAAAGCACCAGATAAGAGAACGAATCTATTCAGGCTTGTCTTTGTGCTTGAGTTAGATGGTAAGTTTCTAGTTGTAAAGCGTCCAACAGGTGCCATTATGGCAGGTCTTTATGAGTTTCCATTTGTAGAGTTAGAATCGGAGATGGATGAGGCTCGTTTGATGAGTCATGTGCATAAACTTGTTCCATCTTCTTCCGTTCGACCCCTTCCAAAAGCACAGCATAGCTTTACACGCTATTTTGCAAAGCTCTACCCTTTCCATATCACTGTTTCAAAGGATATCAATTATTTTGATGGGGTTTGGAAGTCTCGAGAGGAGCTTGTAGACCTTGCATTTTCTTCAGGGCATAAAAGAATAACAGGATTTTTAGGAGTATAAACTATTTTCTCTTCTTTTATCCTGCCCGCCGAAGGCGGATCCTGCAAGCGCAGCGGATCCTGTTTTATAATAATTTATAACTATACGTTAACTTAAATTTGCGGCTCATGAAGACAAGTCTGGTATCACATGCCTGGCATCATGCGAGCATTCAAATCATGCATGATCCATAGAGATCCAATAACAATGATGAGTAGAATCAAGAACGTAAAACAAAATGCAATCGTCGCCCATCTCGGTTTATCCTCCTCTTGTCCCACGTGCAAGAAAAAAAGCAGTTGGACGATGGCTTGCAAAATCGCAAGCCCTACAATTGCGTACATTACGATTCGGTCTGAGAATAGTCTCGTGACGACTAGGGCAAAGGAAATAACGGTCAATAGAAAGGAGGCTAAAAATCCAATCGCATAGGATTTCAAAGTCCCATGCCACTGTTTTTGGATCTCTTTCAGGCTTAGATCATGAGTCATTTAAACCACTCCCATCAAGTAGACAAATGTAAATATAAATATCCATACTAAATCTAAGAAGTGCCAAAACATACTAAAGGTGATAAGTCTTCGAAAAGTGGTGGCAGTCACACCAAGTAGAAACAGTTGTGCAGCCATGACAATCATCCCTAGCAATCCGAAAGAGACATGCATTCCATGCGTACTCACCAGAGTAAAAAAAGAAGATAAAAAGGCGCTTCTTTGCCAGCTGTTTCCATCTTGGACTAACTGTGTAAACTCAGTTAATTCTATAGCAACGAAGGAGGCTCCCAATAAAAATGAAACCCCGAGCCATGCAAGGACTTGGTTTTTTTTATTTCGAAGGGCAGCCATCATACTAAAGCCGCATGTTACGCTGCTCAACAACAAGATCATTGTTTCAGTAAAGGCAGTTGAGAGACTGAAGAGGTCCTGTGCTGAGGGGCCATCAAAGGTCTCCGTGTGAAGAATCGCATAAGCGCAAAAGAGTGTGGCAAACAACAAACTATCGGTCATCAGATACATCCAAAAGCCTTGAGTCGTTTTTGAAAATGTATCTTGATGCAGGTCAGGAAGGTGAGTATCAGGATTAAGTTCGAGGGTGTCTTGATGGTGAATCGTCAAAGGTTTATTCATACGACTTCATTCTCCTTGCATGCGCAGCCTCTATTTCTTTTACTTGGGCTACAGTGATGATTTCATGTTCATCTTCTCCCGAGAGTCGAATAATCACGCATACAAGAATAGAAACAAAACTAACGATAGCCAGCCACCAAATATGCCAGGTCATTGCAAAGCCGAAAATTAAGCTGAAAATTCCAATATAAAGGCCCATAGGCGTATTTATAGGCAGATAGATGTTTTCGTATCGTTTTTGAGGTATAGGTGCTTCTCCCCGTTTTATGGCCCATAAAGGGTCTAGTTGATCAACTGTAGGAATAACAGCAAAATTATAAATAGGTGGAGGAGAAGAAATAGACCACTCAAGTGTCCTGCCATTCCAAGGATCGCCTCCTGTATGATCCCAATTTTTCTTGCGATTTATAATGCTCCAAAAGAGACCAAAAAACTGAATGGTCGCGCCGATTAAAATGATGAAAGCTCCTATTCCCACTATCACGAATAAAGGATGCCACCCAGTAGAGGCGTCATAATGATCTAAACGACGGGTCGCTCCCATAAAACCAAGCATATACAGCGGCATAAACGCGAGCAAAAATCCACTTAACCAGCACCAAAAAGCATATCTGTTCAATGTTTCATCCAAAAAAAATCCAGTAAATTTAGGAAACCAATAGGTAAAAGCTGCGAAAAAGCCAAAGAGTACTCCACCGATTGCCATACCATGGAAGTGAGCAATCAAAAATAAGCTGTTGTGTACCTGGAAGTCGACAGGCGGCGAGGAGAGCAATATTCCTGTCATTCCTGCAAAGGTAAAGTTGAGCAGAAAAGCAAAAAACCACAACATTGGCGAGGTGAAGTGAACGCGTCCGCGAAATTTTGTAAAAAGCCAGTTAAATATTTTGACACCTGTTGGGATTGCGATGATCATCGTCATGATTGCGAAGAAAACGTTTACAGTTGGACTTGCACCCATCGTAAAGAAATGGTGCAGCCAGACGATGAAGGAGATGAACGCAATGAAAATAAGGGCCCACACCATAGAGACATAGCCAAATAATCTCTTTTCCGAAAATGTAGGCACTATTTCAGAAAAAACTCCAAACATGGGAAGCATGATAATATAAACTTCAGGATGTCCCCAGGCCCAGATGAGATTGACATACATCATGTAGTTTCCCCCGCCATCGACGGTGAAAAAATGCATGCCAAGATAGCGATCTAAAGTGAGCATATAAAGCGTTGCAGTCAAAATCGGAAAAGCTAAAACAACAAGAGGCATCGTGCATAAGGCGCTCCAAGTGAAAATAGGCATTTTCATAAGCGTCATGCCTGGACAGCGCATTTTCAGGATCGTTACCAAAAAGTTTATCCCCGAGAGGGTACTCCCAACACCTGCAATCTGCACTGCCCATATCCAATAATCAATTCCTTCATTAGGGCTATATTCTATGCCTGAAAGGGGAGGGTATGCAAGCCATCCAGCTGTTGAAAAGCTGCCTATTGTAAGCGAGACTATTGTCAAGAACGCTCCCGATGCAAACAGCCAAAAGCCGAGAGCATTTAAAAAGGGAAAAGCGACATCTCTGGCGCCAATTTGTAATGGAATAATGAGATTCATTAGACCAAAAATGGCCCCCATAGCAACGAAGAAAATCATCGTTGTGCCGTGTGAAGAAAAAACCTCTTGAAAATGAGTAGAAGAGAGAAAGCCGTGAGAGTCTCCAACAGACATCGCTTGTTGAAGGCGTATCATTATTGCATCGCCAAAACCCTTAAGGAACATTATGAGAACGACAACAATGTACATGATCCCAATTCTTTTTGGATCGACAGTCGTCAACCACTCGTTCCAGAGCCATTTCCAGCGTTTAAGATAAGAAATGAGGCCAATGAGGCAAATGGCGCCGAATAGCATGGAAAAGACTGCACCATTTTGACTCGATTCATGTTTGAAAGCATCTAAGGTTAATCTACCAAACATTATTTACTCTTTATGTGGGTGCATATATTTATTAACGATCTGATCGAAGAGAGAGAGATCTTTCAACTGAAAAGTCTCTACAGGATTGTTTTGGCTTGGAGCGGCTAATTGATTGTACTCTTTTAAATTGAGAGTGTTTGATGATTGTTTTGCCGATTTCACCCATTGATGATAATCATCGTCCGTTGATGCTCGAGTAACAAAAGTCATTCCGGCAAATCCTTCGCCGCTAATGTTTGCCGATGAGCCTCTAAAATCCCCAATTTCATTTGCGATCAGGTTTAATACCGTTTTCATCTTTGGCATAGCATAAATTTGTCCTCCCAGATGGGGAATCCAAAATGAATTCATCGGGGCATCAGCAGTGATTTCAAAGCGGATAGGAGTACTTTCAGGAAACTGCACAAAATTTACGCTCGCAATTCCCTCTTCCGGATAAATAAATAACCATTTCCACTGCAGGGCAACGACCTGGATGGTCATTTCTTTGTTTTTGGACTCAATTGACTTGAAGGGGTCTAATTCGTGGGTTTTGATCCCTGTTAAGATGGATACGATGAGAACCATGACACAGGGAATCCCCCACCAAATGTATTCAGCGATGCGGTTGTCAACTATATCTGGATCATAGTTTCCTTTGGGGTTATCAGCTCTATATATCCAAGAGAAAATAAATGTAAGAATGTACACAGGAATGATTATGATCAGCATGAGTATTTGAATGATGAAAAGAAGATTGCGCTCTTCTATCGCGATTATTCCTTTAGGAAACAGCACAGCAATTTTTTCGCGGAAATGGAGGATCTGCAAGGGCTGCATAATCAAGATGACGAGCAGAATTAAGCCTGTAAAGAGCAGCATGTAAAATACAGGTTTTTTCGTCATCTTCTGTTTAAACAATCCTCTTAACATCTTTCAAATCTTTTTTATAAAGAAAAGAGAGGGGTATCACAAGACAATTTTGTTTATCCAGCCTCAAGGAGTCTAAATGACATCCACCGAAATCATCAGGCAGAGTCCCATGACAGTGACGAGAGAGAAAAGAAACATTTTGCGTGCCCAGGCGGTATCATTATTTGTTCTAAAGCCCTCTATGCTCATCCATAGCCAGATAGACCCTAGGATGGCTGTAACGGCCAAGTAGCCGTATCCTGTATAGCCAAAATAGGTGAGGGCAAATGTTGCGAGAATAAAAGCGATGATGTAGAGCAGCATTTGGACTTTGGTGACGAAAATTCCCTTTTGAACCGGTAGAACGGGGATGGAGGCAGCCGTATAATCCTTCAAGCGGTAGAGGGCAATAGCGAAGAAGTGCGGCATTTGCCAAAGGGCGACAATCATAAAAATGATAAATGCCCCCAAATCAAAGCGGCCGCTTACTGCACAATAGCCTACAACTGGAGGAATTGCTCCTGCAATGCTTCCAATTGCTGTTCCATAGGTTGATCGAAGTTTGAAAAAACTATAGAGCACCACATACACAAAGAGGCCGAAAAGTGCTAAACATACCGTCAAGATATTGGTGTAGAGGGTCAAGATGGTTGTGCCGAGAATGGCCAAAAGAGCAGCAAATATGAACGCATTTGCTGTGGAAACTGTTTTTTTGACAAGAGGACGCCCCTTAGTCCGCTCCATCTTTTCATCGATATCTCGATCAATATAGTTATTGAGTATGCAGGCAGAGGCAATAATGAAAGAGAGCCCAAACAGTGTTGTGAAGAATAAAAGCCAATTAATATGGCCTCGGGATGCAAGAGCTAATCCTCCAGCTGCAGTTATTGCGTTTCCGAATATAATCCCAGGCTTTGTAAGTTGGAGATATTTTTTGATTTTAAAGCACCTTTTGTGTGCATGTCCATAGATAAAAATCGCTTTTCTGTCGTATTGACAGAGCGCTAGAGAAATATCACAGTACTGGCCAAAAATTCAAGGTACGATTTTCATCACTTCAACTAAAAAGTGTATAGTTGTTTACGGGGAAGTGACGTCAAAAAGGACGATTCCTTGATCAGTCTGTTTGACTTGGGCACGAATTATGAATGGGTTTTGCAGCTTTTCAACAAAAGCCTTTGATTTCGGATCGATAATGAACTGAGTAAAATCGGGTGTTGAGAGTAGGGTCATAGGATCTCCCGGCTCAATAGTGCCGCTGATATCAAGAGTGATCGCAGTGACCTGGAAGGGAGTGTTTTGAAATGCATTAATAAAGGCATCTGGAGTAAAGGGCTTCCTGATGTCCCAAATTACGAGGGCTTGGCTGCTCGCAAGCCAAACTTGCACGTTTTTAACTCCAGGAATGGGTCGAACGATCTCTTCAACTCCTATAATGCTATAGGGCGAGGTGAGACCATCAATAGTTAAGAGTACTTTTTCAATCATTGCTTCACTATTTCCGCAAATAAGCAGAAATAAAGCAATTAATCTAAAAATCATTTTCCCCATTTGAAGTTTTAACTAAATTGGACAGTAACTTTTTTTTATCAATAGTTGCAACCCAGATTTCGTGATCATCTCTTCCGTAAAAAACGAATATTGAATTTTGATTCACGAGATAACCTCCTGGGAAGATTGCTTTAACTGGATGCCAGTAGGGTTTATAGGAAATCCCGCTATAAAAATTTTTGCCTACGATTGGTTTTTTACTTATTCGTTTGATTTCAAAAGGAGGAACAGCCGAGAAGGTATAGGCTCCCATAAAGTAGTGCAGTGATGGCTTGTCAAAAGAGTGGATTGTTTGCATGGGAATTGAGGAGTGGAAGAAAGCAAGATATTCATTTTCAACGAGGGCGGCTGGGGTTCCTCCTCTCAGTATTCCATAGTCCCAAGATACATTTGTTTTTGTTGAACAAAAAGTTTTGCATTCGCTTAGACCTATGAATGGTTTGAATATAGTATGGGGTGAGAGGCTGTAGGAAAGTAAAAGAGTATCTTTATATGTGAAGGGCACCCAGTTTTTTTCTCGAAGGTTTTGATCCTCTCCTTCAAATTTAGTAAAACAATCTATTTTCAGTACTTTGATCTTTTCTCCATCGAGGGAAAGTTCAGCTATATGAACTCGATAGCCACCTCTCGTAATTTTGAGGTTCGGGTTGTCTGAGTAGATAATATACAGCTTACTCCCAACTTTAATAAGACGTGCATCTTCGGCCCTCGATGGCACTTGTGATTTGCTGTCTCGTAGCGTCAAAACTATAGGCTCACCTATAGGATTAAATTCCGAATCAAGGAAAATAGCTCCTGTGTAGGTTGTATAGCGTGATCGTATATCCGGTATGAACCGAAAGGTCATTAGTAGTTTATTTTTCCAACGAATAACAGAGGGATTGAAAGCATCAGGAATTCCAGGGATTTCAATCCTCTTTGTAGAAACGACCAAATCATCACATAAGGAATGTTCTAAATTAATCGATTCACTCAGGAGCGCTATTGGCATTATGAGGAGAAGGCAATAGATAAGGTGCATACGATTAGTCACTCTCTACTGGTACTAAACTTTGCATAAGAGCGGTTTTATCCAATGTGGCGATCCAAATTTCATGGTCCTGCCTTCCATATGCAATATAAAAATAGTTCTTATCCGATACATATCCACAGGGAAATACTACATGCAGCGGCTTCCATGTTGCATGGAGCTCGCCATGATAGAAATTTTTGCCAACAATTGGCTTAGGGCTTATTTTCGTTACTTTGAATGGCGGCTCCGATTCAAAGGTATACGCTCCCATAAAGTAGTGCTGAAGTTTCTTGCCTTTTGAATGAGCGCTCTTCATCTCTTTGGATGAGTGGAAGAATGCAAGGTATTCACTACCCTCGATAAATGCTTGTGTTCCACCTCTAAGTACGCCCCATTCCCATGAGATCTTCCCTTCAGAAATCGAAATCAACTTGCATGCGCCGGTACCTGAGTAGGGATAAAATACCTTGTGCGGGTTAATGCTATACGAGAGCATGAGGTGTCCTTGATACTCAAAGGGGACCCAGTTCTTTTGCCAGCGACTTTCTGTTTGTCCTTCGAAATGGGTAATACAATCAGCTCTTCCTGTGAAGAACTGCACACCATCGTAGTGAAGTTCAGCAATGAACATTCGCCGGATTTCTGGAACATGGGCTCCCTCAATCATGTTGCTGTAGACGATGTAGGTATGATTTTTAATAGAAATGAGCCTTGGATCTTGTTGACGGTGGGCAAAGGCGGGATTATCATGGGGGATCTCAAGCTCTTGGGGTGCGCTTATTGGTTTGAAGTCAGTATCTAGAAGAATCAAGCAAATACCGTTCGTTGAGCCGCTGGCTGGATCTCGTGTTCGAAAACTCAAAAGGTAGGAATCATAGGTGTAATTGCCCGATCGAAAGCTCATGAGAAATCCCTGTTTCCATCGTATAATTGATGGATTAAAGGCATTTGGATACTCAGGAATTTCAATTTTTGTAGTTTCAAGTACGAAGCTATCAAGCATGGCTTCTTCAAGGTCAATAAACGTGCCTTTAAGAGATGCAAAGAAGAAGAGTATGCTTAATAGAAAGTAGTTACTTATTCGCATTGCTTTTAGTTGCTTTAAAATTTATTTTTTTTGGTTTTTTTTCTCCCCAAAATTCAAAAGGAAACGATTCATACAATTTCTTTAAATCACAGTTAATGGGTTTTTCACCACCCTTCATTAAAGCCTCTTCAACGGAAGTTGCATAACTAAAGTCATATCTGCCTGTTCCGTAGTAATAATCGTGAAATTTAAAAATTTTTTCTGTTTCAGAAACTCGGAGCAGTTTAGCAGGAATTCCAAACGCTTCGGCAACGATAATCCCATGGAGCGAACTCGAAATGACAAATTTGCTATCCACAATCTTGTTTATGATGCGATCCCATGGTTCCGTAGGATAAATGACATTTTGATATTTGGTTTTTGGGAAATATTTCATGTCTGCGTAATGGGGGATTATTAAGTAGTCAAGAGAGGGATTTTCTTTTTTCTTAAACTCCGGAAAAAGATAGGGAATGAGGAGGGCTGGATCTCCATAGATTTCAGGGCAGGGAATTCCTAATTCATACATCAAGTAATGACGCGTAAGAGGACCTCGTACAGCCCGAATATCTAATTGTGAAAAGAGATAATCTTTCTTATTGGAAATTTTCCCATTAATTCCAGAACCCCAAATCACATCGTTTGTGCGTGCAAAGGAAAAGATTGAACCGATAGCTAATAATTTCTTTTCACCTGGGTTTGGGGGAATCCCAAAAACTCTTGGATACACTACAACCTTCTCACCCACGATTCTCTCAACAATTTTTAAAGAGAGATAATCCCCAAAATTGATGAGGTGCGGCTCTCTGTAATACAAAAGAGGAAGGCCTACTTGAGGTTTTGGCTTTGAAGGCTCTGCATGGCAGACTGTCAAGGTGCAGCATAGGAGAGCTTGAAGAAGGAGGTATATCGTATTAAAATCTATTTTGAGCATAGATTCCTTTCGTGCTTTTAGTGCCGTTTTCGAGAGAGTGAAAGGGCAGGTTAGTAGAAAATAAAGTTAAAATTCAACCTTTGACTTCAATTTGCTGCTTTAACTTTTTTGATCTAGACTTTTCCTGCTTGAAGAAATGTCAGCAAGCTTCAAATATTTGTAGAATGCACAGTTGGCATTGTAGAGTGAAATTTCAAAGCCCTCACGTCCATAGAAGAGCCCTCTTTTAAAGAAGTAGGAGCGAATGAATGCATAGGCACCATGAAAAAAGGCTTTAAAGCAAGAGCTGGATTTCCCTCTATTTTGTTCTGCATAAAGAGTTGTGTACTTCTGCATTTTGCTTAAAAAATCATCAACAGATGCGTACGGGATATGTTCAAGAGTATTTTGTAATTGCTTAACTTGAAATCCATCTGTACGGATGGATTCATGGACGAAATCATCAGAAAAGCGAGTTGTTGTTCTGTTATAGAGGCGAAAGACAATATCTGGATACCAGCCGCATGCTTTGATTTCTTTGCCTCGATAAAAATTTTTTCTGCGTACTGAATAGACCGTTTGAGCATCAAGCGGCAAGGAGGTAATCTCATCGACAAGTTGAGGCGAGGCAAATTCATCGCTATCAATTGAAAAAATCCAATCATATTGAGCAAGGCTTGTTGCAATATTGTGCGTCGGTCCAAAACCAATAAATTCGTGCCTATGCAGTCGTACATTTGGAAAGGATTGTGCAATTTGGCAGGTGTTGTCATCAGAGCCTGTATCAAGGACTACAATTTCTGGAAATTTTTCAAGAGAGGCAAGCGTTCGCCAAATATATTTCGAAGAGTTCTTTGTTAAAATAGTGGCACTGATCATGGGATGTTTAGAACTTTGGTGTTATCCTAGTTTAAGGCTGTCAATTGCTTTCAATACTCTGTGGACATGTCCTTCAACTTCTACTGGACGTTCGATCCAGCGAATGATCCCTTTATCATCTACGATAAAGGTTGTTCTTTCAAGAGTTTCTGAGCCATCAGCTCCTTTTTTCATAACTTTAAAAAGCCTGCAGAGCTCTTTTTTTGGATCGGGAATGAGGCTGAAATTAAGCATATGCTGATCTGCAAATTGACGGTGAGATGCTGCATCGTCTGGAGAAATTCCCAAAACAACAATTCCTTCATTGTCTAGCGCATGCATATTGTCTCGAAAGTCGCACGCCTCTTTTGTGCAAAAGGAGGTGCCATCTTTTGGGTAAAAATAAATAACACTTGCACAGCCAAGTAAATCTTCGTGTGAAATGACGTTTCCGGACTCATCGATTGTCTCAAACTCTGGAACAGGCTTGCCAACTTCGAGGGGCATAACTATCCTCCATAGACTTGGAAACTTAACCCGTAACACCTTTTGTCAAAATTGTACAGTTAGATCTTATTCAAAAGATCGATCTTATCATCGAGATTTGTAGGCAGCCGTAGAGTAAAGGTAGATCCAAAGCCTAAGGTAGATGCAACGCGAATGGTTCCAAAGTGTTTATGAACGATCGTTTCAACGATGGATAGTCCAAGACCTGATCCGCCCAATTTTTTTGAGTGAGCTTTATCGACGGTGTAAAAACGTTGGAAAATAGACTCGAGATCGCTTTCAGGGATGCCCATTCCTCTATCTTGGATACTGACCTCAATAAAGCCCATATTTCGCTCAAGCGAGACTGTAAGTTGAGCGGGAGTAGGTGAGTATTTAGCAGCATTATCAAGCAGGTTGTGGATCGCAGTTTCAATTAATTCTGGGTCGCAGATGATTTCATATGAGTCATTTTGATCTTGTACATGAAGCTCGCAAATACATGTGGGATAGATAGCTTTAATTGTATGAAAACAGTTTTCAGCGAGATCTCTCAATGAAATGAACGTAAGCCTTGAAAGGGGCAGGTTTTCAATGTCGGCAAGAGTGAGAAGGTTATGGATAATTTTTGTCATCCTTCGGCAGTTTTTGACGATCTTGCCGGTAATTTCTTCTTGCGTCTCTCGAGAAAGCTGCGGATTTTCTTGGAGTGTTTCTGCAAAGCCTCTGATGACTGTAATAGGGGTTTTGAGTTCGTGTGAGGCATTAGCAATAAAATCTTTTCGCATTTGAAGCAGGCGATAGTGTACTGAGCGATCCTGAAAAACTAAAATCACCCCTTTTGCTGCCTCTCCTCTATGGGCTCGAGGCGATGCGACTAAGCTTAAATAGAGATGGTTTAAGGTTTTATGTCGGATTTCAATTTCATCGAATACAACTGCTCCGTCTGCACTGCAGCTTGCAATTGCTCGCATACACGCTTGAGGAAGTGTTTGAGGGAGTTTTTTGCCGATTATAGAACGATCTAAATCTAAAAGCTCGAGTGCGTGTGTATTGGCATAGGAAATTTCTCCCTTCTCATCTATTGCTAAAACCCCTTCTGCAAGAGATTCAAGTACCGTTTCTCTTTCGTTTCTCTCTTTTGTGACGGTTTTAATCTCAAGCTTGATGCGCTCTGATAGGGAGTTTAAGGTATTTGCTAAAATTGAAAATTCATCTCCTGGCGTCGTTTTAATCTGAATCATCGGAAGAGAAGCTAGATCTTTTCCTTCGCTATATGGTCCGATTGCGCGTGTAATTTCTCGAATAGGGCTTGAAAGGTGGTTTAAGACAAATGCGACCATTACTGAGAAGAGCGTCAGCATGAATGAGCAGATCAAGAGAAAGCCAATTGCGAAATCGTGGTTTAAATCTCTGATATAGTCATAGGGAAATGAAAGCCTGAGCACATACTGCTTGCCGTGAGCTGTAAAGAGGCGTGCGACGTAGACAAGCTTTTGGTCGAGAAGGTGGGAGTATTCTTCTGCGTAGCCGGTCCCGTTTTGAAAAGCCTCTTCAACTTCAGGGTGGGTTGCAAACTGCAAGGGAAAGAAGAGCGGTCCCATCAGTCGTTTTGTGTGCGAGTCGTAGAGAAGCCGCCGTTCAGAATCGAGGATGCTGACGCGATAAAAAAGCTGATATTTTTGGTCGCGTAAAATCCGCAAGAGATCTTCTATGTCATTGGATTCTTGAAGCTTTGCAATAATCTCTTCGGCCCGATCATCCATGGACCTGAAGACAATCTGCTCAACGGAATTGCGGACAAAAGGAAATATGAGTGCGAGGAAGAGGAGCAGGAGAATAAAGTAGCTGACAAATATCTTCTGGCGAAACGTCTTCATGAGTCAACTATACAGAAAATACGAAAAAGAAAGTATGAGTCTTGATGGATTTGAACCATCGACCCCCTCATTAAAAGTGAGGTGCTCTAACCGCTGAGCTAAAGACTCAAAATACTGTTGACCCCAAGGGGATTCGAACCCCTGTTATCGGAATGAAAATCCGGTGTCCTAGACCAGGCTAGACGATGGGGCCACATTTCTCTAAATGGCCACTTTTGGAAGACGTTCATCAACCGAAAAGTGAACACAATATACTGAGGCGATCCCATTTTTCACAAGGGAATTAAGAATTAAGCTCGACTTTGTAAATCGCTCCACCACATTTTATAAAGTCGAGCCAAGAAGTCGAGCTAAGAACTAGAATAAAGTCGGACCGATCTTTAGACCGTCATGATCTCTTTTTCTTTTGCATGAGCAACATCGTCTGCCTCTTTACATCCTTTGTCCGTTGCTTCCTGGATCTGTTTTTCTATTCGCTTAGCGTCATCCTCAGGAGTATCTTTTGATTTTTTCAGTATTTCATTGTGATCGCGGCGTACATTTCGAATGGCGATCTTGCAAGCTTCAAGCTCTTTATGAACTTGGGATACAAGTTCTTTACGGCGAGCGCCATCAAGTTCTGGGAATACCACTCGAACGGCCTTGCCTTCAAGTACTGTGCGGATACCTAAATTAGCTTTGTTGAGCGCCTGTTCTATTGCTTTTGCATTAGAGGCATCAAAGGGCATAATAAGGATTTGACGCGGCTCAGGAGTCGTAAACGTCGCAATATCTTTAAGACGCATTTGCGAGCCATAGACATCAACAAATACGTTTTCTAGAAGCGTTGTGCTTGCGCGTCCTGCTCGAATGCCTCGAAGCTCAAGTTTGAAATGGTCTATCACCTGAATCATGTTTTGCTTAGCGCTATTTAAGATATCAGCCATAGGTTTTCTCCTTATTCACTCACCATTTGCAAAAGAGATCTTTGAATAAGGTGAGTTATTCAATAGAAACAATAGTACCACAAGAGGGATCTTGAAGTGCTTCTAAAATAGTTGTTTTTTCCCAAAGTTTAAAGACAAAGATTGGGATTTTAAGACTCATGCACAGGGCGATCGCTGTCGAGTCCATCACAGAAAGATTTTTTTCGAGCACCTCTGCATAGGTGATTCTTTCAAATCGTTTAGCATTTTTATCTTTTACTGGATCGCTGGAATAAACACCTGAAACCTTTGTTGCTTTAACAACAAGGTCTGCATGAATTTCTGCTGCACGAAGTGCTGCAGCGGTGTCTGTAGTGAAAAATGGATTACCAGTGCCGCCGACAAAGATAACGGGTTTACCTTCCGCAATTAAGTTTTGAGCTTCTGAAACGGAGATTTCTGGAGCTAGCGTTCCGCAAGGAAGAGCGCTCATTACTTTTGATTCAATATTAGCTGAGCGAAGGGCTTCTTGAAGAGCAATTCCATTGATGAGCGTTGCAAGCATACCCATGAAATCGGAAGAGACTCTTGAAATGCCGAGGTCTGAACCTTGAATTCCTCGAAATAAATTGCCGCCGCCCAAGACGATGCCAACTTCAATTTTGTGGTTTAAAAGTTCGGCAATGGATTTTGCAAGCCTGGAGAGAGTGTCTCCACACAGCCCTAGGTGTTCATCGCCTTTGAGCATCTCTCCAGAAATTTTGAGTAAGATGCGGCGAGGTAGTGATTGAGGTGGCATGAGTTACTACATTAGTTTTGTAATTTGAAGAGTGCACGAAAGAAAAGAAAAAATCCAGCTTTCAGAAGAAAGCTGGATTGTGAATAAGGCAAACTAACTAAAAGAACCTACTGAGCGACGGCCCAGCGGACGAAGCCGATAACTTCGACATCTTTTCCGCGAGTTTTACCTTCACGCTTCACAAATTCACCGACTGACACGGAGTCATCGCGAATATATTTTTGGCGTGTAAGGCATGCCTGATCGAAGAAAGCATTGATCTTGCCATCGATAATTTTGTCCATAATATGGGCAGGCTTTCCAGCGACTTGCTCTCGAGCAATTTCCCGCTCTTTAGTGATAACTTCAGGAGCGATTTTTTCAGGAGAGAGAAACTCAGGAGAGGCAGCTGCCACATGCATAGCAACGGCTTTAGCGAGCTCTTCTTCACCAGCGCCTTTGAGCTGAACAGCTGTCAGCAGTTTACCGCCCATATGGGAGTAAATGCCGATGGACGTTCCAGGCTCTTTCTTCATCAACTGAATTCTGCGAATTTGAATGTTTTCGCCGATCGTTTGAATAAGAAGGGAGCGAAGCTGGTCAATAGTGATGCTCTTATCTTTAGAGTAAGGCTGATGAAGAAACGCTTCTAAAGAAGCTGGATGGGTTGAAGCCACCTCTTCAGCAACTTGGATGCAGAACTGTTTGAACTTTTCGTTTTGAGCGACAAAGTCAGTTTCTGCATTGATCTCTACGAGCGCAACAAAAGATTGAGTATCTTTTGCAACAATTGCTCCTTCCTTGGTTTCACGGCCCTGTTTTTTAACGCCAGATGCCATTCCAGCCTTTCGGAGGATTTCAATTGCTGTATCAATATCGCCTT
Organism: Bacteroidota bacterium; assembly: GCA_013285825.1. Taxonomy (GTDB): domain Bacteria; phylum Chlamydiota; class Chlamydiia; order Chlamydiales; family FEN-1388; genus JABDGV01. Next base: position 24,251 of record JABDGV010000002.1, read on the forward strand.
TAGCTTCGTCAAGAGCCTCTTTGCACTTGGCCATGCCAACGCCAGTTCTATCTCGGAGCTCTTTAATGAGAGCTGGAGTGACTTGTGTCATAAATCCTACTCCTTGCCTTCAAAGAGTTCGATCGCTTCTACCATCTCTTCACGGTCTGCTTTCAATGATTCTGCGGGGGTTTCCTGATCTTCTTTATTTTCAGTAAAAAGAAGTTCGTTTTTCTTCTCAATGATTGCATTTGTGATGGTATCAAGAACGAGCTTGATGCTGCGTGTCGAGTCATCGTTGCAAGGGATAACGAGGTCAATAGGATCGGGATCTGAGTTGGTATCGATTAAAGCCATAACTGGAATTTTAAGCTTGCGAGCTTCAGCTACTGCGATATCTTCCAAGCCTGGGTCGACAACAATCACAAGACCTGGAGGCTTGCGCATAGCGCGAACGCCTGAGAGGTTCTTTTCGAGCTTGATTTGGTCTTTAGCCATGAGTGAAAGCTCTTTCTTTGTGACGCCTTCGCCGCCTTGAGCAATCTTTTTCTCGATGCGATCGAGTTTTTTTACAGATTGTCGAAGAGTTGCAAGGTTTGTCAGCATGCCGCCGAGCCAACGCTCAGAAACATAAAATTCGCCTGCGAGTTCTGCTTGCTCGCGAACAATTGCTTTTGCAGCTTTTTTTGTACCAACAAAGAGAATAGATTTACGAGAAGCTACTACATCTTGTGCCAGCTTGCACGCATTTTTCAACTGCTGCAATGTTTTTGCAAGGTCGATGATATAGATGCCGTTTCGCTCACCATAGATGTATACTTTCATCTTTGGGTTCCAACGCTGTCTTTGGTGTCCAAAGTGTGCGCCTGCCTCTACGAGGTCTTTAATAGTTACTTGTGATGCCAAGCCTTGTCCCTTTATATTTGCGGTAGGCCGCTAAAACAATAACAGGGTGCTTTTGCACGCCGTGGCACTATCTTAAAAGATCTTCATCTTGACAATAGCTTTTAGCTATTGTCTTCGATTCAGATCTTATAATCTAGCGCCACGACGCTTCAAAATCACCTGTGTTATTCTTCTACCGACCTACCTGTTAACACGGCATCTCCCTTAAAATTGGAAGATTTCGGTCTTGGTTAAATATCCGATTATCTCGGATTAGGGAGGAGTATATACAGGTAAGTTTTAAATGCGCAATATTATTTAGATTGCGTTTACTTGGACAGTTGGAGTACACTCCAACTTAAGACATAAAAAAGTGGAGTACACTCCAAATGTACCGTTTTATAACTTCAACCTTTCACCGTCTCATTGAGACTCTGGCTTCATCCCAAACTCGGTATCTGTATCCTTCATTTAACCTGCGGAATAGGTTGACCGGGCTCATTGGACCTCGAGGGGTAGGTAAAACAACTTTATTACTTCAATACATTAAAAATGAGTTGTTTAAAGAAGGTAAATGCTTCTATTTCTCTGCAGATCTCGTCTATTTTCAACAAACCACACTCCTAGAATTCGTAAGCAACCTTCATTTAGTTGAGGGATATCGAATTATTTTCATCGATGAAATTCATAAATATCAAGGATGGAATCAAGAGTTAAAAAACCTTTATGATGCCCTTCCTTCACTGAAAATCGTGTTTTCAGGTAGCTCTATGCTCGATCTCGTAGAAGGTAGTCATGATCTGTCTCGCCGAGCCAAATTGTATCGTTTACATGGATTGTCTTTTAGAGAATATCTTAATTTTGCGTTGAATCTTAATCTTAAGCCAATTCCGTTTCAGGAAATACTCGATAATACAACCGCCTCTCTAAGCCACTTGAAAGGCGTCGAAAGAATACTTCCTCATTTCGAAGATTATTTAAAAAAGGGATACTACCCTTTTGTCTTTGAAGATCCTCATTCGTATTATGAAAAGGTATCTAGAGTCATTGATAAAACAGTTTTTGAAGATATTGCCAATTATTACAATTTGAAAACACCTAATCTCCAATATTTTAAGAGATTATTAACCTACCTTGCCTCAATTCCTCCTGGGGATCTCAATATGCATAGTTTAGCAAAAAATCTGGGAATAGATCACAAAACAGTTGAGCACTATGTAGGAATTTTAGCGTCCGTTGGGTTAATCAGGGAAATGCGTCCCTATGAAGGAGGAGGCCCTGGCTTGCGCAAGCCTTCAAAAATCCTTCTCAACAACACTAACCTAATTCATACGATGCAACAGTATCTAGGTCAACAGCCTGTTAAAGGCATGGAAAGGGAATTATTTTTTATTCAATCTTTGCAAAATGCGGATGTTGAAATTTTTTACTCCAAGCAAGCTGGTTACAGAACCCGTCAGGCTGTATTTGAGATTGGGGGCAAGAATAAAACTAGGGATCAATTAAAGGCAATAAAAGAGCCTTCCTACATAGTTAAAGACGATATTCTCCATTCTCTTAAAGGAGAGATTCCGCTTTTTCTTTTCGGGTTTCTTTATTGACCAGTATAAGAGAGGTTAACTCTTCTCTTGTCAATGGTTCATAGTTGGCTTTTTTGCACACTTCAACAAATGGGCAGCTCAGGCACTTTTCTCGATTTTCTGTGTAGGGGAACAGCAAGGGATCTTGAGAGCTCTCCTTATGGATCGCTAAAAGTTTAGAGCCCTCTTTTCGAATCTTATTCTGAACCTCTTCTACGATTTTTAAGTCGAGGGTTTCTGTTTGTTTAAAGCCAATTTTCTTATATCCAGTCACTCCTTGAGCGAGATAGAAGGGAGTGATCACAACTTTATCAATCGGCTGGTGAAGTTTTATTTGAGCAGCCATGGCATAGGCATAGAGCTGTTCAATATTTTCTTTTCTTTCTCCTCCGGTCTTCCAGTCAAAAATAATAAGAATGTCTCCTTCGGAATTTGGCCAAAAGAGCATGAAGTCAATAACGACAATCACGGGAACTGAGTCAACTAAAAATTCGATATTTTGTTCGATACCAGACCAGCGAGCCTTTGCATCTATAATTACTTGATTGATTGCAGGAGAATTTCTCCACGAGGCAATCATCTGCTCGATACGTTCTATATAGGTGGCAATAGCTTCTTCTGTGGGCAGATTGGTATTGTAGTACCACTCAAATAGGTTGGAAAATTTTTTTGGGTGATCGAGCCATTTTTTTTCTTTCGACTCTTCAATTCCTTTGAGAAATCGTTTTCTTGCATCGAGTCGAAGAACTTCAGCGGAGGGCAGCTGTTTGTGATGTTTCTTTAAGGCCTCTTCAATAGTTTCATGAACGACAGAGCCAATAAAGAGAGGAAGCGACTGGATCTGCTTGAGTCTGTAGAGGAGGGCTGCTAAGGGGTCAACTTTTCGGTTTGGATCAAAAGCATTGACTGGCCATCCATCCCAGGAACCGTAATAGGTATACCAGTATTTTTTCTGGCATTCATCAAAACAGGCTTGGCGTGAGACCGACCAGCGGAACTCGTTTTTTAATGGTGCGCGTTTCATAGCGAATGCTTTATACTACATATAGAGCCTTATACAAAACTCCATTGGATTGTTAATTTCAATCTTTATGACATTTCCAATCCAAGCAAATTTTGCAAAGGCTCTTAAGACAGATGATTTGCGAAGAAAATCGTACAAGCGTACTCTTCTTTCTTGAATTTCTTTAGGAGTATTCATGTTATCCTTCCTCAAACGCCTATTTGGTACAGCACAAGAGCGAACACTGAGACGATATCAGAAACAAGTCGAAGAGATTAATCGATTTGAGAGCAAGTTTTCAGCCCTATCTAACGATGAGCTGAAAGCCAAAACCGCCGAATTTAAAGAGCGTGTGCAAAAGGGCGAAAGTATTGATTCGTTACTCCCCGAGGCATATGCAGCTGTAAAAAATGCCTGCCGCAGATTAATTGGAACGGATGCTCATGTTTCAGGCTATAATCAGAAATGGGACATGGTTCCCTATGATGTCCAGCTTTTAGGAGCCATTGCTTTGCACCACGGCTCTATTGCCGAGATGCAGACAGGAGAGGGAAAAACGCTGACAGCATCCCTTCCGCTCTATCTCAATGCCCTTACAGGCAAACCTGTTCATACCGTCACTGTCAACGACTATCTTGCTGCCCGCGACTGCGAATGGATCAACCCTATTTTCAAACTTTTAGGGCTGTCAACCGGTGTGCTGCGGCAGGAGATGGACCCATCGCAAAGAAAGAGCGTCTATGCCTGCGATATCGTATATGGAACCGCTTCCGAATTTGGCTTCGACTACCTGCGCGATAATTCCATGGCTTCTCGTAAAGAGGATCAAGTACAGCGCGGCCACTATTTCGCAATTATCGATGAAGTGGACTCAATCCTTATTGACGAAGCAAGAACTCCTCTTATTATTTCCGGTCCATCGGCGGCTTCAAAGCAGCTGTATGATATCCTTAAAGAACCTGTTTCTGCCCTTGTCAAAAAGCAAAAAGATGATTGCCAGAGGCTTGCTTTGGAAGCGAAGCGTGCCTTAGAACGTTTTTGGGAAAGAACGCCTGAGAAGACAGAGCTGAATGATAACGAGAAGAAAGCGTGCAAGCTGCTCTGGCTTGTAAATAAGGGAACGCCAAAAAATAAAATCTTAAAAAAGTTCCTCGAAGAACCTGAAGTTCGAGCAGCCGTGGATAAGTGGGATCTTTATTACTACTCTGAAGGGAACAAAGAAGAGAAAGCTAAGGAGCTTGCAACCCTCTTTATCACCGTTGATGAAAAGGCTAATGAGTATGAACTAACCGATAAAGGTATTCAGGCGTGGGCTGATTGCGGTGGTAAGGAAGATGATTTTGTCATGCTTGACTTAGGCCATGAGCTTCTCATGGTAGATCACGATAAGGCAATGTCTGATCCAGAAAAGCTTCAGAAAAAACTCTCTATTCAACAAGAAGATAGTGTGCGAAAAGAGCGGGCTCATAATTTGCGCCAGCTTCTTCGAGCTCATCTGCTTATGGAAAAGGATGTTGATTACATTATTCAGGATAGCAAGATCGTCATCATTGATGAAAATACAGGACGTCCTCAGCCCGGCCGCAGGTTTTCTGATGGCTTGCATCAAGCGATCGAAGCTAAAGAGGAAGTGCCTATCCAGCGTGAGACCCAAACGTATGCGACGATCACCCTTCAAAACTACTTTAGATTATACGACAAGCTTGCTGGCATGTCTGGAACGGCTATAACCGAAGCTCAAGAGTTCAAGGATATCTATAAACTGCAGGTATTGCAGATTCCGACGCATAAAACGTGCGTCCGGAATGATATGAACGATGAAATGTACATGACTGAGCGGGAAAAATATGGCGCGATCTTAAGTGAAGTACGAGCACTTCACGATAAGGGTCAGCCTATTTTGCTTGGTACGGAATCGGTTGAAGTTTCTGAAAAGCTATCGAGGCTTTTCCGTCTCAATAAGCTCGATCACGTGGTTTTGAATGCTAAAAACCATTTAAATGAAGCGGAAGTTATTGCGGGAGCGGGCCGCCGCGGCGCAATCACGATTGCAACTAATATGGCTGGCCGTGGAACAGATATTAAGCTTGAGTCTGGGGTTTCAGACGTTGGAGGCCTTTATGTCCTTGGTTCGACCAGGCACCAGGCGCGTCGAATCGACCGGCAGCTTCGAGGCCGCTCGGGCAGACAAGGAGATCCAGGAGTATCGAAGTTCTTTATTTCTCTCGAAGATCCGTTGATGAGGCTTTTTGCATCCCCTTCCTTGACTGCACTCTTGCAAAGATTCCGTCCGCCTGAAGGCGAGCCTATCTCCGCCTCCATTCTCAATAAATCTATTGAGACGGCGCAGAAACGTATTGAGCAGAGAAACTCAACAATGCGAAAGCATACGCTCGAGTATGACGATGTGATGAATAAGCAGCGTCAGGCTGTCTATGCATTCCGCAACGACCTGCTGCATACAACAGAACCTATGAACATTGCTCAGAATGTGATTAAAGAGCTATGCGAGCAGGGCGCTGCCGTATTCTTCGTCCGCAAGTCTGGCTCTGGCCGATGGGATCCTGAAGGCTTCCGTCAATTTTTGGCAGAATGTGCACCTGTTGGTTTTGAAGATGAAGAGATTCTGGATGAGCGTTTTGAGGTTCAAGATTATGCTCAACGTGCGGAAGTAAAGATCTTAGATGCCTTCAAGAAGAAAGCAGCGCTTGAATTAGATAAATTACAGGCTATGAAGGCGTCTGGAGTTCCCATGCCCGAGCCGGAGACGATTTTAGGTGAAACTGTCCGAAACATTATGGTGCGTACGGTTGACCATCTCTGGCAGGAACATCTTCTTGCTATGGACCACCTTCGATCCGATGTCCACCTGCGTGCAGTTGGTCAAAAAGATCCTTTGGTTGAGTTTAAGCATGAGTCATTCAGGCTCTTTAGCGCTTTCATGCTGAAGGTGCGGGAAGAGGTTGTTCAGATTCTATTCCGGTTCCAGATCATCGCAACTCCTCCGCCCATAAATCCTCCAGCAATGCCTGACAATATATTTGCCCGAGCAAGGCTTGAGCATGATCGCTCATTTGCAGATGAATTAGATGGTGTCGAGGAAGCAGAAATTGTTCCTCCATCTATAACAGAGCCGATTATTCATGAGGACAAAGAGAAGCGCAATGAGCTTTGCTCTTGCGGCAGCGGGAAGAAGTTCAAAAAGTGCTGTGGAGCTTAAAAAGGTAAATTCAACGCAAAGACGCGAAGAAGGAAAGAAATAGTTGCTCTCTTTTTTGCGCCTTAGCGCCTTTCAAGTTGAATCATATTCAATATAATTGAACGAGAAAGAGGCTAAGCCGCGAAGAGAGATATCAAAGCCAATTTCTCTCTCTGTGTGCTCTGCGGTCTCTGTGGTAAAAATAAAAAAATAAAAGCTATTCAACGCGGGAAAGGGAGTAGCTTCCTGCTACGAGCAAAAGAAGTCCAACTGCGCCAAACGTTCTCCACATACTTTCAGGCCATTCAAGCGTAAAGCTTGCTCCATCGCTAAACATCCAGATCAGTGCTGCTAGAACAAATAAAATCCCAGCGCAGCTAAGTGCAGCGGTTGCTACGAGAAGGGATAAAACAGGAGACGACTTGTCTTCGGGAACTGTTTGAGGCTTTTCTTGTGCGTGTGAAGCTATTTGACCAGAGTAAAGTGTTGCTTCAACTTGATCTTCGGGAGAGATGTGAAAGACGTGGAGGGATTTTTTACAGTAGGGGCAGGAGTCGGCGAGTCGATGGACTGCCTCTTCGCAGTTCCAGCAGCGACTTTGCGCGTTCAAAGATGGTGTATGGGGCCTTTGCGATGCAGCCATTGATCCCCGGGCGCTATTATTATACTATATCCTTAAGTCATACCCCTTTTGCCATTTTGGTGGAAAGTATCAATTTTATATTCTTTGAAGAGTGCAATATCTAAATTGCTCTAGAGCGAGAAGAGTCAAATTCAATTAAATACCTCTGGTATGAGAGAATGCAAGTAACATGATCTCAAGGTTTTAGATGGAGACACAATTTTTCGATGTAGCTGTTATCGGATCGGGGCCAGGCGGATATCCTGCTGCAATAAGACTTGCTCAGCGAGGTAAAAAAGTTGCGCTCATCGAGGCAACAGAGATTGGCGGGACCTGTCTTAACCGCGGCTGCATTCCGACGAAAGCGCTGCTTGCAAACGCCGATGTCTTGCATCTTGTCAAAAACGCTAAGAATTTTGGAATCGAGGTTGGATCTGTTTCTTTTGACTTTGCCCAGATGTTAAAGCGAAAAGATGAAGTTGTCACAAAGCTGCGTACAAGCCTTGAAAGTTTAATCACTGGCAACGGTGTGACCATCTTTAAGGGACGCGCCTCATTTACAGGGCCTCACGAATTAAAAATCGCTTCGGATAAATCAACCTTTATCAGCGCTACCGATATTATTATCGCTTCAGGTTCAGAACCAAGAGAAATTCCGGCCTTCCCTTTTGACGGGAAGAGAATTCACTCTTCGACCTCTATCCTTGAGATGAAGGCGCTTCCGAAGTCATTAATCGTTATTGGCGGAGGAGTGATCGGATGCGAGTTTGCATCTCTTTATTCAGAGCTGGGCGTCAAGGTTACTGTTTTAGAAGCATTGGATCGAATTCTACCTCTTGAGTGTCCAACTCTTTCAACAGCACTTACCTCCTCATTTCAAAAACGGGGCATTTCCATTGGGACAAAAGATTTTGTAAAGTCTGTTGCCGTGAAGGGAGAAGGGGTTATTGTTTCGATGGAAAGCGGGCAGAATATTGAAGCAGAGATGGCCCTTGTTGCTATCGGACGCTCATTCAACTCAACATCCATAGGGCTTGATATCGCAGGTGTCGTGGTTGAAAAAGGAACAATCGTTGTTAACGACTATTTAGAAACAACGGTATCTCATGTTTGGGCCATTGGCGATGTGGCTGGAAAATCGATGTATGCCCACGTTGCAACCCATCAGGGGCTTGTCGCTGCAGAGAATATTTTAGGCCATAAAATGCGCATGAACTACGATGCCGTTCCCGGCGTCATTTTCACCCATCCCGAGATTGGATCTGTAGGCTTGACGCTTGATGAAGCACGAAAGAGAGGCCTTAAAGCTACTCGATCGACCTATCCATTGGGCGCTCTTGGCAAAGCTCAAGCAGCGATGCAGACAGAAGGCTTTGCTCAGCTTGTTGTCGAAGAGGGCACGGGACGTATTTTAGGTGCTCAAGTGATTGGACATGAGGCTGGAAACTTGATTGCAGCAATAACAACAGCTATTGCAAACGAGCTGACTATCGAGTCTATTATCGAGACAATACATGCTCACCCAACCTTATCTGAAGGATGGCTTGAGGCAGCTTTTATTGCTCAAGGCTCGCCGCTGCATTATCCGAAAGCTGCAGTAAAGCGGGCTTGAAGATGGAAAAGGGGTCGCCTCTCGTTGTGCTAGGATCATCCAAACGATTCCCCTCATGGCTCCATAGGCCCTTGCCTGATGGCAAGGAGCTTTTTCAGACAGAAGATAATATTCGAAAGGCTCGGCTTCATACTGTCTGCGAAGAGGCTCGCTGCCCGAATCTTGTCGAATGCTATTCAAAAAAAACAGCCACCTTTCTCGTTTTAGGAAGAGAATGCACTAGGGCGTGCGGCTTTTGCGATATTGCCCATGCAAAAAAACCGGTGATGCCTGATTTAGATGAGCCTGAAAGAGTGGCTCTTGCGGCCCTTGAGCTTGGGCTTCGCCATGTAGTTATAACCATGGTAGCCAGAGATGATTTAAACGATGGCGGGGCGGCGCATCTTGTTGCCTGTATCGAGGCTGTGCGAAAATCAAATGCAACTGTCGAGGTGCTTACCTCTGATTTTATGGGAGTGCATTCTTCATGGGATACTGTGTTTAGAGCCTCTCCCGATATCTTTAACCACAATGTTGAGACGGTTGAAAGACTTACCCCTAAAGTTCGGCATACCGCAACGTATGCCAGGTCTTTAGAGCTTTTGGCATACGCTAAAAAGAATCAGATGCGGGTAAAATCGGGCCTTATGGTGGGTCTTGGAGAGGCTCGAGATGAAGTTGTTTCCACGCTGAAGGATTTGGCATCGCATGGATGCGATATTGTGACCATTGGACAATATTTGAAACCGAGCAGAAAAAAGTTTCTCGTTCAAGAGTTCATCCATCCCGATCAATTCAAAGAGTATGAAGCTATTGGAAAAGAGCTTGGAATAAAGCATATGTTTTGCGGCCCTTTTGTCCGATCGAGCTACAATGCGGGTATTTTTATTGAGAAAACCGGCCAAATTATTGACAGTACTTAAAGGTTTTTAGTTAATGGACTCATTCAAATTCGACGATGTGCAGAAAGATCTCTTTTCTGCCCTGCTTTCTCAAAGTTACGATATCGAAACAGAAGAAGAGGATCTGCCTTTTGAGACAGGGGACTCTTTTGGGGTTATTGAAGAAGAGGATCGCCGGATTCTGCTTCATCGAGAGTCGCACTTTGGCGGAAGCTTTCCGGTAATGCTTGAGTATTATGAGCGAGGCGATGCTCGAGGAATTCATGATGAGATCTCTTTAAGTCGTATTGCATTTTTAGCTGATGTTGAAAAAAGGCTTGGACGCGATATTGCACCCTTGATTCTTTCGGGTGCAGATGCTGAGAAGATTGCATGGTCGAAGAAAATGTATGGCGACATCCAAAAGACAGCTCAAGATAACCCTCAGGCATCGTTGTATAGCACACTAATTCTGCATGAAGAGGAAGAGCTGCAGTTTACTGATAAAGAACTCATGATGCTTGCTCAAAAGCCTTCGATCTTAATTATGCTGGCCTCTTCAGATGAATTTCGTGATGAGCTCGCTCCTGGGTATGGAAAAGCTCCGTTTGAGGCTATCCGCTTGATAGGGAGATTAAAGATCAAAGATGCCAAAGAGCCCTTGCTTCGCCTTCTTTCCATTGCTGAAGGGGAGGAAGAGGAGGAGCTGCTTATTGCCCTATCTTCTCTTGGTGATGAGCTCTTAGAACAGGCATGTTCGTTTTTATCCTCAAAACCTTTGACGCCTTTTCATGAAAAAATGGCGCTGCTACTCTTGCAATTTCTCCCCGATCCTCGCGTTGCTGTGTGTGCAGCAAAGCTTTTATTGGATAAAGAAATACAAAGCTCGCCTCTTGCTAAATGGCTTCAGTTGGCAATTGCTGAGTGAAAAAAATTATACTATCCCATTAGGATCTGAAGGCATGAGGGAGCTGCCTTATGCAAATACTAAAGAAACTATGTCTATATTTACCTTTCTTCATTCTTCTCTTAGTTGCTTCCGGCTGCAGTTCCCAAAAGGTTATTGTAAATGGATTGGATGAGAGAGAAGCTAATGAGATACTTGTATTCCTAGCTGGCAAAGGCATTGACGCTGACAAAATACAGGCAAAGAGTGCAGGACCTGGAGCTGCCAGTGGACCTACTTTATTTGATGTCTATGTCGATAATGACAAAGTGACCGATGCTTTAGCTCTTCTCAATGCTGCCGGGCTGCCTCGACGAGAGCCTGAAAGGCTTTTACAGCTTTTTAACCAAGGGGGACTTGTCCCATCAGAAATGCAGGAGAAAATTCGCTATCAGCAAGGGCTTGCTAATCAGATCGATGATATGATTATGCATATTGACGGCATTTTAGATGCTCAAGTTCAGCTCTCTTTCCCTGAGGAGAATCCTCTCAATCCAGGAGAGCAAACTGGTGAAGTGACCGCGTCCGTTTTTATCAAGCATAATGGCGTTCTCGATGATCCAAACAGCCAACTGATCTCAAAGATTCGAAGGCTCGTTGCTAGCAGTGTCGAGGGGCTTAAATTTGAAAATGTGACTGTCATACCTGTTAGGGCTCGATTTGCAGAAGAGAGTGCACAGCAAGCTGCCGCTAATCAGAATAATGCTCATCTTGCTCGTGTGTGGACTATTGTATTAGCTCAAGAATCAATCCCAAGATTCCAATTCATTTTTTTCAGCTTGGCGATTCTCTGTTGTATTCTTGTTCTTATAGTTGCATGGCTTCTTTGGAAGCTGATTCCGATAGCTGAAAAGAGCGGCGGAGTATCTAAAATATTTTCTATGCACCCTATGGATGTAACAGAGAAAGAAATCGAAGAAGAATCAGTGCCTATAGAAAAGCCTATAGATAAAAAAGAGGATGATAAAGGCTCCAAAGTTCAAGAGAATATTGAGTCGATGTAAAAAATTAAGAAGATAATTCCTCGACTGCAATCATAAATCGCTGAGTGAAAATAAATAATACTATCCCTTAGGATCTAAAAGACACGACGGAGTTAACTTATGCAAATTCTGAAGAAATGCCAGTTCGTATACTTCTTAATTCTTCTCTTAGTTGCTTCCGGCTGCAGTTCCCAAAAGGTTATTGTTAATGGCTTGGATGAACGGGAAGCCAACGAGGTAATTGTATTCTTAGCAGGCAAGAACATAGATGCTAACAAAATTCAGGCAAAGAGTGAGGCTCCTGGAGGCGGCGGAGGACCCGCTATGTTTGATATTTATGTTGATAGCGACAAAGTAACTGAAGCTTTAGCTCTTCTCAATGCCAATGGATTACCTAGGCGCAGACCTGAGAGGCTTTTGGAACTTTTTACTCAGGGCGGACTCGTTCCATCAGAAATGCAGGACAAGATTCGCTATCAGCAAGGGCTTGCAGCGCAAATCGGTGCAATGATTAGAAAGATTGATGGTATTTTGGACGCCGAAGTTCAGCTCTCATTCCCTGAGGAAGATGTCCTAAATCCTGGGCAAATAAAGGGCGACGTAACAGCATCGGTCTTTGTTAAGCATAATGGAGTTTTAGACGATCCAAACAGCCATCTGATTACAAAAATTCGACGACTTGTGGCAAGTAGTGTGCAGGGGCTTAAATTTGAAAACGTGACAGTTATTCCCGACAGGGCTCGATTTGCTGAATCAACTGCGCAAAAAGCAGCGGCCAACCAGGGCAATGTTGATCTTGCCCGTGTGTGGACTATTGTACTTGCTCAAGAATCGATCTCAAGATTTCAGTTCATTTTCTTTAGTTTGACGATTCTTTGTTGTATTTTTGTTTTTACTACGGCATGGCTCGCTTGGAAGCTCGTTCCCTTAGCTGCACACCACGGCGGAGTTTCCAAAATTTTTTCTATACATCCTATCGAAGAGATGGAGAAAGAATCTGAAGAAAAGCCTGTCGCAACTGAGAAGACAGAAGAGAAAAAGGAAGAAGATAAGGGTCCTAAAGTTCAAGAGAATATTGAGTCGATGTAATACGTATGAACCATCTTCGTGAAGTTACAAACTCTTTTGGTCTGTTGAATAACGATTCCTTTCTCGCGTTTTTGTCTGAAGTAGATCTAAACAACCTTGGATCAACGGATGAAAATAAATCTGCCTCTATACTAGATCCAAGAACCCCATTAGAAGTTCTTCATCCCTCCTGGGTTAAGTGGAAAATTGTTCAATTGCCAAACAAAGAGCGGTCATTTTTTGAACCCTTGCATGAGAAAATAATGACCTCGGGGGCAATTCCAGAGGAAATGAGAGTACTGCTTCTATCGCATCTATTTAATACTCAAGAAGATTATGCGCTCCCGGATAAATCGCATGTCACAGATTCTCCTTTAGCAGTTCTTCTTGATAAGCCTCGCGGCTTCTTTGATTCACTCTTCATGTGTATGGGGTGCCATTTTTTAGCTCAAGGGTTGCGTAAGGTAATCGGTAAAAAAGAGATCGACAAGGTTTTAAATAGCCTCGACATAACTTCACAGCGCTATTTGCGAAAACTTCTCTTTGCACCAAAGAAAATGGCTGTAGCGACGATAGAAGTTAAATCCTTGGAAGATCAGCCTGAAGCGCTTAAAATCCAAGTTTTTGAGTCTGGGAAACAAGTTTTTGAACAGCTTTTAAAGGCACAAAGCGATGAATTTCGTTGGTATTTTTTTAGGCGTTATGAAGTTGAATTTGCCCAAGAGCTATCCTATCAAAAAATGGATACGATAGAAGGTCTCGACCCTAAGTCGGTTGATGCCTGGAATACTAATGTATGCATGATTGTGAAGTATCTTGAAACTGTAGGAGAGTAAACAGTAGTGGAAACTAAAAAACGCTATTTTGCCTTATTACGAGAGCCTGGCAAGCCCACTGAAGTGGCAACAGCTCCCTACAGCCATGTTATTCCCGCTAAAGAATTTTCTGAGCTTGTCTCTGGCCAGGAGCTTCTCGCAATCGTTCAAAAAGATGCCTTGGATTATAGACAAAAAGTCACAGAAGAATGTGAAAAAATCAAGGAAGAGGCCCATCGCGATGGATTTGCAGCCGGATTTCAAGCATGGGGAGAGATGATTGCGCTTTTAGAAAAAGAGATTGCACGAGTTCGCGATGAGATGCAGAAGAGCATTATGCCAATTTCTGTGAGGGCTGCTAAGAAGATTGTAGGCGCTGAAATTAAACAAAGACCGGAAGCTATTGAAGAAATTGTGATGGCAACCGCCAAGGTTGTTGCGCAACATAAAAAAATTGTTATCTACGTCTGCCATCAAGATTTTGCGCAGCTTGAGAGTGGAAAGAATAAGCTTAAGAATGTCTTTGAAGAGCTTGAGTCGCTTTCTATTCGTGAACGGGATGATTTGACCCCTGGTGATTGTATTATTGAGACTGAAGGGGGTATTATAAATGCCCGACTGCAGGATCGTTGGCTGACGCTAGAAGCAGCCCTACAGTCCATGCAGGAGTCTATTGGTGTAAAAGGTGGTTCAAAGTGAAAAATGCACTGCTGAAATATGCGTTTTTGAAAAAAGCACTGATTGCAATTTTGTTTGTGATGTTTTCAACTTTTTCTCTCTATGGGGCTGATGACGAGCCTGAGCTCGGGGCGCCAAAACAAGAAATGACTCCTCAGTTAGTTGTTCCTAAGGCCAATATCATGACACGGGCTCCTGTTAAGGTGGAAAAAACCGAAGAGGCTTCAAAGGCAGGAAATTTATTGAACTTTGAGGGGCTTCAGCGACCATCTCTAGTAATTCAGGGTACAGCGATTGTCTTTATGTCGCTCCTTCCGTTCATCATTATGATTTTGTCCTCTTTTGTGAAGATCGTTGTCGTTTTGTCTCTTTTACGAAATGCCTTGGGCGTTCAGCAAGCACCTCCAAACCAGGTTATCAACGGTATTGCCTTTCTTTTGAGTTTATATGTCATGTTCCCAACAGGCGTGAAAATGTATGATGCGGCTCAAGAGACAATAGCAAAAGATATACCCAAGGAGCTTTTTTCATCAGACTCAGCAGCCTATGTTGTAGCAGTAGTTGATAAAGCCAAAGAACCTTTCCGAGAATTTTTAAAGAATAATTCACTTGTTAAGCACCAGAGGCTTTTTTATAAAATTGTCTATAAGCTCTTGCCTGAAAACTATCGGGATCAGCTCAGACCTGACGATTTTATGCTTTTGGTTCCCGCCTTTATAACTACGCAGTTGAAGAATGCTTTTGAAATCGGGGTTTTGATCTATATTCCCTTCTTTGTTATTGACTTAGTTGTATCCAATATTTTGCTCGCGATGGGTATGATGATGCTTTCGCCTGTGACTATTTCCATGCCATTGAAGCTGTTCTTATTGGTTATGCTCGATGGCTGGACATTGCTTATTGAAGGCCTTGTTTCAACATTTAGATAAGGACTTTTAAGGTATGTTTCAAACACAGATTGTTCAGCTGTCATATCAGGGGCTTCTCTTGATTCTTATCCTTTCTGCGCCGCCAGTTCTTATTTCCATGTTTTTAGGAACTGTGGTTGCCATTTTCCAGGCTGCAACCCAAATCCAAGAGCAGACGCTTTCATTTGTTGTTAAGCTTGTCTCTGTAACTCTTACACTGATGTTTTTAGGAGGCTGGCTCGGGCAGCAGATTTTTAGCTTTTCAGCAAATATATTTACAAACTTCGCTGTCTGGAGTTTGGGAGCAGGATAATCATTACCTTTGTAATCTTTCTTTCGATGTAAATTCCCTTTTTTCGTTATACTCGTCCCAATAACTATTTTGTGAGCATGAAACAATTTTTTAAATTTCAGAATCTTGTCTTGTTGGCCATCCTGGGAGTCCTCTCCTTTGCTGTTGGAAGGTTTATTCATTTTGATAAGAAGATCTCCGAGCTTGCACGGCCTGCAAAGCTGTTTGCAATCAGCAATGTGCAATCAAATTTTCCAAACGATCCGAGATGGGATGTAAAGCTCTCAGATGAGCGTGACACCTTTTTTTATGTTGTCAGCCAGCAGCAATTTAACTGGCTTGGCCGTGGAGCACAAGCCGTTGTATTTGAAAGCCAAGATGGCCGTTATGTCCTCAAGTTATTCCAACTTGGACGCCTTCGTTCAGTTCAAAAGCCAAGGCCATTTTGGAAGAGGTGGTTTTCAAAAGAAGAAGCTTCCCAGCAGCAAAGACGTATTGACCATCGTGAAGAGATCTTTTCCAGCTCAAAGCTCTGTTTTGAAGAGGTTCCTGAAGAGACTGGGATTGTTTATGTTCACTTGAACAGAACAAGAAACAAGATTAAGGGTGTTAAGCTTGTCGATCGCTTTGGGCAGTCGCACCGTATTCGAGGCGACGATGCCTGTTTTGTTCTCCAGAAAAAAGCAGTCTATTTAATTCCGACCATCACCAAGCTTATGGACGATGGAGAAATAGACCAGGCTCAAGAGCGCGTTGACCAAGTTATTGACCTTCTCCTCACAATGGCTCAAAAAGGCTTTACTGATAATGACGACGCTCTTATCCGCAACAACAACCTCGGATTTACTCATGATCGAGCGGTCTATATTGATACGGGCCACTTGAGCAAAAATCCTGATTTGAATGTCTTAAGCCGAATGAACTATGAATTTGATGTTCGCTTATACCCATTCGAAATGTGGTTGAATCAGACCTATCCTGAGCTTGCCGATCACTATCGCACTAAAAGAGATGAGGTGCTCGCCTCGCTTTAGCTGATATCTCACCTTTAGATTGGTCTTTAGCCATCTTGTTTACCTCGTCTTCCAAAGAGGATGTAGATGGCTATTGTATTCCAGTTAGAAAGATCATCTATCTTTTTTGACTATTGTTGACTTAAGATTTAGGTGGAGTGATCTTTTTTCACTAAGGTAAATTAAAATGCAGATGGGGCTCGATTACGTTCGGCTATTTATGGAGGGTTCAGAACGCACAGGTTCTCCTCTGTCTGTACTTTCTGTCTGTTTTCTTGGAATTGCTCGAATTGCCCCCATAATCACACTCTCTCCCTTCTTTGGGGCGAGGATCATGCCAACGGCTGCTAAAATTGGGCTTGCTATCTGCTTTTTATCTATGATCTTGCCCAAGATGGTCTTTACTATGACCACGGCAATTCCTTTTAATGAAACGATGCTGCTTCTCTTTTGTAAAGAGATCTTGATTGGCGCAGTTTTAGGATTTTTTTCAGGCCTTCCCTTTTTAATCGTTTCATCTTCTGGGGTATTAATTGACCACCAGAGGGGCGCTGCAAGCCTTATGACGAATGACCCAACTATTCAGAACCAGTCTTCGCCTATAGGTACTCTATATAATTTTCTGCTGATTACTATCTTCTACGCGATGGACGGCCCTTTTTATATTATTCAAGCGCTCTTTGAATCTTATGATATACTTCCCTACGATAAGTTTGCATGGCCTGCCTTCTTGTACGAACAGAGTTTTATTCACGATAAGATTGTTAAATGCCTTCAGATCTTTGTGGCCCTTACCTTGCAACTATGCGCCCCTCCCATTATCGCCATTTTGATGACGGATACCTTCCTAGGTGTTATCAACCGATTAGCACCCCAGGTGCAGATTACCTTCTTAGGTATGGGGTTGAAGTCTTGGCTTGCTATCTTAATGGTGTGCATCGGCCTTTATCCTTTTGTCGATCAGCTTCATAAGCAGATTATCAAGTGGCTTATCGAGTTTCATGATATAGTCCTTGCGCTGGGGCAGAAGGGCCCCGGAGATATTGTGCCCTCAGTCTTACCCGAACTTTAGAGGTTGAATGAAACCCTCATCTACTTTTTCTTTCAAAAGCCAAACATTTGTTGATTTAACCCACCCTCTCAATGCTCAAGTGGCTACCTGGGTTGGTTCTTGTGGCTTTCAGCATATCCTAAAACGCGATCATGATGATTGTTCAACACAAACAAAATTCCGATCTTTTAGGGTTGAAATGAATGCAGGCATTGGAACGCATATGGATGCGCCCACTCACTGCTTTCCCAATGGCATAAGCATTGCTGAAATCCCCTTAAAGGAGCTTGTGCTGCCCATTGTGGTTCTTAATGTTGCTGAAAAGGCAGATGTCGATTACCAAATCACCGTCCAAGACGTTCTGGATTTTGAATCAAAGCATGGGCTTATTCCTTCCCGCTCTCTCGTGATTGGGTATACGGGCTGGAGCCGTTTCTGGAATGCTCCTGAGAAGTACAGAAATGCAGATTCGTCCGGACAGGTTCATTTCCCAACTTTTAGCAAAGAGGCAGCTCAAATACTGTTTGAGAGGAAGATTTCTGGTATAGGAATAGATACATTATCACCTGATACAGGTACCCTTGGCTACTTTCCTACCCATGAAATTTTTTTAGGCGCTGGCAAATACATTATCGAAAATGTTGCTAACGCAGATCTTCTTCCTCCTGTTGGCGCTTGGGCTATTGCCCTTCCTTTAAAGATTGAGAATGGATCTGAAGCGCCTGTTCGTTTAATTGGATTTTATGAGGAGTTTACTGATGAGCATTAAAAAAGTTGATACTGAACAGGCGCCTGCTGCTATTGGGCCCTATTCTCAAGCAATTGTGGTTAAGTCTTTCCAGTCATTAGTGTTTGTATCTGGGCAGCTCCCAATTAATCCTCAAACGGGAGAGCTTCTTGAAGGCGATATTAGGGCATTAACAAAACAGGTTCTTAATAATATAGAGGCTATTTTAAAAGCTTCAGGATCAAGCATGAGCCAAGTGGTTCGAACAGATGTATTCTTGAAGGAATTAATGAGGGATTTTGTCGGCATGAACGAAGAATATGCCAACCGCTTCAACACTTTAACACCTCCTGCCCGTCAAACTATTCAGGCGGCAGAGCTGCCTAAAGGGTCATTAATCGAAATTTCCTGCATAGCGGTTTGCAATTGAGACATCTATAGCGAGCCTTTTGCAAAACTCCATTCGATTGTTAAAACCGATCTTTTGTTGCGGCTGCTCTTCCCTCTTCCTCGTCTACCCAACAGGGTATGTCATCGTAAGAGGGAAGAGCAGCCGCAATAAAATCTTCGATTTTTCCAAACAAAGCGAGGTTTGCAAAAGGCTCTTTCCATTAATATTTCTTTTCCGTAACTAGAAAACTTTACGGAAGGTGTTCTATGAGAAAGAGAGTATTACTTGCTTTAAGCATACTGTTGGCTTGTTCGGGCAGTATCATGAAAGGCAGCGAAACTATCGAGACGCTTTCTCTGGATATCATTTCTTATGAGGCTTTTCAAAAAGAAGATCCTCAATCTCTGATCGTACTGAAATCTGCTTTATATGAAAAAGGCATCGTAGGGATTAAAGCTGTTCCAGGATACAAAGAAAAGCTTTTGAAGTTTATTGAAACAGCTCGTGAATTTTCAGCGCTTCCAGAAGAGATAAAAGAGTCGTATGCCCCTAATCATGCTCTAGGCGAGACATTCCTCGGTTATGAAAAAGGCAAAGAGAAATTTAAGCGTCCCGATGGCAGATGGGTTGTAGATGATCTCAAAGTCTCCTACTACGGATTTGTTCCAGATAGCTTACTCAACAAATGGCCTTTGGAAGTTGATTTAAGAACTCCCTTTCAAGATTTGGGATTCTTGATGTCTGAGATGGGAGAGGCTGTCATGAAGAAAATTGGGCTTTTAGGGCCTGATACGGGAATTTCTTTAGATGGCGTTCCCCGATTAGGACGCATGCTCTACTATCGCAAAAGTGGAAATAGCGCAGTTGAGAACCCTTTTTGGTGCGGGGCTCATTTAGACCATGGAATGTTTACGACACTCCTTCCAGCCTTTTATTTTGCAAACGGGGAGGCAATTCCTGAACCAGAGGAGGCAGGACTCTTTGTTAGAACATCTCAAGACAAGGGCTTTAAGAAAGTTATAGCTGATGACATAGATGTCATGATGTTTCAGGTGGGAGAGTTTGGCCAGCTTGCTACGAACGACGGTATCAGAGCAACTGAACATAGAGTGCATAAGGCTTTTGGTTGTGTTGAACGCTATACAATGGCTCTCTTTTTTGATGCCCCGATGGAGAGTGTCATCCATTCATATTCAGAGTTAACTCAAGATATTCGCTATGGTGGGGGCCCCGGTGATCCTTGTTCTTATCGGCAGTGGAATGAGGAATCATTCAAACGCTATGTAGTGAAAGATGAGAGTAAAAACTAGAGTTTCACCGATCTACAAAACAAAAATAACAGGATATTAGGATAGTCAGGATAAAAAGTTAACTAATTAATAGTTTAATGAAATTTGTTATCTTATCCTGACCATCATAATATCCCGTTATTTTCTTTCTAAAATTTTATTAAATGGTTTAGGCTTTCATTAATATTGGAGAAAATATCATGCGTCAATTTTTAACAGCTTTTATTGCAGCTACTGCACTTCTCGTTGCACCTATATCTGCACAAGAACAGTGTGTACAAGAACAGTGCGCGCATATTGAAGCTATGCTCCAAATGAAGCAAGCCAATGTAGCGCAAGGGACTATAATCTATTCGATAACCTTTCAAGGAAATAGCGCGATCCAAACAAGCACTTTGCAACAGCAGCTTAAGATAAACCCTAATACCGAATACAGTTTTCATGGGTTTACTAAAGCTGTCCGCAGGGTACAAATCTATTATATGAACAACAATTTTCCGCAGGCAAAGGCGACCTACCAAGTGTTTCCTTCAGCTGTTGATGGGCAAATTGCTATTGTGATCACGATTCAGGAAGGTGCTTAGATCGATCCGGTATTTAAGGATTGAGTTGCTTGAGGACCATCTTTAGTGCTGCAAAAAATCGATCGAGATCTTCTTCATTATTATAGAAGGCAAGGGATGCTCGAAGAGCTGAATCGCAGCCAAAACGGCGCAATATTGGCTGTCCGCAAAGATGTCCCGAACGGATGGCAACTCCTTGAAGATCGAGTAGAGTGGCAGCATCGAGGGGATGGACGCCCTCAATTGTAAAAGTTGCAAGCGCACCTCGCATCTTCGCCTTTCCAATAAGCTTCAACCCTTTTATTTGGCTTAAACCTGAAAGCAGCTTTTCCAAGAGATGATGCTCCCAAGCCTTAATTGCTTGAAGATCCAAGCTCGTAAGGTAATCAAGAGCTGCTCCAAGACCAATTGCTTCAGCAATGATGGGAGTGCCCGGTTCAAATTTGACTGGCGTAGTATTGTAGGTTGTTTTTTCAAACGTTACTCGATCGATCATATCGCCGCCGCCTCGCGAGGGAGCTAGCTTTTCAAGCAGTTCAAGACGGCCCCAAAGCACACCTATACCAGTTGGTCCCACCATTTTATGGCCTGAGCAGGCAAAAAAGTCGCAGCCAAGGGTCTGTAGATCTATTGGTTCATGCGAGGCGCTCTGTGCCCCATCAAGAACGACAAGCGCTCCATGTCTATGGGCGAGGGCTGCAATTTGTTCTACAGGATTGCAGGTGCCTAAGATATTGGCGATATGGGGAAAGCTGACGACAGCGACCGACTGAGAGTTAAGGATTTTTTCAAAGGCATCCATATCAATTTCGCCCGAATCAAGAACAGGACAGACTGCAAGTTTGAGCGAATACTGCTCAGAGATCATCTGCCATGGGACGATATTTGAGTGGTGCTCCATCTCGGTTATGAGGATTGTTTGGCCAGGTTTTAAATAGCTTTGAGCAAGGCTAAAGGCCAAAATATTTAAGCTATCGGTTGTTCCACGGGTAAAGATTATTTCTCGCGAAGAAAAGGCATTAAAGAAAGATGCAACCTTTTCACGTGCACTTTGGTAAAGGCCGCTTGCCTCTTGGGCAGTGGAATAGACTGCTCGATGGACGGTTCCATACTGTTCACGGTAAAAGGTGCTGATTGTGTCGATGACTGAGTTGGGCTTATGTGTCGTTGCAGCGCTATCGAGATAGGTGAAGGGCTTTCCATGGATCTTCTTTGCGAGCATGGGGAAGTCGACCCTTGCATCTTTAATACGCTGAATTTGTTGAGTACTCATAAGTAAGACAATCTTTAAAAGTTTAAACGCAAAGACGCAAAGATGCGAAGACGCAGAGAAAGAAAAGAGAACATGTCCTGAAGGTTCATCGTGGACTAATCATTTTTGTTGCCTTCTCTCTCGCCTTAGCGTCTTTGTGCCTTTGCGTTTAATTTATTTTGTTCGAGAGCCTAGTAGTTCCATATAAGCTGATGACGAGTTCATGTGCTCTTTCTCGCATGGTCTGATTTGGCATTAAGTTTACAACCTCCTGGCAAAAACCCTGGATTAAGCAGGCGCGGGCGACATCTTCACTAAGCCCTCGAGTACGTAAATAGAAGAGCTGCTCTTTATCGAGCTGTCCTGAAGTTGCTCCGTGCGACGCTTTTACGTCATCAGCAAAAATTTCAAGGTTTGGCTTCGAGAGCGCCTCAGCGCTGCTATTCAAGATAAGGTTGTTGTTGAGCTGGTACGCCTCTGTTTTTTGCGCTTTTTGCCGAACCCAGATTTTACCCTCAAAGCTTGAGCGGCTCGAGTCATGGAGCACATTTTTAAAAAGCTGCATGGAAGAGCAGTGCGGCTCTTGATGATCGACAACAACGTGGATATGGCCCTCTTTCGTTCCTGAAAGCATGTTCACGCCATTTAAGGAAGCGTGGCCATTTTCTCCTGCCATCTGCACTCGGATTGATTTTCGAGAAAAGGCAGCATCTACGACCGAAGTCATTGTAAATTTAGCATCTCTCTTAAGATTTGCTCTGAGTGCTGAAAAGTGATGTGCTTCAGAGTTATGAAGATATTGCGAATAAGCACAAGTAGCGTTGTCTTCAAGTATGAAATCGATATATCGGTTGTCAAACAAGTTTACATATGCGCCTGAAGAAGTATCGACAAAAACAGCTTCGGATGATTTTCCAAGGGCAATTTGAGCTCGAGGCATTGTCCATGATGGGTGGTCGATATCGTATATGTGGTGGAATTGGATATGCGATTCAAGCTTTTTATTGGGCGGGATACAGAGTAAGAGCCCTTCATGATGGCAGGCGTTATTGAGCGAAACAAATGGATCTACCTCTTCTTTTAAGCTCTTGGCCCATGTACCTTGAAGAAGAGAAGAGTACGCTCGAGATGCCTGCGTAAGAGGCATTATAACAATATCTTTAAGTCCAGAGATATCTGAAAGTTCAGGTCTAAAAGCGCCATTGGCAAAGACTAAAAAGGAGCCTTTCGCTTCTGGAAGAATATGGGGGTAGAGCGATTCTCTTTTGATCTCACACGCTTCTGCTTTTTCAAGATTGAGTGTAAAAAGAGGATCGAGCCGCACATATCGAAAAGCTTCATCATTTGCATCTGGAAGGCCGATTTCGAGAAGGTGGTCCCACGCTTTAAGCCGCTTTTTTCGGAGCATGTCCGGTTCATAGGGAGAGTCGCAATGCTCTTCAAACTGGCTAAAGAACTGCTCGGCTAAAGTGCATTCTTGAGTAGATTCTGTCATGGAGTCGCACCTACTTCAGGCGTTATCCAATCATACCCCTTCTCTTCAAGCTTGAGAGCAAGCTCAGCTCCGCCGGAAAGAACAATTTTGCCATCAATCATCACATGGACAAAGTCTGGTTTGATGTAGTCTAAAAGGCGCTGGTAGTGGGTAATGAGAAGCAGCCCCTTTTCAGGAGTCATAAGGGTTGTAACGCCTTTCGCTACGATTCGCATCGCATCGATATCAAGGCCAGAGTCCGTTTCATCGAGAATCGAGACTTTGGGATCTAAAACGGCCATCTGGAGAATTTCATTTCGTTTTTTCTCGCCGCCTGAAAAGCCTTCATTGACCGATCGCTCGGAAAACTCATCTCGAACGTCCATCATTTTCATCTTTTCTCTAAGAAGCTTATTAAATGAAGCATCATCAAGAGGCTCTAATTTCTGCGCTTTTCGATTGGCATTAAGAGCAAGCTGGAGGAACTGACGATTGGAGACTCCAGCCACCTCAACAGGGTATTGGAAACTCATGAACAGGCCGAGATGAGCGCGCTCTTCTGGGTCGAGCTCTAAAATCTCTTTGCCTTCTAGTCGAACTGTACCGCTAGTAATGTCGTAGGCAGGGTCTCCTGCGAGGATCTTAGCAAGAGTTGATTTTCCAGCTCCGTTTGGGCCCATGATAGCATGGATTTGGCCTGGAAGGATCGAGAGGCTGATGCCGTTTAAAATTGGTTTATCAGCAATGGTAGCTGAGAGATTTTC
The DNA here is from genome assembly GCA_013285825.1 of Bacteroidota bacterium. Taxonomy (GTDB): domain Bacteria; phylum Chlamydiota; class Chlamydiia; order Chlamydiales; family FEN-1388; genus JABDGV01. The sequence continues at coordinate 48,205 of JABDGV010000002.1, forward strand.
AATCTCTAAAATAGGGTTTTTGGGCATAAATATTATCCGACTGAATGCTCAAGCTTGAGTGTTAATAGATTTTTAGCTTCCTGAGCGAACTCGAAAGGAAGCTCATCGAGAACTTTTTTGCAGAAACCGTTGACAATTAGGTTTACGGCATCTTCAAAAGAAATTCCGCGTGATCTGAAGTAAAAAAGCTGCTCTTCATTGAGTTTTGAAGTAGAAGCTTCATGCTCCAGCTGGCTGGAAGCGTTGTGGTTTTCGATATAGGGAAAGGTGTTGGCGGAGCAGCGATCGCCCACTAGCATCGAGTCGCACTGAGTATAATTTCTCGCCCCTTCAGCTTTGCCTACAATCTTAACAAGGCCTCGATAGGTGTTGTGGGACTGCTCGGCAGCAATTCCCTTTGAAACTATCGTCGAAGTAGTGTTTTTGCCGATGTGGACCATTTTGGTTCCAGTATCGGCCTGCATAAAACCGTTGGTGAGGGCGACAGAGTAAAATTCACCGACAGAGTTATCCCCTTTCAAGATGCAGCCTGGGTATTTCCAGGTGATTGCAGCACCAGCTTCAACTTGTGTCCAGGAGATTTTTGAGGACTCTCCAGCGCAAAGCCCTCGCTTGGTCACGAAGTTATAGACACCGCCCTCTCCAGTCTTGGGATTGCCGGCATACCAGTTTTGAATCGTCGAGTATTTAATTTCAGCTCGGTTGTGGGCGACAAGTTCAACGACTGCTGCGTGGAGCTGGTTATTATCAAAGGCGGGCGCTGTGCAGCCCTCTAAGTAGCTGACGTGGGAGTCATCTTCGGCAATGATGAGCGTTCTCTCAAACTGGCCGCTCTCTTTATCGTTGATGCGGAAATAGGTCGAAAGCTCCATTGGGCAGCGAACGCCTTTGGGAATGTAGACGAAGGAGCCGTCGGTGAAGACGGCTGAGTTGAGAGCGGCAAAAAAGTTGTCATGAATAGGCACAACCGAAGCCATGTATTTTTTAACGAGGTCTGGGTAGGTTTGGATAGCTTCCGAGATGGAGCAGAGAATGACTCCTGCCTCTTTGAGCTTGCTTTGGAATGTGGTGCCTAAAGAGACCGAGTCAAAAACAACGTCGACTGCGACGTTGACGAGCCGCTTTTGCTCATCGACTGGAATGCCGAGACGCTCGAAGGTTTTCAAAAGTTCAGGTTCAGCATCTGAGAGCTTATTGAGTAGAGGCTTGTGCTTGGGAGCAGAGTAGTAGGTGATGTTCTGATAGTCGATAGGCCCATAGCGAAGGTTTGCCCAGCGAGGCTCTTTCATCTCCTTCCACTTGTTAAAAGCTTTGAGACGAAAGTCGAGCATCCAATCGGGTTCATTTTTCTTCTTAGAAAGCGCACGAACGATCTCTTCGTTTAACCCTTTGGGGAAGGATTCTGTCTCGATATCCGTGACGAATCCATACTTATAGTCGCCGCGGCTATAGTCCTGCCCTTTTGCTTCTGCCAAATCTGTAGTATCTGTTAAATCTGCTGCCACAAAAATTCATTAAATTAAAATTGGTACTTATAATAAACGGAATTTGTGTTTGTGACCAGAGATTTAAGTTCCTTCATAAGATCGACTTTAACAATCCAATGGAGTTTTGCAGAAAGCTCATGTGTTTCGATAAAACAGGGCTCGAAGAAACGGTGCGTCCATAGTATATGTGGGGCCTGAGACAGTGTTGGTAGTGAGGTTGATTTTGGTAATATTAGTTGAGCCTTCATAGGCTATAAGTGCGTATAGTCCATCTGCCGTGATGGAAATTGCAGTCGGGTTGCTGTTTACAGAAATGGTCGTGCTAACGGTATTGCTGCTTAAGTCGATGACTGAGATGTTGCTTGATCCCATGTTGGGGATATACGCATAATTTCCATTGGGGGTAATATCGATGTCCATCGGATTTGTTCCGACAGAAATAGTGGAGCCTGTTACGGTATTTGTGCTCAAATCAATGACTGAGACGTTATTATCATCTGCATTAACCACATAGGCATAATCACCGTTCGGTGTAATACGAATACCTTGAGGGTTAGTTCCGACAGAAATGGGAGAGCCCGTTACGGTATTTGTGCTCAAATCAATAATTGAGATGTTGTTGTCGCCTGAATTTACCACGTAGCCAGTCGAACTATCAGAAGTAATAGCCATATCTATAGGAGTTGAGCCGACAGCTATCGACACATTGGTGAGTGTATTGATAGTGAGGTCATAGACGGTGACATCATTTGATCCCGAAGTGAGGATATAGGCCCAATGTCTATTAGGTGTGTAGGAGATGAGCATGGGGTTAATAGCAGTCTTCTCGAGTAGAGTAGAAACTTGTAAATCCCCTGCTTCAATGTCAGGTGTATTTGTAAGAAGCGCGCTGGAAACGAGGATGACCGCACTTGCAAAAAGTACATACAGCATTGGTTTAAACAGGTTCATATAAAAGCACCTTCATTAATTTTGCATTCCCTATCCTATACTGGGGATAGGGGTTTGTAACAATTTTTTTTACTCCAACGCTAGAAAGTCATCAAATTGGTAAATAAACTTCGTGTGTTATTTGAGCTTACAGCCCGTACCTTATATTTCGTGTAGAGGTAATAGCGGTAGTTTGATTCCCAGTTGCTTTTCTTTGTGTTTGGCTTGGGAACGGTTGTTTCAAAAACGAGCGGTCTTGTGGCTGGGATGATAGCTATCAGCTGATCATATGCAAAAATTTCATAAGAAATAACATTAGAAGTTGGACTGGGAAGCCATTGGGTTATCAGTGTGTAGTTGCTGCCTTGCGGCACGAGTATTCCAGTATATTGGCACGGTTGAAACACTGGGAGTGCTCCGTCATAACCAGTACCTGTAGGGCCCATCGGCCCTGTCGCTCCTGTAGCTCCAGTTGGGCCTGGAGTAGGAGGTCCTGTCGGGCCTGTTGGTCCTGTCGCGCCTGTGGGGCTCGTTGCGCCAGTGGGGCCAGTGGGACCTGTCGGACCAGGTAAAGAGGGACCTGTCGGTCCTGTTGGACCTGTCGCACCGGTTGGGCTCGTAGCTCCTGTCGGACCCGTAGCTCCTGTCGGGCCAGGCATAGATGGACCTGTCGGGCCAGTGGCTCCAGTCGCACCGGTAGCACCTGTTGCTCCCGTTGCACCTGTCACACTAGCACCTGTAGCTCCTGTCGAACCAGTAGCCCCAGTAGCACCTGTCGGGCCAGTGGCTCCAGTCGCTCCTGTACCACCCGTCGGGCCAGTTGCACCGGTTGGCCCTGTTGCTCCTGTAGGACCTGTTGGACCGGTAGCACCTGTCGCTCCCGTTGCACCTGTAGCTCCTGTTGCACCGGTTGGGCCAGTCGAACCGGTTGCGCCGGTAGCTCCTGTTGCCCCGGTTGGACCAGTCGCTCCAGTCGCTCCTGTAACGCTTGCTCCTGTTGGTCCAGTCGCACCTGTGGCTCCTGTTGCTCCCGTCGCACCCGTAGCTCCTGTTGGGCCAGTGGCTCCTGTAGCCCCAGTAGGACCTGTGGCTCCCGTTGCACCTGTAGCTCCTGTTGCTCCCGTGGGGCCTGTTGAACCAGTAGGACCTGTACTACCTGTTGCTCCCGTGGGACCAGTTGAACCTGTTGCTCCAGTCGTACCGGTTACACCTGTCGGACCCGTCGCTCCCGTAGCACCTGTCACACTAGCACCTGTCGCGCCAGTGGCTCCTGTTGACCCTGTTGCTCCCGTAGGACCCGTCGCTCCTGTAACACCAGTAGCTCCAGTAGGACCTGTTGACCCTGTTGCTCCCGTTGGGCCAGTTGCACCTGTAGCTCCAGTTGAACCCGTCGCTCCCGTAGCACCTGTCACACTAGCACCTGTCGCGCCAGTAGCTCCTGTTGACCCTGTTGCTCCCGTAGGACCCGTCGCTCCTGTAACACCAGTAGCTCCAGTAGGACCAGTTGCACCAGTCGCGCCAGTTGAACCTGTTGCGCCGGTTGCTCCCGTTGCCCCCGTCGAACCAGTCGCACCCGTTGCTCCAGTTGAACCTGTAGGACCTGTACCACCTGTTGCTCCCGTTGGACCAGTTGCACCAGTCGCACCCGTAGGACCTGTCGAACCAGTTGCTCCAGTCGCACCAGTTACACCAGTCGGACCCGTCGCTCCCGTTACGCCAGTAGCACCTGTCGCTCCCGTTGCCCCTGTCGAACCAGTCGCACCCGTTGCTCCTGTTGAACCTGTAGCCCCAGTTGGACCCGTTGCCCCAGTCTGTCCTGTCGCACCTGTAGGTCCCGTAGGACCAGTTGCACCTGTTGGGCCAGTAGAGCCTGTAGCTCCCGTCGCACCCGTTGCTCCCGTTACACCAGTCGCACCCGTTGCTCCTGTTGAACCTGTAGCCCCAGTTGGACCCGTTGCACCTGTAGGTCCCGTAGGACCAGTTGCACCTGTTGGGCCTGTAGAGCCTGTAGCTCCTGTCGGTCCAGTTGGCCCCGTAGCTCCAGTCGCGCCCGTTACGCCAGTAGCACCTGTTACACCAGTCGCACCCGTAGCTCCTGTTGGTCCCGTCGATCCTGTCGGTCCCGTCGATCCTGTCGGTCCAGTTGGCCCCGTTGGACCTGTAGAGCCCGTAGCTCCTGTAGGACCAGTCGCGCCCGTTACACCAGTCGCGCCCGTTACGCCAGTAGCACCTGTTACACCAGTCGCACCCGTAGCTCCTGTTGGTCCTGTCGATCCAGTTGGCCCCGTTGAACCTGTGCTACCTGTAGCACCTGTCGGTCCAGTTGCTCCCGTAGGACCTGTTGGCCCTGTACCACCAGTTGGGCCTGTTGCACCTGTAGCGCCTGTCGGTCCAGTTGCTCCCGTAGGACCCGTTGGACCTGTAGCGCCTGTTGGGCCAGTTGCACCTGTAGAGCCCGTAGCTCCTGTAGGACCAGTCGCGCCCGTTACACCAGTCGCGCCCGTTGCTCCCGTTACGCCAGTAGCACCTGTTACACCAGTCGCACCCGTAGCTCCTGTTGGTCCCGTCGATCCTGTCGGTCCAGTTGGCCCCGTTGGACCTGTAGCGCCTGTCGGTCCAGTTGCTCCCGTAGGACCCGTTGGACCTGTAGCGCCTGTTGGGCCAGTTGTACCTGTAGAGCCCGTAGCTCCTGTTGAACCTGTAGCCCCAGTTGGACCCGTTGCCCCAGTCTGTCCTGTCGCACCTGTAGGTCCCGTAGGACCAGTTGCACCTGTTGGGCCAGTAGAGCCTGTCGGTCCAGTTGCTCCCGTAGGACCCGTTGGACCTGTAGCGCCTGTTGGGCCAGTTGTACCTGTAAAGCCCGTAGCTCCTGTTGAACCTGTAGCCCCAGTTGGACCCGTTGCCCCAGTCTGTCCTGTCGCACCTGTAGGTCCCGTAGGACCAGTTGCACCTGTTGGGCCAGTAGAGCCTGTAGCTCCCGTCGCACCCGTTGCTCCCGTTACACCAGTCGGACCCGTCGCTCCCGTTACGCCAGTAGCACCTGTTACACCAGTCGCACCCGTAGATCCTGTTACACCAGTTGCACCTGTCGGACCAGTGGCTCCAGTCGCGCCTGTTACACCAGTAGCACCAGTCGCACCCGTTGCTCCCGTTACGCCAGTAGCACCAGTCGCGCCTGTTACACCAGTCGCACCTGTAGCGCCCGTAGCTCCTGTTGGCCCTGGAGTAGGGAGATAACTGATGACAATACCGTAAGGACTGGATCCTACGGGGATAGTTGTTCCTGTTACGGTATTCGTGCTGAGATCTACTATACCTACTTCCGCTAACCCACCATACACTACATAAGCAAAGGCCTCATTAGCCGTGAAAGCGATTCCTTCAGGAGCACTACCTCCGGGAAGCGTGATTGTTGCTGCTACCGTGTTGGTAGTAGTATCTATCACCGAAATGGTGTTACCTGTGGGACTGTTCACGTACGCAAACAATCCATCTTGTCTGACTGCAATAAAATTTGGATTAGCTCCAACAGGAATAGGCGATCCAACAACAGTATTGGTAGTGGTACTTATGACTGATACAGTATTATCGAAAGTATTACACACATAGACATACAATCCATTGGGGGTGATGGCAAGAGCGTCTGGCTCAGTACCAACTGTAATAGGCGATCCAACAACAGTATTGGTAAGTGTATCTACGACCACCACATCAAGGGAATTAGCCACATATGCATATACCCCATTCGGAGTTGAACCAATGGCAATACTGAAGGGCGAATCTCCAACAGTAATAGGCGATCCAACAACAGTATTGGTAAGTGTGTCTATGACTGACAGATTCCCACTTCCTGCATTACACACGTAGGCAAACAGCCCGTTTGGGGTAATGGCAACATCAAATGGCTCCAATCCGACTGCGATAGTTGTTATAACAGTATTGGAAGCCGTACTTATGACGGACACATTATTTGAATCTCTGTTTGGCACATACACAAACTCCCCATTAAGGGTAGTTGCAGGAACCATAGGGGATGTTCCAACAGGAATAGGCGATCCAACAACAGTATTGGTACTGATATTAATGACGCTTACTGTGTTATCGATCGTATTCGTCACATAAGCAAATGGCATTGAAGTGTATGGGAATACATATATTATTGAACCGGCAGGTCCAGTCGGTCCAGTCGAACCCGTTACGCCAGTCGGTCCTGTCGCTCCCCCTCCCGTTGCACCTGTCGCCCCCGTTGCACCTGTTGGGCCAGTCGAACCGGTTGCGCCCGTAGCACCTGTCGCTCCCGTTCCCGTTGCACCTGTCGCCCCTGTTGGTCCTGTCGCTCCCGTTGCACCTGTTGGTCCTGCAGGAGGGGTATAAGCAATGGCAATTCCTACAGGTGTGCTCCCTACAGAAATAGTTGTTCCTGAAAGCGTATTGTTGCTGAGATTGAGTATCCCAACTTCATTTAGGCCATTGTACGTTATATACCCAAATGTTCCATCAGCGGTAGTGGCTATATCGGTAGGGCTGCTGCTTAATGGCAGATTAACGGTTGTAGTTACTGTATTGGTGCTGGTGTTAATAACGCTGACAGTGCTATCAGCGGTATTTGCTACATAGGCAAACACTCCTCCATAGGGAGTTGCAGCGATAGATATACCCCTTGGTTCGTTTCCAACACTTATAGTGTCCGCAACAGTATTAGTGGTGAGATCAATGACATTGACTGCGTTACCTCCCTCATTTGTCACATAGCCGTACAATCCATCAGGGGTAATAGCAATAGTATAAAGACTTGTTCCAAGTGGAATGGTCGCGACCACACTGTTGGAAGTCAAATCGATAACAGAGAGATCGGAAGAAGTTAGATTAGCTACATAGGCAAACTGTCCATTGGGAGCGACTGCAATACCTAATGGATTCGTTCCAACTGTTATAGGCGATCCAACAACAGTATTGGAAATCAGATCGATAACAGAGACATTATTCGATTCAAAATTAGTTACATAGGCGAAAAGTCCATTAGGGTTGATGGCAATTCCAACGGGATCTAGTCCAACTGATATGGGAGATCCTACTACCGTATTGGTTAAGGTATTAATGACACTGACCGTGTTGTCTAATATATTGGTTACATAGGCAAACGTTTGAGAAGGGTGAATAGCAACAAACTCTGGCGCATTTCCAACTGTAATGGTTGCGACCACAGTATTGGTTATGAGATTTATTGCGCTGACAGTATTACTACCGTTATTTGCCACATAGGCATACTGATTTGATGGGAGGGGATGTGGGAATACGTAGGTAGTTGTGCCAGTAGCACCAGTTGCTCCTGTCGACCCTGTTGCACCCGTTGCTCCTGTTGCGCCCGTAGGGCCAGTAGGACCTGTCGCTCCTGTAGCTCCAGTAGGCCCTGTTGCGCCCGTAGGGCCAGTAGGACCTGTCGCCCCCGTTACACCAGTCGGCCCTGTCGCTCCCGTAACTCCCGTCGGACCAGTAGCTCCCGTAACACCTGTCGGACCAGTCGCACCTGTCGCGCCTGTCGGCCCGGTAGGTCCTGGAGGAGCGGGATAATTGATGGCAAGACCTTGAGGGCTGACTCCTACGGAGATAGGAGATCCAGTGACTGTATTGGTGCTGAGATCGATTACTGCAACTTGGCTTGAGGAATGGTTGGATACATACGCATATGTCCCATCGGCTGTGACGGCGATATAGGTAGGCCCATTAAGTCCAGAGACGGTAGCGGCCACGGTATTGGTTGCGATATTAATGACACTGACTGTACTAGAAACGTTATTTGCAACATATGCAAACTCTCCATAGGGAGTGGTGGCAATGGCGATACCAAAAGGGTTAGTTCCAACTGTAATAGGAGATCCAATGACAGTATTGGAGCTGATCTCAATGACACTGACTTCGGCAGATGACTCAATGGTTACATAGGCGTACAATCCATCAGGGGTGATGGCAACATCCAATGGATTACTCCCAACACTAATCGTCGCAGCAACAGTATTGGTAATCAGATCAATGGCAGTTACTGAAGCGCCTGCAAAATTAGTGACATAGGCATACTGTCCATTCGGAGTGATGGCAATATTAGTGGGAACACTTCCAACACTAATAGTAGGCCCGACCACCGCATTAGTGATCAGATCGATAATAGAGACATTATTGGCTCCTTGATTGACCACATAGGCAAACAGGCCATTAGGGGTGATGGCCATACCATAGGGCTCTATTCCAATTCCAGTTGAAATGGTCGTGACAACCGTATTGCTGCTGGTATCAATAACACTGACTGAATAAGGCGACCCATTATTAGTTACATACGCATACGCTCCATCGGGTGTGAAAGCAACCATCTCAGGATTGTTTCCAACGGTGATGGTTGTAGTAACCGTATTGGTGTTGACATCGATGACACTGACTGTGTTAGTTCCGCTATTTGGCACATAGGCATAAGGGATTACGGAAAATGCGCGCGTGGATAAGAGGAGAGTGAAAATGAGAAAGGATAAAAATTTCTTGTACATGTACCCTCTTAGCGCTTTCTTTAGCTGATCACCCTAAATCGGTTGGTATAAAAACCTTAAAAGATTTTGGCTCTTACCTATAAAGAAGCTGAGTGATTGTAACAAGTTTTTTTAAATTCTAACTCTTGAAATAGGATTCAATGGGAAGGATATTCAAATAGGTCACTCACAATATTGGTCGAAAGATCCATGCAAGATCCATGAAAGATCCATGAAAGATCCATGAGAGATCAAGGACTGCTCCATCACTGCTCCATTAATTAGAAACCCCATTTGCCTTGATGACAAATGGAGTTTCTATAAGAGCATGAGCAGTTAAAAATTCTTTAAGGGTTTCTCATAAAAAGACTTTGTAGCTGTAATCCCACATCAAATGAAGGACCTGACACGCTGTTGTTGGATAGAATGATTTTTGTGGCCATAGTGGAGCCTTCATAGCCAACAAGTGCATATTTTCCATCTTTTGTGATGAAAATTCTATCAGGGTTAGTGTCTACAGAAATTGAGGAGCCCACAGTATTGTTGCTAAGTGTGATGATTGAGATATTGTTAGAACCTGTGTTCGTGACATAGGCATAGTTCCCGTTTGGAGTAATCGAAATGTCTGAAGGGGAAGTTCCTAGAGCGATAGGAGAGCCGGTTACGACATTTGTTCCCAGGTTAATTATAGAGGCAGTGTTGTCGCCTTCATTTACCACATAGGCTAATAGACCGTTAGGAGCAATAGCAATACCTTGAGGATTATGTCCTACAGATATGGTTCCTGTGACGGTATTTGTAGCGACATCAATAACTGAGACGTTGTTTGAACCGGAGTTGACTGTATACACAGTTGTTCCATTTGGGGTGACAGCAATATCTACTGGGGTTGTGCCGACGGCTATGGATACATTTGTGAGAGTGTTTGTGGTGAGGTCATAGACAGTGACATTATTCGAGCCGGAAGTGAGGATATAGGCCCAATGACCATCAGGGGTGTAGGTGATAACCATTGGGTTGATGGTTGGCCCTTTAGAGATTAAAGAGGAAGTTTTTACGGCCTCCTGCCAATTGGTTGGTCCAGCTGCAAAAAGTGAATGCGAGCATGCAACTGCTACAAAAAACATTGGCTTCAATAGGTTCATATAAAAACACCTTATTTGAGTTATCTCAATCTATATTGATAACAGCGGATTGAGACAAGTTTTTTTAATTTTGCAAGCTCTGCACATCCAGTGGGGTAAATGGACTGCGTAGGTTGTTTGAATTGACGGCGCGAACCTTATATTTTGCATGGAGATATCGTCGGTACTTCTTTGACCAGTCATGATCATGAGTATCTTGTGGATGAAGAGTGTGGATAAAGACAAGGGGGGCGTTGCTCGGAACAATAGCGAGAAGCTGGTCAAATGCAAAAATCTCATAGGCGATGATATTGGAAGAAATGCTTGCAAGCCATTCAGCTTTCAATGTGAATTTGCCCTTATGCTGTATGACATTTCCGTTAAATGAAAAAGGTTGAAACAGGGATGAGGATGCAGGATGGAAAGGGGGAGCGATAGCCACTCCTACAGGTATCGATCCTACGGGGATAGGGGATCCTGTCACACTGTTCGTGCTGAGGTCAATCACCCCTACTTCATCTAGGCCTGTATAGGTGACATAAGCAAAAGCTCCATCAGCAGTGATAGCAATTCCGTGAGGCTCACTAAAGAGGGGAAGCAAGATGATTGCTGTTACCATGTTGGTAGCTGTACTAATAACCTCAACATCATCAGAGTTAAAGTCTGCCACGTACACAAACAGCCCATTAGGAGTGATGGCAAGAGCCAGTGGGTTAATTCCAACAGTAATCGGCGATCCTACCACCATATTGGTCGTGGTATCTATGACGGACACCGTTCCAGACACATTATTGGCTACATAGGCAAACAGTCCGTTTGGAGTGATGGCAACAGCCGCTGGGTTAAGCCCAACTGAAATGGGTGATCCTACAACAGTGTTGGTAGCTGTATTTATAACTGTCACATTGTGTGAGCTTGTATTAGTTACGTAGGCGTATACCCCATTCGGAGTTGAGCCAATGGCGATACCAACAGGAATAGATCCAACAGGAATGGGCGATCCTACAATAGTATTTGAAGCTATATCTATGACCGACACGGTATCAGAGAGTTCATTAACTACATAGGCAAACAATCCATCAGGAGTAATGGCTACAGCCGTTGGGACATGTCCAACTGGGATGGTTGCAATAACCATATCGGAAGCGGTATCTATGACGGATACAGTATTATCACCCCTATTTGGTACGTATACAAATTCCCCATTAGGGGTAATGGCAAGATACGCTGGGGCTGTTCCTACTGGAATGGGAGATCCCACAACAGTATTGGTGCTGATATCAATGACGCTTACTGTATCATCGCCTTGATTACCCACATAAGCAAACGGGGCGGCAAAGAGAGTGTGAGCAGATAATAAAAGTGTGAAGAGAAGAGAGGGTAAAAATTTCATCTGCACACACTCTTTAATCGAATTGATAAACGTCGCCACTGAATAAAATTCCTATGGGTTTCGTTGGAAAAGGATTTGTAGGACCTCGCTTGATATCATACTCACTGCTGGATTCGACACGCTGTTGTTTGAGAGGTCTATCTCAGAAGTTGTATTTGAGTTTGCATAAGCTACAAAGGCGGTTTTCCCATTTCTTAGGATGGCAATGGCATTCGGACTGCTGCTTACCGCAATCGTGGAAGTAACTGTATTGGTATTGAGGTTGATTATAGAGATGCTATTTGAACCCTTATTTACCACATAGGCAAACGCTCCATTCGGGGTGATAGCGATATCGTAGGGAGATGTCCCGACAGGTATGGTTGAAGTGATGGTATTTGAGAGCAAATGGATGACGCAGACGCTGCTGTCGCCGGCATTAACCACATAAGCATATTGTCCATCGGGAGTGATAGCAATACCTTGAGGGTTTGTGCCGACAGATATGGTTGAGGTAACTGTATTTGTGGTGAGGTTGATGATTGAGAGGTTGTTCGAACCAGAATTTACGACATAAGCATACAAGCCATCAGGGGTTATGGCAATATCTACAGGGGTTGTACCAACCGGTATTGTCACATCTGTGAGTACTGGGATGGAAAGGTCATAGACATAAACACTATTTGATCCTGAAGCGAGTATATAGGCCCATTTTCCCCCAGGGCAGAAGGCAAACATAGTGGGAGTGATCGTTCCCCCCTTCTCAAGCAGGTAAGAAACTTGAACATCAAATATTTCACTGTTGGGTGAAGCTGCAAAAAGTGCAGTACCGATTGCAAGAGCTGAATAGAGTATTGGCTTCAATAGGTTCATCTAAAAAACCTTGAGTAGAGACTTTGACTCTTACCTATAAAGAAGATGAGTCATTGTAACAATATTATTTAATTGTACAACTTTTGCACTTCCAATAGAGCTTATTTACAAAGTGATCAGATTAGTAAAAGCACTTCGATTATTGTTTGAGTCAACCGCACGCACTTTATATTTATTGTACAGTCCAAATTGGTAGCCTGTAGGCCAGCAATTCCTGTTTGACTTGGAAAGATCTATAACGAATACAAGTGGAGCGCTGCTCGGAACAATGGCCACCAGCTGATCAAACCCAAAAATTTCATAGGCGATGATGTTTGGTGAAATACTTGCTTGCCATTGGGTTTTCAGTATGCAGTTGCCGCCATGCTGGACGACTATTCCGGTAAATTGAATTGGCGGAAACAGGGGCGGGTTTGCACCTGGACCTGTCGGACCTGTCGGACCTGCAGGACCTGTTGGGCCTGGGATTGCAGGACCGGTTGGACCCGTCGGACCTGTAGGGCCCGTAGCACCTGTCGCGCCTGTTGGGCCAGTGAAAGAAGTACCAGTTGGACCTGCTTGACCTGTCGCGCCTGTCGGACCAGTGGAACCTGCCTGGCCGGTAGGCCCTGTAGGGCCAGTAAAGCCTGTTGCACCTGTCGAGCCTGTCGCACCTGTCGGACCCGTAACACCAGTTGCTCCTGTCGCTCCCATTGCGCCTGTTGGACCCGTAGCTCCAGTTGCGCCTGTTAGACCTGTTGGACCTGTAGGGCCAGTTGTACCTGTTAGACCTGTTGGACCTGTAGGGCCTGTCGCTCCAGTCGCACCAGTCACTCCGGTAGGGCCAGTTGGGCCCGTGGCACCTGTCGCTCCAGTCGCACCAGTCACTCCGGTAGGGCCAGTTGGGCCCGTGGCACCTGTCATTCCAGTAGGCCCAGTCGGGCCAGTTGGGCCTGTCGCGCCTGTAGCGCCTGTCGCCCCTGTGGGTCCTGATGGATCAGGAGTTATGGCGATACCGACAGGTGCTGGGCCTGTACCACCTAAAGGAATAGTCGTTCCTGTTAGAGTATTTGTGCTGAGATCGATTACACCCAATTCACCAAGGTTTAAGTATGATACATAAGCAAAGGTTCCCGTAGACCTGGTTGCAATTCCAAACGGCCTGCTACCTCCTGGAAGCGTGACTGTAGCTATTACCGTGTTGCTAGCCGTACTAATTACTGAAACAGTGTCACCGTTGGCATTTGCTACATACACAAACGCGCCATTAGGATTGATGGCAATATCTTGTGGTGATAATCCAACAGTAATGGGCGATCCAGTGACAGTATTGGTAGAGGTATCTATGACCGATACCGTATCACCCGCCCCACTATTCCCTACGTATACAAACGATCCATTAGGGGTGATTCGAATAGGATTAGGGTTAGTGCCAACAGTAATAGGCGATCCAACACCAGGAGTATTGGTAGCTGTGTCTATGACCGAGACAGTACCTGAGTTCGCATTAGCTATGTATGCATATACTCCATTGGGAGTCGAGCCAATGGTAATACCATCTGGTGAAGTTCCAATTCCTGTGGTGATTGTTGTCGTAACCAAATTGGTAGTCGTATCTATGACTGATACACTATTACTCGCTGCATTCGTCACATAGGCAAATAGTCCATTGGGAGTAATGGCAACATTTTCTGGCGTATTTCCAACAGGAATGGGCGATCCAACCACCGTATTGGTAGTCGTATTTATGACGGACACACTATTTCCGCCATTATTGACTACATAGACATACGCATCATCCGGTGTGAGGGCAAGATAGAGAGGGCCTGAGCCAACCGTAGGAGTTGCAATCACTGTGTTGTCGCTGAGATCTATGACATCGACAACATTATTAACGTTATCTGCCACATAGGCAAAAGGAGCTGCAAAGAGAGTATGGACAGATAATAAAAGTGTGCAGAGGAGAGAGGATATAAATTTCATCTGCACATACTCTTTAAACGAATGTATAAACGTTGCCACTCGATATAGTTCCTATGGGTTTCGTTGAAAAAGGGTTTGCAGGACTGATTTTGCATTTTGCAAGGTATGATTTGATACTGTGCTGCTCGTCAGGTCAATTTTAGAGTTATGACTCGTAAGGTCTATTTTAGTGGCCATATTTGAGTTTGCATAGCCAACATAAGCATAGAGGCCATCTTTCGTGACTAATATAGTATTCGGACTCGTTTCGACAGCAATAGTGGACTCAACGGTATTGTTGCTGAGGTCGATGATTGAGACATTGTTTGAACCCATGTTCGCAACGTACGCAGCTGTTCCATCCGAAGTAATCGATAGGTCGTAGGGAGTTGTGCCGACAGGTATGGTCGAGGTAATAGTATTGCTGCTTAAATCAATGACTGAAACGGTATTATCGCCCGCATTGGCCACATAGGCAAAATTCCCATTGGGAGTAATGCCAATAGCTTGAGGGTTTGTGCCGACAGCAAAGGTTGAAATGACGGTATTAGTGCTGATATCGATGATTGAGACCGTGTTATCCCCTGAATTTACCACATAGACAGATGTTCCATCGGGAGTAACTGCGAGGTCCACAGGAGTTGTGCCCACGGGTATTGGTACATTAATGAGTACAGGGATAGAGAGTTCATAGATGTAGACACTATTCGATCCGGAAGCAAGTATATAGGCGGATCTTTTTCCCGGTGTGAAGGCAAACATAATGGGAGTGATAGTTGGGCCTTTCTCAAATACGTAAGAAGCTTGTAGTTCCGATGGCTGAAGGAGCTCTATTTCACTTTTTGCTAAAAGTGTTTGTGCAATTGCAAGAGCTGCATAGAGCGTTGGCTTAACTAGGTTCATCTACAAAAACCTTAAATAGAGACTATATCTTCTACCTATAGTGAAGAAACACTTTTGTAAACAAGGTTTTTTAATTAAAACCTTGGAAGCTAACTAAGTTGGTAAACGCGCTTCGGTTATTGTTTGAGTCAACTGCCCGCACTTTATATTTATTGTAGAGAAAATATCGGTAGCTGGAAAACCAGTTAGGTTTTTTTGTATTGGGATTGGGAAGATTTGTCGTAAAAACAAGTGGAGAGCTACTTGGGACAATCGCAAGCAGCTGGTCAAACCCAAAAATTTCATAGGCAATAACGTCCGGAGTAAGGCTGGGAAGCCATTCAGCTTGCAGTAGGAACTTTCCATTTTGCTTCACGACTATTCCGGTGAATTGGAGTGGCTGCAACAAAAATTCTATAGTACCTGCAGGGCCGGTTGAACCAGTAGGCCCTGTTGCGCCTGTGGCACTTGTAGGACCAGTTGGGCCTGTGGGACCTGGGAGTCCAAGACCAGTCGCACCGGTTGAGCCCGTAGGACCTGTAGTACCAGTCGGACCAGTGGGGCCTGTGGGACCAGTTGGGCCTGTTGTGCCAGCCGAGCCAGTTGCACCGGTAGGTCCTGTCAATCCCGTTGGGCCTGTCGAGCCAGTTGGGCCAGTAGGACCTGTTGTTCCTGTCGAACCTGTCAGGCCAGTTGGGCCAGTAGGGCCTGTTGGGCCAGTCGCGCCTGTAGCACCTGTTGGTCCTGTCGGGCCAGTTGCGCCGGTAGGACCAGTTGAACCAGTAGGACCTGTCGTTCCCGTAACTCCTGTCGGGCCAGTTGGGCCGGTAGGGCCTGTTGGACCAGTTGCGCCGGTAGGACCAGTTGAACCAGTAGGACCTGTCGCTCCCGTTACCCCTGTCGGGCCAGTTGGGCCGGTCGGGCCTGTTGGGCCAGTCGCGCCTGTAGCTCCTGTTGGTCCTGTTGCGGGACCAGTAGCGAGGACAATTCCGATAGGGTCGTTTCCTGCGGGGACAGTTGTTCCTGTCTCGGTATTCGTGCTGAGGTCTATGATACCTACTTCACCTGGGGAGCCTCCAAGCACTACATAAGCAAACGCTCCATCAAGCGAGAAGGCGATTCCATTAGGAGGACCAGTAAGCGTGATTGTGGCTGTTACCGTGTTGCTAGCTGTACTTATAACCGAAATGTTGTCAGAGGCGCTATTTGACACGTACGCAAACATTCCATCAGGTCTGACTGCAACAAATAATGGATTAGTTCCAATTCCAGTAGTAATTGTTGTAGCAACTGTATTGGTAGTGGTGTCTATGACTGACACAGTATCATCGAGCATATTAGTCACATAGACAAACAATCCATCGGGGGTGATGGCAACAGCGTCTGGGAAAGTACCAACGGTAATAGGCGCTCCAACAACAGTGTTGGTAGCTGTATCTATGACCGACACAGTACCACTGCCTGCATTAGCCGTGTATGCATATACCCCATTCGGGGTTGAGCCAATGGCAATACCGAAGGGCGCATTTCCAACAGCAATAGGCGATCCAGTAACAAGATTGGTAGTTGTATCTATGACGGACACATTACTAGTTCCTGCATTAGTCACATAGGCAAACAGCCCGTTGGGAGTAATGGCAACAGCATGTGGAGACAATCCAACACTGGTCGTTGCTATAACAGTATTGGATGCCGTACTTATGACGGACACATTATTAGTACCAAAGTTTGGAACGTACACAAACTCTTCATCAGGGGTGATAGCGGGATACAAAGGGTGTGATCCAACTGGGATAGTAGTTATATCAGTATTAGTGGTGACATCAATGACGCTTACTGTACCATCCACTTCATTCGTCACATAAGCAAACTGGTCAGCAGAGAGAGTTTGTGCAGCGAATAGAAGTGCGCAAATAAAAGCGGGTAGAAATTTCATATGCACACACTCTTTGTTGGTTTAAACAGGTTCATCTACAAAACCTCAAAACAGACTTTGACTTTTACCCATACGGAAGATGAGTATTGATAACAATATTTTTTAATTTAGAAAGCTCTGTATACCTAATTGGGTAAATTCACTTCGTGCGTTGTTTGAATCGACCGCCCGTACTTTGTATTTCGTGTTGAGATACTTTTTGAACTTCTTTTCCCAATGGCTTCTGTTGGTATGGCGGGTATGAAGGGTTTTTTTAAAGACTAGCGGTTTTGAACTGGGGATGGTTGCAAGAAGCTTGTCAAATGCAAAAATTTCATAGGCAACGATATTTGGGGAATTGCTTGGAAGCCATTCTGCTTTTAATTTGTACTTGCCATGATGCTTGATGACTTTGCCGTGAAATTGGAGGGGTTGAAACAGGAAAGGAGCGATGGCAATGCCGAAAGGCGAGCTTCCGACAAGGATAGGCGAGCCTGAAGCACTGTTTGATGTCAGATCAATTATTCCCACTTCATTGAGGCTAAAATAGGAGACATAAGCAATTTTTCCATTTGCTGTGATGGCGATCTCAATGGGAAAACTGCCAGCAGGAAGGAGAATAGGAGAGCCTACTATCATATTGGTCGAAAGATCAATAATAGATAAATCGTCCGATGCGCCATTGGTCACGTAGGCAAATTTGCCATCAGGAGTGATTGCCATATCATGAGATCCGGCCCCGAGTAATATAGGCGATCCTGTAACCATATTGGTTGAAAGATCAATAACCGAAATAGTGGCTGCATTAGTATTGATTACATAGGCAAACAGTCCGTTGGGAGTTATAGCGATATCATCGGGACCTGCTCCAACTGAGATTGGAGATCCAGTCACACTATTGCTGGAGAGATCTATAACGGATACCGTATTGGCTCCAAAATTCGTTACATAGGCAAAACTGCCATTAGGTATTATGGCGATGCTAAAGGGTAGAAGTCCTACAGAAATAGGCGACCCAGTAACAGTATTTGTCGAAAGATCAATAACCGAGACAGTGCTCGAATCACTATTTACAACATAGGCAAACTTTCCGTTGGGAGTAATAGCAATACTTTGCGGAAATACCCCAACTCCAATGGGAGAGCCTAAGGTAGTATTGGTCGCAAGGTCAATGACGGAAACGTTGTTGGACACAGCATTTACCACATAAGCAAACTGCCCATCAGGAGTGATCGCGATCGATAGAGGATCCGTTCCAACGGGAATGGGAGAGCCAACTACCGTATTAGTGCTGGTATCGATGACCGAGACAGTATTATCTCCAGAATTGGCAACATAGGCAAATGGGGCTGCAGAGAGGGTTTGTGCAGAAAAGAGGATTGCACAAATGAGAGAGGATAAAAATTTCATATTTGCACATCCAATTTGGTAAATTCACTTCGAGTATTGTTTGAGTTCACCGCCCGCACCTTATATTTTGAGTTGAGATATTGCTGATACTTTTCGCGCCAATGATGAGAATGGGTGTTGTGGGGATGAAGGGTTTTCTCAAATGCAAGCGGTGCGTTGCTTGGAACAATCGCAATCAGCTGGTCAAAGGCGAAAATTTCATAGGCGATGATGTTTGAGGAGATGCTTTGAAGCCATTGTGCTTTGAGTTTGAATTTGCCCTGCTGGCTGACGATTTTCCCGCTGAATGAAAAGGGTTGAAAGACTGGAGAGACAGAAGGGGGGATAAAGGTGGTGGCAATTCCAGTAGGTAAATTTCCGACAAGGATGGTTGTTCCTGACACTGTATTGGTGCTGAGATCGATTATTCCCACTTCATTCAAGTTACCATACGTTACATAGCCATAGTTTCCATCTGCTGTGATGGCGATGTTTTCAGGAGTGCTGCTGGCTGGAAGCGGGATGGTTGCTGCTACACTGTTGGTGGCAGTATCAATGACCGATACGGTGGTTGAAGACTGATTGAGTACATAGGCAAATTGCCCGTTAGGGGTAATGGCAATACCATACGGCTGGAGTTCAACTGGAATGGTTGCAGTAACTGTGTTGGTATTGAGGTTGATGACAGAGACATTATTTGAGCCAATATTTGTCACGTAGGCGAAATTTCCATTCGGCGTGATGGCAAGCTGGTTTGGTTGATTTCCAACGGGGATGGTGGCGGTAATAGTGTTGGTAGAGGTGTCAATAACTGATACTGTGCTTGTTGAAACATTTGTCACGTAGGCGAATTGTCCATTCGGTGTGATGGCGATGCCTGTAGGATATCCCCCAAATCCCGTTATGGTTGTAGTGACTGTGTTGGTATTGAGATTAATGACAGTAACCGTGTTGGGAGTTTGATTTACCACATATGCAAACTGTCCATTGGGAGTAATGGCAATAGACAATGCATCAAATACGCCTGTTATGGTTGCAGTAACAGTGTTGGTAGCCGTATCAATAGCCATGACAGAGCCGTTAAATAAATTTGTTACATACACATAATTTCCATCTGGCGTCAAGGCAACGTCTTGCGGACTATGGCCAACGGGAATGGTTGCGACAACCATATTTGTGCTGATATCAATGACACTGACGGTATTATCTACCGTATTTGTTACATAAGCAAATGGCGCTGCAAAGAGGGTTTGAGCAGCCAAAAGAGTTGCACAAAGGAGCGATGCTATGAATTTCATAAAAACGCCTAAAACAGTTGTACGTTTAAATTGGTAAATTCACTTCGGCTGTTGTTTGAGTTTACTGCCCGAACTTTATATTTTCCGTTGAGATAGCTCTGATACATTTCTCGCCAATGATGTGAATGAGTGTTGTGGGGATGAAGGGTTTTCACAAATGCAAGCGGTGCGTTGCTTGGGACAATGGCAAGCAGCTGGTCGAATGCGAAAATTTCATAGGCGATGATATTGGAGGAGATGCTTGCAAGCCACTCTGCTTTCAACTGGAATTTGCCCTTCTGGTTGACGATTTTGCCGCTGAATGAAAAGGGTTGAAGCACTGTAGGGTTTTGAAAGGGAATATAGTTGATGCAAATTCCATTAGGTAAATTTCCGACAAGGATGGTTGTCCCTGACACTGTATTGGTGCTGAGATCGATTATTCCCACTTCATTCAAGTTACCATACGTTACATAGCCATAGTTACCATCTGCTGTGATGGCGATGTTTTCAGGAGTGCTGCTGGCTGGAAGCGGGATGGTTGCTACTACACTGTTGGTTGCAGTATCAATGACCGATACAGTGTTTGAAAACTGATTGAGTATATAGGCAAATTGCCCATTAGGGGTAATGGCAATGCCAAACGGCTGGAGGCCAACTGTAATGGTTGCAATAACAGTGTTGGTATTGAGGTTGATGACGGAGACATTATTTGAGCCAATATTTGTCACGTAGGCGAAATTTCCATTAGGCGTGATGGCAATCTCGGATGGTTGACTTCCAACCGGGATGGAGTCTGTAATAGTGTTAGTAGAGAGGTTAATGACTGATACTGTGTTTGACAAGCCGTTTGCCACGTAGGCGAAATTTCCATTAGGGGTGATGGCGATCCCTGTGGGATATCCCCCAAATCCCGTTATGGTTGTAGTGATCATATTGCTGTTGATATTAATGACAGATACCGTGTTGCCAGCGGGATTTGTCACATACGCAAACTCTCCATTGGGCGTGATGGCAATATACGCTGGCTGAGATACATCTGTAATGGTTGCAATAACAGTGTTGGTAGCGGTATCAATAGCCATGATGGATGTGCCGTAGGTATTTGCTACATACACATATCTTTTATCAGGGGTCAAGGCGATGCCTTGCGGATTAGCTCCAACGGGAATGGTTGCCACCACCATATTAGTGCTGATATCAATGACACTTACTGTTTCGCTCAGTGTCGTTACATATGCAAACGGCGCTGCAAAAAGGGTTTGAGCAGCCAAAAGGGTTGCACAAATGAACGATGCTCTGAATTTCATATAAACTCCTCAAAAACCTTGAACATTTAAATTAGTAAATCCGCTTCGGCTGTTGTTTGAGCTTACGGCCCGCACCTTATATTTTGCGTTGAGATAGCGTTGGTATTTTTCGCGCCAATGGTGCTTGTGTGTATCTGGCCGTGGAAGAGCAATATCAAAGTTGAGCGGGGCGTTGCTCGGGACAATGGAAATGAGCTGGTCAAACCCAAAAATCTCATAGGCGATGATGTTGGAGGAGGGGCTTGCAGGCCATTGAGCTTTTAGTTTGAACTTGCCGTGATGTTTGACAATTTTGCCAGTGAATGAAAAGGGTTGAAACAGTGAAGGGTTTGGAAAGGGAATATAGGTGATGGCAATTCCGAAAGGAGTGTTTCCTACAGGGATAGTAGTACCTGTCAACGTATTGGAGCTTAAGTCGACAATGGCTACTTCAGCAAGATTAGAATAGGTTACATAAGCATATTTCCCATCGGGAGTGATGGCGATTCCTTCAGGGTCGCTTCCGGAGGGAAGCGGGATAGTGGTTGTTATCGTCTGAGAGGTAGTATCAAGTAGGGAAATGAAACTAGAGGTAATTGTGCTAACGAGGACATAGGCATATTGTCCGCCGGGACTAACGGCTATAGCTACTGGAAGTCCACCGACTCCAACGTTTGAAGTAACCATATTGGTATTGAGATCAAGGACGGAAACGGTAGAGGAGTTGCCATTTCCCACATATGCAAAAAGGCCATTTGGGTTTACGGCAATTGGAGCAGGTCCAGCTTCTACTGGGATGGTATCAACCACCATGTTGCTGCTGATATTAATTACGCTGACTGTACCATCGCTGAAATTTGTTACGTATGCAAACTGACCATTGGGCGTGATGGCAACACCCTCAGGAGTTCCTCCAACTGCTATGGGAGGTCCTATAACAGTATTGGTAGAGATATCGATGACGGACACATTATTTGACTCACCATTTACCACGTAGGCAAATTGCCCGTTAGGAGTAATGGAAATGCCTGCAGGATTAGTTCCAACTGTAATGGTAGCAACCACCATATCGGTACTCGCATCAATGACACTGACGGAATTAGTTCCGTTATTTACCACGTAGGCAAATTGCCCATTAGGAGTGACGGCAATATATTCAGGTGAACTTCCAACTGGAACGGTGGCGACTACCAGGTTGGTACTGATATCGATGACACTGACGGTATCATCACTCAAATTTGCCACATAGGCAAATGGGGATGCAGAAAGGGTTTGAGCTACGAAGATAAGACCTATTAGCGAGAGTACAAATTTCATATAAACTCCTCAAAAATCTTGAACATTTAAATTGGTAAATCCACTTCGGCTGTTGTTTGAGTTCACAGCCCGAACCCTATATTTTGTGTTGAGATAGTTCTGATACTTTTCGAGCCAATGATGTGAATGGGTATTGTGCGGATGAAGAGTCCTTTCAAAGACAAGCGGAGAGCCGCTCGGAACGATTGCAATAAGCTGGTCAAAGGCAAAAATTTCATAGGCAATGATGTTGGAAGAGGGGCTTGCAGGCCACTCTGCTTTGAGGGTGAATGTGCCATTCCGGTTGACGATTTTTCCGCTAAATGAAAAGGGTTGAAATAGCGGAGGCGGTGGAGGTGGAGGAGGAGAGTAAGGAGGGGCAATGGCAATGCCGAAAGGAACGGTTCCTACAGTAATGGGTGAACCAGTCACCATATTGGTGCTTAAGTCGATAATGCCTACTTCATTTTGATCAGAATAGGTTACATAAGCATATTTCCCATCGGGAGTGATAGCGATTCCTTCAGGGTCGCTTATGGAGGGGAGCGGGATGGTGGTTGTTACAGTCTGAGATGTTGTATTAATAACGGAAATGAATTGAGTGCTAGGAGAGGAAAAAACTGCAATATAGGCATATTGTCCGTTGGGACTTACAGCATTACCTCCAGATTCTGGAAATCCTCCGACATCAATGTTTGTAGTAACGAAATTGGTATTGAGATCAATAACTGATACGGTAGTGGTGCCAGAATTTCCCACATACGCAAAAAGGCCATTTGGGGTAATGGAAATTGAACTAGGTGCAGCTTCTACTGGAATGGTATCAACCACCGTGTTGCTGCTGGTATCAATGACGCTGACGGTATTATCTGCTGAATTTGTTACGTATACAAACTGTCCATTGGGGGTTATGGCAATACCCTCAGGAGCTCCTCCAACGCTGATGGGAGGTCCTATAACAGTATTGGTAGAGATGTCAATGACTGACACCCTATTTAAGCTAAAACTTGCCACGTAGGCAAATTGCCCATTAGGAGTGATGGCAATGCCTGTGGGACTTGATTCAACTGTAATCGTAGCGACTACCATATTGGTAGACGCATCAATGACACTGACGGTATTAGTTCCGTTATTTGTCACGTAGGCAAATTGTCCGTTGGGAGTGACGGCTATAGCTTGTGGTGAATTTCCAACTGGAACAGTGGCGACTACCAGGTTGGTACTGATATCGATGACGCTGACGGTATTATCAACCAAATTTGCCACATAGGCAAAGGGAGCGGCAGTGAGGGTTTGTGTAGCGAACAGGATTGCAAAAACGAGCGATAATAGAAATTTCATGCACAAGACCCTAGATACTTATGATACTTACCTATAAGCAGGAAATGTGTTTGTAACAAGATTATTTGGATTTCAAAATTATTTGAATTTACTGATCTCAAGCCATTTACTGATGACAGAGGTTGCGATGGGGAGAGCTTCTCTCCCATAGCCGCCGTAGCGTAAGTAAACGATGACCACGAGGTCGGGAGTTTGCATCATAAAGGGCTTATCTTCCTTATAGTACATGCCGCTGAACCAAATGTGGTTATAGAGGAAGGGGTTTTTGGGGTGTTCGAGTCCAAATCGGGTGTTTACTTCTGCGGTGCTTGTCTTTCCGATTAAGTTTTGGCAAATGCGGTTGAAGCTCCTTTCCATTTCCGGGTGGGCGTGCAATTTTTGGCGATAGCGGGAGTGTGTGTCGCTTACAATGCGCTGAACAGCTCCTTGCATACTCTTCATAAGGCATTTTTGCACCTCGTGCGGCATTATCACTTCTCGCTGGACGATTTCAGGCTTAGTTTCAATTTGGATTTGGTTGACCCTCGATTCGGTTCCCAAGAATATCGAGGGAGGAAGATCTAATAGCCGA
This sequence comes from Bacteroidota bacterium, assembly GCA_013285825.1. Taxonomy (GTDB): domain Bacteria; phylum Chlamydiota; class Chlamydiia; order Chlamydiales; family FEN-1388; genus JABDGV01. The sequence goes on from JABDGV010000002.1 coordinate 72,407, forward strand.
AGGGCGTCTGCTTTAGGGAGTAGGGCCGCATCTTCTTTTCGGACATCCATAGCGATCGTTCTTTTCATTACTTTTGGAACCAGAATCTTTCCGCCATTTGCGAGGGCTGACATCATAACGGCAGTTTGAAGAGGTGTGCTTAAGAGTGTATGCTGGCCAATAGCTGTGGTATAAAGGCCTGTTTTATTCGTTGCAAGGTCATTCGGGAAATTGCCTTTGCCTTCAGCAGGCAGATCGATGCCTGTTTTAGTGCCATAGCCAAATAAATATGCCACCTGTTCAAGCATTGCAGGGCTTTCGATATAGTCGGATGCGAGGAGCGAGAAGTAGGGGTTGCTGGAAACTACAATTGCTTGAGAGAGGTTCAAGCGCCCAAAGTCGGGATGGGAGCTTTTTGGGATTCTGCCGCCTTTATAAATTTGAGGAATGGGCTTTCCATCTAAAAATAGGCCCACATACTGTTTTGATTTGTCTTTGTAGCTTCTGTCAATAATTTCGAAGAAGTTGACATCGGAGGCACTGAACTTGCCCTTGCACTCCTTATCGCGCTGGAGAAGGGCTGTATAGGCAACAGCGAGCTTAAAAATAGATCCTTGAGGAGAGGTTGTTTGGAACGCAAAAGAGGATGCAGAGGGCAAGAGGACGGAGTTAATGGAAGAAAGAAGCGAGAGGCCGGTTTGATTCGAGTCAAATTTGGGCAGGTGCGTATAGGTCCCTAAGAGCTGAAAGTCTATGCTGCTTGATCGGATAAGGAGAGGAATGAGAGCTGAATTGAGGTCAATTTTCTGCTCTTTAAAACTTAAATATCGGGAAAACCACTCTTCCCAGCTCTCATCCCACTTTTCTTGAAATTGACGCTTGGCCTCACGCCGTAAAAGAGTAAGATAGGGTTCGGCTCTTTTTTTCTCTTTCTTTTCCTGCTGTCGAATCTGCTTTAAAAATGAGGATTCATTTTCTTTTCGCCAGGAGCGAAAAGCTGTTTTCCAGAAGCTGTTATAGGCCTCTTTTTTTAATAGCTGATACTGCTGGGAGGCAGTGATTACTAGCTCGCGAAATTGGGAAACAGTTATGTTTTTGATGGGATCCAAGCTTTGCGGACTTAAGTCCTCAAGACGTACTATGAGCCTCATCAAATCAATCATGAGCATCCGTTCATCATGTGTTTCAACTTTCAGCATGTAGGCGTCTAAGTCTCGTTTATAGCGTATACAATCAGGCGTGGGCATGGCTTCGGCTGGCGACTCTTGATAGAGATAATAGAGGAGCTCGTCGGGAGCTATCCCGAAAATGTCGGCAAGTTTGTAGAGCGCTTGCTGCGTTTTGATGAATTCGATAACAGGCTGATTTCCATTGAGGAGTGTATGAAGAGATGAATTTCCTGGAAGGATTAAGTTGAGAAAGCGGTTCCAGGAAAGCCATATCTCTTCGTTCTCAATGGTATCGCTCTTTTTGTTGTAGGTTTCGTGGAGATAGGGAAGGGTTTTATTCCAGAGCTTTTCAACAAAAGAGCTCTGGACAAGCCACTGATGAAGCTGTTTTGTCTCTGTTGTCGAGGGTGAAAAATCATTGGGGTCGAATCTTGGGAAGCTTGCCAGCGCTCGAATCTCCCCTGTTTTAGGATCGATAGCAATAATTGCCCCTCCACGTTGAAAGGGATTCATTACGGAGGGTTTGAAGGAGGTCACCTCTTGATCAAAATAGGATCTGCGCTCTATGTCGCTTTCAGCAAGCAGCTTTTCACAGTGCTCTTGAAGTTCGCTTGAGAGGGAAAGAACGATTCTATCTCCAGGAAGGAGGGACATTTTTCCAGAGAGTGGCCGTATGAGGTTTCCTTGGGCATTTGCAAAATAGCGGCTCATACCCCGTTTTCCGCGAAGAGCCTCTTCGTAGCTTCCCTCAATTCCAGTTTTTCCTACCCGATCCAAGAGGGTATACGCTTGTCGATTCAGCTTATCGAGCTTCCGTTTGGTTTCTGCATAGTCGAAGGGTTCGTAGCCGATACCTGTATCCATGTCATCGGCATGAGCCTGTAAAGCTCGTTCCAGCTCATGTCGTTTATGGAGGAGATTATTGTACTCATTTTTTTGAATGGCAGCGGTATATCCGAGTACGTGGCAGGCAACTTTTCCTTGCGGATATACGCGTCGAAAGGTTCGAGCAGCTTCAAGACCTGGGTAGAGATGTTCAATCCCGCGTAAAGCATAGTATTGCTGCTCCGTCAACCCTTTTTGAAGAACGTATGGAATATGAGGGTTTAGGGCTGCAAAGGAGTAGAGAGTGTCTTCGATATCGCAGGGGTCACTTTTGAGAATTCGGGCAATTTTATGCGATAGCGCTGTGACATATTTTTTTCGCAATTTTCGGTCGGTGATTTGCTGAATGTTTGCCCAGAGAACCCGAGCCTCATATTCGGTTGTGTTCGTGGCGAGGAGGACATTTTGACAATCTCGAATGGTTCCTCGAGGAGCTGTTTCAAAGAGCGCTCTTTTTCTTCCTCGAAAAGCTTCTCGGGCAGCAGCATCATGACGATTGATAGCCAGATAGACAACACGGCCGCCGAGGGCTAAGATAACCAATAAAAAAAGCTGGAGGATGGTATTTGCCTTTTTCGGGATATCATGGAGCGCAAGCTCTGGCCGGTTTCGCATTAGGTATGTGTCTTTTTTAAAACCACAGAGGGCACAGAGCACACAGAGATTTCAAAGAACAATCCTCTCTCTGTGGGCTCTCTGTTCTCTGTGGTAAATTTATGATAAGCACGCATATTCAGTACGACTTTTAGTTGCATACAACTCATTTTTCTCTTCTTGAGGGAAAAAATCAATCAAGGTAAGCTATTATGGTCATCATTTCTTTTCATGCGCCTGTAGTTCAATGGTAGAACTGTAGCCTTCCAAGCTACGAGCGTCAGTTCGATTCTGACCAGGCGCTAATTTGACAGATGCTACTTTGCCAACGTTTTTTCTCTATTTATAGTCTTTTTTGTTATATGAGTTTATCTCTGTTATATTTTTGAAAATCAATTTTTTGGGTTCTATGAAAGTTAGTAAGGAAGTCTCTGAAATTATCTATTCTAAAGATTATACAGTTTCTTTGTCAGAAAAGGCTATTGAGCTTCGCTGGAAACCGCAAGATCAAGTTCTGGAGAAATTGAAAAATGCGAAGGATATTCCCTTTAATAAGGGAGCAAATGATTTTCAAAAGCTTAAAAATCTCCCCATTTCGTTCGTAACTTTGAAGACACAAGTACTCACAGAAGAGATCAATAACATAGCTATAAAGGGTATTTCGCTCGAAGGATCTAAGAATAAATGTAATCAAGATCGCTTTGGAGCCTCTTCATTCAAAATAAAAAATAAAACATTCACAGGCGATGCTACCTGCATCATTTTGATGGATGGTTTTAATGGAACAGGTTTTGTTGAATTTGCGCTGCCTCGATTGCATTCAGATTTTGAAAAGGAGTTTCAAGAGTCAGATAAAGAGCATGAAGAACATCTCTATAATGGCTTCAAAAGGGTAGTTACCCGATTGCAGAGAGATTGGTTCGACAAACTTCTAAAAGAGAACAATCTTGATGAGTCGGGATCGACATTGTGCGCCCATCTCATCATTCAAAGGGACAAGTGCGTTGAAATTTGGAATGCGAACGTCGGCGATTCAAGAGGAATGGTTATCCATAACTCCAAAGAGAATCCTCGGCTCAACTTCATTCAGACAAGCGTCGATGCCTCTATAGATGAAACCAAATTTCACAATTCAGTTGCGAATTGGGGCGGAGTAATTAAAAATGGTCAGCTTGGTCCTTTGAAGATGCTCCGTGCTCTTGGCGCTGTAACTTGGAATATTTGCCCAAGGCCAAAAATTACCCGCTTAGTCTTAAATAAAGATGAGCTTGATACCCGCCAAATTATTGTAGCAGCCATGACGGATGGGCTCACCGATGTTTTTGGCACAAGAAAAATCGGCTCGGAACTGGGCTTAGGTTCTGTTGGCGAAGATCAGCTTGCTCTGTCAGCCCGAGAGCTGGGAGTCAAGCAGGATGATGTCACCCTCGTAACTGCCAGCTTCAAGCTGTAGGATTTGGCTTTTACCTTTGATGATATCATCCTTGTCTCTGGCAGTTTAAATCTATAAAGTTAGAAATACTTAAACATTCACCTTATGCAGAATAAGACCGTCTCTTTTGAGATCTGGTCTAAGCATGAAAAATTGCGCGTTATAGTTTTATTTTTTAAATTTCACCACAGAGGACACAGAGCTCACAGAGAGATAAGCTTTAATAGCTCTCTGTGTCCTCTGTGGTGGAACTCAAATCTCTGGCCTGTTAAGTATTGCCCATTTTCACTTATTCCGGCACCACATCCAAAAAGACAAATTCGCTTCTCTGATTGCTCGAGTTTACTGCGCGAACCTTATACTTTTCGTGTAGATATTTCTGGTATTTGCGGAACCAATGGTGAGAGAAGGGATCCTGGGGATGGAGAGGTTTTTCAAAAACAAGAGGAGCGTTACTTGGCACAATTGCGAGAAGCTGGTCAAAGGCAAAGATCTCATAGGATATGACATCCGTTGACACGCTTGGAAGCCATTGGCTTTTTAATTTAAACTTGCCGTGTTGATGAAGAATTTTTCCGCTAAATTGGAAGGGAGGAAACGGGGTTAGATTTGAATTTCCCTGATGAGGCGCAAAGGCTATATACTGGGGGGATAATCCAACAAGAATCGAAGGCACGACTACCGTATTGGTGCTGATATCAATAACTGAAACGTTGTTAGAGTTTTGATTGACAACATAAGCAAATTTGCCATCAGGAGAGATCGCAATGCCTAGCGGAATTACTCCAACAGGAATTGAAGGGACAATGACTGTATTCGTACTTGTAGCTATTACGGTAACATCATTAGAGAGGGAATTTGTCACATAGGCAAATTTGCCATCAAAAGTGATCGCTATGCCTAACGGATCTGTTCCAACAGGAATTGAGGGGACAGTGACTGTATTCGTGCTCGTATCTATTACTGTAACATCATTAGAAACTTCATTTGTCACATAGGCAAATTTGCCATCTGGGGTAATTGCTATGCCTATCGGAGCTGTTCCAACAGGAATTGAGGGGACAGTGACTGTATTCGTACTTGTATCTATTACTGAAACATCATTAGAGCCGTTATTTGTCACATAGGCAAATTTGCCATCAGGAGTGAATGCTATACCTTCTGGGTTGGTTCCGACAAGTATTGAGGGGACAGTGACGGTATTGGTTGTGGTATCAATAACTGTAACGTTGTTAGAGACGTCACTTGGCACATAGGCAAATTTGCCATTAGGGGTGATTGCTATGCCCCCATCCGGATCTGTTCCAACAGTAATTGAGGGTACAATCACTGTGTTCGTTGTGAGGTCCACAACACACACGCTAGCCAAACCTTCATTTACAACATAGGCAAATTTTCCGCCAGGAGTAATGGCAATGCCTATTGGACCGCTTCCAACTGGAAGAGCAATAGGCGAGCCCACAACTGTATTGGTGGCCGTATCAATAATCGATATGGTATCGGATCCGTTATTAGTCACATACCCAAAAGGGGCAGCGTAAAGTGACCCTGTAATACAGACGAAAGAAAAAAAGATAGATTGTACGAGTCTCATGAGCTTTAAAGCCTCCCGAAGTAAATCTCACAGTAAATTAAAATAAAATACTATGCAATCATGTTCGGGAGATATACGACCTACTGTGCTTATCTATTTCCGCTTGCCTATTTCCCCTTGGCTTTCGTTGCTTTGCTTTTTGCAGTTGGTGATTTGGTAGCTTTGGCTTTGGTAGCTTTTGTTTTCGTAGCTTTTGCCTTGGTCGTCTTTGCTTTGGTCGTTTTGGCTTTTGTTTTGGCAGGCTTTTCTGAAGCCTGTTTTTTCCCACGCTTAGGCTTTTTGACAGAGGCTGTTTTTGGGTGACCGGCAAATTTAATTTCAATATCTTCGATGCTGTTTCCAATGACGTCGCAGTCGGGATATTCACTGCAGGACCAGAAGAGTTTGCCGAAGCGCGACCGTTTTTGAGTCAGCATACCTTCGCAGCCGACAGCTGGGCATTTTTGGCTCTCTTCAGGAACAAATACCGTCTCCCCTTTCTTCGGGATGTTTACGATCCCTTTACATTCGGGATAGGTTGAGCAGCCTAAGAAGGGGCCGAACTTGCCAAAGCGCACCTTCATCTCGCTTCCGCACTTAGGGCATTTTTGTTCCCAATCAAAGTTTTCATCATACTCTGACTTATCAAATGCTGCCTCTTCTACAGATGAGGTCCAGGAGCAAGTTGGGTAGTTCGTGCAGCCCAAAAAGTACTTATTCTTAAACCAGATTTTTTGGACTACGCCGCCGCACAGAGGACAGATCATATCTGTCTGCACTTTGGGGACGAAGGCTGTATCTTCAGCTTTTTGGAGTGTTGGCGAAAACTCATCCCAGAACGTTTTCAAAAGCTTTTTCCAGGAATACTTTGCAGCTCCAACATCTTCTAAAGCATCTTCCATTTCTGCCGTAAAGCCGACGTTGACGATCTTGTCGAAGTTTGCTTCCATCATCTCGGTAACTACGCGGCCAAGTTCGGTTGGCTTTAATCGCCCCGCTTCTTTGTGCGTGTAGTCTCGGCTTTGAATCTTATTCATGATGGTGGCGTAGGTCGATGGACGGCCAATGCCCGATTTTTCAAGCTCTTTAACTAATGTCGCTTCTGTATAGCGAGCGGGTGGACGGGTAAAGGCTTGATCCGCATCGACATGGTCCAAGAGAAGCTTTTGATTTTCTTCAAGGTTTGGAAGAAGGGGCTCTTTTTCCTTTTCCTCTTCTTCATCCTCTTTTTCTTCGTAGAGGGTTAAAAAGCCTGGGAATATGATCTGAGAGCCAGTAGTGCGGAGGAGGAATCGAGGGGTGGCTTCAATATCAACCGATACTGTGTCATAAATTGCTGAAGCCATTTGAGAGGCAACAAATCTTTTCCAGATAAGCGTGTAGAGCAGATGCTGTTCACGGCTTAAAAAGGGTCGGACGACATCTGGCGTTAAAAGCACATCGGCTGGACGGATCGCTTCGTGGGCATCTTGCGCAGATTTTTTCGTCATGTATTTGCGAGGAGCTTCTGGCAGAAACTGTTGGTCAAAGCCATTTTTGATATAGCTTCTCGCAGCATCAATAGCTTCATCAACAACCCGTACGGAGTCGGTACGCATATAGGTAATGAGACCCTGTGTTCCCTTTTCTCCTAAATCAATACCTTCGTAGAGATCTTGGGCGACTTGCATTGTTTTTGCAGGAGAGAAGCGATAGTGGCGGCTTGCTTCCTGTTGGAGCGTTGATGTAATAAAGGGCGCTTCAGGGTTTCTTTTCTTTTCTTTGCGTTCGATTCGCGTGATGGCATAGGGGCTGTTTTCCAGCTGCTTTTTGATCTCTTCGCCAATGGTTTGGTTGTTTATTAAGAAGACATCATCAGCCGTTTTGCCCTCTGGGATTTGTTTCTCAACCTTTTTTCCATCAACTTCGATAAGAGCTGCTTTAAAGAGCGGGTCTTGAGGTTCTCGTTTGAGGTGGGCAATAAGGTTCCAGTACTCTACTGGAACAAAGGCTTCAATTTCTCGTTCTCGATCGACAACAAGCTTTAAAGCGACTGATTGTACACGGCCTGCGGAAACAGGCTCGCTTCTGCCTCGGCGCAGCCGTCGGTTGAGAAGCGGAGAAATAGAATAGCCTACCAAGCGGTCTAATATTCGGCGCGCCTGCTGGGCATCAACGAGCGCCATATCGATTGCGCGAGGATGCTTGAGGGCGTCTTTAACAGCTTCTTTGGTGATGGAATTGAAGGTTACCCGCTGAATGTCGCATTTTTCAGGCAGCAGCTGGCTTATGTGCCAGGCGATGGCTTCACCTTCTCTATCCGGGTCGGGAGAGAGATAGACCACATCTACCTCTTTAGCAGCTTTTTTGAGGCGGTCGATCACATCTTTTTTGCCCGCCATAGGCACATAGGAGGGTTCAAAATCGTGTTCAATATCTACTCCCATGCCTGACTCAGGCAGATCTCGGACATGGCCATAGGAGGATTCAAAAATAAAGGATGAGCCTAAAAACTGTTTGAGTGATTTGATTTTAGCTGGAGACTCAACGATTATGAGAGATTTAACTGAAGTTTTTGCCATTTATTACTACTCTTAATAAAAAGAAGAGGGGGAGATTTCTCTCCCCCTGGATGCTTAGAAGGTGATCGAAACCGATCCTTCTACCCAGCAAATACTTTCGGAAGAGGCCTTTTCAGCAGTCTCGCCAAAGATTGGCACAATACGGCTGTAGGGCGATCCGCTTTCTGGGAGCAAGCGGAGGTCGCTTCCTCGACCGAGCTCGACATCTTCAAGCACGGTCATTGATTCTGCAACATACATGTTTGCCTCGAAGTTCGAGGTCCATTCTACAGTGATTAAAACCCCTCTGCTCCCAGAACAGTTTTAATTTGGTCACCGTAAATGATCCCATTTGGGATGATCTAAATTTGTTTCATCCTGCGCTTGAAGTCTTAGATCTTCAACTCTAGCCAGGTTAAATTCTATCTAACAAAACTGTTTTTTACCCTCACAAATCGTAATCGATCTGTGCCATCTGTCCTTTTAAGAACGAATTCTTAAAAGCGCTATCTGTGTAAATGTCACCTCCTTCACGCCTTTTACAAGGCAGATAGATGGGCAAGTTGGTACCTTTTCAGTCCCAACTAATTCCTTGTGTACCATTCGGGGTGAAATATTAGCAAATAGTTCTAATACAAGATATATTTAAAATTATACTCATCCTAAGCACAGTGTCCGAATTAGGTAGGGTATAGCCTAACTTAAGGTGTCATCTTTTAAGTACCCGCAACATCAAATAGCGATAAAGAGCCGTCTTGGATCAAGGGCATAATCTTTGCCGCTATCTCATCAGGGACTCTATTTCCTGCGCTTTTCAACCCTAAGAGTTGCTTGAGTTGACCTGCCGTTTTAGAAAGCTCAATTTTGTTGTCTGTTTTCGAGAAGATGGCAAGTCTAGCCAGGAGAATATAGCTATAGGTAGTTGGGAATTGATTTTGAAGGTTCGGGGTTGCAAGAAGCGTATCCGTACTTGCCAACGCTTTATCCCATTCCTCACTGCTGAGAGCTTGGCTCATAGAGTTTATTTGTTCAAAAAGAGAAAGCTCTTGGTTTTTTAAAAATCGGTGTGCTCCATGCAGATAGGGCGTTGATTTTTTTGCTTCATGGGAGATTAAGAGCTCTTGTCCTATCAGCCCCTGTTGCTGCTGATAAATCGATGTAGATGACTCAGCACATTCTTTGAGTTTAGCAACGAGCTGCAGGCGCTCATCAGGTTCTATTTTTGAAATATCATCTTTGATGAGTTTTGATGCAATCAAGTCGGCCTCAATTGTCTGATCGATTCGAGAATCAGTTTTATGAGTGAAAAAGAAGAGGATAAGAAGAAAAATAAATAGGAAAGCAGTAACTCCAAGGGCACACTGCTTGCCATACTGTTGAAACCAAAGCAGGGCATAGTCTAAAAGAGTTGGTTTTTCAGGTGAGTTTTTTTGTGTCATATCTTTTTTTCCAGTAGATTACGATATAGTGTACACAGAGGAGGCTTTTTGAAAAGACGTTTAATAGAAGTAGCGATTGATTCTCTCAAAGCAAATCGCTTCCAGCCCAGAAAAAATTTTTCAGATCAAGAACTTGATGAGCTCAAGCACTCCATTTCCATAAACGGCCTTCTTCAGCCTCCAATCATTGCACAATTTGGCGAAATGTACGAAATCATTGCGGGAGAGAGGCGTGTGCAAGCTTGCAGGCGTTTGGGGTTGAAAAAGATCCCAGCTCTTCTTGTCGAGATGAACGATCAGGAAAGGCTCGAAGCTGCTCTCATTGAAAATGTGCAGCGGGTCGATCTTAATCCTATGGAATTAGCCTTAGCACTCAAGAGAATGGCTGATGACTTAAAGATGGATCAGGAAACCATTGCTTTAAGGGTGGGGAAAAAAAGATCGACAATTTCCAACTACATGCGGCTTCTTCAACTTCCTGAAAAAATTCGTAAAGAAATTGCTTCTGGTACTGTCTCGATGGCGCATGCAAAGCTTTTGCTTTCTTGCAAAGAGGACGAATTGCGAGAAGAGCTCTTCCAAACAATTCTTAAAAGTGGCAGCACTATCAAGAAGAGCCTTTCATTTATCCGTAAATGGAAGAAGCCGAAAACAGGCGATCTTCATGTTCAAAGCATTGAAGAGAGGCTTATGAGGCAATTGGGAACAAAGGTGGCAATCCAACACAAGGGCGATCAAGGACAAGTTTCGATTACATATTTTTCCCTTGATGATTTGGATAGACTTTTGATGCTTCTGGGAGTTGAGCAAGAGCAAGAGACAGAGACAGAGCAAGAACAAGAGTACGTATAGAAACATGTATATAGAAATACTTGGACTTTTACTTGCGGTTTTAATCCTCTTTTGGAGGCGAAAATCTAAAAAGCTTCCTCTTGCAAGGTGGTATATACCCAACCTCTCACTCATTGAAATCAAAGAGAGCAAAATCCACATCTGGCCAATCCTCTCACACGCCCTTGGATTATCCATTATAGGGCTCCTTGTATTGGCTCTCATCAACCCATCGCTCCCGTTAACTCTTTTGATGTTTAATCAAAAACAGCCTTTGCCAAGAGATGGCAGGGTCATAACATTAATAGTCGATGTTTCAGGCTCCATGGTGGATCCTTTTGGGACTACAACGGAATCAAAAATCAGCGTGGCAAAAAAAATAGCTACTGATTTGGTGCAGTCCTTATCGGCGCAGTCAGGCAACCGGCAAAATATTTTTGGGCTTTCAAGTCTTGCCAGGACCTGTTTCGTTGATTGTCCCTTAACGTATGATAAGAAATTTTTGATTGAGCAAATACAAAAGCTGCAGCCAATTACCTACGACTCAATGAATGGCACAGCACTTGGCTACGCGCTTTTTAAAACCACTGAGCAAATACTTGCGACTCAAGCCTATGCAAAAGAGATCAAAGCTGTCTCAATCCCTATTGACAGCGAAGCTGTAGTCATTATTAGCGATGGTATTAATGATCCTCATCCTCTTGATAAGCAAGATCCCTTTCGCTGGATGTCCGTTAATGATGCGCTTGGAGCTGCCCGAGAGGCGGGCATTCGGGTCTACTTTATATCTGTAGAGCCCAATGGCGACGCAGAGTATAATCAAGAGCTCAATTCGATGGCTGCTCTCATTGAAAATACAAAGGGACGGCTCTTTAAAGCGGGGCCTAACCTATCGATTGAACAGGTCGTTCAATCTATTAACGAATTGGAAGCGGCACATCTCCCGCCTGTATCCAATGCAGCTCCTGATACTATCTCTGTGCGTTGGTTCTTTGCAGCGATTGCTGCTATTTTAACTGTGCTGAAGCTTTGGGGCGATTTCCTTGTTTCGAGGGGATGCACATGACTGATTTTGCTCTCTATAATATTTTATGGTGTGCGCTCATACTGTTTGCAGTTGCATGGCTCTTTGTCAAGAGGCGTGATCAATGGCTGTCAAATTTTTTTAGAAAACAGGAGGGCTTCTCTCCCGCTCACCGCTGGATCCTATATCTTTTGGCGTTTGTTTCGATTCTTTTGGTTCTGCACACAACGGAAAAAAGTAGGAAGGGCACGGGGCAAAGTGGTGATCAACCCCAAGTATCTTTGCAGGAATGGATTGCGGTTCTTGATGTGCAGGGGCCTGAGCTGTTCCAGCGCGCTTTGTATCTTATTCAGGATGAGGCAAATGCCTATCGAGGCATCCCTCTAGCCTTATGCCAGGCGGGAAGTACTTCTTTGGAGCTAATAGTGCCTCCGACGTATGATTTGGTCTATTTCAGGCTGATTCTTGAGACCTTAAGCGCCCCAAAAGCACGCCAGTCGGCAGATCTCGTTCAATCAGAGGCTTTAAGCCTAGCAAAAGATCTTTCAGATACTCCTCTTGTAGCTTTAACTATTTTTACAGACAGGCCGAGAGAATATTCAGGCCGAGCAGGTGATAAGGACCTCCAGGTAATTGATGTGCACCCACAAGTCTTTCAAAAGGAATCTTCAGAGATTGCGAGGGTTCGAGCAGAGAGGATGAGCATAGGCCGAACGGACGATGTGAGTGTATCCGAAAAATATGCCTTGCAATATCTCTCCCTTTTGCTTACGGCTCTTGCAACTATTTTGTTTTGCCAGGCATTTAAGCCAAAAAGCTTGTTTCTGCTGCTCTTCATATTTCCGCTTTATGGACAAGACCCCTCGCCTCTCATCCAATCGGCAGAGGTTTTTTACAGGCAGGGGGATTATCAAGAGGCGAGCAAAATTTTACATGGATTTAATAATGAAAATAATCCCTATGTGCTATGGAATATTGCCCTTTGCCAAGCAGTGCTAAAGGACTATGATAAAGCCCAAGGCACGCTCGATCAAATTGAGCGATACTCTTCCAGCTTCAAGGATGCGATTTTGCAGCTTCGAGAATTTATTCTTTTTGAACAGCTTCAAGATACGCTTAAATTTCCTGATGCGGAAAAGCTGCAAAATTTAGTTCAGAATGCTGCAACCCTTTCATCAAGAACGGCTGTTTTCAATAGATGGCTGATGATGAGTGCTTGTACGCTTCGCTCGCTCAATCGGCTGGAGGGGTTTACCTTTCCCTCGGCAGCATCTGTACTCCATGCTCGAGTTAAGCAGTCCATTCTTTCCCTTCGCACGCCTTTAACAAATATGAAAATGGTAACAGATGCTTTGGCTCAAGAAATTAATGCCTATTTGCTCATTTATCAAAAAACGGTCCCTCAGCATCTCTTTTTATTACCAGATCTTGTTCAAACATATTGTTTGGGTGTGGAACTGAATAAAATGCCCCTCAATTTTGAAGAGGCTCTCAGCCAGCTGGATCGCTTCTATCTCTTAGCTCTCTTTTTAGCAGAGAAAAGTTGGGAAAATGGTGTAGAAAACCTATTTTCAGCATGTATCGAAGCATCGCTTTGGAAAAAATTAAGCCCTTTTGTGCTTAAGAAACGCCGTGAGTTTTTAAAGGGACTTTTAAGCTCCTTTAATTTGCCTGTTACCATTCTCGTATCAAATGAGGAGTCCTATGCAAAGGCATATGAGGATTTAGAGCTGTTCCGGATTTTATATCCTGAAAATAATCGATTTTATAACGCCATTCTTGCCGTTTTGAACGGCGATTCTATTGAAGTTACGGCACGAGCGTTTCCTATTTTAGGGCTCAAAGATGTCTCAATAGAAGATAGGCAATCAGCCAAGAATCAGCTTCTCACTCTTTGGGTTGATACATCTTCTTATCCTATGACTGCTGTTCGATCGACTTGCGAGAGTTTTCTCGCTCGAGCCGTGCCAATGCCGACCGATCAATTTCAAAACTCAACACTGCTTGATTGTTTGCATCTCTTGATTAATTTACCTCCAGATGATGGCCAAAGAGCTTCTGCAAGGGGCTATTTGGAACGTATTGCGCCCTTTTTTACTGTTGCAGTTGCCAGGCCCTTTGATATCAATGTGGCAGAAGCTCTCAATTCCTGGTTTCGCGCATTTGTTGAGTGCATGAGTTCTATAAAATTTAATGAGGCAGACGCATCTCAAGTTAAAGATGCAGAATCTGCCATCCAGGATGCTTTGCAAGTGCTGCAGACGCTTAGTGGAAATAGCAATTTGGTGAGCACTACATGGAATGGTCAAATCCGAACCATTCTCGAAAAGGTTCAATTGTTATATGAATTACTACAAGAACCCAGTACGAGAGCTGCTTTGCCAAATCAAAATGTTTCAACTATCCAAACAACGAGCATGTTGTTTGATCCTCTTCAGCTCTACCGAACACTAGAGCTTCGCGATCGAAAGCTGCGAGAGGATAATCCACCTCCAAAGGGAGGTCAGAGCTAGATGTATATTCGTTTTATTTTGCTTTTATGCTCTTTATGCATCTCCTTGATGGCGGACGATTTACATGTCAATGTGCCAGCTACTATTAAGCTAAAAATAGATCCTCGAGATTCTGTAGCTGGGCGGCCTGTAGTTGCTCAAATCGACGTCATTCGTACTAAATCGCAACAAGTTGATATTTCAAGCTTTCAAGTCGATGGCAAGCCTGTTGCAGTACAACTAATTCGAGAAGAGATGAAGGCGCCAAAAGAGCTTTTTTCAGTCAACGACCCAAATATGCTTGTGGTGAGCACCTATACTACAAATCTTGGCATCTTGCCTCAAGGTGTAAAGACCTTTGGGCCTATCCAGGCCAGTATTGGAGGCGTATCAATCCAATCAAATGTTGCAAGCTTTGAGGTTGCCAAGGCAGTTGTGTCAGATAGATTTATAATGACTGCGGATGTAAAGCCGAAACGTATTTATCCTGGTCAGTCAATAGAATTTGTCTACAAAATCATGTTTAAGGATCCCCTTCAGCTTACAACTGAGACTTTGCCCCTCTTTTCTCTCACTCAGATTCAATATGAGGGCTCTCCCCAAATGAACGCCTATCTTGAAGGAGATTATAATATTCAAGAGATCTCATTAAAGGGCCGTGCACAGTCTGCAGGATCTATTGATGTTGCGGTATCAGTAGCTGAAGGATTTGTTCGAAAAGATGATCCTTCAACAGGAGTTGTGCTCTTGCCGCCTCTGCTTCGAGCAGAAACGCCCTCTTTTTCTTTTACTGTGCAGCCCTTTCCTTCCGGAATGCCCAAAAACTTTTCAGGCGCTCTTGGAGCCTTTGCATTACGCTCACGAGTTGTTACGCCAGGCCAGATACGAGTAGGAGTTCCCTTTGATTTAGAAATTCTAGTCTCAGGACGAGGAGATTTGACTACGATTTCGCTGACACAGTTAGTTAACAGTCCATCTATCCAGGGTGTTTTTTCGCTTGCTGAGGGGCAGGCGCCTGTTATGACAGATACAACCAAGCAGTTTCTCTACAAATGCACTTTGCTCAAGTCTGATGTCAATGTGTTTCCAGAGATTCTTCTCTCCTCTTTTGACCCTGAAACGGGCCAATATCTTTCTATGCGCCTTCCTGCGCTTCCACTAAATGTAAAAAATGAGACTGGAGGCATTCAAGAAGTACAGGAGAAAAATGAGGCGTTGCCGCCACTAGAAGGCCCTTTAAGTCGAGTAGTCATTCCGCCTCTTTTTTTGATACTGCTGCCAATTATTGCTCTTATACTCTTTGCAATAGAGTGGGTTCTGCTTAAGAAAAAAAAGGAGGCTAAGCAAGAAGATATTCGATCTGGGTATACACTTATGTTAAATGCTTTAAAGCTTCGATCTCAGCCTTCAAAGAGTTTGCCGCTTGTCAAACGAGCTCTGATCTTAAGGCTTAAAGAATCGGACTTGATTTCCACTGATATTGATGCATCCGATCAACTCTCGACAAATGGGGTTGTAGGCGAAGTCAAAGAGATTTTGCGTCAGATCGATGAAACCCTTTATAAAAAAGAGGGGGCAGCTAAACCTGCCTCTGAAGTGTATGATGAAGCATCTCAACTCTTTACTAAAATTCGAAAAATGAGGGTTGAGCGATGAGGAGCATTCTGATCCTATGCCTATTTTTAAGCTCTCTTTCTGCTGATGATCTCTACATCAATAACCCTTTGAATATCTACAGAGATGCAATGGCTGAAAATGCTGTTGAGAAACAGTCGCAAAAATTTAATGAGGCGCTCACTCTTTATCTTACTCAAAAGCCTGAACATCCCTCAGAGATTTGGCACTATAATGTTGGAGCGTGCATGCTCGCCCTTCACGAACCAGGAGCCGCTGTCTACCACTTTTTAGCAGCTTTGCGGCTTGATCCATCTTTAACTGCTGCAAGACAGGGTTTACTAGTTGCAAGAGAGAATTGTGATTTGGAGTTGGATGTCTATGATTTTAGGCCCTTTTGGGTTGTGCCCTCGCTTCCACTTTCAGTTCTTGAAATTAGCTTTTTAATTGCTGTTCTTACCACCTTTTGCATTGCTTCTTTAGGGCTTTTTATTCGCTATTCGGCCTTAGTTAAGGTGGGTATGGGGTTGAGTATACTGTCTTTGTTGATCGGTTTGATTGTACTTCTTCGGTTTTTTGAGCCGCTTGAAGGCGTTATTGTTTATCCAGTCAAATTGCAAAGCCATATTACTGGAGGGCCGCTGCCTCGAGCAATGCTGCCCGGAGAGCTAGTCCGTGTCTTAGAAATTCAAGAGAGCATGATCCATATTAAGACTTTAGAGGGCAACAGCGGCTGGCTGCCTGAGAAAAACTGCTGGGTGCTTTCTCTGGATTAATAACCTCTAGTTTTGGGTTCGTTACCACGATCTCCTCTAAATTTCAGGAAACGAACCCAAAACTAGAGGTTAATGAACTAAATTCAGCCATCAATTTGATCTGAATCAACCTAATACTCATTCAAGTTCAAGAATTGGTTTTGGCTTCGGTAACATCTCAGCCAGCCTGTTAAAAAATCTTGTCCATAGAAAACACTATGAACGCGATTTTTTAACAGGCTGGCTGAGCGTTGCCTTTGCCAAATTCCAAATCTTGAACTTGAATGAGTATATAACGCATAATACAGGAAAGAGAAAGAAATCTTAATGGAATTAGGCACTAAGGCGTTATATAACGCACTCAAGTTTCGCACCCTTGAACACAATGAGCCGGCAAAAGTTTTATCCTGGCAAATTGCAGACTTGAGAGAGGTGACCCTCGATGCGCTGTTTCAAGACTTAAACAAACTTGGCTGCAACCTCGATAAACAGACCTTTTTAGTGTATGCCGAAGAGTGCGATTCTCCTGAAGATATGGTTGAGATTGTCTCCTCTGCTCAAGAAGAGGAGGAGCCAGAATTGCTTGATCGGATCTACCTTATCCTCTTTGAACTGTGGCGGCGGCTTATTCCAGAGCGCCCCTCGATCTCTATTCTCTGCGATGAACTTGACCGCGCCATTTTCTCCTACGACCTTGGACATGAAGATGCCGAGATTGTTTGGGATGCCCTTGAACCTGTTTTAGAGATTGTCCAATTGAGTGTTGATCAGGGAATGAATGTCCAAGAGGCATTTGGTGCAATTGAGGCCAATTGCGCCCATGATTTAAGGCGCTTTTTTACTGACTTTATTCTGGATTTATTGGACAGCAGATCAATTCAAGATGCTGAAGATCTCTTTAATCGACTAAAGCCTTTGTTTGATAAAAACCCATGGACGTGGCTGATTGAGGCTCGATTTATCATCAAGCAAAAGCCAATAGAGGCAAAAGCACTCTTTCGTAAAGCTGTAACAGCGGCTAAAGAGGGCTCATATCCAACAGCATTTTTTGCAGAAGCGGCTCAAGCGCTTCGCTGGATTGAAGATGACACTCTCCTCGTTCCCATTCTCGACAGCGCCTTTCGTTCTATTCAGAGTCATGAAGATGGCTGCACCTATCTTGAAATTTTATCTGATGCCGTCTCGTTTTATGACTTAGATTCTCTTGAAAATGAAGTTCAAGAACTTGTGAAAAAGGCAGAAAAACCTTTTAAGCCTGTAGCCAATGATCCTGTGATGGTAAAACTTCATGCGCTTGCTCAGGCAATTAAAGCGGGCGTTGAGCGTAACCAGTCGCAAGAAGCAAGCACATAACGAACACCTCGAGCTTCTCCAAAGAGCGGAGGAGTTCCCTCTCGTATTCCATGAAGATGGCCAAAGACGCATAAAGAAATTCCATACGCTTCCAAGAGCTGAGACGCTTTAGAGGGAGCAAGATCTAAACCTATTGGTGGGTAATGGGTCATAGCAATTTTATGTTTAGCTCCCTGAGGAATCGCTTTTAAGCTCGTCTCCAGCCGCTGCAGCTCCCGTTCAAAAAGCTGTTCGTTTTGTTCCGGGGTGGATAGATCTATCTTTTTGCTCGCCTTGTTTTCCTTAAAGTCAATAATCGAGGAGAAGCTGTATTCAGAACTATCCCAAAGCCTCGCTCCACCGATGGCAATATCTCCTAGGATAAAAGAATCGTTTTGTATGGCATGTAGCGATTTTGGGAGGGCTTTACGTACCTTTGATATGGAATCCCACCAGTAGTCGTGGTTGCCGCGGATAATAACTTTGGTGCCGGGCCGTGCATCCACCCAAGCAAAATCTAAAATTGCCTGGTCGATTTTCATCGCCCAAGAAATATCTCCTGGGATGAGGACTAAGTCGTCAGGCTTAATGAGTGCATCCCATTTTTCTTCTAAAGCTTTGGGATGGCCTTTCCACGCCTCTCCAAAAATATCCATGCTTTTACTGGGAACTCCAAAGGAGAGATGGAGATCTGCTATTGTAAAAATTCGCATGAGCGTCTCGTTATTAAAAATAATTTACCACAGAGATCACAGAGCACACAGAGAAATTTGTTTTCAAATCTCTGTGTGCTCTGTGATCTCTGTGGTAGAATAATCAACTTAGAATGTGAACCCTTCGGGAAGAGTCACTCCTCGGGGCACAACGATGATGCCATCTCTGACATAGATCAAATCACTATCATAATCGGTGAGGTTTTGCTTATTGATGAGGTGGACCCGATTACGCAGCGTGACCTGTTTATCGATTATTGCTTTTTTGATGAGGCAATCTTCTCCAATTTCAGAGGGGGTGCCGTGAAGATCATTACCCATGATGTAGGAGTTTTGGATAATAGTACCCTTTCGGATTATTGATCGCTGACCAATGATGCTTCTAGTAATTTCATTTGCTTCGATTACCGATCCTTCGCAGATGATAGCATGGTTGATATGGCCTCCACGTATTTTAGCTCCCGGAAGTGTGTGAGCTGTTGTGAAGATTGGCATTGATTCAGCGTAGAGATCAAAAGGAGGTTGAGGTTCAGCCAAGGCTAAGTTTGCTTCATAAAAAGATTCAACAGTGCCGATATCTTCCCAATAGCCATTATGAGCAAATGCTCCAATTTTCCCTTTGCCGACTTTTGCAGGAATGATGTGTTTGCCAAAATCTTCTCGTAAATCGGTATCAAGCATTTGGATAAGCGCTTCCCGCTTGAAGAGATAAATGCCCATCGACCCCAAAAAGGGCTTTTCGCTGCCGGATATAAACCCCATTTTGTGAAGAATTTCTGGAGAGGTTCTTAAGCGATCAAGAGCTTGAATAGATGAGGGCTTTTCATGGAAATCGATGATATCGTGGTCTTCATTGACCTTCAAGATACCCATGCGGCGCGCCTCTTTTTCATCAACAGCAAGTGTTGCAACTAAGACATCGACATCAGTTGTTATGGCTGTTTGAAGCATAGAGCAAAAGTCCATGCGATAGAGCTGGTCTCCTGAGAGAACAAGAACGTATTCGGCCGAGATTTCTAAAAGGTAGTCAAGGTTTTGCCGTACAGCATCAGCTGTTCCGTTGTACCATCGATTGCAATTAGCACGCTGTTCTGCAGTCAATACTTCAACAAAGCCGCCAGTAAGAGCATTTGGAGGGTATGTGTGGAGAATATGGTGGTGAAGAGATCGGGAGAGAAATTGAGTTAAGACAAAAATAGTGTCAATCCCGGAGCCTAAGGCATTAGAGATTGGTACATCAATTAAGCGATAGCGTCCGCCAAATTCAATAGCAGGCTTGCAGCGATTTTTTGAAAGAGGAAAGAGTCTTGTGCCTTGGCCCCCTGCAAGAATAATGCAGGCGACTTTGGACATGTCGACGGTCTGAATCACTTTCTGTTTTTTTATCCCTTTGCTGATCGAGGACTTTTTTTTCTCTGCCTCTTTCAAGTCATCTAAGGTGATATTTTTCGCTGCAGGCATACTTCTCCGCGTAAGTTGCTCGTTAATTCATACAGTACTTGCTCGATTTTTCGATATTAAATACTAAAAATACGGCAGTGTATTTAACTGCTATACTTGTGGCTTAATCTTCCAAGAGCTAAGGCTCCAAGAAGCAAGCCTAAATCCCGAAGGGCGATGTCGTAAAAGTGTCCAGTCATAAGAAGATTTATAATAATGGCTAAAAGCCAGAGAGCAACGATATAGGCAAAAACTTGCGGTTTGAAAAACGTGCCGATACCAGCAATAATTTCAACAACGCCAATAGCCATCATAAAGGCTTGTGCATTGCCGTGAACAACTTGCATAACCATAGGAGATAAATATCCAGGCCAATAGGCAAGTATATTATAGAATTTATCTATACCTGCAAGAATGGGTGCTACCACAAAGGCAAATTGCAGAATCCTAAATGCCTGATAGCCATAATCCCCAGGAAATTTAGACATATAAGTATCTCCTTGTCTTATCCATTTTGAGTACCACAACCTCTAAATAAAAGAAATAATTTTAATTAGATAGCTAATTGCAAAAAACATTTTTTAATGATAAAATTCATCTCTAAAACATTAATAAATGAATTTATGAACCTCTCATCAAGATCAAGTACACTCTTAATTCTCGCCTGTGTCGGCCATTTTCTAGTCGATACCATGATTGGCATCTGGCCTCTTTTTAAACTGGAAGCGGGAATTGAAATTGCTTTGGCTGCACTTCTTACTGGTGTGTGTGTGGTCATTGGCGAGGGTCTTCAGGCCTATTTTGGATCTTTAGCGGATCGCGGCTATGTTTTGGCACTGCTTGCTTTGGGGCCTGTTTTGGCTGCAGTATCTGCCTTTTTGCCCTATGGAAACGGGCTCTATTTCTATGCCTTTTGCTTGATTTGCACCTATATTGGATCTTCAGCCTTTCACCCAACAGCTGCAGGTGTTGTCGCCTCGTTAGATCCGAAACGAGCAAATGTGTTGGTAGCTATATTTCACAGCTCAGGACTTGTTGGTCTTGCTTTGAGCCAGACCCTTTATTCCCTAACCACCTATGAAAGGGCTTATCCGTCTACCTGGCTTTTAGCTGTTCCTGCACTCCTTGTAGCAATAGCTCTTTTCATTGCAAAGAATAAAGTTCCCCTCGAAAAAACAATCTCAAAAAAATCTGAGACCCATTTTTTGAAGACTATGCTTGGCTATTTTAAGATTCAGCCTCTAAGACTTCTCTATTTCATTCTCCTTTTTAACCAGATTGTGATCTGGTCCATCATGTTTCTTATTCCCGACTTTATAGTAAGCAGGACCGATGAGGCGTGGATGATTTTGGGCGGAGGAAACCTTGTCTATGTTCTCGGTGCTGCTTGTGCAGCAGTCCCTCTGGGCTTTCTTGCTGATAGGCTTCAGCCTGACAAGGTGATCTTTTCTGTTATGGTTCTTGCTGCCGGAGTTCTCTATGCTCTTTTGCTGTCTCCTGAGCTGTCCCCTCTCTATATGTCGATCCTCTTGTTTATAGCTGGAGGCTGTTTAGGTGCCGTCCAGCCTCTCTCTATCGCTTTAGGGATAAAATTTATTCCTACCGAACGAGGGATGATTTCAGCATTTCTTATGGGCTTTGTTTGGATCTTTTCCGAAGGCGTGGGCATTTCCTTAAGCGGGGTTTTAGCCTCCCTTTTTTCAGAAGATGCACCGGCAAAATCTCTTCTTATCATGTCTATAGGCACTATCATTTCTGCAGCCCTTGCTTATCGGCTTATACGATTGCAAAAGTCATTGGCAGTTGCTGCGGTGCGAAATTTAAGTTCTTAAATTTTTTTCACAACTGAGATCACAGAGCCCACGGAGTATTTTAGCTACAGTTTCCTCTCTGTGCACTCACTGTTCTCTGTGGTTAATAGTAAAGCTAACCTAGACATCAGTAGATGTTTGTCACTTCCAAGATTCAGGAGATTTGCTATGATCTCACATAAAATATAATAGGTTTGTTTGTGAGATTCATAATTCTTGTTCTCATTCCATTTTCACTGTGTGCTCAAGCAACTCTAGATGAGTTTTTAAGAGAGCTTCCCACCTCTTCATCCCAATTACAGCCAGTTCTTCCCTCTTGGCAGGCCGAAGTGATTGAGCGCTATGAAGATGGAGCATCAAAGCTTGTTGAGTTTCTTGACCCAAATCAAGATATGTGGCCCATGAAGCGTCTTGAGTTCTATCCAAATGGCTACTTAGCTTTGGAAAGTGATTTGGCCGCCAAGGGAAAGGGTATTGAGGCTGGGATTGCAGATGGTGTTGCGTGCAGCTTTTTTCAAGATGGATCGCTTGCAGCAATTACACACTACAAAGCAGGACTTGAGACTGGCCGCTTTATTTCCTATTACCCCTTAGGGACAGTCAATATCGATTGCAACTTTATAAATGCCTCTCTTGATGGCCCTTATAAGGAATACTATGAGAATGGAAGCCGAAAAATAGAGTGTTGCTATAGCAAGGGGCTGCTTTCTGGTGAGTACACGGAGTGGTTTAAGAATGGAAAAAAGCAGCTTTCAGCCCATTATGAAGCGGGGCTTTTACAGGGCAAGCGTACAGTTTGGTATGAATCAGGGGCGCTTTTGGAAGTTGGATATTTTACTTTAGGCTCTCCTACAGATTCTCAAGGAGCTCCTGGCAAGCAGCGCTGGTATGAGAATGGCCAGATTTTTGAAAGCGAGCATTTTAGGCTTGGCTGTCCCATAGGTGATTGGGTGCGCCTGCATGAAAATGGCAGAAAGGCAATGACGGTCCGGTTCAAAGATGGGTTTAAGGATGGAGAACAAGCCTATTTCAATAGCTCAGGCGATAAAATTGGCTCCAATGGATATAAATCTGGCTTGCTTGTTGGAAAATGCTACCGCCTTCACAGTAATAAAGAGACTGCATTTTCTGCGGTCTTTGATCAATCGGGCGTGCTTCAAGGAGCGATTCTTGAGTCGGACGCCAAAGGCAAGCCCATTCGGCGCTATCGAGCGAAGAATGTACCAACGGGTTTGCAGTTGGATGGCGAATATTCTGAATGGCTGCCAACAGGAGAGCTTATTCAGACACTGTCCTTTTCTAATGGCCTTTTTCACGGAGAGCAAGCGGCCTATTTTCCAAATGGTCAACAAATGAAGAGAGCGAACTTTACTCATGGCGTGCGAGAGGGCCAAACGCAAGAGTGGTTTGATAATGGAAAAATTGACTCTGCATGCAGCCTCAATAAGGGTGAAGTGGAGGGTCTTTATGAGACCTGGTATAAAAATGGTTCTCATAGGTCTCAAGGTACATTTAAAGATGGTAATAGTGTTGGCGAGCACTGCTCTTGGTTTGAAAATGGTCAAAAAGAGTTTTCGGCTAATTGGAAAGACGATTGTCTTAATGGAAAGGTGTCTGTTTGGTACCCCAGCGGCCAGATTGAAATTCAAGAAGAGTGGAATGATGGAGCGGAAGATGGCCTTTTTCTTTCGTGGTATGAAAGCGGAGCAAAAAGATCATCAGAGCGATATAAAAATGCTCTTTTGTCCGGGCTTTGTGAAGAGTGGTATGAGAATGGACGGCCCTGCTTAAAAGCTGTCTATGTTGATGGAGAGACCAATGGAGAGGTTGTCCGCTATTTTGCAGACGGGCGAATTGAAAGCAGAGGGAGCTATAACTATGGCAAGCCTGAAAAGGTGCATGAATCTTATTCCATACGAGATGGAGCCTACTTCCTTTCATCGAGAATTTGTTATTCAGGCGGCCTAATCAATGGCCTGGCTGAGAAATGGACCTCCCCCGATCAAAAAGTTTTGGAGATGTCCTATCTTGCAGGGCTTCCAGATGGCAAAAAGCGCCTCTGGAGCGAGTCGGGAGATTTGCTTTTTGAGGGTGAATTTCTCAAAGGCGCGCCCATTGGCAAACAGCGTCGTATAAGCCTCGATGGCACGGAAGAGATCGTTCATTATGAAAATGGGCTGCTTGATGGTCTTTCTGTGACCTTTTATCCCCTCCATCCAACTTTTGGACGGATTAAAGCTTTTGAAATGCCCTACGTTCGAGGCGTGGCTCAAGGAGAGTTCATTGAATATAATCAGGCTGGATCCAGGGTGCGGCTGCTTGAGATGTCTCAAGGCAAAAGAGAGGGGCGTGCAGTTGTTTATGCCGCTGATGGAAAAGTTGCAGGAACAGCTTTCTTCAAACAAGATCTACTCGATGGGCCTGTTACCCTTTTCTTTCCCAATGGAACACTTTTTCGAAAAATTATGTTTAGTAAAGGTGAGCAAACCGGCGAGGAAATTACCTATTTTGATACTGGAAAAATTGCTGCCAAAAACCAGTATCTGGCTGGAAAGCTCAATGGAATATGTTCTGAGTGGAATGCTCAGGGTGTTTTAGTCTTTGAATCGGAATACAAAAATGGACAGCGCCATGGAAAGTTTAATAAATTTTTTGATAACGGGCGCCCAAAAGTCTTTATGCAGTTTAAAAACGATCATTTAATCTCTAAGCGTTCGTTTACGGAAGCGGGGATTGAGGTGTCTCAATAAATCGAAACTCTCGAAGACAGGTGCTTCCCGATCTTCGAGCATTCTCAAGTTTGAGGTGGGTAAGCTCGAGCGTGTCGATTTCGCTTTTCAGGCTATCTTCGACAAAAACTCTGCAGTTATTCGCTAAGATATTGGCTTCATCTAAAGCAATCAGTGTCTCAACGACAAGTTTCATGTTCTGGGGAGTCGTTTGCGAGTAGGGAGGATCAGACAGACAGAGTGTAAAGCGCGGAGCCCCCTTTTCCACCCGTTTTTTGAGAAATTCGATACCCCTTCGAGCATCTAAAACGAGAACTTCCGCATCTGCATGCCATTCAGAAATAACCTGAGAAATAAGCTCTGCCTGCCTTCGGTCTTTTTCTATAAAGGTGCAGCTTTTAGCTCCGCGGCTTATCGCTTCAAATCCCAAAGAGCCAGATCCTGCAAATATATCGAGAACTATAGCTTCTTCAACTTCTCCTTGGCAGATATTAAATATCTGTGCGCGTACCTTCTCTTGTGTCGGCCGTGTTTCACTGCTTTTAGGTGAGGGAAGCCTATAGCCTTTATGAATGCCTGAAATGATCTTCATCTCAAACATTCCTTGTAGGCATACAAAACTTCCTCTGCTTGCATTGGAGAGAGCTCTTTTAATCGTAAATATGCTTCAAGACCTGTTTTAGGCTGCTTCAATTCAAACGCTAAAAGGCCTGATCGGACAAGTGCTTGAACATCATCCGGATCAAGCTTCAAGACTTTTTGCCACGCGTTGAGCTCCTCAATTGGCATGCTGAGCTCTTTGTAGCTTAAGGCAAGCTGCTCGAATACCCAGACTGTATCTTCAGCGAATTGAGAAACAATCGTCAGCTCTTGAACGGCAAGGTTTGCGTATTGACGATGCTTTTCTTCTACTTCTTGGGTGTGCTTCGGGAGTGGAAGCTGTACATAGAAGCCATAGCGATTTCTTTGGCGAGAAGCTTCCAAAAAGAGTTGTGAGAGAGCTACAAAGCAGTTGGCAAGTTCTGCATGAGCCTTTGTATCTAGAGGATTTGTTTCAATAATCTCTATTCGAGCGCGGGCAGAAGCTATTTGCAGAGCCTCTACAATATCGAGTTTTTTCTTCCAGAAGAAGAAATAAAAGACTTTTTCTAATATGTAGAGACAAGGATTAAGCCATTGGAGATAGGAAGGGAGTGAAAAAAATGAGTTCTGAGGCAGTTTGAACATCTGCGCTTCTTCAAATAAAAATTGCGCTTTCTTTTCTGCGCCCGCCTGTTTTGGGATATGAGTAGAGATTGAGTCCGTGATGGTTTCCATCCACTCGCTTTCATACCAGATATGGACCACATATGCGCCCACGAGGGAGAAGAAGAAGATAGAGGTGAGAAGCCCGAGGTTTAAGGTGGAGGTGTGGGAAAGAGCGCCAATCAATACCAGGAAGAAAAGAGTTACGGAAATGAGCGCGAGGGAAGATTGCAGCCAGATCCGCTTATTGAGAATGTCGAGTAGGCTTTGCCGAAGAGGCGTACTGCTTTTCGGCTGGTCTATTATTTCACTGAATGCAATTTGCATAAAAAATAGTATTTTGTATGTGAACGGTAAGCAAAGCAGAGAATCTCTTTACCTTCAACTTCAGAATTATTATTTATGCCGAAGGTATTGTTTCAACTCTAAAATAGGTGAATTGGGCTTGAAGAGTTGTGTGATTTCCTACGGGACAGGTGACACTGTAGGTATTTGTTGTAGGTTCTAAATTATAGGTAAATAGAGGGGTTACGAAGGTGGTACTTGTGAGGTTAAATGATACTTGGCCTAAAATTATTGGCGATATAACGACACCAACTTGGTACATACCTTCAAATGGGTTTTCGATAGTAAATGTGAATGTTTCTGTGGATAGAGTTACAGTGGCCGTAGATTGTGTATAGACTTGCCCTGTTGGGGAAATTACAAAAGGAGTGACTTTAGTAGAGCCTGCTGCAGTGACTGCTAAATTTACAGTTGCCGTTGCTCCCATATCTTGCTCAAATAAGCCAAAGAGGGGGTGAGTATGGATTAGGGATAGTAGGGCAAAGAGTGCTAGGAGAGAGATATGAGACTTTTGCAAATGGCCTCGCAAACTCATTCAACTTATATTTAAAAAATATATTTGATATCTATTTAAACAAATAAACTATAATTAAATTAATTTCTATTTTTTAAGGAGCTGGTGGCGAAGCTTCGATGGGATGGGCGACATCTTTGAGCTCTTCTCGGTAAAACATCAAGAGTCCAATAAAGACAACGGATAAGGAGAGGAAAAAGACGCCCGTGACCTCTTCTCTTAAGAATAGCCAGCCGAAAAGAGCGGTAAAGAGGGGCGTCGATAGCCCAGCAAAGGACATAAACGTTGCAGAAAAGCGTTTCAAAAGGTAGCCATAGAGGTTATAGGCTAAGATATTGGAAATGATAATCAAGAGGAGTGTGCATTGTAGGAAAGCAGGTATATTTGTAACAGGAATCGGATTCCATGATTCAAATAGATAAGAGTGGATAAGGGCTAAGAATCCACCAATAAGCATTGACCATCCATTTGCGACGAGCGGATCAGTCTTATGTGTATGCACCAGCTCTTTCAGAACAATCCATCCCCAGACAGATGTTACGACAGCGCCGATTATTGCAAGTTCCGGCCATGAAAAGACCCAAAGCTCACCAACGGCTTTCTCAACAGATGTGCTGGTTAAGAGCATGGGGAAAAATCCTACAAATCCTATAACCAAACCCATAAGCTTGTTGCCTGTCAGTTTTTCTCCCCAAGTTAAGTAGGCAATTAAGGCGGAGAGAAAGGGAGAGAGCGAGTAGAGAAAGCAGGTTTTGAATGAGGTAAGATACTGAAGGCCCCACAGCTCTAAAACATTAGTAAGATAGATATTGGCAATGGCAAGAACAGTGATTTCAAAGAGGCCATTTCCTTTTTGCAGTGTCGATAAGATAGGCTTTTTTCGGTAAAGGGAGATGCCGAGGAGGAGAAATCCTGCGAGCAGCATGCGAGATCCAACTAAAAAAAAGGGAGAGGCGAAAAGGAGCGCCTCTTTTTGAATGGTAAAAACCGACGCAAATAAACCAAAAAGTACAAATACTAGTATCACTGTCTTCGAATCATTTTAACATGTAAATACTATACCGAAGATCACCTTTCGTGATATACATAATACAACAAATTGATTACGGCGTGAGCTTCCATGCAAAAACCGAAGATTGTTTTAATTGAAGATGAAGAAGATATTGCAGCTCTGATCAAGCTTCAGGCTGAGATATCAGGCTACAAACTCTCAGTCGCTGTTGATGGTTTAAATGGCTACGAACTGATACAGAAAGAAATCCCAGACTTAGTCCTTTTAGACATTATGCTCCCTGGACAAAGCGGCCTTGATGTATGCAGAAAAATTAAGACAAACCCAGATCTTCGGCATATCCCGATCATCATGCTTTCTGCAAAGAGCGAAGAGACCGATGTGGTTTTAGGTCTTGAGCTTGGCGCTGACGACTACGTTACTAAACCATTTTCTCCTCGAGTTCTTTTCTCCAGAATAAAAGCAGTAATGAGACGACATAGCGAAGGTGAAAAGCCAATGCATACGGTTGCCTTTGGCGATTTTTCCATCGAATTTGAAAAATATATTGTGAAGAAGAAAGAGAAGCTTCTTCAACTTACTCTGTCTGAATTTGGCATCTTGCGCCGACTTGTTACCAATCGCGGCAAGGTTTTAACTCGTAATCAACTCCTCGATGATCTTCAAAGCGATGATGCTTTCGTCGTTGATCGAAACATCGATGTGCATATTGCAGCATTGAGAAAGAAGCTTGGCCCTAACTTCGATTATATCGATACCGTTCGCGGTGTCGGCTATCGCTTTAAGTCGGATGATTAACATGTCTCTAATAGAAAAAATTAGACACTAGAATTGAGTATCGTCTGAATGCGTTCTTTGTCGAGCTCAACAGGTATAGTTGAGTGCTTTCGTACGAGTACTTGGCCAGGCTTCATCCCCTTTTTTCGGTATACATCAGATCTTTTTGCAACGGTGATTTCAACTTGTGTGCCTATGACTCTCCTTTTGCTGAAATAGGCAGCTAAAAGTGCGGCCTCTTCCAGTGTTTGATGAGAGACCTCTTCCTTAATCTTTCGTATGACGACGTGTGAGCCTGCAGCTTTATCGGCATGGAGCCAAATATCTTCCCCTTTGGCTACTTGAAATGTGATCAAGTCATTGGATTTAGCATCTTTGCCAACAAGAATTTTTTCACCGCTCGAGGCAAGATAGGTTCGATAGGGGACAAGCGCTTTTTTGGTCTGTTTTTTAACTTTTGGGGCTAGAACTTCTACTTCGATACCTTCATCGTATTGAGTAATCATCTGGATAAGCTCTTCTCTTCGAGCTTTAAGTTTTTCCAGCTCTTCTTTGATACGTTCTAGACCACGTATAAGCCTATGAGCACGTTTATAGAGCTTCTGCATGTACTCTCGAGGTGAAAGGGGTGGGTCGATCGAGATAATCCTCTCTTTTCCCTCCTTTTCCCAGTCTTGAACAGTGAATGTAGATACATTTTTTGGAATCGCGTGGAGGTTGCTTTTGATAAGATCAGCCGTGTGGATCAGATCCTGAGCATTGAGTGCCTCGTGAAGAGATTTTGTAGTCTTTTCTATTGATTTAGAGACAGATGAGAGCCTTCGAACAAGTGCTCGGCGTACTCGTTGGACTGTTTGTTGAGGGTTTTGTTCTGGAATGGCTTGTTTAGAACACATTGCCTTGCGAGGCCTTCATTGATGCAACACCCAAACGCCTTAGCCATTCAAGGTCAGAGCCGAAATAGGCCCAGGTAAGTCCTGTTGCAAGATCCTCTTTACCTCTTCTCAGCCTTGTAAAGAGCAGCTGCGGTTTTCCATGTACCAGTGAAAATTCGATTTCAAGGGTTAAGATGATTTCAAAAGGCCAGACGCCCTGGTCAAGTTTCGAAACGAGAAGCTGCAGGGATGAATGAGAAGGCTTCGGGGTTACAGCAATAGAGCTGAGTCGTTCATAGGGAAATTTGAGTTCCTTAGTAAGAAACGAAATGAGCATTTCTGGCGATGCGTCTTGAAGAATAAGTGGAGCATTCTTGCCGCCCGTTTTGGTAATATCGACTTTGATCTCATCGACTAAATTACGCTGCTTTAAATCCCAGTAGAGGGGGTTGGCATCATAGCGCTGCATAGCCATCTTGAATTCTACATAAGATTGTTTTGTTTCCTTCGGTATATTGAACATGTCGGAGGTAGAGACTGTGTAGAGGATGATGATTCCAAGGCTTATGCAAAAAAGAAAAAAGCTTCTCCATTGGAAGAGGTAGAGGAAGTGAGGTTCATAATGCTCGGCATTAGTTTGTTCATCATGGCCTGAGTTCATTTGGCCAATAGCTCCTCGATATATTCAAGTTTTTCCCAAGAAAATTGAGGATTGCCAAAGTGGCCTCCCCAAGCGGTGCTGGAAAATATACAGTTTTTCAGTTTTAGCATACGCATAATTCCATCAACTGAAAAGTCAAACGTTTTAAGAACTGCTTGTGTGATTGTAGAATCTGGAAGAGATCCTGTCCCACGAGTATGCAGAAAAAAAGAAACAGGAGTTGGGACGCCGATAGCAAATTCAATCCAAATTTCACAAAAAGTTGAAAGTTTTGATGCAACTACATGTTTTGCAGCTAAACGGGCAGCATAAGCGCCCGAACGATCAATTTTTGTAGGATCTTTTCCAGAAAAAGCTCCTCCGCCGGATGGAAAGGCAGCCCCATAGCTATCGGCCATGATTTTTCGGCCTGTAGCTCCCGTGTCCGCAATGGGTCCGCCTATGACAAATTGCTTCGAAGGATTTATGATAAGGTTTGTCTGGTCTGTGAGGAGGTTCTTTGGAACACATGAAAGGATTTTTGGTTTCAACAAAGATTCTAATTCAGCTTGCGTGCAAGAGCTTTTATGCTGCGTAGAAAAGATGATGTGTTTGATTTTCTCATTTAGAATTGCAATTTGGCATTTTCCATCAGGACCAAGGAAATCAACTTCATTTCGAAGCGCTTCCCGCTTTGTCATAATATCCCAAGCAACTTTTTGAGCTAAGGGCATATAGCCATCTGTTTCGCTGCAAGCCATGCCGTAGACGATTGCGCTATCCCCAGCACCTTTTATAAGGGCTTGTGATATCTCTTTGGATTGAGGTGCAATGGCTGTGATATATTCAAGAGAGTCAGGATCATAGCCCCAAATAGAGCTATAGCCAACTTGATGAATAACTTGACGAGCACACTTGGCATAATCGACTTTGGCAGTCGTTGAGATCTCTCCTGCAAGAACTACCTTTTGTTTTGAGAGGAGTGCCGAAATTTCTACTTTTGATTCGGGATCTACTTTTAGACAAGCATCAACTATGGCATCAGAAATCTGGTCTGCAAGCTTATCAGGGTGGCCGCGTCCTACTGCTTCGGCGGTTGAAAAGTTCATGCCGAATGTACTTTATGTATGGGGAAACCTAAAAATGCTTCACCCTTTTGTTTAAACCTTTTTGGGTCGTCAGAGACATAAAATTCTATTTGCGGAGAGGTTTCAGGCGTATTTTTTAGAAGCTTATGAACCCTTTTAGCACACTCTGTACTTGGGTTTATTATTTGAACATTTTGCCCGATGGCTTCCTGAATATCTTCTTGGATCAGGGGAAAGTGGGTGCAGGCTAAAATGAGTGTATCGATCTTTTTCTTTTTGAGCGGTTTGAGATAGTGGTCCAAAATTGCATTTTTTATTTTCTTATCGCTCATTCCCTCTTCAATAAGTGAAATGAGAAGAGGGCATGCCTGAGTTGAAAGGGAGATGCCAGGCATGAGCTTTAATTTGTTTTGATATACCTTTGATTGAACAAGCGCCGTTGTTCCAATGATGCCGATGTTGCCGCTAGAGGATGTTTTAAGGGCTGTTTCGATTGCCGGTTCAATAACATCGATGATTGGAACTGAAAAGTGCTTTTGGAGGGTTGGGTAGGCGATGGATGTTGCTGTGTTGCAGGCAATGACGACGACATCAACTTGTTTTTGAAGAAGAAAGAGCGTGTTTTCGATGGAGTACTGTTCAATTGTTTTAGGGCTTTTGGTGCCGTAGGGAAAGCGTCCTGTGTCTCCAAAGTAGATAAAATGGGCGTTTGGAAGAAGCTTGAGCGCTTCTTTTAATACTGTAAGTCCTCCCATTCCTGAATCGAAAATGCCTATTCTCATGACGCTCTAATTTTGGTTAGCATATTGTAACGTTTTACAGGTTTTTGTTTTTTAAACCACAGAGCAGTTGGGTAGATGTCTTAAAAAAAATTACCACAGAGAACTTGAGAGCACACAGAGAGAGAAAAAATTTCAGTAGTGCGCACATTTTTAGATGAAAGGCTTCAGATTTATTTCAATCCTGGAGAGAGATTAAAGTTCATTTCTCTCTCTGTGAGCTCTCAAGTTCTTTCTCTGTGGTTAAATATAAAAATAAGATTCACTTTGGTGTTACTTTGAGCTGCTGTCCTGGGCGGATGGTATCTGTTGTAAGGTCATTGAATTCTTTGAGCTTTTGGATAGTTATTCCGTTCGCCCTCGCGATTTTCTCAAGAGAGTCTCCGCTTTTGACTGTATAGACTCCGGGAGATTCGGGGGCTTTTGGATTTAAGGCTGAAGTAAGGGAGCGAAGGGCCTTTTCTAGATCATGGATCTGCTCATTTCTTGTCAGATCGTTCTCTGTGATAGACTGTATGCGCTTAGAAAGATCGGCAAGAGTTGAGCCCAGCTCATTCAAGTGATTTTTGAGGATTTTGATATCGCTTGCAAGCTTTTCGACGTTCTTGTCTTGGTTCTTTTTAAGGGTATCTGTTCCATCTCGTGTACGGACAAGCGTCTCTTGAGTTGCTTTAAGCAGCTGGGATGTCTCTTTAGCTAAAGCCTCGTTGGATTGTTCTTGAGATTCAAGGCGGCTTCTAAGGATTTCAATTTCAGTCTCAAGGTTATCTAGACGGTGATGGATGATTTTGATGTCTTGCGGGCCTGCAGCAAAAGTGATGCTGCAAGCGCCGCAAAATAATGCAATCAACCATAGGTGCATTTTAAGACTGTTCCCAGATTTTGAACTGTCCGCGTCGGTTTAGTTGATGAAACTCATCGCCATCTTCTTGGAATAAGAGCCGCTCTTTGCCGTAGGAGACAGTAAAGAGGCGGTCTGCTGAAATTCCATCTCTGATCAGCATCGTTCTGATTTCGTTGGCACGGTTAGCGCCAAGGGCAAAGTTGTACGCAGCAGGTCCACGTGTATCGCAATGGCCTTCAATAAAGAGGTAGACCGATGGATGCGATCGTAAATAGTCAGAGATCTTTTGGAGAATTGCCAAATTTTGATCGTTTTTGATCATGCTGCTGTTGTAGTCAAAGTGAATATGCTCAAATATTGGTGCAAGGCTCGGATCTTGAGCTGGATCTCTAAATGCTTCGATGCCTGGAATTGAGCTTCCTGCCTCACCAGGTGTTTCTCGAGGCTGAGCGACGTTCTGGCTTCCGCTTAGCCTAAGTTTTCCGTCTTGAGACTCATCATCAAACCCGATAAAATCATCTGGGCGTGAATTGGCATTGTTAGGTGAACCATCAGCTGCAAAATCTTCTGGAGATTGCACCTGTCTGGAATCTCCACCTTTACCGCCGAGCGTACTTACTCCGCGACCAACTTGCCGTCCAGCCGTTTTGGTGTCGTTCCACACATCATCAGAAGAACGTTGACACGCAACTGTTAGGGTTAGTAAAACAACCAGAGAGACAATCTTTAACTTCATGGCTATGCTCTTCATGGGCTTTTAAGATCCTTTAGGGTTCAAAAACGGCAAATTGGACATCGTCGGGACTCTCTACAATTCGAGTCGGCTCGATCTGATTAAGATTTATGAGGAAAAGCTCATTTTTCGATCCAGAAGTATTATATACCAGATGCAAACTATCTGCTCCCCATGAAGGATTCTCTTTATTTTCAGAACCCTTAGTCAGTTGTTTTTCAACCCCTGTTTCAAAATCGTAAATCCAGATTTGACGATACCCACTACTTTTAGCTGAATAGGCGAGTTTTTTTCCATCAAGAGACCAACTTGGCGCACTATTTTCTTTGCATTTCTTGGTAAGAAGCTTGGGATTCATTTTAGCTAGTGGAGCTGTTGGTTCTGGTACATCCATGACATAGATCTTTGGACTTCCATCTTTGTTGCAGACGAAAGCGATTTTTGTTCCATCGGGAGAAAAAACGGGACTTGCGCAGGCGGCTCCCTTCGCATGGAAGAGATGACGAGGCTTGCCAATGGCGCCTACCTCTTTTTGAAAAGGAACGATGAAAAGATCAGATGTGCCAGTAATATCAGAGGCAAAGACAATGAGCGATCCATCTGGGGAGACAGAAGCAGTGAATTGATTTCCCCGCATAGGAGTTACCCGTTTGGGTTTTTCACCTTTTAATGAAGAGTAGTAGAGTTTGGGCTGTCCGATCTGGTAGCTGACATACAGGCAGGCATTGCTTTTAGCGCCATTTTTTGAAGGAATCCAGCGGGGGCAGGTGATGAGTGCATTGCTTGTTCCAATCTGGCGGATATTTTTCCCATCATAGTCGCATTCAAAGAGCTGCGCAGTTCCAGCACTGCTGCCGCTCTTCTTCTTCACAGTGAAGAGAAGTTTTGATGAGGCGACTCCCGGTTTTTGAAAGAGTGCTTCAAAGATAGCATCTGAGAGTTTATGGATAATTCTTCTATCTTGCCCAATATCTCCGGTTAATTGGGTATCAACCGTTTGAACAGAGTTTGCTTGGATGCCGTAGAGCTTTGCTTTAATCGTTTTTTGCAGACAGCCTGTCTGAATGTAGTAGGAGAGCTCAGCAGTTCGAAGAGCGTCGAGGTTTACAACTTCGGAGATGAGTTTCGGCTGATTAATGAGCACTCGCTCTCTCTCATTTCCAGTTATTGCATTTGTCATGCCATTGTGGGAGAGATCAAACATTAAAACATCATTGAGGCTCTTCAGGTACTCTTTGGGGAGAGTCGCTGTTGAGGCATCGATCTCAGAAACACAGAGGGGAAGGAGGGCGTTTTCAGAGCCTAAAAGCACATAGAGTTCATCATCTGCTCTACAAGAGAGTGAAGAAAGGGCTGCGAAAAAGTAGAGTAGGACAGTTGAAAAAGAACGCTTCACTGGTGCCTAAAGCTAAAAGCAAATTATATATACGATTCTCTAGCTTTTGTGGCAATATAAAGAATTCCAAAATCTAAATCTACTGTTATAGCAGTAATTAAATTTTATATTTCAGTCACTCCATTTCAATTAACGGTAACTGTAATTCTAATTTTCGAATGGGTTGAAAGTATTAATAGAGTCAATCTTCTTGATCCGGGAAGACTTTAAGATTCGTTTGAAAGAATAAGAGTAAAAGTGTGCGACTCTTCTTTAGCAAAGCTTGCTCCGAAGGCGGCAAAGGTAAGACCTTTGAGCTTTTGCTCGACCAGTTTTTTATTGATTGAGCTTGAGCTTTTGAGAACAGATAGCTGGGTGACACTGCCCGACCTTGAAAGGGTCATCTTTACTCGCACTTCTCCATATTCAGGCAGCTTCAAGGCAAGCTTTAAACGACGGATCAGTTCTGAAACATAAAGCGCTTCTTTCGTTGCATAGGCCTCTACCCCTTCACAGGATATGGTTTGAAGATGCTCTGATTCTAAGGCGCCTACTTTGCTCACTGTCGAGATCTGCTCAGATGCGACTGCTACGAGCGCTTTTGATTTGGATGAGGATTTGTTGAGGCTCTCTAAAGCTGCTTGAATGTTCTGTTGCTTCAGTTTGTCAGCCGCTGCTTTCGCTTGTTCTGCTGCAGCTTTTGCCTTATCAGCTTTTACTTTATCGGCTTTCGCCTTATCAGCTTTCGATTTATCTGCTTTTATTTGGGCCTGTTTTTTGGCATCTGCCGCCTTTTTATTAGAGGAGGTATCTGTTTTGGGTTTTGCGTTTTTTGCAGGGTCCGGCTTTTTCTTTTTAGGAGCAGGTTTTTGCTCTTTTTTGGGCTGTGGTTTTTGAGGCTCTTCTTGTTTTACTTCTTCTTGTTTTACTTCTTCTTGTTTAACCTCATCAGGTTTTTTCTCTTCCTGCGGCTTGCTCTCATCTATTGGAGCAGGCTCTTCTATTTTTGGTTCTTCAACTATTGGCTCTGCAATTACAGGCTCTGCAACTGCAACTTCTGGCTCAGGGGGTGCTATAGGCTCAGCTTGTTTGGGAGCAGGTTTCTGCTGTACAGCAACCGGTTGAAATTCTTTAACCCTTACCGTTTGTACTAAAAGGGTTTTGGGTTTGCTTATATGGCTATGGGCATTCCAGAAGAGGAGGCACACAAGAGCTATGGAGTGTGCAACTGTTGAAAGGGTGTAGGAGCTACGGGTTGAGGACAACATCCATCTCCTCAAAACCTGCATTCTCTAAGCTATTTTTGACGCTCTGATATGTTCCAAAGCGGGCATCCTTATCATGAAAAAGCTGGGCGCGGGCATCGGGATGCTCGTTTTTTAAGCTTCTTAGTCCCTTGACAAGATCGCTTAAGGAAATAATTTCGTTATTTAATTTAACAGAATCATCTGCCTGGACATGGATCTGGATTTGACTCTGAGGATCTGTTCGAACAGGTATGTGCGAGAGAGCTTTGCCGCCGGCGGCGAGTCTGATTTGATCTAGTTCCAGGAGTGGAGCGATCATGATGAAGGCAATGAGAACAACAAAGACAACGTCGATCAAGGGAGTAATATTGATGTTGGGTTCATCAACAGCTATCTTTGGAATTCTTCCGCGCATGAGTTACACCTCAACGGTTCTAAATGAGAGCTCGAAGGTGGAGAGAACGTCGGTTGCAAACGTATCCATCTCATGGTCAAAGTCTGCAAACTGGTTCTTCAAATAGTTATAACCGATCAGCGCCGGGATCGCATCAATAAGCCCCAAGACCGTTGTGGTAAGGGCAAGAGATAATCCTGAGAGGACGGCTTGGTTGGAAGCCGCTTGTGCATCGCCTCCATGCATTGTTGAAAAAGTAACCAGAATGCCATAAACCGTTCCAAGAAGCCCTAGAAAGGGAGCAAGCGTTACAATGGTTGAAAGGATATAGAGGTTTTTTTCAAGGTATTTGGTGATGGAGGATATGGTTGAGCCTGCCTGCGCTTCAAGAAGGGTAATGTCGGCCGTTGACATCCATCTCTCTGTTTGTTTGTTGTCTGCTTGTCCTTTGCTATTTTTAGTGAAGATCTCTTCAGATGTATGTTTGAGAACTTCGTAGATAATCATGAACGCATTGGGACAATCGTGGCTTTTGGGAGCTGCAAAGGCAATAGAGAGGGGCCTTTGCCTGTTCTCTTGAAAGGCTCGTTTAAATGAATGTGAAAGGGCGCGAACTTTTTTTGCCATCCACATTTTATGCAAGAGAACGCTCCAGCTGACTATGGATAAGAGGATCAGACCAATGAAAATTATCTTTCCAATGAAATCTGAGTCCCAAAAAGCATCAATAAAGGGATTTCCTGACATTGTATTCAACTTTGCTAAAACTAATTAGAGGCTAACGAATTGGAGACGCTCTTTTCAAGATTGATTTTAGTTGATATGAATGAATTTAAGAATTTTTTGTGGAATTATGTTTAAAAAAATACTTTTTCTTTTTGTAGTTGCAGCCGGACTCCTTCGAGCAGATGAGACTCCCTTAGTGCAAGCTACAATGGTTGCAGCCAATAAGGTTGTTAAACCAGGTGATGCTTTTGATGTCGCTATCCAGCTGCAAATAGCAGACGGCTGGCACAT
The DNA here is from genome assembly GCA_013285825.1 of Bacteroidota bacterium. GTDB lineage: Bacteria > Chlamydiota > Chlamydiia > Chlamydiales > FEN-1388 > JABDGV01. The sequence continues at coordinate 109,644 of JABDGV010000002.1, forward strand.
ATATAGCCAAAATCTCCAAGCAGTCGGGAGTCCTACAGTATTTACTTGGAGTCTTCCTTCGGGGATTCATCTTCTTTCACTTGATTGGCCAGCCTCGCAAATGTTTGACGCGGAAGGAGTTAAGTATGATGGGTATGAAAAGAACCCCCTCTGGATAGCACACTTTGCAACTGATAGTTCCCTTTCGATGGGAAGTGAAATGGTGAAATTGGATCTTTCATGGGTAGCGTGTAAGATTGCCTGTGTTCCTGGGGCCGTCACAACATCGCTTCCGATTCAAATAGGCAGCGAATCACTTATTAATGAAGATGCTTTGCCGCTGCTCGCCCAAGCTAAATTTGGCCTTTCAAAAGAGGGAACTGCTGAGGCTAAAGAGGCTTCTGTTCAAACTGTACAAGAATTTGCTGTTCAAGAATTTGCTGTACAAGAATTTGCTCCCCAACAGATTACTCCGATGATGCCCATGGGATCAGCTCAAAGTGTGCTCTTAATTGCATTTCTTGCCTTCATCGGCGGAATAATTTTGAATATTATGCCCTGTGTTCTTCCTATTATCGGTATTAAGGTATTGCATATAGTCCAGATGAAGGGTGAGGGACGCTTAAGGACCTTTAAGCTTGGTTTGAGCTTTACTCTTGGTGTTTTAGTTTCTTTCTGGGTACTTGCAGGCATAATCTTTGGGTTGCAGAGGGCTGGAACGGTCGTTGGATGGGGCTTTCAGCTTCAAGAGCCTCTCTTCGTAACGATCATGCTAATTATTCTCTTTCTCTTTGCACTCAGCCTTTTTGGGCTATTTGAGATTGGAACTGGGATATCCTCTTATGCAGCTGAAGCGCAAGCTACAGGCAAAAAGCATGGCTCCAACTTTGCCTCCTTCTTGAGCGGCGTTTTGACTACGATGATTGCCTGTCCTTGTACTGGACCTCTTCTTGGTACTGTATTAGGGTTTTCGGCAACTCTTGAGTGGCACACAGGACTATTAGTATTTACATCTCTTGGAATTGGTGTTGCTTTTCCTTTTCTCTTCCTTTCACTCTTTCCTGAACTTTCAGTGGTTCTTCCACGGCCCGGAGCTTGGATGGCCACTTTTAAGCAATTCTTAGGATTTTGCATGCTGGCCACGGTTCTCTGGCTTGTCTGGGTGCTCAATGCTCAAGTAGGACCATTGGATCTTACCTATTTGCTTGGCCTCTTTTTTGTCATTGCTATTGGTGGTTGGATCTGGGGCACATGGGGAACGCCTGTACGTAATAGGTTCACCCGTTTTCTCGCAGCGCTTCTAGCTATTTTATTTGTAGTTGGCCCTTCATATTCCTTGATACAGCGAGTGCGTTTGGGAAGTGGCTTTCGGCAAGTACAGGCTCCTTCAGGGCCTTGGAAGCCCTATTCAGAAGAGGCTGTAAGTCAGGCTCTGCGTGAAGGAAAGACTGTTTTTGTCGACTATACAGCCAAATGGTGCCTTACCTGCCAGACAAATAAACTTGCGCTTCATTCGAAAAAAGTGATGGATGCTTTTGCTAAAGCGAACGTTGAGTTGTTTTTAGCTGATTGGACAAAAAATGATCCCCTTATCACCAAGGCTCTTCGCGATTTGGGAAGAAATAGTGTTCCAGTCTATGCTCTATATCCCAAAGGGGCCTCAAAGCCTATACTGCTTCCTGAAATTTTAACTCCCGATATTGTAGTTGATGCAATTGATACTCATTGATTCACATGCCCATGTGACAAGCGCGCAGTTTTTAATGGATGAGCGTAAGCAAGTACTCCAGCGAGCTTTTGAAGCGGGTATTACGACTATTTTGAATATAGCTACAAAGCTCAATGAATTAGAAGAGGCCTATTCATTGAGCCAAGAAAAACTGCCCTGTACGCTTCTTCATGCAGCCTCAACGACTCCACATGAAGCAAGCTTAGACGATCCATTTTTTTTATATGTAGAGTCTCAGGCTATATCCAAAAAGCTTTCGGCTATTGGTGAGACCGGGCTTGATTACTACTATGAACATGCACCAAAAGATGCGCAAAGAAGCTGCCTGCAAAGATATTTGGACTTAAGTGTACGGGCACAACTTCCCGTCGTAATTCATTGCCGAGATGCATTTTCAGATTTTATTTCTATTTTGGATGAGTATCAAGGACAAGTCAGAGGAGTTCTCCACTGTTTTACAGGTACTCTTGAAGATGCGAAAAAGCTGCTAGATCGTGGATTTTATATTAGTTTTTCAGGAATCGTTACCTATCCTAAAAGTGTCGCTCTTCAAGAAGTGCTTAAGTTTGTGCCGAAAACGCATCTTCTTTTGGAGACAGACGCTCCCTATCTTGCGCCACAAGGATTTCGAGGTAAAAGATGCGAGCCTGCCATGCTTGCCAAGACCTATACAATGGCTGCTGAAATGCTGGGCTGTACTCTTGAATCCCTTCAACAAAACGTCTCTTCTGCCTTCATGAACTTCCTTGGGCATAAGTAAGAATTAAACGCAAAGGCGCAAAGATGCAAAGGCGCAAAGAAGCTAAATAAGTAAGTGTAAGGTTATTATTTATATTCTTTGTCTCTTCGCGTCTTTGGGCCTTAGCGTCTTTGCGTTTAATATTTCTATTTAACTAGGCAGGTGAACCCACGCCCGAAAGTGCTAGTTACGCTTAATCTTTAAAAAATCTTAATTTTGCAAATAGCCCTAAAATATTTCTTTTTCTATACAAGAGTGCATTAACTAGAAGAGGGAGTTGAAGAGGGTTATGACTTCGAGCGTTGGAAGCCAGATTGCACGGGACTTAACAGATTCGATGTTGACTGTGACGTTTGATCCAGCTTTTCGCGATGCTATGCAAGGCGGCGGCAGGTGGAAGCGATTTATCCGAATTGAAGAGACGCCAGCTGGAATTCATATCTCCGCAGATACTCTCTTCCAATTGATTTGGAATATACTTTGGGGAAGAGGAAGTCAGTATCGCCACACAACTGCACGGCTTCAGCGTGTTGTGCAGCAGCTTCATTCGAATAGCGATCCTCAGTTAGACGAGCCTTTCAAATTATTTTGCAGCCATGTAATAACTTCCCGAATTAGATCTGGGCATGTTGGGCAATCTCAAATAGCTGACGCAGTACAGCTTCTTTTAGGACTCAAGCTCATACTCGATTTTTCAGCCTTTGCACAAATACCCCAGAGTGAAGTGTGCGATCGTATTATTGGGCGAATTCGAAGTGGCATTGAGCCAGCCTGGAAAGCCGCCGTTGCAGAGTTGCTCGACTTTGCTGATAACGACAAATGGCTTGATCGGCATAATATTGATTTCAATCTCTTCCAGGCCATTTTCAAAGCCTCTCAGTCCGCTCAAGATTTGGCTTTAGTTTTTAAATATTTTCACCAAAGATCCTATACAAATGAGAGCTCCTCTTTGCCCTATACTCTTGGAGAGCTAAAGAAGATCCTCAAGGATCCAAATAGTAGTTTGCCTGAATGGCAGCAAGCGCTTTTCTCATCCTCCGATTTTAAACGATTAGTCTTCAATTTTTCGAACCAAATGACACGCATACCAGATGCAAAAACGCACTTAAATGCTATCTTAAGCCTCGATGTGCTTGTTCTAGCATGGAAAGAGCTTCAAAAACTCATTGACTCTTCGATGATGAGTGCTCTTAAAAAGATTAACCGAGATGCAGACTCTGTGCTCGTCGCGGCCATCGCCCTTATGGCTTGCAGTAAGCTCTCAGCTTCTTCCATTGAAAAACTCAAACGGGCCCTGCAAGAAGATATTGATGGCATCGATGAACTCAGAGCTGAAATGAATATGCAGCTTGCACTTGATTATTTAAGGTTATAGCTTGGGATCACCACTTAGCAAATCAGATTCGTGGAAGCCTTTTTACGATATGTGTACGCTCCTTATTTCTAAAAAACGGGCAGATAAAAAAGATCTTCTTTGGCTTTTGCAGTTTGTAGATCCCGAAGCAAATTTTCCAGAACAACGTGGGTTAAGAGGGGTAAAGGCCTTTTTTATAGGTTCAACATTTGAAAATGGAAGAAAATTGCTCTACTGGAGTGGTTTTCAAGAGTTTGTATCTAAAAACCAGTTTGAGTTTGTACAGGCGCCCTTAAAAGTCATTCAACAATTCAACCAGTTACTTCTCTTTTTATTTGGGCAAGAGGGGTCACAGCTCTTTATTGAAGAGGCGCTTGCTCGAGATGCACCAGAATCAATGCAAGCAAAACGCTTTTTGCTTTTACATAAAGAGCGGTCAAAATTCCTGACAGAGAAAAAAACAGAACAAGCGATTAAACCTGTAGAAGAAGCTGCAGCTCCCCAAATTAAAAAAGAGCGAACAGCTGTAAAACCTGTTTTAGACCATCCACTTCTTGCCGGATATAAAGATACAACATGTACTCCTTCTGAGAACGCTCTCTTACAAAAAGCAAATGATCTGATTCGGTCACTTGAAGGTGGATTAATCATTGATGCCTCGGATTTAAAACGAAAACTTCGTGAACGATACCCAGATCTATCAAAAAAATTGGAAGTACTCGACGAGCCATTTACTCCCTTGACTTGTCCAATAGAAAAACTCGAAATTGAGATTAAATCGATCTTTCATGCTAAACGAAAGCACCTTACTGACTGTCTAGAAGAGGCAAATCAAAGAGATACTCTCATCAGGGAAGTCGATGGACTCATTTCAACCTTCACAGAAACACTTTCTCGCTTTTTGCTGTATAAGGATCTTATATCGGACGTAGATGCCCTTAAAACGCGATTTGAGTCTGAACGTGTTTTAAAGCGTGAATTAGCAACCGGTTCTGCAAAAGATTTATCCCTTCTATTGGAACAGAAAAAAAGGCTTTTTCATGAACTAATGGAATCATTTCAGAAGAGTTTTTCTCTTCTAAGTGTAGAGGCATCCAAAAACAATGAGATGCAAAGATTCCTTGAGTGCGCCCTTCTTATTCGATTAAACGACTGCTTTTCAGGAAAAATTCCCTATCCTGATGAGAGAGAGTCTTTAGATCAAATTCAGGCCGATTTTAAATTGCGAATCAAAAGTGTGATTGAAGAGGTAGCCTCTGGCAAGCTTACTTTGCATCAATATGAAGTATTAATGAATAAGCTCTGCTATGACCATGACTTAGAGCTTATTCGGCAAGAAAATAGCTATCGGGCAAAACGAATCAAGGATTTTCGAGAAGAGGTCTTGCATCTACGCTTAGAGACGTATCGTCTCAGCTTCTTTTCTGATAAGTTTGTCAAAGTTAACGAAGGATTAAGCAAGCTCTATACTAAGCTATCAAACCCCTTTCCGCTCTTTGAAGGGGTTGGTGAAATTGAAGATATTAGCCGCGTTATTCGAGACTTATGGATTGAGTATGAAAACCTCCAGGTGCGTTTTGATGACGCAAAAACAACTCTTCAGCCGGTACATCAAGAGATATCGATTTTTCTTAAGAAGTTATTCGATGATCTTGAACATGTAGCTAAAGAGTGTGAGGGTGAGAAAGTCTCTCTTGTTCTTGCCTATCCGGTCCAAGAGGCTTCTACATCCAAGCTTTTGGAAATAATAAAGGAAATTGAATACCGCTTCCCTTATGCATCACCTATTTTGAATTGGAAATCGATTTCAGATCCTAATGAACGGCGAAATAGGTTGAAAGAGCTCTATGCGCTCGAATTGCAGAAACGGCATATTATAGAGCTTGCAAAACGTTGCCAGGCACTCATCGTGTATGAAGATGAGCGTATAGATCAAATTTTAGAGCAATTTGAAGTGTGGGGAAAAGAGCAGAGCCTCGAATCTCTATTTGACAGCAGGCAAAAACTACTCACATCAATTTCATGTGATATCTATTTTGAATTCATCCCTTTGGACACACACGCCCTGCAGATTCGTGATAAATTTGAAAATGAGAGTGTGCGAAAGGAGCTCAAGCAATTGGTTCATGACAAGAATCTTTTGGAGCTCTTTTCAGCTCGAATAGATGAGAGTAGTGATAAAGACCAATATGCATTTTATCTCAAGTTGCTGCATCGTCTGGAGGATTGGATTGAGAAGGTAGAGATCGATATGTTTGAGGCTCAAAAGGATATGCTGCCTGATTGGGTAACTCCTTATGTACCCGCTTGCAATAAGTGCCAGCAGCTTCTTAGAATCGCCCGGTTTGAAAAATTAGATTCAAAATGCATAAAAGGGCTTTTAGCAGCTATTCGAGAGATCTTGCTAGGAGTGTCGAAAGAGGCGCCTCAAACAGTCCTCCTTAAATTAAATGAATTTGAGAGGGATGTGGAAAAGGCTCCAGAAGAGAAAAAGCAGAATATCTTCTTTTTCCCTGGCGCGATCCAAAAGGAATAATTTATGGAAGAAAGCTATGTAAACAAGCCCACTCCTAGACGTATTCCAAGAGAGTTTTTATGGAGGCGGGCACAATCCTTAGCTGGTCTTTTTCTTGTTCTCTATCTTATTGAGCATCTTTTGACTAACTCTCAGGCAGCATTATTTATCGGCGATGATGGTTCCGGTTTTGTACGAGCAGTCAATTTTATAAAGTCTTTGCCATATCTGCAAGTAATTGAAATTACCCTCATCGGCTTTCCGATCCTTCTCCACGGGGGTTTAGGCATTACGTATCTATTTTCTGCCCGCTATAACTCAAGAACAAGCGATGGATCGAAGCCTTCCTTGTCCGACTTGCCAAGAAACCACGCCTATACCTGGCAGCGATTAACAGCTATGATTCTTGTTTTAGGACTCTTTGGTCATGTGCTCACTATGCGGTTTTTGAACGAGCCAGAACTTGTTGGAAAGCAGTATGTCGTCTCGCTTACCACAGACGATGGGCTTAAAAGTCTTGCTCAAAGGCTTAATGTGACCCTTATAGAAAATGGTCAAACTGTTTTAGCAGAATCAGATTCTCCTGGTACTGCCTTCCTATTACTCGTGCGAGAGACATTTAAATCACCTCTTCTTTGTTCTCTCTATACGATTTTTGTACTAGCTGCATGCTTTCACGCCTCTAATGGTCTTTGGACCTTTTGTATTACGTGGGGTTTGACATTGAATGAATCATCACGCCTTATGATGAGACGGGTTTCAAACGCTTTGATGGTTCTTTTGGCTTTTTTTGGCGGAGCTTCGATTTGGCTGACCTACTGGATAAATTTACGAGGATAAAATGGCGCAAAAAAAGGTTATTGTAGTCGGAGGCGGCCTTGCAGGGCTCTCCTGCGCCATGAAGCTTGGCAGTTTAGGCGTATCGGTCGACATAGTATCCCTTACGAAGGTGCGGCGCTCCCATTCAGTCTGTGCTCAGGGTGGAATCAACGCAGCCTTCAATATGAAGGATGAGGGAGACTCGCCACTTATTCATGCCTATGAAACGATTAAGGGAGGCGATTTTTTAGCCGATCAGCCGCCCATTGTTGAAATGTGCTTATCAGCTCCTCGAATCATTCGCCTGCTCGACAGGATGGGCTGTCCCTTTAACCGCACCGTTGAGGGAAGGCTGGATGCAAGACGCTTCGGCGGATCGCTCTATCATCGAACAGTTTTTTGCGGCTCATCAACAGGCCAGCAGCTGCTCTACACCCTTGATGAACAGGTACGGCGCTGGGAAGCTGCAGGTTTAGTCAAAAAACATGAAAACCATGATTTTTTACGACTTATTCGGGATTCTTCGGGCCGGGCTAAAGGCGTTGTTGTTATGGATCTCTTCAACCAGTCCCTTCAAGTTTTAGAGGCCGATGCCGTTATAATGGCTACAGGGGGCTTGGGAGTTTTATTTAGAATGTCTACAAACTCTGTGATCTGTACAGGGGCTGCTAATGGCAGGCTTTTCATGCAGGGTATGGAGTATGCCAATGGTGAGTTTATTCAGGTGCATCCCACAACCATTCCAGGAGAAGATAAGATGCGTCTCATGTCTGAATCGGCGCGCGGTGAGGGGGGAAGGATTTGGGTTCCGGGCGATTCATTAAAAACGATTCAGACGCATGACGGACGTGTTCTTCAATGCGGCGTAACGGGAGAGCCTTGGTATTTTCTCGAAGAGCTTTATCCAGCGTATGGAAACCTGGTTCCTCGCGATATTTGCGTCCGCGAAATTATGCGGATTTGCGAAATGGGAATGGGTGTTGAAGGAGGCTCAGAAGTCTATCTGGATGTATCGCATCTCTCTCAAGAAAAATTGAAAAAGATCGCCTCCATTATCGATATGTATGAAAAATTTACAGGCCAGGATCCAAGGAAAGTGCCTATGCGTATCTTTCCAGCAGTTCATTATAGTATGGGAGGAGCTTGGGTAGATTTCCCAGCTCAGGAAGATCCTGACCGATGGACGCGCTTTAGGCAGATGACCAACATACCTGGGCTTTTTAATATCGGAGAGTCCGACTACCTCTACCATGGAGCTAACCGCTTAGGGGCAAACTCTCTTCTCTCCTGTATATTTGCAGGGCTTGTTGCAGGTTCGGAAGTTCCTCGGTATCTCGATACTATAAAAGCAGAACGTGGCAATGCCAAGGAAGCTCTGGATATCGAGGAAAAGGAGAAGAAAGAGCTTTTATCGAGAAATGGCCCTGAAAATGTATTTAAGCTGTATGAAGAGCTTTCAGATCTATTGGTGAAAAATGTAACCGTTACGCGATCAAATAGTGGCTTGAAAGAGACGATCGATCAAATTCTCACACTACGCGAGCGATTTAAAAATATTGGGCTTGCTGATCGAGGGCCATTTTACAACCAGACCTACCAGTTTGCTCGCCAATTTGGACCCATGCTAGAGCTTGCGCTCGTTATTACGAAGGGCGCTTTGTTCCGCAATGAATCGAGAGGCGCCCACTTTAAAGCGGAATTCCCCAAGCGTGATGATGTCAATTGGCTCAAAACGACAATTGCCACCTATTCGCCAGATGGGCCAATAATATCGTATAAGCCTGTAGATACTCGATATGTCAAGCCTGTCCTTCGAGACTATAGTAAGCATATAAAGGCGATTCCTGACTTTGAAGGATTGCCAGAAAATTTGGTGCTGCCCATATGACAACATTTATTTTGAAAGTATTTCGTGGAATGCCTGGAAAGCAGTATTGGGAAGAGTTCCAGTTTAAACGGCGATTTGGCGCCAATGTTATTTCAGCTTTAATGGAGATTCAGAAAAATCCGATTAATCGATTAGGTGAGGCTACAACTCCTGTTGCTTGGGAATCCAACTGTTTGGAGGAGGTGTGCGGCTCTTGTTCTATGCTGATCAATGGACGGCCTCGGCAGGCGTGTACAGCATTGATTGAGCCCATTATTGAAAAGACAGGCTCTGAAATAATTACCGTTGCCCCATTTACCAAATTTCCTCTTGTTCGAGACTTAGTTGTTGATAGAACGGTGATGTTTGAAAACCTCAAAAAGGTGCAGGCATGGGTTGAAGTAGATAGCTATCATGAAGAGGGCTATGGGCCGCTTATTTCTCCTGAAAAACAGGAGGTTATGTACTCTTTGGCTACCTGCATGACCTGCGGCTGCTGCTCTGAGGCGTGTCCTCAAGTCAATGATCATTCGCCCTTCATGGGTCCTGCGCCCATAGGTCAGGTTCGACTCTTTTCCATTCATCCGACAGCCCGTGTAAAGCATGCGGAGCGTATTCAGGTCATGCAGACCGATGCTGGCGTTGGATCGTGCGGCAATGCCCAAAACTGCGTTAAAGTCTGCCCAAAAAATGTCCCGTTGACAGATGCAATTGCCTCCGTTGGCCGTGATACGACACTACAAGCTATTCATGATCTATTTGGCCTGCCCGAAAGAAACCCCTAGCCCTCCCTTGAAATTCAATGAATATATATTATGAGAAAAAACTAAGGTTGCGATGTATTTGATCATTCTATGTCTTCTGTTTCCAAGCCTCATACTGCATGCATCCGTTGTGGATAGGTCTGAGACTAGATTTGAGGGTGTTCAAAAAATGCTGACGCCTCAACAGTATGAGCAATTTCAGTTTGTTGATGAGCTCATCGGTAAATTCAGGGGGCATCCATACCAATTACAACTTGACAGCTTTCGTTCTGAATTACAAACCATGGACGGCCTTATAAGCTCTATAAAGCTCATATGGTATTCATCGCATCATCCCTTTGCTCATAGTAGCCAAGCGAGTGAATTTACAACGAAAGTACTTGATGAAGTCGTTAGAACTATAGAGTCGCATAATAATCGATCTTTCCTAAGCGAATATCCCTTTCATCGTAAAAACATTTTTCTAGAAATTCATTTTCGGGATCGCGTATCCCAAAACATTCCATCCCGACCCTATTTTTCTGTTATTGGATGGAATGGACAAGAATTCTTTACAAAACATGGACATTAGGACTGAGCAATTCAAGCGACTGTCGATGAGGGATATTGAGATAGGCTTCTATATCCTTCAAAGACTTTGTCTTGATTTCAAATTGGCTTGAAAGCGCCTCTTCAATTTTATTGATAAAGTCATTCTTTGATGAAAAATAATCCTTTAATGTCGTGCAGACAGATGCAATTGCGTGCGTTGGGCGAGAACGACACTACAGGCTCTTCATGATCTATTTGGCCTACCCGAAAGGGATGAGTGGGTTTATTATTTAAATATGAAATTTACCACAGAGATCACAGAGCACACAGAGAGACAAATTAGCTTGAATATCTCTCTGTGCGCTCTGTGATCTCTGTGGTTATATAATTAATACCAGCCTTTAATCAATATTACCTATTTGAGTAGTACAAGTGATTGCCGATGAGGGGTGCTCAAATAGACATCTACATCCTCAGGAGCTTTTGAGTGAAGAGTAAATTGGCTTGAGATTGCTTTCTCAACCTGATCTAGAAAATCATTCTTTGAAGAAAAATGATCCTTTAATGTCGTGCAGAAGGAGTTGTGGTCTCGTCCCTTTCTATATTGAGGCACTTTGCTGGGAAATTTGAGAAGGCTCATTTTTTCTTTAGAATAATCCCAAAGAAACGAGGTGTGGTGGATGCGCCTCAAGTTCGTGAAGTGCTGCGCATTTCCTCCGATCTTCTGGTCGTCGAGCGTAAAATCATTCTCGCTTACTTGAAAAGGAAGGTGTGAAAAAGCCGGCTTTATAAGCGAGCCGCAATAGGCTAAAAACTTCTTCGGGCACGAACAGGAAAAGAGGTCGTGGTCAAGAATAAGAGAAAAGAAGCAGGTCTGGTCGTCTACTACAACGGTACCACCTCCTGAAAAGCGTCGAATTACAGAAATTTGGGCATGAGGCTCAATATGTTCTTCTGCTTTTCCTGAGATGCCCATCACAATTGCAGAAAGGGGGCTGCCGCTGTTGAGGATGCACCAGTTGCCGCTGCCTGTTCTAAGAAGCGCCTCTTCGACTTGTAGCTGCTCGAAGATCGAGAGCAAGTCAAACCGCAAGAGATTTAAGGTTGGCAGCTTTCGCTCGAGCATGTTTCTGGCTCCTCAGTACGAACCCGTTTTTCGAGTGCAATCATGAGAACAGAGATATCAGATGGCGCAATTCCCTGTATGCGGGATGCTTGACCTAAAGTGTTGGGACGCATCTTGGTCAGGCGAAGCTTCGCTTCGGTTCTCAAGCCTGTGACTGAATGGAAATCAAGCTTCTCGGGGATTTTGATACATTCGATATTGGAGAGCCTTGCAACTTCGCCCATCTGCCGCTGGATATAGCCCTCATACTTAATGAAGATTTCAATCTGCCAGTTGGTGTCGAGTCCATAATCCTTCAACTCTTCAGGAAAATGGGTGCGAAGGGTTTCATAGCATATTTCGGGACGGGCGAGGAGCTGTGCAAGTGACGCAACTTTACCTTCAAAATTCTTATGAATTTTAGCGAGCCTTTTTGGCTCTTCATGAAGTGCTTTCTCTTTGATAAGAAGCCGTTCATACTGCTCTTGGTTGATAAGGCCATACTCATAGCCTTTTCTACGCAGTCGAAGATCAGCGTTATCATGTCTCAATAGTAGTCTATGTTCTGCACGGCTTGTAAACATTCGGTAGGGCTCATCGACACCCTTAGTGATAAGGTCGTCGATCATCACACCGATATAGGATTCATCTCGTCGTAGAGTGAGCGGCTCTTGATTACGCACATAGCAGGCTGCGTTGATTCCACCCATGAGTCCTTGGGATGCGGCCTCTTCATAGCCCGTGGTGCCATTAATCTGTCCTGCAAAAAATAAACCTTTAACTTGGGTAGAGGCAAGAGAGGAGTTGATCTGGCCGGATAAGACGTAGTCATACTCGATTGCGTAGCCTGGGCGCATAATCTCTGCATTTCGCAGCGCAGGAATGGAGCGGATGAAGGCGTATTGCACATCGTTTGGCAAAGAGGAAGAGACGCCGTTGACATAGATTTCATCGGTTGTCAGCCCTTCTGGCTCTAAGAAAATTTGGTGGCGCTCTTTATCGGCAAACCGAACAACTTTATCTTCGATGGAGGGGCAGTATCGCGGGCCGACTCCCACGATTTTTCCTGAGTACATCGGAGAGCGATGAATATTTTCTCGGATGATTCGGTGCGTTTCAGGAGTGGTATAGGTGATGTAGCAGGATGTTTGGGGAAGCCTTGGGCTTGTCATTGGATCAAAAGAAAAGAAGACATTCTCATCGCCTGGCTGTTCTTCGGTTAAGGAGAGGTCGATGGAGCGTTTTGCGACTCTTACAGGAGTACCTGTTTTCAATCTTCCCAATTTGATACCGGCAGTCTCTAAGCTTTTGGAGAGGCCAACAGCTGGAGGGTCGCCTGCGCGTCCGCCCGACATATTCACATCGCCGATGTGGATAAGCCCTCGCATGAAGGTACCGGAGGTAATAATAACCGCTTTTGCCCGGTAGGTGATGCCCTCTTTGATGACAACACCTCGAACAACGCCCTCTTCAATAATGATATCTTCAACAGTTCCCTGCTTTAAGGAAAGATTGGGCGTCTCTTCAAGAACCTTTTTCATCCATTGCTTATACGCTTCTTTGTCAGCCTGAGCACGAGGAGCTTGAACAGCTGGGCCCTTCTTCGTGTTGAGCATCCGGTATTGAATGCCGGTCGCGTCAATCGCTTTACCCATAAGGCCGCCGAGAGCGTCGATCTCTCGAACCATATGGCCTTTGCCAATGCCGCCAACAGAGGGGTTGCAAGACATCTGAGCGATGGAGGAGAGGTTCATGGTGAGCAGGAGCGTCTTTAGACCCATACGTGCGGGAGCATAGCACGCTTCGCACCCGGCGTGGCCGCCGCCAATCACGATGATGTCGAACTCTTCAGGAAAGGTCCAGCTCATAAAAAATTGGGCTATAGAGCCTTTTGCAAAACTCCATTGGATTGTTAAAGTCGATCTTTTGAGCCAGGTTTTCACCCTCCTTCCTTGTCTACCCGATAGGGTATGTCCTCGGAAGGAGGGTGAAAACCTGGCTCAAAATCTTCGATTTTTCCAACCCAAGCGAGTTTTGTAAAAGGCTCTTTTTAAAAAATAAAAAAAACCGCTGAAGAAACTCTTCAGCGGTTAAGTACTTGAACGAAATTATGAAAGAGGCAAAATTTTTAGGTCTTATGCCTGTTCAATCTGCTTCGCTTTTTCCGCTTATGTTTCGCCATTTTAGCACGGCGCTTTTTCTTAACAGATGCCATGTATTCCTCGTAATCGATGAAACTTCCAATTATGTTACAAGCTTAAGGAGCTAAAAGTAAAGAGCTGATTTCTGCCTTGGAAGTTCTGTTCTTTTTATTCTTCTATTCTTAGTTTTCTTTTCCATTCTTTTTCAGCTTGTTTAAGTGGCTCTAGGCAAGTAGCTACCGTTTTGTTTAATTGGAAGCAATTGAAGTAGGTCTTGTGTACAGTATTTTTACTCAATTGTACCGTTGGTTCATTGGGTTTGGTGGTACTGGACGTTGAGTCCACAGCTAAGTTCTCTTGTGTGATCAAGCCAACATGCAGTTTATGCTTTTTAATAAGCTTGACTGCTTGAGTAAGATCGCTTTGAATTTTGAGCTGCACGAATTGTTTTTGTAGATCGTCTACCTTTTGCTCCAATTTTGTATTTTTGTTGTCTAGGTCCGAGAAATTATTTTTCAGTTTTCTGTGATTTGTAAGTAGATTTGAGTGGGATTGTACAGCATACATCACTGATCCAGTCACAACGCTCACGCCTAATAATGATTTCCCATATTCTTTAAGAAATCGAATGAACATAAAACTCTCCCGTTGAGATTATGGAGTATTTTATAGGGGATGGCTTAAGAATTGTCTATTTAAGACAATTTTCTAGATATCCAACCGATGAAGAGCTGAAAGAAGGGCTACATCATCCTTATCGTCTGGGAATTCATGGACGAAAAGATCTGGGTCAGTGGTTGTATGTTCCTTGGGGAGCGGCTGTTTTTCGATATCGGCGCCCAAAAATCGAAGCTTTTCTGCAAGCCCTTCATAGCCGCGGCTGAGAAATTCGGTTCCAGTGATTATACTTTCGCCTTTGGCAATGAGCGCTGCCATGATGTAGGCAAAGCCTGCTCGCAGGTCAGGGATATGGATCGCTTTTCCGGATAGTTCTGTTGCTCCTCTTATGATAATACTATGAGGAGAGCCATGGTTTGCAAAGCGGCACTGTTTTCCTCCTAAACATTTACGGAAACTTGAGATATCAGCTCCCATCTCTGTGAGTGTGTCGGTGTAGCCAAAGCGGTTTTCATAGACCGTTTCATGGATAACGGAAGCACCGGTCGCTTGAGTTAATAGCACAGAGAAGGGCTGCTGCCAGTCAGTCATGAAGCCGGGATGAACATCCGTTTCAATATGGATTCCACCCTTCAACTTGCCTTCCCGGAAAAACTCAATACCCCCTTCGCGGATCGAAAAATTTCCGCCCACTTCTCGTAGAGCGTTGAGAAAGGTAACCATATGGGCATGCTCAGCACCCTCGACTAAAATTCGTCCGTCAGTGGCGACAGCAGCGAGTGCGAAGGAGGCCGCTTCAAGCCTATCGCTCATCAACGTATGCTCAACGGGATGAAAGGAGCGTGTCCCTTGGATTCTGATCGTTCTGTCGACATCCAAAGTAATGATGGCGCCCAATTTCTGTAAGAATAAGATGAGCTCGACCACTTCGGGTTCGATCGCTGCATTTTTAATCGTGGTAATACCGCGAGCAGTAGCCGCTGCCAAGATACTGTTTTCGGTTGCTCCAACAGAGGGAAAAGGAAGAGTAATGGTGCAGCCCTTCAAGCCGTGAGGTGCAAAGGCGTAGTAGGCGCCATCTTTTTTTAATTGTCTCAGCTCTATGGTAGCACCTAGTTCTCTCAAGGCATCGAGGTGGTAGTTGACGGGACGCGCTTCTGTTTTGTCACTGGTAACCGTTGGAACGATGATGTCTTGCTCTGATCGAGCAAGGAGCGCTCCAATCATTAAAATAGGAATTCTGTTGGAGGCTGAAAATCGATAGGGGACATGGGCGGTTTTAAGAACTTGGGTCTGCACCTGGAGAATTTTTGACTGCTTATCCCACACCACCTGCATGCCAATCTCTTTGCACATATCGAGCGTGATTGCTACATCGCCAATATCGGGAACATTGAAAAAAGTGCAGCGCTTATCGGAAATGAGGGAGGCGACAATCAATTTCGTAATAGCATTTTTTGCACCAGATACTCGAACAGATCCCTTGAGAGGCTTACCACCTTGAATTCGAAGAGCGTGCACCATAAAAAATCCTGACTTAGCATCTTCTGGTGTACGATTCTTTTAGGAATTTCGGCAAGTACGTACTGCAAAGAATTGTATTACTAAGTTCGTGCACGGGCACGTTAGCTAATTTAATCATACCTTTGCTTTGGAATCGACGGATTTGATCTACTATGTAATAATGCATGTTCATTGAGAACTTTTGGCAATTAAGGTCGTATGATCACCAGTTTATTTTCAGTATTTCTCGCACTTTTAGCGCTTGGGTTCATCATCTTTATTCACGAACTTGGTCACTTCTGGATGGCTCGCCGGTGCGGTATGCGCGTAGAAGCGTTTGGCATAGGTTTTGGAAAGCCTATCTTTACCTTCCTTCGAAATGGCGTTCGCTGGAATATCGGCTGGCTCCCTTTCGGCGGCTATGTCAAAATTGCCGGGATGGAGAAGGAAAATGGTGTTGATCCCAAAGATATTCCCGATGGCTTTTTTGGCAGCTCGCCGGTATCCCGCGTTTTGGTTGCACTCGCAGGTCCTTTAGCAAACGTTCTTTTAGCTTTTGTCCTCTTCGTGGCCGTTTACGCCATGGGTGGAAGGATAAAGTCCTTTTCAGAAGTTACAAACCGCATCGGCTGGGTCGATCCGCAATCAGAACTCTACAATCAAGGCGTACGGCCTGGCGATATCATCGTCTCGTACGACAATAGGCCTGTTCGCGTTGCAAGCGACCATATGCAGGCACCGATGACAGCAAAAGATCGGCTGTTGGTTGAGGGGTTGAAGCGGTCGGAAAAGGGATATACGCCCTTCAAACTTCCCATTACTCCCTACTTATTTCCTAAAGGCTCAGATTCCGCTTTGCGGGTTTCGGGAGTTCTTGCTCCAGCCAATTTTCTTATTTGGACTCCAGAATTAGTAGGGGCATCTTCTGTAAGTCCGACAGGAATACAACCTAAAGATCGAATTGTTTGGGTCAATGGCGAGAGGATTTATTCTTCCTACCAGCTATCAACACTTTTAAATGACTCTTCTGTACTTGTAACTGTCCACAGATCGGTCCAAGGGGCGAATCAGCTGCTGCAGCTACGCGTTCCAAGAGTGGCAGTATCTGAGTGCAAGCTCGATTTTCCCGTGCGTAATGAGATATCCGACTGGCAGTATGCTGCAGGGCTTAAAGCAGTAAAATCCTCACAGTTATTTATCCTCCCCTATAATCTGACAGGACAGGGAGTCGTAGAGAATGCTCTTGAACTCTTCGATGACATTCGATTGGAGCAAAAGCTGCTTCCTGGGGACGCAATTATTGCGGTTCAAGGCATGCCAGTAACTAATTCAGTTGAAATTCTTAAAGAGATGCAGAAGCATGAGGCAGTAGTGATTGTCGAAAAAATGAGCTTCTTAAATCCTGTAAGCATTAAGGAAGCAACTCAAGCCTTTGATGATGACGAAAATTTAACAGCGTTTACGGCTGCTCTTCGTGATGTAGGTTCAGGAAAGGCGGCAGTCTCGGGTCCTTATCGATTATTAAAGCCGGTCCCACTTACTTCTATGGATGCTCAAGATGGCAAAAAATTCTTTATCTTAGGATTGCAGGGGGTCAGTGACCTTCCAGTCCTATACAATCCAGGACCGCTTGAGTCAATGGAAGGAGCTGTTCGCGATATGGCGAGAACACTTTCCGCGTTGGTCAGCGGCTACTTAAGCCCAAAATGGCTCTCAGGACCTATTGGAATGGTTCAGATCATTCAAAAACAGACGTCGTCAAGTCTGCCAGACTCTTGCTACTGGGTTGGATTGATTAGCCTTTATTTGGCGCTTTCAAACTTGCTTCCACTTCCCGTTCTCGATGGTGGCTATATCCTTCTTGCCCTATTTGAAATAGTTACAGGCAAGAGGTTTTCCGCAAAAGTTCTTGAAAAGCTGGTTATGATTTTTACCATAGCCCTTGTACTCCTCATCCTCTTTGTCACGTACCATGATATCGTACGCGTACTAAGCGGCATGTTTGGTTAATTGTGAGTGTGGCAATGGGTATAGAGAACTGTATTACCACAGAGATCACAGAGCACACAGAGAAGCAACTAGATAGCTTACTTACTGGTAAAATTATTGGTGCTGCAATTGAAGTTCATAGGGAATTAGGGCCAGGACTTCTTGAGTCGGCATACGAAGCTTGTTTAATTTATGAACTTTTGCAGAGTGGATTGAATGTCGAGCATCAGAAATCATTGCCTATACGGTATAAGAATGTCAGGCTTGATTGTGGATATCGTCTTGATTTGGTAATTGATAATGAAGTGATAGTTGAGATAAAATCGATCAATTCAATTGCAGCAGTTCATAAGGCACAGCTTTTATCTTATTTAAAATTGTCAGGTTGTAAGATAGGATTACTTTTCAACTTCAATGTAAAGAGTCTGAAGGAAGGCATATGTCGAATGAGGTTGTGAAACATCTCTGTGTGCTCTGTGATCTCTGTGGTAATATAATTCTCTCTATTATGAGCTCTGTGATGAAAAAATCGGTCTACCGAAGGTGTGTACATGCTCGATATTAAACTTATACGAAATGATCCCAAAGCTGTTGAAAAAAAGCTGAAGACAAAAGTTCCAGAAGCATCTCTAGATGATGTTGTCCGGTTTGATGACCGCATTCGCGATATTAAAGCGAAGGTAGAGCAATTAAAAGCTCGCAGAAACGAGGCGAGTGAAATTATCGGTCAAAAAAAACGAAAAGGGGAAGATGCAAGCAAGCTTGTTGAAGAGATGGGATCTTTAGGACATGAAATTCACGCTCTCGACCATGAATTGCAGCAGCTTGAGCCAAAATTTATCGATGCCTTGGCAAGGCTTCCAAACCTTCCCTTTGATGATATTCTTGTCTCACCAAATCCTCAGGACAATGTGGTTGTAAAATCTTGGGGGAAAAAACCCGAGTTTTCTTATCCATTCAAAAACCATGTTGAATTAAACGAAGCTCTGCAGCTCTTTGACTTTGCCCGCGCTGCAAAGATGACAGGGTCTGGCTGGGTTGCCTACAAAGGGATGGGTGCAAGGCTTGAGTGGGCTCTTTTAAACTACATGATCGACACCCACATTAAAAATGGCTTTCAGCAATGGATACCTCCAGTTGTTGTTAAGAAGGAAGTTCTCTTTGCTGCAGGGCAGCTGCCGAAATTTGAAAACCAGCAGTACGCTGTTCGAGATGGCGAGCATGATAACTATCTTATACCAACTGCAGAAGTTGCACTCAATGGCCTTTATATTGATGAAATATTGCCTGAAGAGGCTCTGCCACTAAAATACATGGCCTATACACCCTGTTTTCGAAGAGAGGCAGGCGCTTTAGGGTCTCAAGAGCGCGGCTTGATTCGCATGCATCAATTTAACAAAGTTGAGATGTTTGCATTTACCCGTCCAGATCAAAGTGAAGGGGTTTTCCAAGAGTTTGTTCGTGCTGGTGAACAGCTGCTTGAGGGCTTAGATCTGCATTATCGCTCAACACTCCTAGTGACCGGCGATATGTCCTTTGCTGCTGCAAAGACCATTGATATCGAAGTGTGGCTTCCAGGGCAAAACCGCTACTACGAAGTCTCATCTGTTTCTAATTGCACGGACTACCAGTCAAGAAGATCGCAAGTCCGCTTTAAGGAAAAGGGTGGAAAGCCGCAGCTTGTGCACACATTGAACGGCTCTGGTCTTGCTACCTCTCGATTAATGGTTGCTATCCTTGAAAATAACCAGCAAGCAGATGGATCGGTAAATATCCCGAAGGTTTTACAGCCCTACTTAGGCGGAATTGATCGAATTCTTCCGGGTAAGCTTCCACTGAACCTCGTATGACTTTTGCAGATGTTATTGGGTTCTTAAACCGAGATAACTTAAGTCCCATCATCGATGTTCGAAGCCCTGCAGAGTTTTTGCAGGGCCATATTCCTGGCGCTCATAATATCCCTCTTTTTACCGATGATGAGCGGGCGCGTGTTGGAACCTGTTATAAAAAGCAGGGGCATGATCCTGCAGTTCAATTGGGCTTGTCTATTGTCGGTCCAAAAGTGCACCTTTTAGCAGATGAATTGCGAGCGCTTGCTGGCGATGCAAAAAGTTTACGAGTTTTATGCTTTCGCGGCGGAATGAGAAGCTCTTCCATGATTGGGCTTGCATCGCTTCTAGGAATTCGATGTATGCAGCTGAAAGGGGGATATAAGGCCTTCCGTCGCTACTGTGCACATCTTTTTACCCAACAAAGGAACTGGAAAGTTATCGGCGGCTATACAGGCTCTGGGAAAAGCGAACTCTTACGCTTATTGAAAATGCGCAAAAGCCATGTGCTTGATTTAGAGATGCTTGCAAACCATCGCGGCAGCACCTTTGGTGCCTTTCAAAACTCCTTCTGTCCTACCACAGAGCAGTTTGAAAATATGATTGCTTTTGAGCTCAAGGATATTCCCCAAGATGCGCCGATTTTTGTGGAAGATGAGAGCCGAATGGTTGGTTCGTGCGTCATTCCCCATACTCTTTTTCAAGCGCTTATTCAATCAAAGCTCTACTTTCTCACCTGTTCTCTGGATGAGCGCATAGCTCGAATACTTGAAGAATATGGGAGCATAACCAAAGATACGTTTGTACAATTGCTGAATAATTTATATAAACGTCTTGGCCGTGAAAAGGTCTCTTTTATCACCAAGTGCGTCGATGAAGGTAGTTTGGATATTGCAGTCTCAACTCTTCTTGAATACTATGATGCTAGATATGATCACGCTTTACAGAAGCAAAAACGCTGTGTGAGTGTTGTCGATAAGGAGGAGTTGTTGAATGATGCTTCCAGAAACCCTTGAAACTTTTGTAGCTTCAAGTCCATCCCCTTGGCATGTAGTTGAACAGATTTCGGCTCTTTCACAAAAAGCAGGGGCTGCAACTCTCAACGAAAAAACATCATGGTCCATTGAGCCCTCATCTTTTTATATTATTCGACGCGGCTGTTCCTGCATTCTAATAAAAACGCCCTCTAAACGAATTGAAAAGGTTAAAATCGTAGCTGCCCACACTGATAGCCCTGCCCTTAAGGTAAAACCCTATCCTCTCGCCATAAAAGAGGGGCACGCTCTTTTGCAGCTTGAGCCCTATGGAGTCCCCATACTCTCATCATGGATTGGGAGAGATTTACGTCTCTCTGGGATGATTCTTCGTTCTGGAAAGCAAGAGCTTGTTGACTTAAACCATGCAGCCTTTATTCCTCATATCGCGTTTCACTTGGATAGAACAGTCAATGATGCAGGCCACCAAGTGCTGAAGCATGACCACCTTTTTGCTATGGGTAAAGAGCATGCGTTTCTTAATGACCCCTCCATTACCTTCAAAGATCTTTTCCTTGTGTCGGATGAAAAAGCGGAAAAGCTCAAAGATTGCGATCTTATCGCAGGCCCACGCCTGGATAATTTAGCTTGCTTGTACGCTGCATTCGCCGCATTTATAGGACAAAAGACGAACGATGCAGATCTTTTAGCATTTGTTGCTTGGAATCATGAAGAGATAGGCTCGCAGTCTGCAGAAGGAGCGCTTTCCCCCTTTTTAAGCGATACGCTCGAGCGAATTTCTTTTGGTTTTAAGCTGGATAGAGCCAAGTTTTTAGAGCTCAAAGCGAGTACAACACTTATTTCTTGCGATGTTGCTCACGGCTATCATCCCAACTATCCAGAGAAGCACGACCTTAAACATACGCCGAAACTGGGTTCTGGAGTTGTGATCAAGACAAATCCTAATATGCGCTACAGCCAGACGGCAAATCTTACCGGTCTGTTTGTGCGAAAGCTGCAAGAGGCTCAAATCCCCTACAGCTACTTTTCACTAAAGAATGATATGCAATCGGGAAGTACCGTTGGACCTCTTATATCTAGTCAGATGGGAATTGAAACGATTGATATAGGCATTCCTCTTTTGGGAATGCATTCTATACGAGAACTTGTTTCAGGGAGCGATGTTCAAGCGTTAGAAAAGAGTCTCTCAGCTTTTTTAAGTTAATATAAAATTACCACAGAGCACAGAGAGAGAATGACGCTCATATCTCTTTTGCGCCCATGGCTTTTAATTAATATTAAATAAAATTCAACGCAAAGACGCAAAGACGCAAGGATGGTCTTTATAAACTCTCTTTGCGCCTTTGCTTCTTTGCGTCTTTGCGTTGAAATATTCTAGAAACAGCTCTTTACCCTTTTCGAGCTAATGCCTCTTCACTCTTGGTACGGGCGTCTGGTGTCCAAAGTGCAGTAAAGGCCTTTGCAGGTGCCATCATACTTTCGACATCCGGGCTTTTATCGTAGTAGAGAAGGAGAGTGCTTACAAGCTTTGATCGGCCAGGTTCTGGAATCTGTGCAAGTTCCGTTTGTATATTTGTTATAAGCGATTTCATATAATCATCAGGAGTTTTTACCTTGCCGCTTATAAGCGCCTTCAGCTCTCCAGCAGTGAGTGAGCCAGTATCTACTTTATACATTAAGGCAAGTGCTGAAATCATAAGCGTTACTTTAATAGTTGAAACAATGGCACTCACCTTTTGAGCAGGAATCTTCAAGCCTTGGATGCGGTTTATAAGGAAGTCATTAAATGAGTTTGAGTTGATAAAGGTCACTAAGGTCGTCGAGTATGCTCGGGCAGATGCTCGAGTGACACCCTGCTCACTCATCTCGGGATCACTCTTGAGGAAGGCAAAAGTAACCGGTAGAGACCAGAGCTGGGACACAACAACCATGCCTTGAGCAACTAAGCTTAATTCCTGAGCTACTTGAGTTGCCATTGGTACTCCTGTAGCTGCTTGAACGGTATCAGTTATTATAGATGAAGAAGTTGCACTTCCCATGCCTGAGTTTATAGCGCCTACGACAACCCCCACTAAAGACATGATGAGAATAGAGGCCATGGGCTCTTCAATTTTTTTCTTGTTGATTTGTTCATTGTGGATTTGGTCATGGATAATTTGCTGCAATGCATTGGGTTTTGTCTGCTCTTTATGCAGCTCTTCATCTTTGATCATTTTTGCTATTTTTGCATTTGACTCGGCCCATTTATCCAACATCTGCAAGATGATTTGCTGCTGTTGTATTGCCAAGGTTTTTAGGTCAAGAGTTGCTCCGCCTGTTTTATCAATTGAGAAATGTTGTGGAAAGTTTGCGGCAATAGTCAAAAAAAGCGCAGGAGGAAGATAGGGAGGCGGCATTACCGATAGAACTTCTGCGGCCTCTTCAGCTTCGCTTCTTTTGGAAGCAGGTTTTGATTCATCTTTAGATATAGAGCCATCTTCTTCTTCTTGCTCTTCAAATTTTGTAAACCATGTTTCCAGACTAAGATTATCGCCCTTGACTGAATCTAAACTCATAATTTTTTAACCTCCAAGCATGACGGGGGGTTGGTTTCTCTTATCCGTATTCGTTCTCGTAATAATTGAAAAATCGCGAATGATTGATTTTGCAGGATCGATTAAGTAGTTCAAGAAAACATTTTGGAAACTGGAGAGTTTTGACACGCTTTGAATAAAATTTTGAATTCCTACAGTGTCGCCTCCAGTAATTTGTGCAACCTCATTGATACGATCTCTATAAAGTTTTGTAGCATTCTGTTTGAATTGGATTTCTTTATCCTTAATATGTTTAGCTTTAACATCTTTCACGGCCTCCTGTAGCCTAAAAATAACTTCTTGAGGAGAAGGGGTAAACAGTTTTTGTATGATGGCTGTTTCAGTATTTGATAAGTTGCTTTCAGCGAGAGTGTAATTGAGAAGCGCTTGTGACTGTGGAATTGTGAGAGCGCCTGTTTTTGTAGCAAGAAGAAGAGCTGCAAGCTCTTCATTTGTGAGTGTGCTTCCAGAGGTAGATGTACTTCCTGGCGGAGGGGTAGTAAGTAAGCTTGATCCAGAGACTTGTGCTATCAATGATTGCTGGGTAGAGGGTGGAAGTTTTTGAAAGTTTGCTACGAGATTGCTGAGTATTTCCGATGGGAGGACGTTCCCTAAAGCAATAGGGTTTTGGGTCGTTGTGCCAGTTGTTGCGGTTGTCCCTGCAGTTGCAGTTGTACCGCTTGAACTTGTACCGCTTGAACTTGTACCACCAGAACTTGTACCGCTTGAAGAGGCAGGCGGTGTAAATGCATTAATTACCGCTTGGATGACGGCTTGATCAGGAGTGTTTGTTGATGATCCGAGCTCTGCTTCAGCTATATTGATATTATTTTGATTAGCTGCAAGTAGATCGGGGTTGGATTTGACTGCGTTAATTTGTTGTTGGAAATAGGAGGTAAGTTGTTGCTGGAACGCAGTCGTTCCTGGTTTTGCCGAAAATACAATTCCATCCGCATTAAGTTTCTGAATTGCAGCATCGACCTGTGCTTGTCCTCCAGGCAGAAGGGCTGCAGGATTTAGGCCCAATTGGGCTGTAATATAGAGGAACGAAAGCGTTGTGGCATCGCCTGCTGATACACCGCCACTTTGGAGTATTCCACCAAGTGCAGGTCCAAAAGCGCCTATGCTTTCGGCAAGTAATGCTGCAGTGGTTTGATCAAGTCCAAGGCTTGCAAATGCCTGTGCTTGATTGGCTGTAGCTCCGCTTGCTTTAGCCAGAACCTGATCGATGGGAAGATTTGCTTCCTGGCCAGTGAGTGATGCAAGAAGGAGAAGAAGGATTTTTTTAAGTGCAGCTATTAAGCTAAGCAATTTTTTGAAATCATCAGATGAAAGATCTTCAGATCCTGAAATGCCGCTGAGAGTTGCAGCGGCATTTTTAAGTAAAAGTTCATCATTGCCTGCAGCAGTGAGAAGGTTATTCGTGAGGGAGGTGTTAATTGCACCATTTAAATCCTTATCTTTATCAGGAATATCACCCACTTCATCTGTAGTAATTCCCAGTTGGGATGTCTGTTGAGTTTGGCCTTGAAGTTTCGACAGCGCTTGCAATCCTGCGGTTAAAGAAAGTTGTTCGAGTAGATTCTTTGTCGGTTGGTCGGCAAGAAATTTTTCCATCACCTGATTGATCGTATAGGTGGTTTGAGCGCCTGGTGCGAAGGGATTTGCAACACTCAGTCCAGACCCGCCGCCTAAGTTTGAAGGGTTTACTGCAGGAAATTTTTGAAGAACTCTGGTTGTTTGCGAAGTGCCATAGGTTGATCCCTTGGCAGTTGATGAAATATTAGAGGCTATAAAGGCGAGCACATCATAGTAGTTTGCCGTTTGCATGCTTGCAGCACCTGAAGCAAATGCGTTTGAAGATAAGAAATGGCCAAAGGCATTTTGAAGGAAAGCAGGAATGCGAATCGGTATTATTTGTTGCTGGTAAAATAAGGGTATTGGATTTGATCCTGAGAGGAGGATACTTGAAATAGAGGGAAATTGATTGAGTACTGCAAGTTGATTATTAATTGATTCAATATTGGCATTAAAGGCTGTTATTTGGGCAGGTGTCGCCGTTGTTGGTGGAACACTTACATAGTCAAGTTGAGGTGGTGCAGGGACTCCGCTCACACCTCCAAAAGGAGGAATTGTTGAGGTAGGATTGGGTAAATTTGGTGGCACAGGAACCAGTGGTGGGGGTGTAAGAGTCGGGTCGGCACCCAATACATTGAAGTAGTTTTGGGAATCTGGCGGGGATATATTAGCAGCATTAATTCCTGCGGCTGCTGTTCCACCGAGGGCATTCGTTTGGTTGATGAGGTCGTTCGTCTGGTTATTAAACTGAGACAATTGAGCATTGACTCCAGTATTGGCCTTGTTAATAGCCGTGTTTATTAGTGATATTGAATTATTGAAAGAGTTGTAATCAGCTAAGATTGTACTGTAATTGTTTTCGTTTTGTGTCTGTACCTGGGCGTCATAGGATAAGTCGGCCGTATAGATAATTGTAGCCCAAAGGTCTTGTGCTTGTATGACTCCTCCTGCACCTAGAACGTCATTAGTCTGGCCTTGGAGTCGTATTCGGTTTTGGTTTGTCTCAGCATCAGAAAGCGATCTTGTAAGCTCGTTAATCATGACCTCAATGCTTGTAATTATTGCCATGAGCCCCTTCATTGAAAGAGATGTTCCTGGTGGCGGCAGGGTAGGTATTGTGGCGACGCTTGAAATAATACCTGCACTCGATTGCTGATTATTCTTGAGGTTGGCTTCTGCAGCAGCGACTGCTGCGTCTGTAAATGTAGCATTAAGCGTAGGATAGGCTGCATTGTGCGCATTTTCTGCAGCTTGATCGTTTGTCTGTGCTTGATTGTAGGCATTTTGGACCATAGTTTGAGCGGCGTTTTGAGCAATAGTAATATACGTCGACCAGTTGTCTTCTACATTGGTTCCTGTTGCAGCCGCTGATTCAAAAGTATTGTAGATACCAGCAAGATCATTTGCATAGGTACTGAGAGCATTATTCAGAGTGGTCGTTGCAGATCCCCTTTGGCTGACAAGGGAATTAATTGTTGAGACATCGTTATTCACTTGTGTTTGAGCATTATCAACTTGCGTTAAAGTTGCTTGGCCTAAATCAAGTTGAAAAGAGAGAACATCGCCATTCACCACATCTGAGATACTGTTAACCCGAGCTAATGAAATTTCTGAATCTAAGTAGCGGTAGGCGTTGAAGGCGTTCAAAAGCGTGGTATAATCGTTTATCATAGTATTGTTTTGGTTCTGGAGGGAATTGTATGCGGATGAAGTTAATCCTGCTCCTCCAGGAAATGATGATACATCGCCGCCCAGGTTATTTATCTGTTGAGAAATCGTATTAAGGGAAGTAGTGGTATCCCACATCTGCTTTTGAGCAAGAGCTGTAATGTAGGCAACTGCTGAGTTGTAGTAACTGTTTGCGGATGCTGAATATTGTGCACCAATGACTTGCAAGGAGTTTATACTAAGAGTAAAGCCTGCAGTAGCAGTATTAAGTGCATTCAGATTAGCTGTTGTTTGATTGGCATTATACGTAGCTAAGGCTGATTCATAAGTATTGGCGGCACTTTGAGTAGCACTATACTGTATGTTGTAGTTGGTATTCGCTGAATTCAGATCAGATAGGCTTGTGTTATAGACAGGTTGGGTTGAGGAAATTATACTGTCTATCTGTGCTTCGCTGGTAAAGCCCGAAATGCTTGGGCCTCCTGGAGTTGCTACCGTTCCCATGTCATTATTCTCCTTTTAAATTTCCCGGTAGGAGGGAAAGGAGGAAAATGCTTGTACTGTGCATTTTTGAATTCTTGGTATGTTTGAATTCTTGACTGAGTACAAGTACTCCTTACACTAGAGATTGTACCACAAAGACAATAATTTTTTTTACTTATATGTCTCTTTAATTAAAGTACTTAAAATTTCACTCCTATATTTGATTTCCTCTTCATTGAGCTTCTTAATGTCCGACGGCTCTTGTGTTTCCTCTCTGAGTTTATTGATATCTGCTATTTTCCACTCGGGATCATTAACTGTTATATTGAGGAGTTCATGGCTTTGCCTTGCCCATTTAATAATAACTTCCTCAGAGAGAGAAGTGCTTTGGATGAGTGCGTGAAGTTTATTGAAAATAGCAGTAGAGACCTGTCTATCCCAGCAAGTTGTTAGGATTTTCTCTACATGCGAATGTATAGTAAAAATGTTCTTATTTTGAATATTGCCCTTTTCCTCTACACGGTAGAGAGTCTCAAGCTCTTTGATTAAGGATCCAAGCGGCTTAGTATTTTCAGTTTCATAGGTAACGGATGGAACGCCTAGCTGTATTTTTTCCCAGTTGGTTATGGGTGCTAGGGCTGTTTTGAGAAATTTGATAAAGGTGCGTATTTGCTCTTGAGTATTTGCTTTTTCAGAGGGGAGAAAGCTTAAGCGCAGCCCTAAAATAATAGCTGAATTCATATGGCTTTTATTCTCTGGAGGAAGAGGCGCTAGGTCAATAAGCCCAGATGCGAGATTTGCAAGCGTTGAGCAATACAGCGAGGGCTCTATTTTCGCATTCTTTATCATCACGGTATCAGAGTACAATTGGGTGAGGAGTTGGGATGAGTTCACTAAGCTTGATATTTCATCCAAGGTAATGGTCGATTCTTTTTTCTTCTCAAGCTCAGAAATTGTCTCTAAAATCGACTCTTGCGCCACGTCAAATCGTGAGCTTGTTTGAAGGATTGCCAGCCTTTTCAATCCTGCCTCATTAGTATGGTCACTAGGGTTTTTTTTCAGTTCCTTGTCAAAATAATCAATTTTTTCGATTGCTGTCATATCCCCAATGACCTCTTCTTCTCTATATCTTTGCCAAGAAGATGCTATAGGTTTCAAAGCGTTCATAAGCTCTGAAGGTCTATTTGATTCTCGAAGAGTTGAGAAATGAGAGGGATCAATGGAAAGCTTAAGCTTTTTAGCAAGCTCGCCTAATTTTTCAACCCCCTCTTTCCTTGACTCCACCATTTTTTCCAGAGCGTCAATGGAGAGCAGCTCTTTAAAATAGTTGTTTGTAGGACGCGGGGCGGACTGTAAACATTCAACAAAATTTGGATGTGCTGTTGCTGTTTTGATCGTATTTTTAAAGTTGCGAAAGTGGTCATTAAGCTCTTTTTCTTTAAGAGTCAGTTCATTGAGCGCTTCGTTAATTTTTGTTGTGTATTCCAGCTTTCCATGCGCAACAGTGGGAGGATTTTGGAGCGCATGTATATAAGATGAACGATGTGTTTCAAATGAATTAAAGATTTTTTCAATCTCTTTTAGCTCTTTTTGGCTCGTACAATACGACTCTGCGAGAGCAATACGCTCTTTTCCTTGGGGGGTGAGCCTTTTATCCTCTTCAAGCCCTTTAAGCGTTGTCACCATTTGATTACGCATGAGCAGGCGCAGAGATTCAATCTGCGGAGTGCTGCTTTTGGCTTCATCAAGGCGGCTTATGGTGCTTTTGATTTCATATCGAGCTGTTTTATCCGTTGCGGCTGCCTCTGTTTGTTCAAGAACTGTCTGTTCAAACAGCTTCCAATTATGATGTAAACAGCTTTCATCAACCTCTAATCCAGAATGCAATTCTTTGAGGGAATAAGATGTAGAGCGTAAGAAAAGTTCAATGTCCGTTTCCAGCTTATTTAGCGTCTGGTACATGAACTCATTGATAGGAAGCTTTCGATATTCGTCAATATGCTGGAGTGCATCATCGGCAAGTTCAAGCCGTTTGAGAAGGGTTGGCGATTCATTATTTTGCGGATTTGTATGTATCCATTGGCAGATCTCTTTGATAGTTCTTTCTGTTTGTGCATGTCGGTATGGGGCGGCTGTTTGCAAGATACTTATTCGGTTATCAATAGTTTGAGCAGCTCCTGCAAGCTGTTCGAGCTCTTCGAGTTCATGCGGGTTGAACACTTGGCTATTCGAATCGAGGATTGTTTTAAGCGCTCCCTGATTCTGTTTTAGGTTATATTCGGCTGGTTTAAACCAGCGCTTAATTCTTCCAAGAAGCCGCATGATCGCCGATGTCGGTTTTGGTTCAAAGATAATGCGCTCGCCTATTTTTCGAATGAGTGTTCCTTGCCCAGGTTTTAGAACTGCTCTAATTTTTAAATAACTGGTTTTTACGTCTGCAGCTATGCTCTCTTTTCCTTGCGGAACTGGAGGGGAGATTGTGTGGTTAAGCAGATGTTCTACAACATGCTTAGGGGATGCAAAAGTGGCTCCGCTTAATTCTGAGACAAGCATGGTCGCGCCTGTGAGGCCAGTTTTTAAGTGAAATTTTTCTAGATGATCAATGCCTTTTTCATCTTTCCAGGAGAAAACCATGCTCTGAGATGAATCAAGAGGGTGCCAGGCGATATTTTTTTCCGAGGCAAGAAGTGCTGCTATCTGGTTATTCCAAAATGAAAAAGTACCCATGGTATAGGTAAAGAGCCCTTTGAAAAAGGAGGAAATCTGTATATTGATTTTTGTGATGAGCGAGAGTTCAGACTTGGGGGCTTTTGGAGCAACTTTCTGAAGGGTAGCTTCTTGGAGCTGGTATTCTTTAAGCAGCTTATTTAAAAGGAGCGTTTCTTGTTTTAAATAGGAAGGATCGGTTTTCTTATCTTCGGCATTGAGGCGTATTTTTTCTTGAATGGCTCGGACTCTCTCATTCTCAGGTAGGCTCTCGATGAAATATTGTACCATATGTAAGTAGTCTGTGTTGGACTCCAAATCTACTTTCTTCTCTTTAGGCACTGGCTTTTCAACTTTAGTTGTCGGGTCGATCCCTCGGATAAGGGAGTCGTAAAGAGCGCGAAGATTCTTGGCGATTACCCTGCACTCAACCATCCTCTCTTCTAAGTTTTGATTTGAGGGGAGTTTTTGCAGCTTTTCAAAACACTCCGCTTCTCTTTTTTCATAAGATTTGATTTCACCTAAGAGCAGGTTTCCGACCGCACGCTGTGAAAAAATTGCATTGTAGAGCTCGATTTTTTTGGGTGTATCTTTCGCCTGAAAGGCTTTAATAATCTCTGAAGGCTCTGTAAGAGGTTTATCTTCCGATAGCAAGTGAGATAAGAGTTTTTGCTCCGTCTCTCCCAAAGATAAAAACCAATTTTCAGAGCAATCTAAAAAGCTGATCCGCTCTTTATTATCGATATCGGTGGCGTTATTGAAGAGGTAGCAAAGAAGCCCATACGCCTTTTTTTGCATCTCTCGAGCCATGGGGGATGTGGTTTTTGTTGTCTCAGAGAGAAGGGGTTTAACGATTTTTTGCCCCTCTTCAGATAATTTTGGGAAAAGAGCATTTTTTTCTTTATCAGAAAGAAGAGGAAAGAGAGTTCTCTTCTCGTCGAGAGAAAGATTGTCGATGTAGTTGTTGTTTTTAAGCAGGGTATAGATTTCTTGGGCTTTTTCGAGGCCAAATTTTTCAAGGGTCGAGGGTTGAAGGATGCGGCGATCTTCGATTGTTATATCTTTTTGATGCTTCAAAATGAGTTCAATATCTTCTCTTTTGGGCTTTGTTTTTACCTGCTCATACTGTTTAAACCAGTTCCAGGAATCGGGAATATTAAGCTCATTTTGATACGATTGCATATTGCAGACGGTGTAAAGGAGGTCGGAGCGCTCTTTATCGGAGAGAAGAAAGTAATCCTGAATGGTCATTGAGGTTATTTTTTGCTTGAGTTTCGGGTCAAGTGCCCAATACCTTTTGCAAAGCTCCAAGTCGTGCAAAACGTTTCCATTTGAATCTTTTGCTTTGTCTCCCAATGCTTTGAGAATAGTTTTACGAAGAGTTTCATTGTTTTTAAGAGCCGTTGGCGTTCCAACAAAGGAGCGATCTCTTCCAAGAGAATCAAAGACAACGAGGCAAAGGCGCGCAACTCTGTCTGGAGTTGTTTTGCTATCTAAAAGCTCTTTAGTTTCGCTCTTGGACAGTTTATTCGTGATTATTGCAAGTTCAACGAGATGAGTTCTTTCGTCTTTTGTTAAGTCTTTGGTAAATCTCTCTACTCTGAGAGGGTCGACGGCGCTTGCAGGCAGAAGCTGTCTATGTACAAGGCGGGTCAAGCTCTCTGTGTGGTATCCTGCAAAGTCGAAGAGATCATTTGTCTCTTCTGAGAGTGTTTGGCCTAATTGACTTGAAGCTTGCGAGAGGGCGCTAAAGAAAAGGGGAGCCCCTTCTGCAACTCTAGGTCCAATTGCATGCACCATTCTCCCCAAACTGCGGGTAAGTGATTTAATGAGAAATTTACTCGTTACAATGTCAATTACAACTCCCGTGCCCCATAAACCCCATGAGGCTCCCTTCCAGCCAAGCCAAGAGCCGTCCTTATCAAGTGATTGTTTTTTAAGGTTCTGAGCAAATTCTTGAGGCTTGCCTATCATAAGACGATTTGCAGCATTTTGAGCCTTATTTTGGAGCTTATTGCCTGTTTGCAAGCCCTGGAGGGCTAATTCAGAAAGTTTGGATTGAACGCGTGCTGCTTCACGCAGGTTTTCTGTTGCCGAAACTGTGGTAAGGGTTGCGCTTCCTAAAAATGATTTAAGAAAGCCGCTCCATGAACTTGTAAGCGAGTCGACAGTTTTAATATCCAAATTTTTACCAATGAGAACTTCGGCAGATTTTCCTGCCTGTTCTAATGCAACTGTTGTTTGCTGAAACAGGTAGCTTCCTAAACTTGTACTTGCAGCTTTTAAGATTTTTTCTTCCTGCTGACTCGCAGAAAGGGTGGCTGCCCCAATTTTTATCGTTTTAACGCAAGGGTCGAGGATTTTGGCTTTAAAATCCTCAAAGGAGGTAGATAGGGAAATACCAAAGTCGTCTTTGAACTTATTTGCATAGGCATCAAAGGCGCCTTTAAGCGCATCATTTCGAGCAGTCTCAAATTGGCTTGCTGCCATTGTTTTTGCATTTTCAAGAGCTGGCTTTAGATAATTTGTCCAAATTCCCTCTTCGCTATTTCTTAAGTATTGGCAGGATTGGAGCAGATATTCACCGGCAGTTCCTGATGCATTTATGGCGAACTCAGATATTTTTAAAGAGGCTGCTGTTGCAAATTCTGTGCAGCCAAAGGTTGACATAAGCCCTGTAACTGCTGTTTGAGCTAATTCCATACCTGCAAAATTCTCAAGTACAAACCCAGTTCCATTAAATAGGCCGGAAAGCACACTTGAAAGATATTCACTATTCCCCAAATTAAGAAGGTATGAAAGCGTCTCTCCAAGGTAGTATTCGCTGCCTCCTAAGGCTTTACCTGCAAGCGATATTCCACCATGCACAAGGCCTTTGGTTCGAAGGTCTGCTGAAATTTTGTCTTCAAGAACGACCGTGTCGAGCACTCTCTTATCTGTTTCAACTTGTTTCTTGGAGGAATCGGATACTGGCTTTGAGCCCCTAATATCGAGCAGTTTTTGCGTCAGTATTTGGCGTGTTTTTAAGCTTTTTTCAGCAGCGCTGAGTGTGCTATTTTCAAGAGCTTGAATTTCAGGAGCTGCCATCTCCTCAATTTTGTTGATGACATCATTGGGCAGTTCGATCATATCGATTTTTTGATCGAGAAGAGTCTTGAACTGGATCTGTTTTTTTATGGGCAGATTTTCGGTAATAAATGAAGCTAATTTATCAAAATCCTTTTCTAGCTTTTGAAGATCCATTTTTGTGTATGGCAGCTCAGATTTGAGAAATTCAATGAGGGCAAAACGATCTTCTTGAGAAAGCTGTTTGAGATCTTGTGGAGAAAAACAGCCCAGCTCTTTTTGTTTATTAGAGGGCAGTTGATTGAAGGCAATAAGGGCTAAGGTTTCAATAGCGGGCAGGTCAAAGGTACTCGATTTAGAATCAGGATATGCTTTCTCAGATTCCAATAACTTGGCCATTTGGGCTAAAACTTTATTTTGTTCAGTCCCAAGTTTTTGAGGGATGCCATTTTCAAATGCAAATTTGATGAGCGCACGTTTTTCATTTGGGCTGAACTTTGCAAATTCATAAGGAGTTAGCCAATTTTGATCCACGTGGGAAAGAGAGCTAAAATCTTTGCAGGTTCTTGTAATTAT
Source organism: Bacteroidota bacterium (assembly GCA_013285825.1). Taxonomy (GTDB): domain Bacteria; phylum Chlamydiota; class Chlamydiia; order Chlamydiales; family FEN-1388; genus JABDGV01. Next base: position 142,771 of record JABDGV010000002.1, read on the forward strand.
ATCTTTTGCTTGGCTGACCACTAATTTTTCGTTCTTTGAAAGGACCCTTTTAGCTCGTAGGGCATAGGCTAAGTCTATAATTTCTGATTCATAATTTGCTCGCGTGGACCCGACGGGCAATCTTCGAGCATGCTGCGATATCCAAAGAATTGCTAGTTGGTCGGAAAGAGAACAACTGAGAAATTCTTCTTTGCTGATTTTTTCTCCTTTCTGGAGAGTTCTGAACTCAATTTTTTCTTCCTTTTGACCTGTGGGCAAATAGCTCTTAAAGCCTCTCCAAGCTTTTCCAAATTTTGTGGCATTGGGATCTTTGTAGTATTTCTTAGCCCCTTCTGCAACGACTCCAGTCCCGTATGAAATGCCGCCGAGGACTTTGTCAGTCAAAAATTGGAATGGGGTGTTGAGAGTCGATCCCATTGCTTTCCAGATGCCTAAGGAGGTCTCAAGTTTTGCAAGTGTGATGGAGGTATTTGTTTTACTTGCAAATCGAGTAGCTGTGGCACCATATTTTGCAGCGTATCCAACACCTTTGACAGCCGATGTTCCAATATTGCCGATATTTCCTACGATCGGGACATAGGAGAGAATTGATGAGACAATGTCTGTTTTCGTTATGAGCTGTTCGGCTGCTGTTTCTACTCCCGTTGCAATTAGGTCTGTTCTTGTGTGCGCTTCTTGAGTCACACTTGTTGCAATATCAACCACAGATTCGCCGACAGCCCTGAATGTGAGTTCATTGATGAATACAGGAATGACTTTTTGTCCGGACCACGCCACAGTACTTACAGCATAGGATGTGAGAAATGTTGCAAGGCTTGCTATTTTAATTGGATAGTAGGCGTAGTTGGTCGGATCTTTCTTCTTTAAAAATTCCATATCAACGGGAAGATAGGATTTCCCCCCAAGCTGCTTTGAAATTTTTATAGAGGTCTCTTTCTCTGTAGGAAATTGTTTACCAGAGCCCGTTACAGGAATGGTGCTCATTTACGACCTGTCTTCTGCTCTCTGATCCTACTACTTTAAAAAAATATTGTACACAGTGGTACTTACTGAGAACTCTATAAGTCGGTATTATAATGTTAAAATTAATGAGATTCTATGAGCGATAATGATCACTTTAAGGGCAAAGGTCCAATGCAGCACATCGTTGAAGTGCAGGCCAATGGCATGACGATGTCCGCAGAAGTTCATGGTGCTGAAACTCCAGGCGCTCTTTTTGCCTGCCTCGATTCATTTCGGGAGAGCATGCTTTGGATAGCATTTTTTGTGCTTGTGGGACACTTTCTTGATTTTGGCTTATTTCATGCATGTGTTATTTCGTCAGCCCTCTTTTTAGGGTATGCTTTGTGGCGTGGATGTCGAGCTGTTCATATCGCTAACTTTCGATTGGAGAGATTGCATCGGGTAGCTCTTGAAGAAAAAAAAGAAATCGAGACCAATCGCGATCAGGAGAAAGAGGAGCTGAAAGCGCTCTATAAAGCCAAAGGCTTTGAAGGCAAGCTTTTAGACGATGTCGTTGATGTTTTGATGGCCGACAATGAGCGCTGCTTACGGGTCATGCTCGAAGAGGAGATGGGTTTTCGGCTGCGCGAAAATCAGCATCCGCTGGTGCAGGGGTTGGGCGGTGCTCTTGGCGTGCTCTTCTCTTTCCTTTTGAGTCTTCTTTTGTCCTATTTTGGACTTCTTTACATGCTTATCGGAGCTATTGGGATTTCTGCAATTTCTTGGGCAATTATTGCCAAGCGGGAAAAGAATAGAATCATTCCAGCAGTTGTTTGGGGAGCTTCAGAGATGATTGCATCCTTGGCTGTTGCCTACTTTATTTTACGCTCTTTGCTTGTAGGTAGTACCAGTGGATAATACCTCTCAAGCCGTTCAATTTCCCTTTGCGAGAAAAAAGGTTCGTGAGAGCACTTTTTTACGCTTTATTGCTTTAGGTTTAGAAGAGAGCTTAAGCCCATTTTTGGATCCTTATGGCAGAAATTTAAGCCGAAATCTCTCTTTGAAGGCAGCAATCACCGCAGCCGTTCTTCTCCTCTCTGCTTTCCTTTTCAGACTGTTCTTGCCTGAAAGCCCTGTAGATTACGTGCTCTTAACACTTTGTCTTCTCGTTGTAGCCCCTACAGCCTGTATTGAGTCCATTGAAGATTTATCAAAGAAAGATATCAACATCGATGTCCTCATGACAGTAGCCGCTCTCGGCGCCTGCTTGATTGGCCGCGGATTTGAAGGAGCGCTTCTTCTCGTGCTCTTTGCCCTCTCTGGCGCTATGGAAGATGCAGTTACCTTGAAAGCTAAGAAGAATCTTACCGATCTTGAGGAGCTTCTTCCTGAAAAGGCAACGATTATTGACGACGGAGTTGTGTTTGAGCGGGCAGTTTCCGATATCAGGCTTCAAGACGTGCTTCTTGTGCGCCATGGAGAGATGGTAGCGCTTGATGGAACAGTTATATCGGGCACAGGCGCTTTGACCCTTGCCCACCTGACAGGTGAAGCAAGGCCCCAGGCCGTATCAAAAGGGGATAAGGTATTATCTGGCGCGAGATTAATTGAAGGGTCAATTGAAATTCGAGTTGAGTGCACCTCTTCTGATTCAACCCTTGCCAAGCTTGTAAAACTCATTACGGTTGCTCACGAAAGAAAGCCGGTCTTGACACGCAGTTTTGAGCGTTTTGGCCGCTATTATGCTGCGGGAATTATGACAGCTGCTGCACTTGTTGCAGCCTTTCTTCCCTTCTTTGGAGTTGAATTTTTGGGCGATAGTGGTGCTCTCATTCGAGCGCTTTCTTTTCTTATCACGGCGTCGCCTTGCGCCCTAGTTTTAGCCGTTCCTATTGCCTACATTAGCTCTCTCGGACTTTTTGCAAGGAAGGGCATTTTAGTAAAAGGCTCGCACATTTTGGATGCGTTGGTGATATGCCAAGCAGTTGCCTTTGATAAGACAGGGACTCTCACCTATGGAGTGTTGAAGCTTTGTTCAGATGTTGATCCAGAAAACTTGAGAGCATTTGCAGCCGTCGAACGAGGATCTAACCATCCTATAGCTATTGCCATTGCTGAAGAGGCCATTAAAAAAGGACTTACTCTCCCAGAAGTCTCTGAATTTATCTCCATTCCTGGCGAGGGGGTTGAGGGCAAGGTTTCTCTTAACGGAAATATACAAACCGTTTTTATAGGTTCGGTTGAAGGGGCGCTGAAGAGGATTTCAACAGAAACGGATCTCATGAAGAGTGCTGAAGAGGCGCGGCAAAAAGGATTTGGAACAGCATGCGGAGTTATCGATGGCAAAGGGTATCTCCTCCAATTTTCCGATACGATTCGAGAGGGGGCTGCAGCATCTATCGAACGGTTGAAGTCTCTGGGGAAAGAAGTGCTTATCCTTACAGGAGATAGCAAGGAAAATGCAGATAGAGTTGCCGATGAAATTGGGATTGATATTGTTGAGGCTCAGCTGAAACCGGAAGATAAGCTTAAATGCATTCAGCAGCTTTCAGAGCAAGCGGGGCTTGTCATGGTTGGAGATGGGATTAACGATGCCCCCGCCTTGGCTCGTGCAACCGTCGGGGTATCCATGGGCACTATGTCGAGTGCGACAGCTCGGGAAGCATCCGATGTGATTCTTCTCCATGATAGAATTGACCTTCTTGACTGGATGTTTCAACAGGCGATCAGAACGCAGCATGTGGTTTGGCAAAATCTAATTTTGGCGCTTCTCGTCATTGTACTGGCTTCGATGTCGGCGCTTTTAGGAGAACTTTCTCTTTGGGTTGCAGTTGTTTTGCATGAAGGGGGGACAGTCCTCGTCGGATTAAATGGCTTGCGATTGCTTCGGGAGAAATCACGGTGAGAGTTTTATCTGCGATTGTGCATTTTGCCGAGCAAGTGCTTTTTGGTGATAAAATGCAAGTTTCAGAATTGGATAAAAAACGAGCTTTTCAAGAGCTTATTCCTCTTGAAGAGGCCTATATTCGCTATTGGAAAGAGGGTGGAAACAAGCCTGATTTCCCACACGATCAAAGCAACCTCTTCTTTAAAACTATCCATGATGCCTTTCAAGCTTGTACAAGAACAAATACTCTTCTCAACCCCGAAGTTTTAGGATTTCGCTTCGATGGCTGGGTGCTTGATGGACATAAATATCCAGTTCGCCCTTGGGCCCTTTTTTATTTTTGGAGTGAGAATTTTTTCGCCTTTCATATCCGCTTTCAAGATATCGCCCGAGGCGGGCTTCGTACGGTAATACCTCGGGAACTTGTTGTAGAAGAGTGGGATAAAAAGCAGATCTTTTGCGAATGCTATGACTTAGCCTACACCCAAGAGTTGAAGAATAAAGATATCCCTGAAGGGGGTTCAAAAGGCGTTATCTTTATCCCCTATACGCTCTCCTCTCAGCAAGAAGAGATTCAAAGGAAGTGCATTGAGGCGTTCTTGTCCATGCTGATTGCAGGCTCTGAGTGGGTCTTTTTAGGGCCTGATGAACGAATGTCTGACTCTATGCTTGATTGGATAGGAAGCTGCGCTAAGCGTATGGGCTACAGTTTGGGGCCTGCTTTCATGACCTCAAGGCCAAACGGCGGCATCAACCATAAAGAGTATGGCGTTACCTCCTTTGGCCTGATGGTCTATATAGAAGAGGCTTTAAAGGCTGTAGGCATTGATCCAGCAAAACAGAAATTTTCGATAAAGCTCTCCGGAGGCCCGGATGGCGATGTTGCTGGAAATACGATCAAGTTTTTGGCTGAAAAGTATCCCGATACTGCATCCATTGTTGCCATTAAGGATGTTTCAGGACTGCTCTATGATCCGTTCGGAATCCCTTTTGCTGCCTTAATGCCGCTAGTTGAAAAGGGGCTTCCTATTGCCACTATTGATTTGAATGCTCTTCATGAGGGCAGTTTTCTGCTCGATATGCGGAAAAAACCTCTCTTTATTCATGGAATTAGAGAAGAATTAGATCCGACGGTAGCTAATACCCTTTTTGATGTGTTTTTGCATCGAGTTTTGTCGGATCTCTTTATTCCCGCTGGCGGGCGCCGATCATCGCTCCGAAGAGAAAATATTGCCGATTTTATGCCCGATGGAATTCCGAGCAGTAGAGTTATCGTCGAAGGGGCTAATGTCTATTTGACCCAAGAGGCAAGAGATGCCCTTGAATCCCACGGGGTTTTAATAATTCGAGATAGCAGCGCAAATAAAGGGGGAGTTATCTCCTCTTCCTATGAAGTTCAGGCGCTACTTACTTTGGGAGAAGAGGGGCTTCTTAAGAATAAGGATCAAGTCGTTCAAGAGATTTATCAGGTTATAGCCCGTCTTTGCCGATTTGAGGCAAATCTCCTATTAAAAGAGAGAGAGAGGCAAAAACGTCCAGCATCTCTCCTCTCCTCTGAGCTTTCACTAGCTATTGAATCTTTGACCCATAAACTCTTGGTTTGGGTACAAAATTGGGAGAGTCCTCTCTATAAAAAGTGCCTAGAAGCCCATTTTTTGCCTATTGTTCGTGCTCTAGGTGATAAGGCGGGCGAATCACTCACCCCCTCCTATATTCACGCCATTATAGTCTGTTTCATTGCATCTCACTGCATCTATAAGCACGGACTTGTGCTGCCCTATGAGATTCGAAAAGAAAACCTCGATAGAATGGCCACTGAATCCTTAGAATTTAGCAGTCAAGCTTAACGACTGCTAAATTTTTGTTGCATTTCGAAAATCGGTCTGGTTATACTAAAAATATGACCAAGCAAGTAGATTCCAAAACAAGAATAAAGCCGACCAAAAAAGAGCGCGAAATGAGCGTTCTCTTTGGCGTAGTTGAGCAATATTTAAGGACCGGAAAACCAGTCGGATCCCAGCTGCTTCAAGAGATGGGCTTTCCCGAATTAAGTTCGGCCACCATTCGAAACTATTTCACGACGCTTGAATCAGAAGGGTACCTTCTTCAACAGCACACTTCCGGCGGACGAGAACCCATGCCAAAAGCGTTTCGTCTCTATGCCCATGCCTCTCTTGATCAGGCAACTGGAAGCGTAAAAGGGGTAAAAACCGATGATTCGAGCATTGAATCTAAGGAAGTGGTCCGCTTTTTGCATGAGAGCGCAGATAAAGTCTCTTTGAATTTGAATGCAGCGGTTTTTTTAACTCTTCCCCGATTTGATAGGGACGGCCTCCTTGAGATTAAGTATGTTCCTCTTGATCGGAAGCAAATCTTAGCTGTTTATGTGACAACTTTTGGTACGGTGCACACAGAGATTGTCCCAGTATCTCGAAAGGTTCGCCCCGAAGAGGTGCGCAATTTAGAGTCTTTTAGCCGGGCATGCCTTGTTCGCGCTCAAGGCGGCGAGAGAGAGCAGCTTGAGACCATGAGCTTTGCTGAAAGAGAATTTGCGCGTGCGCTGCATCAAGAGGTGATGGCCCGCTTTTTAGTTGCCTATTCGAGTGTTTCTGAAGAGGATCTTTATCGAACCGGCTTTTCACGGCTTCTCTCGTGTACAGATGGAAAGCAAACACAAGCGCTCTCATCAGGCTTTGCGCTTTTTGAGAATCGCCCTGTGCTGAGAGGTATGTGCCGAGATGCCCTTCGATCAAATAGCGTTCGATTTTGGATTGGCGATGATCTTGACCCCTTCGTTAAGGATGAGGCGGAGTGCGCTCTCATTACAGCTCCCTACCGAGTTGGATCTAAATCTGTTGGGGCGATTGGGGTTATTGGTCCTATGAGGATGTTTTACAGAGAGCTTTTTGAATATTTATTGAATGAGACAGATCGGGTTTCTAAGGTACTTACGAAAAGTCTTTGCACTTTTCAGATTGGGTATAAAGAGCCCGAAACTGGCTCTTCCAAGGAACTTATGAGGATAGAGAGATGAGTGATACGCCGACAGAGGTGCAGGAGCCAGTGGTTCCTGAAAACGAATTAGAAAAGGTTCGATCAGAAGCTTTGGAATGGAAAGACAAGTACTTTCGCGCACTTGCTGAGATCGAAAATAGCCGAAAGAGGCTCCAGAGGGATAAAGTAGAATCGCAGAGCTTTGCAATCCAAAATGTCCTTGTAGATCTACTGCAGCCGATTGACCATTTTGAAAAGGCGCTTATGCATGCGGAAAATACCACTCCAGAAGTTAAGAACTGGGCGATTGGCTTTGAGATGATTTTACAGACCATGCGTCAAGTTTTAGAGGATCATGGAGCTCAATCTTTTTCTTCAAAAGGGCAGCAGTTTGACCCGCATCTGCATGAGGCAGTTGAGACAGTTCCTACCAGTGATGTTCCTGAAGGGACTATTTTAGAAGAGTTTCAGAAAGGCTACAAGATGGCAGGACGCATTATCCGGCCTGCGAAAGTAAAAGTTGCAACAGCACAAGTTCAAGAATAAGGAGTTATTATGACTAAAAAAGAGAGAATTATAGGTATCGACCTAGGAACGACCAACTCCTGCGTTGCCGTAATGGAGGGTGGAAAGCCTGTGGTTATCGCATCTGCTGAGGGTTTGAGAACAACTCCTTCGGTCGTTGCATTTAAGGGTCCTGAGCGCCTTGTAGGTGTTACTGCAAAACGCCAGTCCATTACCAATTCAGAAAACACCATCTACTCTTCCAAGCGATTCATTGGTCGTAAATACAATGAGATCGGCGAAGAGGCGAAGATTGTGCCATTCAAGGTCATGGAAGGGCCAAGCGGAAACGCTGTGTTCGAAGTTACAGGCAAGATGATAACGCCTGAAGAGGTTGGCGCCTATATCTTGACCAAGATGAAAGAGACGGCAGAAGCGTACTTAGGCGAGAAGATTACAGAAGCAGTTGTCACCGTTCCTGCCTATTTTAACGACTCCCAGCGCCAGTCGACTAAGGATGCAGGACGTATTGCTGGCCTTAATGTCCGAAGAATTATTCCGGAGCCTACAGCTGCAGCCTTAGCGTATGGCCTTGATAAGCAGAAGACGAGTAAGAAAATTGCCGTGTTTGACTTAGGCGGTGGAACGTTTGATATTTCCATCCTCGAAATTGGCGATGGCGTTATCGAAGTGCTCGCAACCAACGGCGATACTCACTTAGGCGGCGATGACTTTGATGCTGCGATCTTGAAGTGGATTGTCGAGACCTATAAGCAAGAGCAGGGCATTGATTTAAGCCATGACAAGATGGCGCTTCAGCGCCTTCGCGATGCAGCTGAAAAAGCTAAGATCGAGCTTTCAGGAACGATGACGACAGAGATCAACCAGCCCTTCATCACGATGGATGCCTCTGGGCCTAAGCACTTGGCCTTGACTTTGACCCGTGCGAAGCTCGAAAGCCTTTGCGAACATTTGATTGAGCGTACTCGTGAGCCATGTCTCAAGGCAATGAAAGATGCAGGCGTTACCAAAGACGATATCGCCGAAGCAATCTTAGTGGGCGGTATGACCCGCATGCCGAAAGTGCAGGAGATGGTTCGACAGATCTTTGGCAAAGAGCCTAACAAGAGCGTAAACCCCGATGAAGCGGTCGCAATTGGAGCCGCTATTCAAGGCGGTGTACTTGCTGGCGAAGTCAAAGATATCCTTCTCTTGGATGTCACTCCTTTGACGCTTGGTATTGAGACGATGGGCGGCGTTATGACTCCGATCATCGAAAGAAATACCACGATCCCGGTTCAAAAGAAGCAGATATTCTCAACCGCTTCGGATAACCAGCCTGCAGTGACCATTCGAGTTTTGCAGGGCGAGCGTCCCATGGCCAATGATAACAAAGAGATTGGCCGCTTTGATTTGAGCGATATTCCACCCTCTCCTCGAGGACTTCCTCAGATCGAGGTAATATTTGATATCGATGCGGATGGTATTTTGCATGTATCTGCGAAAGATAAAGCAACGGGCAAGGAGCAGAAGATTCGAATTCAGGCATCCTCGGGCCTTGATGAAAACGAGATCAAGCGGATGGTGACCGATGCCGAAGACCACGCTGCTGAAGATAAGAAGCGTAAGGAAGAGGTTGAAATCAAAAACCATGCCGATGCAACTGTCTTCCGTGCTGAAAAGTCTTTGAAAGAGTTCAAGGATCAGATCCCTCAAGATATCGCTACTGGCATTCAAACCCGGATCGATGCTGCGAAAAAAGCGCTTGAGTCCAACGATTTAGGCAGCATTAAGCAGACGAAAGAGGATCTTGAGCAGCACTTGATGCAGATCGGCGAGGCGCTCTCCAAAAAAGCGGGGGCTGAACAACCCGCTGGAGGCCCAGATGGCCAGCCGCATCCTCAAGCAGGCGGTGGCCCTAAGCAGCCGCACGATCCAAACAAAGTCGAAGACGCTGAAGTTATCATCGATAACAACAACAACGAGTAAAGTCTTCTCCTCCCACGAAGCCTGGCGATCTGCCAGGCTTCTCTTTTTAGTATTTAGTTCAAATTGACACCAATTTTATTTATTGTTATACTTACCCCTAAAATTATTTTGTTAGGAGTTTGAAATGGTATTAATTAAGAATCAGACAGAAGTGCAAAAGAGCTTGCGCGAGCTATTTTCATCAGAAGATCTCAAAGTTTCAGCAGAAACTAATTTCGCTTATGAGATTTCAGGCAGCGCTAGTACCTTAGAAAAAATGTTTAATATTATTCTAGCCTCCACAAATTGGGAAATTGGCAATGTAACTAGTGATCGTACATTTACCGAAAAAGATTGCAGCGCGGCTAATGCGACATTTTTAAAACTCTCCAACGTATATAAAAAAGTCTTGATGACTCCTAAGGCAGTTGAAGACGTGCAAAAATTCATTAGTGAGAAGGTCAAGGAGTATGTGTCAGAAAAATATTGGCCGTATTTACAGATCACAGCAGAGAACCGGAAAGTAGATGTAAAGAAGTTTGTATTAGATCTTGCAACTACCGTAGAACTACAGAAACAGGCAGAAAGTGATTGCGTTGAGTTTAATCTCAAGCAAAAATCGTCCACTACATCGTCCACAAAAAAGATTGAACCTTTTGAAGAAGATCTTACAAAACAGGTTAAGACACTGACACTAGAGGATAAAGATTCAACGACTCAACCAACAGGTCAGGGTGATTTGAAAAAGAGTGACAATACTGTTCAAGATAAGATGAATGAGGATGAGACTAATTCATATCCCTACGGTCATCCAACTAGTTGCTACCAACAATAGAGATTGATCAAGAGGTGCTTTTTGCACCTCTTTACTCCTTATGCAATTAATCTTTTGCGACATTTTTACGACACGTTTCACGACAGAATTCATCAGCGTGGAGATTTTTGCTTTAAGAGACGAGAGCCTTCAGCTCTTGAGATGAAATTGTGGACTCTTTTTCGAGGAGATCTTTCATGTCATCCCCGATGAGCTGGGTAATGAGGGGAAACTTGGAAGGGTTCTCTTTATGGACGGCGAACATAAGGCGGACTAAGTCTCCGTAGTAGTCTTGGCTTTTGTGCTCTAAATGGGTTCGCACTTTTTGATTATCGGTAAGCTCGATAAAATCAAAAATTTCGTTCATGGCTTTGTTGCAAAGCTCTTTTTGCTTTGGGTCGAACTTAAAAAAGCAGAGGTGCTTTGTATTAAAAGTATATCGGCTGATGACACGAGTAATTTCGAGGCAGTCAGCATCGTGAACAAGCATCTGATCTACGGTTGAAAATTTGTCCCCTTTGGGGTCCTTTTCAGCAACGGTTTGAACATGTTTTTCAATTGTTTTCGTATCTAAATCAGTCGATTGTAAAACGGCCTTGAGCAAGAGGGAGCTTTCACCGTCCCAATGGTCAATTCCTTCTGCTTCTCGGCCGCTGTCATGCATACCTGCACTCAAAGCTAAAAGCATGGAGTTTTCGGGCAGTTTTTGGCCCAATTTTTCGTAGAGGCGCTTCAATACTTGCGTCCAAAGGGTCGTTCGTACTGCATGCATGGTATCATGAAAGTCTCTGGCGGGCTCCTTTCCTTCCTCAACCTCATGAAGATGCTTGTTGTACTGTGATTCATTGGTAGCGCCGCTTTTAACGCGAAGCTCTGAAACCTCGCTGATGTAGCTGGGATCTTTCGGCATCGGCTCTTTGTAGATGGGAACCACGACTTGTTGAATGAGGCTTGCAATAGTGAGCTGGTTCTGGGGATCACTTTTTGGTTTGAGAAGGTCATTTGAGAAACTTAATCCTTGAATTTTCTCCAGTAATCTGTTTTGGTGCTGCGAGATTGCCTTCTCTTTGCTAAACCAACCATCGGAGAGATTGGGGTTCCCTAAAATCGATCCCACCTCTTTTTGAATGAAGTCTAATTGTGTGCTTGAAACAACTTTGGTGTGGGGGAATCCCTGCTCTTTTAAGGTTTTAACAATCTTTAACTTATCGATTTTTTGGGCTGCTTTGTTTTGATTTGTTTTCACTCCAATAAGATTCTTTTGCGTCAGAGGAACCGCTTTTTGCAACCCTCGCCAGCGGTGATCGGCCCATTCAAATCCGATAAATGGCTGTGGATCGAGCTGGCTGATCCGATTGCTCAATGAGATGGTGTAGGGACCAAACTCACCTTCCAGCTTATCCGAAACCCATGAACCTTTAAAACGTTGTTGATGGCGCACTTCGATTTGACCGCTCTTCGATATGCCCTGTATCCCTTTTTCTCCCGTTGTATGGTACCAGCGGGGAATCAATATCATGCTCTCATCAAGCACCAACTGCTCTTGAAAGAAGCTGCGCGCCTTGCCTGTTCTCTTGAGTTCGTCAATAAGAGAAGTTGTCTGAACTTTAGGATCGCAGCAAAGCCAGATAAGGCATTCAGAGACGTTCTGATCGTTAGACCAATCGCCAAAAGATTTTTTTTCAGGATGGTTGTGAGCTGCAAGCTCTTTTTCAAGAGCTTTTCGTAAGGAAGAGAGGTTGTTGTCGCTTAATTCACTTTTTGAAATCAAAATGGAGGCAAGTTTACGAGTATCATCAGGGGATACTTTATTTTTCTTCAGGTGGTTAATGAGTTGAGAGGTTTTGGTATCCTCTTTTTTCTGCAGTTCCGAAATCAGAATGTCGAGCTGCTCTTTCTCGCTGAGAAAAAGATTTGGGAAAGCCGTTCGCTCTTGAGGAGAGGGCAAATTTGCAAACCGTACTTTGAGCTCAAGTTTCAACTTTTGATCGACTTGGTCGATATTTTTATCAACAAGGGTAAATAAATCGCGAAAAATGAGCAGTTTTTCCTTTTTTTTCTCCCCAAAGCCGATGCCCGAGTGAATTTTATCGAGAGCAAATAGCTGTTGGATAAATGATCTATTTTTTCGATTTTCAACGATCTTGTATTCGGGATTAAAGAGCGTTTGAGAGAGAAACTGGTTGATGCTCTTGAGACAATGTTGTTTAAGCTCTCTATTGTCCTCATTTTGTTCCATCAGCTCTACGAGCTCAGACACTATACGTCGAATCTCAGGTTTATTTTCTTTGAGAAACTGCGTTTCGAGTTCTGTTGTCAAAAGTGTGACAAACGCTTGAGGGTCTGCAGCTTTTAGCTTTTCAGAGTATTTGAGAAAGAGGGGGTTTATAGAGCGATTGGCGCCATTAAGAGAGTCGAGAGAGCTCTTTGACATTCCCTTATCTTCTTTATGGAAAAACTTGCTCCAGTCTTGAACAAGCGTTGCAGCAGCTTGAGGAGATGATGTGTCGAGCAGCATCTCCATATTGCGCATTTCACGTTTTTGGAGACGGCTATCTTTCGATATGGAAGCCTCTTTAATTTTATTAAAGACCTCGTCCGAAAGAGAGGCGAGAGATCGATTTTTGATAACGGCCTCTTCAACCTCGTGTATGAGAGGGGCACATTTTTTAAGCAGCTCTTTGTTGTGTATTTTATCTAGGATTTGATGGATTCGTCCTAAAATATCGAGTTGCTTATCAATATCAAGGTTTGAAAACTCTTTCATGGATTGAGAGAGTTTTGTGCAGACAGCAAGTAGGTGGTCGCCTCGGCTTTTTCCAAGAAAAAAATCGATGATGCGGTTAAAAATAGAGAGTTTTTTTCCATCGCTTCGAATGAGGCTGTCGCCTGAACAGGTGCGGGCTAAATTGTCAAAAAACGATGGGCTGATTTGAGTCATGGGTTACACCCTTTACCACTTAAGTATATACGTAGGCAAATTTAAAAAATAATTTATTAGTACGTAGAGCCTGTAAATCCCCTTTGCAGCTTGTTTTGTTAGAAGTAATCGGGTAGTGTTGAAGCACCAACTTTCGAGACAAAAGTGTGAGACTGTTATCGATTGAGCTTCAAGGCTTCAAGTCCTTTGCCGATAGAACGAAAATTTCATTCAACGAGGGCATCAACGCCATCGTTGGCCCCAATGGCTGCGGAAAATCCAATATTGTTGATGCATTTACTTGGGTCTTAGGCGAGCAGTCGGCAAAAAGTTTACGCGCAGACAAGATGATCGATGTCATTTTTGCCGGGACAAAGTCGAGAAAGGCAGTAAATTTTGCTGAAGTGACCCTTATCTTTTCCAACGAAGATGGAAGGCTTCATCTTCCCGTTAAAGAAGTCGCCATCACTCGAAGGCTTTATCGATCGGGCGAGAGCGAGTACCTCATCAATAAAAAAGCGGCAAGGCTCAAAGATCTCCATGAACTCTTTTTACATACAGGCTTAGGCAAAGAGGCTTTTGCTGTCATTGGACAGGGAAGGGTTGAAGAAGAGATCGCCCAATCCTCATTTGAACGTCGCAAAATCTTTGATGAGCTTTCAGGCATATCCCGGCCGCTTTTAAAGCGAAAAGAGACTTTAGACCGATTGAGAAAGTCTACGGAAAATGTAGAAAAGGCAAAGATCCGATTTGATGAGATCTATCGGCAGCTTGAGGAGCTGAAAAACCAGGCAGAGGTGGCTAAAACTTTTGAGGAGAAAAAGGAGCAGCTTGGGCAATTCAAGCAGCTGCTCGCTTCCAAAAGAAAGCATAAATTTCAGGCAAAATTTCATGACTTGAATACGCGAAAGGCCGCTCTTGAAGCGCAAAAAGATGAACGATCCGCTTCGGAAAGCAGTGAATTTCGAGAAGTTTCGGCTCTTAAAGAGCAGGTCGAGATAAGCTGGAAAACGCTTTCAACTCATACGCAAGAGCTTGAGCGAATAAACGGGCAGAAGAATCTTGTTCAGCAGATGCTCCAGCAGCTCGATGATAAGCTGAAGAAGACAAGCTTTCGCCAAAACCAGATTGCTCAAGAGTGTGCCAAAGCTAAAAAACTGCATCAGGAACTCGATGGCGAGCAGTCAAGCCTATCTCAGCAGTATCAAGCGCTTGAAAAGAAATTGCGAGAAGAGAAGGGGCAGTGGGAAAAGCTTGCAGGAGAGCAAAAAAAGCTTGAAGAGTCCTTTAATAAGCAGTTCGTAAACGTCAAGTCTGCTCAAAGTGCGCTTGTCCAGCAGGAGAGGCTTAAAAACAGCAAGCAAGTTTCCTGCGATGCGTGTGCAAAGGGGCTTGAAGAGATCAAAAACAAGCTTGAAGGTATTGCTAAAGAGCATAAGGAGCTTATTCGATCTTCTCCAGATACAGGTGAGTTTGAACAGCTCAAGAAAGAACAAAAGAAACAGACCGATGCTCTTTCAAAGTTGCGAAGTGCCCTCGTCGACCTGAACAAGAATATCGTTGATGCTGAAGACGGTTTAAAGAGTATTCGGTCTGAGAAAATGCAGCGGCAGACGGCCCGTCTTTCAACGCAGACAAAGCTCTTAACGCTCGAAGGGCTTCGAAGAGAGCATATAGGACTTGATGCCGGAGTCAAAAAACTTCTCGAGCAAAACAAAAATCTAAAATCGCCCCTTTACAACAAGCTCTTCCTCTTAGCAGATATCTTGAAAGAGGATAAAAAGTTTCTAAAAAATACAGATATAGAGAGCTTTAGCGCTGTCTTCAGCTCATTTTTAGTAGTTGAAACCGTTGAAGATCTAGAGCTTCTTATTGAGACCTGCTCAAAGCTAAAGGTGCAGCAGTTTCACTGCTTCTGCCTAAAACTCTTGGGAATGAGCCGGGAAGCTTTTTGCAAGTGGATTACGACTCTTCCGACAGTCGATGCTATTTCTCAAGCCAAGGGCAGCGGCTACGTTATTGTGAAGGGTGGAAAGCTGATTCGAGAAGGGATCATCACTGGATTTGGCAATGAATCGAAAAATCCCCTTGTGCTCGATGGTGAAATTGAAACCCTTTCTGGCCAAGTAAAGGTACTCATTGCTGAAGAGGAGAAGGTTACACTCCAGGAAAAAGAGAAAAGCTCTGCCTTTGATGATCTTATCCAAAAACGGCGAACGACCGACCAAGAGATGCGTTCGCTTGAAGTGAAGCTGTTGGAAATAAACAAGCAATCCCATGAGTTTGAACGTAAAAGTTTGGGACAATCGGAGCGAATTCGGATACTTGAGCGAGAAAGTCAGCGCCTTCAAGACTCTCTTGATCCCCAAAAAAAAGAGCTCAAGAAGCTCGGTGAAGAGCTTGAAGAGGCAGAAAAGCTTCTTCAAAATTCGAAAAATGAGCTGATTAAGCAAGAGTCGCTCTCAAAGAAGATTGAAAAGGAGCGAGAGGGGCAAAGCGAACGGCTTTTACATGCTGAGAGCGCGTATCGAGAAGTTGAAAGGGCGCATAGAGAGTGCGAGCGAAAAGTGGTTGAAAGCTCTTCTCGCTTAAAACGGACTAAGGAAGAAATTGATCGTTTAGAGCTTGAGACAAAACAGATCACTTCAAATTTGGACAATAGTGAGGATAAGCGCGAACCTCTGTTTAAAGAAGTGTTAGAAAAGCAAGAGCTTCATGACGAATACAAAGCGCGCCTTGATAGATTGAAAACAGATGCTGAAGAGAAGAAAAGGCTGCTCAAAGAGAAGGAAGAGCTTGTTGCAGCTATTCGCGAGCAATTGGAATCCATTCGAAATGAGCATCTCCAAGTATCCAAAGAACTCGTTTCTGTTGAAGCCGAGCTTGAGAAGGTAAAGGATGCAGAAGCTGTCTCTTCCGACGTCCTTGATAAATACAAAGAGATGTCGGAATCAAAGCTATCCAGTGAGATCCAAAAGCTTGACAGCCTCTGTTCCGATGCAAGCCAAATCAATTTCCGAGCAATTCAAGATTATGAAACCTTGAAGGGCAAGCAAAACCTTTGTGGAGATGAGCTTCAAGATTTAGAATCGAGCCATTTATCCTTGCTTGAGCTCGTACAGCAGATCGAATCAGATGCGGAAGATTTATTTAGAAAAACCTTTGAACAGGTGCGTCAAGCATTTCAGCTTAACTTCTCAAAACTTTTTGGCGGCGGGGATGCCGACCTTCTCATGGTTGAATCAGACACTCAAGACCCTTTTTCTCGAGGCGTTGAAATAATTGCCAAGCCGCCCGGAAAAGATATGAGAACTCTGCAGTTGCTCTCAGGCGGGGAAAAGACCATGACTGCCTTTGCGCTCCTAATGGCCTTTTTCCAAGTTCGCCCCTCTCCTTGCTGTATATTGGATGAGGTGGATGCGCCGCTTGATGAAGCAAACGTTCTTCGCTTTACTGATCTTCTTCGCAGCTTTTCTGCTGTCTGCCAGTTTCTTCTTATTACGCATAATAAAAAGACGATGGCTACATGCGAGCATCTCGTTGGAGTTTCTATGGAGCAAAAGGGAATTTCTACCGTGCTGCAACTTCAGTTAGTTAATTAGTTAATTTTATTTTATTACCACAGAGGACACTGAGCGCACAGAGAGATAAATTATCTATAGACTCTCTGTGTGCTCTCAAGTCCTCTGTGGTAATAAATGAACAAATATCTTTGTCCTTATTCGTTTTGTTAATAAAAACTTTTATAACAAATTAATTTATAAAGTAATATTTTGTTATATCTGATACTATTATTGAAATTAATAGTAATCAGGAAATAAATGGATAGGATCAAAGTTGCCTTTGCCAAAGGCAATTGGTACGAAATTGCTATACGAGGGGCCAGGGACACGAAAGAGATTTCAAAGATCTTTTCGGTTGCAAAGTCGGCTCTTGAAGTTGGCGAGATTCAAAATCTAGGTCGTAATGTTTCGATCCGTCCATTAAGACAGTCTGACTATGTTAAAAGATTAGAACCTACGAGAGGCAATGACTCTCTCTCCTTCATTCACCATTTTTTCATCGCATTAGCCCGCTTCATCTGTCTGATTTTAAGGATTGAAACTTTCGAAGATACGCGCCGCTTTGAGCTCGCTTTAGCTATGCAAGCGTTTAAGCAGGAAGATCCGACCCTTATTCAAGATCTTTTTGGGAGAGGCAAAGAGGATTTGACCTTCTCACGAACCATTGAAATCTGGAAAAAGAGCATCGAAGATTCAATTCCCTATCTCGATGAATCCTCAAAAATACGCTTTTCAAATCTTGTAAAAGAGTTTTCTCAGCTCTCTTCCTACCAGAAACGAATTGAAGCACTTCAGAAAATTTCCTCCTTTCGAAAGCTTGCCCATGAACGGCACAAATTTAATGATGAATTAAGTGCAAAAATTTCCTCTTTAAGAGAGGGTGAGAAAATTCTGTTTCCAGGAGGCACATGGGATCCAAACACACATGAAACGTGCTATGGGCTTTATGAATATGAGCGGAAAGAGAATAAGATTGTTGTTCGAATTCTCGATGTATCAGGTGCAGACTCTAAGAAAAATGAAGAGCCTCAAGTATCTCCAAAGGGCAAAATCCAGACTCAGGCCGTTACTGAAAGCGTCTTACTTGATTCGATAGCTGTTAACGAATTTGTAAACCGCTCGACGCTTCTTTTAACAGGCGTCTCAATATCGCCTGTAACCAAAGAAGATATTGGTAAAACAATTTCGACGTTCAAACTCTTCTTTCGCTCGATTAAGCAGCTCATAAGAGAGGGGGTCGATCGTATCCGATTTGGAAAGAATGTGGTCAATGAACACGAAATTGCGTATAGAGATACCACGCGGAATGTTGCTTTCCAGCAGCTTATTTCAAAAGGAAAACGTGTAGAGAGCGCTCCTCTTACAAGCAGAAAAAGAGCTCTTGAAATTGACCCCTACCGAATCTTGCGCGTATTTACAAAAGTATCCTTAGGAAAGGAGAGCGGACGAGACCTCTACCTTCAGCAAAAGCTCCTCTTTAAAGGCTCTCAGTTTCTAAAGATTTATGAATCAGCCTCCAAAAGCGATCTGGCAAAACCTGAGTTTCGCTCATGGCTTAAAGTATCGGCGAGAAAGTTTATCGAGTATGCTGAAGAGCATATTGATATTGAGGGCGAACATGCCAAAAGCGTTCAAGAACTTTGCAGACAAGTATCTCTGATCGTCGACCGGCTTGAACTTGAAGATGCTCAACAGCGATTATCCCTCCCAAAAACAAATACAAAGCTGTTTGGCTTCAAAACGCCCTTTAAAGAAAATGTGCAATATGAAACGCCAATTATTGCGCCCAATCAAGTGCATGCAAAACCGGTCACGACTATTCACATCACGACACCCTTACGGCAGGAGATCAATGACTACACGATTGATCAATTACGAGCGCATGTAGATCTCTTGCAAACCAAAGCGAATGGTGGATCCTATTCAGAGGTGCATTTTGCGCTAAAAGAGACTTTTCTGAGTTTTGAAGATAGGATAAAAAATTCCACATGGATTCCAAGCCTTCAAGAGCATGAAAAATGGTCTCAAGTATTGAAAGATTGCTCTTTGATGATTCAGCAGGTCTCCTATGGATTAAAACGCATTGTCCCATCGGCTTTAGATCTTCGCTTTACCTTGCTGAGTTTGCGTATCCAAGACATGATTATTCGAGATCGTACTCCAACAGATCACTATGCCCAAGGGTTTGTTCTTGATCTATCTCTCATAAAACAGGCAATTCAAAGTCCCTATTTTTCATTTGATGATTCCTCATCTCAAATTGCAGAGTCGCTTGATTATTTTGACGAACGAGCAAAGAAGTGTACGAAAATTTCCATGGTCCAATCGGTACGCCATTTAGGGGAAGATATTCAGCTTTGGGAAAAATATGTTGATGCAAGCCATTCCTTAGAGCAGGTTTTATCTGAAATTGGTCAAAGTGGAAATGGCCATCCCGCCCTTCCTCAATCACTTATTTATCTTCGGCAGAGTAGCTTAGCAATACAAACCTTTGCAGCGCCTACCAGAACATTGATTGCCCGCGATCAATCGAGCCTCAAGCAGATAGGAAAGACGATGCTGCGCGGTTTGAACTTCTCGCCCGAGAATTTAGGCGGTTTAATAGACCATCTGCAGAAGATCCGCTATTACCCTGCCGAATTTGAAGTAATTAAGAAGAGGATTGAGAATCAGAAAGGTCCTATACAGATTAAACATATCCCAAAGAAGGAATTCAATTTATTAAGGCTCGGGCTTGGAGGCTTAGATTCATTTTCTTTCCATGACTACTTTTCTATAGAACCTTTGGGACTCGGTCTTTTGGACTCAAGTGAGTTTGGAATTCTGGGACGTCAGAATAAGTATACAGATCAGCACCCGGATGGCTATTTGGCAAATGGCGTGGCTGTTCTTCCAGAAATTCGGGATAAACTCTTTGAAACAGTTCTCTCTGAAAATTATTCTGAAAATGGGACAGAAAATGGATTTGATGAGCAGGGGAGAAAGGTAGTAACAGAAGTTCTTGGGCCTATGGGAGCTGTAAGTGTTCCTTATAGGAACCATCGTTTAAATGGTATAACTGAGCAGCAGGTTTTATCTGACAAAGCACTCATTGAGAAGCTCTCTTCAGATGTATCTCAAGGATTGAAGCTCTGTATGACCGGGAATAAATCTCGAGTGCAGAATCTTATCAGCTTTTATGCAAACCACAAAGCTCTTTTAGAGGACTCTCGAGTAGGACCCTCTCTTTCACGGCTTTTTGAACATGCTTGCAAACAGCAAAAGCTCAATGAAGATGAACTGAGAATATTTGCTGAATTTTTAAAGAATGAGTTGAATCAAACGCTTAAGCTAGGCCTATACACTCTCTTTACACGGATTTTAAGCTTTGCAGGAAGTTATTTCTCTATTGACACATGTCGAGATATGGCTTTTAAAGCTTTGAAAGATGAAACGATGAGCGAGGCTGTCCGCCGAGAACTCCTCCAAGAATATCTCTCTATACTAGCCTCTGCCCGCGATCAAGGTTTAGAGATTATCGTAGATCAGAAACTCATAGAGAATTTTATACAGTTTTACGCAATACCGCGTAATGAGAAGGTAAGCAATCCTCTCAAAGAGGAGAGAATTGCAGAACTCTCTTATTCTATTCAGAGTGCGATTGGCCAACTTGTGGATAGTCGGCCTGACCATTTTTGCAACTTATTAAAGAGCGGCTCTGCTGGTTGGAGAAAGATCTCTGATTTGAAATATGCCAGCGCTCCTTATGAGATTGATTTTAGCCGATTTGTCTGCTGGAAAGAGGGAAAGCTGATTCAAAGAATTCCTCGCGATCTTTTAGTAACTCCTGAATTTGCACAAGTGCAGGCGATCGTTGCACGTGAAAATAGTGCAATTAAGCCTGAGAGTATCGATTGGACAGCATCCTGTATCGAATATAGCGGACAAGATACTCAAAAGACTTCAGGCATGCAGTATGACTTTAATCCAACCCCTCAGCTTGCTCTCCGCATTATTTTAGGTGTTGATGGATCGATCCGTCTCTATCGAAAAAGAGCCCCTTCCAGTTCATGGTATCAATATCAACCACATTTTCCAGGTTCTGAGATTCAAGCAAGCAAAGATACAGGATCCGCGCTGCCCAGGATAGGCTTAGGTAACGATATATGGGTTCGAGCTGATGGACAAAGACTCGTGGCAGAAAAGAGAGGCGCTCCTCTTTGGAGATGTGCTATCAAGCAAGTGAAAGGCAAACCTTTAGAAATTACAAGCATGCGGCATACGCCCACGGGCAAATTCATTCAAAATGTTTGGGATACGTCTAGCTTTAATCGATTTTTAGATATTGAAGATAAAGGCCATATCATCGCCTTAGGCCGCCACGGACATGTGGATACGATTACCTACCAAAGAAGCAGCGCTTCTTTATCATACTCTTGGGATGATAGGCTGCAAAATTGGAAGAGCATGACTTATAAAGGCTATGCACTCTCAGATAAACCTCTGAATCATTTCTTATCGAATGCTCACGAAAAGGCACCCTTCCAGCAAAGCTTTAAAAAGTACCATCTCTTGGAAAATAGATCTGGGAATAACCCTCCCCTTTTGATATTGCCTGGAGTGTCATTGAACAAACAGGCTAAAGATGGATCTGTTTTACCTGAATATCGCTTATCACAAGATTTTGGCCGCGATACACTTCAATCAATCCCGATCTATACCTATACTGTAGATAGTGTCAAAGGGCTTGTAGCTGATCAGCAGCCCGATGGCTATTTCTACCTCGCCTATTCTCTTGCGATGCAAGGAAATCTTGAAGATGCCTTTTTGTACTTAGGAAGAGGAGATTGCAATAGGCCTCTTTCAGAGCAGGGCAGTGAGTATCTTTCACAGCTTGAAAAGCTTCTTCAGGATGAAAAAAGGCCCAATGTCTTGGCCTTGAAGGCGAGGATAAAATTAATCCGATATGGCCAGAGTTATAAGGTAAATTCTCAAATCTTAAGTTCTGAAGAAGAGAGCCAAGCTTTTCATGAGATGTATGAACTTTTTCATAAGTTCCAATCTATCAATAAGCACACTGTACAACTGCACCCTTATGAGCTTGATCGCTTGAAAGCTCTTGGGATGAGATCGACTAAGGCGCTCGCTAAAGTTCTCCATGAGAATATGGAGAAGATTGTTGATTGGAACTCTTTAAGGGCTATTGTTGAGCCATTTGGGGTAACAGAAGAAGAGCATGGGCAGCTGCTTCAAGATGGGATTATGCTGCATGCGATTAATCCCGAAGTTTGTTCTTTGTGGCTTTCTCAAAAACCCTCAAGATCTATACATGCCCTCATCAAATCAGTCGCTGATCTTGAAGCTCGAATCTCAAAGCCAGAAGTGGATACGCGTGAACAAAGCGCTTTCAACTTGGGAGAAAACAGTGAAATACTAAGCCCTGATCTTACATCTAGTGGACTTGTTGGCTACGCTAAAGAGCTCATGGATGGATTATCAAGTGATTTACATGCCTACAGGTCAACTGTTTCTCCAAGTGTCATTGCAAATAATCTTCAGAATTTGAATCGGCTTTATGAAGAAAAAAAGAGTCAGCAGCTAGATGAACGGAAGAAAGCACTTTCCATAAGACAAGCTGCATTGAAGATCCTTTCAATGCCTCCTGCAGGTCAAAAATATGATGAGCTCAAAAAGCGGCTTGAACTAACGAAGGGCGATCCTCTCCAAGCAATGTTTGAGATAGCACTTCGTTCATATGGTGAAAAGGACTTCCTCCCTTTAAAACAACTGCTTGGGGAAGATCTCGATGTTGAGAAGCTCAAGCCTCTTTTAAGAAGGTACTTAATTCATCAAACCCAAGCGCAGCATTTGACCGCTTTTGTAAAGAGATTTGAAAAGCTTTTTGAAAAGGGGCTGGAAAGTGAAGAGGGGCAGCAAATTCGACGAGATATCCTCCAGCTTTTGAATACAAAAAGAGCATATGATCCTTTAAAAGATGAGCTTGCTGAATCGATCCTTTTAATTGAGCATGAACTAGGGTTTTTATGCCGTACGAGTCAAATAGAAGTGATTCGAGAGAATTTAGCAAAAAACAACTTGTTTAAACTACAGCAATGCGGCGGTGGTAAGACGACCGTTTTACGAAATGTTATCTCACACATCCTTGCCGATGGCAAAACCCTGGGCGGGGTTTCAACTCATGCACCGCTTCGTTTTGAGCATGGGTTACTCTATGCACGAACAACAAAAACTGCCTATGGCGAGCAGGTGTTTGATTTTCGTTTTGATCGCTCAACAGCTTCAGATGAAGCATCCCTTTTGCAGCTCTATTGGCAGTTGTTGAGGACAACGGTTGAACGGGGAAGGATTGATCTTACGAAGAGCGATCTTCAAAGTTTTCGAGCTCGAAGGCACTTCAAGAGCGAGGAGATCAAGGATTTACAACGTACGCTTGCTCTTCACGAACGGGCATTTGATCAACAGATGGGCTCTATATCTGATTTTGATATTGCGAAAGCTGAAGAAACTCAGTCCAAAATAGCTGACTCTATCTCCCAGCTGCACCGTGAAATTGATATCATGGACCGAATACGTCCTTTTATGAAGAGGCATATTGCATTAGTCTCCGACGAGTTGGATAAAGATACCGATCCGACGGAGGAGCTCAATTATGAGGTTGGTACCTGTACTCCCATCGAACAGGGAAAAATTGAGGCTGTAAGCCTCCTCTTTACCACAGGTTTTGAATCCAAAGATCAAGATGTGCAAAAGCTTATGCGTGCTCTTCGAGCCAATATTCATTATAAGCTTTCTCCGGATGATCAAGAGTTGGCACTTCAATCTATCGCTAAAGAGGCAGCTCAAAAATTTCAAGTTTCTGGATATTCTCAAAAGGATATTGCTGCATATCTTTATCCTGCAAGCAGTGAAGATGAATCTCTTGCAGACCGAGTTTGGGCAGCTATCCAGAGCCAAGTAGAACATGACGCTGAGCTTCAAAAGCTCTCTTTTCTTCGCCAGCTTATGACGGATATAGCTCCAGAAGGTGTTAAAAAGCGAGGCGGAGTCTCTTATGGCTTTTCACAAAATGGCAGACACATTATTCCATTCCTAGGAAGCGATAAGCCTAAAGAGGGATCAATTCATGGCACAGACATGGAACGATTGTTCTATACCTATTTGCAATATCTGGATGAATCGTTTGGCGTCTCTCAAGATCAAGTTCATTCGTTCTGGATGCAGATTCGAGGCGACGGCTTAAAAGAGATGTCTTTACACCCTGAAATATCAACCCTTGATATGTCGACAGCAGCTCAGCGCTTTAAAGAGCTCTTTCCAGATATCAAAAAACCACTTTCAGCTGTTCATGAAGAGGATGTTAAAGAGCTAACACGCCAATTGAATTCTGATCCTTTCAAGGTGATTGCATATCTTAAGACTCAAGTTCTGCCAGACCTCCTTCAGGGTCCAGAAAAGATCCCAAGCAATGCACAAGATTCTACCGGCATGGTGCGTTCTAATTCAGGATCTTCCGGTACCGATACCGCCTGTAACGCAATGCCCGATAAGATTGATGTGAGGAGTGCGCGCCAAAAGACTGTTCATGGAGAGATTTTAAACGCTCTCTTAGAGATTCATAACAAAAATCAGCTTGCCGGCCGAGACTCCTTTCTGACAATGGATCGAGAAGGGAGCGTTTCAGCCTATATTGCAAAGATTGTCGAACAGATACGTCCAGGCGATTGCATATCCGATGTTGCAAAGCTCTTTGGTGGAATTGCTGCTGAAAACATAGCACGAATACTCCTTAACGAGCTTGTACGACAACGAAAGATTGACACCACAAAGCCCTTCTATATCGAGTTTATGAATCGAGAAGACTCCTGGCAGATGCTCTCTTTAGATGGGAGGGTGATCACTTCTGATCCTTCAGTTGATCCAAAGCAGATAATACGATTTTTTGACGATGTTCATACTCGCGGCGCTCACAGGCTTTCATCTGAAAATGTCACGGAATTTGTCACCTTAGATCTTGATACCGACTGGTCAAGTTTTGAGCAGGGGCTCTTGCGTGAACGGGGAGTGCCAAAGGGTAGGGCATCGGTAGTTTATCTGCCCTCTTTTGAACTATCAAGGCGTTGGAATGGTCAAACCCCTTCTATAAATAACCTTGTGCAGCATTTTTGTTTGAATGAAGAAAAAGTGCTCAAGCCTCTCAATGTAAAGAATGAAAAGCAGACAATTGAGTTCATCTTGCGCGATGAGCTGGAAAACTCCCTCTCGAACATTCAGACGTATCTTCAAATAGATGCAAGATACAGGTTTCGTGAGATAATCCAGGAGCTTACGAGGAGCTGCTTTTTTGTTCCAACTTCCATCACGGCTCTCTCTGCTGGAGCTCCCTCAAAAGCCCTAGCAACAACGGATGCTCTCGATTTGGCTGTATGGAGAGAGCTCGAAAAAACTGATGATTTAGTCGGTAAAATCCAGGCGTTAAATAACAGCTATCCTCAAGTTCTTAAAGACCATTTTCTACGTGGTCTTGAGCAAGCGCGCATTCGTCTCGTTGCAAAATTATCACAGAGTGAACGCGATAAGATTGTGGATAAAGAGCTCTTAGAAAAGGCAAAGAGGGTTATTGAAAAAGGTGCTGGACGTCTTGAAATCAAGTATCTTCCAGAGGTTGTGCGATCAGGAGATTTCACTTTAAGCAATTCCAACCAAGTTCAAGTTCAAGCTCAAGCTCAAGTTCAAGTTCAAACTCAAACTCAAGCTCAAAAGGAAGTTCAAACTCAAAAGGAAGTTCAATCCGAGGTGCATAAGGGAAATGAAAAGATCTTTTCCCATATTGAATTTTCGCTCCCCGAGCCTCAAGATCTATTTACGCAAGATCTATTTAGGCAAGATCTATTTGGGAAACACTCGCCCTATATACACCCCTTGCATGAGCAAAAAGAATTTCCCTTTATCAAATTGCGAAAATTCTTCACGGAGAATTTCTGTCCGGTAGATCGGTCAGAGGGAAAATACACTCCATGGGATCCTTTTGTTAATCAGGTGGAGCGTTCTCTTTTTGTTATTGATACTCAAATGAATGAAGTCGTTGAACTCTTAGGCTCACGCCTCGATCTCGATCGCTCCTTTACAGAGTACAAAGAGAAATTGAAAGGAAATCCAAGGTTTCAAACGCTCTTCTATAACTATGGCCTTGGCACTTTCGAAGAAGGTAAAATACCATTTAATGAACAGATTCAAGAAAAGATTTTGCAGCAGATAGTCGCTACTAAAATTTTGACATTGAGAACATCATTTTCAGCAGTTGAGCGAAATGCGTTAAAGAATCTTATGGCAACACTTGAACCAAGTGCACGCCATGAGCTGCGTAAAACCTTGGCGAGCAAGATCGCTCAGCATCGGCCAAGTGTGAGCTTTAATCCAAGTGATCTTGATGTCTAAAAAACCATAGAGCTTAGTGAGCGAATCCAATTGTGTGTACTAGTTTAATTTGTATAAAAGCTTATAGATAGAAAATATCTATTATTTTTATAAAACTATAATACAAATAATCAGTTAGTTTTTGTTTAAAATAAATTGAGGGTTTGCATTTTCTTATTGGCTGAAATAACCCAATATTTATTACAATGTTTATCCTATATTCTTGATGGAGATTTGCAATCATGCTTCGAACAGTTGGTATTCCTAAAGAGATAAAAAACCACGAGTATCGAGTAGGGGCGACCCCGTCGATGGTTAAAGCCCTGGCCAATGCCGGGCATAAAGTATTAGTTGAGACCAACGCTGGTGCAAAAATTGGCTTTACAGACGAAATGTATCGTCATGCAGGAGCGACCATCGTTGAGCATGCTCGAGATGTCTACAAAGCCGATATGATCGTGAAAGTGAAAGAGCCGCAAGTCTCTGAATTTCCCCTTCTTCGAGAGGGACAAGTTCTCTTTACCTACCTTCACTTAGCTCCCGATCCTGTACAAACTAAAGCGCTTATTGACAGCGGATGCGTAGCTATCGCTTATGAAACAGTAACCGATGCTGAAGGAAGGCTTCCCCTCTTAACTCCTATGAGCGAGATTGCAGGCCGAATTTCCGTGCAAGCAGGGGCGACTGCATTGCAGATTGCCAATGGCGGAAAAGGGGTTCTTCTTGGCGGAGTTCCTGGCGTTCTACCAGCAAAAGTAGTTGTAATTGGGGGCGGAGTTGTAGGAACCGAAGCTGCCCGCATGGCGCTTGGGCTTGGAGCAGATGTTACCGTTCTTGACATGAACCTCGTTCGCCTTCGCCAGCTCGATGCTCTCTGGGGTCCAAGGCTGAAGACGCTCTACTCGACACACAGCACACTCTCTGAAAGTGTAAAAAACGCCGACCTCGTTATTGGTGCCGTGTTAGTTCCTGGAAAATTGGCTCCAAAGCTTGTTACTCGTCAGATGATCTCTGAGATGGTACCAGGCTCTGTGATGGTCGACGTCGCAATTGACCAGGGCGGCTGCTTTGAAACCTCCAAACCAACCTCCCATTCGCAGCCAACTTATGAAGTCGATGGCGTTCTTCACTACTGCGTACCCAATATGCCAGGAGCGTGCGCCCGAACATCAACAGATGCGCTGACCAATGCGACAATGCCCTATGTTCTAAGGCTCGCTTCTAAAGGCTATAAACAGGCAATGAAAGATGATCCTGGCCTTCGCAATGGACTGAACGTGGCTTTTGGTAAAGTGACTCACGAAGAGGTTGCTCGAGACCTCGGCTACACCTATGTTCCATTTGAAGAGGCTCTTTAGAAACTAAAACCTTGTTGTCGAGCGCCAATTTCTGGTGCTCGACTTATTGAATTTCGCCTCTTGTGATAAAGTAAAAAAAGTCAAAAAGAGGTAGCTCTTATGTTTACAGAACGACTTCCTTCTACTGAACCTATATTATATATTGAAGTACCCAAGCCGTCTGAGGGTATAGTTAGAATTGAAGTGCTGCAACCTTCGGTAACTGTCCAGAAAGTTCAAATTATTTTTACAGATACTCCAAAAGAAACGCCAAAGTTAACTGGTTTATTCAGCTGTCTTTGCATTACTCCTACTACCGTACAAGTCCCTAATGAATTTACCGGAAAGGCTGTAGAAGTTATCAAGGCATGGCTTCAAGCAGAGCCAGGAACCACTTTTTCAGAGCATTCCCTAGCAGACTTTATTAAATTAGAGGGGCAAAAAGAGCGCTTTATAGGGTATGTGAATGCATTAGTAGATAAAATGAATACGTTCTTTATAGACTGTTTTAAAGAGAAAATCAAACTCACAAGAAAAATTCTTGAGGGTTCAGTTTCAGCTAGAAATCTGGATATTGAGCTCTCTCAGTTCGTGATTTTTGGAACCATGAATAACGCTTTATTTGTTCCCTCTGAAGATAATCTACAGTTTTTGATAAGGTTCTTAAAACGCTGCTGTAGGGCACTTAACGATGCGGTCCAGAAGGGAGAGTATGTTCCTACAATATTACAGGACAGTCTCTGCAAAACTCTAGGTAACCTTTTGGTGCTTAATAGGGGAACTGAGGTAGATTATAGCCACCTCACTTGTATATGGACTCTTATTAAGCCTGAAATGCTAGAGACTATATCGAAAAAGTTTGGGTTGCAACCAAAGTTAGAAGTACAACAGTTAGAAGTGCAGCAGTTAGAAGTTCAGCTGTTAGAAGTACAGCCCCAACCTATTGTAGAAGAAATAGTACTCTTGAAATGAGCATAGAGCACCAAGAGCTGTGTAAAAGTCAAAATAGTGGGGACTTTTATGACGACAGAGTTGAAACAGGCGATTGAGATAATTAAAGTTCAGGATTTATCTTCATCTTCCTCAGAAGATGAAGAGGAGAAAGGCAACAAATTTACCTCATTCGGTATAAATAATCTTAAATTATCTGAAAAGGTACAAATCACTTTTACAAGTACTCCTAAAGAGTCGAAGTCGACAAGCGGCACCCTCTGTTGCTTCAGCAATTCATCTTCTATACAAGTGCCCAAAGAATTTACTGGAGAGACGGCAGAATTTATAAAAAAATGGCTTAATGCAGAGCCGGGAGAAATTTCCCTTCCAGATACATTGGCGGAATTTCTCAAACTAGAAGGACAAAAGGAACGCTATAAAAAGTATATGCACGCCTTTGTTTTAGAGCTGAATACCTTTTTGTCTGCCTGTATCAATAGGAAGATTCCTTGCCCTGAGAACCTTTTACAAGGTGAGGTTTCAGCAAAAGATCTCGATAAGGTGTTTACTCGCCTTATCATTCATGGGACTTTTGATAAGGCGTACTTTGAGGTTAAAAAAGATAATTTACCCTTTTTAGCCGCCTTCTTAAAGCGCTATTGCAATCAACTCATAGTCGGCAAAATCGGCAAAGAATTTCAAGAAACTCTGAGCAAAACTCTTAATTTTCTTTCTCAATTAATGAATGTAAAATACGAAACAATTCCAACTCGAGCTCCTATGGTGTGCGCTCTTGTCACCATAAAAAAGAGTGAATTGGATTCAGATGCGATTTTGGAGAGGAAAGAATCAAAGAAAATAAACACCACACCGACTAATTTAAGTACGACCACCACACCCAATCTAGAAACAATCCAAAAAAAAATATATTATGATCTTTCAAAGCTAGATCAGCGTCAGGGAGATGAATGACCCACTTTATCGGCATCGATTTAGGCACTACCAATTGTGCGGTTGCCTTTGCGCCCTTAAGCGGCCGTGTCGAACTCTTTGCGATTCCGCAGCTTGTCCTTGAAAATATTGTGCAAGCCTCCCCTTTGCTTCCATCGGCCTGTTTTTTATCTGGTTATGAGGGCCGCAAGCTCTTTTCTTGGGAAAATGAGCAGAGCCCCATTATCGGCTCTTTGGCGGTAACCTTAGGGGATAAGGTTCCAACAAAGCAAATTGTCTCTGCAAAAAGCTGGCTGAGTACAAATAGAGGTGTTCGAGGCGAAGAGCTTCTACCCATCGATGGAGATGCCCTTCGATATTCGCCAAGGCAGGTATTAAGCTTTATTCTTCAGCATATCCGCTCTGCATGGAATGAATCGCATCCAGAATCAATTCTTGAAGAGCAAAATGTGGTTGTGACTATTCCTGCTTCGTTTAATGAGCGGGCACGCGCTGAGGTTGCTCAAAGCATTGAAAAGGGCGGGATTTACAAGTTTACCCTTTTAGAAGAGCCCATTGCAGCCCTCTATGCTTGGATGGGGGTAAAGGAAAATGCAAAATCGATCAAGACAGGCGATTCCATACTCGTAGTCGATATAGGCGGAGGGACGACCGATTTTGCCCTCATCCATGTAGACGACGATCACCTTAATCGTGTCGCTGTCGGCAAGCACCTGATATTGGGCGGAGATAATATCGATGCCTTTGTCTCCAATCAGATCGGATATAAGGGGCCTTTTGGCGCCTCTTCATGTAAGCAGTTAAAAATCCAAGCTTTTCAAAACGATGCCCCATCAACATTGTCGGCAACAATTCAAAAGCGCGGCGCCTCGGTTATTGCTCAAGGTCAAGTCTTCCAAATTAAAAAAGAGGCTCTTCGAGATGATATCCTGGATGGATTTTTCCCGAAAGTTTCCTTCGATGAAGAGATAATAAAAAATCAGGCGATTGCCTCTTTTGGACTGCCCTATGAGCGGGACTGCAGGATTACTGCCCATTTGGCCGCATTCTTGCGCCAAGCAACAAAGAGTGAGGGAGCGAGATACCCAAACAAAGTGCTCTTTAATGGCGGCTCATTAAAGCCTAAAGAGTTTCGTAGTCGACTTCTAGAGCAGATTTCGGCTTGGTCTGGATCTGAGGTTTTAGAGCTTGAAGCTACAAGCCTTGATTTTGCAGTCGCATATGGTGCTGTCTATTCGCAGCTTTCAAGTTCAAGAAAAATTCATTTAGGGCTTGCAAAAACACTCTATATACAGCTTCAAGGGAATAAGTTATGCACCATTTTGCCCAGAGGATCGGAGGCGGGAGTTGAGCATGAGGTTAAAAAAGAGCTTTTGCTTCAGGTGAACCAGCCGGTCTCTTTTCCTCTCTATTCCTCGCAAGTTCGTCTGCACGATAAGGTTGGGGAGATTATCGAGCCAAATGAAGATGAGATATCGCAAGTATCAACCCTTGTTTCTGCTTTAAAGTATGGATCTCAAGCCAAATCGGTGCCCATTCATCTAAGAGCTATGCTGAGCCCAATCGGAACCGTAGAGGTTTCATTGAAAGGGCCAAAGGTATGGACGTTGGAATTTGAAACACATGACCACTCTAAGCAAGCTATACGAAAAGATGAGCTGCTTTCAGAGGATGTTAAGCAATCAATTACACCCTTAATTGATAGACTCATTCATGAAAACTGTTCCCTATCCATTATTGAAGAAAAACTGCAAAAGCCAAAGGAAGAGTGGACGAGCTCGCTCCTTCGTTTTATTGCAGATCTGCTTTTAAAAAATGACAAGCCGATTTCATGGCGGATCTGGCAGCTTTTAGGTTTTACCTTGAGGCCAGGAATAGGCGCTCCTGGAGATGAGTGGCGCTTAAAGCAACTCTGGAAGAAAGTACTGCTGCAAAAAAGTACAACGCCAGAGATACAGCTCCATATGCTGATTGCTCTTCGAAGAGTTGCAGCCGGATTAACCCTGGGCCAGCAGGCGCAGGTTTTATCTGGTCATATCTTGCCGCTCTTTATCAACCCTGGAGTTCTTGCAGATCCAAAAAAGGTTGGCAAGGCTCTTTATGAAGAAAAGATTCGGGCAGCATCTTCTTTTGAGCATCTTAATTTTGGGTTTAAAGAGACACTTTTTAAAGCTCTCTCTAAGAAATTACGTACAAATAACTATACAACTGTTGATTTTTGGGGCTGGGCAAGACTTCTTTCTCGATTAAAACTCTATGCGCCGCTCAGTACAGCGCTTCCCTTGTCGATCGTTGAGTTTGATGCCGCTTTAGTGTTTCAATCTCTACCTGAGTCGTTTATAGATGCACATTTAGATACTGCTGCTATGGCTCTTGCTCCCTGCGGAATTGCAAATCTTGACTTAAAGGTTGATTCTATTTTTCCAGAAAAATTGTCTACTATTCGTCAGCAAATCAATTACCGTATAGAATCAAATAAGAAAAAAGAAGTTCACTTTGAGCTTTTAGGTGATCTTCCTGTTCACGGTTTAAAAATTACTGGAGCGTTAATTGAAGACAGTTTGGGATAGCCTTATACCTCTTGCCAAGGAAGCGCATCTGCTCAAAAGCGTTTTGGCTCCTCGAGATATTGCCTATTCCGAACAGGTGTATCAGATCCTCTTTCCTCAATCGGAGTCCGAAGAGGGACGCCCTTGTGTTGTTCTCCAAGTCCAAAAAAATGTTGATGACGGTGAGAGCACATACCAACCTTTTGATCTCTTTTGCAGCTCTTGCGACTCCTCGAGCCATGCTATCTGCATCCATCAAGCAGCAGCTGTCCTTTGGATGTATGATTTTGGACTTGCGCCGCCGCATATATTCTTCAACCATTCGCCTTGGCGCTATCTCTTTGAAAGCCTATGTGAAAGTTATGGGTATGATGGGTATGTTTTGAATCGCAAAGGTAAAGAAGTATCTATCCGTAAGGGAAAAAAAGAGCCCTTCATTACTCTTCAAGGAAGCGAGGAGTTTTTAACTCATATTCAGGAGATTTTTGAACGCCCTATTGAGTCTGAGGAAAATTCGATCAAATTTTCTGCGCTTGATGATAATGAGATTGAGCGCTATCGAAAGGGAAGGCCTTCAAGAAAGCTGAAGTTTGAGCTCTCACGGCTATCCGATTTGGCGCAATATTTGGCGCTCATCGAACAGATGCAGGGGTTTAAATCTACCTTTTCTCCTTCGAGCTCTGGCGGTCAGATTAAGCTTAGCAAAAGCATCGCTATCGAGTACGTAAGCCCTACGAAGCGGGAGGCAGAAGCTCTTGGTTTATTGATGCAGGAGCATATCTACTCCTTTCACGGCTTTGATCAAAAAACAGATGGGGCAAAGTTTCAGGTAGGTGACAAGCGCGTACTTGTTAAAGATCCAAAACAGATAGCTCTTCTGCTTGACCTCACACGGCACGCTCTTCCAAGCCGTGTAGAAAAGATGCAGGTTTCACCTCAATTGATACCGCTGCACGCATCTATCAAAATTAGCGCGGATGCGCTTGTTATAGACCCTTATCGAAATTCTATCGGCGATCTTCAACAAAATACCTCTTGGTATGGTCGCTGGATCACATCTGAAATGTATGGACTGTTTCCAGTTGAGTATACTCCCTTTTATCCAAATAAATGCACAGTACCGCGTAAAGAGATATCATCCTTTGTCAGTCAGTATCCCCATTTTTTAAGCAGGCATCCTGGATTCAAGGTGCACCATACATCAAAAGAAGAGGCCGTATCCTACACTGTTGAGCCAAGCGGGGCGCTTCGATTTGTATCAAAAACTCGATTGCAGTCAAAAATTGATGTTCCCCATATTGATTTTGGAGCCTACACATGGGTTAAGGGGGCGGGGTTTTATCCTAAAGAGGGGTTAAAAGGGCAAAGCGATCTTCAAACTGATTCCTCTATTCTTCCCTATCAGGTTGCAGACTATATCCGGAGTCATAAAAGCGCTCTTGAGCAGCTGCCAGGCTTTTTTACTGATGACTCGCCGCTTGTCAAATCGGGACTCAAAATTTATCTAGATACACCTGATATTGTATCTATTGAGCCTTTAATCCTCTGGAAATCAGGCATTCATTCTGACGACGTACGCATTTACGATGAGTATGGCTATCTCGATAAAACTGGCTTTTTCTTAATTCCGGATGGGCAAATGCTCTTTGCTCAAGAGCGAAATATTGAAGCTGCAAACCCTGAAGAGTGGGACCATTTTTTTGCATCTGGGTTGCATCAACTCAGCACCGAGGTTTTGTGCGAGATTGACCCGCAGCTATGTCCTCCAAAGTCCTTGACTCTGCTTGCAAGCGATATTGAAGAGAAGAATTTGAAAGAGAGAGGTTCGGCCGCTTTATGGCAGATGAACCTTTCCTGGGAAAGTGAGCTTGGACGAGTAAGCCTTGACGAAGTCGTTGAGGGGAAGGCAAAGGGCATTCGCTATTTGCCGACAGAAGCTGGCCTTTTGGATCTATCTCAAGATCGTTTTGCTTGGATAGAGTCTAAGAAAAAAATGAAGAAAAAGGAAAAGGTCCAGAAGGATCTTGCCCTGGAGTTATCCTCTCTTGATCTTATCCGCCTTCATGCTCACGACACCATTACTTTTGACTCGGATTCATGCGCTCACGGCCCTGTCGAACTTATCGAGCGCCTTTTAGAGATGAAATCGCCAGAGCCGCCCGATAGGCATCTTTTAAACTGTCAATTACGCCCCTATCAAGAACACGGTCTTTATTGGCTCTGGTATCTCTATACAAGCAGGCTTTCCGGGCTTTTATGCGATGATATGGGTGTTGGTAAAACCCATCAGGCAATGGCTCTTTTAGCCTCTGTAAAGGCGCTTGCAGATAGGGATGGAAAAAAGATACGGTTCTTGATTATCTGCCCGACATCGCTTGTATGGCACTGGAAAGAAAAGCTTCATCAGTTTGTGCCAAGCCTTGATGTATGCGCCTATTTTGGAAGCACCCGTTCCGATAGCTCTTTAAAAGATGCCGATGTTTTGCTTACGACGTATGGAATTTGGCGAAACGAACGTAAAAATTTACAGAAGCTTGAATTTGATGTGGCCATCTTCGACGAGCTTCAGATTGCCAAAAACCACTCAAGCCTAATTTGGTCGGCTCTCTCTGATGTCAAATCGCGTATGCGGCTGGGGCTTACCGGAACGCCCATAGAAAACCAGCTGCGGGAACTCAAAGCGCTCTTTGACCTCATATTGCCAGGATATATGCCTGAAGAGCATGCCTTCCGTGAGCTTTTTGCACGTCCCATTGAACGAGGATATTTAGAGGGTCGGAAGGAGCTTTTAAGCCGGTATGTAAAGCCATTTATTTTACGTAGGCGCAAGCAAGATGTTCTTCAAGATCTGCCTCAGAAATCGGAAGAGATCTGCCATGCAGAGCTTATTGGCGATCAAAAAAGCCTCTACCGCTCAGTGGCCGCAACTCATAGCGCCTCTCTTTTAAGCGCCCTCAAAGACAATGCTACCCATGTGCCCTATATGCACATCTTTGCTCTATTATCGGCTCTAAAGCAGATATCCAACCATCCAGCTACCTATCTCAAAGATGTTATAAACTTTGAAAAATATGAGTCGGGGAAATGGAGTGTATTTGTTGAGCTCTTAGAAGAGGCTCAAGAGAGTGGTTTGAAGGTTGTTGTCTTTTCTCAATATCTTTCAATGCTCGATATCATGGCCAAATATCTCGATTCCAAAGGAATTGGCTATGCACAGGTTCGCGGACAAACAAAAAAGCGCGGTGCTGAGATTTCACGCTTTCAAACAGATCCAAGCTGCAAAGTCTTTTTAGGATCTTTGCAAGCAGCAGGACTTGGGATCGATCTTACAGCCGGCTCAATTGTTATCCACTACGACCGCTGGTGGAATGCTGCGCGGGAAAATCAGGCGACTGATCGAGTACACAGAATTGGCCAGGAGAGAGGTGTGCAGGTGTACAAGCTTGTCACTCTCAATAGCATTGAAGAGAGAATTGATTTAATGATTGAATCCAAAGCTTCTCTTTTAGAAGATGTGGTCAGCTGGGATGACCATCAGATCGTCAAAAAGCTCTCCCGAAACGAACTTATTGAGCTTTTAGAGGGGCTGCAGGAAAGGTAAGCGGGAGTTACTCTAAGTATCTTTCTATAATGAGCTCTTTTACCTTCTCTTCGAGCTGCTGAGAGAGCAATCTCAGCTGCATTGCATGTTCATTTGTTTCTGGATAACGGCTGGAAACAAGGAGCTTTTTGATTTCAGCGACATCCTTAATTTTTTTAATGAATTCGGATAATGCAACAGGATCTGAGCTTTTAGGATCGAATATCTCCGTATAGTTGTTTTTAATGACTGTAACGGCATTGGTTAATTGGATCGCTTGAGCCTTCTTAAGCTGATCTTTGATTTTTCGAGTTGTAAAATCTTGGTATTGAGAAAGCTGTAGAGCTGACTTATGCAAATTTGAATAGTGTTGTGAAATTTCGAAAAACTTTTTGGTGCATGAAGGGCCTAATTGTAGAAAAAGTTTCACTCTAAAGCTCCTCGTTATTTTTTAAATGGGTAATAAAGCAGCTATTCTGGAGAGTTTTTTTGACCTCCTCTTCAAGGTCTGTGAAAAGCCTTCTTTCCAGATTAATAAGCTTTCCAATACGGTTGGGATGCGGTTTTGTCTTAGGATAGCGATGTTTTTCAAACTCTCCTTGAATGAAGTTGAGGGATTGTATTTTGACAGTAAAGGGTGATAACTGGACAGGATGCGTCTTTGCCGTATCGATGATCTCTTCGAATTTATATCTAAAAAGGTGGGAAGCCTTATTTAATGCCACAGATTGAGCATCAATATATGATTTTCTGATCGGGTCAATTTCAGGGGTATTTTGAACAAGGTATTGTATTTCACGGTAGTTCTTTGCTATTTGAGAAAATTCCTTGAAGACTTGACTGCCTAATCGAAAATAGAGGCTCATGGGCTTTTCCTTATGTTATTCATCTAAAAAGTCGTCATAGGTAATTAAGCGGCTATCCTCAATGAGCTGCTCTTTGATCATTTTTTCTAATTGAAGATAGAGAACTTCTTTTTGATTAATGAGCTTTTTATGCTCTTTTGTGTAGGAAATATTCTTCATAATAAGGTGGTTTTGAATTGTATCGATTTGATTTATGGTATTGGTAAATTTCGATACCTCTAAGGAATCTGAGCCTTCAATATCGATAATCTCTTTATATTCTTGTTTGAAGAGCAGGACCGACTTTGTGAGTGCAAGAGTTTGTCCCATCTCAAACTTTTTTTTGATGAGAACATTTAAACGAAATGCATAGGCGCGAGTTTTCATTGCATGGTAATCTGTTGCAAATCCAGAAAATTCTGCAAAGGCATCAGTCCATCGCCGAAATTGAATTTTCATTAATACCTCTGCATGCGTTATAACGAAGAAGCTTAGCAATGATGTTGATTTTTCATCAATTTAAATTGAATTATTTCCTTAACTTTGATATAGTTTTTTAAAAAATATGTATTAACATGACTTTATTACGCAGAGTACTTAACGATCCCACTTTGAAAGGAGAATCACTTCTTTCTCCCATCAACTATTTTAGTAACAAAATTCGATCATCGAAGAGTGATGTTTCTGAAGCATTTGATGAATGCGCCACCTATCGAAAATATAAAAATTTGATCCCTGCGCATGGCCAAAAAACTGTCATGAAGGCTCAGGATTTAGCATGCTTGAGCATTAACAAAGATGGAACGTCGGATAGTCTGTTCTTTAAACATGACACCTTTGAAGTGACAGCTCTTCCAGGCGGAAAATCCTATGAAGTGATTCGAAGGCGAGATCCCGCGTTCCAGAACCATTCGTATCGCCGGATTTTGTTTAATGAAACAGTTTCAAGAATTATAAAGTCCATTGGATGGATTGCTCTTGCCATTTTAGTCATACCCTTTCTTCTTCCCGTTGGAGCGATAGCTCTTTGTCAAAAAGCCGCCGATCTTCGGACCAGACGGTTACATTGTCAGCGGCCGCTTATTGTTGAAGAGCTTCCCCTAAATAAGAAAGAGTACCAACAGGTAGCTGATATTGCTCATCTTTGGGAGCGTGAAGGAGGTGCAAGGAAGACTCAAATAGCGGATAAAACTGAAAAGGAAGTCTTTGCCTCGACCGAATCTGTCTGCAGGGCTCTTGCTTCGTGTCTGGAAAACTCTAAAGAATCAAAACCCTATTTTGACTCAATGTATATCTGTTCGGATGTTGAACATAAGAGACCTCAAGCAATTGCTTTGACTAAAACTACAGCGATTTGGAAAAGAAGCAGAAAAAAATTAGGCAACTATCTCAAACTCTCCTATCTTGCTTCCAACCCAGATAATATACGTTCTAAACTCAACGAACATATTTATACTCGAGTTGAGGGCGCCGGTAAAAAAACGCTTTTCCACCTGCTTAAAATAGCTAAAGATAAGAGTCTCAAGGGTGTCTATCTCGAAGCTGTTGAGAGCGCGGTTCCCTTCTATAAACGATTTGGTTTTAAGCCTCTTAATCCTAAAGTGGTGAAGATGTCTGAGAAAAATCTTCAGCCTATGCATATCACTCAAGATGCGATTCGTCAGCTGGCGCTTTAATTTACTCGCTATTTTTTTGAAGACTTGAAGAGATGTTTAACAACAAAGGGATCATCTGATTTAGCGAAAAAGTCTTTGTCAGTGATGTACTTTTTTAAAACGTTTGGGGCCATTTTTTCCAATTGTACATTGGCGGGGAAGATCTGCTTGAAAAGAGCGGGTTTTTGTTGAGGAGTTTCAGGGAGTTCTGAGAGAAGCTTCTCTTCAACGTTTTTTAAGGCCATTATCGTGACAGCCCCGACGAAGTCTGAGCAAAATATCTCTTTTGGGTTCTTTTCTGAACCACCTAAGAGAAGTTCTTTTTCTTCTCCAGCTTTTGATTTTCCTAAAGAGGGCAGAATCGATTTCATTGCACGATTCCCGTCAAAAAACTTTAGGCTGCTTTTCCATTGTTCCGTATGTTCAGCTATCAGTCTATTAACCTCTGCTTCATATTGGGCTAGAACATCTTTAGCAATGGATTCATCCGACTGATTTTTATACGTATCAAGCTGTTTTAACGATTGAAGACCATTAGTGGTTAGGATTTTGTTAA
Organism: Bacteroidota bacterium; assembly: GCA_013285825.1. Taxonomy (GTDB): domain Bacteria; phylum Chlamydiota; class Chlamydiia; order Chlamydiales; family FEN-1388; genus JABDGV01. Next base: position 181,183 of record JABDGV010000002.1, read on the forward strand.
AATTGGGATGAAATCCATTACAACAAAGAGCATCGCTTACACCATACTTTTGTCGTCCAAAAGACTTAATTATATGAGCAACATTTTGGTTGGAGTTGTCCCGTTTTGTACCTATGGCTGCATGAATAACCCCTTCCGTTCCGAGTGGTTTCAGGGCTCCTATTCCCTGCCTTTTGACATCAGCGACAAGAGCTGTTGCGGTTTTATATAGAGCCTTGATGTTCAAAGCGAGGACATCCTGGAATATTCCTTGGAGGGTGTAGGGCTCTCCTCCCATAGTTTCTTTCTTTAAGATCTCATCATCAAGCAGAATCTCTCCAGATTTATAGGAGGGGGTTAAATCAGATATAAATTCGATTGTATTTCCAATTTTTGCACTCTTTGAACTTATTTTATGGATATTATGCAATTCTGAATCTTCATCTAATTTACCACGTAATTGTTCAAATAGATCGCCTTTACCTTCGACGCCGGCCATTTTGCTGATGGCGCCATACTCCTTTCTCGTTAATTGAAGATCAGACGCTGTTTGGGGTAAAGATGGGTCGTTCGATAGATTTTGGATTGTGCTCAAATAGGTACATACAGCTTCATTTTCAGGACTGCTGCATCTTTTGGTTAGAGCATCATCACAATCTCTGAAGAGCTGTATTAGATTTAATATTTCATCATCTTGTTTTAGTGAAAATAATTCGTATTTTAAATCAGTTAATTTATCTATATCAGCTTCATTTACACCTTTAGATTTTATACTGTCCATTATATCTGCTACTCGAACTTGAAGTTGGTTGCTATATTGATCATTAGCTTTTTTATCACTACCAAAAGGCTGTTTTTCCTCGCCAACCCGCTTTATTTCACCACAAAGATAGGAAAGATTGCCCACTGTCTTAGCAACTGTATTGTTATAGGCTTCACTAATATCAGTTTCTTGAGGGAGGTTTAGTTTTAAGGAATTTAATAAATTGTCGCCTTTCTCATTCGCTGAGGTAGCTGCGTTCAAAAATGTCGTTTTAAAGGTAAATGTTCGAAGATCTTCTAATACGCTTAGCTCTTTTTTCAAGATACTGAGTTGTTCGTTTAATTTTTTTGCATGGGGAGTCCATGTGGGCTCCTCCTCAATCTCCTTTTTCAAAACCTCAATTTTTTTCGATAGGATGGAGATTGGCTTTGATAGTCTCACATTAAAATCCATGTTCCCTATGCAGTACTTGATAAAATCGTTTACTTTAGGCTTATCTTCATCTGCGAGTGTAGCTGGATCTTTTATAAACTTAGTAAGGATCGAAATATTCTCATTTTCATATTTACTTTGTTCTTTGGTTGGTTTGAGACGCATCGGGTTGGACTCAATATTTTTTGCTCCCGCATTTAATTCGGGAAAGTTATCGAGTACTTTTTCATACTCACTGCGTTCTGTTACCGTTGCAAGAAGCGCGGAAGCCTCTTTCAATTTTCCTTGATTTTGGAGACTAACTGCCTGACGAAGAACTGATTCGGTCGATTTCTCAGCTCTTTTTCCCATGAACATTTCAATGCCAACTTCTTTTTCGATGTGGCTATCATACAGCTTCTGCTTCCAGGTAGAGGCGCTTTTAGCAATACTAGTATGGTAGTCATACTTCTCTGTTGCGGTATTCATCGATTTCAAGTCGCTCGTCATCGATTTAAGAGCGCGATCAGCCCGCCACTTGCTTACTCGTTCAACCACATCGAGGATTTTCATTGGTATGTCGTGAGCAATCTTATTGAGCGACGTTAAAAATTTGGTGATATGGCCAGGATTAACGCCTGAATCGGCTGCCTTAGGATTGAGCGTAACATCTCTTCCGTCCAATTCCCCTCGTTCTTGGGAGATAGGCTGTGAGGATTCTTTATTTACAGGAGTGATATTAGGAGGTTGAACGGACATCAAAATCTCACACTTTTCTCAACTTCAGTATATACTTTTTTTGATTTATAGAGTGAGGTTACTTAGGGGTATAAGAGGGAGAATCAAAGAAGTTATATCTCTGTATCGGATTCTTCAGTGAGCTCATTCATATCGCGGTCGATCTGTCCGCTGGTGCCGAGGCCGCCTTTACTTTGGCGTCTCTTGGTGCGCTCTTCTTTTCCACGTATATGGAAGACGAAGGGGACGCCGGCGAAGGCAAAGGTTTCACGCAGCTGGTTGATCAGATAGCGCTTATAGCTATCATCAAGAAGTGCGGGTGAGTTGACAAAGAGGACAAAGCGGGGAGGCGTGATGCCCACCTGAGCTAAGTAATAGATTCGAAGCCGTTTTCCGCCGATAACAGGAGGATGGTATTTCTGCAGCCAACTCATGGTCGCTTTATTGAGCTGGTGGGTGGTAATACGATTGCTGGATGCTTTTATCACCTGATCTACGAAGATGAAGACCTTTTCAAGGTTACGTCCAGAGAGAGCCGAAATACAGATTTTCGGGCAGTGCTTGACAAAGAAGTTTTCATCATCAACTTCCTTCAAAGCGTGCTCCATCCGGAATCCTTGAGCCAAGTCCCATTTGTTAAGAGCTATGACTAAGCCTTTGCCAGCCTCTTCAACTTGGCTTACGATCTTCTTATCTTCCGTTGTCAAGCCTAGCTGGCAATCAATGAGGAGGACGCAGACGTCGGCTCGATCGATCGCTGTCTGGGTTCGAATGGTAGCAAACTTCTCAACAACTTCCTTTTCCTTATGCTTTCTTCGAATTCCAGCGGTATCGATCAGGATAAATTTCTTTCCCTCAATCTCAACTTCCGTGTCGATGGAATCGCGCGTTGTTCCCGCAATGGGGCTGACAATGCAGCGCTCTTCGCCCAAGAGTTTGTTGACAAATTGAGATTTCCCAACGTTTGTCCTTCCAATAATGGCAACTTTTGGAGGGGTTGCAACTGTTTCGTTTGAGAAGTTTTCAGGATTAAGAGGATTTAATGCCGCATCGAGAAGCTCTGCAATCTGGAAGCGGTGAAGGGCTGAGACTCCAATCATTTGTGGAATGCCAAGGGATGCAAAAGCTAAAAGTTCTTCAGCGCGCGCTTCATTGTCGACTTTATTGACGGCCAGACAGACCGGTTTTTTCGTTCTGCGTAAAACTTTGGCAACTTCTAAATCAAGAGGTGAGACGCCCACAGTGACATCGACGACCTGAATGATGCTGTCTGCCTCTTCGATAGCGATGAGTGCTTGGCGTGTGACATCGTCAGAAAAGGGAGCGTGCCCTTTTTCAGAAATTCCCCCAGTGTCGATAAGGTCAAAAACGCGGCCAAAATGGTCTGTGGTAGCGTAGAGGCGGTCGCGAGTGACTCCTTCAGCTTCATCAACAATCGAGATTCTTTTTCCCAATATTGCGTTAAAAAGAGCCGATTTACCAACGTTTGGGCGCCCAACTAGGGCAACAAGTGCATGACGTGTCATAAAATGAGGAAATTCTATCAGATGGGATTGATTAATACGACCTAATATCTCTGGTTTGGTATTAATACTACATGGACAACTACCTATTATTTAAACAAGCCGTCTGTTTGATTTGGTTTTTTGAAACTCTTGTGCTATGGCCGAGATTTGATATCTATTTTGGTCCTCAGGTATTTCCTAAGAGTCTGTTTACAACTCCCTTTCGTATCCACGCCTTTCACCTGCTTCTCTTGACAACCCTGATTTTTTTGTTCCTGAACTGCTATTCGCTTGCGGCCAGTTTTATTCTTTTTCTTTGCATGCGCTATCTCTTTGTTTCAGGCGCTAATAGTCGGATTGCCACATTTGGAGCTGTAGGACACATCTGCTTTGTCACTGCAGCCTACCTCTTCTTTTTTGAAGCGGCCTTTGTTCTCGATCCATCGCATACGCTTGCACTCTTCATTCAGACTGTTTTGGCAATTGAAATTGGGATCATTATGCTCTCGTCTGGGGTTCATAAGTATTTTTCAGGATATCTACATGAGAGCGGGTTTGAATATGCACTCGTAAATCCAAGTTGGGGAAAATTTTTCTTCTTTTTCAAGAAACTAAAACCTTCGTCGTGGTTTTTTAAAGTTAATAACTACGCAGCCGTTTCTTCCGAACTTTTGATAGGGCTCTTTTTCTTCCTGCCTCAAACGCGAATATTTGGCGCCTATCTTCTTCTGATCACATTTCTGTATGTATTTCTGACGGTGCGCGTCAACATCTTACCCCTTCTCATGATGAGCCTCACTCTGCTCTATATAAAACCGATCGCCTTCCATTTCCCCATTTTAAATGAGGCTGTCCCTCAGTTTGTTATTCCAGAAGCCGCCATCCAACTTATAAAGGCCATTTTTATCCTCTATTTGGCTCTCTATATTTTGATTACTCTTGTTCGTATGTTGCAGATGAACGGAAAAGTGGCTATTCCCACTTTCCTCATAAAACCTATGCGCTTTTTTATACGTGCCAGGCCCTGCTTTGAATGGAGTGTGTTCACGTTTAAGTTTACCCACTTTTTTATCAAAATTACAAAAGTTTCCAAGAGGACAAAAACGATCACAGCTACGCTCTTTGATGGCTTTTCAAAGAACTATCGAGAGCTCTTTGATGATCCCAGATTGTTTTTCAGGTTTATCCATCATCATGAGGCCTCTTTTTTACTGAATATCTTTGCTCCATTGAGCTTAGCAAGAAATGAGGAGATGGAGTGGTATCTGAAACTGTTCATTCAAAAAATAGGTATGTACGTAAAGAGTTTTGTTTCTGAGTCTGAGTTGGAAGATACAGTTATTGTTTTTACTCTCATGCATATCAAGAAGGGAGAGGATGCATTTTTCTATTCGCCTGTGATGAACTTCTTCGTGGATGTGAAATCAGGCGAAGTCCTAGTTGACGATTCTTGATTATTTTACCTGCAATATGCTATATTTTTACCCATGAATATCCGATCTTTTGTCCTACAGCATCGCACTCTGTCCTTCCTGCGCCCATCGGCGCAATAACCTATCTCTCTATTCACAGTTTTAGTATTTATTTATAAATTTTAAGGTTAATTATGGAACCGTTCAAAAATAAACTTGTCGCTGTTTTAAATGAAAAAGTTGAGCCTGGGGTTATTATGAATGCCCTTGCGCATATGTGCATTGGTTTTGGGGCAGCTCTTGGAAGAGATCCTTTGCGTCTTACAAGTTACATAGATGCAGATGGTGGAGAGCACCCAGATATTTCTGAAATGCCCTTCATTATTCTCAAATCAAATTCAAATAAGATTCGCGCTCTTCGGCAGGAGGCGAAAGCCAAGGGGATTTTATTCTCGGATTTTACTGATACCATGACTATCGGGACCTATATCGAGCAGATAGAAAGGACAAAAATAACAAAAGATGAAAATCTGATCTATTACGGCATCGTTCTTTTTGGTGAATGGAATACAATCTCCGAGATGACGCGGAAGTTTTCACTGCTCAAATAGAGAGCAAGCTGAGGTTTCATCTAGATGTTGATTTGAGCTATATTTGGCGCTCCGATCTCGTGGTAAAACTTGTCCTTAGGAATTTAACGCAGAGTAGCAAAGAAGTCGTCTTTGCGCCTCTGCGTTTAATATTTTAAAAAACAATTTTACACACGAAATCTGGAACGATACAATGACAACATTTTACCAGATAGGGCATCTCTTAAACAGTAAAATAGAGAGAATGATTTCATGAAAACTAAGAAAGACGTCATTAAGAAAGAGAAAGAGGCGCTCTTGGAGGAGTTTTTATCAGCTGATAAAGATGCTGGAAATATCGAAGTAAAGAGAGATTTTTCTGCAATTGCTGGGGAAGATTTTTTACATGATAGACTGAAAAAATCGATACAACAATCCAAAGAGGGCAAGGTAAAAAGCCAAGGCTCTTTTGCCAAGTACGTCGACGAATGAAATTTGGATTAGTTTTCACTGCTCAAATAGAGTGGATCTGAGCTATATTTAATAAAACTACAAGTGCTACTCTTCCATGGCTCGAAATCCTGATGAAATTTCATTAAACCCGCTTCGGCGGGACATTTCAAGGTGCACCCCAAGCACCTTGAAGCAGGATTTTGTCTCAGGGTTGGCTGTCGCTCTTTTATCTCTGCCCCAAGCGCTTGCCTACTCAATCGTTGCAGGATTGCCACCCTCTGCGGGTATATTTGCTACAATCTTTGGGACGATTACTGCAGCTTTATTAGGCTCTTCAAGGCAGCTTGTTATTGGCCCAAACAACGCCTCCGTTTTGCTCCTCCAATCTGCAACCGCCGATATTCTCTACCGCTACTACCCATTTCTTGATGACTCAGATCGAATGCTTGTCACAATTGAAATTATGGCGGCACTCACTCTCATCATTGGTCTTACACAAATGTCGGCAGCATTTTTCCGTTTGGGACGAATTGTGCAGTTTGTAAGCTTATCAGTAGTTGTTGGCTACGTTGCAGGATCAGCCTTCGCAATAGCCATCGATCAGCTCTATACCATTACAGGCATACGGCCTCCGACCGATCCCTATTCGCTCTATGAGAAGATTCAGTTCATCATTCTTCACTTGGGAAGAGTTCATTGGATTACCCTTGGAGTTGGGTTGGTTAGCCTATTTTGCTTGAAAACACTCAAGCGGTTGAATCTCAATATCCCCGTTTCGATTTTAATGGTTGTTGCAGTGACTGTTTTTGCCTCCATTTTTGAACTATCAAGCTACCACGATACTCGCGGGCGCGCTCTTCAACTTATTGGAGAGACAGAACTTGGAGGAGCCTTCTTTACTGCACGTCCTCCTCTTTTCGAATTCCGCCTCTTAAGCACCCTTATGCCCTACGCATTCGCTATCGCCTTTATTGGCATGCTTGAAACGCATTCTATTGGAAAATCCATTGCTGCCAATACGGGACAGCACCTTCAGACTGGCCAGGAGCTCTTTGCTCTTGGCTGCTCTAATTTTCTCATGTCGTTCTTTGGAGCGCTTCCCTGTTCCGGCAGCATCTCCAGAAGTGCATTGAACTATGAATCGGGGGCGAAGACTCGTTTTGCAGCTGTATTTTCAGGCATTATTGTCTGGATCATGGCTTGGTTTTTATGGCCATTAATGCAGTACATTCCCTTGGCGACACTTGCAGCGCTTCTTTTAGCTACATGTATACGGATGATTGATTTTAGACAGCTCAAGCTTTGCATGAGAACAACTCACTCTGATGAGCTCGTGCTCGTGGTTACATTCTTATCCTGCGTATTCTTAAGCCTTCAGGTGGCTTTTTACATAGGCATTATGCTTTCGATTGTTCTCTATTTGCGAAAGGCTGCCACACCTCGGGTGATGGAGTATGTCTACGATCCGGTCGCGTATGAACTCAAGCCTGTTTTGAACCATGTAAATAATGGCTCAAATAATAGTCCAAACAGTAGTCACCGTCCTGTGAGAATTATTAATGTCGAAGGCGAGCTCTTCTTTGGCGCAGTTGACCTTTTTCAGTTTGCCTTGCGAGAGATTGCTGAAGATGATGTATCGACTAAAGTGATCATTTTGCGCTTGAAGCATGTTCGAGACTTGGATGCAAGTGCAGCTCTTGCCTTAAAACAGCTCCACGATTACTTGAGAAAGTATAACCGCCACCTAATTGTTGCAAGCTTTCCTCACCCAGTCTATGAAGTGCTTGAAAGCTCAGGGCTTACAAAAATACTTGGGAAGGACAACCTGATTCCTATCGATGAAGAGGCTCCATACCTATCTGTAGAACGAGCGCTCGCTCGCGCGCAGGTGCTCATTGAAGAGGATAAGCTCCACATCCCTCAGTCAGATGTTGCTGAAGATGACCTGGCTCCGCTTGCTCCGGAACACCCACAGCCAACAAACTTGTCCTCAAAATCCTGATAATGATAAAACATTTTTTCAAGAAATGGTTTTCATTGTGCGCACGCTTTTTTTAGCACTAATACTTATCTCATCTCCTCTTACAGCTGTTGAAAATGGGTTTGGACTCTATTTATTGGGATATCAAGGGCCAAAAGCTGGGTATTTGCCGCCCCCTGGATTTTATATGCGTGAAGATTACTACCGCTATACTGGCAAAATGGGAGGATCAATTTTAGGAGGAATAGTCGAAGCTCAAAGCAAAATGCGGCTGACCTTAAATCTGCTCACTCTTTCAAACGTTACCGATATCGATTTTTTAGGCGGAAAGCTCGCCTCCACAATACTCATTCCAATAGGCAAGCTTCATGTCAAAGCCTCTGCAAGCCTTGTAGTTCCAAAGATTGCCTTGATGCCTGGACCTGGCGGCTTTTCAATACCAATTATTGTTCCTCAAGTTGTTACTCTGCAAAAAGAACAAACTGCTCATGGACTCGCGGATATCTTTATAGCTCCTGTAGTCGTTGGCTGGCATATCGATAACTTTCACGCCCTTATGTCGCTCGGAATGTTTCTTCCCACAGGCAAGTATAAGAGGGATAAAATTGCCAATATGGGCCAGAACCATTACGCCTTGGAATCTGACTTTGGGTTGACCTGGCTGAGCCCAGAACTTGGCCATGAGTTTTCTGTCTACACGGGAATTACAAAGAACTTTAAGAACCACAAGGCTCACTATGAATCTGGGATTGAGTGGCATACAGAGTTTTTTGCAGGGCATAACTTTTCTAGCGGCGTTGAGTTTGGCCTTGCAGGCTATTACTATCACCAGCTCACTGGTGATACGGGCAGCGGCGCAAAACTTGGAAGCTTTTATGGAAGAATAGCAGGCCTTGGCCCCTGTATTGTCTTTCCCTTCAATATTGGCAAGCTCCCCTTAATAGGGTGCTTGCGCTTTTACCAAGAGTTTTATGCGAAGAACCATATGAATGGAAAAACTCTCTTTTTTAACATTAGCTTGCCTATTCCTATTCCTTAGGGCACTTTTTCACCACAGAACTCACAGAATAATTTTCACCACAATTTTTTAACCACAGAGAACACAGAACTCACAGAGAGAGAAAAGTTCTAGAAAGTTTACGAACCCTTAATGCATCGAACAAAAATTAACAGGATCGACAGGATAGACGGCAAAATTAAATAGAGGTGAGGGGCTTTTCAATAGTCTCAAAGCGGATATTATTTAATTATGGAGAATCCTCTCTCTGTGTGTTCTGTGTTCTCTGTGGTAAAAAATCTTTCTATTTTGGAATGGGGTCTTTTTTGAGGACAACGCCGCTTTTGAGCTCGACGAGAGGGTAGATGCCAGTATCGCCATTTTCGCGCATGAGGCGGTCGCATCCTAAAATAATTCCCATGAAGATGCCGTGCTCTTTGATTGCTTGGCGTGCGTATTCGGAGCTGCTGGGATAAAAGTGACTTCTTGGACCGTCAGCTTCTGAGAGTACCTTTTGATGAAACTCTATTAAGGCTATAGCTCCACAGTCCTCTCCAGGAGTCATTGCGGAGAGGTTTAGAAGCCATAGGAAAGCTGCGAGAGTGGAAAGAGCCGCTCTCTTTCGAAAAGAGGTTGAAGTCGTTTTTTCCATAACTGCTCATTATAATATTGCGCTGCAAGGCCGCCTCCATAGATGCCGCCTACATACCAGCCCGTTTCAAGGCCAAGGGTAATAATACCTGCAGCAACTGCCCCTTTAGCAATGAACTGCACACCTGCGGTAATGAAGAGGGCGTTCAAGGCAAGAGAGGTGAAGGCTGTTTTGTATTGGCCTAAAATAGCATAGCCGAGTCCTGGGATAACTGCATTGAGGATTTCTGAGGTTATGGGATGAACCATTTCTTTTTTGATTAACTTGATTTCCTGAGCATATGGAGCAGACAGTTCAGGCGAAATCTCCCCAAAATGGGTTGCTTGATACCAGGAGGCAATCTTATTTCCTACCTCTTGATTTTCATGCCGAAGCGCTGCTAATAACTTTAACGCTTGATCATTTTTTCCAGCCTTATCATAGGACTCTATAAGCAGTGCCAATAATTGAGGGCGAAGAGGATTTGAAGACTCTAGCTCACCAAGCTTGCCTTGTTCAAAAGCAGAGTTTGCCTCTTTATAGCGGCGCATTAAGTAATAGGTAAGAAAGAGGTCATAGTCAATTTCTTGAAGGCGAAGGAGAGTTGGCCGAGAATTTCGAGTGGCCATAAGAGATCTTTTAAAACAAAAGAGGGCAGTTTCTAAATCTCCATCGATTGCAAATTGTTTGCCAAACTGCAGCTCTTTACCCCACTCTGTGCAGCGTTCAAGATCTGAAAGCTGAACAAATGCAGGCTCAAGATGGCCGATTGATTGTAGAGAGATCTGTGTTGTAACGTCAAAAGATTGAACTCTTTTGCTGACGCACCCTGAAGTTATCCAGAGTATCATCAGCAAAAATAGTGTTACAGATTTGCTATCTCTTCGACGTCTTTTAATTCCTTTCTCCATCCGCGCTCAGTCTTCGATTTAGCTTTGAGGATCTGTTCTTGCTTCTTCGTAATCTCGTCAATATCGAATGGTGAATCGATGATGATGGGTCGAATAAAGATAAGAATATTTCTCTTGTTATTGGTGCCCACTTTAATGCTAAAGAAGGTTCCAATAATCGGAATAGCGCCAAGGCAGGGTATGCGCTGTAAATCCATATCCTTTTCTTCACTGATCAAACCAGACATGATGAAGAAGTGGTCAGACGGCATGTGGACCCTAGTAAGCGTTCTTGTTTCATTCGTGGTTGCTGGAGGAGCATTTTGGTTTCCTTGGGCAGCAACTTGAACTGTGTCGGCAGAGCTAATACGCTGATCGATAATGAGAGTTACCGTGTCTTGGCTGCTGATCAGTGGAGTAACTTTTAAAGAGATACCTGTCTGTGCTGTTGTGTAGTTCGTTGCAACGACGTTGCTTACGCCAACCCCTGTTGCGTTTACGATCGATTGGCCTTTGATTGGAATTTGCTGACCTACAAAAACCTCTGCAGGCACATTGTGCTCTGTAGAGATTTTGGGGTTCATCATAATCTGTGTTTCAGTATCCAATGATAAAGCGTGGATAAGAGCACCAGTTGATCTAAAGCCCTGACCCATAAATTTAATTTTTCGGCCAATACAGCCAGCTTCAAAGCCGCCGGCAGTTGGAGGTACAATTTGCGGGGGCACAAACTGCCCAACAGCGTTGAACACAGGTGCGAAGTTAGAGGTAACGTTGTCGACAAAACCAACCTGTGCGCCAAAGTTTGTTCTTTCGATTCTTCCGCTCCATTCCACGCCGAATTGAAGCGAGTTTTGAAGTGTTGTATCGAGAACAAGTGTTTCGATGAACACCTGGCGGGCAGGCTTGTCGATCTGAGTGATGAGTTCCTTGACTTTCGCTAAAGAGGTTTTAGTTCCTGTAAAGACGATAGTATTGTTCTCATCGACTGCCTGTAGGCTATGAAGCGTCATAAGCAGATCGCTTTGGGCGATATCTCGCATAGGTTGCTGCGGAGGAGGAGTGTTATGAGAGCCAGGAGGCGGTTCATTGTAGCCGCCGCCTAAGCTTATGGCGATAGCGCGGAGAGCCTGTGCAATTTCAGTACTCTTCCGGTACTGCAAGGTATAGATAAGAAACTGAGTCGACTCTGCTTGGCCAAGCGGAAGTTCAGATGAGAAAAGCGCCTTACGCCGCTCAGCTGCTTGCTGTGCAAGGGCTTGCGGGCTATTCATATCTTCCCAAAGAAGGGTTCTAGAATCTCTTGGATTTAATAGATTGACCTGTTGCTCTGTAAAGCCGCGCTCGCGAAGGAGTCTTTTAATCTCTTCATCAGTCATATTCTCGAGCTGATCTTTACTGAATTCAGGCAGTCCTTGAAGTGCCTGTTCTTCGATCTGGACACGTTTTTTTGCTGCTTCTTCGGCTTTTGCATCAAATTTTACATCAGATAAAATACCTGATCTTCCCCGTCCTAAGTCGATCGTCTGTAGTACAGAGAGGGTTTTATCGATCAAAAATGGGGTGGATACAATAAATACACTGTTTGAAGCGCCATGAGGAACGAGTACAAGAGGCTTGGTTGCGGCAATAGGTGCTAAAAGCTGTTCAGCAATGGCTATCAAACCCGCTGGCGATGAGTTTAAGGCCACATACTGCCCAACTTCAAGACCTGAGGTTTCAACGTCGAGTTTGGTAATGATTTCATTTAACTTAATGATATTGGATACCAGATCAGTAACGATGATCTTAGAGTCTTCAATAACTTCAATTGAGGCGTTGTCTGAGAGCATTGTTTTGACGATAGCGGCACATTTTTCAGCAGCCACGTTTTGAAGTACATAGACTTGAGAGACAATCTGAGGAGAGGATGCGTTGTCTTTTCCTTTGAATAAGCTTCCGCTGGCACGAACTTGAGGGTTTAAGTGAATCATGAAGTTCGGCCCATCTTCCATGAGCATGAATCCATGGATGCGTAAGTTTTGAAGAAGCATGATCATGACGTCTTCAATGGTCGTAGGGGCTTCTGATTGGATTGTGACGTTAAATTGAAGCTCTTGAGGATCGTAGACAAAGTTTCTTCCCGTGATGCGGCTTACATAACGGACAACTTCAGTGATTGAAACGTTGTTGAAGTTGATGATTGTCCCTTCGCTTGGTGAGGCCTCTGCTGGTTGAGCTGTTGGTGATGCAGCCTGTGCTAAGAGCTGTCTTTGTTCCTCTTTTTGCGCAATTTCTTGAGCAAGCTTCTCCTCTTCCTCTTTTCTTGCTTGGGCAAGAAGGGCAAAAGTGCTTCTATCTTCTGTCAGAGATTCGTAGCTAGATCTATAAGGTTTTTGAGCTGGCTCAAGTCTGCCGATACGAGGAGATGAGTCTCCATATGCAGCTATGGCTCCGAATTGGCATCCAGCTAAAAGGCTTATTAATATTTTTTTATGTACGTTCCATTTGTTTACTTGCACCAGATACTCACTCCTTAAGAATATATCATCGCCAAAACAGAAACGGTATGATGTACTGTTATTTCAAATTCGGCCGTTATTTTCCATGAAATTTAACTCACGATGAAAAAACAACTGCTTTTCATAATTCAATCGGAGAGAAATGAATGGGATCGTCAGGATAAAAAAACAAAAGAATTACTTTATCTAGATCAGAATGAAAAATTATAAAAACAAACCAGAGTACATTGATATTTTTTTAAATTTTATAGCTACCGAAATTCGGGTATTGAGAAAGCTTAGATTGAGCGCAGACTGAATGAAAAAAGACAGACGGGGGATGTTTCTAATGTTGCAATTCCTAAAAGCCTTAGTTTTTGAAGAAGTGTATCACAGCACTGCTGAGGAGTATAGTTTTGCATTCCTTCGAGAAGAGACTTAAGGTGTGAAGTTGAGGGCGGAAGGGGAGTGCTTGGAAATTCAATACTGTGTGTAATTGCAGCTCCAATGTAGATAATAGTATCGTCTGTGTTGAATGAGCCTTTAGGTTTCATTTCTACAATCTGGTTTTCTTTGCATAAGAAGAAATATCCGAAGCTTTGATGGGTGATTTCCCAAGCCAAGTTTCTTTTATCAATGTGCAAGGATGAGTATTCAGAGGTGTATTTTTGGAGACTATTATCTGTTGCTTTTATGTCCCAAAGGGTTTGGAGGCAATAGGCATCAATAATGCCTGAGGCTCCAAAGTGTTTCATTTTTGCAAAGAGGAGGTCGATCGTCTCTTCTCCTCGTATACCTGCAAATAGGCCATACAGCCCAACTCCTGCTGAAGAGCTGAAGCCTACCTGATTGGTCGCCGTTCGTTCTTTCCAGTTGGATTCCAACAATTTTTTTCTAGCTGTTTCAAGTTCATCATAGAGTTCAAAAAAATAATCGGCTCCCTGCCGATCTTTTTTCAGCTCTCCCGAGTGGATGTATCTGGATAGGTCTTCAATGAGATCGATCATCTGTGGATAGCGTTTTGAAGGGTCTGGTTGAAGAGCTTTTGCTAAAATGGGCTGCAGCCCTTTTGGCGCAGACGATATGACTACTTTTCCGTGTGTAATCTTTCCCATAACCAGCTCAAATGCCAAAATACCTAGTGAATATATATCCGATTGAAAAGTAGGAGATGCCGGTTGTGCTAAAGCAATATCTTGATGCTGCTCAGGGCTCATATACAAGGGTGTGCCAAGAGTTGAGGCTGTAATGCCTATATCAATCAATTTTACTTGCCCTAGTTCACTAATGAGAATGTTCTCTGGCTTCAAATCACCATGAATAATGTTGTGCAAGTGCAGATGTGAGAGGGCATAACAGATCTGGAGGAGTATATCGAGAGCTCTTCGAAGAGGAAATGGGCTTGTTTTGATGAGCGTATGAATATTTGCTCCACGCACAAATTCCATGCATATAAAAGGGCCCTCCTCTTCGCTTTCTCCCAATTCAATGATCTTTATGATATTTGGATGTTCAGGAAGATCAATAAGTTTTGATTCTTTTAAAAACAGCTCTCTAGCTTGAGGATCGAAACGACTTGAAGCTTTGAGTGTTTTAATAACGACGAGTTCAGAGGTCTCTGGGTTTCTGGCTAAAAAAAGCTTGCTCAACCCACCTTCGCGAAACAAACCTTCAACAAGGAATCGGCCTATTTTTTCCGGTACAGGCTGTTTATCGCGTTGAGTTGAGTTCATTTAGGCATTGAGTTGAAGTATGCGGACGCCGAGTGCATTTCCAACTTGGATGAGCTCACCCTTGCCGACAACTTTTCCTGAAATTGAGAGAGAAACCCCATTTTCAGGATGAATTTCCATGTCTAAAACACTGCCCGGCTGTAATTCTAAAAGCTGGCTTGCACTCATTTTAAGCCGTGCAAGCTCAACAGTCATTTTAATGGGAATATCTTTGGGGTTGAGCTTCTTGACAGTTTTTAGCTCTTCAGGCTGTACTTCTGTAGATTTGCCTTTTGAGGCTTGTGGAGCTTCTTCTTTTTCTTCTTCCTCTTCACCTTCAAAGGGGTTGTTTTCAATATCCACTTCACTTTCGTCTGGAACTTTTTGATCGTCAACTGATTGATTTTGAACAGAATCCGTCATAGCGATAAGCTCCTGATACTGAAGAGGGGTTTCAACAACTTTTACAGTGCCCTCTTTTACACGTACGTGGAAAAGAGGTTTTCCTTCTAAAGAAACAACTGCTTTTAATTTCTCTGATTTGGGCGAAAAGAGGGAATGATCGATTTGGATAAAATCACCAATCTCAATAGCGGTAAGTTCTTCTACGGAGGTTTCAATCTGACCTGCTTCAAGAATAAGCGGAATTTCTGCAGTTTCAATTTTTTGAATCGCAGCAGCCTCTTTTTCTGCTCGATGCCAAGAAAGGCAAAAGTCTTTAGATAGGCTTAAAAGTAGTGTGAAGGCGCTCTTATTTAAATTGCACTGAATCGTGTAGGTAAGTCTTGAAGGAGAATCCTCGGGCACTCCTTCAAACTTGGCTAAAGAGAGCTGTTTTAATTCAGGAATTTCAGAAAGTATCCCTAGAAGGTGCGCTTGAGTAACTTTTCGAGTAGCTTTTATAAGGGAGTCTTCTTGAAGAGCAAGTATTTGTGTATCTATACCGAGAAGCGAGCAGGAGAGTATATCGAGGATATTTGATGGAATTTCAACTGCAATATATCCATCGACTGAACCAGATTTTAAAAATTCTATTCCATCTGTCTGGGACACTTCTTTCCAGTCGGGAGTTGAAAGTTGAACATTTTCAAGAGTGCATTTGAAGGTCTCTTTAATCAGGGAGACAATAGCATCTAAGGGAAGTTGAAAGCCTGAAGGGATAGCTGTTTTTCGGCCAATCTCGAAGAGAGGTTCTGAGTATGAGCGTACCCAGGACAAAAGGTTTTGAGGTTTATTTTGTACTGGTGCTGATGTTCCAATCATGCGCTATCTTAATCTTTTAAGCTCATCATAGTCATGAACTGCATTTCCTCAAAACATTGATTTAAAATGGAGGGTAATTAAGGCGGCTTCATGCTTCGTGCTCTTTACTTTGCCTTAAGTAAAGCGCTCGTCTGTATCTTGTTGAGAACCTTGGCCTGTTTCATCATCAAAGGCTTGTTGTTGATCGCGATTGAGGTTAGAGCCGCTTGCGCCTGTATTGTCTGCAACTTGAATAGGTGTTTCTACTGTGATCATTTGGATTGTGTATCCCTTCTCAATCAAGTTTTGGCGTAAGTTTGATTGATTTTGCTGCGACTCAATAAGCCTACGAGCATCGGGTGAAAGATCAGTGAAGGTGATATTAAACTGTTTTTGCGCGCTGTCATATTCTGTTATTTGTAGAGATGCTCCATTAAAAATCGGAGGGTATTTTAAAGAGATAGTCGTCGTTGTCTGATCAGGGGAGGTAATGGTTGTAACTGCCTTGGTCATCTGGTCAATAAGCGCTTTTAAGTCGCTGGTTTGAAGAAGAGGTGCTTGTTGTTTTGAAGCGGCTATTGCAACTTCTGGAATATTTACAGGCTGTATCCCGGGCAGATTGCCAAAAGCTTTTGCAGCAGCAGCAAGATTTGGGTCAGTAGTTGAGTTTGGAGTATCTTTTGACTTTTGTTCTGGGACTATAACTTTTTCAACTACAGGTTTTGAGCTGTCGGGTCTAATAGGTGTCGTAGGCATAGAATCTCCCTTGACAGGCGGCGCCATTGACTGCCTTCCTTGAAGGAGAGCTTCAGTCACAGACGAATCGTCCGACAATTCCATTTCAGAGCTTTCGTCAGAAGTATCACCTAAGAGTTCTGATTCGTCCTCATCAGCTGTCATTTGCTTCTTGGCTTGTGCGCGCGCTTCTCCTACAAGACCGAAGAGGGAAGGTTTTTCGTCCTCATCGCTTGTTTTTGCAGAAGATTGAGCAGCTTTTTTCTTCTTAGGTTCTCCCGTATCCAGAATCTTCTTGAATCTGTCCGCTGTTTGTCCATCAGGAGGTTTTCTCTGTATTTGAGAGGTAGGATTGGATTGGTCTACCGTCGCATCATCTCTTGAAGGATCTGTGGGAGAAATATTTTTCGTACCCATACTAAACCCCTCCTATTTTTGATTAGCCTTGTTCATAACCATCTTCGACAAGAACATTGTCGACCCCACTTCATCTTCCTCTCTTGTCTCGAGGATCTGCAACTCACGCAGGGTCTCTTTAGTCCACTCTTTTTTATGCATCTCTATCTTATCAAGCTCTCTTTCTCGCTCTTTCAATTGCTGTTTAGCTATTTCTAAGTTCTTTTCAGCAAGATCAACTTGGCCCTGCTGGTCCTTTACCTTTTTTTCTTCACTTATAAGCCTTTCCTGTACCACTTTTAAATATTTTTTTATCAGGTCAATCTTATCGCTCGTCGTCCCTTCATCAAGCTCGCGCCTGAGTTGTGCCAGCTTATCCTTATAGTGGTTTTTGACCTTATCTCGCTCAGCTTCTCTCTCTTTGAGTTTTTCTCGTTCATTTTCTAAAGCTATCTGCTTCTCTTTAACATTTTTTTCAGCCTGCTCAATTCGCCTCTGTTTAATTTCAATTACCTGGCCAAGAGGGTAGGGAGGCAGGTCAAATAGTCCCATATTTTCTCATCTATCTTATTTAAAGAGTGCTTTAAGCTGGTTGACTGTCTCTTGAAAGGAGGTTCTTTCATCAATCGATTGTTTCAAGAAACGGTTAACCTTATCAATATTATCTATAGCGAAGTCGACATTCTTGTCCGACCCTCGTTTATACTCACCAATCTTGATGAGCAGTTCGTTCTTTTTGTACGTCGCCAATACCTCTTTGAGTTTACCGATCAGTTGAATATGTTCTTTCGTCGTAATTGCTCCAAGAACGCGGCTTGCTGACGAGAGAACATCAATTGCCGGATAGTGATACTGACGTGCAAGATCTGCAGATAAGATAACGTGTCCATCAAGTATGGAACGCACCTCGTCTGCGACTGGCTCGTTCATGTCGTCGCCAGCAACTAATATTGTATAAAACCCAGTGATCGATCCTTTGTCAGAGTTTCCCGATCGTTCAAGGAGCTTTGGCAGCGTTGAAAATACAGATGGGGTGTAGCCGCCTCGCGCAGGAGGCTCGCCAGCTGCAAGACCAACTTCGCGAATCGCACGGGCAAATCGCGTTACTGAGTCCATCATCAATATGACCGATTTGCCCTGGTCACGGAAGTATTCTGCGATCGCTGTTCCTACATAAGCTGCGTTTAATCGAAGCTGGGATGCTTGGTCGGAAGTCGAGACGACGAGTACGGAACGTTTTAAGCCTTCCGGCCCTAAATCTTTCTCGATAAATTCGCGAAGCTCTCGGCCCCGCTCTCCGATCAAACTAATAACGTTGACATCAGCAACTGCATTTCTGGCAATCATGCCAAGCAGGGTAGACTTACCGCCGCCTGCAGCTGCAAATATGCCCATGCGCTGTCCAATACCAACTGTGAGAACGCCATCAAGTGCTCGTATGCCTACAGATAATGGTTCTGAGATGATTTTGCGTTTAACAGGATCTGGGGGGGCTCGTATGACAGGGACTGTTTCAGTGAGTTCTAAAGGCCCTTTCGTTTCCAGATCAAGGGGACGTCCCATAGCATCAAGAACGCGGCCTAAGATATTTGGGCCAACCTTAATGTTTAAGGGCATGCGAGTGGGAATGACTTCCGAGGAAGGTCCTATTCCCTTCATTTCGCCTAAAGGCGATAAAATAACCTCTTCACTTGTAAAACCAACCACTTCGCAAGCAAGTGGTTCCATGTTTTCACGTTTAACAAGACAAACCTCGCCGATCTTACAATGAGGAACAACCGCACGAATAATCATGCCAATTGTTTCAGTAATGCGGCCGCTCACCTGTGTGATCTGTACGTCATCGAGTCTGCCCATCACCTTTTCAAGCTGATGGTCTAGTTCCTCAATTTCGAAAGGCGTTTGTTTGTCCATACGTACACACCTTTGTTAAATCTGTACGTTCATAATGGTCTTTGTTGATTCGAGCGATTTGCTTAATATGTTGGTGAAAAATTCGATTTCAGTTTGTACGAAACCTAAACGGATTTGTACGCCAAGGAGCTGCTCAGGACCCATTCTTTTATGAGTTACATCAAAGCCTTTAATATCAGTTATGAAATTGTTGAGCCGTTTTTCACCCTCAGTTAAAAAGCTTAAAAATCGCATCAGAGGAGGACGGCTTGAAGCATCAATAGCAGTTTTTGTCTCTACCCCTGTCACATGTGACAATGCTTGATTCAGATATCGATCGGCATGCTGAATCGATGCCGTCATCGATGCACGTTCTGGTGCTGCTACCGGATGGTCGACATTGTCTTTCACTAGATCAATCGCTTCGCTGAACCTCTGTTTTGTCAATTCTGCCCGATCAAGAACTTGTGCTTGTGTTGGGGGAGGAATTGCCGCTTCTGTTTGATTAGCACGACCAGCAAAATCTAATATCGATGGTTTGAGATCGGCAGCCGCGATAATCTGTTGTTGAGCTGGAGGCTCTATCTTGATTTCTGCCTGAATGCGCGAGGGATCAGCTTTTGCTAGCGCATCGTCAAACTTGACGCGTGACGACTCACGACTTTGGGCAAGCTCATCATTTAAGCCTGCCGTTTTATCGAGACCGATTTTTTCAATCTTCTCGATTTTATCTTCTTTATATGGATTAGCCATATCCACCCACCACTAAATTACAGGTGATTATCGCTGACAAGTTGCAATAAAGAGCGAACGAGTTAGAAAAACTGTTACTTTTTCTTACTCTTCTTCACCCTCTTTTGATTTCATAACGGAAAAAAGCGACCCTTTAGGTTGAAGATCGGTATCTGCCCATTTGAGGCAGACATCAGATAATGACCGTATTGTTGGGTCATCGCTCTTTTCACGAGCATTGCGGATAAGTTGTTCTCCGCGCTTACGATTATTCTTCGTAAGAAGACAGCACACCCCAAGCAGAGCTTCCGCTAGGTAGTGGTGAGGATCTTTTTGTAAAATCTCCTCAAAGATCTTCGTAGCTTCGCTAATCTGCAGCTTATTTAGCGCAATATAACCAAGTCCAAGCTTGGATGCTGGATTCTCTGGGTTTAAGAGTTCAGCTGCTTTAAACAGCCGTCTCGCGGCTATTTCATCGAGTTGCTTTACAGCTACAAATCCCGCTTCAATTAGAAGTGCAAAATCTTCTGAAAAGTACTCTATAACGCCTTCTTCGCCCATTCAAATCGAGCTCCTTATAGCCTCTTGGTTTTTTCTAGCCTCAGTATTTCTACTATTGAGACTACGCTGGCTCTTTGGATATAGCATATAGCCTATATCCAAAGATGAGCCAGCCAGCAATATACATCAAACATTTTAAGATTTGATGTTTCTTGCCATTGAGCCGATCGATGTGTTCATCGCCGAAATCATCGATGTTGACATCTCCGAGAATTGGGAGAGTTTGTTCATCGCCATTTGGAGGTCAAACATATCGCCGATGCTCATTGCGCTACCTTCGCTGCGGATTCGAGCGATTTTCGACTTAGCTACCATGGTCAATTGGTTGATCATGTCAACTAAGTAGCTGAATTGTACAGTGAGATTGGTCTGATTATAACCTGCTACAGGTGTAAAACCAGTCCAAGGATCTGGATAGCCAGTCATATATACACTCCTTGCTTACGCGGACTTAAAATCACTGATTCCGCCAGCCTTGTCTAATTTCATGTTCTAAAGATTTTAACCTTTAGAGTTTGCATCGCAAATACCTCAGTAGAAGCGTTATTCGCGCTTCTGCTGTAGCTAGGCTTCAAATAAGCCTCAGAACTTCTAAATCTTTGAGCCTATTTCCGCTTTCTTGCGGGCTCTTGAGAGGCTCTACTCAATACAATAGCTAGAGAATGATATCCGTTTAAGAGGATAGCAAGTTTATCAAAATCCTCTTTACGGCTTCCCTTGCGGAGTAACTCTTTAATCCTCAATATTCTCGATTCTATCCGGGCCGCGAGTTCTTTGCGACGGGCATCGTTCTTTAATTCTTTCTCGAGGTCGAAGAGGAATAGGGAGGATTTTTCACCCTCTTTCTTTTTTTCCATACCGAACATAGCTTGGTACTCCTCAAGCGCTATAGGGTTTTAGCATGCCACACTTTCAGCATCCACCCCCAAAGGGGATTGTATCTCACTTACATATTAAAATCAATTTTATATTTTACATCATCTTTTTCAAGATAAACTGCATGGGGTGTAATTTCAGTAATTTGCATTCCATCAATTGCATCTCCTTTAGAAAGGATTCGTCCATTAACCACGACAGTGATTGCATTTCCCTTAACAGAGGAGCCAGTAATCGCATATTTACCAGTGATATTTACCACGGCCTCTTGCTGGGGCGATGAGGCAACGTTTAGCTGAACACCTCGAACTCCAGGTATTGCCTTAATATTGGCAAGAGCTGCATCGAATTTTGCTTGGCCTGTGTTGCCAATTGCTCCTCTAAGAGTTAAAATTCCAGAGGAGTAGCTGGGCGTAACCCCACGAAATCCAGCATTATTGAGCTCTTTTGAGACCTGAGCAAGTAAATCTTCTTCTACGACCACTCTTTTTTCAAGAAGGTCGACATAGCTAAAGTTTTGGGATAAGTAGTCATAAAGCTCTTCTGCCTGATCTCTTGTACGGAGAGATCCTGATACAACGAATCTTCCCGCAGCGGGGGAGCTAATCGTAATCCCTTTCCATGCGGGATTTTGCGAGAGTACCTGATTCGTTTCTCGCCAGACAAGCTCATCGATGATGACGTTTGAAGAGTCGATATTGGCAATAAACTTCAGCTGTTTGAGGTTATCAAGAAGTTTGCTTCTATCAACAGCAGTTAAAACGTGGCCAACGAGAAGAACATGATTATTTGAGGGATTAAAGCTATATCGGACACTTGGATAGTCTACGAGAGCTTTAGTAATCATTGCTTCTGCATTGGCTGAATGGGGCTGGGCAACTTGTTCTGTTTGAAAGAGGAGTGTTGTTCCAACTCCGATAACTAAGATAACGCCAGAGAGAACGGCGAGAATTACTAAAGAGCTGACAGCGTGGGCAGCCTTTGCCTGCTTTTTCTCTTCCTCTTTGATCTTTCCCACCTCTGACTGGAGCGGCGGGTAGACCGCATGTTGAATAGCGCCCAATTGAGCTGTTTGGCCAGGAAATGCCCCTTCCTTGCCCGCCATTTGATTGCCTGCTTCAAGGGTGCCTGATCCTACAGATCCGGGAGCTATAGCCTGTTGTTGACCGGTAAATGCGGGTGTTACAAGAGTTTTTCTCTCTCCCTCTTTATCTACGAGGATGAAGGAGGTTGTGCCTAGGATTACAAGGGACGTTCCCACTGCTTGGCGCTTGGTTGTAACTTTTTCACCATCGATGAGGGTGCCATTTTTGCTCCCTAAATCCTCGATAAAGGCCTTATCCTGAGTATCGATGGTAAGACGCGCATGCTGCCTTGAGATGCTCAAATCTTGGAATACAATATCGCAGGTAGATGGATCGCTTCCTACGAGGTAGTTTGTCCCGCTCTGGAGGGAAAATTCAGCACCAGTATTAGGGCCTGATAAAACTTTGATCAGCCATCGCCCTTCGGCATCGAGGAGGTCGAAATCAACATGGGTGAGCGCTTCTTGAGCAGTTTCTGCTATCTGCTCAGCTGTCGGGGATTCTTGAGGGATATTTGGAGCTGTGTTCCCCGGCGATTCACCTAATGGAGGCATGTCGGGTTGAGCTGTTTCTGGAACTTCAGGGAGATCAGAAGTGAGAGTATCTGCAGGTACGTTCTCAACTGGAGCTTGAGTCTCGGAAGAAAAGGGCTGAGGAGCCTCTTTGGATTCTTCAATGGTGTCGGTTTCTTCTAATACAGCAGGTTCTTGTTCATCAGATTCTTGCACAGGAGGTTCTTGTGCAGCAGGCTCTTGAGAGACAGAATCTTGAGATTCACGATCTTGAGATTCGGGTTCTTGTGGAGCCTGATTTTGTGTGTCAGTTGGCGTCTCTTGATCTTGTGTCTCTGGATCTTGTTCTGGCTGATTTTGAGCGTCTTGTGGCTTGGCATGTGTCATTGAGTCTTTTGGCCCTGGATCTTGTTCTGATTTTTGCTCTGACTGAAGCTCTTGGTCCAAACTCGACCCCACTTAAACTAAAAATCCATTCTGATGCATCGGTAAAAACAATACAAGCGCTTAAATGCGGGTATATTGTTTCATGATGTAATCGATATCCCCAATTTTTTTATCGCACGATTGATGAAAATTTCTCAAATGAATTCATTGGGAGTCATATAACATTCAAATTGATATTTGAAATAGTGGATTTGAAATCGTGCCAGCGGAGCGGATCTTGTCTTATCTAATTTTTATTTAGTCGCCAGGGTGGCGAGCCATTTCATCTTTCCAGAAGGCAACTGTGTTAACAAAGTCTTCGAGGTTGTCCCGGAATTCTCTGTAGTTGCGCACAACGGGAAGAAAAAGAGTAAGAATTACCTCTTTACCCTCTTCATTCAGCCCAAGGGCTGCTTTACGGGTCAGCTGACCTAAAAAATTTCCTTGAAGCATCTTGGCCATAAATTGGTCGGTCTGCACTTGAGGGAGCGGACCTAATTTGGAGTCGATCCGAATGCCAGGAGCTGCATCATAAATGGTAATAGGGGAGCTTTTGAGCTCGAGGCCAAATGAAGATTGTCCTGAAGAAAGCTGTGGGACATTTTGAAGCTGAAGCTCTTGAACTAAGCGCGATATATAGTCTGAAAACATTCCTATTCTCCCTCTTGTGTATTTTAAACAGCCCTGTACGGAATACAGGGCTGTTTTGAATCTAGCTAGACCATTGTCTTGTTGATACATCTTGCTGTGCTTTTACAAGATCCCAGATTTTATGAAGAGCCTGTTCTGCTGATTGCCCATCATCGTCCAGCTTTTTAATGCTAGACTCAAGCATAGAAGAGATCTGCTGTATAAATTGTTTTGTTGAATCTGCCTGTGTTTGAGCAAGTATCGCTGCTGCCTTTTGTACAGCTACAGTGTGGTCGACTGCAGAAGAGCCTGCATCGAGCGCCGCATTGGCAAATGCAGTCATTTGTTGGACCTCTTGAGAGGCCACATCCTTAGATCTTTGGATATCACCCTGACTGGCATTAGGGTCGGCACCCATTTTCTTTCCTGCATTATACTGTTTATATGCCGTTAGCCCTTCAGAGGCGCCCAGTATGCCCATCTTTGCGATTGCAAGCCCGAGCTTCATCCCAGCGGCTTGCGCATCGGCCATAAAGCTTGCTGCCTGCATTTGGCCTGATATAATTCCTTGGTTGTAGGCATCTTTTGCCATCGAAATATTAGCTGTCTGGAGCTTCTGACTCAAAAGGGAGTCCTGCCTCATCATTTTGATGTAGAGTTTCGCCAAGATATTTGAAATGATATAGAGTTCGACGACAGCGTTTACCTGCAGGAAGGGGTTCGTTGGGCCTGTAACTTTATGATGGGAAGCAGTACCGGGAGGAGGACTGGGAGTGGTGTCTTTGCTCGGAGGTGGAGAAAGCATTTCGTTTATCTTATCCATAAGCACTTTAAGCTTTTGTTTATCTGCAGCCGGCATTTTGGGATCGCCCTGGGCTTGAGCCACTTCTGCTTTAAGCGCTGAAAGCTCTTTGTTATCAATCGTGCCTGCCAAAAGAGCATCCGTTAATTTTTGCTGAATCTCCTGGACAGCTGGAGTTGGAGACTTTATGCCTTGTATAATCTGGATGAGCTGTGCAACGTCTTGGCTTACTTTTGAGGGAGGGCCTCCATCGCCGCCTGACTGGTTGCTCAGAATCTGATCGATTTCCTTAATAAGATCTCCCAGTTTTTTTTGCTCTGTTGCTGGAAGATTGGGATCCCCCTGGGCCTGAGCTGCCTCTTTTTTCAGTGCTGCAAGCTCCTTGTTGTCTAACGTACCATTTGCCATTGAATTGATGAGTTTTTGTTGAATATCGTGGACAGACTCCGACTTTGGACCGTGCATAATCTTTAAGAGCTGTTTGGTTTGCTCATTAGTAGGCTTTGCATTGTCGCTCAGCATCTGGTTGATTTTTTCGATAAGCTCTCCCAATTTTTTCTGATCTGTTGCAGGAAGATTGGGATCACCCATTGCCTGAGCTGCCTCTTTTTTCAGTGCTGCAAGCTCCTTGTTATCTAACGTACCCGAAGCTAAAGCATTAATTAATTTTGCTTGAATATCGTGGACTGAGTCCTGTTTGAATAAAGAAGAGCTTTTAAGCATCATGTCGACTTTATTGATAAAGGCCGAGAGTTTGGTTATATCGGTAGCGGGAAGGCTTGGGTCCTGAAGTGCCTTCATCGCTTGTTCTTTAAGTGAGGTAAGATCATCCCTCGTCAACGTTCCCGATGAAATCAATGAATTTAATGTTGTATCTATGTTTTGAACTTCAGGAGACGAAGAACCTGCTAAAACTTGGGAGAGCTTACTTACGTCCGTAAAATCTTTCAGCGTCTGGTTTATTTTAGCGATAAATTCCTTGATCACTTTTTGATCGGCAGCAGGAAGCGTAGGGTCGCTCATTGCAGAAGTTGCCTGTTGTTTGAGCGACTCAAGTTCCGCACTGGTCAAAGTTCCTGACGCAAGAGAATCCACCAGTTCTTGCTGTATCTTTTTGATAGGACCTGTTGATTCCTTCCCGAGAATTTGAGTGAGCTGAGCAATGTCTTGCGGATTGTAGCCCCCTCCAGGGGGTGTATGGTGTTCAATTCCTGACATATATTCCTCCTATCCCTCACCTAAAAAAACTAATTAGTTAAGGGATGATTTCAAAATTCTTTATCACTATCTGGCTATTGCAGCCTCAAACCTATCGAAAGCTTGACTCATGCTTTGTATGCATCCTTGAACAAGTTGAACAAGATCTGACCACTGCTGCTGGGCATCTTTAGCAGCTTCGCCGAGCCTGCCCATAGTAAGGTCAAAACTTCCCGTGCTCAGCTGTGTTAATGCAGCTAATAGTGCCTGCAGGCGGGCTGTTTCAAGGGCGTATTGTGCCAACTGTTTGTCCATTTGCTGTTGATAGGCGGCCTGCTCTGCCTCAATAGATAATTGGATGATTTGAAGAGCATCTGAGAATAATTTTATAGTCCAGATGGCAACGTCTTGACTCTTATAAAAGGATTTAAGAACATTCTGGAGCAGCCTTTGAATAGATTGTGTAGAGCTCATAGTAGCCTTTGCT
>JABDGV010000003.1 GCA_013285825.1 Bacteroidota bacterium
TCTGGATCGGTCTTGACATACTCCATGTTCAAGTATTCACAAAAGGGCGATCTTGACTCATCAAAGCTTTTGAAGCTATTGGGCAGCCATTTTAAAAAAATACTATCAAATGTTTTTCCGAGTTCGTTATAGGATCCTCGATGCGTAAAAATAGCATATTTTCCCCCATGCAGTACTTGTCGGCCTATTTTCCCTGTTTCTTTAATTTCTTGGGTAAGCAGAATCGCCGCATCATAGCGCAATTTACTTTCACTTGTTACCTGTGGATCGTCATGGGAAATCCCAAAAAAGCGAATTTTTGAATGATCCAAATGATGTTCTTTAATGAACCCTTTCATTTCTACCCAAGCCTCATCGGGAGAACGAGTATAATTGCCATACTTTCTAATGAATAACAGGTTTAGATCAGGAAGATCACTCTCAATTTTATCAGGCTCTATCATAGCCAGCTCCTTTATCATAGTGTTAACAACAGTGTATAAAGCTCGATACTGTTTAGGCGACGAACCCATAAACTGCTTAAAAGCCTTTGTAAATGCTGAGGGAGTGTCGTAGCTACTATCTAAAGCAATTTCAGTGATAGCCTGATCTGTGTATCGCAGCTTCGAAGCTGCACGCTGCATCCTTAGTCTTTTGACATACTGATGAACGGTTTCTCCGACTACTACTTGAAAAACACGATGAAAATGAAACGGGGAATAGCAGCAAAGTTTTGCAAGCCCTTCCATACCCAGATCTTCATCGATGTTATTCTCGATGAAGATCAGTACTTTCACTATGCGTTTGACGTATTCTTCTGCTTGTTCCATATCAACATTTACTTATGATCATAAAGTTATCCTAAAGTAGAAAATGCGACTTTTCCAATTTTGCGATCTTTAACTCAACATACCAACCAGCGTTTGGCGAATAAAACCAAAACGTTGGTTGATAGAAATTAAATCAGCTATTTTTTCTTTTGGAAAATGCCAACTTGTACATTTATCCGTAAAAAAATTGTTTCTCAATTATTCAAAACTAAAGTAGTTTTTTATTTTTATTTATTGTACACTGTTTAAAAAAGAATTTTATAATGACTTCACTTACTTTCGTAGATAAAATAATCACCACACAAGATGAAATAGAAGATAAATTCATAATTCAAAAAGAGACGAAAACACCCTTTTCTTGTGTCGTATTAAAAGACTCCGATATCAAAATTGCAAAAGCCA
The DNA here is from genome assembly GCA_013285825.1 of Bacteroidota bacterium. Lineage (GTDB taxonomy): Bacteria > Chlamydiota > Chlamydiia > Chlamydiales > FEN-1388 > JABDGV01. The sequence goes on from JABDGV010000003.1 coordinate 1,212, forward strand.
TTAAGAAAACCCTGAAAGACTGGAAAGATATTGCCAATGACCGCCTTGGCAGCTCTAGAGAACTTTATTCTACTGACGATCCATCGAAAGTAACTGAAGATAGAAAAACGGTTGATCAATACAAAGAGCTCTTAACTAATGTCTCTATGTACCTCGACTCATTTATCAATCAAAAACAGGAATCTACAGCAAGAAAGATACTCTTTTTAACAAAAGATACCCATATTCAAGCCATTGGGTGCGTCTCTTTGAAAGAACATCTCTATGTTAACATTCTTATTTCTGCCCCTACGAATATTCGAATGTATGGCAAAATTCAAGAGCAGCATAAACACGTATACGGCAAAGGAGCTGGGACTGCTCTCATGTATTCCATCTATAAACTGACCCAAAAGCTAGAAATTCCAAAAATAAAACTGACACCTTTGGAAGGCTCCCACTCTTTCTATAAAGATCAAATTGGCATGAAAGAAGTTCAGCCTACAGAAGGATCTAAAGATAAGACAAGCCATTTTGAACTTTCTGTTTCATCCAAAGTCCCAGAACAACTTTTGAAAAAATCCTATGGACTAGTACAAGATATAGATTGGTAAGGGATGTATATATATGAGCAGCTCTCCTCCTCTATCTCCAAGAACGCCGGAACGAGACTCAAATCCAATTGATGATTTTTCCATCATCGAAGTAACTAAAACATCTCCCGAAAAATATCGAATCCACGGCATCCAATCTGACGATGAGGACGAAGAGTATTTTGAAGACGATATTGTAGCTCTCTTAGCTAAAGAACAAAAAATAGAGGGAATTGCACTTCAAGTTAAGTTCAAAAATCCAAGAACAGATGAATACTTGATTCAGACTGTTCCTCTCTCAAAATATACCTGGAGTAAGGACAGATCCACGCTCCACTGCATATTTGATCTGGAAAATAGTACCCCAATCCTCTTTAGAGCCAATCTCCAAGCAAACTTTTCAACTATTCGCATCGTCTATAAACCAGAAAAAAAAGAAGAGCGTGTTGTCAGGATTTACTCAACCTATCAATGCGACGTTGAAAAGCAGCTCATCAATTCTGAAAATGGCCGGCTCAAGTCTACTTTTCGAATTCTGACTAAAGATGAACAAAAAAAACTTTTTCCCAAACCCAAAACCGCAAGAAAACTCTTTTCTGATGAGACTGAACAAAAACCTTATGAGATTCATGTCGAAAACAAATCCATCCGTTTTGGAGGCGTTGTAGTTCTTACTCATATTGAGGTAGATCTTAAGAGAGATTTATATTGAAAACACTCGATCGAAGACAGCAGCCTTAAGCTGATCAAGACCTGTGCCCTCTTCAGCAGCAGTAATAAAGGTACTCGCTTTCAATTCGGGAAATTCTTTTGAAAAGGCCTCTATGCCCTCTTGCGCCGACTCTATGTCCTCTTTATTCAAGACAACAAGGCTTGGACGTTTGAGAAGCTCTGGGTCATAAGAGGCAAGTTCATGCCTAAGCACTTTAAAGTCATCAACCGCTGTTCTTCCATCAATTCCCGAAGCATCTAAAACATAGACGAGCACTTTTGTCCGCTCGATATGCCGTAAAAACTCAAGGCCAAGCCCGCGGTTTTGATGCGCCCCTTCAATAATTCCTGGAATATCTGCGAAGAGAATTCGGTTTCCGCCCTTGTAATAGACATAGCCTAAGTTGGGAACAAGTGTCGTAAATGGATAGGGAGCGGTTTTAAAAGCGTGCTTTGAAAGAAAAGAGATAATCGTTGATTTGCCAGCATTTGGAAAGCCGATAAGGCCAACTTCTGCAATTAACTTTAATTCGAGCTCGACTTCGCAGCTTTGACCCTCAGTGCCAGGAGTTGCGATATTGGGCGCTTGGTTCGTTGGAGAGCGAAAACGAAAGTTGCCTTTGCCGCCTTTACCACCTGTACAGATGAGAAATTGGCTCTTATCTTCAACCCCATCAAAGAGAAGATCTCCCGTTGCACGGTTGCGAATAAGTGTTCCTGGAGGAACTTTTAAAACTAAATCTTCGCCGCTTCGGCCATTTCGACAAGCGCCAGCGCCTGGAATGCCATTTTCAGCTTTGATAATACGTGTATGTCTGTACCAGTCAAGCGCAGGAGTATTTGCATCGACTTCAAAAATGATGGAGCCGCCACGGCCCCCATCGCCGCCGGCAGGTCCGCCTTTGGGAATATATTTTTCACGGCGAAAGGAAATGCAACCATTTCCGCCTTTGCCCGCATGTAATTGAACTGTAACTTTATCTACAAACATATAGTATGACAACACACAACGCCTTTAGGGCGCTGTGCGCTAGAAACTCATTTGAGAAGCTCAGAGTCTATTGCAAAACTTGCTTTGATTGGAAAAATCGAAGCAAGTTTTGCAATAGACTCCTCAATTAAGCTTCTAGTGGGGAAACGTTAACAAGTGTATTTTTCGTTTGTCGAAAGGCTACGAAGCCATCAACAAGCGAAAAAAGCGTATCGTCGGTACCTCGGCCAACATTTGTACCAGGATGCCACTTCGTGCCACGCTGACGAACAAGAATACTTCCTGCCGTTACAAACTCGCCTTGACCAACTTTAATCCCGAGTCGCTGTGCATGCGAGTCTCGGCCGTTTCTTGTAGAACCCTGACCTTTCTTATGTGCCATGGCAAGAACCTCCTCTCACAGCTTAGCAAACTATTTCATCGATCATCAGTTGGTGATACCCCTGACGATGACCAAACTTACGATAGTTGTTTTTACGACGCTTATACTTCACGCCAACAACTTTAGGACCTTTTACCTCTCCGAGGACGCTTGCTTTCACAACACATCCTGCAACAGAGGGACGGCCAACTTTAACAGCTCCAGCAGATGAAACTAAAAGAACATCTGTAAGCTCAATTTTACTTCCTGCCTCTGTATCGAGATACTCGACTTCGATGACATCGCCCTTTTCAACACGGTACTGTTTGCTACCAGTCTGAACAATCGCGTATTGTTTTTCCATAATCTAACCTATAAACTCAGCGGAGTGAGTATACTTAATAAACTCTATTTCCAAAAAGAAGAAAATATCTCGACATTGCAAAGTCGAGAAATGGCCAAGACTGGAATCGAACCAGCGACACAAGGATTTTCAGTCCTCTGCTCTACCAACTGAGCTACCTGGCCATACTATTAAAATTCGGACCTGAAGTGTACGAAACCAACCTATTCCTGACAATCACGATTTTATGATTTGTTATTTCCCACTCGCATAATCCTTCAAAATTTCAAGCGCCTCTTGCAACTGGAGGGTATTAATCTCTTGTTGTGTTGCAAGATCTGGAACGGCACTTTTTTCATTCTGGATAAGCGATACATACTTCGTATTTTTAGAAAGCCGCTTAAGGCTTAGCTTTTGAAGCGCCACAATTTTCTCTGTTGGTTGATGGGCTGGCTTAAAGTTTGAGGGAATTGAATCCCCCTTCAATGCCCCTTTCAAATACTGTTCGCCAATTTGCCGGTAGGTCAAAGACCCAGGAACTACAATATCGGCTGTAACCCCTTGAAGCTGTGTTGACATACCTGAGGGTGAATAATATCTTCCCACAGTTACCTTAAAACTGGGCTCTCCATTACGATCCTCTTTCCCATCTTGAGTTGCTGTCTCATATTGGACGGACCCTTTGCCATAGGTATGTTCATCTCCTACAATGAGGGCAACGCCATATTCTTTGAGCGCTTCAGCAACGATTTCTGCGGCAGAAGCAGTAATCTTAGAGGTCAAAACAATCATCGGACCCGAATATACTTTTTCGGGATCGAGATCGCGGAAGACCTGTACGTGTCCATCAAAATATTTGGCTTGAACAACAACGCCAGAATTAATGAATAGTCCCACAACTTCTACAGCGTCTTGTAAATACCCGCCTCGATTAGCTCGAAGATCAAGCAAAACGCCATAGACTTTCTTCTGTTTCATAATATTTTGAAGGCCATTCTTAATATCTGCGGCACATGAAACTGTGCTTCCACCTCCATAAAACGAGGGAAGAAAAATGGAAACTAATACACCATCTTTAAATGGATAGGTCTTCATCTGAGTACGGCCTGACATAATTTCAAACCGAGAGCTCTTCAATGAAACGTTCAGCTCATTCAAGCCCCTTTTAAGAGTGAGAGCTACATATTTATCAGGGGGACAGTCAAGCATGCTTTGGACCTTGTCATAGGTCATTTTTTTAATCGGCTGTCCATTGATCGCAATCAACTGATCGGATGGTTTTATCCGTTTTGACTGATCGGCAGGCGATCCTTCGATGATCGATTCAATAATAAAATCATCGCCCTCTGATCGAACCACAACACCCAACCCTTGAGCTTCTTTATCTAGATTAAGTCTCAACGCTTCAGCTTCTTGAGGCGTAAAGACAGTGGTGTGGGCATCTAAAGCGGAAGAAAAACTCTTTAAAAAAATCTCTGTAAACTGCGCTTCTCGCTTTTGAATATCCTTATAATCAGCAAGCGCAAACTCTTTTTCTCGCTGTTCATCTTCACGAAGAACATCTGGTTGTGAGAAGGATTCCCTTTGCCGCGCTTGGAGTTCTGGAATCGTTTTTGCAAACGAGTCATACAGTTCAACTTTTCCATCTGTAAGCTTCTGACGCCGAAACGCTCTTGCCCGATCAATTGCTTTCTGCACGCAGGTCATCAGCTCTAAAAAGAAGTCAAACCGACCCTGGAAGTATTGGTGATATGCTTTTTCTCCAAACTGTCTATTTGTAAAGGAGTCAACCTCCGACTGCAGGAAATAAACTTTGGCTGGGTCCATCTTATCAATACAGTTCTGACATGTCTGCTGCAGGAGTTGAGGAGTGACATTTTTCTTCTCTAAGTGCCCTGCCAAAAGTTCATGAACTGTTGTCCGTATGTCATCAACTCCAAATCGATTCGGCGATGAATCTTGTTCAGAGACTGGAAGAGTAAGGGAAGTTGTTAAAATGAAAAATGAGAGAAAGAAGCTTGAAGCCATCTACTTATTCCTTTTATTATGCGATGCTATGTAGGTGTTGTATGTACCCGAATCAAGATTTTCTAGGTCAAAATTTTCCAGGTCAAGATTTCCCGGGTAAAGATTTTCCCTGCACCCTTTCGGAATTTGCAGGCCCCTTTGAACTGCTACTCTCCCTGGCTGCTAAAGAGGAAATCGACACTCGAAAAATCCTTATCGCTCAAGTCATTTCTCAATTTATTGAAAAGGGCAGCCAAGGAGTTGAGGACAAAGCAACCTTTGCCCACAACGCCTCCTGGCTTCATGTACTCAAAAGCTTAGCCCTCTCTCTTGAAAAACTTGAACTGCCCAATTTTGCACATGAAGAGCAAGATTTTGAGAGCCTATCCCATGCTTTTGATGAGCTCAGATCAGCTCAACAAATCGGCGTCCTTTTAGAACAGAAGCAAGAATCAAGGCGGGGTCAAGCATTTAGACCTATTCAACCTCTGCCAAAAGCTCAAAAAGAGACCTCTACTTTAGCCACAATAGAGGACCTTAAAGCTTGCTTTCAAAAGCTCCTTAAAAAATCAACTCCTCAAAAGCACCTGATCACTCAAGAGGAGATTTCTCTCGAAGAGGAAAAAACAGCACTCAGCGCTCTTTTAATCCTTGCTCCTCACTCATTCATCTCGCTTTTCGAATCCCTTGCGAGAAAGCATCAAATCAGCCGTTTTTTAGCTATCCTTGAGCTTTTAAAACAGGGGCTTATCCGCATCTTTATTGAGGCAGAAGTACTCTATGTCGCAACTTGAAGAAATAAAATCGCAGCTTCCGCTCATCATTGAAGCGCTTCTTTTTGCAACTCCTGAACCACTTTCTCCAGAAGAGCTTCACCGTATTATTGGAACCATTTATGAAGTTCCGATCAGCTGGATATATGATGCAATTAAAGAGCTCAAAATCGCCTATCTCACTCGAGCTTTTGAAATACGAGAAGCCGCAGGAGGGCTTGTTCTTCAAAGTAAAGAATCGTATAGCCCATTTCTTGAGCAGCTCAATAGCACGCATGGCCGAGCAGAACTTTCTCCTCAAGCTCTTGAAGTACTCTCGATCATTGCCTATCGACAGCCCATCACAAGGTCTGAAATTGATAATATTCGAGGCGTTGAGTCCTCGCATCTTGTGCAGCAGCTTATTGAGAGAAACCTCATAGAAGCTAAAGGGAGAAAAGAGAGTGCAGGACGGCCGACCCTTTTTGCCACTTCCAATAATTTCTTGAAACTGTTTGGATTACGTTCATTGGAAGAACTTTTTGCATGACATCAATAACGCCAAAAGCAAGTTTTGATACGATTTGCGATCTTGCAAAGAGTTGCGAGGTACAAACAAAGAACTTTGCCAAAACGGACAAATTACGGGCAGTCTTTCTCTATGATGCCAACGGTAAGCTCTCAGTCCAAGTAGCCAAAAAATATAGCTTTAAGGATGTGAAGCTCTGGTTTACTGAAAGATGGGTCGATGTTACCTCTTTTTGCGATAAAATTATCCACGCTTTCAATAAAAAGCACTCAATCACCCCGACATGCAAGCAAACAAGAGAGGATGCAGATGCTCTTTTCTCGTCTCTTGCAAATGCAAAACATGAAGATACTCGAAATAAAACAGTAACTGCCTATGAGAGCATCAAACTATTAAGCAGTGTAGCTCATTTTAAGGATGACAATGAGGTCCAAAAAGTCCTAGCTAAACTGCTCTTTATTCGACAAGATGAGCTCAATGCTAACAATTTTGTCACTAAATCGGTCGATACGATTTGGCAATCTTTCTTAGATACAGCTTCACAAAACCAGCCAACTGACCTTGTAAATCTCATTACTTTATTCAGTCGATTCAGCCCAGGCAAATTCAACGAAGTTGAAAATGATGTAAATAGACATGTCGTAGACGCTGGACTCAAACAAGAAACCTGTACCAATGTCCGAGAAACTGTGGAAGATCTCTTCCTTAGTCATATTAAAAATCTTGCTCCAATGACTCCTGAATTATTCCAAAAATCAACCGACGAGCTGGTGCATGTAATAGGCGGCCAATGGCCAAATTTGACCCCAGAAGCCAAAGAGTTTAGCCCTCAAATTTTTAAAGAGATGATTTCCCTTGGAACTCGAATGCAATCCAACTCAAAAAATCCAAAATCATGGGAAAAGCCGCTCCAAAATCTCAATCTTCTACTTGAAGGCATAGAGGATAAACTCAAACAGGAAGCAACAGACAAGACAACATATAAGGGAGTTGCTAAAAACATCCTTCAATCCAAAATCGTCAAGTATATCTTTCCGTGGTTTTAACCCATATCGTGCCCGTGCCCTTTGCTAAGCCCGTGCCCGATTAAATTTAGACATTACCACTTGAACTGTTATAGATTAATTATATTGAGTTCATTCGGGCACGGGCTTAGCAAAGGGCTCGGGCACGATTACTTTAAAATTACGCTCTTAATTAATTCTCTCGACTTAAGATAGGCAAAGTTGCTAGTATACTTACTTGCTTGCAGAAAATTGCAATGCAGTATGGAGAAGAATATTGAATGCCGACAATTAACCAACTTGTTCGCAAACCACGAAGGCCGAAGCAGTACAAGAGCAAATCTCCTGCACTTCATTCATGCCCTCAGAAGCGTGGGGTCTGTGTCCAGGTAAAGACCAAGACTCCTAAGAAACCGAACTCTGCACTTCGAAAAGTAGCTTGGGTTCGACTTTCGACAGGCCAAGAAGTTATCGCCTATATCGGCGGTGAAGGCCACAACCTCCAGGAACATAGCATCGTGCTCGTTCGTGGCGGCCGTGTAAAAGACCTTCCTGGTGTGCGATACCACATCGTGCGCGGAGTATTAGACTGTGCGCCGGTAAAAGAGAGAAGACAGGGACGATCCAAATACGGAGCCAAAAAGCCTAAGTAAGGTTTTTTGCCCCCGTAAGTAACGTTTTGGGAAGGTAGTATATCTACCATCCTCGCTCGAGATTTATGCCTCTTTAGAGATAAATAGACATGCATCTCGCGCATGATAGGCTTAAAAATCTATCAGGTGAATAAACTTTTGATCGTCGAATACGAAATTTTTGAGGAATACTATGTCACGAAGACGACGAGCAGTTGCGCGACAAATTGCTCCCGATCCAGTTTACGGAAGTACGCTTTTAGCTAAGTTCATCAACAAAGTGATGATGGACGGCAAAAAGTCGACAGCCCGACGGATCATTTATAATGCTATCGAACGCTTTGCTAAGCGTGTCAAAGCTGAAAATCCATTCGAAGCGTTTCAAATCGCTCTCGACAATGCAAAACCAACTCTCGAAGTAAAATCTAGAAGAGTCGGCGGCGCAACGTACCAAGTTCCGGTTGAAATTCCTTCCAGCCGCCAGCTTTCATTAGCTATGCGCTGGATCATCAACCACTCACGTGCAAAACCTGGCAAAGCCATGGAAGAGGCTCTTGCGTTGGAGCTAGCAGATTGCTACAACAACCAAGGGACTACAATTAAGAAAAAGGACGATACCCACCGTATGGCTGAGGCTAACAAAGCTTTTGCCCATTACCGTTGGTAATTTCCGAGCTTGTAAGGATTTAAGGACCTATGGGAAGACCACAAAATGACAAGCTCGAAAAAGTCCGAAATATCGGTATCATGGCCCACATTGATGCCGGTAAAACGACGACTACCGAGCGTATTCTCTATTACTCAGGCCGTCTCCACAAAATGGGTGAAGTGCACGAAGGTGCCGCAACCATGGACTGGATGGTGCAGGAGCAAGAGCGCGGCATTACGATTACCTCTGCTGCAACGACCATCTTCTGGAAAGATGCTCGCATCAACATTATCGACACCCCTGGCCACGTAGACTTCACGATTGAAGTTGAACGAAGCCTTCGCGTGCTTGACGGTGCTGTTGCAGTGTTCTGCGCAGTATCTGGTGTAGAGCCTCAGTCAGAGACTGTATGGCGGCAAGCAGATAAATATGGCGTTCCTCGTATCGCATTCGTCAACAAGATGGACCGAACAGGCGCTGATTTCTTCGCAGCACTTGAAAGCATCAAAGAAAAACTGGGTGCTAACGCATTTCCAGTCCACTGCCCCATTGGCGCTGAAGGCGACTTTAAGGGTATGGTTGACCTCATCACTATGAAAGCCTATCTTTTCCACGACGAAACACTGGGCGCTGATTGGGAAGAAGAAGAAGTTCCTGCAGATCTTCTCGCAAAGTGCAAAAAGATGCGTCTTGAGCTCTTAGAAGACTTGTCCACTGTTGATGATTCCAATGAAGGTTTCATGAACAAGGTCTTGTCTGATCCTGATAGTCTGACACCAGATGAGATCAATGCCGTACTTCGTATGGCCGTCTGCTCGAACAAACTGGTTCCCGTTCTTTGCGGAAGCGCATTCAAAAACAAAGGTGTTCAGCAGCTTCTGAACGCAGTTGTTGCTTGGATGCCATCTCCTCTTGATCGAGGAGCTGTTCGAGGCTATGAGCTTGATACTCATAAAGAAATGGTCATCATGCCTGATGACAGTCAGCCGCTCGCAGCTTTAGCATTCAAAATTATGTCTGACCCTTATGTCGGCCGAATTACCTATATTCGTCTCTACAGCGGTACCCTCGCTAAGGGAACCACTGTCATGAACTCGACAAAGGACACTAAAGAGCGAATCTCTCGCCTGCTTGAAATGCATGCCAACCAGCGAAAAGAGCGCGATGAGTTCTATGCTGGCGACATTGCAGCTTGCGTCGGCTTAAAGAGGGCAACTACGGGTGATACGATCTGTGATCCAGATCATCCCCTCATCTTGGAAAAGATGGAGTTTCCGGAGCCTGTTATCTCGATGGCTATTGAGCCTAAGTCGAAAGCAGACCGTGACAAGCTCGCTGTTGCACTCTCATCTCTTTCTGATGAAGACCCGACATTTAGAGTTTCATCAAACGAAGAAACGGGCCAGACGATCATCTCAGGTATGGGCGAGCTCCACTTGGAGATCATCTACGACCGAATGAAACGTGAATTTGGCGTTGAAGCAACTGTCGGCAAGCCTCAAGTTGCCTACAAAGAAACGATCACAACTCCAGCTTCTGCTCAGACGAAGTTCGTCAAGCAGTCAGGCGGCCGAGGTCAGTACGCACACGTTGAGCTCGAAATTGAGCCAAACGAACGCGGTATGGGCAACGAAGTTGTTAGCAAAATTGTCGGCGGTGTCATTCCACGTGAATACATCCCAGCAGTTATCAAGGGTGTTGAAGAGGGCTTATCAAGCGGTATTCTCGCTGGCTATCCGCTCGTCGACACGAAAGTTGCGATCACTTTTGGTTCTTACCACGAAGTTGACTCGAGTGAACTTGCCTTTAAGATCTGCGGTGCGATGGCCGTAAAAGATGCAGCGAAAAAAGCTGCTCCGACCATTCTCGAACCGATCATGAAGGTTGATGCTACGACTCCAGACGCTGCTTTAGGCGACGTTATGGGCGACTTGAACCGAAGACGCGGCCGAATTATGGGGCAAGAGTCTTTGAAGGGCGGAACCCAAGTTATCCACGCACAAGTTCCCTTGAGCGAGATGTTTGGTTACTCAACGCAGCTTCGATCACTGTCATCGGGTCGAGCGACCTATACTATGGAACCGAGCCACTTTGAACCGGTTCCAATGAAAATCAAAGAAGAAATAATGAAGAAGTAGGCGGTTATGGCCAAGCAAGAAAAGCAGAAGCAAGAAAAGCACAAGCAAGAAAAGCATAAGCCTACAGCCCAGGCTAAGCCGCTTCGTCAAAAGATTCGCATTCGTCTAAAGTCATATGATCAGCGATCGCTTGATCGTTCGACAGCAGATATTGTGGATACAGCGAAGCGTACAGGTGCTGCAGTTGTAGGTCCGATCCCGCTTCCAACGAAGCGCGAGATCTACACGGTTTTGACATCTCCTCACGTTGACCGAAAGGCGCGCGAGCAGTTTGAAATCAGAACTCACAAGCGCCTTGTTGATATATTGAACCCAACAGCGAAGACCATCGACGCTCTTAAGACGTTGACTCTTCCTGCAGGTGTTGATATCAAGATCCGCGCAGCATAAAAAGATGCTCTAAAAGCTCCTGCCTTTTCGGCAGGAGCTTTTTTTTCTTTATTTTTAGCCAGTTTTCAGCTGTTCTAGTGCTTTAAAAAGCCCGCTCAATTTATCTACTGTTTTGATCGACTCTTGGAAAAGAGAGCTTTTCAAGATCTCTTTATTCCTTGTGATACAATCGAGAATCGAAGTATTGTGCAGCCCACTATTAAATCTGTTTTTAACGTTGTTGGGCGATCGACCCATCTTCATGGCAATTAAGCTCCATTTCTGTCCCACATAAGCTATATGCGCCATAATAAATAAATCTTCGTGCAACGAAAATTGAGTACGTTTAAATTCGGGTTTCAACTTCTCGTCATAATGCTCCATGACCGTCTTACCCTTAAATTTGGTCTGATAGGTACTGTTGATCTTTTCGGCTAGTTGACGCCAAGTTTTACACGTATTATTCAAGACTCTGTCAGCACGCATATCTTTGTGTAATTGAATCACTAATGCATCCATCTCGGTCGTCCATTTCAAAGACCGCTTCGTTCTCAATTTATGTGGAGAATAAACTTGAAGGGAGCCATTTATACGAAGCTTCTTATTGATTACAGCATTTGGATCGGGAAGAAAACTGAGCAGCTCTTGAACGAGCATTGCACTTTTTGATTGAAGAGTACTTATAAATGAGAATGAAGGCAATGGTGGGTTCAAGATCGTTTCAAAATCAAATAACCCTTTCGATTTGATTTGGACTTCACTTCCCGGCTTCATTCCATCTCCTCATAAAAAAAGATTTTATAAAACCATCAGCTTCTGCTATAATTTAAGTCTAATAAAATTAATTTATGCCATCTATTACAGCTCTTTTACCATTTTTTGTCTTCCTCATACTCTCAGCATTCATGACGCTCTGGACGAAACGCGATCCTGGACATAAAGATTTCTTCTTAGGCGGCAGGAGTTTAGGTGTTTTCCCGCTTGTCATGACTTTTTTGGGAACGCAGATCGGCGGCGGCTTTATCTTAGGTACTGCAGACAGCGCCTTTCGGCAAGGGATTTTAGGCATTGGCTATCCGCTTGGGCTTGCTATTGGCTTTTTTGGCTTAGGCACAGGATTTGGTGCAAAGCTTCGCTCTTTAGAGCTGAATACAATCGCACAGCTCTTTGACCGCGTCTATGCATCTCCAAAACTTTATCGCTTTGCCTCTCTCCTTCTTCTCTGCTCTCTTTTCGGAATATTAATCGCCTTAGCTATTGGCCTTAAAGAGTTTATGCTCGCTCTTGGATTTTCCTCCCCCCTCTGGTTTCTCTTCTCCTGGTTTTTAGTTTTGGCCTATACAACTCAAGGCGGATTTTTAACTGTTGTCTGGACAGACGTAGTCCAAGCCTTAGCCATGATCGTTCTTCTGATTGTTGCTTTCGTGACCAGTTTTTTCAATGTTTCTGACATCACCTGGGTATTGCCCACGGCAAGTTTTTCAAAAGCACTCCCCGAACTCGTCATGCCTGCAATTTTCATGTTTATTGGCCAGGATATGGCCCAAAGATGCATGGCAGCTAGAACTCCGGAAATTGCTACAAAATCCTCAAAGATATCGGCAGTGATCTTAACCTTTCTTGCCTTCATCCCCGTCTGGTTTGGTCTGGTTGGACGAAAGCTTGGTGCAGATCCAGCTCAAGGAAGCATCTTTCTTCAAGCAGTCTCCCTTTCTACTTCCCCATTTGTTTTTGCACTGGCAGCATCGAGCGTTTTGCTTGCCATTGTATCGACTGTCTCAGCCATTTTACTCGCCATCAGCTCATCGCTATCCCATGACATCTTAAAGGGCAGATTCGCACGAACGACAACTTTTACTACCGGCGCCCTAGCATTGGTCGGCACATTGTTAGCCACTGATATCATCAGCTGTATGGTCACAAGCTATGAGCTCTCTGCAGCTATCTTAGGGGCACCCCTTCTTGCCGCAATCTATGCAACGCAAAATGTACAAGGTAAGTCAAAGATTGCCTGGGCTGGTGTCATACTAGGCGCAATTGCTTTTGCTGCTCAAAGAATCTTCGACTTATCTCCTCTTCTTCCTCTCGCCATCTCAGGAACAGTGACGGCTTTTTTTGTGGCAAGCTCTTCTCAAAAAGGCGCTCAGGAAGCTGCATGACATATGAACTCTTAGACTCAGGCAGCGGACGAAAGCTTGAACAATTCCAGGACATAATCCTTGCTCGACCCTGTTCTCAGGCTGTTTGGACCAGGCAAGAAAACGAATCAGTTTGGCAAAAGGCACACGGATCATTCGAAAGAGTTGAACAGAAGGGCTGGAGCACAAAACACAATCTTCCTGATGCTTGGGTTCTTGAAACTCATGGAATCAAATTCAACCTCAAAACCACTGACTTTGGTCATTTAGGAGTTTTTCCCGAACAGCGTCCCTTTTGGAAGTGGATTAAAGAAACAATTTCTTCCAGTACACGGCCATTACGCGTCTTAAACCTCTTTGCCTATTCAGGGGGAAGCACAATAGCTGCAGCTCAAGGCGGAGCAGAAGTTTGCCATCTTGACGCCTCCAAAGGAATGGTTCAGTGGGCTCGGGAAAATGCGGAACTCAACAACCTCTCAAAAGCACCTATCCGCTGGATCGTTGAAGATGTTACCAAATTCCTCCAAAGAGAGATCAAACGAGGCTCTTTCTACGATGCCATCATCTTAGATCCTCCAAGTTTTGGGCGTGGAGCTAAAGGCGAAATTTTCAAAATCGAAGAAGAGATCAATAATCTCTTAACCCTAGTCAACACGCTTCTTACCAATGATCCTGCCTTTGTGCTCTTCTCCTGCCATACTCCAGGATTTACTCCTGTCGCTATGAAACAGCTCTTACAGCAATCAATTACCCATAAGGGCATTATCCAAGAGGGTGAGATGCTCCTTAAAGGGGATAGCCATAAAACACCATTTGCCATTCCATCAGGAACCTTTGCACTCTGGAGGGCCTCATGGACGAGTTCCATCTAACCAGTACTGATAATCCAAAAATTAAAAGAGTTCTCAAACTGCGCGATCGACGCGATCGAGATGATGAAAAGGCTTTTTTAATTGAGGGGTACCGAGAGCTTCTCCGCGGTTCTGAAAAGAACATCTCTTTACAGCAGCTCTTTATATGCCGGGAACTATTCTTAGGCACAAACGAAGATGCATTGATAGCCAAATTCCCAAATGCCCAAATTATATCCTGCTCAAAACGAGTTTTTGAGAAAATATCGTATAGAGATAGACCTGATGGCCTTTTAGGTATAGCACAACAGTTTTCTGCAACGCTTCAAGATATTGAAATACTCCTCAAAAGCAAAAAAAATCCTTGGATTGTCATTGCCGAAGGGATCGAAAAACCGGGTAATTTAGGAACCATCCTTCGCTCTTGCGATGCTGCAGGCGTTGATGCCCTCCTTGTAGCAGATCCAAAAACCGATATCTACAATCCAAACGTTGTACGGGCAAGCGTCGGCACCCTCTTTACTGTTCCTGTTCTCCAGGCAAGCTCTAAAGATGCGTATGCTCTCTGCAAAAGCCTTGGGTTAAAAATCGTTGCAGCAACCCCTCAAGGAACAGCTTCTTATACAGAAACAAAGCTACAAGATCCTTTAGCGATTATCATGGGAACAGAGCAGCTGGGCCTTTCCGACTTCTGGATGAAAAAGGCTGATATTCAAACCTTCATTCCTATGCGCGGCAATGCCGACTCCTTAAACGTTGCCATGGCAACAACTCTCTTAGTATTCGAGGCCGCTCGCCAGCGCCATGAATGAGATCTTACTCGAAGACAACCATCTTTTAATTGTAGTAAAGCCGTTTGGGGTAGCAACGCAAACGGAACCAGATGGCACAAAAGGTCTTGAAGATTCTCTCAAAGCTTTCATTAAAGTGCGCGATAATAAACCAGGTCAAGTGTATCTCCACGCTGTCCACAGAATCGATAAGCCTGTTGCTGGGATTGTTGTTTTCGCCAAATCGCAAAAAGCGCTCTCCCGCTGTTCGGAATCTATCAGGAATAATCTCTGGGTAAAAGAGTATCAAGCTTTAGTTGAAGGAGAGTGTTCTTCTACAGGCGTAATAACTCACTATTTACAGCGAGAACAAGATCGAGTCTATGCATTTAAAGAGAAGACCCCTGTAAGACAAGAGGCGCAATTAGAGATTGTTGAAGCAAAGCCTCAAGGCAAAAACAGTCGACTTTCAATCCGCCTGATTACAGGCAGGCATCATCAAATCCGCGCTCAGCTTGCAGCCCTTGGCCATCCCATTTTAGGTGATGTTAAGTATGGCTCTAAACAGCCCTATAAACCTAATGCCATTGCCCTTATCCACTCAAAACTGCAGCTTCCCCATCCGGTTACAAAAGAAATTTTGAAGCTTGTATGTCAACTAGAGTTTTACTTGTAGAATAATTCAACGCAAAGACGCAAAGGCTCTAAGACGCAAAGAGAGATAAATTATACTCATCTTTCTTTGCGACTCTGCGTCTTTGCGTTTAAAATTCACATTCTCCTTCTTAAGAAGCCTTCACTTAACTTGAGGCAACTCAAAACCAAGATGTGTATAACTCTTAATTAACCCGTACAATGGAAATTGCTCTATTGGAATAACCAGTGAAGGGTGCTGTAGTTAGAGGAATTTGAAAAAGCGACGCATCACTTGTGGCCATATAGATAGAGATTGACTGTCCCTTGTTCAAAGTTAACAGCCTCGTAACAGATATGGGTGATGCAGTCGTATCCCCAGATATTTTTTGAACCTGCTCAATGAGGCAGTTCGTTCCAAGAGAGTTCAACCCGTCGATTTGAATTTCAAGGTAGCCATCCCTATTACCCACAGCACTAGTAAATGAAACTGTTGAAATGTTTACTGTAACAATATAGGTGCCAGTTTGTGGAACTTGGAAGTAGGTATTAGCTACAGGCGGTGCAAAACCAGCTCGACTCATTGCATTTGGGAAGGTAACAAGCCCTCCATTCATCGATGTTGTCCAAAGATCATTTCCGAAGCAGGAGATTAGAGCGTTGTAATAACCCGGTATTTTTTTCACTCTAGCTTTCGATTTGAGCGGCTTTTTGCCCATTTCATAGAAGGGTATTGACCCTTTACTGTCACTTGAAGACCCTGCAAGCAGATTGCCCAGTCCCAGCCCCATAACAATAGTTGCAAGCGGCAGTATAAACTTAAACTTCATAAACCTTCATCCTATTCATCTTATGACAGTACTACCAGATTATTGAATTTAATAAAAAAATATTTTGACTGATTAACTTGAAAGTTTAGGATTTGCCCTCCATAATTTTTAAGTTATTTGAAAATGCGAACTGCTCCACACCATTTCTTGCTTCAGCTTATTGCTGAAAGGAAGAGGTTGAATCCGTTGCTGTAAAGCCCGTCTCAGTCGGCTGATCAAAAGTACCTGTTTGAATTGCTTCTAAGGTCGAAAACTGCATAAAAATCCGCTGCAGCTCATCTTTAACTTGGCTCATTCCCTCAATGCTCATCAAATCAGGCTCTGCAAGCATCTCTGCAATCTCAGCAAATGGCTGCATCAAGAGCGCAATATTTTGTCCGCTTTTTCGTTGGTAGGAGCTCTTCATTTGAAGGCCAAGGAGGCGAAGAAGATGCATAAGCGGCTCTATAATCACTCGCTTTTGCACTTTTGCCTCGTACAGCATTGCTTTAATAACTTCACTCATCGTTACAGCAAGATGAACTTCAATCTGTTCAATTTCAACTGACGCAAGCTCCTGCGCATTAGCCATAAGCTGCACCATGGGGATATGCGCAATTTCAGGATGTTTATTCACTAAATAGCAGCTCACCCGCCCTGAAAAAGAGATTGCCTGTTCGCCAATGGGAAGTACATTGCTGTGGAGTGCATCCCGCATCAACCATAAAACTCTTTGAGAAATATAGATAATAAGGACCTGCAGACGCTCGACTAAGGGAAGATCAGCACCGATTCGATACTTCGATGAAAAAAGCTGAGCCAGCGGCGCCCAAGCAATAAGCTGCTCAGTGCCTAAATAGAGCGTGTTGAGGGAAGCGGCGCCTTGCAAAGCATTATGATCCCGAATAGCTGAGGCTCCAACCTGGCAAATTGCTTCGCACCAGCTTAACGCCCCTTCAGGATTGCGTTTTTTCAGCTCACTCTCAACTTGCCGTTCAAATTGATGAAGAAGTCCATCGACAGATGAAAAGGAGAAGAACTTTTGAGTAAACATGATCATCAAGTCTATGGAACAGGCAAAAAGAACCAGATGAATGGCTGCATAATCGACGTTGAGAGCAACCAAAAACAGCTGCAAAAGAGAGATGAAACAAATGGCACCCATGAATATACGGGAGGGTATATCTGCCATAGCCACCTGGAATATGCCAGGAGCAATTTTGTGATCTACCTTAACAAGCCGCTTTATCCCCTGCAGAACAACGAGAGAGAGAATAAAAAGCTGAAATAGGGCAAGGGTTGAAATAAGAGAGGGAAAGAATGCTGCCTCGGCCTTTCCAGCCAAGACCATGCCGAGGGCTCCTAAGAGAGCAAGTCCTGTAATCACCATACAAATTTCCCTGGTTATCTATTGCCTTGTACCAGGTTGTAGCATTCAATTAAAAGAAATTGTACCACCTTTTCTCGAATTGTAAGCCTCTCGCCCGAAAAATGCTTTGTTCCAGAGTGAAAGACTTTATTGTGCACAATGGTATAACAAACTGTTCCGACAGGCTTTTCTTTGGTTCCCCCTGTGGGGCCAAAGATCCCCGATACAGCAATAGCGACATCGCTTTGAAACTTCTGCAAGCATCCTCGAGCCATCTTTTCTGTTGTCTCTTGAGATACGGCTCCAAATTTTTCAATAGTCTCAGCATCAACAGATAATAAAGTCTCTTTGACGCTATTAGAATAGGAGACTACTGATCCTAAAAACACTTTTGAGGCTCCTGGGATGGCGGTAATTCTGCTGGATAGAGCGCCTCCTGTACACGATTCTGCAAACGAAAGAGTGAGTTTCTTATCACCCAAAAGCTGCAATACCGCCTCTTCAATTCCTCCCCGATCGCCTTGAAATACTAGGGTCGAAAATTTCTGCTTAATCTTATTATATGCCTCTTCAGCTTCTAACTTGATTCCCTTTTGAGCGCGTATATGGACTGAAAGAGTTCCATAGGATGGATAAATCCCAAACTGCAGGGATGGGTAGCTCTTTTGCAGCTCTCGAAGATAGGGATCGACTTCATGTTCAGGAATGCCGCAAAGATGGAGCTGCAAAAAGATTTCTTCAGCGCATTTCGGGAGCAAGGGCAGTACATAGCGATCCAGCATGGGCCGCATTTCTAAAGGGGGTCCTGGAAGGCATATGAGCTTTGCTTTTCCAAAGAGCTTTTCATCCTCTAAGCAAAAGCCAAAAGCCGTTCCATTCGGGTTTGAGAAGAGGCGGGCGTTTTCTGGCCATGTCGATTGATCTATAAGCGTTGGAAGAGAGGCTCCATATTGCGCTTTCAGCTCTTTTTCGCATTCAGGATTGTGAATGCATTTCTTAGAAAAGAGGGAGGCTGCAACGCTCTTCGTAAAATCATCGCACGTAGGGCCTAGGCCGCCCGTAGTAATCACCGTGACACCTTGCTGGAGCAGTTTTTGGATCGTTGAAGCCATCATAGCACGATCATCGCCAATCGTCGTAACAAGGCGTGGAATAAGTCCATTGAGAATAAGAAATTGAGAAATAAAGGAGGCGTTGGAATTGGGCGTAAACCCATAGAGAACTTCATCGCCAATCGTGACAATAGCTATCATGCAACAGTTATTCCCTTCATCTTCAGCTCATGATGCTGATCAATCCATTTTAAAGCACTTGGACTTATTCGAAAGGGGACCGTTTGGCGAGCTCCTCCTACTTCAAAAGATACGGGCAGAGTTCTTGCCTTCAACCACTTTTGAAACTGCATCCAAAGCGCTCTATTTTCACAATCGTGATCAAGAAGTGCTTTTCTAATCACTCTTGTTTTAGGATCTTGAACAAGCATGGGAAATGAGGCTTGCAAGCCCCAAGAAACCGTATCTGGACCAAATACTTGCCTTCGATACTGACCATCAGTCACTGAATATTGAAAGCGATGGAGCTGTAAAACAATATTTGGAGCAAGTTGCGTAGCGCAGACCCGACCTTCGCCCAGATCTATCAAACCTACAGTTTCTGGCGTGCTCGACCAGAAAAGCGAAAAAAGTGGTTTATACTTGGAATCTAAAATAGGGCCGCTCTTTACATCGTAAAGATACTGTTGCCAATAGTTGATAAATTGCTCTTGAGATAAGAACAGCTCCTTTTCTTCATATATCCCGGACGAGCGAAGAAAAAGAGGAGTACCTACATGCAAAAATAGGTCTTGGAAGTCTTCAACATCTACTAAAAAGGGAAGATGAATCCATTTTGAAGCCATATACTTGGGAGTATTAGCTGGAGTAAAGTGTAACATCTACTTTTTTCTGCATCGAAAGAAGAGTACGAGAACAGATAAGGTGATGGCGATATCTGCAACGTTAAAGACAGGATAGTCATATCCAAAAAGCCGCACATCAAACATGTCGACTACATGACCCCACAAGAAGGTATCCCGAATATTGCTCAACGCTCCAGCGATTGCACAGCATAAGGGAATTTTCCAGGAAATGGGACATCTCGGCGAGTAGAGAAACCAGACCAACCCAAGAATGATGATACAGCGAATAGCTAATAAAACCTTCGGGATGCTCGATGCAACGCCCCAAGCAGCTCCTTGATTTGTCGTCAGAGTTAAAGAGAGGTCAATTCCCAGAAATGAACCGATAGAAATAGGAGCTTGTTGAAGGGCCCCAAGCGCCCAATACTTGGTCCAGGTGTCAATTGCAATAATAAGGATAAAGGCTATCAAGCCTAAAACTTTCCAATTATCTCTCTTCACGGGATTAATAGTGCCCTTTTTCAAGCTTCTCTTGCGCTTGCACGGTTGTATTCGCATAAGGCATTGCTTCTAAACGCAATTTTGGGATTGGATCTCCTGACAAATCACAGACCCCATACGTTCCATCTTCAATCTTTTGAAGAGCATGATCAATCTTCTTGAGAAGATCAAATTCCTGCGTCGTCACCTCAAGACTGATATGGCGGTCAAAATCATCCGTACCCTGATCCGCTTGGTGCTGGGAATAGCCTGTCGCTTCATCAGGACGTTTGACTTCAGCAGTGTTTGCTTGAAGAGAGTTGGTGAGCTTACCCCTCATCTCCTCCAGTCTTTTTTTGAATTTCATGACTTCTACTTTCGTCAACGGCATTATTCTGCTCCTCTCGAATACGTGCTACATGATGTATGTCTTATACTATTTATTAATACACTATTTTTTTTCAGTATCACAAGTTGTATATTTTTGTTGGTAGATATATAGCTCAAGGTATCCTCCCACCCTTCAAGGAGGTAGTGTATGCAACCAAAAAATTGGCCCTTAATGCCCCCCTTATTGAAGACGAAGATCAGCTTTTTAACCGGCCTTCCCTCCAACGATTTACCAATTGGGCAGCAGCCCCTTCCGCCTTTGCCTCTGATCTTTCTATATGCGAAGATCAAGAAAAAAATGCCATCATCGTTGAAGCTGCTCTTCCTGGCGTTAATAAAGAGGATGTCGATATCACCTTTGAAAAGGGAGTGCTCACTATACGAGCCTCTACGAGAGAAAAAGAAGAGGACAAGAAACGCAAATATTTTAGAAAGAGAAATAGCTCATTCATGTACCGAATGACTGTTCCTGGCAACATCGATGAATCCCAAGAGCCAAAAGCAAATCTATCCAACGGCGTCATGTACGTGGAATTCAAGAAGAAGACCTAAGACCAGCCCAAAAAAATCAAGGTACAGTAGATTAAGGTACAGTAGATTAAGGTACTTTGATTCATTAATATCATTTAGGCGCTTCAAAAAAAAGGAAGCGCTTACTGTATTTATTTCGATGTTGGAAGGGCGCTCTTTACAGCTTTTTGAGCAATATCCGAAAGCACGTCGATAGAAAGCTTTCCCGTCCTACTCCTCTTAAGCGCCTCTTCAATCATTTCATACGCTTTTCTCTGAGCCTCTTGTCGAATTTTATGGGCATCTGATGGAGGCGTATTAGCCCGATTCATGAGGTTCCATGACTTATATAAAGAGAGATCAATAGCTTTCTTAACAATCTCTGCATCAAGCTCATTTTTCTTGAAATAAGCTTTAGTGGCTGGGAAAGATCGAGAAGTAATTATATAGTTTTTATGCTGAAAGAGGGATTGCCTGGGAAGTCTTTTTTCCAGGTCGATAACAATATCTTTAGTTGCCCCAGGAGAAACTATATTTGAAACTTCTGTCAACAAATCGGAATCCAAATCGGCATACGAGTCAAGAGAGGAACCGATATCCGTATAAGGAGCTAACTTTTTCCCCCCTTGAAGCTTTTTCTGTTCATCTACAAAAGATAAATGCCTGTTCAAGCCATCCATTTTCTTAGAATAAAATTCATTATCTCTCTGAGTGGGAAGCTCGCCTTGGCCAATAAGCAGAGTCAACATTCTTGGAATGGGGAAAAGAACGGCTTCTCCCCTTCCTAACCTCTCTTCCGCCTCTTCTTTCATTTTCTTTTGGCTCCGTTTATCCAATTGCTCAAGCTCAAGGAACAGCTTGCAAATGTTCTGCTGTGCAGGACTTAATTCATTAAACAGATCTCCTTCTGCTTTTTCCAAATTGATAATCCTGCCTAAGAAGTGAATACGGGGATTGGCCTCTGATCCTAAAGAAGAAATTGCAGTGACAATATTTTGCACGGTAATATAGTCGCCCCTCTCTCGGGCTTTTGCCGCAACGTCAAGAAAAAACTGCACCATTTTCTCACGCGCTTTATCATTGGGAGCCAAAAGGATCTGTGATGCAATGAATTTAATAGATCCATTGGTTGCAGTTATAAAGAGATCGGCTCCCGTCGAAATACCCTCATTTTTTGTATTAGAAACCAAATCGGAAGATTCTGTTTGGCTTAAGGCGTCCAGATTAATTGCTGTAAGATCATTGGCAATCATCTTAACCATAAGATTATAAGCTGCAGGGAGGGGATTCCCTGAGTGCACCAAAGACAAAATATCGGCAGCAGGACGTTCGCCTGATTTGAAATGAACATTGATCTTTCTATTTTTCGCAACATCAAGAAGAATCAAAATCTGCTGAGCAACATCGGACAGCCCTTTTTGTTTAAGCAACGAAGCTAAATCTTTAAGCTCTTGAACGGGATAGTCTTTGAGAAGGGTATTTTTTCCTATCCACCCGGCTGCAAACTCCCCAAACGATCTCAAAGAGGATTTTGGTAAATCTTTAACCACATCGAGCGAAGTTTTAAAGAAGGCTTTTGGCGATGTAAGAGAGCTCAATGTTCTTTGCACCTTTTCTTCAAATTGCTGATCTGGATTGGATGAGAGCTCTTTGATAAGAGAAACCGTAGGACAGAGCTTTAAGATAGCTTTTAGATCGTCTTTAATGGATTGAAGAGGGTGATTTTCAATATTTCCTTCTTCGAGTTCTTTATACAGCTCAGCGAGTATTCGAATATTGGTTTTTGGGCCTGAGGTAAGTTTTTCGGTCAGGTTCAAATAAATTTTCTCTTTGTCCTTCCCATTTGCGAAAACCTCTTTGAGATCTTTTATTAACAGATTTTTTCTTCCCTCTAGCGCTTCTAAAATCCCGCCCTTTACTAAAGGGCCTGGGTAAATTTTGATAATTTTTAAATATTCTCCCACCTTTTCTTTGTCCAAAGAATTTATAAAATCGTCCCTTGACTCCATTTTTTTGGAGCCCTCCTCAACCTTTTCAGGAGTTTCGGGACCTTTATCGATTTGTTTTATCTCAGAACTATCTACTTGAACTTTTGGCTCAGCTTCAACTACCTGTTCAACAACCTCTTTAGGAAAGGATTCAGGCGGGGAGCTATCTTTAGGCTGTTCTTGAAGGCCCTTTAAACTATTAGAGCTGATATTGAGCAGCGATTCTTTTACCGAGGCATCCCCTCCAGTCACCTTCTGATGAACGACCTGCATTTTTTTATCTGTTTCAGGACGAACTGGCTGTCTTTTTGGTTCATACATCTCTTTCAATTTAGAGACGCGGCCTTTCTCTAAACCAGTAAGCTGATTTTTAAACTGAGGACCAGTGACATTTCCACTAAAGCCATTTATAGGCATATAGAATCTACCCTTTTAACCCGAAGGGCTCATAGGTCGCAGCTGGCTCACCCTTGAGTTGAGGGATACCTTTATCATCGATAGTAAATGTAGCGTCAAATCCAAATTTGAGCCCGAAATCCATCATCGAAATCTTGCCTTTTTCACCTGTTAAGCAAAGGTGACACTCATACTCTGTTTTGAGATGAAGGCCAGTAATTGCTCCTTGAGAGTCGCGTTCAACATTTATTTCTACAATCTGACCAGGGTTCATCAATTGAAAAACATTTCCCGATCTCTGTAAAGACTGGAGAACACCGCCTATACTTGATCCGATGATCCAATTACCCATTGTTTGCGTTGATAAAGCTTGAGCTAATTTTGCATATTGAGGGGAGCCTTTAAAAAAGGCATTTATCTCTTTTGCACACTCTTCAATATATTTTTTATCACCTGTTTCCTTACGTTTCCCTTCATGCCCTGCATTGGAAATATTCTTTGCCCCATCACTCATCATATAGTGATTGTCTCTAGGTAGGTCTTTAGAAAACTGTATGAGTACAGCACCAGCATTTCCGATCGATTCTGCATTCTTATAGTCATCTTGAAGCTGGTGAACCATCACCTCAAGCGGGTTAACACGAAGCTTCATGCCGATGGCTGTAATTTCTGATAGGGTAGTCTTCCCCTTTGGTTCTATATTGGCCTGCTTAAGCAGATTGATGAATCCCTCTTTCGCATACTCTTTTTTGAACAGCTGTTCACGTATATCATTGACATTCTGACGGCCAAGAAGATCATTTAAAAGCAGAGTCTGCTCATTCTTAGGATCAAAGATCCATTGGAGCGCATTTGTTACCTTTTTGTCAGGACTCCCAGCGCCCCATGTATATAAATTATCCGTTAAAAGGGTCTTCATTTCATTCAAAAGCTTTTTAGCCTCTGGAATGTCTCTGTTCTCTAAAAGAGGCTTACAAAACTCAAGAACAAGGCCAATTTTTTCGGGAGTGCTATTCTTTCGATCTTTACCAATCGTTCGATCAATAAAATCAGAAGCTTGTGCAATAGCGAGGTGCACTCGAGCTTCATTCCCACCCTTTGTAGCATAAAGATCGGGTTCAAAAACGGTAATTGTTGCTTTAGGGTTAAGCGCAAATTCGACATTAAAGCGGATGATGCTTTCAGCTTCGATCTCATTTACTACCAGATTTTGACGATACTTATCATCAGGGAATATTTCTTGGGCAAGCTTTTCAACTTGTTTATTGAAGCTGATGCGTTGATCTCTGGGAAGTTTATTAAAGCGTGCCATAAGCTTTTCATCAAGAGTGCCTGTTCGATAAAAATCGACTCTATGTTTCTCAGCCAAGAATTCTTGGTCTTCACGCTGCATCAGACTCTGCTCTACTTCAGTAACACCAACGCTCTTCCGAGTACTCTTATCTCGAGCTTGAGCTTTTTGACGGATAGCATCAAGCGCAATATCTGGCAGCATAAAGGCGTGATGCTCATTAAGCTCCTCTTGCCGTCCATCCGATATTAATAATTCTATTTGCTTTTTGCTGTTGAGCAGAATTGCTTGGAAAATCTTAGTAAATCCAGGCACCTCTTCTAAACGCTGTAACTCACTCTTTCCAGCTTCATCAAGTGTTGCTTTACTCTTGAGCTCTCTATATTTTTCAATCGAGGAGGGATCCTTCTTGAAGCAAATCTCAATAGCCTTCATGGCTGCCTCTTCCTTGATGGCTTTCTCGTGGTTTATTCCATCAGCACTCTTAAAATAGCGATTGCATTCGATCATGAGACGCGACTTAATTGCAAAGCCGAGCCCTTTGAGCTTTAAAGCAAAATTGAGGAATAAGAAACGTGCAGACTCAAGAAAAGTACCTTTCTTTTGTTCTCCAACATCTAATCCTTGAACCCCTTCAATACCCTTGCTTATTGCCTGTTCAACCAATTCTGGGGTAAGTTCATGGCCCTGTTCAATCCTACTCTCTAAAAACGCATACCCTTTTAAACGGGCGGTCGCTCGAATAACTCCAACATCTGCGGGCAAATTGGACATATCTTTCCATTTGTGCTGCTTCATCAAGCTCGCATCAATTCCGCTCTTGAATGCTTTTTCCAGTATTTCGTTTTTGCGAAAAGCCTTGTGGATTTTTTTAAACTCCTTAGAATCCTCCTGGTAGGAGAGCTTTTCAATATGAGACATCTTTGACTTTACTGCTTCGGCAAAAGAGGTGATATCTGTTGTATCTGATTGCTGCAGAGCATAAGAGAGCAGGTAGAGACTATTATCAGCTTCAGATCCTGGCGACTCCAAGATCATATTGCAAAGATCGGATTGAGGCTGTTTGATCGGCTCCTCTTTCATCCAACCATGAGCCCTGTTTAAAGGCTCGAGAACATCACATAAACCCTTCAGCTTTTGTACATTCAACTCCCCATCGCTAACGCTTGGGAATTTTTCCTCAACTTTCAATGTTAACGCAGAGGTAAATACGCCTTCAGGAATAATTGGACGGGGATGCTTCTCTACAAAGGGGCCAATCATATCCATCTGTTTCTGATAAGCGCCAGTAATGATAGGGGATAGCTTCTTGAGCGTATCGCCATATGCAACTCCGATAGAGGGCGCCTTTTCACTTCCCCCTTCAGCATAGGTGAATAGGTCCTTAATCCCCTCTAGTCGATAAACGGGCATTTTGCTTAATCCAGAAATAATTGCCTGAACGGAGGCTAAATCTCCTGTGTCATAGCACTCTTGTGCAAGATCAATAAACATCTTAACGGTCTCTCTTCGCTCCTTTGGATCTAGAGTAGTCAAAATGGTAGAAGAGACAAACCCTGCAATCTTATCAAAGGCCATTTTGTTTCCTTCGAGAGCTTCATTTTTTTCACCCAGCATGCAGCCCAAGGAAATGGGCGTGTGTACCGCTTGCTGAAAAATTCTAAACTCTGAGGCGAGCAGTTTAAGCGATTGTTTATCACCTGATATTGCAGATGAAAGGAGATCCTCTGTCTTGAAAGGGCCTGTTGCAAATTTTGGCGCTTGAGAGGTCAAGGAACTGTAAATGGCAACATCAAAGTCGCCCTTATAGGCAACCTCAGAGAGCTTCTTCATAACCTCGACAGGAAATTCTGAGAGGTTGCTATTCATCTTAGCCCAATCTTTAGCAAAAAGAAGCATCTTATCCGAGTTTTGAACACCCTTTTCTACTCTACTTAAGAGCTCTTCAAAAAAGATTCTTGGGGAGACAAGGTTATGGAGAGCTACAAGCGAATTTTCCCTCACAGATGGATCTTTAATTAAGGCATCCATATGCATTCTTGAAAAGCAGCGCTTAAAACAAGCCGAGAGATTGGGAAGCTCGTTCTTAAGATCAAATGCAACACTATATAGCTCTTGGCGCTCAAAAGGGTTGAGATCTTCTAGTTCATAGACAATCTCCCAATCATCTTTGCCTTTACAAAGATCTTTTATAGTCTGTATGCGCAGCTCTTTAAGCGCTTTGATCAAGGAAGCATTCTCTTTTTGAAATTTGGGATTTTTAGCTTTCTCATCGATCTCTTTTCTTTTCTCTGGGGAGGATTGAAGTTCCTCTCTCATCTCTGGAGGAGTGAGGGGCAGCGCTTTATTGCGTTTTTGAGCGACACTTGAAACTGCTTCTTGAATCGGGGGCTTTAATTTTTTATCCTGTGGAACATGGGGCAGCTTTCTTTTTCCCTTTTTTGTACTGGCAGGTACATCATGGCCAACAGATTTTTCAATCTTCAAATCACTCTCTGAAACTTCCTCATCCTTTCTGCCCTTTTTATCTTCTGGAGACGAAGGAATACTCTGACCTGATACAATTGAAGACATGAGAACCTCTCAGCCGTTTCCTTAATTATAGTATTTATTTGAAATAATTACACCGTAGCCCTAGAAACAGATGTATAAAGCAGAAGTGAATCCATATGAAACGTGTGATCATCATCGGTGGAGGATTTGGAGGATTAGAAGCTGCTCATCAACTGAGAAATGCTCCCTGCGAAGTTGTACTCATTGATCGCCTCAACCACCATCTCTTCCAGCCGCTGCTCTATCAAGTTGCAACCGCTTCTCTCTCGCCGGGAGATATTGCGGAACCGATCCGAAAAATTCTGCATTCCCAAGAAAATTGCCATGTCTTAATGGGAACAGTATCCAAAATAGACACAAAGCAGAGGTTGGTTATTCTTGAAGATGGCACCAGTTATTCCTTCGATTCGCTTATTCTTGCTCCAGGAACACGCCATTCCTACTGGGGAAAAGATGAGTGGGAACTAGAAGCTCCGGGCCTCAAAACTATTCAAGACGCTTTAAAAATCAGGGAAAAAATACTCTCCGTCTTTGAGCGGGCAGAGAGAGCTGCCTCTGCCGAAGAGATCCAAATTAACCTCAATTTCATTGTCGTAGGAGCAGGTCCCACGGGCGTTGAGATGGCAGGATCAATAGCTGAAATTGCTCTTAAAACTCTCGTTGATAACTTCACAAAAATCGATACGAAAAAAGCGAAAATATTCTTAATTGAGGGAGCCGATCAGGTCCTTCCAGGATTTCCCCCATCTCTTGCTCAAAAAGCGCAAAAAGCACTGGAAAAAATAGGAGTCACTGTTCTAACAAAAACCTTTGTGACCCAAATCACTGAGGAGGGAGCGCAGGCGGGCACAACCTTTATTCCGTCGCATTGCATCATATGGGCCGCAGGAAATCAAGCGTCCCCAATCCTTAAATCACTCAACACTCCACTTGATAAACAGGGACGAGTCCTTGTCGAGAGCGATCTATCTATTCCAAACAATCCCGATATCTTTGTTATTGGTGATGCCGCTTGCTTCATGAACTCAGAGGGACGCCCTCTTCCAGGACTTGCCCCTGTCGCCAAACAAATGGGAGCTTATGTTGCGAACATCATCAATAAATCGATACCGCAAGATAAGAGAAAGCCGTTCAAGTATCGAGATAAAGGCTCTCTTGCAACCATCGGCCGAGGAAAAGCTGTCGGCCTTATTGGCAAGCTGCAGCTTTCAGGTTTTTTTGCCTGGTTTGCTTGGTCGTTCATCCACGTTTTTTACTTAATCGGCTTCCAAAACAGAATCCTTGTCATGATCAAGTGGTGCTTTCTCTATATTACCGGCAGGCGAAATGTACAGATAATTTCAAGGCCTCTGGAAGAAATTGAGAAAATTCAACCAGTTAAGAGAAGTTGACATAAACAGTAAAGGCAACGAAAAGAGGGATTACGTTGCAACCAAGTAAGTAATGTACGGTCAAGTAACTCGATGTCATGCGCTTTTAGAGAGTGCAACTGGTAAACTGCTCGACGATGAAGAGGCTTTAACGCTCTCTTCTCTTTTAGCTCAAGAGATGATGCGGCAGGCATCGACTCTTGCAACAAGCAAAGAGAGAAGACGTCTTGCCCGCATCCACCAGATGATTCAGCATCCTAAAGACAAAGTCTTTGCTCTCAATTTTACCGACCGTTTTTTCCGCCCTGTCGACGCCTCCCGCTCTTTTGCTCTCTTAAAAGATCTCTCCAGATCGCAAGCGCCCTCATTTTTATCCAAAGGCGAAAAGAGGCTCTTTCACTTCTTCTTACGGCTCGGGAAGATCTTGCCAACGCTTGCAAAACATTTAATTGGGATTGCAATGCGGTTCCAGATGAATCAAATAGTCGCTCAAGATTCTAAAAAGGCGATTTCATCCTTAATCCGCAAACTTCAAGCCGAAGGACTGCACGCAAATATAAACCGCTTAGGCGAGGCAATACTTGGAGAACAAGAGGCTTGCCGCAGGCTGAACAGCTATATCCAAGATTTTGAAAATCCAAAAATTGAAATGATCTCTGTAAAGATCTCGTCGCTCTATTCTCAAATTAATCCAATAGCATTTGATGAAACAATTATAACCCTGCAGCAGAGGTTTAAAGCTCTTCTTCGAGCAGCTATGCAGAAAAACGCCTGGGTCATGCTGGATATGGAAGAGTGGAAAGATTTAGAGATGACCTGCAAGCTTTTAACAACTACATTGGACGACCCCGAGTTTTCACATGCGCAAGCAGGAATAGCCCTTCAAGCCTATATACCAGAATCATCCACCATTCTTGAAGAGCTTATCGTTTGGGCTAAAAAAAGAGTAGATTCTGGCGGATCAAAAATCAGAATCCGCCTTGTTAAGGGCGCAAATCTGGCAATGGAGAGGTTAGAGGCAAGCCTCAAATCGTGGCCGCAAGCGCCCTATAAGAAAAAAGATGAAACAGATGCCCATTTCATCTACATGCTTCACAGACTTTTAGAAGAAGATGCAAGGCAAGTATGTCTTTTTGGAATAGGCAGCCACAACGTCTTTGATCTCTGCTATGCAGGTATTTTAGCCTCTTCAAAAAAATGCCTCTCAGCTCTCTCTTTTGAAACGCTTGCAGGAATGGCTCCCTCACTATCGCTGGCTCTGGCAAAAGTCTTTCCACAATCCCTTCTCTATTGCCCAGTTGTGGCCCATGATGAATTTCACACAGCTTTAGCCTACCTCACAAGGCGCCTAGATGAAAATACAGCTCCTGAAAATTTCTTAGCTTCGCTCACACAGCTTACGACCGACAGCGCCTCGTGGCAATTGCAAATGGAGCGCTTTGAACGTTCTGTACGCAGCAGAAACAGCGTCGACCGACTGCCAAGAAGGTGCCAGGACCGAAGCCTTCCTTCTCCCATTATTCCCAATACTCCATTTAGCAATACTCCAGATAGTGATTGGAGTATAAGCTGCAATAGGCAATGGGGTGTCAATATCTTAAAGAGCTGGGAAGAAAAACCCACTCGAAAAATCCCCCTCCAAATAGGTGGAGAGTATAGCAACGGCATCACATCCCTTTCTCGCGAAGACCCCTCCCGGCCGACTTATATCATTCATGAAAGCCAGCTTGCAGGACCCAATCATATCGAAAAGGCTGTACAAACGGCGCGAGGGATAACAAAAGATCGTATAAACATCGATCTTTTTTCTATTGCCGATGCACTAGAAAAAAACCGCGACCGGCTGATCGGCGCTATGGTGCAGGAGGTGGCAAAGTCCATTTCTGAAGCGGATATGGAGGTTTCTGAAGCCATCGACTTCTGCCGATATTATGCCAATCAGCTTATATCCGATGCTTCTCTCTTTGAGCCCGATACAGGAGAAGGAGTGGCCCTCGTCGCATCTCCATGGAATTTTCCCTGCTCCATACCATTTAATGGCATTATAGCCGCACTGGCTCTGCATAAAGCTGTGCTCTTCAAACCCGCTCCAGAGGCAATAGGGGTCGGTTTTGAGCTGGCATCGATCTTATGGGAAGCGGGCGTCCCGCTTGACGTCCTCCAGTTTATTCCAACACGTGATGACCCGGAAGGATACCTCCTCTTGCAAGATAAGAGAATCGATACTGTTTTTCTTACAGGCTCGACAGACACTGGAAGGCTCTTTATAAAGAGCTGTCCTACCCGGAAGCTGTTTGCAGAAACTGGCGGCAAAAATGCAATTATTGTCTCGCAAGCTGCCGACTTAGACGTTGCAGTTAAGGAGATCATACAGTCTGCATTTTCTTTTTCAGGCCAAAAATGCAGTGCCTGCAGTTTAGTTATTGTCGAAAAGGCTATCCTTAACCACACCCAATTCTTAGAAAAACTCAAAGATGCTGCCTCTTCCTTACCTACAGGATCTGCTTGGGATGTGCAATCGAAAATTACCCCTCTTTCAAAAGAGCCTACAGATGCCTTTATGCGTGCATTTTCATCGTTGGAGCCAGATGAAGAATGGTTATTAAAACCTATCCAGGATGTAAAAAACCCTCTTCTTTTTTCGCCTGGCATTAAAACTTGTGTGCAGCCAGGATCTTTTACCCATACAACTGAGCTTTTTGGCCCTATCTTAGGAATAATAGAGGCAAAATCGATACCCGATGCTATCTCCATCGCAAATTATCCCCAGTATGGATTAACTGCAGGATTGATCTCCCTTGATCCCAAAGAACAAGCTCTCTTTAGCAAAGAGATCCGTTCAGGAAATCGGTATATTAATCGAGCAATAACTGGTGCCATTGTCGGCCGGCAGCCTTTTGGTGGAATGAAGGCAAGCTCATTTGGCACAGGCATGAAAGCAGGAGGACCCTCTTTTTTGCTTCAGCTATTGGATGGCACTGCAGAAGATAAAGAGCAGTGCAGCATATCGTCTCACTCACAGCTCAACTTAACGTCGATTCTGCAGCCCATAGAGGAAAATAAACAACTCGTAGATGTAGGCAGAGCCTATGCTGCGGCCTATCAAACATACTTTGCAAAGCAAAGAGCCCTTCAAACGTGCATAGGGCAAGATAATTTCATTTTTTACGAACCGCATGATGCGCTCTATCTCTATATTTCTCCCGATGACCAGTTTCAAGATGTTTGGAAAGTGGCCTCAATTGCAGCTCTTTTAGAAATTGAACTGAATGTCTATGGGCAGAATCTCGATATTTCAAACTTCTGCAGGCTCACGAATCTAAAAAACTTCATTCAATCTCAAAATTGCAAATGGTATGATGAAAAATTAGAATTTATACGTGCCTTTTCAACCCAGCCATTTCCGCGATTTAGATCTTTTCAAAACCCGCCTGAAGAATTTTTAAAACAAATCTCAACACATGCCATGTCGATTGATGTCCGACCCCCCTCAAATAATGGCAGAATTGAACTCATCCATTTCTTGAGAGAGATTTCCCTCTCAGTCGATTACCATCGATTTGGCAATCTTCAGGATCGAGAGGGAGAGAAGAGAACCGAGCCAAAATAATTTTTTTAAATCTACTTGCGCATGCTATCATCACGGGTGGCTCTGTCATACTCTTCTTGCCGCCGTATTTCGTCCTGCCGTCTTTGCCGTTCGATATCTTGATTGCGCTGATCTTGCAGACGCTGCTGGCGTATCTGATCCTGTCTTCGAATATCGCTTTGCGTATCGCCTAATAATTGACCTGCGACACAAAGGGTCAAAAGAAAAATATATTTCATAAAACTACCCCTAATTTTATTTCGCATATTGCTCTAGCCACTGCATTTCCTCTTCCTGAGCTTTCTCTTCTGCAGGGTTCGTTGTACCACTTTGTTGCTGCTGCCGTTTTATATCTTGATTTCGATAGTCTTGATCGCGCTCTTCTTGCAAACGGTCCTGGCGTTCTGTATTGTTTTTTTGAATCTGTTGCAACCGTGCTTGACGTCGTATATCTTCAGCGCGAATATCGTCTTGAGCATCGGCAAATAATGTATAAGTGCCACAAAGGGTCAAAAGTAAGATATATTTCATGCAATTTGAGCTCCTTTTCTAATCGAACCATAACAGATGATTGAAAAATTTATGCAACAAGAGTATCGATAAAGGAATAAGTTTAAGTGAATTCTATGCTGTCAAGATTGAAAAAAATTATTTTACCCTTGCTGCTCTGTATGACCGCTACTGTATTTGCCTATCCACGAGCAGGCCAGGAAGCTCCCGATTTTTCAAGTGTGGACATTACAGGTAGAGATCAATCACTCAAGCTATATAAGGGCAAAATTATTGTTTTAGAATGGACAAATCCTGAATGCCCTTTTGTTCGAAAACACTATGTCGGCTCAAAAAATATTCCTAATATGCAAAAAGAATTCACTAAAAATCCAAATATTATCTGGCTGCTTATTTGCTCTTCAGCACCTGGTCAAGAGGGACATAAAACGCCCGAAGAATGGAAAACAATTCTTTCTCAATATGATGCATCTCCAACCGCGATGATTATCGATGATAGCGGCTCCTTAGCAAAACTTTATGGCGTTACTCGAACTCCTGAATTCGTAATTATTGGAGGGGATGGCAACATTGCATACCGTGGAGCAGTCGATACCATTCCGAGCTCTGATCCCGAAGATATTCAAAACCCTATTAATCGCGAACTTATTCAAGAAAGTCTCAATAATCTACTCAAAGGCAATCCCATCTACACCACCGAAACAATTCCCTACGGCTGCCCGATTAAGTTCTAATTATGACACATCGCGCTCGAGCCCGATTTTTGTCATAATTCCTGTACCTGCTATACTCTGCACCATGCAAATACCTCTTTCAGAAAAGCTGCGGCCATCAACATGGGATGAGCTCGTCGGCCATAATTCAATTGTTCAGGCTGAAAGCCAACTAAGGCGTCAAGTTGACAAAGGCCGACCCAAAAGCCTATTGCTGTATGGCCCTCCAGGTACTGGGAAGACAACCATTGCTCAGCTCTACCTTAATTCCTTTTCATGTCCTAAAGTTACAATCACTCCCTCTCAAGCGACCTCGTCAGACCTTAAGCAAGTCTTGGACACCAGCCGACGAGAAGCGCTTTTTCGCCCGACACTTCTCTGGATTGATGAAATTCATAGGCTCATGCGGCCGCAACAAGACCTTTTATTAAATGGAATAGAAACAGGATTGATCGTGCTGGTAGGTGCTACAACTGAAAATCCCTCTTTTGAATTGGTGCCAGCCCTGCTCTCACGCCTTGAGGTGGTAACTTTAAAACCGCTTACCCATAAAGACCTCTTAAGCCTTTTGCAGCGATGCGAAACCAAGCTGGGAATGCTTCCCCTTTCAGAGAGCGGAAAACAGCTGCTCATTGAATCGGTTCATGGGGATGCCCGGCGGCTTTTAAACAAAGTTGAGCAGATCCTTGACATCCCCAATTTTCAAGAAGATTCTCTCTCTGCCCTTCTTGATTTTCGATCCTCTGCCTATGGCGAGGGACGCTACATCTTAATTTCGGCGCTCCATAAATCGGTGCGAGGCTCTGATGTCGACGCTTCCCTCTACTGGCTTGCAAGGCTATTGGATGGCGGTGAAGACCCTCTTTATCTTGCTCGAAGAATCATCCGGATGGCTATTGAAGATGTAGGCCTTGCCGATCCCAGCGCCCTAAACCAAGCTCTCTCTGCTATGAAAGCATATGAAGTGATGGGTAGCCCTGAAGGAGATTTGGCATTAGCGCAAGCTGTTGTTTACTTAGCTTTAAGTCCCAAAAGCGCCTCTACGTATGTCGGATTCAAAGAGGCTAGGGCAATGGCTAAAAGAACAGCGCAATTTCCTCCTCCTAAAGAGATTATCAATGCTCCTACACGCTGGATGAAAGAGCAGGGCTTTTCAGAAGGATATGTCTGGGACCATGATCTCGATGATGCCTTTTCAGGTCAAAACTATTTCCCTGCTGAACTGGAGCGGCCAAGCTTTTATCACCCTGTAGAGCGCGGGTTTGAGAGAGATCTTAAAAAAAGGCTCGAATACTTCACTAAACTACGTAAAATTAAAACTTCATCTTGATGTTGCAATATCAAGATATCCCCTGTTATATCTCTATCTATATACTTATGTAGTTAGCAGATGCGTGATATTCATTGGTTTAGTGCTCAGATAGACAAACAAGACCTGTCGACTATCAATGATCAAAGGGGCAGCAGCTGCAAAACTTTTTATCTCAATAGAAAAGTCTCCGATCTCGCAAAAACCGATCAGACTGCTCTCATTCCATCCCCTGTTAGGGTCTACTCCTCCTACAATCTTCTCGCCCTTATCGGAAGCTGGATTGGCATTACCAGCTATGATAAATCAAAAAACGTCTACTTTGTATCTAAAGAAAAAAGTCTCTATGACGATATTGTAAAAGGAACTCTAGGAACTGAGAATTCCCCATCTGCAAAATCTGCGGTAGCCTATCACACCTTAGAAGGCGCCATCAAAAGGGGCGATTGGGGTAAAGTAGAAAGTCAAATAAATGCTTTAAAAGAGCTAGTTGATAGCTGTGAAGACGATGAGAAATCGATCCCGCAAGAAAAACTGCAGCGTGCATTTAGATTACTTACAGATCCTGAAGAGTCATTTAAAAACGTATCAAAAGAACAACTATCGCTCATAGAATCTCTGAAAGACTACTGCACGGATACAAAGGATTTGGCCAAAGGTCTCAAGAGTGCCCTTCTTGAAAAAAAATGTCCTATTCCCGAACTGCTCTCTTCACTTAAAACATTTGGGCTTGAAAATGTTACTGAAGATGTTTTGAAAGATCTTCAAAAAGGACCTGCCACTACTCTCCCGATGGAAACCTTAAAGACAGCTCTTTTACTCCTTAAGGAGATGAAACAGGCCGGCATTTCTCCTCAAATCGACACAGTTCTTCAGCTTGTTGATAATGCTCGATATACCCCTACAATGGCGCATGAGCTGAGTGTAGCCTCAGGACTTATTTCAGATGTACATGATCTCACCTCTTTTGAAAAACCATACACTTCACCCATTGCCTATTTTGCTTTTGAGCCCACCTTAGATAACCTTAAGATCGGAGAATCGCACGAATTTCATGCATCTGACGAACTTTTTACAAACATAACCCAAGACATCAAAGCAAACTCGCCTGTGATGCATGACCTGTTAATCTTTGATGATAAGAGCATCAAATTTGATCCAGATATTGATCATCGATGCACACAGGCCATGGAAAAGTATCTTGGAGAAGAAAACTCCTCTTCAAAAATCGAGACGCTTCTCAAAATCATGCATTCGAGAAATCGCGATGTCAATTTCGTTGTCTCTATGATGCTCGTTTCAACCAAAATTTCGATCGGCCAAATCTGGGATGCCATAAAAAATTCTGGAACTACCAACGACTTAAATAACGAAACCTTTCAATACCTCATCGACTCTGCAGACATTGCAAAGAACCCTGAGCTCCTTTTGGAAATCTATAAAGCCGATACAAAATCGAGAATCGATCTAACTCAAAAAGAGCTCGATTTAACCAACTGGTCGATAGCAGCAGCTAAAATGACCCTTGAAAAGGCGTTGAATGACTCTTCTCAAGATAAAACCATTGGACTCAAGATCACAGCTCGAACAGAATCGGACTTGAAAGCTCTCTCTGAACTTTTGACTGAGCGTTTTGCCCGGATTGAATATTCATTCGATCCAGCAATGCGCACCATTGAATTTACTAAATTCCGAACTGTTGACGAAACAAGAAATCTTTGCATGAAAGAGCTTGAGGATAAGCCCTTAGATGCACTCAATAAAATGAAGTATGCAAAAATTCCTCCTAATTCCGAATTTTGCACCCTCTTCTTAAATTCCCATCTTCATTCAGATGCAATTGGAATGCTGCTCACAGAACTTAAAAGTCTTCCAGAAAGTACAGCTCCTCTTTTAGCTGCCTACACAGGCATTATGAAAGAGCATATATCCGGAAATGACACAAAGTCTGCCGAAGAGATGTTCAACATCATGAGCGGCCTATCAGAACCCCTTCCTCGAAAAGAAACGCTTATCCTCATGCAAGCTGCAAATACACAAGCTTCGAAAAAAGGAGCCCCTCAAAAAGAGTTGCACAATTTCGAAGATATGCTTGCCGAAACAATTCCTCTCTCCTTCAATACAGGAACGATTGACGCCCGCGACTGGACAATGAGATCGGCCAAAAAAGCGCTTCATAATCTCTGCCTTCAGCTCCCAATGAATAAAGATATTACTCTTGAATGCACTGTCAATAAAGCTGAGCTTGTACGCTATCTTCAAGATACGTTTCGAGAAATGTTTGTCGATCAAAAAGGCGAGCAAATTATCGTCCGAAAGAGGGATCTTTTTATCGACTCGATGAAGCTCAATAAGAGACTCGATGAAATCGCAAGCAAAGATACTATCAGCTTCACAGATGCAAATAAGTGCCTTCGAGAATTTAAAGATAAGCAGCTTGAAATGAGCTATGCCAGTCTTGGAGCTTTTCCCAAACTCCTTGCAAAATGTTTGTCTTCAGACTCAGCCGTAAAATCTCTTATTGAGCAAGCGGCCCTATTTCGCTATCCACCAAGCCTATATGATTGCCAAGAGACGCTTACACACTACATCAATAGTGACCCCCAAAAAGCATCAACTTTTATTACTCTCTTATTAAATAAAATCTATGTGCCTAACAGAAGCGGGAGCCCATTTGATGAAAAAATCCTCAATCAATTTGCTGAGAAAGCAATAGAGGTTAAATCTTTCAAGAGTCTTGAAACTGTCTTACAGCAAACAACCCTCAATAATAACCCATATAAAGAAAAACTCTTTAACAGCGCTATCGAGATCTGCCTTAAGAACAACTCCCCTGACCAAGCCCTCAAATTCCTAAAGCAATTTCATGACACAAACCCCACTGAGCCTCTATCCGACAGCTTATATGCACAAATACTGCTCAGTTCATCAGCTGAATCCAAACAGGTCCTTGAGCCTATTTTAAAAGATAAAGATCTGTTAATTAAGGTCTGTTCGAGCGCAGTCGCCTCCTTTATCGAGAAAAAGTCCTTTGCAAAGGCTCAAGAAGTCATAGATTTATGCATTGAAAAATGTCCTGATAGCCCAGCTCTTTCCCACCTTCTCCAAACAGCTCTTGAAGGAGCGCTTCTCGCAAAGCAGCTCGACCTGCTTCCTCCACTCTACGCCCGCCTCAAAAAAACGAAATTTGAAGAAACAGTACTCTCTAACCTCATAGAAAATGCCTACCAATTTGATGCAGAGGTGATGAGCCAACTTATCGGTTTTTCAAACCTACCTTCCAATATCTATGTACCAGCTATTCAAACCTATCTCAACAAAGATCCAAACTCCTATTCGTCGATCGATGCATTTATTACCTCGCTTCCTGAAGGCTATTCTAAAAACATCCGCTCTGCCTGTGAACAAGTTCTGCAAGGCCATATAGATACGTTGACCGCAAAGCCTCACCTGAGGAACCTTAATGGCCCCAAGCTCCATGATTTGGCACTGCAGATTTTTAATTCATGGAATCTCTCATTAACTAAAAATAATTATCAGCAGATTTTAGAGGCTCTATTAAGCACAAACCTGCCTCAAAAGGGACATACTCTTCTTTCAATGATGCTTGAAGCAGAATTTTTGCCGAATAACCAACAGTATTGTGAGCTCATCGCGCAATTGGCCATTAGTGGAAATATCGAAGATGCAAATGCGATGCTAAAAGAGGCTGGCAGCCTATATCCCAATTCAACTTCCCGCAATGCGGACATCTTAAAAGCGGCGGTTTCAAATGCCTCTATTCCCAAAAAATTCGAAGGAAAGGACCCTCGAATTCAAAATTTAAATACCTTTATATCTACTCTAAATAATGGACCCTCCTTAGCTCTTGAACTGCTCAATCAAGCAACAGATTCTAAAAGTGCAAAAACAGTGCTGATGCTCGCTAAAGCCCTCATCTCATCTAACCGTTTGAATAAAAATGAGATGTCAGGTGTGTACAAACTCTATGCAGAAAGTACGAAACAAACGGACTTTGAAGATCTCGTTGATTTATTAAAATTCTTAAAAGACAACAATGAACTTGGCCGAGATCTATGCATAAGCCTTATTGAACAATATAAAACGAACGGTGTTGCTGCCCACAGGCTATTGCAGGCAATAAAAGCCAGCTATCCAGCAATCAAATTATCCACACCAGAATGGCTTTTAAATTCGTTTATAGACTCTATTCAAATTGATGATGCAAAAGCTTTAAGCAATCTCAATACAATCTTGAATGCGCACCCTAAAGATGATCGGCCTAAAATTGTTACAGAGCTTCTTAAATTATCTGTCGAAGAGAATATCGATAAGCCCAACCTTCCAGCTCAATTGAAATTGCTGCTCAAATCTCTAGCGTCTCTTAAATCACTCGATCCCTCCCTGCAGAGCAAAGCTATAAAACGCATCTTCGACATCGAATCTCAAATTGACCCTGAAACAGCTGCCTCAAGTGCTTTTCAAGCAATCAATAATTATAAACTTACCATCGACGATGCCTTTTGCAAAAAGCTCCTTGAGCTTTTACCTGCTCAAGAAGCCGATGCACTTTTCGATTTGGAGATGTTCTCTCTCGAGCCTCAAGATAATATCCTCGACGTGCGTAAACTGCCCTCTCTTGTAGCGTGCAAAGCTCTTGAAGATCCCCTTTTTCTCGGTGACAGGCAAGAACTGCTCCAATATAAAATTAAAACCGATGATCCTACTGCTGTTTTAGCCCATATCAAAGAGCACTTTCCCCACATCCAATTTACAGCCACTAAAGAGGGAATTTCCATAACATCGGTTGCAACCAACCCTGAAGAGATTCTCTCTCTTTATAAAAAGCGGCTGCAAGAGTGCAAAAATGACCCTGAAAAAATAGTAGCCGCTTTAAAAATCATGAACGAGAACATGGTTGAGTTCAATGCAGAGATCATCAAAGAAGCGATTCATCAAACTGTAGGAACGAAAACCAAACCTGAGGATATTGAAAAAGCTGTAGAAACGAGTTTAAAAGCTTTAGATCCTGAGACACTTAATAATATTGGTCCCAAATTATTTGAAACCTACCTCTCTCAAAATAACTTAAGCCATGCCAATGGAGTCCTCCACACGCTTAAGTCAAATGAAGCGTTATGCCAAGAGCTTCTCAAAGCTACCTTTGGAAACGAATCAACCAGCTTTGAAACTATCCTTGAGACTATTAAAACAGTTGCCAATGCAAAAATCCCACTTTCAAAAGAGCTGCTCGCTGCAGTTTTTACAAAATTCCCTACAGAATATCCCCGACTTCTTTCTTCAATGGCTGAGGACCCCTCACTTCCTTCTCTGCTTCAAGAGCTTTTAAATTCCTATTCACAATCAACTTCTTTAGACAACTTCCAAAAGCTGCTTACAGCCATCGCACAATCGCCTAAAGCCTCGGCTGTCCTGCCTCAAGCATTAACACTTATTGAAGCTCGTATTGATACGCTGTCGCTTGACCAAGCAACCTACTCAGAACTTATTGAGCAAGCAATGAAGAGCGATAAGCCTGAGATTGCAGATAAAATTTATGCAGCTTCAAAAATTGACCTCCAAGTAACTGAAAAACCAACTTCTGTAAACGTGCATAAGCTTCCACCCCATACTGCAAGCTTTGCTCTAAATTCGACCATACTCACGACTCTTAAACCCAATAGCGGCCTTACAGTCTTTTTGAACAAGGAAGAAGCCGCTATAATTGAACCCTTCCTCAAAAAATCAATGCCTTTTCTCTCAATTTCGAAATTGAGTACGCCGGAAAAAAAGGATATGAGCTTAATACTCAAAGTGAAAAATCCTAATGATCCTTCGATCAAGTCTCTTCTTCTTAATGCAAGCTGCACTGCTATAGAACAAAATAATCCACAAAAAGCTGTGCAATATATATCTCAACTCAAACACTACAATCTTTTACCAGATGAAACTATCTCAAATACTCTTCTAAATCTGCCCGAAGATAGTATGAAGCTCCTTCTTAAAGAGATGCCGAAAGATCTCATAGAGACTCTTTTCACACCGATTATTGATTCTCAACTTCAAGATGCTACACTTCCAAAAGCTGCAACCCAATTGCTCTTAGTCAAAAGTGCCCATCCCCAATTCAACCCTCGATTTGAGCACAACATCTTCGAGAGCCTTCTAGCAAAAAATCTCAATGAAGCTCGATCTTTCTTTTTTGCCCTTTATAGAACGGGAACCGCTCCTGATCCCAAAGATACAAACACCCTTATTCAAGCCTTCATTGAAAAAGCACCCTTCAAAGAGGCTCTGGGCCTCTACGAATCAATTCTTACTTTCGATGAGCAGTTTAAACTGAGTGCTGATACAAGAATGAGCTTTATCACTGCTGCCAACGCTGCCAAAGATTTTACCTTTGCAAAAACCCTTGCAAACCCTTGATTTATCGGTGTTTATTTTAGACTGAAGATTTTCCACTCTTCATCGCACACCAATCAGACCAGGAACAGAGCACTTTCCATTGCTGCCAATTCTTGCGGTATTCGGGATACTCATCTTCCTTCACCCAATGCAACACGCCATCTGGCCCTACACGGTCGGGGAAGCGAATGCCTTCTAGGTGGTCAATTTCATGCTGGAAAATTCGGGCTGTCATACCGCTAAATTCACGGGTATGAGACTTTCCGTTGCGATCAAGTGCTTGAACAACAACGATTTCTGATCGAGGAACAATGCCGCAAAGACAAGGATCTACAGAAAAACAGCCCTCTCTGCCCAACACAACGGCTGAAGACTTTTTAAGGAGAATAGGGTTAATGAACACTTCTAAATGACCTAAGTTCTTTCGATCAATATCAACACCAGTATCGACGAAAATAATCCGCTTCTGGATGCCAACCTGCGGCGCTGCAAGCCCTACCATCACCCTTTTTTCCGTATCGCCACGCTCACCTCGGGCAATGGCAAACATCTGATCGATCATTTCTTGCAAAGGCTGAGATTGAAGCTCTTCAAGGGATACTTCAGCCGACACTTCCTGCAAACGAGAACTCTCTGGCAAAACAAACGTGTACATTTCATTGTCCTTAATTGTGTTTTTTTCCACTCTTCATCGCACACCAATCTGACCAGGAACAGAGCACTTTCCATTGCTGCCAATTCTTGCGGTATTCGGGATACTCATCTTCCTTCACCCAATGCAACACACCATCAGGCCCTACACGGTCGGGGAAACGAATGCCTTCGAGGTGGTCAATTTCATGCTGGAAAATTCGGGCTGTCATACCGCTAAATTCACGAGTAAGAGAGAAACCATTGCGATCAAGCGCCTGAACAACAACCGATTCTGACCGAGGAACAATACCGCAAAGGCAGTCTGCAACAGAATAACAGCCCTCTCGTTCCATAACAATTGTCGATGATTTTTTGAGTAGAACAGGGTTAATAAACACTTCCAATTGCCCTAACTCCTCTTTACCCATCTCAACGCCAGTATCGACCAAAATAATTCTCTTCAGAATCCCAATTTGCGGTGCAGCAAGCCCAACCATTACCCCTTTTTCCATATCGCTTCGCTCTCCTCGAGCAATCAAGAACATCTGATCGATTATTTCCTGCAGATGCTTTGATTGAAGCTCTTCAAGGGATACTTTAGCCGATACTTCCTGCAAACGAGAATCCCCTGGCAAAACAAACGTATACTTTTCAACCTCTTCGGCAATAAGCAATTGGATGGAAAATAGGCAAAGAAGAACACATTTCATAAGAGAAACCTTAAAACCTAAGTGCTACCTAGACATTCTAAACAAATGTGCGAAATATCTCAGCTACAAGATGAACGACGACTTCAGGTATTTTTACCTGAAAGAGGAGTGAAACGAAGGAGATGAGATATTGCAGCCAATCGTTTTGCGGGAATAGGTAGCAACTAGGTAACAACTTGGGTTTAAAAGGACGGAGGGGGTGGGATTCGAACCCACGATACGTTTTCACGTATACACGCTTTCCAAGCGGGCTCCTTCAGCCACTCGGACACCCCTCCAAAATGTGAATGTTAAAAGTCTATCAACTTCATGCTTTTTAGGAGGAGAGAAATCCATATCAAGGACTACAATCGTGATACAATTAAGGCCTGATCACGATGAAACATATTATCTCAATTTTCCTCCTATTAGGCTCGCTTTCTGCTCAAAGTATTGCTGTATCCCTTGCTCCCTACCTCAATATTGTGCAAGAGATTGCGGGACCAAAGATCGAAGTCCACCTCGTTGTTCCTCAAGGAGCAAGCGCACATTCTTTTGATGTAACGCCGAAACAGATCCAAAAACTGCAAGAAGACTCCATCTGGTTTATTGTAGGAGAGCCTTTTGAATCTCGCGCAATCAAAAGCTTAAACAAAGACCACCCACGTATCGTTGATCTGCGCTCGGGATTGACACTTCAAGAAGAGCTCTCTCCATGTGGCCACGACCATGGATCATTTGATCCCCATATCTGGATGAACCCTGAGATGATGATGATACAGATTGGCACCATTCGAGATGCCTTGACCGATCAATTCCCGACCGATTCATCCGACATCTATCAGCGAGCTGAAAATGTTATGAACAAGCTCAACAAACTGCAAGCAGGGGTTTCAGCAGCTCTTTCAGGTCAAACAGGGACCATAATCGTCTCTCATCCTGCCTATGGATACCTGCTCTCTCGTTATGGAATACGGCAATATGCTCTTGAGTTCGAGGGCAAGGAGCCATCTGCAAAACAGCTCTCCCAAGCACTTGACCTCATCCGAGAGGTGCATGCAACTACTCTCTTTACCCAGAAGCAGTACTCCCAAAAGGCCGCACAAAGAATAGCTGAGATTCTTAAGCTAAAAACTGTTGAGCTCGATCCCTACAGCAGCGACTACTTTACAAGCATACAGCATATTGCACAGGCATTTGGCCAGGAACTAAAGGAAGCAGGCAGTTGAAACCAAGTATTGAATGCGAAAATGTAACCTTTGGGTATAGGCCGGACGAAACTATCCTCCAAAACGTCTCGTTTCAAATTCTTAAAAATGACTTCTGTGGAATTATCGGCCCTAATGGCGGAGGGAAGAGTACCCTTCTCAAGCTTCTCTTAGGCATTTATACACCATTATCAGGCTCTATCCGCATACTGGAAAGGCCCGCAAATGAATATCCGGCAGAGATCGGTTATGTGCCGCAGCATCTCAATTTTGACCGTAAATTCCCCATCACTGCTTTAGAGGTTGTTTTACAAGGACGTTTAAAATTTCACACTCTCTTTTCAATACCATCAGCTTTAGATATAGAGGCAGCTTTAGAGGCGCTCACCCAAGTTGGAATGGTTGAGTTTAAAGAGGTGCCCTTTGGAACCCTTTCAGGCGGACAAATTCAGCGAATACTGATCGCTCGCGCCCTTGCATCAAAACCTAAAATACTTCTCCTAGATGAACCGACAGCAAGCGTCGATATTGACGCCGAAGCTGCTATCCTCAAACTTTTAGGCAAACTCTCAAAAGAGATGACCATTCTTATGGTCACGCATAACTTACGGGCCATCATTGACCATGTCGATAAGCTTCTCTGTGTTCAAGGCAAATGCACCTTGATGCAGCCCAAGGAAGTTTGCGAGCACTTCGCTCTTGGCCTCTACCACTATCCTCTCATCGAGACAGCAGATCAGCATCTGCTTCAACTGCCGAGAACAAAACAATGATCGCATTTTTTGAGCCGCTTATAAACCCCATCTTTTTGCCTGTTCTCACAGCAGCTCTCTTCGCATCTGTTGTTGGAGGCGTTATGGGCAGCTTCGTCGTCATAAGGCGTATGAGCTCTCTTGCTGGAAGCATCTCACATGCCCTTTTGGGCGGCCTTGGCATCTGCCTTTGGGCAGAGAGAGTGATGGGATATTTTTGTCCTCCCATTATTGGCGCACTGCTCGCAGCACTTCTCGCCGCTTTTATCATTACCTACCTAAAACATCACCATAAAGAGAGAGAAGATGCAGCGATCAGCGCTGTCTGGTCCATAGGCATGGCTATTGGCTTAGTCTTTATCTCGAAAACTCCTGGCTACAACGTTGAACTTTTGAACTATCTGGTAGGAAATATTCTCTGGAGCTCTCCTGAAGATGTGGTTGGTTTGCTGATTTTGGCTACGCTTATCTGCCTCTTTATTGCTGCCCTCTTCCAACCGCTTGTTGCTCTCGCATTTGATGAAGAGCAGGCAAAGCTCCAAGGCATTCCAACAGAAAAGCTGGACTATGCGCTCACAGCGCTTGTTGCC
Source organism: Bacteroidota bacterium (assembly GCA_013285825.1). GTDB lineage: Bacteria > Chlamydiota > Chlamydiia > Chlamydiales > FEN-1388 > JABDGV01. The sequence continues at coordinate 46,113 of JABDGV010000003.1, forward strand.
GTTACCGTTGTTATTTTGATGTCGGTTGTTGGTGCAATCTTAGTCATTGCTATGCTGACTCTTCCTGCGATGACAGCAGCGCTCATATCAAGACGCTTTAGCTCAATGATTCTTATATCCATTGGCTGCTCAATCGTTGCATTTTTGGTGGGATTTTTAAGTTCATATCATCTGGACTGGCCGCTTGGGGCGACGACATCTCTCAGCTCTGCCCTTCTTTATGGCATCGCTCTTACTCTCCATTCAAAGGCAGTGTAGTTTCACTGCCTTGAAATAGATTAATCTATAGATTCGGAAAGGGAGAGATTTGAACTCTCGGTACCCTTCATCAGGGTACACGTCCTTAGCAGGGACGCGCTATCGGCCACTCAGCCACCTTTCCGTAAAATAAGATGGGGTTAATCCTAACCTCTTATGATATTTGCTCTCAAGGCTGAAGTTGGAAATAAATCAGATTGCCAATCGATACCTGCCGGATTATACTGCCGATACTTCAACCCATATAATAAAATAAGATGAGTGCAAACATGAGTGGAATGTCTCCTTCTTCCATAAAAATTCCGCCCAGCTCCAAAGAATCTGAAATGATGGTTTTGGGCTGCATGCTCACATCTGTCAATGGATTGAATATTGCTGCTGATGCCCTTGACGAAAGTGATTTTTACTACTCAGAACATCGCACCATCTTTGCAGCGTTAAAACAATCCTTCATCAAAGATAAGCCTGCCGATGTGCACCTCATGGCTGAAGAGCTCAAACGCCAGGATAAGCTCAATGCCATTGGCGGCATTGCCTACCTCATGAGCTTAGCTCAATTTGCAGGAACTTCCGCCTATATTGAAGAGTACACAAACATCGTCAAGGACAAAGCGCTCCTTCGACGCATGATTTCTGCCTCCCAAGTCGTTGAGAAAAAGGCACTTGATGAGCCTGCAGATGTCCATGAAGCATTAGATGATGCCCAAAAGCTCTTCTTTGAGATCGGAAAGAGTTCGCACTCGAAGACAGGCGTCCTAATCGGCGATATCTTATCGGGTGTTGAAGCGCACTCCAACTTGCCCTTTATAAAAGAGCTTGAAGCGCGCCAAGAGCGCTATATGCAGCGCGGAGATGGGGAAATTGGCATAACAGGCATTCCTTCCCACTTTATCGATTTAGACCGCATCATTAATGGCTTCAATAACTCACACCTAATTATTTTAGCGGCCCGTCCTGCAATGGGAAAGACTGCTCTTGCCATTAACATCGCTGAAAATATTTGCTTTAAAAACGGCATCCCTGTCGGCATTTTTTCCCTTGAAATGACTGCTGAACAGCTTGTTCATCGAATTGTCTGCTCGCAGTCTGAAATTGAGTCTGAAAAAATTAAAACAGGCTCTCTCTCATCGAACGAGTTTCACCATGTTATTGAAGCGGTCAATACGATCCAAGACCACTCCATGCTCATCGACGACCAGCCAGGCCTTAAGATCAGCGATATTAGAGCTCGAGCTCGGCGCATGAAAGAGGCGCATGGCGTCGGCCTTATCATTATCGACTACCTCCAACTCATTACGGGATCGGGATCTGTTCGCAACCAAGAAAACCGCCAAAATGAAATTTCCGAAATTTCCAGAATGCTCAAAACTCTTGCGCGCGAACTCGACATCCCTGTCCTCTGCCTTTCCCAGCTTTCGCGTAAAGTAGAAGAGAGAACCGGCCACAGACCAATGATGAGTGACTTGAGAGAATCGGGGTCTATTGAACAGGACGCAGATATTGTGATGTTCTTACTGAGGCGGGATTATTATGACTCCAACGATCGCCCAGGACAAGCTGAAGTGATTATTGCCAAGAATCGTCATGGAGGAGTTGGAAGCGTACATCTCACCTACCGAAAAGAGATTGCACAGTTTGCAAACTTTTCTCCTGCAAGCTACCAGATACCTACACAACAGGAAGATGAGAGCGAAAAGTCATTCGCTCATTTTAAACCTAGAAACGGTGATTGAAATCAGCCGTTTCTAGGTTAAAATAAATTAACTTAAAACTATCGTCGGACTACATATCGAGGACCATGAACGAGATTTGCCGCTCGTGCAATTCCGCCCGTAATTAATCCCATGCAGAGGCCGCTAACAGCAACTTCAGGCAATTCCTTCAATTGAGAAAGTATATTTTGCCCAGCTGCTTCAAATCGATTTTCTCTTGCGTCAATTGCAGCCTTCACAGCACCAACTGAAAGTCCGCCAAGAAGCATAGCTCCGCCGATTAAAAATCCAATCGCTGAAGCAGGGTTCGGAACCATAATTGATTGGCCGAAACTTGCTCCCATAAGTCCTGCGCCCATTCTGGACCAGTTCTCAGGTATTGTTAAGGAATGCACCAAGTTTACGATCATTTTAGCAAGCTTTACAGATGCCTTCAATGGGTGAACACAAGCGTAAAGAGCACTTTTGACAATGTTATAGAGCTGTCGAATAATGTCACGAACAACTCGAGCTGGAAGCTTTACCAGTAGGTCAGCTAATCTTTTATACCATTTTCCTTCTACATTGCTATCAAGCCACTCATTAAACTCTTTTAAAGGAGCAAATTTGGATTCGATCCAGCGGCCGAGCTGATCAAGTTTGTTTTGAATTGGAAGGTTTGGCATCTTTACATCAAGATACGCTTCCCAGCCATCTAAACGTCTGATCGCTCGCTCGTTCCACTTAAGACGACCACCTACAGCTTGATTATTCTGGTGGACTACTTGAGGGTTACCTACTTGCGGGTTGACTGGTTGATTTTGCTGGTTGACTGCTTGCTGATCGATTATCCGTTGAAGGTAGGGTGCATACGGAACGTTTGGCCGGTTTTGCGGATTTTGTCCACTAACATTCCCGTTATTCTGCACATTTATTGGTTGAACAGGCGGGCGATTATTACTACATCCAGTACAGCTACTCATATATTTAACCTCGTTTATTTTTTAAAAAGCTAATTTATCATAATTATTGTAATTAAAACAATACTATATTGTATTAATTTTTGTAGTTATAAAAATAATATGGCGGGAAACTAGTGAGAAGAGAGCGAGCTCCAAAGGAGCTCGCTTACGAATTTAGGACTATTGATTTGCCGCTTGTAGAACAAGTTTGCCATGCGCATTCGCAGAGCCGTAGCCACTTTCAACAAAAGTCTTTTTAAACAGCTTTTTTAGTTGCCAGTTACGAAGATTGTTATTCGAGGTTATTGCAGTTGCATCTGGAATGTAATACCAGCAGCCGTTATTGCATGCGCCGGTTGCGTTTTCCTGAGTAAAGGTGTGGTTTGAAGTACCTAAGATAGTTGCGTAAATCGCAGATATGACCTGCTCACATTGTTGGATCTCTGCAGGTAATGTGCTGTCTTGAGGCAGATTGTTGAAGGAGCTTCCTCTTTTCTTTGGGCTAACTCGGCACTCGCCATACGCACTGCCTTCGCCTCTCTGAAGAATCACTCTGCAATTATCTGTAACAAACAGTACTCGATTCCATCTCTGTTTATTTGCACATTTTTGTTTGTTTGCACAAGCTTGTTTGTTTCCACCTGCAAACATGGCGTTTGAGTTTAAAAATAGACCAATAGCACAAAGTATAATAATTGCTTTCTTCATAATTCAAAAAACTCCGTTTAAGTTTAAACTAAAAAGTTTAATAACCAACAAATTTTAAACACAATCAATAAATAAAATCAATAGCGTGTATTAATAAGTAGACAATAAATTAATATGTATTTTAATTTAATTTTACAGCGACCAAATGCTCGCTGGTACTCTTTATTCCAACAAGGAGCGGAAATAGATGCGACAGTAACTTCAACTTTTTTACTTCAAGTAACCATTTAAACGTTGAGGTCACTCTTATGTCGTATCCGCTTATTCAGGTTCAAAACCTTACCCACTCTTTTGGCACTACTACACTTTTTGAAAAGCTCTCCTTTTCGCTTCATGCCAGAGAGAAAGTCGCTCTTATAGGACCCAATGGCTCAGGCAAAAGCACCTTTTTGAAGAGGCTTGTAGAAGGTTGCAAGGGCACTCTCTTCCAACATCTTCCACAAGAAAGCGTGTTCATGCACGCATCCCTACAAGAAGAAATAGACGCACATCTCTTGTCTTATGAATCCCTGGAAAAGGCCTTGGAAAAGGCCTTAGGAGTAGCATACGAGCAAGAAACAATGCAAAGGCTCATCGAATCTATTAACTTCCTCGAACAGAGACTCTCTCGATTTGAAACGTTTTATAAAGAGCTGCTGGGATTTGAAATTGAATTGCAACTGCCCTTATCTTCGCTCTCTTTGGGGCAAAAGAGAAGGCTGGCGCTCGCTTTTTGCCTTGTCCAAGAGACACCTCTTCTCATGTTAGACGAGCCGACCAACCACTTAGATCAAAAAGCGCTTGAATGGCTAGAATCCTACCTGAAATCGTATTCTGGAGGCGCTCTCTTTACCTCTCATGATCGAATGTTCATCGACAAGGTCGCCACCCGTATTATTGAATTTGCCCCTGCCAAAGATCGCTTCATAGAATATGGAGCGGGATGGGACATGTATTGTCAGAAGAAAAAAGAGGATCTTGCAAAACGAGCAAAAGAGTTTGAGCGCACGCAAGGTCGCCTTTCAAGCCTTAAGCGAGAGTTAATACAGTCCCACCATAACTCCAAAAAGCCCTCAAAGCCAACCGATTCCTTTACTATGGCCTATGATCGGCATGGAGAGCTTTTTCAAAAGGGTAAAACAACCAAAATCAAAAAGCTAAAAGAGGAGATTGAAGAACTCGAAAGCACACCTCTAGAAAACCCTATTCCCAAAGATCGCCTTCCTTTTAGATTCCGGCCAATATCGTTGGAGGAAGAGGTTGTGTTAACTCTTCACGATGTGCATACCCGAACTAAAGCCCTCAGCCTTACCTGTAAACGGAACGATCGGCTCGTTTTGTTAGGAGAAAATGGGTCGGGCAAATCAACTTTTCTGCAAAAGCTCTTTACAAACCAAAAAGGGGAACAAATTAACTGGAGCTCAAGCGCACGCCTTGGATATCTGCCTCAAAACTCATCTCTCGATAATGAAAATAATACCCCTGTTGAATGGCTTCAAGAGCAAGTTCAAATCCCTTTTGATATGAACAAGGAGCTTCATCGCGCAGGGATCTTGCCTCTAAGGGACACTCCCTGCCGTATTTTGAGCCAAGGTCAAAAACGAAGAGTGGAGATTTTAGCACTCGAGCTCTCCCAAGTTAACGTCTTACTGCTCGATGAGCCCACCAACCACCTCGACCTCGATATGGTCGAGCAGCTCGAAAAGGCTCTGTTCCACTTTGAGGGGCTCGTTATTGCCGCAAGCCATGATAGAAAGTTTATTGACCGTTTTGGGGTTGATAATTCGATAAATCTCAGCAACTAAAAACTAAGTCGATTCAAGGGTTACGATAATATTCTAACCGAGTTTCAAGATCCCCTGTGTGCAGCTCAAAAAGATGGTTATCGTAGTCGTAAAAATAAATGGAGCGGCCCTCAAGGCTATTACGTGGTCTTCCAGGCACGATTTCCAGGCCAAGACTCTTTAATTTGGCCATATACTCTGGAATTTCAGATTCCTCAATGCGAAATGCGATGTGGTTATACGATCTTGAAACTGGATCGCCTTCCATAAGGGCAAGCCAGAGGTTCCCAATAAGCAGAAATTTCTCTCTCGAATGGGAAAAGTTTTTCCCATCACTGGAATAGACCTCTTTTGCATCCAATAGGGATGTAAAGAGCTGCGCTGACTTCTCAATGTTTTTACAAACGAACGTTATATGGCTGATAGAACTCATAACAAAAAAGAATTAAGCACTCTTCGTTTTTTTTCTCTTAGCAGTAGATATGGGGACGCGAACATATTTGAATTTAGGTTTGATATAAGTAATTTTACCGTTTTTCATCACGACTAGAGGAACACCAGTACGAATTGAGGTATCAATCGCAAGCTCAAGCCCCTTTCTATGGCCTTCTAAGAGAAGATCAAAAATGTCACTCTTACTCTTTTTTACCATATGCACCTTTAAGTATTTTCTCCCAGACTACTTTATCCTCTATTTCCAACTCACCTCTAAATTTTTTACTAGCAACAAGCTTTTGAGATTCCACACTGGAGTTGTCAAATATAATGGCTGTATCTGCAAGCGGTAAATAGCTTTTCAATACATTTCTCAATCCTGCCTCATATCGTCTTCTAATGACATCTTCAGGAACAGAATGGCCGCCCTGAGCTACTCTTTGGGCTACTCGATCAACAGCTAAATCTGCATCCTCTAACCACAAATAAATCAAATTAATTTCACACTTTCTGTCCTTAGCTTCTTTAAGATATTTGATGTAATTCGTTCCTGAAGCTGTTGTAAGGTCTAGTCATTGGCGCAGGGCATGGTTTATATGCTGCTGCAAGTGAACTCCCCTCCTCACTTCTCTATTCGCTTAATGGCTTAGGACAACTACTTTGGGCAGGGATAACAGACCCTGTAGCTGTTCCTGAAAAGTTGATCGATGCAACAACTAAGCTCTTTGAATACTTGCGCAAAGAAGAACTCTCAACTCTTGCTCAGCATATGGCACCGGAGCTCCACGACCTCGTAACTAACTGGGACAAGCTTGACCATAGAACACGTGGAGAGAAGGCAGGTTTTGTACTCGGGAAATATGGGGTAGACATTTTCTGTATGTATGGCAGCACTAAAGCCATACAAGCGTACAGCAAATTACGCCAATCAAATGCCCTCTGCAATCTAAAAACCCTCACAATATCAAATCAGCATCAATTGGAAATGGTGCACGCAACAGAACATGCTGCACAAAAAAGAGCCCTGACATGTGCCTTCAAAGAACTTGATATGAGCAAACAAGGCAAGCATATTCCTGGACACAATAGCTATGAGACATTATCAGCTCAGGACAAAGCCAGAAAAAGCATTTGGACGCATCCCGATGTTGAACGGAAAGTAAAACAATTCGTAGGCAAAGGTCAGGCTATCGTTCAATCTTCTACTGAGAAAGGATTTATTGAATTTGGGGCGCCAGGATATAAAGAAAGAATAGATTTTGGAGAGATAATAGGAATGTACATGGATATGGACACAAAAAAATTTAAACCAACTACTCAAGGTATAATTCACCATGCCAAGGACAGAGTACACGTAGTTCCTTGCAGACCAAAAGAGTTCAATATAAAATGAAAGAAAACAGTAAAGAGATTGAACGAAGACGCAGCATCTTAGCCTATTTACACCACTGCTTAATTGGAGAAGTTCCCAAAAAACTCCGGCTTGTCAGTGTCGATTGGACCCAGGATACAGCTTGCCTCCATTTTTATTTTGACGGCGAAATTGAAGAGCGAGACCACGAAACAGTGGACCTCGTTCACACGTACTTTGTCGCCAATTTTACCGAAGATAATATGCGCTCCTGTGGACTTGATATTGTACGAATAGATGAGCCCCTTCCAATTCCCTATGAGGGCGAATGCGTCTTTGCCCGTAAAGAAAAATATGATAATTAGGATGTTGCAAATCAGCACTTTTTCCTAATCAACACCATTTTCTTATAACAGCAACTTATAGCATAGATAGCCGCCAAAAGGACCACCACCATTGCACCTGTTGACAGAGCGAAAGAGTAGACTGTAACGAGGTGGCGAGAGAGAGCGATAGCCAGAGTAGAGCCCAAAACTGCAACCCCGCATGAGACGATGGCCATCGACTTGAATCTGGAACAGAAGAGGCGGGCAATTAAGGGAGGAAGGCACAAAAGGCCAAGCACCATCACAACCCCAACGGATCGAAAGGCGACAACCACACAAAAGGCTTGGATCAGCAAAAGGGCTGCTCCATATGCCTTATGAGAGAAGCCTGATAGGTTTGCAAAAATAGGATCGAAGCAGGAGACCTTCCAGCCTCGAGAGAAGAGGGTGAACACCAAAAAAGCAAGAAGAGCCGATAGAAATGCTGGCACAATATCCTCTTCAACCAAGGCATCGGCATTTCCGATCAACAGCTCAACCCCTATGTGGGCGTTTCTTGAAATGCAGGTCAGCAAGAGAATCCCCAACGCAAACAGAAAGGTAAATGAGGCTCCAATACCGGCATCCTCTTTCATCTTATTGCTCGAAGTAAAGAGGTGGACTGTCCAAGCCGTAAGAACCGCTCCAACCAACGCTGCGATAGCAAGTTGGAAAGGGTTGAGGGGACCCTCTTCCATCTCACCTGAATGGTAGCCAAAGAGAAAGACAAGCACGATACCAATAAGCAATGTATGAGAAAGCGCATTGGCCATCATGGTATAGCGTCTCAACACCGAAAGGGTTCCAACGAGTGCTGTAGCAACGCTTAATAAATTCAAAACTAAAAACTGGATTTCATCGGTAGCAAGAGCGCTTCCTGAAAGCATATGAGAGAGGCGTGTCAAAAAAGTCCACAGCACCTGGAAGAATGTCAACCCATGGTAACTATCCATCGCTATCTCTAGGTATGAGCTGTTTATGCGGATCGACAACTGGATGGCGTAAAAGCCGATCAAGCTCTTTTTCAATCTGCGGCGTCAATATATGCTCCATCTCTTCAGCGCTCGGATGGACTCGATCTTTGGGCATATTGCAAAACTCAACCAAATAGAGCTCCCATAAACGATGAAGACGCACAAGCTTTCGAGCGGCATGCATACCCGATTCTTCCAATGTCATTTCATCCCGCTCAAGTGTAATAAACCCTTGAGATCTCAATTTTTTAGCAAGAGAGAGTACTTGACTGCTCTCAAGAGCCGTACTATAGGCAAGCTCTGTGACTAACACGCTCGTCCGTCCGCTTTTTTCCACCATTCGCCAAATCGCTTTGAGCAAATTTTCTTGAGCGCATTGAGAACGAAATCCCCATCTCTTCCACTGCCGTATAAGGACTCCTGTACCAGGTGCAAAGAGATATGAGCAGATAAAGAGCAAAGAGAGAAGAACCGAGATAGTTGGTCCTGTTGGCATGCCGGAGCCTAAATAGTGAGAGGCAAATAATCCAAGACTACACGAGAGCGCCCCAAGGATGCCCGATGCAACAAGAAGAGAAGAAAAGGAGGAGCACCAAAGTCTGGCAGTAACGCTCGGGAAAATCAAAAGAGAGGACATCAGTACAACTCCCATAACCTTTGCGCCCAAAATAAGGGTAAGTACAACTACTGTTGCCAAAAGATAGTGGGTTGTTGAATAGGAGATTCCCATTAGGCGAGAGAATATTGGATCAAAAAGATCTGATTTTAAAGCGCGAGAATATAAGGCAAGTATTGCAGAAATTATAATAAGCAAAAGAACAGATACGATGGCATAGCTTTCCGAGATGGTTGCAGCTTGGCCTAAAAGGAGCGCATGCAACTTTTTTGTTAGCGTCGGCATACTATTTTGAACAGCAGAAATAAAAAGCAGTCCCAAAGCAAAATAACTAGAAAGCACGACACATAAAGCTGCATCGGTAGAAATTTGTATTGCCTTAGTCAGATAGTCAATAGACCAGTAGGCAAGAAATGCAAATATAAACCCTGCAGCAACAGTATACAAAATATCATTTCCAAAAGAGGCTGAGAGCCAAATGCCAAGAGCAAGGCCTGGATAGCAGGCATGCGAGAGCGCCTCTCCCAGCAAAGACTGCCTCTTCAGCACAACAATTGAGCCGATAGAGCCGCCTAAAGCTCCAAGTGCGACACAAGCAACCCAAGGAATAAAGAGAACCGACTGCAGCCAATTCTCCATTTAAGCAGTCTCCTGAGACAAGCGAAGAGCCTCTGCAAGAATTGTAAACTGCTGTCCATACGCTTTTTGAAGATTACTGGAAGTAAGAACTTTTGAAGCAGCTCCTGCGCCTATAAGCCGAGTATTCAACAAAACGACCCAATCAAAGTAGCGCTTTACGGTCTCTAGATCATGATGGACAATGATAACGCTTTTTCCAGCCCCAACCATCTCTTTTATAATGCGTAAAATGGTCTCTTCACTCGCATGGTCAACTCCAGAAAAGGGCTCATCAAGAAGATAAAGTTCTGCTTGTTGAACGAGCGCACGAGCTAAAAAGGCTCTCTGCTGCTGTCCTCCGGACAACTCCCGAATCTCTCGATTCTGAAAATCTGAAAGCCCCACTTTATTCAGCGAGTCAATAATGAGCGCGCGATCGTCCTTTGTAAGCCTTCGAAACAACCCAAGGCGTGCATACGCACCCATTTCTGCAAGTTCATATACAGTGATAGGAAAGTCCCAATCAACTGCGCCTTTTTGAGGAACATAGGCAATTTGCGTTCGAACTTGCTCGAAATTCTTTCCCAAAATTCTAAAGCCGCCGACAGCTGGTGGAATAAGACCTAAAATAGTCTTTAAAAGAGTGCTCTTCCCCGCCCCATTCGGACCAATAATTCCAGCTAAAACTCCTCGAGGAATTGAGAAGGAGAGATCCCATAAAACAGGAGATGTGCCGTAATGGACAGTTAGGGAAAGTACTTCAATAGCTGGATCCATTTCCGCTTTCTCGTAAAAATTTTGTAATCGTCTCTGCGTTGAAAAGCATCATACCCTCATACGTACAGCCAACAGAATCAGAGCTCCCCATCGCATCGCCATACAAGGCAGTGGTTGCAATTTCAACTGTATGACCTTTTCGCTTTAACACTTCAACAACTCGTTGAATGGACTCTTGCGAGATATTAGACTCAGAAAAGATCCAGTGGATATTGTATTTCAAGATGTGGTTAACCGTCTTTTCAATATCCTGAGTTGAAATCTGCGCTTCTGGGGCAAGTCCTTCGGGAGCAAAGCATCTTGGCTGCCAGGTATTCATCTGCCTTTCATCATCAATTGCAAGATAGGCACGTGTAAAGTAATTGAAGGCATCGTGCGTTGTCACCAAATATCGATACGCATCTGGAATCGATTGGCAAAGAGTTTTGATTTGATCATGAACTTTTTCTAAATGCTCTTCTTCAGCTTTGGCTCTTTCTTGAAACTCCTTTGCATATTCCGGTCGAAGACGAGAAAAGAGATCTGCAATATCTTTTACTCCCAGTTTCCAAAGGGATACATCCATCCAAATATGGGGATCGGGAAGATTTGCATAGGTAATCAAAAGTTCTGGTCGTTGCAGCTTTATAGAATCACCTATAGAAAGCTTCTCTTTTTTTGCCATCAGACGAGTAATTGCTGGACTATGTTCAAGGCCAAGTCCTGAATAAAAAATCACTTCGGCACGTCGAAATTTCTCATCATCGCCTTTGACAAGCTGGTATGAGTGGGGATCGCTTTCTCCCTGGATCAGCACAACAATATCTGCTCTATCATCTGCTACGCTTGAAACAAGACTTGCCACCTGTGCCGTTGTGCAAAGCACTTGGACCTTATCGGAAGATGGGGATTCAACAGCAGTAGGTTTTCTTGTACCGCAAGAAGTAAGCAAAAGAAGAATTAGGAACTGTAATCGAATTATAAACAATTGAATGCTCGTAAAAATTATTCATCATTCTACAACAAGAGAAGAAACTCTCGCAATGTTTACCATTCATTTAGAGAGCGCAAAGAATAGATTAAGATAAAATGGTTGACTAATCTAAACTGTTTTTGTTATTGATTTGGTGAATTTTGAAAAACAAAACGGTGAAAAACATGTTAGCAACACAAGAACATAAAATGAGCCTGTCTAGCAAAGAGCTGGATGAGGCGATCTCACATGCAATGAAGAAAATTGGCGCAAAGCAAGAAAATGCTATTTGCCGCTATTTACCTGCGAAAAACGGCGGTTATATCCACCATTTTACATTTAGAAAGTTAAAGAAGAATGAACCTCTCCAACTTTCTGAACTTCTCAAGCGTTATATACTTAATTCAGATTCCCCAATTACTGTTAATCCAAAGCGACGTGCAGCTCGCGGATCAAGAAAACGCAAAGATGCCTACCTCGTTGCTAAATCAGAATTTGATCAAATTCTTCAACTAGCTCGAACTACCGGCAATTCAGAATTAATCAGAAAACTTATGCGTCCTCGCGATTTGAAGACTGCTCAAAAAGAATTAATTGCAGCTGTTAAGCGCAGCATCGTTGATCACGAACTTTGGAACAGCTTCGTTGAAGCTGCAGCCCAAGCACAAGCAAAAGCTTAAACGCTTTTCTAAAAGGCGGCAGCTATTCAAGCTGCTGCCTTCCCTTATCAAGCACACTCTATTTAATATATTTACCACAGAGAACACAGAGCACACAGAGCGAGAAATTAGCTCTCAACTTTCTGTTAATTTTTATTCATATCCTTAAGGATAGTTGTCACTATTGTATTACTAACGATCGTTCTCTATCTCTCTCTGTGCGCTCTCAAGATCTCTGTGGTTGAATATTTCTCTGTGGCAAAAAAAATCTGGCTAATAGACATCTCTCAAGTAACGGCCCTCTTTACGAAGCTGCTTTAACGCTTCTTTAGCCAACGCCATATCCCCATGAAAGCGCTCTTGAAAAATTGCTAGAAGCATCGCTTCTACATCTCGTGCCATCCTTTGTGCATCTCCGCAAATATAAACCCTGGCGCCTTGATCGAGCCACGATAGAAGCTCTTCTCTATTTTCCCACATTTTATGCTGGACATAGACCTTATGGTCCCGATCTCTTGAAAAAGCGACATCCATACGAAAGAAGGGAAGCTGCATGAGCTTGTTCCAGAAATCCTCATAGAGGAAATCAGTTGCAGAATGGCGCTCGCCGAAAAAGAGCCATACCTTCCCCAAATGTGATCCAAGACGTGTTCCAAGATTCGATCCTCTTGCAAGACGCTCTTGGAGATAGGCTCTAAAAGGGGCAATTCCTGTTCCAGGCCCAATGAGGATCACAGGCATGAGATCATCTTCGGGAAAATGAAAATGTTTGGTCGGCTGCAAGTAAACACCCACTTCAGGATCAAAGAGAGGAGCGATTTGAGTGAGATAGTTCGAGCAGATGCCGGGCCGCGTTTTGCCTGCAGCTTCAACACTAAGGCGAGAGACTGTCAGGTCAAGGCGTTCTCGATCAACCAACAGGGAGGAAGCGATTGAATAGAGCCTTGGAAGCATAGGAGTCAGAGTCTCTAAGAGTGCATCAAAGGGAATAGGTGGATTTTGAGCAAATTGCAACCAATCAGAGAGATCATGAACCCGTATCCAATCTTCATCTTTATCCAAAAGCGCTAAAAATTCAGGTTGTAAAGAAGCAGGTATGTACTCGGCAATCTTTAATAATACTTTTTTATGCAGATGGGTAATCGTATAGCGAGCAGACAAGAGTTGAAATGCAGAATATTGCTCCTTTGTCCGAGGATCATTAAAGAGTTTATCTGCAGGCACTTGAAGCTGCTCTAGAATTTGCGCGACGATCAAAGGGTCATTCTTCGGCAGAATCCCAATGCTATCTCCTACTCGAAAATCAAGTTCAGAGCCGGAAATATTGATACGGACATGCCAAGTCTGTTTACTAGAATCGGGCTTAGTAAGTGGATACCTTTCTTCAATATGTCCAAAGAAGGGATTCAACCGATGAAATGTCATACCAACTCTTTCATAAAGGCTGGACCTTGACTACGCTCAATAGCCTTTTTCAAACCATCGCTTTTCTTCGTAGAAAGGCCGCCTAAAAATTCAATCGACTGTAAAAAGCGTGCTCGCACACGGTCTTTACCCAAAATTCCAGCAGAGTCAAAGAGGGGCAATCCATGGCGCTTGCCCATGAGCGATGCAAAAAGAAGCGGCATTACATGCTTTTTATGATTAAGCCCTAGCTGTTCTGCAACTATTTTCGATCCTTGAGAGACACCCGTCGAGCCCCAATCTTCCAGCTCATCGAGCTTCCAGATGATTGCCTGTACAATCGCAGCAGCTGCCTGTGGAGAATAGCCCTCAATTTTGAAAAGCTCTTGAGTATAGGGCAGATGGTTGACGAAGAAGAAATCGGCAAGCTCCATAAACTCGCCAAAATTCTTAATTCGAGAGTGGGCAAGCGGAATAATCTTCTTTAAAAATTCATCATTAAAGCTCCAGCCCTTCAACCGCTCTAAAAGCTTATCTTCGGGAATAGAGTTAATAACATAGTGCTGGTTCAACCAATCAAGCTTTTGAATATCAAATACGGCTCCTGAAACGCCGATCCTCTTGGGATCAAAATCGCGAATAACTTCATCGAGAGTATAGATTTCACGCCCGTCCGGCATGCTATAGCCCATCAAAGTTAAGAAATTCAAAAAGGCCTCAGGCAAATACCCACAATCGCGATAAAAGAAGATCGAGGTTGGATTCTTTCGTTTAGAGAGTTTTTTGCCATCTTTGCCAAGCAAAAGGGGCATATGCATAAAAATAGGGTGCGTCCAGCCAAAGGATTGATAGAGGAGCACGTGCTTGGGCGTTGAGCTTATCCACTCATCTCCTCGGATAACGTGCGTGATGCCCATAAGATGGTCATCTACAACGTTTGCTAAGTGATAGGTTGGATAGCCGTCTGATTTCAAAAGAACCTGGTCATCAATATCGCCCCAGGGAAAACTGATACGTCCTTTGATAGCATCTTCAAAAACGCACTCTCCGGTTAATGGAACCTTTAAACGAATTACGTACGACTGTCCTGCATTTTCTCGAGCCTGAACCTCTTCAGGGGTCAAGTTGCGATACCGTCTATCATAGCCCTGCTTAGAACCTGTTTTAGAAGCAACCTCTCTCATCTCGGCAAGCTCTTCGGCTGTTGCAAAGCACTTATAGGCCGTTCCATTGTCCAGAAGTTTTTGGACATATTCTTGGTAAATAGCGGTTCTTTCCGACTGTCGATATGGGCCAAAGGGGCCGCCAACATCTGGACCCTCATCCCAGTTAAGTCCAGCCCATTTAAGGGCTTTGTAAATATTTTCTTCGTATTCAGGACGGCTTCTCGATTTATCCGTGTCCTCAATTCGCAAAATAAATTTGCCTTTAAAATGTTTGGCAAAAACAGCATTAAATAAAGCAATGTAGGCTGTTCCCACATGCGGATCACCCGTAGGTGAAGGAGCAATTCGTACTCGTACTGACATATCTTCTCATCGTTAGTAGAAATATTTTCCCAGTCTTGACTCTTAGATTGCAAGAGTTTGATAGGTTATCGATCGTGGACGTATCAAATTACTTAATTTA
The DNA here is from genome assembly GCA_013285825.1 of Bacteroidota bacterium. Taxonomy (GTDB): domain Bacteria; phylum Chlamydiota; class Chlamydiia; order Chlamydiales; family FEN-1388; genus JABDGV01. The sequence continues at coordinate 61,275 of JABDGV010000003.1, forward strand.
ATCCATCATTTGTGATCCCGAAGTTCGGCCAATTTCCTTAAAACAACCTCAAGCTTTGGACGATTTTTTGGGTCAGGCTGTATCATGGCTACAAGAACATGCAAATACTCTTTTAAAGAGGTATCATTCTCATCCCGAATTCTCTGAATGACCTTCTCAAAAAAACTTACCTGTAGATGTTGTATCTTCGAAATAAGCTCTCTATTACGGCCTTGCATTAATGCATTTTGATGCTCAGTTATTAAGGCTTGAAGCTGCTTTCCCTCGCTATCAAATAAACCAGACATAAATAAAAGCGATAGCCCAAGCGCATAGCATTCGCATGCTGTAATGTCTTGCCTTCCTTCTGTCCAAACCTCAGGAGCTGTATAGAGAGGCGTCCCATACCAAAATTGATTATATGGATTTTTTCTAAGATGATCAAAAGTCTCGATACAATCGTAATCACAGATATACGCTCTATATTTTCCGCCCACTTGGCGAAACAAGATGTTGTCAGGCTTTATGTCGCAATGGGCATAGCCGTGGGTATGCATGAAATAAATGCCGGTGCATGCATCGAGCGCCACCTGAATCTGATCTTTCAGTCCAAGCTGCCCTTTTATTTTCCATAAATTACCCTCATACCTCTCTAAAATGATGCAGGTACATACCGTTCCATCTTTCTTTTTGTATGTATACCAAACATGTGCCTTGACATGGGAAGGTGCGCCAGAAAAGAGTATGAGGCTATTTACTTCCTTACTCGCTTTGCTTCCCTCATGAATAATCGATTCTACAGAAATTTCAGGCTCTTTATCCGTCTCTTTTGGAATATAAATTGCAGCCTTTACAATCTTTGACCTCCCCTTGCCAATCAAGGGAAATACCTTTCTCTTTTGTAAAATAGTAAATGAGCTGGTCTTAATATCACGCTGAACATCGTAGGGTACAAGAGCGTCACGGCGCTCGAGCCGAGAAGGATCAACCTCCGGTCGAGAAAGCAACCAATTAAAACTAAAGGTACTCTTAAAAAGGTCAGTAAATGTAGCACTCCTTTGACTCTTCTGTTTTACCCAGTCAATTTTTCCTTCAAATAGGGCCGCATATTTTAAAAGCGAGGGCCTTGACATCCCTCGTAATTGAGCTGGAATTTTTTCTAATTGGAAATAGCGGCAAGCAACCGCATACAATTGCTTACAAAAAGGTTTATTTTCTAAATGATATTTCTGAATAAGTGCGCGTAAGTCAAATAACTGATTTCGAAACTCATCAAATATAGAATCTATTTCTTCATTTGCTTGAGAACTATAAGATCCCTGGCAATAGTGTTCGAGCTTTATTTCTAGGGAAGAGACGAATTTACCAACATCTTCCTCTTCCTTTCTTTTAGATATCTCTAAGAGATTGTTAGCAAGAAGATCCCAATTTTGTTTCTTGTCTATAAGCGAGTTATTATGCTTTGGATTGTGATAGTAGTAAGAACTCCCTTGCTCTTTTTCCTGAATTACTCCTTGATTCGAAGTCGTGGTAACTTCCTCATCCATCTTATCTTCGAAATCTTCTAGAGTCTCTACCTCTTGGAAAGTAACTGTATCAGCCCCTTCCACCTTTAAAAGATTTTCGGACATAAATTATCTCTTTTGGTTACCAATTCCATCAATACTCCGAGTAATAATCAAAATCAAGAATGTATTAAAAAGAATTAAGCCGCCTCTTTAATTTCTGCCTCTTTTACCTGTAAATCTGAAAGAAGAACAAGATCACGCAATACTTGAGTCGCCTCTTGTCCCTGATAATCTGGCTCTTTTATGAGCTCTTCAGCTAGGGAAATATCTTCCGTTACTTGTCTAGCTCTCTCTAAATAGCCTTGATATTCGCTATTTGATGCCATCCGCCCATCATGATTCTTCTTCAAAGGTGAAAGATATTTTTTCCACACATTGGTCGGCTTCTCTAAGTCAAAAAGATAGAGCTTTCGAATTTCGCTTCTCTGGAAGAAGGGCACATCACTCAATGTATCTTTAAAACAGGGCTCAATAGAGCTTGCTGCGAGCGGATAGGTCGAATATCTCTCGCCAATTTCTGCATCTGTAAGAGGTCCTGGGATTTCAATATCGGATACGACTCCAATAAGCTGAGGGCTTCTTCCCGAGGGAGTATAGTAGCATCCTCGAGTCACCTTAAACTCTCCTTTAGGATTGACTTTGGCATCAGGACCTGGATTCAAGGTAAAAATCTGAAAAGAGCCCTTGCCAAAACTGCTTGCATCCCCAACAACGAGCGCACGTCCATAATCTTGCAAAGTCTGGGCAACAATTTCCGCAGCAGAAGCGCTTTCACGATTAATGACTACAACTAAAGGTCCATTATAAAGAGGATACGAATCTAAGTTGCGAAGATGCTGTATCTGCCCGCTTTCATCTTTGATAGAAACAATTATTCCCTTTTTAAGGAACATGCCCGCAACAGCTACAGCCTCAGTTAAAAGACCTCCACCATTAGAACGTAAATCTAATAAAATTCCCTTCACCTTGTGATTTCTCTGGATCTTTCTTAATGCAGAAATCAGATCACTCGATGATGAGCTCTCTTGATCTTGATAAAAAGAGTGTAATACGAGTGTAACAAGTACTCCATCTCCAAATTCTTCCGTTTTCGCTTCATAGCGGGCATCTTTAATTACAACCTCAGCACGCTTAATAGTAACATTGAGCTTTTCTGTGTTGCGAAGGATAGTTAAATTGACTGTCGTTCCTTCAGGCCCTCGAATCTTTTCAACTACATCTGATACATCAAGCCCAAGTATGGGCTCTCCATCGATCGCGATAATTTTATCTTTCAACTCAATAGCTTTCGATTGTTCCGCAGGGCCCCCTTCAACAAGCTTAATGATGGTGTACCCATCAATATCATCCCGCATGAGTACGCCAATCCCAAAAAGACGCTGCTGTACAGCAATTAAAAACTGCTTAGCTTCTGTTGGTGTAAAGAAAACAGTTTGAGAATCCATCCCGGATGCAATAGCTTTCATGAATGAAGTCGCAATCAACTTTTCCCGCAGCTTGGAATCATTCGTGCAAAACTCTTCTTCACGGTTTTTTCGGTACTTTTCAATATAAGAAATTGTTCGAGTAAGTTCTTCTGGTTCAAACTTAGCCACAGCTTGCATTTGAAGCGCTTTAATTTTCTTGAGTCTTTCAAAAAGCTCATCTTCGCTTTTAGCCCAATCAAGGTTCTTAACACCTTCAACTGTGACATCTGTTGGAAGTTCTGCGATTTTTAACTGCTCTTCAAGTACTCGCCGTCGATAAACAGCGGCCTTCATTTTATCAAAAAGTTCTTCAAATGCAGGAAATTTGGCTAACTTATAATCTTGAACTATCTTTTCTAAGTATTCTTTACTTGGGGATAGAGCTGAAGTAACATCAGATTCAATTAGATATGATTTTGAAGGATCTAATCCTTCCACATACATTCGAAGCGTCCTTTGAGCAAGCTCTGGGGTAAAATCCTTATAAATGGCATGCCACTGCATAATTTCTTCGGACCGCTTGGGAACATCTTTATATGTTAAATCGGCAGGTTTTGCTTCTATAAATGAAGAAAAACAAATTAAAAATGAGAGTAAAAAACAAAAAAGTTTTAAATTTGTTCCAAAAAATGTTGATATATATTCTATCTTTATTTGATAATCTGTAATCAAACAAACAAATTTAGTTTTATTAAAGGATGTAAAATGGATTCTACAAAAAAAACAGAAGTTTCTGCAGAGCAGAAAAAGATCGTTTCGATTACCGAAGCGGCAAAAATTCATAATGTCACTCGCCAAGCCATTTATGTGGCAATCAAGTTGAAAAAACTGAAGGCGATCAAAGACGCAAGCCGTTGGATGATCAACCTTGATGACCTTCATGATTATCGAAAAAATCGATACTCACGGTCTAAATCGTTGTATCAGGGAGAGCTCCTCTTCGACAACACAAAAGGTTATTATTCTATAAACCAAGTTGCGAAAATGCTCAATGTTCCAGCTCAAAAGATCTATTATGCAACACGCACAGGTTATTTGAAAGCCTCCCGTCGTGGCGCAGCATGGGTGATCTATGAGACTGACCTGAAGACCTACAAAGATGGTCTTATGAACGTTCGCAAAAAGCGCGCAGTTTAATTCGTAAGGATTAATTGACAGACGACTTCTAAGTGAGTCGTTTGGGGAAAAAGGTCGAATCCTTGAATCCAGGCGATCTTCCAGCCCGCCTCAAGAAGCGGTTTTATATCTCGAATCATCGTCGCAAGATGGCAAGAGGTATAAAACAGCTCTTGAGGTCTTTGTTTTATGCAAAGCTCAATGACTTTTGGATGAAGCCCCTCTCTCGGCGGGTTTACGATCCAGATAGATGCTGGCATTTTCAAATTAGGAAGCATCTCTTCAACCTTACCACAATGAATTCCATCAGCTGTTAAATTATTCTTTTCAAGCGCCATTTCAGCACAGGCAACGGCCTTTCGATTATATTCAATAGACTCAACAGTATATCCTAACCGCTTGAGAAGGCACGTTGTACATCCCACACCCGAATATAAATCATAGACGTGAAGCGGCGGTTTTTGCATTCTTGCAGAAATCGAATTGAGGATTAATGAGTAGGCCTCTGGATGGTTTTGAAGGAAGGCAGAAAGGGTGTAGAAGATTGTGCTGTTCAAAATTTCTTCTGAAAAGGTTTGAGGACCATGCTGAAAGGATTTATCTTTTCCATGTATGGAAATTGAAATGAAGCTCTTCGAAAAATGGGCAATGGCCTTGTCAAAAGAGTTCTCTAAATTTCCCGTTACATGCAAAAAAAGTCCATATTGATCGAGGCCAATTTTTCCTATGCACACTTCTATAGACTTGCCCTGCTGCTTTTTCAGCTTTAAAAAAAAGTCGCGAACCGCCGCAAAAATCTCTTTATTTTCAGAAAATATTGGACAAATCTCAGGCATAAAGAGCGTTTTATTATCTTTTTCAAAATAACCGATTTGCCAGCCAGAATCAGTGCAACGGGCATGTAAAAAAATCCGCCTTCGCCAATTCCAACATGTTTTAGGGGAAATGACTTTCGCTTGAACAGGCCCTAAAGCTCTCAAAAGCTGATCATTCAACCATTGAGTTTTGAGAGATTGCTGCTCATCTTGAGAGATATGCTGTAACTGACAGCCCCCGCAAGAACCAAAATAGGGGCACTTAGGGGTAATTCTTGAAGGGCTAGGATCAAGAAGCTCTAAAACCTCCGCCCAGAAAAATGAGCCCTGTTTACGCGTTATGCAAGCTCGAACCTTCTCGCCAGAAATGATCCCAGAATTGCTTACAATAAAAACAACCCATCCCTGGACTCGCACAAAGCCATGGCCGCCATAGACAACCTTCTCAATAGTGCAGTCGAATTTCTCACCAATGGACAAGGTCACAGCAGTTGAAAATCCCGGACAAGAAGTTGAATACTCGAGCCGCTTACCTGAGGAGTAAAGGCAATGCGAAGGGGCTTAGGGGCGCCTTGGAGCTGGTGAATTCTATGCGCTTGATTTACCATAATCCCTTCCAGCATGCGATCTTTTTGCTCCAGAAAAAGTTTTAGATGGTGGCGGCCGACAATTTTCGGCTCTTGAATCTGAATAGCTTCAGCAAAAAGCATAGGAGCTGGATTTCCATGCCCATAAGGCTCTAATAGCTTTATTGACTCCAAAGCATCGAAGGTCAGCTCATCGAATGAAACTTCAGCATCAAGAACAAGCTTATGCTGCACCTGGTGATCGGAGAGCTGCTCATCGGCAATTGCAATAAACTGCTTAATAAACTCATCTAAGTGCTGTTCTCGGATAGTTAAGCCGGCAGCAACATCATGGCCGCCGAAATTAAGCAGAAGCTTTGAAAGCTTCTTTAATATTCCAAGAACGGGAAATTCTGGAATGGAGCGGATAGAACCTTTGCCCACCTGCCCTTCAAGCGCAATTACTACTGCCGGGCGGTTATAATGCTTTGCAAGGCGCATGGATAAGATGGCAATGATTCCTGGATGCCATTTTCTCGATGTCAAAACAATAGCTTTATGCTTGGTAAGGCCAGGCTGCTCTTCCAATATCCTGCCAATGTCCTTTGACATGAGTTTTTCTATCTTTTGCCGCTCAATATTGTAGAGATTCAGCTCAATGGCCATCTTCTCAGCAGTGAGCGCATTTCTGGTTAACAGAAGCTTTACTCCCTGCTCAGGCTCTGCAATACGCCCTAAACTATTTAGCCTAGGAGCAATCTTGGAGGCAATCGTGCTGGTATTTGTTAGTGCTGGATCTGTTTCGCAAATAGAGAGAAGCTTTGAAAGCCCAACTCTCTTATTACGGCGCAGCTGATTCAACCCATAGCTCACCATAATCCGATTTTCATCGGTTAAGACGCCCATATCGGCGACTGTCCCAATAGCAACAAGATCCAAATAGCGTTTGAGGTCCACTTTTTTCGGAAGGATATCGCCTTCATCTTCAAGATATTCAGTTAAGGCGTGGGCTAGCTTGAAGGCAACACCGACACCTGTAAGGTCGCGGTTTGGGTATTCACTTGTTACAAGCTTCGGGTTTAATGTCGCAATGCAGTGAGGAATTTTGTCTGTTGGTTCGTGGTGGTCTGTAATTATGACGTCGATATGGTGCCGGATCACCTCTTCAATCTGCTCTGCGGCTGTAATTCCGCAATCAACTGTTATAAGCAGGGTTGAGTGGTTGCGTAAAGCAAACTCTAAGGCATCGAGAATCATGCTCTGGCGAAGCAGTGCAGTTCTATTCGAAATGTAGGGGATAACCTTTGCGCCAACAAAGGTTAAAAACTCTGTAAGCAATGCCGTTGCAGTCATGCCATCAACGTCATTATCGCCATAAATTAAAATAGTCTCTTGATCTTTGATAGCCTTGCGAATTCGTTCGACCGCTTGCGGCATCTCGCTGAAGAGAAAGGGGTCGTACAGGTCTGGAAGTTTTCCGTAAAGATGTCGATGAACAGACAGGTGGGAAGTAAGCCTCCGGCTGGCTAGTACTTTAGCTAGAACCGGAGGAACATGAAATTCAGATTCGATCTTTTGGACTTCTGTCTCATTGACAGTGGGATAGATCCAGAGCAGCGGAGGAACTTCAAAATTATGTTCGAATCGCCCTTTGGAAGGTATTCGCTCATCTGTATCAAAGACTCCCCGCGCTTCATAAGTCATGACATCTCTTGATCTTTTTCATATAAAGCCACCAATAGCGGCGATGCAATGAACATTGTTGATAAGGTACCTACAAAGACACCTGTCAACATGACAAATGAAAAAGCAAAGATAGAACCGCCGCCAAAGAGCACAAGGCAGATCAATACTGCAAGAGTTGTTCCCGAAGTCATTATTGTTCGAGACAACGTGCTATTCAAAGCAATATTGACAACTTCGCTAAAGCTTCTCTTTCGGTAGAGCTGAACATCTTCACGAACCCGGTCAAAGACAATAATCGTGTCGTTGAGCGAGTATCCAATAATTGTCATCAATGCACCAACCACTTCCAAATTCAACTGGAGAGGTGCGCCAATATAGTTTGCAACAGCCATGACCGCAAGAGTCATGAGAAGGGTATGCCCAAGTGCTGCAACCGATGCAAGCGCAAAGCTCCATTCGAACCGTACTGCGATATAGATTAAAACACCGATTAGAGACAATGCTAAAGCGATAATCGCATTATTTCTCATAACGGATGAGAACTGACCGCTCATCGTTGTCCAGCTTTGATTAAGGCTCGGCTTGCAAGATGGACGAAGCTCTACTCCTTGCTGTTCTAATGATGTTACAATCCATTCAATACGTGGATTTGCCTGATATTCATAGGCAAATGATCCTGAATTTTCTTGCGGCATCTGATAGAAAGGCCTGCCCTGCTGTTCCAAAGAAAGGCTGAGCTGAACCCGTAAAAGATCGGGACGGCCGAGCTCTCGTACCTGAAATTCGCGAACATCGAGTCCTGCTGTCTCCATTGCTTGCTGAACACGAGCTTTTGGATTAACATTTGCGCCAAGTGGTTCAACTTCAAAAGTCAGCGAGTAGCCGCCTGTAAAGTCCATACCCAAGAGTGATCTCCAGGAAACGGATGCTGTAAGTACTCCAACAGCTGCGAGAACAAGCGTTGCAAGGATAGCAGCCTTCTTGTACTTCAAGAAATTAAAGTTCGTCTCTGGAATCCAGCGGGACATCTTCAACTCAGTATGCTTTGGATCTTGCACCCATCCAGCAAAGTAGTACTTAGTCACAAAGAGTGCCGTAAACATCGACGAAATAATACCGATCATCAATGAGAGAGCAAAGCCGCGAATAGGACCGCTATCAAATTGAATCAAGATAAGGGCTGCCAAAATCGTTGTCAGGTTAGAGTCTACAATCGCAGAAAAGGCTTTCTTATAGCCCATAGCAATCGCTGAAGCTATTCGCTTCGATTTCAAGAACTCTTCCCGGATGCGTTCAAAAACTAAGACGTTTGCATCAACAGCCATCCCGACGGTCAATACGATACCTGCAAGAACAGGTAAAGTTATTGCGGCGCCTATATTTTGCATCACTGCCCAGATCATAAGAACGTTAAAGATAACGGCAATGGATGCAACAACGCCTGCAAAGCGGTAGTAGGAGACCATCAAGGCTACAACGGCGATTACGCCAAGCAGCGATGCGATGATGCCTGAATTTCTCTCGGACCGTCCAAGCTCTGGGCTTACATTCTGTTCGAGCAAAATTTTTGGCGTAAAGCTCAAAGAGCCTGCTCGCAGATCTGTTGCCAAACGTTGAACTTCGCCTTGAGAGAAGTTTCCAGTAATCGTTGCAGAATCGCGAAGGGCTGCACTAAGGGTCGGAGCTGCAATTACTTCGCCATTCAAAATAACGGCCATTCTCCAGCCACGCCCTTCTGAAAAGGCTTCTCTTGGAGTGCCGATAATTTTATCTTCAGCAAACTGAGATGTCCATTGGTAAAACTCATCTCGAGGACTTTCAGATCTTCCAGATGCCGAACGGCTCTTAACGCTGAACACCAAGATATTTCCTTTTACAGCATCGTAGGATGCATGAACATTCTCAAGAGAGGATCCTTCAAGAGCAAAGTTTTTGAAGACAAAGATAAGGGGATGCGAAGATCCATGCCAATCGGCTGGGTCATCGCCGCGATGGCGCGCAACCATAGATGTTGTATCGTCAAAATCGACGCTTGAGATCCCATCATGTGGGTTCTTTAAGACAAGCCCAGCAGAAAGTAGCCTTTGAGCTGCGCTAGAAATAGTATTTGCCTTAGCAGTTACTTGAGCTCGCTCAAGCTTCTTGAAGGCAATTTCATTAATGCTGTCGACATCTTTTCTCGAAGAGACAACGGCTTCGCTCCACACTTCTTGCAAGAAGGTGTGCACATCTTTGGCTGTCTCTTTATTCCATGGGCCAAATTGCTCGTTTGCAACATGGAAATACATGGCGGAAGCTTGAACAAGCTCTTGTGCCGAGACACCTTGAAGGCCTGGAAAGTCGATCGAAATCGATTCATTTTCAACTCGGACAACTCGCTCGGATACACCCATCTTATTCAAACGGGTATAGAGCTCTGATGCTGCCTGCTGGAGATCTTCCGATTTTGTAACTGGCCGGCCGTTTTGGTCTACAAGCCCGAGCTTAACGCTTTTGCCGCCTGAAAGATCAAGACCCCATTTTAAAATTTTGCTGTCATCGCCCTGCACATAGAGTTTTGCGGCTCGCTTTATGTTGGAAATAAGCGTGCTTCTCGTAGGCTTCGGAACATAAAGACGTGCATTGAGCTTCAAATCAACCTGAGCTGACTCCCACTCCTCTTTCCAGCGAACCAAATCCTCTTGAACCGCATTGGCAATGCGATTTTTTGTCAAAAGGCGCTGTTCGTAGTTTGAACACTCAAGAACTGCTACAGGTACGCTTGAATAGGTTGAAAACTGCTCGCGAGTTGCCTGAAGAAGAGGCGTTGCGTAGCCATCGAGCTCGAAAACGATATCATCAGAAAGGTCAATGGTTCCATTTAGCACATCGCCAAAATAGGCAACAAAACCACGCGCTTGCAGCATGAGGGCAAGCGATTCAATGTCCTTATGCGCCTGTTCATTTTTGCTATCGATAAGCTTTTTAAATCCACGTCCTAGCACATACAAGGATGTTGTTTTAAGATCGCTCTGATTTGCAAACTGGGCATCTGGCACGAAAGAGACTAAGCACAGTTTTTTCTGCTGAGGAGAAGCTTGAGTATATGCTTCCCAATCAAGAAATGGCAGATACTGTTTATTCAAATCAGAAGATACTGGATTCCAATCTTCTGCCAGCTGCGCTTTCAACTGAGACGCCATCTGTGATCCGAGCGCTTGAAGATCAAGCGCTATAAGGCTTGTAGACCCCGAAAGAGTGTCAAGCTGAACCCGATAGATAATTCCATCGCCCGTAATTGACTCGCCGCTTTCTCGGCTGATGCGTGCAACCTCTAAAGAGACACGTCGATCAATTTCATCGCGTCTTCGAGCATCAATTTCGCTTTTAGGAGTCGATTGAATAATGCTCAAGACTTCTGGGTGCAGCTTCAAAGCAATAACTGCATTGCCCCAATCAAGTGAAACTTCTCCGATGAGTGGGTGGCGATCGCCGACAAAAAGAGTCCAGATAGCCATGTCGGCTGGATCTTTCGTCCGCTCTTTCGCTGTCCACTGCATTGCAGAAGCAAAGCTCCAAGGCTTCAAGCCGCTGTTGATCAGGGAAGCTTCTTTTTGGACAATAGCTTCTGCTTTTGTGAGAAGCCCCTTAGTGGTCTTAAGGCGGTCAAGCTGCATTCTTTGGCTGTCAGAGATCTCTTCACCTTTTGCAGTTATGGCTGAAATCTCGCCATCAACTGCTCTAAGGCGCTCTGAAAGAAGCGCTGCAAGTGCTTTTGCCGCATCGCCCTTATCTTTTTCAAAGGATTGGCTGAAAGATTGAAAAAATCTCTTTCGAATCTGAGAGCCTGTATCGAAGAGTTCGTCTGTTTTTACAATCTCTTCGGCTAAAGACTCAATGGAGTCAGAATCTTTAGACTTTTGAATCTGAGCTAATTCAAAGGAAGGAGGAGACTCACCGCAGGTAGCCTTAATGACCTCTGCCATGCGAGGAGCAACAACTGCTGTATATTCTGGAGTTACCTGGTTGTTTTCATACTTCTTGTGAAATTGAAACACACGAGCTGTTTGTGCATCATCGAGGCGTATTCCAATTCGTCGCAAAACGTGTACTTTAAGGCTTTCGGCAGCTGTATCGCTTTCAAAAAGGGAGAGTTGGCTTGGTCCGAAGGGAACAATTGCGCCCGCTCTTGGAAGAACAGCTCGAAATGCTTTTGCATCTTCAGCATTTGCAAACGCCACTCGAATAATCTGTGGATCAACAGAATCAACTTCTATAGAGGTTGCCGTAACCGATATGTTCTTGCAGAGCGCATGAATCCAATCGATAGAGTCCTGCTCGAGTTGATTTACTCGTGCAGCAATCTCGAGAGCAGTATCATTTGCCTGCTGCTCAGTTAGTGGTTGTGATAAGGGCTTGCTATAGAAAATAACTGTTGGGAGAATATTGTAGACAGTCAAGAGCAAGACGCCAAGGATGACGAAGAGCTGCCAGCGCTTTTGCTTTTCCATTCGAACTCAGGGGGTTAAATAGTATGTTGAGAGAAACAGCCTAGCAAACCAATTTCATTCTGGCAAGTGGATAGATATTGCCCCTGCAGAAGAACTTGATATTTAGAAAAAAATAAACGCAAAGATGCAAAGACGCAAAGAGAAATTAAAAATCTTTGCGACTTTGGGTCTTTGCGACTTTGCGTTTAATTTTATAAATAAAAAAACCCCTATCGCCCAGCATCGGGGCAATAGGGGTTTCGTGATTCAAAAACGCTTGGCTTAAACTGTAACCTTTACAGCTGCAGCTTGCGATTTTTCAGCCGTCAACTGAACGAACTGTCGGTTCAAGGAGCGAACCGCCATGATCCATACAGCGATAATGACGAACAAGATAACGGCAACATAGGGTGTAATTGCAGCAATCGATCCACAAGCAACTAAAAGTGCTTGCTGAACGAATGAACCGCCCGATTTACCCAAACGTGCACCGATAACGTCAATGGCAGCCTTACCCTTAACCTTGGATTCTGGGTCAAGCGGGATATAGGCCATCTCTTTGGTTGGATCGAAGAGGGAGTACTTTGCTGACTTGCTCATAATGTTCTGAGCTGCACCAAAGATAACTGCCAAGAAGAGTGGAGTTGTTCCCAACGCTGCGATAGCTGCAGACAAGTTATCACGGAAAAGAACAAACGCAAAGAATGCAGTTCCTGTAACTAGAAGCACAACAGGCGTAATCATGGCCGCAAAGCCCCAGCCTTTACGAATAGCGTTACCGCCAACGAAAAGCATCATGAAGATAGTTACGGCACCTGTTACTGTTGAGAAATAGCCCATGAAGGTGCTGTATTCATTTGGATTTGAATACTGAAGTCTTAACTGGTTCTTCCAGGTAACTTCAACTAAGTTAATAGAAATTCCATATGCGATTACGAGAAGCGCAATGCAGAGGAGGTACTTGGATTTGCCCAAGAAGATAATGCTCTCCTTAATGGACATCTTTGGCTTAGATTTCTTGCCTTTGATCTCAGTCGGCTCATAAAAGCGTGTATCAGTTAACACGTTTCGGTTGATCCAGTAGTAGATACCAACAACTAAAATACCTGCAACCAACACCATGGATATGAGGTAGTTGAGGGAAATTTGCCAAGCATCTGCGCCCACTGGAAGCTGATCTTGGATAGCTGATACGTACACGATAGCAGGACCAGAGAAGAGAAGGGCTAGGTTTGCACCCAAGCCGAAGAGAGCGTAGAAACGCTTAGCTTCTGAAACTTTGGTAATGTCGTTTGCAAATCCCCAGAAAAGGAGAGATAAAACTGCAGAACCCCACAGCTCAGCCATAATGTAGAAAATCGAAAAAGTCCAGGTACGGATCGACTCTACAAGGCCTGAAAGGCCAACTGGGAGAGATGCTTTTAGGTAATCTGCAAATGCATTTGGATGCAGCACATCACGTGCTGGATAGAGAACAAATGCGAACAGCGCAAAGAAGATTAAGAATGGTAAAATAGTCGCATAGAAAAGATTCTCTTTACTAAGGATATTACTCATCTTTGCATATATGAGCGTGAAAATAATCGCTCCTGGAACCACTCCCCACACTTTCAGAAAGGGGATTGCTTCAGCACCAGCGGACGTCACGACGAGCGCGTCCTTAGTGTCCCTCAAAATCGTATAGTTGAAGGATATGAAGAAGAACATGAAGAACATCGGAAGGATTTTTTTCAGTTCAAAACCGTGTACGGGCCAGAAAAAGGCGCGCCACTTCCCGAATTCTCGTTTAGCATCTTGGGACATACAACCTCATCAGGTTATCATTTAACAAAATAGTCAAAGATCGAAGATATTAGCAGCAGTCTTAAAATTTTTCAAGAACTTGCTTTTGCATCGCCTTTTTTCAATAAATGCTTTGATTCTCATAGTTTTAATCATTAGTTAAACAAACTAAAAATTATCACCCTTCGAAAATGTGAACGTAAGTCCTTGGAAATCAAGGACTTACGATTTAGAAAAAATAAATTTGCAATTTTGCATACGAGTAGTATAAAAATCAGTGTGTTGTCAAAGATTAGGGTATTCGTGCACCAAAATAGCGAACATCTGCGCATTGTCGGCGGTCAGCCGCTGCAAGGAGACGTGACAGTTTCCGGCGCTAAAAACTCCGTAACTAAATTATTAGTTGCATCCCTTCTATCCCCAAAACCATGCACTTTTACCAATGTTCCCGATATCGGCGATGTCCGAATAACCGTAGAGCTCTGCCAAGAACTGGGCATGCAGGTCAACTGGGATAAAGAAAAGGGAACTATTCGCTGCCATACAAAAGAAATTAGAACTTCCTATATTCCTCAGCGATTTTGCGGATCCAATCGAATTCCCATTCTTATGATTGGAGCGCTCCTTGCTCGAACAGGAGAAGATGTTATTGTTCCAACCGTCGGCGGTTGTAAAATCGGTCCTCGCTCAATTGATTTTCATATTGAAGCTCTTTCTAAACTTGGCGCTCATATCGAGCTACGCGAGATGAAAAAAGAGTGCGCCTATCTTGCAAAAGCACACCAAGGCTTAACTGGCGGCTTGATTGAACTTCCCTTCCCATCCGTCGGTGCAACTGAAAATGCGATTCTCGCAGCCGTTGGCGCTAAAGGTACAACTATAATTCAAAACGCTGCCGTTGAACCTGAAATTGTCGATATCATCCTCTTCCTTCAAAAAATCGGCGTAAATATCACTCTCGATGTCGATCGAACAATTAGAATTGTGGGCACTCGCCATTTCTATGAAGCAGAGCATCATGTTGTAACAGATCGAAACGAAGCTGCCTCCTGGGGCATGGCTGCGATTCTTACTAAGGGCCGCGTCTTTGTGAAAGGTGCTCAGCACGCGCATATGATTACTTTTCTGAACAAGCTCAGAGAGCTTGGCGGAGGCTTTTCTGTTCGCCAGGACGGTATTGAGTTCTATTATGACGGCCCGCTTCAAGGAGGACTCCATTTAGAAACCGATGTCCACCCAGGCTTTATGACCGATTGGCAGCCACCCTTTGCTGTTATGCTCACTCAGGCAACCGGCGCATCTGTCATCCATGAAACTGTGTATGAAAACAGACTTGGATTCACAGAGACATTGAATGAGATGGGAGCGCAATTTTCCCTCTTCCGACAATGCCTTGGCGGCAAACAATGCCGTTTTAACTCATGTGCTCACTACCACAGCGTGACTGTCCGTGGTCCAACACCTCTGAAGGGCATGTCTATTACAATCCCCGATCTTCGCGCAGGCTTTGCCTATGTACTCGCAGCGCTCATCGCTCAAGGAGAGTCCCGCCTCTCAGGCGTTCCCTTCCTCGACCGCGGCTATGAAAAGGTTGTGGAGAAGATGCAATCGCTCGGTGCTGAAGTCGAAAGAGTCTCGATAACTCCAGAGATCCCTGTGCCTCAAGGCGAACATATTCTCGTCTAAATCACTCTCCTAATACATGCACAAGCCCTAAGTACGTATCTATTAATGATTAAACGCAAAGACGCTAAGGTGCTAAGACGCAAAGAAGAAGGCAGTTGTAATTATCTTTCTTTGCGCCTTTGTATCTTTGCGACTTTGCGTTGAATTTGCCTTTTAGTTTTATTCTACGTCATTTTTTATGACTTATGGGTAATTTGGCTACTAAGTGCGTGCCCGATAAAATTGATATCTGAATAGTTACGTTTGAAATAAATTGCTTTTCCCTTGATACTAGATGACCTATGTCCGACTCTCTTTGGCGTGCGATCCTTCGCACTAACTTCCGCTCTCTTGATGCATTAGCTTCGTATCTCAAATGGGATGAAGAGCTGCTTTCCCGCGTCTTGAAAAATCCCAAATTCCCTCTTAATATCCCGAAGCGCCTTGCAGAGAAGATCGAGCAGAACAGTCTTGATGACCCAATCCTTCGGCAATTTATTCCACTCAACGACGAGCTCACCGCGCACAAAGGATTTGTTTTAGAACCGGTTGATGATCAACGCTTCGCTAGAAGCGGCTCGCTTCTGCAAAAATATTCAGGACGCGCGCTGCTCGTTTCAACGGGCACGTGCGCCATGCACTGCCGCTACTGCTTTCGACAAAATTTTGATTACAGTGTCAAGAGCTCAAAATTTGAACAAGAGCTAGAAACTCTTCGAAATGATCCCTCAATCAACGAGATTATTTTGAGCGGCGGCGATCCTCTCTCCCTTTCTACTCGAGAGCTTTCTGAACTATTAGCTGCCTTTTCAGATATCCCCCACATTGATATCATTCGCTTCCACACGAGGTTTCCGATAGGTATCCCAGAACGAATAACTCCACAATTTCTCGCCCTTTTGTCAAAACAGCCAAAGCAAATTATTTTTGTCATTCACACAAACCATGCTAAAGAGCTCGATAAGCAGGTGCTAGACTCCCTCAAGTCCCTCCAAAAGCTTGGCATCCCAATTCTAAACCAAACAGTTCTTCTTAAAGGGATCAATGACTCGTTTGAAGTGCTCTTCAACCTCTCTCAGACACTCATTACGAACGGAATTATTCCCTACTACCTTCATAAGCTCGATTTAGTCAAAGGCGCTGCCCATTTTGCTGTTCCAACCAAAGTTGGACTCTCTCTCATTCAGCAATTGAGAGACTCTCTTCCCGGCTACGCCGTCCCCTCATTCGTCCAGGAAATCCCTGGGCAAAGCTCCAAAACAGCAATAAACTAATTTTTTGATATAATCAGGAATAAGAGACTCAACTCTTAGAGGTTATATGTCTACCATCAATCCAAATGTAGCTGCACTCCGTGACTGGGCAAGAGAAAACAATGAGCCCCATGCCCGGAAAGGAATTTTGACCATTTCGGGGTCAGGAACAAGTCTAAAAATAAACTATATTCCTCGAGAAAAAAACGTACTCCAATACACTTGGACTCGTATAAAAGGCTTTTTTGATGGTAGCACTCATCTTAATAAAATTGTCGAAGGGCTTAGGGGCAACACTGAGTTGCTTAATATTAAGATTAAGAGCGAGAGCAGCGAAATCGAAATCAAAGATGTTTTAGATTCAAAAATTAATTGTTTCAACGATAAATTCATCCACAAATTGTTTGGAAAAATACCAAATCTTGATATCGCGATTAGTGGGGTTTTTACTAAAACGCATGACCAACCAACTCAGCAATCCACTGAAACAACAAAAACTCCTGCTAAACAAGAAGAGCCCACTCTTCCAAACATATTTAATCCAAAACAGCTAACCGACCTCTCGAAACTACTAGAAGGAACTGGAGCAAGTTTGAACCCTTCAGACGTTACTAATGAAACCACGTTGAAGGGCGGTTATAGATTTGGTCTTGTTATGATCAAAATTCAGCTTCCCCCACAAAAGCCAGATGAGCCTCCTGTCATTGCTTTCCTTAGAGCGGCCCCAAATAATCCCACGAATTTGAATGTCACGCAATTTTTCAAAGACCTTCAAGCCTATAAGTCAGGAGAATCCTCTACAAAACCTGAACTCAAAGAAGAAAAACTAACTACTGGATCTTCAAGACCACAGGAGAAACTGAGCGTTGTTAAAGGCACACAAGCTATCGAAATCATGTCCAACTTTCTTAAAGTCGCTTCTATCGATCCAGAAAGCAAGACCCCAACAGTTGATGCTCTCAATCAAATAAGCAAATTACCGTCAGAAAAACGCCCTAAGATGTCTCCAGATCAATTGAAGACTGTTTGTACATACCTGAAAGATAAGGTAAACGTTACGCTTCCCCAGCATACTCTCAATAAATTAACCAAGAGTGGGAATATCGATATTCTCGAGTTTGTTTTTGATGTTAATAAGAACATACTCAATACGCAAAAGGACAAGCTTGATGACCCACTCGATCGAATTATGAATAACCTTCAGGTAAGCAACGAACCTCGAAAAGACAAGAGTGACACAGAATCCTCAGTTCAGAAGAAAGAAGAAAGCAAACTGCAGTCTAAAGAGACTTTCTCCAAAATTTATCCTTCGTTGACCACACAATTAGACAAAAATGATCTCCAGCTTTTTGGAAAATTACTTTCTAATATTGGTATTGTGTTCAACACATATGCCATGAAACAAGAGATAAAAAATGGGTTTTGTTCTATTTCCAGTCTGCTTGACAAGATCGAAATACCCAACAAAGTTGAAAATGAATCACCTAGAATTACCTTTTTACGAGAATTAAAAAATGATCCCAATAGGGACATCGTGCCTCTGGATCAGTTGTTTAAAAATATTTCATCAACTGAACTCCCTAGCAAAGAATTGAAATTCATTTCTGATTTCATCAAAAATACCGCCGCAGAGCGTACAAAAAATCAAACACCAATAGAAAAGTGGACCCCATTATTCAACAACTTACAACAACAGTTTACGAAAACTTTTTCGACCTCAAAAACTACCTCAGGCGCACTAGAGGACGCCGCAATCAATGAATATGTTTTAAATGGCGTGCGTGCATTTAGCATATATACGGGCAGCAAGCTCCATCATGATAATCGTGAGTTGAAAAACTTCCAGGCGCAACTCGTGCAAGCTGTTCGTGCTGATTTCCCCAATCAAAAAGCAAAAGAATTAATACAAGAAGTTGATGCTGATGTAGGTGTCAAACTGCACAAGGCAATTGACATCTTGAATAACGAAAAATAGAAGTAGCACAGTATAGAAGTAGCACAATACATCTGCTAGTCAACACAGCTTACATCCTCTCAGGCACATCAATCCCAAGAAGAGATAGTCCTTGCTTCAAGACCCTGCCAGTAGCTTCAACGAGTGCCAGCCTCGAAGATTCATTGGGATCGCCCTCTACTCGGCAGTCCCTGAAAAAGAGGTTGAATTGTTCGGATAGGCTGTAAAGATACTCAGTTAAACGGTTGGGCAAAAGCTCTTGGGCGGCCGCTTCAATAGCTTCAGGAAACTGAGCAAGCTGAAGAGCGAGCGCCCGCTCATTGGGCTCAACAAGGGAAGTTACTTTCAGCTCATCCAATTTGTACTTCGTTCCAATCTTGCGCTTAATGCTTTGCGTCCGCACATACGAATACATAATAAAGGCTGCAGTATTGCCTTCAAAGCGCAGCATGCGGTCATAACTAAAGGTGTAATCGCCTCCTCGATGGCAGGAGAGGTCTGCGTACTTAACAGCACCAAGCCCCAAAATATGGGCTATCTTCTTCCGCTCTGCCTCTGGCCAATCGGGATTTCTTGTCTGTAAAATGGCCTCAGCACGTTCTACTGCCTCATTTAAAAGATCGACAAGCTTTTCCGTATCGCCAGAACGTGTTTTAAACTTCTTTCCATCCGATCCTAAAACAAGCCCAAAGGGCACATGATCGACTCGGGTTTTCTCAAGATCGAGCACTTTTGCCTTTTCAGCTGCTTTAAAGATCATATCGAAATGGAGAGCCTGGCCCATATCGGTCACATAGACAAGCCAGTCGGCTTTCTCATCCCGAATGCGGTGGAAGATAGCGGCCATATCCGTTGTATCATAGTTAAAGCCGCCATCGGACTTTTGAACGATTAAGGGCATCTTCTCGCCATCTCTGTTCTCAAAACCTTCCACAAAAATGCACTTAGCGCCATCAGAAACGGTGACAAGGCCTTTTTGTTCAAGCTCTTGAACAACAGACGAGAGGTAGGGATTGTAAAAGGACTCTCCCCGCTCTTGAATATGCACGCCCAGCATCTCGTAAATTTCTTGGTACGCGTTTCGGGAAATGGTGCAGATGGACTCCCAAATCTTTCGAGAGGTTTCATCTCCGCCCTGTAATGCAACCACCTCCATCTGCGACTGCTTTTTAAAGAAAGGATCTTCATCAAATCGCTTTTTCGATTCTTTATAGAGCCTCATCAACTCTTGCAGGTTTGATTGCTCTATCTTTTGAAGTGAAAAATCCTCTTGCGATTTGATATGGGCGATCAGCATGCCAAAGGCGGTGCCCCAATCGCCAATATGGTTGAGCCGTACAACATCGTGGCCTAAAAACTCGAAGGTGCGCGCCAAAGAGTCGCCAATAATGGTCGATCGAAGGTGGCCGACATGCATCTCTTTAGCCGTGTTGGGCGATGAAAAATCAATAATTATACGAAGCTGCTTGCCTCCATCGATACCGAGTGTTGGACTTTGAAGCTGCTTGTTCACAGAAGCTGATAAATATTTCGGATTAATAGTGATATTAATGAAACCGGGGCCTGCAACTTCAAGTTTAGAAATTAAATCGGAGTCTTTAATCTGAGCTACAACCTTCTGTGCAATTTCAAAAGGCTTTATCCCCATCTGTTTGGCTAAGCGAAGAGCGGAGTTGCACTGATACTCAGCTACTTTGCTTCGAGAAATGTCTGCTTGAACATCAAAGCCTGCAACCTGGGTAAAGCTTGCAGAAAAAAGAGATTGTAAAAGTGATGGAATAGTTGACTGGACATGACCGCAAGATCGCATATATATGCTCGTAAAACTAAAGTTGTCATTGAATGATAACAGATCGGACAGGTACAGTCTATACTACTTATTCTTTAGGTTTTTAAATTATGGCAGCTAAGACCACAATCCCATCGTCTATGGTGGAGGAAATCCGCAACTTTATTGAAGAGAGCAAAAGGCCAGAGCTTATTGCAACGTATCTTCATTATGTAGAACAAAAACATCGCCTTGATCCTGTGCTTTTCGTTCGAGATAAAATCGTCTTTAAATCTTCAGATGATGCTGTCCGAATCCTCGAAGCAGAAGGCAAGCTTTGGAGAGAGACCGAAATCAAAATCGGTTACTATCCAGCAGCGGTCGATGAAGGAACGAGAAAGATCTACATCTGCCCATTTACCGGCAAAGTCTTTGGCGATAACACCCACCCAAATCCGCAAGATGCGATCTACGACTGGGTTGCCAAATGCCCAGAAAATAAAGAGCGTGTTGGCGGCCTTCGTTCTAAGCGCTTCTTCATTTCAGAAGATCTTGAAGTGATCAAAGCCTATGCAAGCAAGTTCAAGCCAAAGACGCCTGTTACCAAGGTTGTCTTCTCATCAGCTATCAACGGCAAACTCTTCCACTCAAAAGAAGCTGTCATCGACGATTTCAAACAAAACTACCTCAAACGAGTCTCTCTCGTAGAAGTGCAAAACCAGACTCGCTTTCAGATTGAAGAGAGCTTTATGCACATGATCCAAGAGCAGCTCAAAGAGGATAAAATTGCCTCATTCGTTGAAGCTCTTACTGAAATTGGCGGTTTTGACCGCTACATCGAGCATTGGCTTGGCGAAGTTGATCAGGAAAAAAATGATCAGGAAAATGGAGCAAGTTAAAAGCCGCTCTATTGAAGAGACTCAAGCCTTTGGCGAAAAACTTGCTCAAATACTGCCTAAACCCAGCATCGTTGCTTTCTTTGGCGATTTAGGTGCTGGCAAGACAACGCTTATTAAAAGCTATGTCTCTTTTCGAACAGCACTAAAGAGTGATGAAATCTCAAGCCCGACTTTTCAGATTCTGCATATCTATAATGATCTCTATCACTTTGATTTGTGGCGAGTCTCGAATGCAGATGAATTTTTAGCACTTGGATTTGATGAGTATCTCGATGGAAAGCATGATGTCTGTATTGAATGGAGCGAGCGAATTGAACCGATTCTCCCTCACAACACCTGCCGCGTCCACATTCAAGCGCTAT
The DNA here is from genome assembly GCA_013285825.1 of Bacteroidota bacterium. Classification (GTDB taxonomy): domain Bacteria; phylum Chlamydiota; class Chlamydiia; order Chlamydiales; family FEN-1388; genus JABDGV01. The sequence goes on from JABDGV010000003.1 coordinate 82,623, forward strand.
CCGAAAATGAGAGGCAGATAACCTATGGATTTTAAAAATACTACTTTTCTGCTCTCCGCCTACGACTTAAATCAAAAACTTCCCCATTTACGTGAAGTTGCAGTCTTAGGAAGATCAAACGTCGGCAAATCAACCCTCTTGAACGCTCTCTTCAACTCAAAATCGCTCGTAAAAACCTCCCAAAGGCCTGGAAAAACGGAAAGCATCAACTATTTCCTCGTCGACAACAAGATTTTGTTTGCCGATCTGCCCGGCTTCGGCTATGCCAAAGTTTCGAAAGAAAAAAAGAAAAACTGGACACTCCTGGTCGACTCCTACGTTCGAAACCATCCCAAAATCAGCCTCTTTTTGCTCCTTGTCGATATTCGGCGCGAGGTTGAAGAGGAAGAGGCAACTCTTCTTGAAATTGCAAGGATACGGAAAATACCTATTCTCATAGTTCTTACCAAATGTGATAAACTCTCAGGAAATCAACTTCGGGTCAGAGTAAAACAGTTCCAAGAAAATGAGCTGATAGCAAATACAACGCTCATCTCCCATGGTTTCAAAACTCCGGCTCAAACAGACGCCCTACGAAAAGAGATTCTGCATGAATTACACAACGCCTCTTGATGAAACGATTTTAGCATGCGTTGACTGCGAATCGACAGGACTCGACACGCAATCCGATCGCGTCTTAGAGGTTGCCGTCATCCTCTTTCGAGGCAATTCTGTTCTCGAAGAGTTTCAAACGCTCATCAATCCACAGCGCGATATTCCAGAAACATCCTACGCTATCCATAAGATCTCAAGCGAAATGGTTGCAGAGAGCCCAACGATTGAAACCGTTTTACCAACAGTCTTTAAACTCCTTGGAAACCATCCCATTATCGGCCATGGAATCGATTTTGATCTTGAACTTCTCACTCAAGAGGCAAAACGGTCCAACATCCCTTGCAATATTCAAAATAACACACGTGTCGACACTGTCCGTTTAGGAAGGCTGTATGGAGAGAGCCCCTCAAACTCGCTTGAAATGCTCAGATCGCATTTCAACATTGCTGAAGAGGGCGCACATAGAGCTATGAGCGATGTTTTGGTAAACGTCAAGGTCTTTCAACATCTTACGCAGAAATATAAAACACTCAACCAAGTTCTAGAAGTACTTTCAAAGCCGATTTTAATGAAAACGATGCCGCTGGGTAAATATAGAGGCAGACTCTTCAAAGATCTTCCGCTCGATTATATTCAGTGGGCGATGAGGCAAAAATTTGACCAAGATTTACTCTTCAGCTTGAAGCTCGAGTTTAATCGAAGAAAGAAGGGAGGCCTCTTTACGCAGGTTACAAACCCTTTTCAGTCTTTGTAATTTGACCATAGAGTGTTTCTATTGATGTAATAGCAGCCTTATAGGCAGTAAATTGTGTCTTAGCCGCTTCATCCCCTTTTTCCATCCATGCAGAAGCCGCTCCCATAAACCCAGCAGCAGCCGTCTCGTTGCAAAATTCTTTCATGGCAGGAGTGTCTAAATGTGGATTATCTATTTTTCCTGTTATCCCCCCTTTTTGAACCCCTTCAGGAATCTTAATATCTTTTACATCGGGCAAAGAGGTAGTGGATGCACCACCATCAACTGGTTTTTGGAAAGAAGAGGGAGTTATTCCAGAAAGAGGATCCATCGTTTATTACTCCGCTGTTTTCCAATTATGGGAAATTTTGAGTCGAATAGAGGCGAGCATGGATACAACGCTCTCTGAGAGAGGAGCGCTCTTAGCAACCAATTCTAAAATTGCTACAGACTCTTCTTTAATGAACATATCGGCATAGCAATCGGCAAGATGCAGCTTTGTCTCAATGGAATCCGGCTCTAAGTCCGAGGCATTCATGTAGGCCATCAGCGCCGTATTAAAATGGCGCGTTTTCTGCGTGAGAAGTCCATACGCTACCCAAAATTGGGGGCAGGCTGGGCAAAGAGTTACAAGAAAAAAGAGTATATTGGAAGCTTTGTCAAAGATCCCCTTTTCAAAAAGCATTTTTGCAAGGCTGTAGACGAGAAGAAAAAATTCCTGGCTAAAAACAAGCGATTCAAACTCGGGACCCTTTTCCTTCATCGCATCAAGAGAGCATTTTAACTCTTTTTGTATCAATTCCCAAGAGCTCGAAGTGAGCATAGAGGGTCCATACTCAAAGAGGTGGTCAAGTGTGTGGATAAGGCGGGTCCGCTCAGGCTCAAAAGAGATAATGTTTTTCAGCTCTTTTGCTCTGTGCTCAATACGCAAGGATTCGGGCAGTATCGCTTTTTGCTGAGGAGCTGCGGGCTCTTCTTGAGTCGCAAGAATGTAGGCGACAGGTTCAATGACTATATCAATTAGGTCGGAAAAGGCTTTAGCAAAGTTTGCTGAGCGCTCTAAACCCTCTCTCACTTCTCTTCTAGGAATTACCGTCGCGGACATAGCATGTAACTAAAAATATCGTATCTATCCATATGCACTGTTTAGATTTTTTTTGCTTCAAAAAGAAAGTAAAGGTCTAATGTAGAATAAGATGATGCATACGATGTAGTGCTATATTGAACTTTTATATTTTCTACCACAGAGATCGGAGAGCACACAGAGATTTAATACAATTCTTCTCTGTGTGCTCTGCGATCTCTGTGGTAATAAAAATTTGATCCTTCACTATCTCGAGCTTTTTCAAAAATTCATGAATTGAGGGACCACATGCTTACCTCGCTTAAAGATCTCGATGTGAAAGGAAAACGGGTGCTCGTACGCGTCGATTTTAACGTACCTCAAGACAAAACAGGCAAAATTACCGACGATACCCGCATCAAGGCAGCCCTTCCCACGATTCAATACCTGCTCGATCAAGGTTCGACCGTTATTCTTATGAGCCATTTGGGAAGGCCAAAAGGCAAAGAGGAAAAATTCTCTCTTAAACCTTGTGCTGAGCGGCTGGAAGCGCTTATTGGGAAAAAAGTTCTCTTTATATCCGATTGCCTCGATGAAAAAAGTGTGGCAAATGCTCCCAAAGGCTCGCTCATTCTGCTCGAAAATGTCCGTTTTTATCCCGCTGAAGAAGAGCCTGAGAAAGATCCTGAATTTGCCAAAAAACTCAGCCGTCTTGGCGACTGCTACGTCAACGATGCCTTTGGCACAGCCCATAGAGCGCATGCATCGACCTGTACTATTGCTCAATATTTTCCAAACAAACGGGCGGTCGGCTTTTTACTCGACCGGGAAGTCAAATTCCTTAAAAATGCGCTCGACGACCCAAAGCGCCCGTTTATGGCTATCGTTGGCGGAGCAAAAGTTTCAACGAAGCTCGGCGTCATCAAAGCTCTCATTGAGAAGACAGATTCCCTCTTCATCGGCGGCGCTATGGCCTTTACCTTTTTCAAAGCTCAAGGCATTGCTATTGGGAAATCTCTCTTTGAAGAAAAATTCATCGAGGAAGCAAAAACAATTCTTACGTCGAAAAAGAAAATTTATCTACCTATAGATTTGGTCATAACAAACTCTCTCTCTGAACCGCGGATTGTACAGATTATCGATGTTAACCATGGTATTCCAGACGACTTTCAAGGTGTCGATATAGGACCTGAGACTATAGATCTCTGGAAATCACTATTTTTAAATGCTAAAACTCTTCTTTGGAATGGCCCGGTCGGGATCTTTGAAATTCCACAATTCTCGACAGGAACAAACTCGATCGCAAAAGCCTTAAGTGAAATGAAAGAGACAATCACTATCGTTGGAGGAGGAGATTCGGTCGCAGCACTTGAGCAGCTCAAACTTCAAGACAAAATCAGCCATGTATCTACAGGCGGCGGGGCAAGCCTTGAACTCATCGAATTTGGAACCCTGCCCGGATTAGAAGCACTTAAATCTTTTACTTGAATTGCAATTAACACAGATAATATGTTATACTTTTTGTCAAGTATGTAATTTAATGCATGACAAACCAGGATTCTCAAAATCCGAGTAGCCAGCCCTTCAATAAATGGCAGGCGATATTATGGCCCGTGCATCGCCATGAGCTTAAAAAACTCATTCCCATGCTTCTCATTTTCTTCCTCCTCTCCTTTGACTATAATGTCCTCAGATGCATGAAGGACACTCTTGTTGTTACTGCAAAAGACTCAGGCGCAGAAGTTATCCCCTTCATTAAGGTGTGGGCGATGTTTCCCATGTCTGTTCTGCTCACCTACTTGTTTATCCGCCTTTCAAACCGCCTTGGACGAGAAGCTGTCGTCTACGTCATGCTCTCGATCTTCCTGCTTTTCTTTTTTACCTTTGCTTATTTCGTATATCCTTATAGAGATGAACTCCACCCGCACGAGTTCTGCGACAGATTGACAAAACTGCTTCCCATTGGCATGAAAGGCTTCGTAGCTATGATCCGCTACTGGTCCTTCTCTCTCTTTTATGTTATGTCGGAAGTGTGGTCCAATATCGTCCTCTTCCTCCTCTTCTGGGGTTTTGCAAACCAGGTAACAAAACTTCAAGAAGCTAAACGCTTCTACGGCCTTTTCGGCATCGGAACCAACCTCTCTGGTATTGTTGCAGGCCAATCATCAATCTTTGTCGCTGAATTCTTCCAAGGCCCAAACGCTTGGGACTACTCGCTGCAAACACTTATCGCTATCGTTGTGGGAGCGGGGCTTCTAGCTCTTGGAATCTTTTATAAACTCAACCGAACCATTGACACCCACCCAGAACTGCAAGGCGATTATGATCCAACAGCTGCAAGACCCAGGCAGTCGATGCGCGACAGCTTTAAACAGGTCTTCTCCTCGAAGTACTTACTCTATATCGCTGTTATCGTTGTCACCTATAACGTCGTCATTAACTTAGTTGAAGTCCTCTGGAAGCATGAGGTTCGAGAACTCTATCCAGATCCGAGAAGCTATAATATTTACATGAACCAGGTAACGACCTGGATTGGCATCGCTGCCACCCTTTCTGCTCTTTTAGTTTCTGGCAACGCCATTCGATTGCTCGGCTGGACCTTTACTGCAGCCATTACACCCGTAATTCTATTCATCACCTCACTCGGCTTTTTCGGATTCTTCTTCATGAAGGAGGCTCCCTCTCTTGCCCTTCTTTTCCCTGCTATCTCACCTCTTGCAATGGTTGTTCTCTTTGGAACACTCCAAAACTGCTGTTCGAGAGCCGCTAAGTACACTGTCTTCGATGCGACAAAAGAGATGGCCTTCATCCCACTTCCCCAACAGGAAAAACTGGTTGGCAAATCTGCGATTGATGGAGTCTTTAACCGCTTAGGTAAATCGGGCGGCTCCGTTGTTCACCAGACACTTCTCATTTTCTTTGGAAGCTTGACAGCGTCGGCTCCCTACGTCGCAGCGATCTTATTTGGCATGATCTTTATCTGGATGGCAGCTGTTCGAAACTTAGGGGTACTTTTCACTGAAAAAGCAGAGGAAGTGCCGCCGACTCAAACACAACCACAACCGCAACCTGTTACTGCGACTATTTAAAAATGAAGTTTGTTTTCTTGAAATTCATTTGTTTTTGTGTTATACTATTTATATCTAAAGGGGTTTAGATGTCTACCACACGTGAATTTGGCAGGATACGATCCAATATCTGGCCAATCCATAGTTTTGAGGTTAAAAAGCTGGTACCAATGCTGGTCATGCTGACGCTGATCTGCTTTAACTACAGCATTTTACGCAATTTGAAAGACGCCCTCGTGATTACTGCCAAAAATTCCGGCGCCGAAGTACTCCCCTTTATTAAGGTCTGGGTAATTTTACCTGCAGCTGTCCTTTCAACAATGCTCTTTACCTACCTCTCCAATAAACTTTCCCGCTCTGCAGTGTTTCAAATCATCTTGGTAAGCTTTTTAATTTTCTTCTTTGTCTTTGGATTTATTATCTTTCCCATGCGTGAACAGCTCCACCCGCACGCCATGGCTGACTTTTTAGAAACTGTACTGCCTAAAGGCTTCATGGGCCTAATCGCCATGTTCCGCCACTGGACGCTCACCTGCTTTTATGTCGTCTGCGAGCTTTGGAGCACGATGATTTTGAATGTGCTTTTCTGGAGCTTTGCAAACGAAATCACAAGAATTCAAGAAGCTCCCCGCTTTTACAGCGTGATGAGTATCTTCTCAAACATAGCTGCAATCGTTGCAGGTCAAACTGCCATTGCCCTTTCCTCCGAGGTTTTTGACCCAACGCTTTCGTTTGGACACGATGCGTGGGAACAATCCCTCATGAAAATCATGGCCCTTATCGTGGCATCCGGTATCGGAGTCCTTCTTGCCTTCCGCTGGATGAATAAACATGTCTTAAGCAACCCCAAATATCTTCCTAAAGATGCTCAAGAAAAGGTGAAGAAAAAGGAAAAGAAACTGAGCTTCCGTCAAAGCTTAGTCTACCTCGCCAACTCCAATTACCTGATCTGGATCGCAACGCTTGTCATCTCCTACAACTTGGTTATTAACTTGGTCGAGGTTATCTGGAAGGACCAGCTTCGCCAATACTGCACCTCTTCTCATGACTACAATGTCTATATCAACAACTTAACAAGCATCATGGGTATCATTTCAACCTCAGCATCCCTTGTTATGGCAGGCATGATTCGAAGGTTTGGATGGACCTTTACAGCCCTTATTACACCGGTCGTACTCCTCATTACCACCGCCGGCTTCTTCTCATGTCTTTTCTTCGATGGATCGCTTGGACCTATCTTGACCATGTTTTTTGGGATTACCCCTCTTGCTCTTGCAGTCTTTTTAGGCTCAACGCAAAACTGCTTCAGCAAAGCGGCCAAGTACTCGGTATTTGATGCGACTAAAGAGATGGCCTTCGTTCCTCTTACTCCTGAGCATAAGCTCAAGGGCAAAGCGGCTATCGACGGTATTGGCTCGAGATTGGGTAAATCGGGCGGATCGGTTATCCACCAAGGTCTTCTCATTTTCTTTGGAACACTTTCAGCAAGCGCGCCTTACGTTGGAATCATCTTAGTTGGCGTTATGTTTGTCTGGATTGCAGCTGTTCGCTCGCTCGGCACAGAGTTTACCAAGTGCCTTACTGGCGACCAAAAGCATCCTGATGGTGAACCGGAACTCACGCCTGCTTAAACATTAAAAAAATTCACTCTGAGAAGACAGCGAGAGTGAAATTTTTAAAATCTCTTATCCTAATTAGAATTGACATAATACTAATTTTGCTGATATAATTAATTTGTTTAATTAACTAACTAAAGGAAAATTTGCATGACTAAAATTACTAATAATTCAGTCGTACTCACTAATGAGCAAATGGAAAAGAATGTTACCCTTCTTGATTCCATCGTTGATGGAATTCGTTCAGAATATGACAAAATGAACTATACCGAAACTCAAATTACCAAAAAGATAAAAGAAACAATTAAAACTAAATTAACCGCTGATTCCAATGGCAATTTAGTAACCAAAGAAAACCAATCTTCAACAAACTTGACACGTGCTCGACTTATTAATACGATTAAGGCAACAGCAAAAAAAATAATCGAAAAATTTGATGCCTGCACAGACTATGATAGCATGTGGAAACACACGGACGAGTCTGGGCTGATTATCAAAGCTGACCCAAAAGTCACAAAGGCTTGGAAAGGAGTGAAATCTGTTGTGACTAACTCTCTTCCTTTAAACCCTAACAATCCCCTTTCAACCCTCTTACTTCCTGTGACACTTCCTGTCATTACAATGTTAAGCCCCATAGTGGTACTCGGTTCGGTTGCTTCAGCCATCACTGGAACAGAAGTTGGGGAGGTAAAGCTCTCTACATTCGGTGAAAATTTAAAGTATCTTAATGCTGATTCTGAAATTAAAAAAACTCAACAGCTCCTTGCAAAAAAGAGAACTGAGATGAACTCGAGAATGACAAAGCCCCATTGGTACTCTCAAGGCTTCTAAACTCATATTAAAAATTTAATCACAAAGTACACAGAAGAGAGCAATGTGCTTTAAAACTCTGTGTACTCTGTGATCTCTGTGGTGAAAAAAATAAGAAACAATCTCTTACTGTTTTGCTTTCCGGCCCAAAAGAACATTGAGCTCGATAAGGCAAAGGGGGCCAAGCGCACCCATCAGCCAGAAAAGTATTGTCGTATCCTGTTTCCCGCTGATTATCAGCACAAAAATCAAAAATTGAAGAGTTGTGGCCCATTTTCCGAAGAGAAATGACTGCACCTTCCATTTTCCATATTTGCCAATAGCGAGAAGTTCCAGAGAAAATAAAATGAGGGCGATATCTCGTGAAAAGAGAGCTGCAATTTGCAAAGAAGAGATTTGCGAGCGGATCAAGAGCGCTACTACCACAGCTATGGCAAAGAGCTTATCTCCTAACGGATCAAGCCATGTGCCGAGGCGGGTTGAAAAACTGCAGCGGCGAGCTAAATAGCCATCAAATAAATCGGTCATGGCACCGATAACGACATATCTCACTGAAAGAAGATCGGGATTAATCAATAAGCATACAGCCATGAGACAGCGGATACCGGATAGAATATTAGGGGTATTACGAAGCAGTTCGTACAGCATATTTCTTTCTAAAGAAGAGGGTGAGGAGCGTGCCGGAGATGATCACAACTGCTCCGAGCAAAATTAAGCCTGCGACATGCAGGGAGTCTATGAGGAATTCATAGTTATGCCCAATAGAATAGGCCGCAAAGAAGATCAGTCCAGTAAAGAGAAGGCAAGCGACAGCATCGCACAGCATAAAGGTTACAAAGCGCATTTTTCCAAATCCAGCCGTCATAAATATCCCATTTCGAACGCCGAAGGGAATAAAACGGCCAAAAAAGAGCGTCCAGGCGCCATAACGATGTAAAAATTGGTTCAAAAACTGCATATTCTCAGGCGCAAATACTCGTTTAAACCACCCAAAGTTGCAAAGCTTGCTGCCGCAAAACCTGCCTAAACCATAGGCAATATTGTCAGAAAAATAGGTGCCTAAAAAAACTGCTAAAAAGAGATGAATTGTGTATTCAGGCATCACGGTTCCAGCTAAAACTCCCGCTGCAATAAGCATCAAATCTTCACTGATAGGTATACTCAAGCCCGTTAAGACGAGTAGGAAAAATATCCAAATGTATGCGTGGTCGGCATTTGCCGAAAGCCACGCTAGAAGAGACTCCATCTCGAATGCTCAAAAAACTAATGGTAGCATAGCATATTTGAATATATACACATCATGGTTCGCATTCTATTGCCAACATGCCGCTTGTTTCTATCCGATAGCCCTTTTACAAGTATTTTTTCTTATAAAGAGATCTTACGCATCTGCTTTCAAGTATTATGCACCCAAATCCCGATGCACGTATCTACCTGGATGCTGAAATTGAAGAGCTGAATAAATTATACAATTAATTATCAAAATAGCTATTATTAATATTAAAACATTTTAAACAGAATTATGAAAATATTCTTATTTGCTTTAATGGCAGCATGCGGTTTGTTTGCAGAGGCATTTTCAGCTCTATTTGTCGTTCATTTGAATTACCCAGAGATTACAACCACAAGCGATGCTGCAAGTTCACCGAATGATGTGTGGGTATCCTCTGCTCCTGGGGTCAGTTATACCGACGAAGGTGGCTTCCTTGATGGTGGCGACAATACTTTCTATCCGTATGGTCGCAGAAGATGTATGACGGAAGACGATAGTAGAATTACGGTTATGTTTGAAAACAAGGAAGGCCCTCTTCAGAAGGCAACTTTAGGTCTCACGCATATGTTTGGACCGACGAGGGGTGTGCCAGATTATCCTTCCATCACGATCGAGGTCAATGACAAAGTGATCGTTTCTGCCTTTTCAGCCTATTGGTTCCCCTGGCCTCCCGCCTACTGGTCAAACGCTTATTTTGACATCACTGATGCACTGCTGCCTGGCCAAAATAGCATATCTGTCAGCTTCGATCATGGTAAAAAGAGCGGGTACTCCATCGAATCGATCAGCATCAATTTGGAGCCGCGAGCGTCATAACTGGACTTTGACCATCTTTTTGGCACTGGAATCCGAAGAGATCCTGCGCATCTTCATCACTCACCAAACGCCGAAGATCGCTGATCAATTTTGAGTCGGGCTGAGGCAAGATCTCAAAAGAGACGGTCAAATTCTGCGAAGGGTGAGTCGATGAGAGAGCAACTCTCTTTTCCTGATCCTGCCGCCGAAGGCGATCCTGCCCGCGAAACGGATCCTGTTTTAATTTGTTTTTTTAAGAAAAATCTCGAGCTTTAATATTCCGATCCTTGATGAGAGTGAAGCGCTACCAACGAAGGATTGACGAGCTTGGCGCCAGCATCAAGAACTTCCTTAACCATAGAAATTAAGATCGTATCGCGAAGCTCTAAGAATTGCTCTTCATCCAAATAGTGGCTTAAAGCAAAAAGACCGATATCGATACCCGTTGGACTCACACTGCGGATCCAGACATTCATCTTCTCAGATTTATCAAGCGCCGAATGATTTTTCAAATGCAATTTGATCTGTTTAATAATTACCGGAACTTTGGGAAGGTCATCAAGGCTAACAGAAACTGTTTCATCGAGAAGGCGGTGAGAAATTCTCGTTCGGTTAGCAACAATCGCTTTGGTAAAGATGGAGTTGGGAATAGCTAAAAGACGTGTCGAATCGGCCGCAACCGTGGTCTGATACCAGCCAATATGGCGGACATACCCTTCGATTTTTTGCTCGGTCAGAACGATATAATCACCGATACGAAAAGCGCGAGTAATGTGAATCATCAAGGAGCCAAAAAAATTGGCAATAACTTCTTGAGCCGCAATAGCGATTGCAAGACCGGATACTCCTCCGAATGCCAAAAGTGTCGTGAGGCTGACGCCCATTATATCGAGAGCTGTTAAGCATAATGAAACGAAGATAATTGCCGAAATCAGCTTCGAGATGACCGTGATCGTATCTTGCTCGCCGCGGCCCTCGTCATGGCGGACTTTAGCAAGCATATGCCTTGTAATTCGGCTCTTCAACCGAAGAAGTATCCAGCCAATGACGAGAAGTCCTACAAGTTTAATTATCAAGTGGACCTCTTTTTTGAACACATCAGAGAGATAGCGGTCGCAAACAACATCGATTCCCTCAAGAAATACAAAAAACCAGATAAAAACCACGAAGGGCTTAAAACAGGATTGAAACACCATCTCAAACCAGAAGAAGCCTTCAGGATGCTTTTTATGCAGAAACTTACGGGCAAGAAAATGGGCGCAGTTAAGAAGAAGCCAACCCCCAAAGATCCACGCAATCACATGTAAAAACCATCTGGCTTCACCGTCAACGACATTCAAAGGGTTCCAAAGATACATATTTCAATCCGTAGTATTTATGAGTCTTTTGAAAGAGACTCTTGATTGTATAATACTATACTTCATTTGAAAAATCTCCTCTAGCGGAAAAACTAGAGGATGGCGTAGCGTGGCTTTAAAATTGCTTTAGGTTTTCTATGTCATCAGATGAATCACTTCGAAAAGATATTACACGCGCCACCCTCAAAACACTCTTCCGTGTAATTGGTTTTGCAATTGGACTCTTGATTGTTTTTACTGGGTTTGGACTTATATTTGGCTCTTCCAGCACAGCGTCGAAATGGACAACTTCTCAAGTTCTGCCAAACCACGACTGGAAAATGAAAAGTTTTTCAACTTCTGCCCCAACAATTCTGCAAATCGACATTCATGGAATTATTGGACTCGGCAGTCAGCTTAAGCGCGATGAGATTCGAAAACTCCTCGTTGATTCCATCGATGGCGATTTAAAACCTGGTCAAGTAAAAGCGCTTCTTCTCAACATCGACAGCCCTGGCGGCACAGCAGATGACGCAGCAGGCATCTGTGAACTTCTCAAAGAATATAAAGCTAAATTAAATATCCCCGTAGTTGCCTATGTAGATGGTCTTTGCGCCTCTGGCGGAATGTATATAGCCTGTGCAGCAGATAAAATTTATGCTACAAAGTCATCACTTGTTGGAAGTGTTGGAGTTATCATGCCAACAGCTTTTAACGTTACAACGCTTATGGACCGCCTCGGAATCGAGTCTGTCACTCTCTTTGCAGGTACCAATAAAGATGAATTGAACCCTTTCAGACCCTGGAAGCCAGACGAAGAAGTTCAAATTCAAAACATAATCAACAGCTTATATGATCAATTTATAACCACAGTTTCCTCTGCCAGAACAAGCCTTACCAAACCCATTCTAACAGAAATTGGCGCTTCAATATTCCCAGCTGATCAAGCATTAGCCAAGGGCTATATTGACGAAATCAATGATTCCTACTTTTCCGTTCTCGAAATGATGGCGACATCCCTCGGTGTTAGAGACAGCTATCAAGTTGTGCAGCTTTCAACCGGCTCGTTCCTTGAAGACCTTTTTGGTTCAGAAACATCTGCTCTCAAAGGAACTATCAAACATCAGCTTCGCCTTCCAGGCGATATTGATCCGGCTCTTGTTGGCAAAGCGCTTTATCTGTACCATCCTTCAGGATTACAGAAGTAACGGCGACCAAGTGCTTTCAATCATTGATGCCTCAGGGCTCATCTATCGTACATTTTTTGCAATCCGAGGCCTCTCAACCAAATCGGGAGAGGCTACGGGTGCGCTCTTCGGCTTTATACGATCTTTAGTAAAGCTGAGAGAACTCTGTCCTACCACACACGCAGTCGCGGTCTTTGACGGCCCTGACAACAAGCGGGCACGCCTGGATATCTACCCTGAATATAAGGCGCATAGAAAACCGACTCCTCCAGAGCTCATTAAGCAGATCGAAGAGGCAAAACGCTTTTGCACGCTCTTTGGCCTGCCCCTTTTAAATATATCTGGAGTAGAGGCTGACGACACTATTGCAACCCTTGCCAAATGGGGACAAGATAAAGAAGAGATCTCCATCTGCTCTGCCGATAAAGACTTGATGCAGCTTGTCTCCCCCAAAGTCCACATCATCGACCCCATGCATGATTTTGAAGTCATCGATGAAAAAAAGGCTCTAGAGAAATGGGGCATCCCTCCTTCTCTCTTAGGTGATTTTCTCGCACTCACAGGTGATAGCTCGGATAATATCCCTGGCGTTTCAGGACTTGGGCCCAAAGGCGCCTTGCAGCTGCTTCAAACCTATGGATCTTTAGACGGCATACTCAATAACGCAGATTCAATCAGCGGAAAGCGGGGAGAGACTATTCGAAAAGAGAAGAGCCTAGCACTCCTTTCAAAAAAACTGGTCACCTTAATCGATACCGTTCCAATCCCTAATGATCTTTCCTGGTATGCCTGGAAAGAGCCTTCACAGCCTGCTTTAAATGAGTTTTATAAGGAAAAAGAATTTTTCTCGATGATGGAGGGGGAGAAAATGGAAGCTCCCACACAATCTGAGCTTCACATCCTCTCAACAGAAGAAGAATTAAAAAATGCCCTGCCAAAGCTGCGAGGGAAAAACCCTCTCTGCGTCGACTGCGAGACAACAAGTTTAAATGAGTGGGAAGCAAAGCTTGTAGGCGTTGGACTATGCCTAAACTCTAGGCAAGTATACTACATTCCAACATCTGAATACCTGCACAGCTACCTCCAAGAACTTCTAGCCAATCGTCCTCTCATCGGGCACAACTTAAAATATGACCTGCACATCCTCAACCACTTCGGGATCAAACAGCTTACGCCCTATTTTGACACGCTTTTAGCCTCATACCTTCTCAATGCCCATGAACGACGCCATGGCCTTGATGTTCTTGCTAAAAAGTACTTCCATAAAGAGATGACGACTATTGAAAGCTTGATCGGCACAGGTAAAAACCAAACCACCATGGATAAGGCGCCAATTCAGGATGTGGCCCGCTACTGCGGAGATGATGTCGAGTACACCTACAGACTCTATGAAGAACTAGGGGCCGAGCTTTCAAAGCGCCATCTCGACCCCCTCTTTAATGATATTGAGATGCCGCTTCTTCCCATCCTCCAAAAAATGGAAGAGGTGGGGGTCTATATCAATACCACCATGATCAATGAGCTCTTACACTATGTTCAAAAAGAGCTCTCTGTTCTTGAAGACCAAATCTTTCAATTGGCAGGACATCCATTTACCATCACCTCCCCAAAACAGCTGGCCGTTGTGCTCTTTGATGAGCTGAAGCTGCCAAAGGGAAGAAAAACACAAACCTCCCATTCTACCGGCCAAGATGTCCTTGAAACACTTGTGGGCATCCACCCAATCGCAGAAAAGCTATTGACTTTCCGCTCACTTGAAAAGCTTCGGTCAACCTACCTGGAAGTTCTTCCAACGATGGTCAACCCAGAAACTGGAAGAGTGCACGCCCATTTTCATCAGGCGGGAACTACGACTGGAAGAATCTCCTGCTCCGATCCTAATCTCCAAAATATCCCCGTCCGCACAGAACTTGGCAAAAAAATCCGTGAAAGCTTCCAGGCCCAAAAACCAAACTGGATCCTTCTTTCTGCTGACTACTCTCAGATCGAACTTCGGATCTTAGCCCATATGTGCGAAGATCCCAATCTCTTGAAAGCCTTTCAGACAGGCCAAGATGTTCATAAAGCTACAGCTTCCGAACTCTTCGGAGTCTCTCTCGATCAAGTGACGAACGATATGCGGCGGAAAGCCAAAGCGGTTAATTTCGGAGTTATCTATGGACAGCAGGCGTACGGCCTCTCACAGCAACTCCAAATACCGATAAGTGAAGCTGCCTTCTTTATCGATCACTATTTTGCCCGTTATCCAAGGGTTAAAGGATTTATTGAAGAGTTGAAAGCAAGAGCGCATAAAACAGGACGGGCAACAACCCTTACAGGCAGAGAACGTCTCCTTCCCGATATTTCAAGCTCAAACAGCATGATACGCACAGCATCTGAGCGTTTGGCGGTCAACACACCCTTCCAGGGAACATCTGCCGATATTATTAAGCTTGCTATGATTGCCATCGATCGCTGGATGAAAGATGCAAAGGTCGAAGGGCTTATGATCTTGCAGATCCACGATGAGCTGCTTTTTGAAATTCCTGAAAAAGAGAGAGAGCTCTTTAAAGAGCATATACCCAAACTCATGTCATCGGTTATGAACTTAAAAGTTCCCCTCGATGTTGACATCGAATTTGGAAAAAATTGGGGAGAATGTTAAAGTTGTGGATAGATCGAATGTGGATAAATCGAACTTTGCAACCAAAGTAGGTCTTACCGGTTCGATCTCATCAGGTAAATCCACCACCTTAAGGTTCTTTGCCGATTGCGGAGCCTTCACCTTCAATGCTGATCAGTGTGTACGGCAAGCTTATGAAAGCGACCCTCAATTAATCGCTGAAGTAGTGCAGCTCTTTGGGCAAGACATCCTCTCGGATGGAAAAATTAATAGTGAGAAATTGGCACAACTTGTGTTTTCATCAGAAAAAAAGCTAAAACTTCTCGAATCAGTAGTGCACCCCTACGTATTCGATATAATGAAAAGGGCGTGGCAGCAAGCAGTAGTTGAAGAGTATTCCCTTTTCGTTGCCGAAGTCCCTCTACTTTTTGAAAGTAAAACGCCCTTTGCCGACTGGTTTGATACAACAATTCTCGTTCAAGGAAGTCAACCAATAACTGATGAATCAAAGATTAGGCAAAAGCGCTTTATGCCCGATGAAGATAAAGCAGTACTATGTGATTACCTGCTTACCAATTTTGGTACGCTCGATGAGCTGAAAAGCCAGGTAAAAAATTTATATGAAACCCTTACAACCTAAAGTTTAGGTTTACAACCAATTAGTTAGCTCATTTATGGATCAGGAAGAAAATATGCCCTATCAAGAACAAGAAACAATGTCTGATGCAGCTACTCAAAACAGCGTATCGGAAGCAACGCCTGCTGAAGCCAATCCAGATGCACCCCAATCCGGTGCACCTCATAACATCACCTACATTGCCGACTTGCAGCGCATGAGCATTGACCAGCTCAACGCCTATGCTAAGCAAATTGGCTTGAGGCATCTAGGATCTTTAACGCGCGCTCAAATGGTATTTGAGATCGTTAAAGTAATCTCTGAGCGCCCCAATGAAGAGCTGTATGGCGAAGGCGTTCTTGAAATTCTTCCCGACGGCTACGGATTTCTCCGCTCGCAAAACTACAACTACCTGCCCTCGGCTGAAGATATCTATGTCTCGCCTGCCCAGATCCGCCGTTTTGACTTGAAAAAGGGCGATACCATTTCCGGCTCTATCCGCTCGCCAAGAGACAAGGAAAAATACTTTGCTCTGATTAAGGTTGACGGAATCAACAATACAGCTCCTGATAAAGCAAAAGAGCGTATTCACTTCGAGAACTTAACTCCGCTCTATCCAAGCAAACGAATTGTGATGGAGACGACTAAGGAGAACTTTACCGCTCGAGTCATCGACTTGGTAGCACCCATTGGAAAGGGCCAGAGAGCTCTCATCGTTGCGCCTCCAAGAACGGGTAAAACGGTTATCCTGCAAAATATTGCCAGCTCCATTGCTGCAAATAATCCAGATATCATCTTGATGGTTCTCTTGATCGATGAGCGTCCTGAAGAGGTGACCGATATGGAACGCCTCGTCAAGGGTGAAGTCATATCGTCAACCTTTGATGAACCCCCAGAGCGCCACGTTCAAGTTGCAGAGATGACCATCGAGAAGGCTCGCCGCCTTGTTGAATATGGCCATGATGTCGTCATCCTCCTTGACTCTCTTACAAGACTTGCTCGTGCATACAACGCTGTGCAGCCGCACTCTGGCAAAATCTTGAGCGGCGGTATTGATGCCAACGCGCTCCATAAGCCAAAGCGATTCTTCGGCTCAGCAAGAAGCATTGAGCAGGGCGGCTCGCTGACGATCATTGCGACAGCGCTTATTGAGACAGGCTCACGAATGGATGAGGTTATCTTTGAGGAGTTCAAGGGTACGGGCAATATGGAGCTTGTGCTCAACCGGCCTCTCTCCGACCGACGTATCTTCCCAGCTGTCGACCTTCTCAAGAGCGGAACACGTAAGGAAGAGCTTCTCTACCATCCTGGCGAGCTTGAAAAGATCTATATGATGCGCCAAGCGATCGCTGACCTTTCACAGATCGATGCTATGAACTTGCTTTTGGGTCGACTAAAAAAGACCAACAGCAACGTCGAATTCTTGCTTGGAATGAAAGATTAATGTCTACAAACACGTCCACCGAAAAGATGGACGTGTTTGTTAATTCGGAATGAAACTGTTAAAAAAATTATAAATTCGTGTCTGATAGGTACTATCATCAACCTTTCTAACACGTTCTAAAATGTGATTTAAGGCTTTAGACGTCCTATCTTGGTCTTGACTTTTGCGTTCTAAATGCTTGAATAACTCCGTAATACAGCCTTTAAGCGTCTCTTCCGACTTAAAGACTTCCCCTTCATAGCATGTATACCAGGCACCATTTTTCACTATAAAATAGGACTCGCGCTGATATAACTGTAGAGAGGACAGGTTATCTTCGATGTCGCAAAGATCAGGTTCGTTTTGCAGATCTTCCAGTGCTTTTTTAATGCGTTCGAGGTTAATTGCTGCCACATTGGTCAGATAGTGGGATTGATTATTTCTTTTGATGAAATCTTCAAGCCCTCTGATTGAGGCTTGTACACGCTTAAAGTTACTAAAAAGCTGTTCGTGCGTCCACGTAGCCCAGAACCCATTGCAAATAACAGCATAATTTCTATAGGAAAGATCAATTATATTTTTAAACTCTTTCATGCTCTTTACAACTTCCATGCCAAACCGCTCTTGCACGATTTGCATCATACGACTTTCTGTACGCTGGATCACATCAAGTTCATTTTGGGGTACAAGTGTACAAAAAGGATAACGAATGAGTTTTGAGTAATAAAATTCAAGCGACTCTGAATCTTGGAAAATCTCATGAAGAGCTACAGAGCATATTTTCCCATCCAGAAGAATGGGTAAACTTTTTGGGTATTTAAGATCGGTAAAATTATTCTCAAAGACCACTCCCCATAATTTATCAGGGCAATCTACAATCTTATATAGTTTGCTTTCAGAATCGGGAAATTCTACAAACGCCTTCCTTTTAAGAGGATTATCACTCATAAATTACCTTATTTATTTTGACGAAAAGATGCTCATGGGCTGATTAAGTTCATTATACCCTTTGAAAAAGAGCTTCTGAATTCGATGTTTTAAGCCGATATCTTCACAGCTGTTCACAATGCTCAAAATGGTATTCAAGGTTTTGTACCCCTTTTCCCGATCTTGTGGATTTTGCTTCAGATGATTAAAAAGGAGCTCAATTGATTCTGAAAGTACCTCTTCAGATTTAAAAATTTCCTTCTCTGATACCTCGTCTTTCAGCAGACTTGACAATTGTTCCTTGCGGTTCATTTCAAGAGCTGTTTGTATTCGATTGAGGTTATAGGACAACACGCCGTACTGTGTTACGGTGAGCAACTTAGGATTGAGGCAGTTCTGCAGCCGCTCAATTACGCTCTTGACCAACTTGAGATCACCAAAAAGATCTTTATGCGATATAGTTGTCAACTTATCGTTGAGAATAATTAAATAGCATTTAAAAGATTTTTCAATATCTTCTCTGATAGCGGTCAGGCACTTTTCACCGTTTTCTCCAAATTGTTTTTGTACAAGCTGGATAATACGATTTTCCGTCCGCCTGATCTCAAAAAGCTGGCTATCGGTTAAAGATTTACTTAACCGATGACGAACAACTTTTGAAAAATAGAGTTTGATCGTCTCTTCATTTTGACAAATTTCGTTTATTGGCATGGAGAAGAGTATCCCATCTATCGGGATGGATAAAGATTCTTGATCATTATTTTGTTTCGGATTAAAGATCGGAGGGACAATGCTCTCTTCTTCGAATTTATACCACTTTTCTTCAGGATAGGGCTTTTCAATAAGTGATCTTTTAAGAGGAGTAAAACTCATACTATACCATAATTATAAATTAGTAATTATAATAATAATTATTAGTATAAAAAATCAATTAAAAAGAGATAACAGGGCCTAATTAATAAGCCCTGTTATTAAGACTACTCTGCGGTTTTCTCTTCAGCTTTATCGCTATTCGCTCGAGGCTGAACATCATAGATCGCAGCTTTCAGCACTTCGATCTTGGCCCCTTCAACCATCTTCAAGATGACCGTATCTGCGTTTACCTTGACCACTTCGCCCACAATTCCTGCAACCATTGCTCGATCGCCCTTCTTCATGCCAGCGCGAAGCTCTTCGACCTGTTTCTTCTTTTTTTGCTCTGGGCGCCAGAGGATAAAATAGAAAAAGATGAGTGCTATGGCAAGCATGATAAATGTCTGTTCAAACCCTTGGCCTACTTGACCTTGACTCGCTTGAGCTGGTTGAGCATCTAAAAAGAAATACATAAAACCTCAAACTAATATGAAAGTAGCTATCGTACCAAACGGAGGATATTTTCTACATGCGGCGTCTGCGGAAATTGATCAACAGGCTGAATATCGGTCACCCTAAATCCCTTTTCAGACAAAAGAAGCACATCTTCTGCCTGTGTTTTTGGATTGCAGGAGACATACATCAAGGTACTAGGGCGTAATGCCTCAATTTCTTCTACTGCCTTGGGACCAAGCCCCGCCCTTGGAGGATCGACAAGCACAACTTCCGGCCTCAATTGGAGGCCCTCAAGCGCCATCTCTTTAAGAACAGTTGCCACATCGCCTCGGCGAACGGTAAAATTAGAGATACCTAACCGTTCAGCATTAACTCGAGCGTCGTAGGCTGCATCGTGATCGAGCTCGATGCCGTAGACGGTTTTCACCTTTTGAGCTGCAAGCATCCCAAAAACACCTACACCGCAATACAAATCGCATAGAGTCATAGAACTATTCAAATTCGCAAGAGAAAGCGTTCGTTCATAAAGCTTAGAGGCCTGAAGTGTGTTTGGCTGAAAAAAGGCATTAGGGCTTATATGAAATTTCAAATCATGAATCGTTTCCCTCACATGATCAGGCCCCGATAGTATCATTTCGAAAATCTGGGTCGGCTGTCCCTTGATTGCCTGGTGAATACGCAAAACAATAGACAATGTTTCAGCAGGAAGAGCCTTAACTGCCTCAACAAAAGATTCGACTTGGGCTTTTACGATTGCATATTCAGGACGCCCTGAAACAGTCAAGATTACCATCTTATCGTTCGATGTCTTTCCAGTGCGAATAGTCAAATTCCGAAGCGCACCCTCATTATTCCTAGGAGAATATGCTGCAAGGGAAGAGGCGTGCCACCAACTTCTCACGGCCAATAAGCAGTCTACTGCCCACTGATCAATGAGATAGCACTCATTCAAGTCAAAAACTCGTCCTCTTGAGTTTCCAATAATAAGCCCTAAAAACTTTTTTCCTGCAGCATCCTGCCCGAAAGAAAACTCCATTTTATTACGATATCCCCAAGGCGAATCGGCAGCCATAATGGGATGAAACTGTACTGTTTCTCGATAGGGTGCAAAAAGAGTAAAGATTTTCTCCTCTTTCCACCTCAATTGCTCTTCATATGTCATGTGCTGCAAAGAACAGCCTCCACATAATCCAAAATGGGGGCAGCGAGGAGTTATTCGACTGGAAGATTCTTTAAGAATTACGAGATCTTTGGCGCGGTATGCACAAGGTTTTTTCTTTGAATTTTTGAAAATTTCAGCCTCGACCTTTTCACCAACTAAGGTAAAGGGCACTTCAACGTCGCATGTTTTACCATCTGGCCGTACAAAAGTGGCAAGACCTGTGCCTTTATCCGAATAGTCTGTAATTGTCAGCGTCTCTTTTGCCATTGCACACCTTTGAAAACGATGATAACTTAATTAAGGAATTCATTCTACCCTGCCCCTGCCCGCATCCTATCACCCATAAGTAGATGGTAGAATTAAACGCAAAGTCGCTAAGGTGCTAAGACGCAAAGAAAGATAATAAAAACTGCCTCTCCTTTGCGCCTTCGCACCTTTGCGACTTTGCGTTTAATTTGCAGTTTAGGTCTATCCTAACGCTGTTTTTGACTATTGAGTTATCGATGCGAACACGAGAAAACAAAAAGGGGAGATTTGAGGCAAGCCCTAAAGCTTACTCAATCTCCCCACATCTTTAATTGGAACCATCCGGTAGAACTACCGGAAGAAATTAGAATTTCTTCATTGGAAGTCTAGCTGTAGGACGCTTATGATGAGCGTGCTTTACCATCTTCGCTTTTGGCTTCGCTTTCATTTTAGCAGCTTTTGGCTTAGAATGAGCTTTTTTAGCTTGCTTTCTTGGGCCTTGTCCGCTCTTTTCAGCATTGATTGATTCCTTACGGAACTTCTTTGCTGTTTTTTCTAACTTGATTGTGCCAGTGCGTACGCGCTGAGCAGCAGCCTTGTTGCCGCTTGATGCCTTTTCGAGGTCAACAGCGATACCACAAAGCAAATCACGCATTTCTTGAGTAGTGTGATTAAGGGCCATAAACTCCTCCTTATAAAGTCTAGAGTGTTAACAACCCATACTTACATGGGTTTGCATATATTCTGCAACATTTTTGCAATTTTTTTCCTGTTTTTGATTAAAATTTGGGCCAGATCGCTCCTTTTTTAAGGCAAAATACCCCAATCGTCGACCAACTTATTACCACTCAAACTTGTTCAACTGAGCTGAGAAGGCTTCAGGTTTTTTGCAAAAAACAGAAAAAGTAGTGATAAGGTAAACTACAAAAGAATAATCGATTAAGGATCTTGTGAAGGCATCATTTATTTTAAAGGCAGTATTCGCAGCTCTTTTGATCCACACGAACCTCTTCTGCTTCTTTCTCAAAGGCAAAAGCGAACAGGAAAAAATACTCGAATCCATTGAAGTGGGGATGAGCCTGGACAGCTCTTTTCGCCTTTTCAATAGCTTCTCATTCCAACATCTAACTGAATCTGAACAGCTTGAAGTCATCTCAGCCCTTCTTTCAAAAAATAGCGATTCCTTCGATGACATACTTAATCGAGCTAAAGAGCTCTCGAAAAACAAACCTCAATCCTTTGAACTTGTTCTCAAAATTTTGGAAGCGGAACATTTCCAACAGCTTGAGATGATAGAATCTCTTTTCCAAAGCAGCAACGATATCCCTGAAACCTATCGCGATCGCTTTGCAGCTCTTATACGCTATAGAGATGAACTATTGTGGAAACAACTTCAATCTGGCCAGGACCTTTTTCGAAAAGGAAAGCTTGATGAAGCGCGACTGATTTTATTCCCGCTATACTCATATATAGAACAAGAAAACTTCCCGACAGGCACCTCAACTGCCGCACGAAATGAAATTAAGCTTAGGCTTGCTTGCCTGCTTGCATCCATCTATCAACAATCTAAAGAGTCGGACAGGGCTCTTGCATTTCTAAACTCTCTTCCTCTCCAAGATTTTATCTTTGCGGATAAGCCAAAACGCACTCTTGCACAGCAACTGCTCTTACAAAAAGCAGTACTCTTCTCTGAAAACAACAATTTCCCAGAAGCTAAGGAAACCCTTCGCCTGCTCATTTCTCTTTATCAACCAAAAATAGCAGACCCTTATCAACTTATGGGGCTCATCGGTCTTGAAGAGGGGAATATACAATTAAGCTCCAGCTGCTTTTTGAAAGCGCTTAAAATAAATGAGAATGCAACCAACTGGTTTAACTTTGGCTTGGCTTCCTACCTCAAAGAGGACGCTAGTAACATACAGCTTGCTGTCCAGCATCTTCAGATGAACAGCATTGAAGCGCTTCTTCTGTCTGGACTCTTAGACTTAAATAAAGGGCTGTATCAAAGCGCTATCGCAAATTTAAGTACTGCCAACACCCATTATAATAACTCTCTTTTTATTCAAAGGGCGCTTGCAAAAGCCTATATCCACCTAGGAATCGAACTATTTTTTAATCAACCCACGAAGGCTCAACAGCTCTTTTATTCAGCAATTAACTTATGCCCGCATAATCAAGAGATACTCTTGCCGCAGCAAACACTTTCCTACGACCCCGAATCTTTAGAAGCTCTCCTGCAAACCATTAGTCCTATTCTCGCTTTGAATTCACACAAAGATATTCACTTAGAAAAGCAGATTGAAGCACTTCTCACATACCTTCGAATACTCGATGGAAGCGATGTGCCGTTTCCAACTGAACTTATTAATTCTGATCCCTTTATCCGCCATCTCGAACTGCACCTAGCCCTCAAAGCAGGAAGGCTTCATGATGCCTACACAAGCCTTTTAAACCTAAAATCAGTTGCGCCCGAATATGAAGGGCTCTATCACGCCTGGTTTCACACCGCTCAGATGCTGATGGACTCGTCCGAATATAATCACTTAGGTTTAGAGCTCATGACTGAGCTTTCTGAACTTAAAGCAGCCTCATCACCCTACCCAGTTATTGCCCAGCTGCAAATTCTACAAAAAAGCTCACTGCCCCTTTTGCCCGATCCGGCCCTTGTAGAGACTCCTGAAGAGCAGTTTCGATTAGGCATAAATGAGCTTTTGCTGGCTAATGCCCATCTCGATGCTGGAAAAGTCCGAAGCGACACCCATGATGTTGACTCTGCTCTCGACAAAACACTCTCTTTAGTCGACAGCGCCAAAAACCATCTCTACGAAGCAACTCAAGGATCTCTACCTTTATCGCTGCATCTTCCAAGCATCTATTTAAGCCAACTTGCAGCCTCATCTATTGAACTTGATGCTCTACAAAGACGAGCCTTTCGTATGAAAAACTGCTCATTTGAGAAAGAGAGCATCCTCTCTTGCGCTTCCTGGTTTGAAGATGTAGCCCTTGGCCTCAAAGATAATCCAGAAACGACCGATCCCGAAGTGCTGCAAAGAGCAGAGTATGATTGCCAGTATGCCAAAACATTGGCAGTTATTGCTCAACAAGACTTCGATAAGAGCATCCAGGAACTGGAGAAATTAAAACTACTTACTCCGCCCGCTTTCACTATTGGTTCTTTAGAAAGTGCAAAACTATTTTTAAGCCGCGAGCTTATTTCCAAGGATCAGCACCCCCTTGCTCTCGAAATTCTTCTTCAACCCCAGCAAAATCAAAATCCTCGGTATGCTCTAGAAATGGCGATTGAAAGGAGTATATGCTATCGTCGTCTTGGAAAGCTGGATCGGGCAATCCATGAACTGTCTCAAGTAATTAATAGCGAATATGCTTTATCTGCTCGAGTACAAGCAGCGCTTCTTCGAGCTGAAGTGTATAAAGAAATGGGAAGGCTGGATTTAACCGTAAAACAGCTCAATGCAGTAAAAAAGAAGGGTGGACAGTGGGCCGCGCTCGCTGAGCGCAAGCTTGCTGAAATTCAGAATGGTAAAAATGGAGAGTAATATATGTCCGGCATCTGGACACAAATAGGACAGCTTGTTGCAGATTGGAATATGATCATCGTCGTCATAGCTCTATGCTCTGTCATAGGTGTTGCAGTCTTTATCGAACGTCTCGCCTATTTACGCCGTGTTGACAAAGATACCACGCGGCTGCTTATACGCCTTCGTCCCGCTATCCAAGAGGGTAATATCGCATCAGCACTGGAAATCTGCCAAGAGACGGGAGGAGCTGTATCAAATATCATACGAGCAGGCCTTACAAATCATGAACGCTCTCGTGAAGATATCATGAAAGCAATGGAGCTGCGAGGAACTATTGAAATTGCGCTTCTTGAAAAACATGCCCGCATCTTGTCGGTGCTTGCCCACGTAACCCCGCTTATCGGCCTTCTTGGTACGGTTTTAGGGTTTATACGTGCATTTGGTGAAATGCGCATGAGCAGCTTAGTTGAAATTTCTGCGACCCAAATTGGCGAAGCTATGGAATTTGCTCTCGTTACAACCGCTGCAGGCCTCGTTGTCGCAATCCCTGCAGTTATTGCATACAACCTGCTAGTCAGCCGCATTGAATCTGTCGCGGTCGATATGCGAGCAGGAGCCAGTGAAGTTATAGATCTTATATCTGAGGGGCAGCAATGCACTTCGAGACGAAACTAAAGCCGTGCTATAACCTTATTGATTTGACCCCTTTAGTGGATGTCATCTTTTTGATGCTCATCTTCTTTTTGGTCTCCTCCGACACGCTTCCATTAAAATCTCTTTCGATTCTTCATCCGGAGATTTCAAGAGATGAGCCTGCACGCCTTTGTCAAATCCCAATCATCATGGACAAAGACCATGTCATCTATGTAGGCTCGAAAAAAGAGATCGTTGATTTAAGCAGCGTTGGAGAAGCGTTGAGCAAGGTAATCTCGCAAATGCCAACGACACCGAACAAACCGACAGTTGTGCTCTCCCTCGATAAACGAGTCGAATACGATGCCTTCTTGAAAATCTTTTCGGAAGTAATAAAAGTAACTCCCCACGTACGTCTTGCATTTAAAACTCCTGAAACACCTAAGACAATAAGTGAATGATCTATCAGTGAGTGACCACAACGAGAGCTTCTTCGATCTTCTGTTTCGCGATGAATCTCCCGATGAAGGCTACTCCCTGCTTGGTATTGCACTCTTAGCGTCACTTGCTTTCCACCTCTTTTTCATCACCTTTATCAAAATCAAAACCTATCCCATTGATGAAAATCCTCAGACGCATCTTCCAACCCTTGTTACTTTTGATACCTCCTATGGATCAATTGTAGTTTCTAATGAGAGAGACGAGAGTGAAAATAACTACCTCAATCCGAAACAGTTTGGATACGTAAAAGAGATCTTGGATGAGCAGGTGCCTCTTCCTCTAATGGATCCCTCCCTCTTTCAAGAGATGCAATCTATTATGACTCAAAAAGACTTCTCAGGCACATATAGTCTTCATTTGCTGGGTCTTCATTTGCTGGAAAAACAGCTCCCCGATCAAATTGAGTTTGCACCTCCGAATACTTTTCCACTTCAAATCAAGCTTCAAGGCGAGATCCAACCGCTTGCACTTATTTACGACGGCTCAGACCTCTTTTCTCACTCCTGTTTTGAAGGCCTTTTTGTCAGCCCTAAAATAAATCCAATAAAAAATAGCTGTTCTTTTGATGTAGAGGTACAAGGATTTGATGGCGCTGTGCTCTATGCACAAACTGTGGCGACGTGCAAAGACAATCGCCTGCAGCTTTTCGCCAATCGATTAGTAAAAAAACTCCGTTTTAGCCCAGAGCTCACGCACGATGTTCTTCACGGAACAGTAGTTATGGAATTTGCCTGTTCTGGGGAATTCATGAACCTGTTAACTAAGGACGGGCTTCCATGATTGAAATTCTACCTGATACTGCCTGCATGCTCTATGTTGGCTCGATGGTGATCATGCTCCTTCTTGCTTGGGTTAGAAGCGTGCATAAAGAGCGCAAAAAAATTCTTCAATATACTCACTCAGCAATACGCTGCGAATTTTGCGCAGCAAGCTTTACCAACACTCGAACAGGTCCTTTAAGTCGCTGCCCCCATTGCGGACTTATTAATAATGCAAATTAACGGATCTGTATTAAACTTTGTATTTAATTAAATATATCTATACAATTACATTAATTAATTATATGTACCATGTCAATTTCAAATATAGAAAATACTAGAAGTAATTTTGGGCCTATCATAATCCCATCACCTCCAAACCTTATTAAGAAGCTTTCAGAGCGTAAACATACAAACGCACTGAGGACTCTCTACTCACGAGTTCTCTTGACGAATAGCTCTACAGTCAAAGATCAGGAACCACAAAAAAAAGTTTCGAAACTATCGCTTAAGCCCAAAAACATACGAGAACATTTTTTATTTTCACACCTGAATAAAGAGCAGTGTCACGAGATTGTAGAATCTATCTTGAACCCTACTCATGCTCAACATCTTCTTGGAGTCGAACTTAAAGAGCCATTTTCGACTGCAAACACTATTTATCCTCTCCTCGCTACAATCTTGCAAAGATTTTCTTTATTCGCAAAAGAGCATCATCCCGACTGGTTCAATGAAAAACTGCTTTCCGAACCAATGATAAAAGAGATTGGCGATACCATCATCTCCACGATCAAAAAATCTCCCCTAGAACTATTGAAACGATTTCAGGAACGGCGTCCTATTATTTTGGAATTGGGAGATACGGCACACAGCATGACAATGCTCTTCTTCGGCCGCCACCTCTTCTATTGCAACCGTGGAGACCCATATAAGGGTCAAACACAAAGTCTTGAACTGTACAAATTTGACCCTTCGAATTTAAATGAGGATATGATCAGCAGTATCGTGGCAACATCTGGCTATGATTGCGAAATATCTGATGAATTTATCTACACGGAATTTAAGGATCTGCTTGAGTGCAAAAAAGCAGAGAAATTTTGCTCAAGCCTCTCAAGCCTCCCCCAACCTTCTGAACAAACAAAGAATAACTGTGTTGTGGCAAATGCGAAACTTGCCATTAAAGCAAACCTCATAGCCTATCACGGCAAAAACCTGACTTTAAATAAGCTCAATAAGATCCAAACCATCTACAAATCTTTCACAAGCTTTTTACGAGACACTATTGAAAAAGAATATCTCAAGTGGAAACAAAACCAATGACAAGCACCATAATAAAAACCGCCCAAACCTATGAAGGCCCGAAGTTGGATGAAAGTCCAGACCTCCTTTTTCGTAGTGACCCTCAAAGCGAGGATGAGATCAACCAAGCAATTCAATGTCTTTATTCCCGCATGCAGACACCTCAAGCCATTTCTCTCAATGAATATAATTTTTTAATCGAGATATGTAACAAAGATCTTTCCGAGAAACAGTCGGACTTGGTGAGTAAAATTTGGGATATTCCTGTCGTCCAAAAGGCCACTTGCCGCTTTGCTCTCGAGGTCCACACCCCTCGATTTTATCTCGATTTTGCAAAAAATAATCTGCATGAAATCGAAAAATTGAACCATGAGATACAGCGAGCACATCTCTATCCATTATTAAACGCCTTGATGAAAGAAAGTGATCTTTCCCTTTTCGAAAAAGCCTTAAAACATACTGACAGAACCGATACGATCTTTTCAAAGAGGGGGATATCGCTTCTTTTCGACGCAGAAGTAGCTCATCTCAATAAAGCAAAAACCCTTCTCCAATTGAGGGGCTCTTCTACCCTGTTCTCACCTGTACATATGGAAGAAAAATACTGGGGAAGGAGCCTTGAACAGCTCCTTGGAATCAATAAAGCCAAACAAATACTCGGGTATAACCCAGGAGAACAGGGATCTCACAGCGCCTATATCTATCCCCTTTTTCATCATCTCTGGAGCTCTTTTTCGGATCAAGTTCAGACCAGCCATACAAGGTGGTTTGAAGAGGGACTGCTCACAAAAGATATTTTAAAAGAGATTGGCAACGCGATACTCTATGGACTCAGCCGAACTCCACAGTTTCTTCATCAGCGTTTATACACCAACTGCCCGCTGATCATTGAAACAGGAGACAATGGCGAAGATAATGGCGAGGATAATGGCGAGGATAATGGCGAAGATAATAATGACAACGGCCATAGCATGACCATTGCTTTCATGGGCCTATACATCTTCTTTTGCAACCGCGGCGAGCTTTATGAAGGCCAGAAAAAAAATTTTGAAGCCTATACCTACGACCAATCTCAGTTGACACCCAAACTATTGAAAATGATTCAAGAGACAAGCCAAATGGCTACAGAAGAGGCAAATGAATTCATCTATCAAGAATTGAAAGAGAGGCTTGTTTGCAAAGAGCTTCTTTCGAAGATCTCCTTCATCAACAATTTTGAACCTTCAGATTCCAAAAAAGATAATTGCACCGTATCCGCTCTTAAACTTGCAATAAGGGCCCTTCTCATCGGCTATCACATGGACAATATGACCCCAGAAAAGCTTGAGAAACTGCACCAGATCTACAAATCTTTCACAAGCTTTTTACGAGATACTATTGAAAAAGAATACCTCAACTGGAAAAAAGTGAACCAATAGTATGTCTGATGTAACTACCTTTGCCCCAGATATTTACTGCTATGAAAATCTGTATAATCCTCCGCATACAGAGCTTTCAGCTCCTTGTACTGATCCTGCCCGCATTCTGGAGTGCAAAATCAACCGCGCCATTCGAAAATTATTTGTCTTGGCAAGAAGAACGGCTTGCTTCTCGGAGAGAGATTTCAACCAACTTATCAATATATCTAAAGAAGAAGTAACGGTTAAGCAATGGGATTTGATAACTAAAATTAGCCAAACTCGATCGGTACAAAAAGCTGTCCTCCTCTTCAGCTCTGAAATCAGATCATCAAAATTTTACTTTTCCTTTGTCGATAACATCCTGAACGTATCAGAGCCCATCGAAAAACAATTAAATAAAACGCACCTATTTGCCCTATGTTCACACCTGATAAGAAAAGAGAGGATTGATGTACTCAAACAGATCCTTGATAAAGTTCAAAACCCTGATCAACTATACTCACCGCAGGGAACAACTCTGCTCACAACAGCTTTAAGCTACTATAACTCCTCAATACAATCCTATCTTCAGACGAGAGGAATTGGAACCTTGTTCTCCCCAAACCATATCGATAAATCGCATTGGGAAATAATTCTGGAGCAATTCTTAGGTTCGGATAAAGCTGAAAAAATTCTCGGATATAAAACTCAGAATCTGGGTTCATGTCCGACAAGCATCTATCCACTCTTGCACGATCTTTGGAGCTCCTTTAGTGAGGATGCCGTATATATACATAAAGAGTGGTTCGATGAGGGGCTGCTTACCGAAAATATACTAGAAGAAATTGGAAATTCGATCATGTATGGCATTTGTGAATCATCAGAACAGATGTTCATAAGATTGAACAATAACCACACACTCATCTTAGAAACTGGTCATGAAGAACACAGTATGGCTATCGCCATTGCTGGTCCTTATATCTTCTTTTGCAATAGGGGTGAAAGATACAGAGGTCAAAGTACTAGTTTTGAAGCCTATACTTTTGATCCTACTAAACTGACAATTGAAATGATCGATATGCTCTTTAAACTCAATGATTTGACTATAGAAGCAGCAGACAAGTATATCTACACGGAATTTAAACCCTCCCTCGACTGCAAACAACTCTCTTCAGATCTCACTTTCCTAGACTTATTTGAACCATCGCGCCAACAAAAACACAACTGTCCTGTGGCCTCTCTTAAACTAGCCATTCGCGCCACCCTCATTGGACATCATATGGATAATCTAACCGAAGAAAAGCTCAACAAACTGCACGAAATCTATAAAGTTTTCACTCTATATTGCAGGAAAATGATTCCAAATATGTATTTAGAATGGGCTATTTTCGATGCAGATGGCCAACAATAATTGTGCGAACATCCTCTCCGCAGTACTCTGCACGTAAAGTATATTCCTTATCCGAAGTGCGCTCATAGATTTCATAGCCCTCAAGTATACCTGGATAGTGAAACTCCCAAGCAATTGAGTTTTCTAGAAAGAGCCCCGTACCTTGAAAACTGCCCAAATCGGCATTTTCAAGAGTAATATCAAAGCGATCATCTTCTTTGTAAATACTCTTAAAGGCATTTACCATCTGCTCCTGACCCTCAATGCGAACCGTTTGCACAGAACAGATAGCTCCTTGAGATTCATCATAGATGACCCATTGAACCTTGAAAGGTAATTTATCGGGTGAAAAGGAAAAGGAGACTTCTCCCTCTCCAACCCATTCCCCAGGCTTAAATAAAAAGTGTGATTTCATACCAACTCAAATCTAAAACATAAATCTACGGCTATAGACGCTCTGGATTAACCCTAAGGCTGCCATGGTTGCAGTCATCGATGAGCCTCCATAGCTCATCAACACAAGAGGAACGCCGGTAATTGGCAAACATCCTGTCATCATGCCGATGTTAATTGCGACATGAAAAGCAAGCATAACCGCAATTCCGGCTGAAAGCAGCCGTCCAAAAGCATCTTTAGCAACAGCAACCGTCTGAAGGCAGCAGAAAATCAGCGCATAATAGAGCAGCAAGACGCTTGCTAGCCCAACCATGCCAAACTCTTCGCCAAAAGAGGGAAAAATAGAGTCGGTATAGGGAGCGGGAAGTGATCCTCCCCGCCAATATTCGCTCTGCCTCCAGCCAACACCGCTTACTCCGCCCAAAGCAATCGCCGTTTGAGCGGCCTGCGCATGGTGGGTGTTGGGATTGAGCCGTTCATACTGGTACTCTCTCAGCACATACTGAGCATAGGGCTGCACCTTCTCGTAAGGAAGAATACCAGAAAAAATGAACCCCACGACAACAAGCGCAACCACCCCGCCTCCGGTCAAGATCGCAAGAGCTTTTGGGTTAATATCGCCAAAGTAAAACATCGTACAGGCGGTTGGAAAGAGAACGAGGGCTGTTCCAAGATCTGGCTGCTTAACAATGAGCAAAAAGGGAATGGCCACAATCCCCATAGAGCCTACAAAGGTCAAAAATGATCGACTCTCTCGAGACTGCCGTTCTAAAAACCAGCTTAAAGCCAAAACCATAGCGATTTTAGCCCATTCAGACGGCTGCGCCGCATGTCCTAAAAAGGGAAGGCGGTACCAGCGATGCACACGAACGACAGAATCTGTAAAGAAGAGGCCGACCAAAGCGATGACAACCAGAACATAGAGCACCCAGACCCATTCTCGAAGTTTTCTATAATCGATTCCTGCGGCAAAAAAGAAGAGAATCCAAGAGATGCCCAGCCACTGAAGCTGCGTTAAGACCACCTTAGTCCAAATATTATCATCTCCATCCCCTGCTAAAAGGCTCGATGAAAATGAGGCAATAGTTAAAAGCCCTGCAAAATTGAGGAGGAGAGCAATGATAACAACTCGGAAATCGATACGAGCAAAATATTTAGCTGACCACATAGAGTATGTATAGTGACTTAATTAGGCCATGCTACCTACAACTTGTATTTCGCTAAAGAGCATAGACTCAACCAACAGCTTTGCCAGACGAAATCTGCGTGAATTCGATCCCACTCATATCACCATCATCTCGGCAGATGAACAGACTCAAGGAAAGGGAAGAAATACCAATAAATGGTCATCGCCTCTCGGTGAAAATCTCTATGCAACCTTTGCCTTTGCCTATCAAAACTCACCCTTTCTCCTTGCACAGATTGCAGCTCTTGCAACCTTTGATACTCTCAATAGTTTTGGGGTAAAGACTCGCATCAAATGGCCCAACGACCTCATCACAGACAAGGGAAAACTCTCTGGCGTTCTGATCGAATATGCCCAAGAAGAGATTGGCTGGGCCATCGTTGGCATTGGAATCAATGTTTTGATGAAGTCAGCACCAAAGGGGCTTACCCGCGCAGCTTCATCGATCTATTTAGAGACTCATCAGGAAGTAGCTGTCGCAAAGGTCTTAGAAAAATTGAGCTTGGAACTACAAAAGCAGCTTCAAGAGAGCTCTATACATATTCAAACTCAGTGGCAAAACCAAGTTATATGGATGGTGGGAAACCGTTTTCCCATCAAGATTGATGGTACTGTTGAAGAAGCTCTTATTGAATCCATTAGTCCGGAAGGATTTTTAACCTGTAGAACGGCCTCAGGCAAAAAAACCATCTCCTCTGCCGAAATATTTTAGCTATTTTGTTTCGTAAAAAATTCAACGCAAAGACGCAAAGAAATAGAAAAAAATACTCTCTACTTTGCGTCTTAGCGTTTAATCATAGCCTAACCTTCACCAGCTAGACATGAAATCACACTTTGCTAAAGAATAAACTTTACAGCAGAGGAGATCTCTATATGCAAAAAGCAATTCAAGTAACTCAATATGGCGGGCCGGAAGTCCTTAAACTTCAAGAGACTAAAGTAGAAAAACCGGGCAGCGGCCAAGCCTTAGTCCGCGTGCAAGCAGCTGGGATTAACTTCATCGATATCTATCAACGGCGCGGAACCTATCCTGTACAACTTCCCTTTATTCCAGGGTTGGAAGGCTCAGGGATTGTCGAAGCTGTCGGAGAGGGCGTTAAAAACGTCAAACCGGGAGATCGAGTTGCCTATGTCCATGAGCCGGGCTCGTATGCCGAACAAAATCTTGTAGTTGCAGATCATTTGATCCCGCTTCCTGCAGAACTCTCATTTGAACAGGGGGCAGCCTTTCCCTTGCAGGGAATGACAGCGCAGTACCTGCTTCATGAATTTCGAAAGGTAAAGGCCAATGATGTCGTTTTAATCCATGCTGCAGCAGGCGGAGTGGGACTTCTTCTCGTTCAATGGGCAAAGCATTTGGGCGCAAAAGTATTGGGTACCACTTCTACTGAAGAAAAGGCAAAGATTGCAAAAGAGGCGGGCGCAGACGAGGTGATCCTCTATACCAAGCAAGATTTTCCAACCGAAGTAAAACGGTTGACCAATGGACATGGAGCAGATTTAATCATTGATGGTGTCGGCAAGACCACCTTTCCAGGCAATCTGCAAGCTGCAGCTCTTCGTGGAAATATTGTCATTTTTGGCTCTTCAAGCGGCCCTGCAGATCCCATATCTCCTAATGTATTAATGGGTCGTTCCTTGACGCTTTCGGGAGGAAGCCTCTTTAATTTTATCTTGACCAATGAGGAATTAATGGCACGCGCTAAAGCGGTCATGGAAGGTATCAAGCAGGGCTGGCTGAAGCTGCGGATTGATCAAGTGTTTCCCTTGGAAAAGGCAGCTGAAGCGCAAAAGAAACTTGAAGAGAGAAAAACCTCAGGAAAAGTGCTG
This sequence comes from Bacteroidota bacterium, assembly GCA_013285825.1. Classification (GTDB taxonomy): domain Bacteria; phylum Chlamydiota; class Chlamydiia; order Chlamydiales; family FEN-1388; genus JABDGV01. The sequence continues at coordinate 116,294 of JABDGV010000003.1, forward strand.
CTCGCACCCAATAACAAGGCCAAATAACCTCTATAAATTGGGCGTGACGAACAGATCGGGATGTACTTTTGCACGCAGCACCTGCTGGATATAAGAGAGCGTTGCGCCTGTAGATGAGTGGCAGGTGGTGCAGGTGCCTTGATAGGCGATGATCAATTCCCTGTTTTCTATCAAATTCAGCACTTGGACGCCGCCCGCATCCATCTCAATAAAGGGCCTCACGTCTCTATCTAAAACCTCTTCGATCACTTTGAGCTTCTGCTTTAAGGAGAGCTCCTGCCATCCAGGCCAACCGCCAACGGTTACATCAATCGGCTGAGCGGTAATCGGCGGGGCAACATACTCTTCAGCTAGCGGAATGCCTTCACAGCCAGCCGCTGCTTCATCGAGCGCCTCGATGATCAGGTTAATATGACCCCAAGTCTCTTTTGGAAAGCCAACCTCTGAGCCCTTCTCCTGCACATGGCGGTCGATGAGCTCTGCTGAAATTCTTCGAGCTTGGTCGTAGTTTTTACCAACAGAGAGCTCGCAGCCAACTTCAGCCGCTCCGATGAGCGCGCTGTCGCCATAAAGCTGAAAGCGGGCATCGATAATGACCCCATCTTGAGGGTCGACGAGCCAGTAATAGCGAATTATATTTCCATCAGACAAAGACCCTGAAGTCCCTACAGCTAAATGCATAGCACGGCTATCGGCATCTTCTTGAGTAAAAACACCGCTGCAATAGGGCGTCTCGATGCGGCTCGACAATTTTTTTGTGTAAAGCGCCCAAGGAAAAAGTTTTGTTGCTGCGTCTAATGTCATACAAATACCTTTGAGAGGCGCCGTAATTCAGTCACCGCGGTTGAAATATTGAGAGCCGCCTTTTTCACCTCGTCCTCAGTGGTCTCTTTGCTCAAAGCAAAGGAGAGCGCCTCTTCAGATGCCTGATGGTCAATTCCGCACGCTTGAAGAGCAACGGAGAGGGTTTGAAAGAGTCCTCCGCCCATGGTCGCATAAAGCCCCTTCTTCTGAAGCAAGAAGAGGAGCGCCTCATTTTTGACTCCAGGGAAAGTCATGCAGGTAATATGAGGCGAGCGCTCTTGGTCCTGAAAAAGCACAGAAGCATTTGGCACGGAGCTTAAAATTGACTCTTCAAAAAGCGATCTCAATCTTGCCACTTCCGTAGCGTAGAGGATGCCATCTAAAAGTGTTGCTTCCAAAGCATAAAGAGAGCCTGTCATCTTTGCGATATCAACCTCCCCTCCTCGAAGAAGCTCCTCATTTTGGCCAAATACAAGAGGTGCAAGGGGAACATTTTCTTTGGCGATAAGCAGCCCAGAGGCTACTGGCCCTTGGAGCTGATTGAAAGAGAGCGTCACATAATCGGCATCCATCTCTTTGAGATCGAGATAGGTTTTTCCAACGGCGTGGGTGATATCTACATGAAGAAAAACCCCTCGATCACGGCAGAGGGCTTTAATTTCAGAGAGCGGCTGAACAACGCCAGTCAAACCAGAAACATAGGAAATGGAAAGGAGAACCGTTCGAGGAGAGAGCATTCGGATCACATCATCTGACGTCACAACCCCAAGACTCGAGGCTTTGGTAATATGCAGTTTGCCGCCTTGCGGCTCATAATAGCTCATAGCTAATACCGCTGGAGCTTCCGAGAGGGCGGTTGCAATAAAGTGTGTCTTGCCGCTTTTACGAGCTGATTCATTCCATACGGAAAAGAGCACTTGGGAGACCGCTTCGGCACTACCATGGGTAAAAACAACTCTGCTTGATTCGGGCAGCTGCAGGAGTGAAAAAACCTTTTCATAGGAATCGGCTACGATTTTCTTCGATTGAATACCTAAAAGATAGGGAGAGGCAATGGAGGCGAAGGTATCGAGGTTTTCTTCCATCACGGACAAAACTTGGGCCGAGGGCTTTGAAGCAGTGGCATTATCGAGATATATCACGAGCGTAGCGCTCCATCTTTATTTGTAGTATACGATATTATAAGAGAAAATTCGAGGCTTATCGTGGGTAAATTAATACTTCTGCGTCATGGCGAATCACTTTGGAATAAAGCCAACCTCTTTACCGGCTGGGTCGATGTGCCCCTATCCCCTAAGGGAATCGAAGAGGCTTTTCAAGCAGGTGATGCTTTAGCTCACCTCGAATTTGATGTCGTCTTCTGTTCGGTGCTTTGCCGGGCGATTAATACTGCAACGCTTGCCCTTTCAAAAAATAAAACGCACAAAACTCCTGTAATTCAGCATCCAAAAGGCAGAATGCATGAGTGGGGAAAGATCTACTCCGCTAAAACTGAAGCGCATGTGCTGCCGATATACCTACGCGAAGAGCTCAACGAACGGATGTATGGCGCGCTTCAAGGTTTAAATAAGAAAGAGACTGCCGACAAATTTGGCGCCGAGCAGGTGCAGATCTGGAGAAGAAGCTATCGAACAGCACCGCCCGAGGGTGAAAGTTTGGAAATGACACTGAAGAGAACCCTTCCCTGTTTTAATTCAGAAATTGATCCCTTGGTTCGAGCTGGTAAAAATGTTTTAGTCTCCGCCCATGGCAACTCCCTTCGCGCCATAATTAAGCATATTGAAGGACTTTCGGAAGATGAAATATTAAAACGAGAACTAGCCACTGGAATTCCAATGATTTACAAATGGGAAAAAGGGTATACTCTTTCTACCTAAAGTTAATTAATTATGCAGCGTCTAAGTAAAGTTATAGCCGGGTGCGGTGTCGCATCTCGAAGAGCGTGTGAAGAGCTGATTCAAAATCGGCACGTCCAGGTAAACGGAAAAACTGTCCTGATCCCTCAAACAATGGTCGACATTGCAAAAGATGTCATTACTGTCGATGGCAAACGGGTAAAGCCGGTCTCCGAAAAAGTTGTCTATGCCTTAAATAAGCCCATTGGATATGTCTGCACAGCTGATCCTCGGATAAAGAAGCAGGCAATCAAGCTTATCGATTCAAATGTTCCTCGTCTTTTTACTGTTGGACGACTCGATAAAGAGACCACTGGCCTCATTTTAGTCACAAACGATGGCCATTTAGCTAACCGAATCATGCACCCATCCTTTGAAGTATCTAAAGAGTATATTGCTCACGTCGATAAGGAAATTCTTCCTGAGCATCTTATAGCTCTTTCTGAAGGGGTTATGATTGAAGGATCGCTCGTAAAACCGGTCCAGGTGACAAAAATTCGAAAGGGAACGATTCGAATCGTTGTTTGCGACGGCAAAAAGCATGAAGTGCGTCAGCTGCTTGCAGCTCAAGGATTTGAGGTACGTGAACTTAAGCGTGTGAAAATCGGCAATCTCTCTCTTGGAGCGCTTCCTCTTGGAAGATTCAAAAAACTCTCTGAATCAGAAATCGAGTCAATTATCCAATGAAGCGAAATACCGTAAAGCCTCAAACCGACGAAGTCCTTCTCACTGCGATGGACACCTTTCGACGTTTTTCAAAAAAGACAGGCCCAAATGACAACCTTCAAACGCGTGAATTCAAGGAAGTTGTCGACCATGTAAAAGCGTATGAAAAGAGCCATCCTGCCACTCTGACGAAAGAGGAATCTGAGAGCTACCTTCTCTACCATTTCATCCGCCACTATCAAGAATCCTTAAGTGTGCTCAATGAACTCTCCCATACACCTAAAAAAGTCTTAGAAATTGGTTCCGGAAGCGGCCCCTTTGCTCTTGCAGCTTTGATGAAAGGTGCAAACGACGTCACCATGGCCGACTCCAACCGCTATGCGCTTGAGCTCGGTGCCGACCTCATCGCTAAACAGGGCTTTCCAGTCACTCTCCGCTACTGGAGCTTTCCTGAAAACCATCTGCCTGAAGGCAAGTTTGACCTGATCGCATTTCCCTACAGCTTGAGAGAGGTGACTAATAACTCTTTTGACATGCAGGAAAAACTGATTGCTCATTGTGCCACTCGATTAACAGATGATGGAATCATGGTCTTTATCGACCGATCGGAACCTGCCTCAAACAAGCATATATTAATGCTCAGAGACCGCTTTCAGCAAGAAAATAGACAGATTATTGCTCCATGTATCTGGACGGGAAAGTGTCCAGCCCTTGAATCTAAAGTTACCTGCTTTGCTCAGCGTGCATATGAAAAGCCAGCACTCCTCGGTAAAATTCAAAGCGCCTCTTCCATCAACTCAAACTCGCTTAAATTCAGCTATCTCATTGTCGCCTATCACAAGAAAGCTGCGCCCATGCCGTCACGCCCTCTCTACCGAGTCGTCAGCCCTGCGCTTACTATCCACAACCAGAAGCGCTATATGCTCTGCGGCATCGATGGTAAAAAAATGATCGGTACACAGATGGATGAAGTTCCACAAGCGTGCCGCGCTTTTGAATTCCTCGAACGAGGTGCTGTTGTCGAAGTGGAACACGCTCGTGAAACCAGCGCATTCTTAGACCTTGAACCTGACAGCAGCCTAAAAGTTATTGCAGCTCCTGGGAAACCGTTAATTCTCTAATTCGCATGTAGTTTATTGACAAAATGGCATCGCTAATGCCAAAATGAGTGAAAATATGGCATTAGCCATGCCAAAAATGCATGACTTACTTTAAAAGATTCTTTCAAGCACCTCAGCAAAGTTTTTTTCTCTTTGGACCTCGAGGCACGGGAAAATCAACCTTAATCAAAAATCAATTTGAAAATGGGCTTTGGATTGATCTACTCAAACCAGATCAACTCAGAATGTATAGTGCTCATCCAGAAAGACTTTTCGAATTAGTTAGAGGAAATCCTGACAAACGATGCGTAATCATTGATGAAGTCCAGAAAATTCCCTCACTACTCCCTGTTGTCCATGCCCTGATCGAAGAAAAACTCAACAAACTGTTTATCTTAACAGGATCAAGTTCAAGAAAGTTAAAACAGACTGGTGCCGATTTACTTGCAGGTCGTGCTTTAAAATGCACTCTACATCCATTTATGGCAGCAGAATTACAAGATTCATTTTCTCTTGAATCATCGCTGCAAAATGGCCTTTTACCGCTTGTAGTTGAATCTCAAAGCAAACAGGAAGTTCTTCAAGCTTATGTAGGACTCTACCTTCAAGAAGAAATTCAATCAGAAGGCTTAGTGCGGAATTTAGAAAGTTTTTCACGCTTTTTAGAGGGAATCAGCTTTTCTCATAGCTCAGAGCTCAACGTCACAAACGTAGCAAGAGAATGTGAAGTAAAACGTAAAACAGTTGAAAACTACATTAACATATTGGAAGACCTTCTTCTCGCTTTTCGACTTCCAGTCTTTACTAAAAGAGCCCAAAGAGCTCTCGCCTCGCATCCAAAGTTTTACTTTTTTGATTCAGGCATTTTTCGCACTCTACGCCCGAAAGGGCCTTTTGATAAGCCTGAAGAAATAGATGGAGCCGCACTCGAAGGATTAGTAGCTCAACATATAGTAGCCTGGAACGATTATGGCCGCACAAAATATGAAATTGGATACTGGCGCACAAGGACAGGCACAGAAGTTGATTTTGTAATTTATGGCCCGGATGCTATTTGGGCTATAGAAGTTAAAAATTCCACAAAGATAAACCAGTCTGATTGCAAGTCGCTACAAACGTTTATAAAAGATTATCCAATGGCAAAAGCCCTTCTACTCTATAGAGGATCAGAAAAGCTACTCATTAACGATGTTCTCTGTATACCTGTAGAGGCCTTTCTAAAACAGCTTATACCAAACCACCCTCTATTTACTTTCTAAAAGCGATTAGGAAGAAATATCTGATGATTGGGACACAGATGGATGAAGTTCCACAAGCGTGCCGCGCTTTTGAATTCCTCGAACGAGGTGCTGTTGTCGAAGTGGAGCACGCTCGTGAAACCAGCGCCTTCTTGGACCTAGAACCAGACAGCAGCCTAAAAGTTATTGCAGCTCCTGGAAAACCCTTCGCAGATTTGCCTTGAATACTTCACTCAGCATATAGATCGAAGACAAATTAACCCAAATCAGCGCCCTTGAATTTTGATGTAAACGAGTCGATAAAATCTCTACATGACTTTAGCCTGCGGACGCCTGAAGATCAGAATAAGGAGCGGATGCTCCTCAGGCTATCGCAAAAAGGGGGGATCCCCTCCCTTGAGTGGGTCTCCGCTAAAGAGCTTGGCTTTTTCGACAAAGTTAAAGCCTTCTTTGGATTTGGAGAGTACAAACTTCGAAATATTGCCGCCTTTATTCAAACAATCAATCCCAGCAGCCTCTCTCTCGAACAAGCATACGATTTATCGAATGCTGTTTTTCGGCTCAATAACAAGATTGACCAACACAATGCCAAAATAATCCGAATATGGGTCGACACTTTGCCACCGGTTAAAATAGAAGAGTCTCCCCCATACCAAATTCAGCAAGAAGAAATCAGCCGAAAAAATGGGATTCAAGAACCTGTGGCTCCCATGGAGACAAAAGTTCCCCTACAAATACAACAGAGAACAGATATCCCAGAGAAAGAGGCAAAACTAGAGAGAGCCGCTCAATCTTTAAATGAACAGCTTGAATCGCAAGGTTTGAGGATGAAAGAGGACCCCTTAACGATACGTCAACAGTTAAAAATAAAAGAATTTATAGATGGATACATGCTCAAACAGAAGCACGAAGGAGCAGAGTACACATACGGAAATACTCTTGATGCTTTCGAGCCAAAAAGCAGCCATAGCATCTTGACGATGTTATCAAAAAAATATATGCGAACAGATCCGGGTTATAGTTTCATAATCAAATCAGCACTATTCGGAGAAAAGGCTAAGTCCAATCCCCAAGAAGTCCATCAGATGCTTCAAAAATTAGAAGCGGTGATAGATAACCCGGCATTGTTATCCGAACAATTTGAAATAAACCCCAACGATCGACTTCAGATATTTGCAGCTAAAACATTTATCAAAGCCGCATTAAAAAACTGCTATGCCAGTTATAGTCACCCCTCATCTCACTATACATTCGTATCCGTCCATGAATCCTATCGAAGCAAAATGGCCGGTAGAGGCAATTTAAATAGTGATCCCATAAGCCGAAAAAACAGACTTCTTATAGAAAATGACCCTGTTATACATCCAAAAGAGATAAAAACTGATTTAGAGCTCATACTCGCAAATACCTATTTTGAAACTCCCGTCGTGCAATGGACAATGATTGTAAATGGCATAAACACTATCTATGCAGCCACGACAAACCGGGAAGTAGCTAGAGATATTTTAAAAAAGACCTTCCAAGAGCTTTTTACGATGCCAGCTCTCGAACCAATTATGAGAGCATTGGCAGCCCTCATCAGAAGAGAGAAGGCGCAGATTTTTATATCAGGCTTTCCCGAGAGTGTAGGAGCTCTTGGAGCTCCCTATAAAATCACAACGACCACCTTTGGGTTTTATGCGCGCCACCACTCGCTATTTGTCAAATCCCTTATCAATCCTCGGACTAATTCAATTGAAAATAACGCAAAGGGAACAATCATCCACGAAATTCAGCACCTGCTCTATGCACTCATTGTTAAAAATGGATGCTCCCCATTCAAAAGTGGCAGTGAGGAAGAAAAAATCTATACTAAAGCCCTTCTCGCTGATATCGAATACCGTAAAACAGTAGACATGAAAAAACTTTCTCCCGATGAACTATCTGTGTGGAAAAGCTTGGTTACAGATCTAGAAGAAAACAATTTCTATTTTGGCGGGAAGCCGTTCGACCCTAACAACGAAATACATATGCACACCATGCATGTAGAAGCTATCGTACGCCCTTGGGAGCAAAAGGCAATGGGCATATCTGACGAGACGATTAAAAATATTGCTCCAAATTTGTGGGGGATTGTTAACAGCTATTCGAAAAAAATATTTCACGACTATGCAAGTCCATCCGCCTAAGTTAGATGATTAGAACGCCTTCTTTCAAAACAGCAATCCTATCACAGCAAGCATGCACAAGAACGGTTTCGTGAAATAAAATGCAATTAAGCCCCCTTCGGAAGCTAAAAACACTCTAAATTCTCTTGGTCCCTGATTGAGTAAGCCTTTTGCAAAACCGTGCATAGTTGGTTTTGCAAAAGGCCAATATCATTAACCAGTCTGCGTTATGATGATGCGTCGATTTGGGAACAGAATAGACGGAACGCTCATAGAACCATTTGAAACAATTGATATAACATCACCCGAATTGCAAAAGATTTTCCAAGTCAGAACCAGATGATCATATGCAAGTAGATCCAACGTATAGCCATCACCGGTATGAAGGAGTGCCCCGTTAACCTGTAACTCCACAGATGTACTATTAGTGGTTAGTTGATTCAACACAACCTGAACATTATAATAGCCCGCATTCGTCACCGTAAACTCAGTTCCAGTTAGATTTGCTGTAATCGATTGGTTGTACTCAAGGGTAGGAAAGGCTATCTCACCAGCACCTTGACTATATAGATCATTACCCCAATAATAGAGGTTTCCTGGATTAGCTATACCACCTGCAGGGCCAGTAGCACCTGTAGCACCTGTAGGACCCGTGCCACTACCTATCGGACCTTGTGGTCCAGGAGTTCCGGGAATACCTTGCGGTCCTAAAACTCCATGGCGCCCCTTTTCTCCTTGGTGTCCTCTTGGTCCTGGATCGCCCCTAAATCCACGAAGAGCTCTTTTACTGCCCTTTTCGATCAGTGGAGATTCCGAATTGTCATCTGCTGCATATTCCGCGCGTAAAGGAGATATAGTACTGATACCCCCTACGATACACATACATACTGCACGAAGCAAAATCCTGTAATACATACTACACCAAAAATAATGTTCTCTCTTCGTAACATATAATTATAATTTTTGTTTTAGAATTTTTTAAATATTGTCTTGCACACCATAGAGATACTGCTTTGCAGTTTGATACTCACATTTTGTCATCTGGCGTGATAAATAGAAGCGTCAAGTTAAGTAATCTCCCACCCAAGATAATTTCACAAAGATAATCTCACAAAGGACTAGGAGCGTTGTTGAAGTTGATCATGCCCCAGAGACGAGCACGTTCCTCAACTAAAAAGAGCTGTTGCAGCATCTGGAAAGCCACTCGTGATTTAAATCTCTTGTTTGCACTTTCTTGGCCTATCATCAACTAAGCCTTTTGCAAAACAGTACTTCGTTGGTTTTGCAAAAGGCTCAAGAACATCATCCAGATTGAGTTATAATGATACGCCGATTTGGAAAAGGAAGACTCGGAAGATTTAGAGAACCATTTGAATCAATTGATATATAATCGCCCGCATTGCAAAAAGTTTTCCATGTCAGAACCAGTTCATCATATGTTAATTGATCCTGTCTATAACCATCACCAAGTACACCAAATGACCCATTAATCCGTAACTCCACAAATGTACCCGCATCTTGTACCTGATTGAAAACAACCTGAACATCATAAAAGCCAGCATTCGTCACCGTAAAATGAGTACCGGCTCCATTGGCTGTAATCCCTTGGTTATACTCAAGGGTAGGAAAAGGCACCTCACCAAACGCATTATATGGATCATTACCCCAATAATACAGATTACTTGGTGAAACTATACTTCCAGTGTTAGGACCAGCAGCGCCTGTAGGGCCAGTAGCACCTGTCGGACCTCCCAGACCTGGTCGCCCAGGAGTTCCAGGAATACCTTGTGGCCCTTCAACACCCTGGCGTCCATCTTCACCTTTGCGTCCTCTTGGTCCTTGCTCACCCTTAAGACCACGAGGACCTCTTTTAATGCCCTTTTCGATCTGAGTAGAATCTGAGTTGCCATCATCTATAGATTCCGCGCATATGGGAAATATAGTGCCTACACCTACTGCAATACACATGCATACTGCACGATGCAAAATCCTGTGATACATTCCGAACCCATAAAAAACGTTATCTCTTCGTAACAAAAAATCCAATTTCCAGCATAAATAAAAAAATTTTAATATCGTTTTGCACATCAATATAGAATACGTTTTAGCTTTATACTCACATACTGTCATCGTGCAAAATAAAATAATAATCTTACGATTCCAAAGTGGCTCCCAATCTTGGGCGATTTTACAAAAATCTTTCTGAAAAACTCAGGTTACTATCAAGGAACCAGAACTCCGTCTTTCAACACTACGACCGATTCACAACATGCGCGAACAAGCCGCATATCGTGAGAGATAAACAATAAAGTTAAGCCAATATCACTCTTCAATTTCAGGATTAAATCCAAAACTTGCACCTGCACGGTAACATCAAGCGCGGACAAGCTCTCATCTAAAATTAAAAGCTTGGGCCGAGAGCTGATTGCTCGAGCAAGAGCCGCTCTTTGCAGCTGACCTAAAGAGAGCTGATGCGGGTATCGATATGTATGGGAGGGGTCAAGACCAACCTCCACAAGCGCTCGATCGACAAGCTCTTCCTGCTCTTTCATGCTTAAGTTTGGGAAATCATTATGCACAATCTCTAAAAGCTGCTCTCGAACGGGATATCGGGGGTTAAAAGAGTGAGCAGGGTCTTGAAACACCATCCGAACAGCCTGCTTCAACCATCGTTTCTCCTCTTTGGAACAGGTCACGAGATCTTGTCCAAGCACCTCTACATAGCCGGATGTAGGCTTTACTGCCCCGACAATAACTCGTGCAAGAGTGCTTTTTCCAGAGCCCGATTCTCCCATTAAGCCAAACGATGAGCCTTCAGGGATATCTAAAGAGACTCCCTTCAATACAGGAGACTTGAAATTGACATGCAGATCCTCTATCTTGATTACACTTGACATTCTAGCCTCCTGAACGCGGAGACAAGCGCTTTTGTTTTCGGCTCTTGAGGGGCTCTCAACAATTCTTCAATCATTCCCTCTTCAATAACTCTTCCCTTATCAAGCACATAGGCCCTGCTCGCGATCTTTTCTACGAGCGAAAAATCGTGCGTAACGATCAAAAGACCTGCATGTTCCGAGCGAACTTGCTCCAACAAAATCTCCAAAATCTCTTGCTGAAGGGCGGCATCGAGGGCAGATGTTGGCTCATCTGCAATGATAAGGTCCGGTTTTAAAAGGGCAACCGTTGCGATGACAACTCGCTGCCTCATGCCTCCAGAAAGCTCGTGAGGGTATCGCCAAAAGAGCTCTCGGGGATTGGGCAGGAAAACCTTTTCCATCATCTGCACAGACTGCTCAAAGGCCTCATCAAAAGAGATATCTGAGGTCAGCGTTAAGCTCTCAGATATCTGCATACCGATGGGCTGAATAGGGTTGAGCGCCCCATAGGGGTCTTGGAAAACGTAGCCGATATCGCGTCCGCGATATTTGCGAAGAGCCGAGTCTGAAAGGCCAACGAGCTCATCTCCATTAAAGCGGACAGATCCGGTAAGCTCAACCTTTTGTCCGGGAAGGTAAATCTGTCCAATCGCTTGGGCAAGAGTTGTCTTTCCCGACCCCGATTCGCCAACGATTGCAACAACTTCACCCTTTTGCACGTTGAGAGAGACTTCCCTTAAGAGACAAATCTTCGATTGAACGTAGACACTCAATTTTTCGATGGAAAGAAGGGGCAGTTGAGGTAGACTCTTGTTTGAATGTGGGGCTGTTTGTATGTCCAATATTAGTAACCTCGACTAAAGCAAATGTGAAAGTAGCCTCTTGTATTCTGAAAGTACCTGACTCATTCAAAGCACTCAAGATCCAATTTTTGAATTTTATTTATGTAAAATATACCTCGATGAGGTATATTCGTTTTATAGGGCTTCGTTTGGATGACTATTCGATCTTTTAAAGATGATGATGCAAAAGCATTCTTTTTTTCAGGAAAGCTTCCTCGAAAAAAGGGATGGGCAAGTATTCATAAGATTGTACGAAGAAAACTAGACATGCTCCATTATGCTACAGAGCTTAAAGACTTAAAGAGTCCTCCAAGTAATTGCCTTGAAAGCCTTAAAGGCGACCTCGATGGCCTGTATAGCATCCGTATTAATGATCAATGGCGCATTGTTTTTAGTTGGGACAGACAGCCCAGTGATGTTCGAATAATGGATTATCACTCATAAGGAGTATTATGAAAAGAAAGCCAACTTCACCAGGGGAAATTTTAAGTGAAGAATTTTTAAAGCCATTGGGTCTTACTCAAAAGGATCTTGCTGACCACCTGCATTGCGACTATAAAGTAATTAATCGCATTGTAAATGAGCGTGCGAGTGTAACCCCGGAAATGGCAATAAAATTCGCAGCAGCTTTTAACACCTCACCCGATTTTTGGTTAAATGCCCAAATGGCTCTTGATCTATGGATACTGCGAGCCCAAAAACCAAAGATCAAACCTCTGATTAAATTTAAACGTCGATTCAAAATTGCGGTTGCCTAGAGCTAGTTTCTCGTTAAAGTTTTTCGATGGAAAGAAGGGGCAGTTGAGGTAGACTCTCATTTAGGTATATCGATGATTGCATGTTAAATATTACTAACCTCTTTGGAAAATCGCCCATTGCACCGCTTCAGGTACACATGGGAAAAGTTGCCTCTTGTGTTTTAAAACTACCTGACTTGTTCAAAGCACTCAAGAGCCAAGACTATGTAAAGCTGCAAAAACTGGCCGATGAAATCTCAACTTTGGAGCATCAGGCAGATATTGCAAAGGGCGATATTCGCAATAACATCCCTGGAAAACTCTTCTTCTCACTCTCCAGAAGCGACTTTCTGGAGATGGTCGACACGCAAGACTCTCTTGCAGATGCTGCAGAAAATATCTCCGTTTTACTCACCTTGAAAAAGCTGGAGCTGCCTCCATCTTTTATTGAACCCCTCGATGCCTTCTTAAAGAAAAATATCGAAGCTTTTCACTTAGCTCAAGATATTGTCAAAGAGCTTCCCGACCTTATAGAATACTCTTTTGGGGGGATTGAGGCTGCCAAAGTGCGCCTCCTCATCCAAGAGGTTGCTCTTCGAGAACATGAAGCAGATGTCCTCCAGCTTGCCCTACTCAAAGCTCTCTTAGAACAGGACACTACTCTATCGGTGGGAAGCTTCTATCTATGGCAAAAAATATTCCAAGAGGTGGGAATGCTCTCCAACCTCTCTGAAAAACTTGGCTCCTATTTTCACATGATGCTAGAGAAGCCTTAAGAAGGAACCCATAAGATGGAACAAGATACAATCCTTCTTACCTTAGCACTGGTTTTCGGGCTGTATGCCGCTTGGAATATAGGAGCCAATGACGTTGCCAATGCTATGGGCACATCCGTTGGTTCAAAAGCGCTCACCATCGTTCAGGCTGTGGTATTGGCTGCGATATTTGAATTTCTTGGAGCAGTCCTCTATGGCTCTTATGTTACAGAAACCCTTCAAAAGGGCATTATCGAGCTGCCAGACACAGGCTCTTCTAGAATCGTTGTGCTGGGCATGATCTCAGCCCTTTTTGCAACCGGCCTTTGGCTGCATATAGCCTCAACCCTTGGGCTTCCAGTATCTACCACCCACTCTATTGTCGGAGCCATTGTCGGATTTGGAATTTGTGCGGGCGGAATTGATGCTATCTGCTGGAAGGAAGTCACTGCAATCGGATTGAGCTGGATAGTATCGCCTCTTCTAGGTGCTGTAGTGGCATTTTTAGTCTTTTCATCGCTTCGATCGGCCATCTTCTTCAAGCCTGTGCCACTTGCCGCGGCTAAAAAACTCATGCCGAAACTGACCTGTTTTGTCATCTTTATCTTAACCTTCTCCCTCTGTTCATCTGTCGGAAGAACCTCATTTCTTACAGCCGTTATATCTTCAATCATTATGGCTACTATCACTTACCTCTCTGTGCTGTTGATTGAATATATCTATCTTCCTAAAGAAAGCGCTCATGACAAAAGCCACGCTGACGATATGCAGAGGCTGATTGTCTTGCAGAAAATGAGAAGGAAGTTTGGTGAAACGCCCGAAATTGCAGAGGAAATTGAAGCCATTTCAGCACGCCTTCATCCCGACCTGCACCTACACTTGGAAGCTGTACAGTTCAGGCAAATCGAAAAGATGTTTGCCGTTCTCCAGATAATTACTGCCTGCATGATGGCCTTTGCCCATGGGGCAAACGATGTTGCCAATGCCATCGGCCCTCTTCAAGCAGTTATTAATGCCCTCAAAATCCCATCCGACCTCTCTTTTCTTTCTTATGGGCGCAGCATGCTGATCTTTGGAGGCTTTGGAATTGTCTTAGGCCTTGCAACCTATGGCTGGAAGGTTATTGAAACCATTGGCAAAAAAATTACGGAACTTACCCCCTCTCGAGGATTTGCTGCCGAGTTTGCAGCAAGCTTAACGATTCTGCTCGCCTCCCGCTTGGGCTTTCCCATCTCAACGACCCATACGCTTGTCGGCGCTGTCTTAGGCGTTGGCTTAGCCGGCGGTCTTGCAACCTTGAACCTCCGAACCATTCGCGATATCGCCTTCTCTTGGCTCATTACCATCCCAGCAGGAGCCTTCTTCTCCGTCGTCACCTATCAGCTGCTTTCCCATTTGATTTAGTGTTAATTTACTATATTTAAATAAATCATTTAATATGGCATAATTAATTAAATTAAATGGATAATTATGAGCAATTTAAGCATTAATAGCACCCAACCTACCTATACCCAGCCAATCCCAACTGAACAAATCCAATCGCCAATTTCTCAAGCACCCATCCCTCAAAAACCCTCACTTTGTCAAAGAATATGGACTGCGTATGTCAATGCAGTCCAAAAAATGGTGGATGCTCTTGGCCGTCGCTGCATGATTTTAGCAGTAATTATTGAATCTATCTTGCTCGAGCCTTGGAAAGTCATCAAAGCTGGTTTTCTTTTCCCTATAGGCTGGAAAAAGCAGTTTAATTTTCATCGATTAAATCCTGAAACGCTTTCTGCTGAGCAGGCAAAAATGAAGCCTATCCTCTTAATTCATGGAAACTACCATAACCAATCAGCCTGGCTAAGCTTAGCCAAAAAACTTAAAAACGCCCATGTTGGGCCGGTCTATACTATCAATCTTCCTTCGGGTGAAATTACCGACAGAGACTGTTCAATACTCCAGCAAAAAATTACTGAAATCAAAGCTCAATATAGGCGCCATACCTCAGAAGATATCCAATTAGATATCATTGGCCATTCTAGAGGTGGATTTTTGGCACAAGAAACAGCACGCCTCTTAGCGAAACAATCGGCAACTACCCAAATATCTTGCCAAGGAGTTCTTCCAGGGAAGGTCATAGCACTTGGATCCAAGATCGGCAGCAGAGATTTTGTTAGAGTACAGAGCTTAGACGCTGGCCTATCCAATCGCCTCTATGAAATTAACGGGAGCTATGATGTTTCAACTCGAACAGACCCTTCATCTGTTCTACCTGCAAACGAGAGAACAGTACCGGCAGGTCATATAGGATTGCTCACATCAAATAAAGCTCATGAGCAAATTGTTCAGTGGCTAAAGAGTTAATTTTCCTTTCTAACACTCCAGCTGCGTCGAATGCCCTCTCCCCAGAAAGCAATAGCGATAAGGAGGAGAGTAAGCAGTATTGCAGGCGGCCAGAGAAGGACGCTTTCCTGAGGGAACGAGACTCTTCCCTCATCCATGAGTATTCCCAAAGAACATATCCGCTCATCGCCAAGGCCTAAGAAAGAAAGGGCCGATTCTCTGGTGATTGCTGCCATAATCTCAAAAGGAGCCAAGGCCAAAACGGGATAGATGACGTTTGGAAGAAGATGGCGAAAGAGGATCCGAATGCGGGGAAGCCCATAGAGCTCCAAACATTCAATATAGGAAAGCTTGCGCTCACGCAGCACTTCAGCCCGAATATAGCGAAAAAGCATCGTCCAGCCAAAAAGCGCAAGGAGTCCGACGACTAAGAAAATTGTCTTGGTCTCGAAAAAGGTAATGATCAGAAGGAGCGTCAAAAATTGCGGCAGCGACTCCCACACCTCGACAAAACGGCATAAGAAGAGATCAAACCATCCTCCCAAATAGCCTGAAAGAAGTCCTAAAGGGACGGCAAAAACAAAAGCTAAACAAAAGGTTGCAGCGCCAACGAAAAGCGAGACTCGAAGTCCGAATAAAAGGGCTGAAGGAAGGTCTTGGCGGTTTCGTCGGGTTAAGAGGCCGAATGAAACCTGCTCATTCTGCTCAGAGCTTCCACCAAGATCTTCAAACCAGGAGATAATTCCGAACGGGGGCCAAGCAATAAACGATATCTTCTTCGCTTCGGTTTGAAGTTTTAGGTCATGAGCTAAGAGTTCATTCTGCTGCCAAGTGCCTTTTTGACTCTCTTGTAAAGCCTCAAGATAGCGCCGTCGAGGCGTTCGTATCAGGCTTTGATCAGAAATTTCTTTTGATACCTGTGAGTCATACAAAATATCACGCTCATAGAGAAGAGCCGCTTTCAAATTTGTATCTAAAGAGCCTAGGATCATAGCTATAAAGACAATGAGCGCAGTAGCAAATAGGCACCAGACTCTCCGAGTCAAAACCCAAATAAGGAGAGCAAATGGGAGAAAGATTGAACCATAATTCCAAAAGCGCTCAAGAAGCGAGGGAAACTCTAGCGGCGATAAAAGCGAAGAGATGAGTGGAAAATAGATCGAGCCATCATAGACGACAACCAGCGGCAAATGAGAGCGTAAAAAGGGCGCATAGAGAGCTATGAGGACAAAGAAGAGTGTAGCTATTGCTCCAAAACGTTTCATGTGGCCCTTTTCTCAAAGTCAATTCTTGGGTCGATCAGGCAATAGACAATATCGGCAATCAAATAGCCAACGAGCGTTAAAAAGGATCCCACAATGGAGGAAAAGAGAAGGACATTGTAGTCCCGATCAAGAATGGCATCGTAGAAGAACTTTCCAAAGCCTGGGATTTCAAAGATAGTCTCAACAATTACAGAGCCGCCTAAAAGCACACCAAGGGATCCTGCAGCAAGTGTGACAAGCGGAATGGCTCCATTGGGCAGAATATGATGCAGCCACAAACGCTTTTCTCCCACTCCTTTGGCTATAGCGAAACGGACATATTCCTTGGAAGAGACCTCGAGAAAAGCAGATTTTGCAAGACGGGTCTGAACGGCTAAAAGGTTATAGGTGAGGCATAATATGGGAAGAGCCAAGTGCCTCGCAATATCCTTGAATCTACCCATCGAAGTCAGATTTTCATAAATCTGTGGATCGCTTGAAAATCCTCTTAAGGGCAGTTTAATATCTGTAAATGGAATATGGAGTCCCTGAACTGCCTTTTCAAGGAAGTAGGGAGCTACCACAAAGATCGGAATAGCAAAAAGGATAAGAAATGCAGTATCGAGAGTAAAATCAACCATTTTGCCGCTACGAGAAGCCATGATCAGCCCAAAGACGAGCGCCAGCAAAAATGTTGAAAAATAGGGCAGTGCAGATAGGGTCAAAGAGTAACAGAGCTTATGTAGGACAACATCGACAACAGGCATATAGGGATCATTTCTTCTCGTTCCAAAATCGAGGCGGATAACGCTTGAGAGATAGTGGACAAAGCGAGTTTCTACAAAAGAGAGATGAATTTTTTGCCTCAAAGTAAGCGCTTTTGGTTCTGAGCAGGCATTAAGAACATCTTGAACAGATCGATTCTTCTCAAAATTAGTTCTCAAGATATCTATCTGACTGTTCCATGCTTCATCTTCTTGAAACTCAATTGAATCTGTTTTTGAGGGAAGAAGTTTAGTAGAACCTAATATAAAGAGCTCGCAAGCAAGAGGTCGAAGAGAATCGGGGCCGCTCTTCATAATCTCATAAAGAGGCCTTAAGATGAAGGGAGCCTTATCTTTGAGCGTCTTTGTATCGGCATGAAGAGGGTCTGTGAGGGCTTTTTCAAGGGAGGCTTTCACCTTATCGGTCGAATCAAAGACCCAAGAGTTCCAGAGAATCGGCAGTGTGAGTCCATAGCGCAAGCGAAACTGACGGTTATGTTCGCCACCAGAAAGAGCTCTTCCAGCCCCGCCGCCAAGGGATGAAAGCGTCGCAGGGTCGCCTGGTACTAAATGGATAATGACAAAGTTGAGAAGAAGAATAAACGCTAGGGTTAAGGGTAAAAGCAGTAAGCGTCGGGCAAGATAAACAACCATTAAATTTCCCTGAAGCGGGTAACTTTTTTTCCCTCATGATCAACTGATTCCAAAAACTTGGAAAGAGCACGCACCCAAATGAGCTTTTCACCATAAAGAGCTTGATAGACAACGCAAGGCTCTTCTTCTTTTTCTAAAAGAGCTACGTTCAACACTTTGTACGGCTTCTCAGCTGATTTGTAATGTACATACGTGCCGCCTACCCGCACAGCTCTTGAAGCATTTTCTAAAGCAAAGGCTAATTCATTAGATGTCAGCTGTTTCATACCTTTCCCTCATTTTTTTCCCAAGAATAGTATATCTGCGGCACAGGGTCAACAGCCCCTGGACATAGATCCTGCCTATCTTTTGGAATAAATACCATATCAATGGAATCCCAAAAAGCAAGCTTTCTCACCTCGCAATAGAGAAAGAGATAGGGGGTCTCATCTACAATAATTGCGTGTGCTCTGTGATACAGCGCTATTCTCTTTTCTGGATCGCTTTCAAGCTTTAAAGCATCGGAGATACGATCTACTTCCTTATTCTCAAACATCACTGCATTGGAAGAGCCCTTTAACTTAGCCTGCGCTGAGCTCCAGCATTGATCGATCTGCTCAGGAGGCGTATCAAGCAGCCATCCGAAGAAGTAGGCATCAAAGTCCTTCTCTTCTATTGCTTTTGAAATCTCTGCAACTTCAACTCCTCTCTGGCGGCAATCAACACCGATTTCTTTCAGCTGAAGCGAGACCAAATCACATATCTGCTTAATCGTTGGATTTCCTACGATATATATAAGTGAGAAGCGGCAAGGCGTACGCTTGCCATCGATTTCTTTCTCGAATATGCCTTCACTGTTGAGCGTCCATCCATCTTTAATTAGAAGCTCTTTTGCAGTAATCGGGGAAAAGGGGCGTGGTTTAATATTGGGATCGCAGCTATCCGATGAGGGAAGAAAAGGTCCTGTGCAAGGAGCTCCTTGATTATTTAATGCCTGCTGAATAATTCTCTCTTTATCTACAGCATAATCCAAAGCCTGCCGGACTGATTTTGAGCGCAATATGGGATTGCTATTATTTAATCCAACATAAAAATAGGCTCTTTCTGGGAAGGTAAGGGAGGTTATGTTTTTCTTATCCAGTTTTTTAAAGTCCAAGAGCTTGTTTCGAGGCACATAGCAGAGATCGGCATTTTTCGAAACAAAGTCGCGATAAATAGCATCGGGAGTGCTGTAAAATCGGCAAACCATTTTCTCCCAATTTGCTAGATAGGGTTCTGGATAGTTTGGGTTTCGTTTAAACGAAATCATCTCCTCATCAAAGCCATCAAACGTCCAAGGACCGCATGAGACAATCACATTTAAAGCGAAATGGCGCGATAGAGCTTGTGCAAAACTCGAACTTGTTCTGACTTCTTCTTCAGGGGAAATTTTACGTCCATCGGGATAATAGAGATAGACAAATCGCGGCAGCGGCCGCAGGCCATAGACAAGCCTCTCTGCATCGAAGGGAATAACTTTTTGCCCCTCATACTCAACCTTATCTACAGTTACCACAAATGTCTTTGAATCAATGACTTTAAGGTCTTTCAGAGAAGACAAGACCGTTCGAAGCGTAACTGCCACGGGAGCATCGACTTGAGTATTGCTATAGGCATCAAAAAAGAAGCGAAAATCTTGAGCTTCTACAGGATAGGACTTCAAGAATTGATCGGAGACTGTAAGAGAGGATGGGAAAAAACTCTTCTCAAGAGGCTGCCAGTTAATTCCATCTCGTAAGTGTACCCAAAATTCTACATGATCCTCTTTCTCAATCCTTTCAACCTTAGAGGCAAGATCAGGAGCAAAGGCATCATACAGCCCAACATGCGGACGAGCAACAGAGCCTATGCAAAGAGTGAACCAATCATTTACCTCTGCAAAGGGGGAAAAGGGAGAGATATTTTCAGGCTTGCCCTGGGAAGAGGGCAATGAATAGGTGCCTGTAGCAATTTTGCCTGCCCGCAGAGCTGGAAGCGCTTTTGAAATAAAGGGATCGGGGGTTAAAAGATTGGGAGCTTCGGGATGAATATGGCTGCTCTCTTGAAACGCTGCTTTTTGCAAGGGCGAAGAGGGAGATAACAGTTTCCCATCCAGTGACTTCTCTATTCTTAAAAGCGTCTCCTCTTGAACGAGATAGGACCAGTAGGTCATTGCAGTGAAAAAGAGTATAACTCCTAAAAGCAAGAGCTGAAGAAGAGAGAGGATAGAGCGGTTAATATACACCTCCTGGTTCAACAATTGGTTTTGGCTTCAGCAACATCTCACCAAGCCTTTTAAAAAATCTTACTCGTAATACACTATGAGTGCGATTTTTTAAAAGGCTTGGCTGAGCGTTGCCATTGCCAAATTCCAATCCTTGAACCACTCGGTGTATACACGACTACAAAGTTCTCCGTTTAAATTAATCTCTATTCATTTATATCTTAGGTTATGGATTGTTCCCAAGTTCTACGATGACAACAACGATCGTGCCACATACTGCCGATGAGCAGGCCGAGCTTCTCGTCCAGAAGATCAAGCACTATTTGATCACGATGTTTGGTCATGTCTTAGAAGATGCTACATCAGATGAGTTCTATCAAGCTTTCTGCTTTTCTGTACGCGAACAGATCATGATCAACTGGCAAGCAACTGCTGAGACGTGGCAAAAGAGCGGCAGCAAGATGATTTTCTATCTCTCGATGGAATTTCTCCCTGGCCGTTTTTTATATAATAATATTGCCAACCTCAAAGATCAGGAAGTCATAGCAAAGGCGCTCCACAAAACTAAAAGGTCTTTATCCGAGCTTATATCTCATGAATTTGACCCAGGTCTCGGAAATGGCGGTTTAGGCAGGCTTGCCTCCTGCTTTTTAGATTCATTAGCAACTCTTAAAATGCCCTCTCGAGGCTATGGACTGCGCTATCAGTATGGCCTCTTTGAACAGCAGCTCTGGGATGGATGGCAGGTTGAAAAGCCCGACGTCTGGCTCTGGACTCAAAACCCCTGGGAATTTCGCCGCGACCTTCGAAAAATGCCTGTCAAGTTCTGCGGAAGTCCAGTCAAAGGAACAAGCCCTGTTGGCGAAGAGATTTTTGGCCTTACAAACGCGGAAGAAGTATGGGCAATGCCGTATGATTTTCCAATCGTCGGGTACAGCCCAAAAAATGACTTCTGCGTTGTAACTTTACGCCTTTGGAGTACCAAAGAATCTCCTCGCAACTTCGAGCTGCAGCGATACAATGCGGGACGTCTTGATCAAGCAGCCGAAAACACCACGTTAACCGATGTTTTGTATCCAAGCGATCAGCATGAGACTGGCAAACGCATTCGATTGAAACAGGAGTTTCTCCTCGTCTCAGCCTCCATCCAAGATATTTTCCGCTACTACTTCTCGATGTTCCCAGACTTAAAGCAGTTCAAAGATAAGGTTCGAATCCAAATCAACGACACACACCCTGCTATGCTGATTGCAGAGCTCATGCGGATTCTTATTAAACGCTTTTCTCTTCAATGGAGCGAAGCTTGGGAAATTACCCAAGCAGTTACGAGCTACACCAACCACACAATCCTTGCTGAAGCGCTCGAAGTGTGGGATCAAAACCTTTTCAGATACCTTCTGCCGCGTCAATACCGAATTATTGAACATATCAACCAGGACTTTTGCACTCAGGTTCGAAAGCGCTTTCCCAATAACGAAGAGACAGTCCGCAGACTCTCTATCTTAGAAAATGGACAGGTACGAATGGCAAACCTTGCCGTTGCAGGAAGCCATTCGGTCAATGGAGTTGCGGCCCTCCACACAGAAATTTTAAAAAAGACCATCTTCAAAGAATTTTACGAGATGATGCCGGACAAATTCTTAAACGTTACGAATGGCGTTACTCAACGCAGATGGCTTTTACACTGCGATCCCGATCTTGCTGAACTTATTACTTCCAAGATTGGCGACGGATGGATTTGCGATTTTAGTCAAATAAGAAAGCTTGCCGATTTTGCAGGAGATGAAGAGACGCAAAACAGCTTTTTAGAGGTAAAACGGAAGAATAAACATCGACTTCTTAACTTCATACGGGAAGATGGACGTCCTCGCGATGCTCAGGGCCATCAATCCAGTTTTTCACTCTCTGCTGACACCTCCTTTCTCTTCGATGTCCAAATTAAACGGGTTCATGAGTACAAGCGGCAGCTCATGAATGCCCTCCACCTAATCATGCTCTACCACGAAATATTGGATAATCCCTATAAACAGCGGCAAAAGCGGCTCTCCATTTTTGGAGGAAAAGCAGCAGCTAGCTACGATACGGCTAAAACTATTATTCGTCTTATCAATTGCATTTCCAAGAAGGTCAATAACGACCCTGTTGCAAGCCAGTTTCTCAATGTCGTCTATCTTGAAAACTACAATGTATCTAAAGCTGAGCTGCTGATCCCAGCAGCAGACTTGTCCGAGCAGATCTCAACAGCAGGTCTTGAAGCTTCTGGTACGGGAAATATGAAGTTCGGCATGAATGGAGCGCTCACCATTGGCACAGATGATGGAGCAAACGTTGAAATGCGCGAAGAGGTGGGAGACCAATGGTGGCCCTTCCTCTTTGGAGCGAGCTCTGATGAAATTCATGATTTGAAAGCGGCGGGAACCTATAAAGCATGGGATATCTACAGCAATAATCCTAAAATCAAACGAGCCGTCGATGCCCTCAAAGATCGATCCTTGGCAACAGGCGAAGCAGAACACCAGTCGCTCTCATCACTCTACTACACCCTTTTAGAAGGATCATGGGGCACTCAGCCTGACAAGTTCTTTGTCTTAAAAGACCTTGCAAGCTACTACGACACCCAAAAGAAGGTTGAAGAACTTTATCAAACTCCTCAGAAATGGGCAGAATATGCGCTGCATAACATTGCTGGGATGGGTAAATTCTCAACTGATCGATCAATAAATGAATATTGCACGAACATCTGGGACATTAAACCCGTTCCCATCTCGCAAGAGTACTTTGATAAGGTCATAACGGCCTACAAACAAAGCTCTGCTTTAGTGTAGGTTTCCTACAATATTTTACCACAGAGACCCCAGAGCACACAGAGAAGTAAATCTTTCTAGAATCTCTGTGTGCTCTGAGTTCTCTGTGGTCAAATGATTTAAAAATAGTCCAAGAAATTACCGATTTGCTGGTAAAGCGTTTTCTAAGCCCCAATAGGCGAGCATTTTATCGTAAAGGTCGCCCTCTTTTAACCTCTCAAGCTCACTATTAATCATTTCTATCAATTCGCTATCTTCACCTTTACGTACAACTAATCGAACAGTGAAGGTAATGAGGGGTGGAAGTAGAATTCGAAGTTTTCCTGCATATAAACCTCGAGAAAGCCTCGATGCGATGACAAAATTGAGAATAACACCATCAAGACCGGAAGTGGCCACCTTATCAAGGGCTGTGAAGACCGAATCATAGGGACGTAATATCCAATCTGGATTCTGCCCTTCAGGGATTGAATAAAATACATTTCTATCCACCCCAATCTCGGCATTTTTAAGATCGGAAACCGATCGAAATCTTGATAAACTATTCACGGCCACAACAGGACCTGAAACAAAAAAGGGATCAGAATAGCCAAATTTACGTGCAGTTATAGGGGTAACTTCAAATGTTGTTAAGACCCCATCAAATCCCTTATCTTCAATCAGCTGTTGATAATTTTGATGCTGACTCGTGATAACTTGAAATTTAACCCCATATTGATCCGTAATCTGCTGCAAAATGTCATCAAGAAGTCCATTTAAACTCTGCTCAGATCCATAAAGATCTAAAGGATCCCAAGAGGATACGCGGGCAATAACGTAGTTTTTCTTTTCCGCTTTTCCGCAGGAAAATAAAAGTAGAGCAAGGGCAAGGATAGGAAGCAAAAAAAGCAGTTTTTTCATATACCTTCAAGGTACCTGATAAAAATCTTTTGGGCAACAATACACTGAGTGGATCAAGGATTGGAATTTGGCAAAGGCAACGATTGAAACACGAGGTGTATATATGCAGCTATTTTCGAAAATTCTACATGAAAACCAAGTGGCCCACGGCTTTTTTAACAGATTGGATGGAGTCAGCCCTGCGCCTTTTGATTCACTTAATATCAGCTCAACCGTTGGCGATGACCCTCAAAACGTCGCGGAAAATAAGAATCGAATTAAAGCTCTCTTCAATAACGCCCCTCTTATCACCATGGAGCAGGTCCATGGAAATTCAGTCTCTATCCTCAACGAAGCTCCGGTAGAAGACTTTGAATTCAAAGGCTCTGATGCGATCATCACCAACTGCAAAGGAGCTCTTTTAACCTGTAAACACGCCGACTGTCAGCCTATCCTCATCTACGATCCTGTTCACAAAGCTATTGGCTGCATTCATAATGGTTGGAAGGGAAGTGTGCTCAATATTATTGAAAAAACAATAGCTGCTATGCAGAAACAATATAAAACCAATCCAACAGAAATAGTCGTCACAATTGGCCCAAGCCTTGGCCCCGACCATGCACAATTCATTAATTATAAAAAGGAACTTCCAGCTCCCTTTTGGAAGTATAGAAGCGAGGGAGATCTTTTCGACTTTTGGAAAATCAGTATAAATCAATTAGAAACGTGTGGAGTGCCGAAAGAGCAGATAGAGCTTCTTCCCATTTGCACAGTATGCGACAGCCGCTTTTTCTCCTATCGCCGGCAGCCTAAAACCGGCCGGTGTGCAAGCGTTATAATGCTTTAATCCATTCCTCATCGACAAAGAAGAGAAGATGACGATCTTGTAAGAACGCCGCTATCTTATGGATAATAGTCCCCTCGCTTTGTTTGCTAATAAGCTGCTTTAAACATTGGAATTTGAATTGATGTAGCGCAAGAGCATATTGTTCTGCCTGTTCACGAAGGGGTTTGGAACTGATTGCAAAGCTATCAGCAATTTCAACCACACCTCGATTATCTTTCTCATTGAGTACCCGCTCGACAATCTCCAAGAAAAATTTATATTGAGTATCCTGATAAGCAAACGCTTCGAATAATACCTCTCGATATCTAATAGTGTCCTTTCCAACTGCTTCAAATACCCACTTTGCAATATCTGGAAGAGAAAATTGATCAGGATCGATCGTATACGGCACAAGAGTCTTTATTTTATCTTTTACTACCACAAAGGTCTTTGCAGGGGGAATATTTGATATCCGATTTTGAATGCAAAAGCGCACAAGAAGACTTACGCTGCTCAAAAGTGGAAGATCGCATTCATGAACGCGGCTTGGAAAGGACTGGTGCCAATTTGCATTGTCTAAAGTAGCCTCAAATCCCTCTATAGCTAACCAGCGATACTGAGGGTCAAAGTCGACAATTTCTACAGTCGACGCAACATGAACACATTTCAAAAGAGCGCCAAGCCAAGTTAAAAGCTTAAAGGGATTGTCTGAAGTTAAAAGCAGATGACCTGATAAGGTTGTATATAGTTCAATCCCATACTCTCCAAAGCAGCTCATCAGCTTCTTCTGAGCAATGGTAAACTTCATTCTCCCAGCAATCTCACTACCCTCATGAAATTGTCGTAAAGCAGCTTCCGCAGCATAATCAAGGCGATTAAAGGATATGTACCTCAAGGATTTTAGCCGCCATACAAGCACGCTTAACGAAGAAATGGCGCGGCTATCTGATAGTATTAAAGAACCCTGTAAAGCATATAAAAAGGTCTTTGGCGTAATAAAACCTGCCTCTCTATTAAAAAGAGAAAACCATGTTTGTAATTCAACCTTTTGATCGTCTGTTAATGTATCGCTCTTCGAAAGTTGTAAGAATAGCTCTACGGGAAATGGAGTGCGAAGGGCTGTTTCAATATCGGCAATGGCTCGTAAAGACAAAATTCGATTTTGCGCTTTGAAATCTAAAGGAGAAACTGAAAGCTGAAAGCGCCCAAAAATAGATCTCAATTTATTGAGGGATTCTTCAGTAAGAATGTGCCTCCACTGGTTGATAAAACTAACTCGATTTTGAAACGTTTGAAAAAAGCGGGGCGGAGTCTCCTCCATTAGCTGCTTTAAAACTGCTTGAACTTCAGTACAGGTCTCTTGCAGAACTAAATAGACCGTTTTTGTTGTAAGTGAATGACGAACAATTCTTGAAGCCCACTTGACAAATCCTAAAAAACGGCTTTTAAAGCCATTAGAGCGGATTAGTGAAGAGGAAAAATCCGTATCAAGCACATTGAGTGTTTGTGGATTCAGATCAAGGAGCTTCTGAGCATTAGATGCATGAATAGAAGACATATAACCTCTTTCAAAACTCTATCTGTTTGGAAAAAAGTCTATTCCTAAAACTTAACATCCTCAACCACATCTTCTGGCTCTGTAGCCATATCTGAAGGCTTTTTATTCATATTAGAGCTATCATTCATCTCGTCAGCAATTTCTTGACTTCCGTTTGAAGAGGCTGCAGCCTCTTCAGGAGCTGAATCACTTGAAGAAGAGCCTCCAAGCCAACCGAAGAATTTGCCTGCAAAAGAGTGATTTGAATCGCTCTGCTGAGCTTGACTGTTTACAGGTGGATTTTCCTGGATAACCTCTGGCACATCCTCTTGAGGATTGAGCTGCATCATGCCTGTGGGCACCTCTTCTAAGGCATCTGATGGCATTAAAGGAGCATCTTGAGGAACCTCTTCTGGCTCAACTTCAGCAACAAGCTTTTCAGGCGCTGTTTCTTGAGATTTTAATTCCATTTCAGGCTGTAAAACCTCGTCAGGCTTTTGTTCGAGAGTTTTTTCTTCGGGAAGCTTTTTATCCTCTTCCGTCTGTGATTCATCTCCTCCGCGAAGCCATGACATCAGCTTTTGCCCAAGGGAAAGCTTTACTTGATTAGGAGCTGGACTGTTTTGGATTTGTTGTTGAGGATCAACAACTTGAGATTCCACTTGAGGTTCAGTTTGAGGATCAGCTTGAGAACTATCCTCTGTTTCACTAACTAATGGTTCTGAAGACTTTAGACTTGCAGGAGCTGCAGCCAGAGAACCTGATAAGTGATGCAATCGATAGCTGCTAACAACTGCATACGCTTTGAGCGCTTGAGTATGTTGATCTACAGCTGATTGTACATCATCTGTTTGCACTTTTTTATCGGAAACTTCTGGGTCTATAGACTCATCTGCTGTTGCTTGAGGCTCATCTGCAGCTGTTTGCTGCGATTGAGGTATTTGCTTGTCGTCCTGCTGCTTATCTTCCGGTTGCTGCGGCGTTGTTGGTTCCTGAATCTGGAGTAAGGGAGTGGCAAGCTCTTGAGTTGAAGAAGTAGTATCTTCTGCAACCATAGGCTGTTTGGGGATATCGTCTAGTTTAGAATTATCACTCTCTTGAACAGGCGGCACATTTAATGGCTGTTTTTCTGCTAGCTGTTTTAATGAATCGTCTTGAGAATCGTCCTGTGGTTCAGATGGAATATTTGGCATTTGTTCAGCCCCATTCGCATCCACAACAATGCGGTTTACTGGCTGAAGGGTTTGTGAAGGTAGTGATTGGGACGAAATAGGCGCTTGCACTGTTGCAGGGTTACTGATTTCTTCAGGAATAGATTGTTTTTCGATTTGTGTGCGGGAATTATCTGGTCTTTCATCTGCAAAACCGCTGCTCTGATCTTGCATATTATCTTGCATACTATCTTGCATACTATCTTGCATGCGCATCTGATTTTGAGTTGGCATATTGCTATTTACCTGCGATGGAATTTCAGATGATGCAACTACAGTTTTGGAGTTTTGTGCGGGTTTATCAAACATCGACTTATTCTGATCATCCCAACCCTGCTCTTGATTCTGAGGCTTTTTGGCCTCATTTTCAGGCATAGATTGACCTGTGAGAACCATTCGACTCTGCTGTTGAGATTGCTGGGAAGGCATAGCTCCTTGCTGCGCAATCGCTTCTTCTTGCCATGAAGCCCTCTGTTGAGTATCTGCAAAGCCGCTGGATAAATTCGAAGAATCCACTTTGAGAGATGAGCGGTCGGATATCGAATTTTCTGGAAGAGCAGAAACAGCAACGGATTGAGTGCGTGTATCATTTGACGATTTCGGGCTTTCAAATGCTGCATCAGAATCGGCCCAATCACTTACTTGGGAGTCATATTGATCAGCAAATGCTGGCTGAGGATGCTCTTGGTATAGCCTTTCCTTTGCAGTAGCTGGAATCTGATTATCGCTGGGAGATAATGCATTATATGTAAAAATAGTTTGATTGCCGCGCACAGTTTCTCTAGAAGCTGTTGGACTTGCTGGATTCTCTTTCCAAATCTGAAGAGTTCCATTTTGAACTTTTCCGCGAATGCTGTTTTGTTGAGGTTGTCCATCAGGGAATAACTCGTTGAGCTTGCCCTTTATGTCCTTAATATAGTCCTGGTCTTTTGTATTTTGAGGGAACTTCTCGGTTTGAACAGGAACTTCAATTACATCACTTGGAGGAGCCACCCAATCAATAGAACCCAAAGATTCTGAAACTTTTGCAGGCGCAACATTCGTCGCATCCATAGCACCAACAAACACATGCATAGGTGCTTTTGAGGCATTTCTAACCGGCTTAGAAGGCATGGGAGTGCCCGGCACAGGATTTTCCTCAGAAACGATAGCGTTATAAGGAAGAAGCTCAGGGTTGTATGGACGTTTTGGAGGCGTGTATTCAGTATGCTTCCCGCAGAGCATTCGAGCATATTGATACTCTTCCGTATAGCTTTCTGAACCTGCCGAAAGAAGCGTTGACCATGGGTAGGTATCATAGGTAATTTTACTATTCGATAGGCGTATAGTTTTGCAGGTATCTACATCGATGTTTGCAGACCAGACGTTATCTGTACGTATTTCTAATGTCAAACGATCAACTGTAAAGGGGCGAGCAAGAAATCCCCGTTTTTTCAAATTTTCATCTTCATTTATAGCAAGGATAATGTCGTCGATCATGTTTACAATAAGTTCACGAGCTTGTCGACGGCCTAATGGTTTAGAGCATGAAAGGATCATATCGATTTGTTCGATGTTTTTGACGCCTACATACGAGTAAGAGGATACAAGAACAAAATTTTTATCCCGAAAAAGTTCAGCAGAATAGAGCTTGAGGAAGTAATCAAGATATTTTCTATCTTGAGGTGCTATATAGCCGCAAAGGAGCAATGACGAAACACATATTCCACAAAGAACCGGTAGTGCTTCCTTCAGCCGTTTCATTTTACCCCATTATTTATACACAAACATGTTGAAGAATTGTTTTTGGCTTCGTCAACATCTTGTCTGGTCTATTAAAAAATCTTGCTCATAGTACACCATGCGCTCGATTTTTTAATAGACCAGCTAGGCGTTGCCCTTGCTAAATTTCCATTCTTGAACTTGTTTGTATACATTTCGAACAACAAGGACAGCCTAGTATCCTTACCATTTTTAACCAAGAGTTAATTTTACTCTCTCTAAATTTGATTTAGTATAATTCTTCCACCACTGAATAAAATGGTGCATGCCAACATCCAGCGACGTTTGAGGAGTAAAGCCAAAGTCGCGCTTTGATTGGCTAATATCCGCATACGTTTCGATCATTTCCCCAGGCTGCATTTCAACTCTACGGATTTGCGCTTTTTTACCTAAATGGCGTTCAATAGTCTCAACAAACTCATCAAGCCAAACGGGAGTTGAATTTCCAAGGTTATAAAGTCCATAGTGAACAGAGCAGTCCAGAGCTCCTAAAACGCCCTTAACAATATCATCTATATAGGTAAAATCACGACGCATCTTGCCAAAATTATATAAATCTATAGGCTCGCCTTTCCAAATGGACTCAGTGAAGCGAAAATAGGCCATATCGGGCCGTCCCCATGGGCCATACACTGTAAAAAAGCGAAGGCCAATTAAAGGAATTTGAAAAAGATGATGATATGTATAGGCCAGAATCTCATTACATTTCTTGGTTGCTGCATATAACCCTGTTGGCTGATCTGTTCGGTCATCGACAGAAAAAGGAATTTTCTTATTTGAACCATAAACCGAAGAACTTGACGCCCAAATAACTCGCACCGATGGGGTATCTTTACACGCATCCAGAAGTCTATAAAAGCCGGACACATTTGAACGCATATAGGAATCGGGATCCTGGAGCCAATAGCGAGCTCCAGCTTGAGCTGCAAGATGGATGATTTGAGATGGCGCGTACTGTTGCAAAAGATCTTTAAAAACAGTTTCTCCAGAGATGTCTGCCTCGACAATAGGCACTCCGAGCTCGCTTAAAATGGCTGCTCGAGATCGCTTAAGAGAAACATCGTAATAGGGGTTAAAATTATCAACTCCTACAACTTTCTCTCCTCTTTCTCTTAAGGCTTTAGCGACATGAAAGCCGATAAAACCTGCAGCTCCTGTAACAATTATTTCCCGCATACTTTTTAGCTCATCTGAAACAACAAAGAGTGCCAGTTGGTAGGTTTTTCAGCAATTAATGCTAATCAGTATAAATATAATCCAAATTCGAGTACTCTGCAGACACTTAAATATTTCATGGATTTTGCATGGAAAAACGAACATTTACGAAAGAGGATTTAAGCATTGCGCTTTCTCGTTCGGGAATAGATTCTTCTTCTGTATTAACTGTCCAACCTAAAGTCTCCAAATGTGATTTGGCAACTGATACAAGAAGAAATGATCCAGCAGAAATTGAGCAGCTCAAATCCATCATTAAAGCCTTAGGCGCAAAAGTCCATTCTCTCCTTGAAGAAAAAAATGGACTCGAAAAAGAGGCTCAAAGAAAAATTTCAGCTTCTGAAAAGGCGCTGCACGAAAAAAACTCTTTTGCACAAGCTCGTGAAAATGAGATAGAAAAACTTCAAGAACTGCTTCAACTTGCTGAAGCAAAGGCTGCTGAAGCAATTCAAGCTAAAAAAGCTGAAGCTTTAAAACCTGTTCCGTCGCCCATTCGGCAAGATCCAACTAATACTCAAGCCTACCTAAAAGTTGTATTTGAAAAGCAGCAGGTAGAAGAAGAGATCTCAGCTCTTCGATGCGAGAAAATTGCAACATCGAGAAGAATGCACGATCTGGTTCAAGAAAATGCAAATCTTAAAAAGGATCTTGAAACTCTCCAACTAAAGAGCGCGCATCTAGAGGAAGAGCTTAGAGATGTTAATCAGAAACAGCAAATTCTTCAATCCCACTCAGATCAACTTGCTCATGAACTTTTAGAACAAAAACAGCAGACAGCTCAACTTGCAATCGACTTAAAAGAAAAAGAGCAGCAACTCAATAGCGAACGGGCAAAATCTCAAGAAAATGACACTCGTATTCAAAGTCTTGAAGGTAAAGTGTTTGAGCTTGCAGAAGCGCTTAACGTCAGTCAGCAAAAAGAGAGCCTTGCCTCTAGCCAATGTAAAGAGAGAGAACTAGAGCTCGCAGCCCTCCAAGAGGATTCTGTCCAACTTCAAGATGCATTTCGTAAAAAAGTCGAAGAGGTTGCATCCCTTCATGAACTCTTAGCTATTCGAACACAAGAACTTGACTTAAGCTCAACCCAGCTTGAGAATCAAACATTAGCTCTTCATGACCAAAGAAAAGGCAATGCGCTCCTCCTCGAAGAGCATGAATCGATCCAATCAAAGTTCAAAGAGACTCAAGAAGAGCTTGCAAAAACGAAAGATGCTCTTAGAGATGTAGAAAGAGAATTAACTCGTCTCAAAGCTGCATTAAGCAAACTCAATCTT
The DNA here is from genome assembly GCA_013285825.1 of Bacteroidota bacterium. Classification (GTDB taxonomy): domain Bacteria; phylum Chlamydiota; class Chlamydiia; order Chlamydiales; family FEN-1388; genus JABDGV01. The sequence continues at coordinate 148,072 of JABDGV010000003.1, forward strand.
GCAGAGCGTCTTTCCAACCAGCTTTACGAACTTTTCAGACCTCATGAATCTGACCATTCCCATGATAGGGTCCATGAGAGAGCATATGAATCTACTTCTTTTTTTGAAGGAGGCTCACATGAACGCCCAGGAAGCCTCTTTTAACCAATGAATAAACCAGCAGACAAAATTATTCTGGGCGTAGACCCAGGAACTCGCGCGACAGGCTATGCAGTGCTATTAGGAACTAAAGTACTTGATTTAGGCTGCATCCGGCCCCCTAAAGACCATCTTCTTTCAGAGCGATATGCTATTATTCATGAAAGCATCCTCTATCTGATTGATAAATTTAAGCCCACGGAAGTAGCTATCGAAACACCTTTTGTGCACAAAAACATGCAAAGCGCCCTCAAACTTGGAGGAGCTTTTGCAAGCATCGTTTTAGCAGCTAAAAGACACTCTTTACCGACATATGGATACCCTCCTCGTGAAGTCAAGCAGGCCGTTTGCGGAAGAGGAGGTGCTGCAAAAGAAGCAGTAGCAATGGCTGCAACAAGACATGTGGGCTTGAAAATGGGAAATGTTCCTCTCGATGCCCTTGATGCACTTGCTATCGCCCTCACACATCTTCGCCACCCAGCTCCTCGAACAGGAGCTCAACACTCTAAACTGATGTAGATATATGTATAGTTATTTAAAAGGGACTCTTGTTGAAGTTGAAGGGGATAAAGCCGTTATCGAAGTAAATGGCGTCGGCTTTTTAGTTCATGTAGGAGCCCATTTTCATCTTAAAGCTCCTCAAATCCAAAACCAACTCTTTATCTACACACACTTAGTCGTTCGAGAAGACAGCTTCAATTTATTTGGATTTTTAACCAGAAGCGAACGAGACCTCTTTTTAGATGTGCAGACAGTATCAGGAGTCGGCCCGAAACTTGCCCTTGCTATTACTTCCCATATAAACGTTTCAGATTTTGCCCAAGCAATTCTTGGAAACGACACCAATACACTCAGCAAAATTCCTGGCATCGGGAAAAAAAGTGCCGAACGTCTTGTCATGGAGCTCAAAGATAAGGTAAGCAAGTACTCCTTCTCAACCCAATCGATACCTGCAAAAGTACAGCTTATTGAAGAAGCAATAGCCGCACTCGTTGCTTTAGGCTTGCCCAAACATCAAGCATCTCAAGCGGTCAATAAAAGCATTCAAGCACGACCAGACGTCTCTGACGTCTCTCTTCTCCTTCAACTCGCTCTTAGCCAAAAGAGAATACCCGTATGACAAAACTTGCAGTACGCTTTCCAAACTGGCTTGGGGATGCAGTCATGGCAACGCCTATTATCGAAGGTTTGAGATGCCTGCTTCCAGAGACCTCTATCCATGTCGTTGCAAAACCTCCCATTTGCACGCTTTTAGAAGGAATGCCAGTCGATTCATTCATCCCAATGCCTCAAAAGAAAAATGAGCTCACAGCCATTTTAAAATCATTTGCCTTTGACTCAGGCCTGCTGCTTACTCGTTCATTCTCATCTGCCTGGGACTTCTTTCGGGCTGGAATCAAAGAACGAATAGGCTTCAAAGACCATTTTCGATCGCCCCTTCTCACCCATGGACTTTCCTTGCCTGTAGATGAAGAGCATGAACACGCAGTAATCACCTACCAAAGACTTCTCGATGTTCTCACCTCTAAACCTCATCCCATCTATGAACCCAAGCTGAAAGTCTCATCTAATGAATTAAAAGCAGCGCAGAAGACATTAGAAGCGCATGACATACTTCCTCACCATATCGTGATTGGCATTAACCCTGGCGCTGCCTACGGATCAGCCAAATGCTGGCCGAAAGAAAATTTTCGATTAGTCACCGAAAATCTGATTCAAGATCCTCGCGTCCGCGTTCTCTATTTTGGCGATAAAACTGGAAAACCTCTTGTCGATGAGATCTGCGCACGGCTTTCCCCGCGAGTTATTAATTTAGCTGGGAAAACAACTTTACGAGAGCTCATGAGCTTTATTTCACTCGCGAAAATTCTCCTCACGAACGATTCAGGGCCTATGCATTTAGCCTCAGCCCTGCAGGTGCCGACTGTTGCGCTCTTTGGCTCTACGAATTCTATTAAGACAGGACCTTGGGCCTTTGGTCATGTGGTACAGAACAAAGTTGCCTGTTCTCCCTGTTATTTACGCACCTGCCCAATCGATTTTCGCTGCATGACAGGAATTACCCCTGAAATGGTTTTAAATGCTATTCAAGAGGCTATATGCAGCTCGAAGACACATTAAAAACACTAGAGCAAACCGAACTTCTTCAAATTCTTAAAACCGCTCCAAATGATCGGCAAGATCGAATTCGAGCTAGTCTACAATCTGTCAACTGGCAGCTTCTTGAAACGGCTCTCGATGAAATCCACACTGATGCCGATACATGGTTCTATCACGATTTAGAACCTCCAATCCTTTCAACACCAAAAAAAATCGTATCTCTTTCTGATTTAAAAAATAAACCCTTAGCCTGCGTCATATTAGCTGGCGGGCAAGGAACACGATTTGGCTTTTCAGGACCTAAAGGGACCTATTCCTTAGGCGCTAAAACTTTTTTCCAGACACACATCGAAAAACTGCAATCATTCAGTGCTCTCATTGAAGCACCCATTTACATTGGAATAATGACCTCTGAATCAAATCACAAAGAAACAACAGAATATTTTGAAAAAAATAGCTGGTTTGGCTCTAAGTCATTGATAACGCTCTTTTGCCAGAAAAGCCTTCCACTTCTCTCTGTTGAGGAGCAGATAATTCTTCGAAAGGATGACTCGCTCCTCTTGGGTCCAGATGGAAATGGCGGCCTCTTTGAAGCTATGAGGGATTCATCTCTACTGGATAACTGGAAAAAGGCAGCCATCTCTTCCTTTGCAGTCATACTAGTAGATAATTTGAAAGCAATGCCTTTTGACAGAAAATTACTTTCACAACACCTCTTGAATGATGATGAAATGACCTGGGCAGCAATAAAAAGAAAAAGCGCCTTTGAGAAGGTGGGTCTATTTGTACGATTTAATGATAAACAGTTTGTTCTTGAGTATTCTGAAGTCGACCCAAAAATCGCTGAATCGACAGATAGCAAAGGCAATTTACGATTTGCCTATGCCAATATTTCGCAATTCATCACTCGCCTCGATACTGCTTATCGACTCAGTGGTGACCAAACTTCGTGGCATGCGGCTCGTAAAACAGTCGAAGGATTTAACGTTATAAAGCTCGAAAGATTCATCTTTGATCATCTTTTGAATGTAAATAAGCTCTCTCTTGTCGAGGTTGACCGCTCTAGCCACTTTCTCCCCATAAAAAATGCAACGGGAGAATCGTCGCCTGAAGAAGTAGTTAATACGGATTTTGATTCTTTGATATACTGCAATCAATGGCGAAATTGATCTTATGAAAATAACTGTTTTAGGGCAGGGAGTTTGGGGTTTTTGTTTAGCCCGTCTTCTTGCAAAAAATGGCCATACAATCTCTGCGTGGAGCCGAGACCCAAAAATTCTTGCACTTCTGCGTGCAGGAAAGAACCACCCTCATTTGCCAGTCTCTGCCCGCAATCTCGATATTACCTTCTATGAAAATATTCAAGAGGCACTTCTTGGAGCAGAACTCATCATCGAGTCGGTAACTGCTGGAGGAATTCGATCGATCCTTCAAGTACTGGCAGAATCTCCTTCAAGCAGCACTGGTTTAGTCCTCACCTCAAAGGGTATTGATCCAATCGATGGCAAACTGCTGCCAACCCTAGCCCGGGAAATTTTAGGCCATTCTAAAGTTGCTCTTTTAAGCGGACCAAGTTTTGCAAGCGAAGTATGCAATGATCTTCCCACCGCCGTTGTGATAGGCTCGTATGATCTCTCGTTTGCCCATGAAGCAGCTACTGCTTTTGCATCGCAAACGTTTAGAGTCTATCCCAATATCGATGTCGATGGAGTCGCTTTAGGCGGAGCCCTTAAAAACGTTGTTGCTATTGCTTGCGGCATCTCGGAAGGCCTTAAACTTGGAAATGGAGCCAAGGCAGCTTTGATGACTCGAGGCCTGCATGAAATCACACGCCTTGCACATGCTCGAGGCTATCATATGCAAACAATTTATGGCCTCTCAGGCATGGGTGATTTATTCTTAACTTGCTCTTCCAACTTTAGCCGAAATTTCCGCTTCGGCCAGCTCTTAGCCCTCGGCAAGAGCGAACAGGAGGCAAAGCAGGAAATTGACATGGTGGTCGAGGGGGCATCGACATGCCACTCAGCTGTTCGATTAGCAGAAGCAGCTCACGTTGACCTTCCTATTTGCAGTTATGTGCATGAGATTATTTCAGGTCATCTTTCACCAAAAGAGGCTGTCTCAAAGCTCATGCAGCGAATGACCAAAGAGGAACACCTGTGAGACCAATCGTCACCGCCCAAGAAATGCAGGATATTGAAAAGGGCTGTAATGCTGAATTGCTCATGGAAGAGGTTGCAGCATCCGCTGCAAGCTATATCAATGATAGCCCCAGCCTCATCATTGCTGGAACTGGAAACAATGGGGCGGATAGCTATTTAATCGGCTGCCATCTTTTAAAACGCAACATTCCATGCGCTGCATATACCCTTGGACCTTCCAAAAAAGACTCTCTTAACGCTCTTCAAAAAAAACGTTTTGTTGAAGCTGGAGGCATACTGCTTGACACTCTTCCAGCTGACCACACCTACTCCTGCTTGATCGATGGAATTTTTGGCATTGGCTTTTCAGGAGCAGTCTCAGATGAAGCTCAAAAGGCGATCAAATTTATCAACGATCAGCATATACCCGTTTACGCTATCGATATTCCATCGGGACTTGATCCTACGACTGGTATGGCAGATGTAGCGGTTCACGCAGACTACACGCTCACCTGCCACTTGCCCAAATTAGGCTTCTTTCTCAATGAGGGCTGGAAATATACTGGAGAGCTGATAGTTCTTCCCCTCTCTCTTCCTATTCCTGACAAAAACATTTCTCTTCTTGAATTTTCCGACATTGCTCCCCATCTACCCCCAATTAAACGAACCCGGGATAAATATAGTGCTGGAGCAGTTGTTGGTGTTGCAGGATCTTTAGAGATGCCCGGAGCATCCCTTTTAGCTTCTGAAGCTTCCCTTCGAATGGGGGCAGGCATTGTACGCCTCTTTACACCAAAAGATGCGTTCTCTGTATCTCCTCTCAAAGAGATCATCCGCATTCCCATCGAAAAGGCAGAAAGCTGGCTCTCAACTTTTACACATGCAGACGCAGCCTTCATTGGACCTGGGCTTGGAAGAAGCAATGAGGCTCTTGAGATATTTACAAAATATCTTTCCAAACTTCCTAAGAAAAAGGTCATCGACGGCGACGGCCTCTTTTTTTGCAAAAATCACCTCGAATGGCTCAAAGAGTCGCTCATAACTCCACATAAGGGTGAAATGAGCACGCTTCTTGATCAAAAAATTTCCTCTCTAAATCAACCACTCCTTGAAACCATCCGATCATGGACTGTTGGCAACGGCTGCACCCTCATTCTCAAAGGCGCCCCCACATTTATCTTTTCCGCAAAAGGAGAGTGCTTTGTCATGCCGAGAGGAGATCCTGGCATGGCAACGGCTGGTTCTGGAGATGTCTTAACTGGCATACTTGCGGGCTTGATGGCGCAAAAGCTTTCGCCCCTTGATGCAGCCCTTGTCGGCACCTGGCTTCACGGAAGGGCTGGAGAGATCGCGGCAGAGCATCTTACATCGTATTCCATGCTCGCCTCAGATATCATTTACGCCTTGCCGGAAGCAATCGCTGAACAGATTGGACAGTGATCAATATCGTGTCCGCGCGCAGGACAATAGGTCCTTGCATAGTGAATCATCTGCAGGTGAATCTTTCCCCACGTTTTTTTAGGAAATAACTCCTTCAAATCCTCTTCCGTCTTTTTCACGTTTTTTCCTGTTGAAAAGCCCCACCTTTTTGCTAAGCGATGAATGTGCGTATCAACAGGAAATGCAGGCATATTAAAGGCTTGGGTCATAACGACAGAAGCTGTCTTATGGCCAACTCCTGGAAGCGCTTCAAGCGCCTCGAATGTGTCTGGGACTTTTCCGCTATGCTCTTGAACGAGGATTTGTGAAAGGGCAACCAAGTTTTTTGATTTTTGAGGAGATAAGCCGCAGGGCCGAATGATCGCCTGCACCTCTTTCGGATCCAGCTTTGCAAACTCTTCAGCCGTTTTTGCAAGTTGAAAGAGTTTTGGAGTTATTTGATTTACACGAGCATCCGTACAGCGGGCAGAAAGCACAACAGCCACAAGAAGCGTAAAAGGATCGCTATGCTGCAAGGGTATTGGCGGCTCTGGAAAGTAGTTGTCCAGCATCTTTTGAACCCGCTTTGCCCGCTCTTTTTTGCTCATTCTGACCAAATTTAATTTAGATATCATTGTACCTTTTTCTGAGGATCATATAGCAACTGTTTGTGAAATAATTAAACGCAAAGGCACAAAGGCGCTAAGATAAATATCTAAAGACCATCTCTTTAGAGTCTTTCAAGTCTTTGCGTTTAATTATTATTTCCCAATACAGAAGCTTGAAAAGACCTTGTCGAGAATATCTTCAGTGATATTTGTCCCGATGATAGTTCCAAGGCTCACAAGTCCCGATCGGACATCAAAAGCGATAAACTCAGCAGACTTTGCACTCTTCAGACCATCGACAGCAAGTTTAATGGAATGAGCCGCTTCTGCAAAGGCATTTTTATGGCGCAGATTGGTAATGGTAACTTCCTGCTGAAGAGGCGCTCCCTTCTCCCAGATCAAATCCTCTATAGCGCTTCGAAGCCCATCAATACCCTGATTTTGCAATGCAGAAAGGTGCACGGCTCGATCGATGCCAATATCTGGCAAAGGATCAAGAAACTGCAAGTCGCTTTTATTCCAAATAGCAACTGTCTTAGCCTTAGGCAACGTTTCTAGTAATGCGTGGCTTTCAATATCACTTGGGCGTGTTGAATCGAGAACAAGCAGAATGACATCGGATTGACCGATAGCTTTTTTGGACCTGCGAATTCCCTCTTCCTCAATACTCTCTTCTGTTTGACGAATACCCGCCGTGTCGACAAGACGCATATTGATCCCGGAAAACTTCAAATCTTCATGCACTACATCGCGAGTAGTCCCTGCAATAGGAGAAACAATTGATCGATCAGAACCAATGAGGGCATTCATCAAAGAGGATTTACCAACATTGGGAGCACCAACCAGACTTACCTGAATGCCCTCTCGAAGACGCCGCCCCTCTTCATAGGTGGAGATAAGAAGCTCTATTTCTTTATGCACCGCTTCAAGCTGCTCAATAACCTCTTCAAAGGGAGCAAACTCCAAGTCCTCTTCAGGAAAATCGACCCACGCTTCCAAAATAGCAGCAACGTGAACGAGAGACTGCTGCATCGCTTGCACTTTTTTTGAAAGCTTTCCCTCTAACTGCTCTTCGGCAGCTTTTAGGGCCTGTTCACTCTTGGCTCCAATCAAGTCCTGGATTGCTTCAGCTTGGCTTAAGTCAATTTTTCCATTCATAAATGCTTTTAGAGCAAATTCACCGGGACGTGCAGGACGCGCGCCCTCTTCAATTGCCCGCTCAAGCACCTTTCGAGCGATGTATGAGCCTCCGTGGCAATGAAACTCGACGACATCTTCACCCGTAAAAGATCGCGGTGTTCGAAATACGATCGCCAGCGCCTGATCAATCTTATCGCCAGATCTTGAGCAAATAGTTCCAAGATAGGCCTTATGCGACTCAAAAGAAGCTATTGACCCTGAAAAAAACGTGTCTGCAACTTTGCACGCTTGAGGTCCTGAAAGCCGGACGATGGCAATTCCACCCTCTCCTGGAGGGGTTGCAATTGCTGCGATGGTATCTTTGTATGAACTATTTGAATGAATAAATTGCATTTTTTACATTATTTTGTTATTATTATTGTAATTTTTAAAATATTAATCAAACTAAAATATGACAAATTTTTATCCTGTACATAACGTATCAGAAATCAATCTTCCATCCACTTGGAGAGATTCCCCCGCACTTAATAGCAAAGAGAGAATAGTCGAAAAAGATGGCCACAGCTTCCAATTAATCGCTAAAGAGCGCTCATTTTCAAAAGGAGAATTAGCTGGCCGTCGATTTTTAGCAGTAATCGCAGTCATCGTTTCATTGGCGCTTGCCCTCATATCTTCTGCTATTCGTGATCTATTTACAAAAACAAAAGAAATTAAACTGTTTGGCGTACCTTATAAAGCATCGCCACAGCCAAAAATAGAAAAACCTGAAGTCAATGAACCAATCATAATAGACTCTGATGAGGAAGAGGTAGAAGTTAAGGCCATAGATCATCGAGCTGGCATCTCCAATTACAAAGCTTCCAGCTGCTACTTCGCATCGACCCTACAAGCTTTAGCAAGCCTCCCCAATCGAGATGAACTTACCCGCGAATCAAATGAAACTTCAACCTTCTTGAAGAAGGTCTTTTCAACACTTGACCAAGGAAAACGAATCCCCGTTAAAACAACTGAAGCATGGCTCAAAGAGGCAAGAAAATTGAACCTTCTGTACAAAGGCGATCTTTCTGGTGAACATTGGGAACTTGGCGAGTATGTCGACCCTACAGCTGTGATGAATAATATCTTTGGGAAAAAAGAATCGGGAATGTACTCGAAACGAAATGAGAAAGAGAAACAATCTACGTACCTGATATCACCAAGCAAGATAAAAGATATCCCTGCAAATAGCTCGATACAAGATATTCTGGACGGTAAAACAGAAGCCTTGAAAGCACGCATGGTTAAAGATAAGAGCCGCGCACCTAATTTCTTTGCCCTCAATGTGCCAGGCCGATGCCTTGACGATGATGGATATGATTCTAGAATAGTAAAAACGCCTCACAACCTCTCAATACAATCTGAAGATGGTCAAAAGGTTGAATATGCCTTAAGCTCTGCAGTTGTTTTCCAAGGCACTACTTCAACGGGCAGGGAAAACCACTACTACACATATCAACTTTCCAAAAAGAAATCTGATGCTCCTACCTGGATTGAGTATAATGACTCTTATGTCCAAGAGCATGTGGATACCGACCAGAGGATCCAGAAAATGTTGGAAACCAATGGCTATATTTTCCTGTACACAAAAGTATAACTCGCCTAATTCTCTCTAGTTCATAAACCGGAGTGGTTATGTACAAGAACTTGATTGTTTTAGCGATTTCTTTTTGCAGCTGTTTTAATACAGTCTTTGCAGACTCTTTTTCCAAATTACGGGTCTATCAAGCCGATAATCCCCAAACAATTATCTATGAAACGTCTGACAATGCAGACATTGCAGCAGTGCTCAATGGTGTGAGTATTCGATTCGAGCAGTGGGAAGCAACCCAAGTCCTGTCTGAACAAGCTCAGCAGCAAGAAGTGATTGCAGCATACCAAGCAGATGTCGATCAGCTCGTCCAAGAAAATGGCTATACCTACATAGACGTTGCCCGCATGGCTCCTAATTCACCTAAAAAAGCAGAGCTTAGACAAAAATTCTTACGTGAACATTACCACACCGAAGATGAGGTCCGCTTTTTTGTAGAAGGCTTTGGGCTTTTTTATCTTCATATCAATGACAATGTCTATATTGTCCGCTGTGAGGCAGGCGATTTGATCAGCATTCCAGCAAACTATCGCCACTGGTTTGATATGAGCCAGGCGCCCTATTTTACTGCTATCCGATTCTTTCTTAACAAAGATGGCTGGATCGGCCACTTTACCGGCAGCGATATTGCTGCGAGCTTCATTCAAGACTAAGGTTTTGAAAAAAGAGATAGATTTAACCACAGAGAGCACTGAGCGCACAGAGATTAATAAAACCCTCTCTGTGTGCTCTGTGTTTCTCTGTGGTTGAAAATTAGAAATACCCTAAAACTGGATCTGATAAAAGTTCGTTACGGTGGGATAGCTGCTGCTTATAGGCGCACCGCTTCTGTTTACCAAGACTGTCTGCATACCGGCAATCGCTGCTGCATCAAGCTCTTCAACAGTATCTGAGAGAAAGAGAATCGACTGGGCAGGAAGTCCAATTTGCTGTGCGATTGCTTGATAGGAGGCTGCCTCTCTCTTAGATCCAACTCTTGTATCGAAATTCCCTGCAAAAAGGGGGGTCATATCTCCAAACGTTGAATGGGAAAAGAGGAGCTTTTGCGCATATACTGACCCTGATGAATAGACATAGAGGGGAAGGTTAGATGAATACCAGTTTTGAAGCTGTACATAAGCATCATCATAGACGTGGCCTTGGAAAGCACCTTGGACGTAGCCATCTTCCCATAACAGACCCTGAAGTGTTTTAAGGGGAGTTATTTTCTTATCGGCGTCCATCCAACCATCAAGCGTCGCAATCACTGCATAAATATCTGCCTGAGGATTGTTCATAAGAGTTCGAACATCGCTTAAAGCTTGAGCAACGATTGGGTTCGCTTGGTTTTGAAGCACAAACTGCTGCATATTTTGGCGCGCATAGGGAAATAAAACATCATGCACAAAGGATATAGAGGTCGTTGTTCCTTCGATGTCCGTCACAATAGCTTGAACGTCAGCTGCTGCTTGAGAGCAGAAAAATAGAGAGATGGTTGCTAAAAAAGTTCTCATTATCGATCGCATATCAATTCACTCCTAAATAGGGTTTGAAAATCATTTTTTCGATTTTCGCCCCACATATATAGCTCAGATCTATCTATAAAGTCCATTCAGACTAAAAATTTCTAGATTGTAGCTAATAAATTGGTGCATTAAGATGTCCAGAGCAATTCTTAATAAGGAGAGTTATGGTACTTCGAAAAATTGAATCAAACCCAACATATACTGTTCAGATAGATAACCAAGTTCAGGATATCGTATCGACTACGAATACATCCACAGATGTACAAGTTTTCAATCAGACACAAAATGACAAGTTTGTACCTGAAAAAACGAACATATTCAGTAATAAAAAGGTTGAAAAACTAAAGGCCGCTCTCTTCGATATTGAGGGCACAACGACTCCTACCTCGTTCGTATTCGACACGCTCTTCCCTTATGCTCAAGCCAATATGGGTGCATTCCTCAAGAATCATCAAAATGAAGATGTGGTAAGCAAGCTTATTCAGGATGTTAAATCGGAAGCAAAAAAGCGTGATACCAACTTTGATCTTGATGCCAACCTTGATCAGGTCATTGATATTTTAAATACTTGGATGAAAGACCCCAAACTCAAAATTACCCCCCTTAAAGAACTGCAGGGACTTGTCTGGGAAGAGGGCTATAAAGAGGGCTTGTATCAAGGAGAGTTATATAAGGATGCCTACCTCCAAATGACAGAATGGAATAAAGAAGGGCTGCCCCTTTATATCTATTCTTCAGGGTCGGAACGGGGTCAAGAGCTGCTCTTTGAAAATAGCAATTATGGAAACGTTGAGAAAATCATTTCCGGCCATTTTGACACCAAGGTTGGCGGAAAGATGGATGCAAAATCGTATAAGACGATTGCAGAAAAAATCGGTGTTACAGCTAACAAGATACTCTTTTTCTCAGACACCCCAGCAGAGCTCAAGGCAGCCAAAGAGGCGGGCATGCAACCCCTCCTCGTCTCTCGTGATGGCAAAGTGGCCTCCGACAATCCATACCCAGTTGTCTCCTCGTTCGATAAGGTTCAGATAAACAAAATCCAAAAGATCGATCTTGCAGCATATGGAGACCCTGCCGCCAAATTTAGGTTATATACGCTCGATGCATCATTCAAACCTGTATCTGGATATGAAACATCGGACAATAAAGCTATTTCAGAAAAACTCAAAAAAGTGGGTATTCGATTTGAGCAGTGGCCAATAAAACTACCCATAACAGCCCTAACACCCATTGAGGACATCAAAGTAATCTACAAAGAGTATATCGATAAGTTAGTAGAGGAATATAAATTTACCTACTACGATGTAGCCCACGTATATTCACCTAACGAAGAAAAAAGACAAATGTTCTTAGAAGAACATAAGCATGGTGAAGATGAAGTTCGCTATTTTGCAAATGGTTCTGGCCCTTTTTATCTCCATATCGGAAATGAACTCTATATTGTCCGCTGCGAGGCAGGCGATTTAATAAGCGTTCCAGCAAACACCACACACTGGTTTGATATAGGTAAAAAACCTAACTTTACAGCTCTTCGCTTCTTTCTCAATAAAGATGAGGGCTGGAAACCTGAATATACCTCGAGCACGATCTCAGAAACCCTTACTTCGAACTAACGAACCTTAACAACGCCCACAGAGATTCTCTCTGTGGGCTCTCACTTCTTTACTACCGTCTGATTAACAATTCACTCTCAAATAGGTACTCAAAAGCTTCGATGCGGTTTTTGGCCTCGTTCATATCACGGCCCCATGTATAGAGCCCATGGTCTCTGATAAGAAAGCCATAGACGTTGGAATCTTGTGTTAAATAGCCTTCAACCTCTTCTGCAAGCAGCGCCATATTCTGACTATTTTCAAATATGGGAATATGAAGCGTGCTTTCATGGGTAGTAATGCCTGGAAAAACTTTATGGAGCTCATAGCCAACGGTCACCAGTTCGGTATTTGGTGCAACCATGCGGGAAAGAACTGTACCATACAGTGTATGTGTATGAATGACCGCTCCAGCCTCGGGATAAAAAGAGTATACGAGGGTGTGCAGCAGGGTCTCAGCCGAAGGCTTGCGATTCTTGTCTATTGCAATACCATCCAGATCTACCAGCATGATATCTGCTGGCTTAAGCGCACCTTTATGTTTTCCCGATGATGTAATTGCAATAAGCCCGCTGTCTGTACGGACCGATATATTGCCAGAGGTCGCAGGACATAAATTTGAACGGTGCAAAAAAGCTCCTGCCTCCACAATTTGTTCTGCAGCCTTATCAAAAGAGGGCAGTGCTTGGGCAAACAAAGAGGTCGCTGAAAATAGAACATTTGTAAGAAGGGCAATAGAGATACGCATGTAGTGCTCCTGGATTATTTAAACGGAGGGGAGGATAGAAAAAACGTTAAGATTTGTAAAGTAACATCTGGATAATGACAGGAAGATCTTTGAAATGGTAAAATGAGGACTTATTTTTACTTAAAGAAGTACAACGTATGCGAATTTTTACTTTTTTTACCTACGTATGTTTAGTGCCCAGTTTTCTGCTTGGGGCACTTCCATCTCCTGATAATTTTGGCCATACTGAAGAAGAGCAGGTAGATCTTTTGATCAAAGGGGCAACGCTTACCCTTGATAAACTTCAGACTTTAAAATCAACGCTTGATGCTTTCAGAACGCAAGAAAAAATCTGTGTCGACGACCCAGACAACAACGATAAGCTCTTCCTGCTTTCACAAAAGGCTCTCGAGCTTCGACGTATTTTAAACCAGAGCCACTTGAACGAGTACTTCCGCCCCTCATTTTTAGAAGAAATCACAAAACTCTCGAGGCAGGCAGAAAATCCGAAACTTCCAAGCATGAATAAAGACCTGATCCAATGATGAAACATACCATCCATATCATTAACAGGGTCTCTGGAGCTATTGAAGAAGAACAGATATGGGGCGAAAGCGCTCTTCGCTTCGTCTACGGGAAAAACTTTCTTTCCAAAACATTGGGCGCCCTTGTTCGATTAATCACCTCAAACCCACTTGTATCTAAGCTCTGGGGCGCCTATCATGATCGAGAAGAGACTCGAAAGAATATAGAGCCATTTTGCAAAAAATACTCGATTGATACGAGCGAGTTTGAACAGCCACTCGCTGCCTTCTCCTCTTTCAATGACTTCTTTGTTCGCAAGCTCAAAAGGTCAGCAAGACCCATCGATCCCGACCCAAAAAGTGCCATCCTTCCTGCCGATGCCCGATATTTGATTTTCCCAGACCTTGGAACTACAGACTTTTTAATCAAAGGCGTACGCTTTAAGTTAGAGCCATTTCTGCAGTCTCCAGAACTTGCCAAACAATTTCAAGGAGGCGTAGGCATACTTGCCCGTCTCTGCCCAACTGATTGCCATCGATTTGTCTTTCCCGTATCAGGAAGAGCATCCCCTTCAAAATGGATTGCAGGCTCTTATCTCTCCGTAAGCCCTATCGCAACCCATCAATTTCCTGCCATTTTTTGGACAAATGTTCGAGAGCTTACCCTTATAGAATCTGAGAAATTCGGGCTCGTTGCTATGGTTGAAATAGGCGCGACCAACTGCGCAAGCATTATCCAGACCTACACGCCTGGACAGGTCGAAAAGGGCCAAGAGACAGGCTATTTTCGTTTAGGCGGTTCTGCAATCATGCTGCTCTTTGAAAAAGATAAGCTAGAACTCTCAGAAGACCTTATAACTCTTTCAAAGAAAGGCTTTGAGATTCGTGGGCTTATTGGACAAAAGCTTGGCAGTTATAAAGAGATCAGTTGAATTCTAATATTCAATCAAGGCAAAAGGTTCCTATTAGTAGACTTTTTGTGAGTGAAAAGGCAGGAGAATAACTGTTATGGTCGCACGTAATCGAAACTCGATTTTAATAATTTGCCTGTTGCTTCTTTCAACCGGCTGTGGATCAAAAGAAGAGCCGAAAATCCCTGTCCATGAACATGAAGTGTGGTGGGAACAATGTTTGGACACAACAGTCCCGATGTCTACTTTCGCTGCCTGGCTTGACGACACAAAAGCTCCCTCCAGAGTCGCTATGAGGAATTACCTGCGCACTAAAAATTATTCAACGTTTCTTGATGTCCCTTGTGGACTTTGTATCGATTATGAAGGGCTTAAAACTGAATTTCCAAACATGAAGTATCAAGGCCTTGATATCACAGAAAAATTAGTTGCAGTTGCACAAGGGAAAAATATACCTGTCAAACGCGGCTCGATTGAACAGATGCCCTTTAATGACTCCTCTTTCGATATATGCTATTCACGTCATATCTTAGAACACCTTGATAACTACCAAAAAGCAATCGGAGAGCTCGTACGAGTCGGAAGCAAGGAAGTACTCATCGTTTTTTTTATAAAACCGGACGATCAAGCTGATGCCATAGACTTAAGTTCCGCAAATGGCGCTCTTCTCTTTCACAATCGTTATAACAAGCCCGATTTAGAAAAGTATGTCCTATCCTTAAGCAAGGTAAAAGAAATTAAATGGGAAGAGGTCAATAGTATAGAGAATTTTCTCCATATTTATCTCAAGTAAATATCAACCGCCATCTTGCTGAGCCCATAGTGCAAAGGTTGCATCTACCACTTGATCTATCGTCTGCTTATTTATTGAATATGGCCTTGGACAATGACAGTCGATAGCATTTCTTACGTCTAAAAATCTTAATTGATCAAACCACCACATCCTATCAATACGGGGCCCGACACCATGTCCGAGATAAACAACCTTCCCTGTGGAGATTTGCCAGTCGTTAACATATTGGTATAACATAAGCTCATCTGTATTCCAGCCGTAGCCCATCGACGCCCATTGCTGTAGCAGTGGATCAATTTCTTCTAGTTTTGAAATGCCGAAAACAGATTGGAAAACATCGCCTTTCGCTGCGAAGTAGCACATGGGATATTTTTTTTCATTTCCACCATAAGCCCCATTTCTATAGATAAGAAATCCATCATCAGGACAGTGGGAAGCACCTTCAAAAAAATATTCGCGAGAAATTGGAAGCATATCGATATCAGAAATTATACAGCCGTCATCGGGAAATAATATAGGAAGTAAAAGCCTTATCGCCTGTGCTTGAAGTGCTTGAGACACTCCAGGAATAGGATCAAATCGAATAACATCGCCAAGAGTGGTATCAACGACACAATTTTCATCGGCTATGAGCGCTAAAGTAGGCTTTAAGCCCATTTTACTCCAAAGGGGAGCCACAACCTGCCAAAATTGAATATAGGTTATATCGTTATTCGTAGCTAAAATCACTCGATTGAGCTCTATCGCCTGAATAGAGGCGGGACTGAAAATATATAGCCACGTAAGAAGGAACAAAACTTTTTGTATTCGATTGAAAATGAATTTCATAAATTTGTCCCGTTACTTTTTTGTGAATAGGCCTCATCAAAGTCTTGAACTTGTTTGAGAACAATTTTCCATTTCTCAATTGCACGCTCTTTTCTGAGCTTATTATACTCGCTCATTTTATGGCTTATAGCTTGGCCATCGACTGTTTGAAGAAGCTCTTCTAATTGATCGAACGAGTCAAAATATTGAATGTAGGGCATATTCTCTTCGTCGTAATAGTCGGCAGCATCGATCCAAAATTTCAACACTTCCGGATCATTAATATTATTTAAGTCTCCAGGAATGTTTGGAGGCTCTACTTTAAAATGGGTATAAAAGGTGAGCTGATCTAAAATATTCTTTGGATAAATGGCTCTTAATGTTGAAAGAAAGCGTTTTGTAGGAAAAAAGAGCGGCACATTGGCCGAATACTGTTCAGAAATGGACATAGAACCGGTTTGAAAAGGAAAATGGACAATACCTTTGAAATCGTATAACTCCTGCCACTGATGGGGAATTGGAACTTGCTTGTTTTGAATCAGCTCTTTGTTGCTAAAAGCCCTCCCAAGCACATCAATAAAAGGACATCTAAAGAGATAGCCATCTTTCTTGCCGGTGTATTTCGCATTGGTATAGAGGCAAAGACTTGGAATATGTTCACTTTCTATGCCTGTATAGTGCTTCAGATACTGTTGATCGCCTTTGTTATTTGAAACGATGAAAATTTTTTTATTTTTAACCCCATTTTTAAGGTATTCATTCAACCAATTACATCGATCAGGAGTGAGTATAAAGGGATGCTCATAGCGTATCGCATTAACAATTATAATCGGCTTATTGAGTTTCTCATAGAGGAGGGAAAAAGCGGGCGGGTAGGTAACTATAAAACCATCAAAAGTTTGGAGAAAGTCCTTATATCGTTCGTAAAAGGCATCGCACATCCATTGATTCATATCGAGCCAGGTATTTTCATTAACGATATCAACAGTTTCACGCGGCTTTCCAAACACCCAAGAGTGGCCTGAGAGGCTCCAATCAACAACTTCGTGGCCTAATGATTCAAAAATATTTTTAACATCGCCAATAACTGCGATATGAAGATCAAGGTTAAAAAAGCGCAACTTTTTCGTTTTCCAGCGGATATAGTTTTGCTTATCCGCGCTCAATGTCCCATCCCATCGACAGCTGAGAATGCAAATCTCTTGACTGACATCCGGTCGATCATACTGATAATGAAAGGGCATATAGACCCCATCAACTAATAGCTGTGCACAGCTTTGCGGCTCAATCTTTAGATTCAAAAGATTGGCGTAAATACTAAAGAGAACCTGATCATGTCTTCCTTGGCCAAAACCCAACTTAGCAGAGCCATCATCCATGTAATTAGAAAGATCAAAGGAACAGCGATAGATGGGCTCAAGATAGGATTGATAGATGTCTCTAGAGACCCCCTGAACGCCTGAAACAACCATATAACAATTTGGACTCAAAATACGCAGCTGTTCATCTGACGGCAAAGGGGCAATAATTTTATTGAGCACAGACTGAGTAATTCTATCTGCAATATTGTGCGGAGCAATATGCATAAGGAAATAGCCATTTTGCTGAATGTGCTTAAAAAGGTTATCAGGAGATGACAATACCAAGCTTCCTGCATCGATGTAGAGCATGTATGGGTACATGTCGAGCGCCTGCTTCATGACAACTGCCTTCCAAGCATACCAACCGCGTACGCGCTTTCCACTAGGATGAGTAACAAAGTAGGTGCACAAGTCGGGATGAATCATCTCGACGTCGTATACCTTCGTTTTCTCGATCTGATTAATTTTAGCTCTCTGTTCTGCTGTAAGCCCAATATCAAAAACTGCAATCTCATCTAAATGGTCAAAATCTGCTTTATGGATGCTTCCAATAAGGTTTAAAAGAAGAGGGTAGTGCACTTCATCGGCAACGGTACAGTAGTAATGGAAGGTTTTCTCTTCAGCCTGAAGTGAATGAAAGAGAGAGAAGAAAGTAAGTAAAAGAGTAAAAAGCTGTCTCATGTTCTTGAACACAAATAAATTTCTTGTACTGTACAAAACCATCAACATTCTATGCTCACAAAAACAATGCAATTAGTGTACCGTGTTCGGAACAGTCGGGATAAAATATGATTAACTCTATTCATACTCTATTCTTTACATGCACCTTATGGATATATCTCTTCAGTTTTCTGCACGCAGCAGAATTTGTGGTTGTGATTCCCTCCTATAACAACAAAGCGTGGTATAAAAAAAATCTCGATTCCGTTTTCAGCCAGGATTATGCCGATTATCGAATACTCTTCATTGATGATGCCTCTCCCGATGGCACTGGACCCCTTGTAAAAGAATACATCCAAGAAAAGGGTTTTGCCGATCGAGTCACTCTTATCCAAAATGATACCAGGTGCGGCTCACTTGCAAACCTCTACCAGGCTATCTGGAAGTGCGACCCAAAGGAAATTGTCGTCCAGCTTGATGGGGATGACTTTTTCAAAGATGAAAAGGTGCTGAGCCGTCTTCATGCCATCTACTCAGATCCAAACGTTTGGGTAACATATGGACAGTTTGAATACTATCCTGCATGGTCACCTGGTTGGGCGGCTCAAGTGCCCATTGAGGTTATTGTAACCAACACCTTCCGCGAGTACCACTGGGTCACAACAGCCCTTAGAACTTTTTACGCGGCGCTGTTTCAAAAGATTAATAAAGATGATCTTCTCTTTGATGGCGACTTCTTCCAGATGTCTGGAGATCTTGCCTATATGTTTCCTGTCGTTGAGATGGCAGGCTTGCACAGCCGCTTTATTCCAGAAGTACTCTATGTGTACAACGTTGCAACATCGATCAATGATGGCGTACGAGATCCTCAACGGCAAAAAGAGCTGGGATGGGTCATTCGAGACCGGCCAAAATACTCGCCGCTTAAGGAACTGTTCCCAAAAGCTAAAAAGACCATTTACATAACTCCTGGACAAACTGTCGACCTGTTTGCTGTTAACAACCCTGTATTCAACCGAGATAATGGTTTAGAGAAATTCTGTCGCTTGCGCGATGCTTTGGCAGCTGAGGGGTATGATCTTGTACAGACTCATACACTTGATGGGCTCAAAGATTTCGAGTATTTAATCGTCTCCGAAATACCTGTCGACCAATTGGAAAAGATCAAGCAATATCCTAAAGAAAAACTGATCCTCATCTTATGGGAACCCCCCTCTGTTTCACCTCAAGACCACAATCCTGAATTCCATGAACCCTTTTCAAAGGTATTTACCTGGAGAGATGATCTCGTTAATGATACCAAGTACTTTAAGTTCTACTATCCCGATCTTCACCCAATGATATCTGACCCCATTGCTTTTGAATCAAAAAAGCTCTGCACCATGATCGCTTGCAATAAGAGCTCATCAAATCCCAATGAACTCTACACAGAACGGCTTAAAGTGATTCAGTTTTTTGAGAATTCTAAAATCCTCGACTTCGACCTGTATGGAAAATTCTGGCCAAGCCCCTTAAAGACCTACAAAGGCCCAATTGAGAAAAAAGTGGATATCCTAAAAGCATATAAATTCTGCTTCGCCTATGAAAATATAAAAGGCGTTCCAGGCTATGTAACGGAAAAAATCTTTGACTGTTTTCAGGCAGGCTGCGTACCCATTTATTGGGGAGCTCCCAATGTTACTGCCTACATACCTAAAGAGTGTTTCATTGCCCGAGAGGACTTTGATAGCAATGAGGCGCTCTACAACTATCTCAAAAATATGGATAAGGCACGATATGATGAATACATAAACCATATCCAGGCCTATTTGAAAAGCGACAAGGCACAGCTCTATTCAATAGACAACTTTGTAAAAATTGTGATGGACACGATCACACAAGTTCCAAATAAACAATAAAACCATAACCAGTTATACTTGTTGCAAAATCAAATTAAATCGTTTCTTTATGTCCACAATCCCTTTCTCATTATTTCTTTTGGCACTATCCCTATTTGCTCCATTACCAAGATGCCAAGCAGCTGAATCGGTTACCGCCCGTTTTTTGAACAAATACAGTTTGACCAGCATTGCCTCAACCATCCAGCAGCAAGAAACGGATAGCTTTGACACGAGCAAGTTCTTCCCCTTCTTTCTTTCTGTGATCGAACAAGAGAACGATAGCTTCTTTGGATATCATGCAACTACAGCCTCCCATCTGATTTTTCATGAGACAGTCAAAATCACCTTAGAAGAGCTGTATGGATATCGATTCCCAAAAGATTTTTACTTTCTGCGCGCTCCAGATCCAACCGCTTACTCTATAACAAGCAGAGATGGGTTCATTCAGAAATATTCGCGCCCAGAGTTATCTCTTGAAGACAAACAAAAGTTTGTCAATTTTTTCTTCTTAAAACCAATTGAGAGAATGTCTCAACTATCTTTTCCTTCAGATACTATAGAACAAAGGATTCTCGAGGATATCTATCAGACCCTATTATTTTATTCCCCAGGTGAGCCAGTCCTAGGTAAGTCTTTAGAACAGGTTCAACATCAACTCACCCTTTTCATCACAAAATATCTATCTGGTCGAACAGAAGAAGGGAGAGTGCGATCGGCATTAGCTGAGTGGTTTAAAAATCCACTACAGGTTGAAAGAACGGATCAAGAAGATGTTTTCTTATACCCTATTCTCCACCCTATTGATGATACTGCAAAAGCTCAACAATCAATCTTAGTTTCGTTAAATATTAGCCTCTTCAGTAATTACACTCTTCCATCAGAAAGCACAGCCCATGTATTTGCCAGAGGGGAATCAATTGATTTAAGAGAAAGCGCTGTCCGAAAAAAAACAAAAAAGTTTTTCAATCTCATTGGAATTGATGAGGCTATAGCTGATCAGATCTATTTATTTGCAAAAGATCTTCTGAACATGCAACAGGGGATATTATTGCAGTTTTTTGACAACAGCAAAGATAGCGCACCACTCTCGCAAATCAATCAAGCCGCCTACGTCTGTGCAACATATGGACAGCCCGATCTCTCAATCACAGTCTCTCAAGCAATACCAAACTTCTTATCTATGAAGTGCATAGAGTTTGAGAATCTGATCCTTCATCCCCAACTACGACTCATATGTATTCCTGCTACGACCTTAAATCCATTCTCATGGCTTACAATCAAAGAATATGATCAGCTGCAACCGCGCGACAAAGATCAACTCAGAGAATTTATCCGGATCAAGATACTTCAAGCAAAACGGGATCATGTAAAAAATGAAGCCTATAGAAGGTATCTAAAGTCCATCTGGAATTAATTTATGCCCGAAAACTCAAGAATAATCTGATTGAGCCGTTGAAGGGTGTCGCGTGCAGAGATTGCATCTTCAAAGCGCTCTTCTTTAGCAGCCTTTTTCATAACAGCTTCCCAATGCTTAATTTGCTTTTGAATAGCCCCTAAGTCAAACTCAGCTCTATCTTTTTTAAGCTTTGGGTCGTGGCTATCTGAAATTTCTGAAAGCATGATATCGAGGAGCGTTGATTCTCGTTTAGTGGATTTAGGAATAATCCCATTCTCATCATTAAATGCCTTTTGAATAGCGCGTCTTCGTTCAGTCACTTCCAAAGTCTTTTTAATGGATGCTGTACGAGTATCGGCATACATCACTACCCGTCCTCGAATGTTTCGGGCAGCTCTTCCTGAAATCTGAATGAGAGATGTTTCAGACCTCAAAAAACCTTCCTTATCTGCATCGAGAACAACAACAAGGCTTACCTCGGGCAGGTCGAGGCCTTCTCGAAGCAAATTGATGCCGACCAAAACATCAAACTGACCCGTACGCAGTTCATGAATAATCTGGAGCCGTTCTAAAGTAACAATATCAGAATGCAAATATCGAGCTTTGACGCCGAGTTCGTTCAAATATTTAGTTAACTCTTCGGCTAAATGCTTGGTAAGTGTTGTAACAAGCGTTTTTCCACCGGTAAGCGACTCTTTTCGAATCTCTTCCAAAGCATCGTCAACCTGATGCGTTGCTGGACGAACCTCTATGACTGGATCAAGCAAGCCTGTAGGACGGATGATCTGCTCGATGACTCTGCCTGCTGCCTGTTCAACCTCCCATTTGCTTGGGGTCGCTGAAACAAATACTGCCTGCAGGTACCTCTGTTGAAACTCTTCAAAACGGAGAGGTCGGTTATCATAGGCAGAAGGAAGTCTAAAGCCAAATTCGATGAGTGATTCTTTTCTTGCCCGATCTCCAGCAGACATCGCGGAAATCTGAGGAACCGTTTGGTGCGACTCATCGACAATCAGAAGAAAATCTTTGGGAAAATAATCAATTAGACAAGGGGGCGGAAGGCCTGTAGTTCGCTCGCTAAAGTGTCTTGAATAATTCTCAATCCCCTTGCAAAAACCAACTTCCTTAATCATCTCGATATCATAGGTAACTCGCTCAAAGATCCTCTGCGCCTCAATCAGCTTGTTGTTGGATTCAAACCAAGCTTTGCGCTCAAGCATCTCCTGCTTAATCGTCTGGCACGCTTTAGTGCGCACCTCTTCAGGCGTCACAAAGTGGGATGAGGGCCAAATGACAGCTCGTTCTAGTTGTACCCGCTTTTTACAGGTGAGCGGATCAATTTCCGAAATTCGTTCAATCTCATCATCAAAAAACTCAACACGAATCGCATAGTCATCTTCATATGCCGGAAAGATATCGAGAACATCGCCTCGAGATCGAAAGGTTGCTCGAGTAAGATCGAGATCAGAGCGCTTATATTGCATCTCAACGAGCTGGAAAAGGACATCGTCGCGACGCTTCTTCTGTCCCACCTCAAGCGTCAAGCTCATCTGTCGGTAAAATTCCGGAATACCCAATCCATAAATACAGGAGACAGATGCGACAATAATCACATCGTTTCGCTCAAGAAGTGAACGGGTTGCAGAAAGGCGGAGCTTGTCGATCTTATCGTTGATCGCAAAATCTTTTTCAATATAGGTATCGGTTCTAGCGATATAGGCTTCGGGCTGATAGTAGTCGTAGTAGGAGACAAAGTACTCAACAGCGTTATTGGGAAAAAAAGCTTTAAACTCTTGGTAGAGCTGCGCAGCCAAAGTTTTATTATGTGCAATAATAAGCGCTGGCCTGTTTACCCGGGCAATAACATTGGCCATGGTAAAGGTCTTTCCAGAACCCGTGACACCAAGAAGCACCTGAGATCGCAGCCCCTCTTGCAGACCTTGAGTAAGCTTTCCGATGGCCTCAGGCTGGTCGCCCTCGGGTTGAAATTTCGTTTCAAGCTGAAACATAATTAAACACTTACTATCTTTTTAAAGATGAGTTTACCACAGAGCACTTAATAACTTATTAAAAAAGTTCCACCAGAGTGCCTAATTAAAATTAAAAATTTAACAGGATTGGCAGGATAGACAGGATAAGCTGTTAATTTCTATCTCAACCATTAGAGAGCGCCACAATGGTTCTACAAACGATTACCCTCTCTGTGCGCTCTGTAGTTCTCTGTGGTAATTTTTGTTAAAATCGTAAAAAAACTCTTAAGCTGAAACATTTTTGGCATGTTCTTGAGCTGCTTTTCGAAACTTTGTCCATGTCCCGGAAAGGCCCATAGCGCTCTTTACATCTTTCATTGTTTTAATAGCCTCTTCCCTCATCCGCTCAGTCCCTTCGACAAGAACCGACTCAATATAGCCAGGGTCCGCTTCAATATCTCGGCGCCGCTCCCGAAATGGATCGAGAAATTGGTTAATAACCTCTGCAAGCCGCTTTTTGACTTCAACATCTCCGATTGTCCCTTCACGATAGCGCCGCTTGAACTCCAATACTTCATCTTTCAAAGGGTTGAAGGCATCGTGGAAAATAAAGACAGGATTGCCTTCAACTGTGCCTGGGACGTTTGCGTGAATACGGTTTGGATCGGTGTACATCGCTGCAACTTTCTTGTCGACAGACTTGGAATCATCAGACAGCATGATGGTGTTCCCTGCAGATTTACTCATCTTGCCCTGTCCATCTGTCCCGATTAGGCTTGGAATAGAACTTAAAAGAGCATCAGGAAGAGGCAGAATATCTCCATAGGTCATATTAAAACGCCTTATGATATCGCGAGCCACTTCGATATGCGCTTCATTATCTTTGCCTACCGGAACAAGATGCGCTTTTGGAAGCGCAATATCTGCCGTCTGCAAAATAGGATACCCGATTAACCCAAAAGGAACGCTTTCAGGCTCTATGTGGGCATTTTTTGCCATCTCTTTAATTGATGGAAGCCCTGCAAGGCGATTTAAAGAGATAAACATTTCAAAGATGAGATTTAATTCCGCTGTCTCCGGAATTGCCGATTGCAAAAAGATCGTAGATTTTTGCGGATCAATGCCGCAGCTTAAGTAATCCGTGACCGTCTGCAAGATATGTTCACGCGTGTTTAGTACGTCTTGCTTTTCACGCTTTGTCGTTAAAACATGCAGGTCGGCAATAATAAAAAAGCAGTCATACTCATCTTGGAATCGAACCCGATTTTGAATCGACCCTACCCAATGGCCTAAATGAAGCTTTCCGGTTGGCCGATCTCCCGTCAATAGTCGTTTTTTCATAATTCGATAATTCCTATTTTCATTATTGAGCCTTTTGCAAAACTCGCGTGGTTTGTGAAAGGCTCATTGGATAATTCCTATTTGTATGCATGCCTCAATAAGGATGAAGAGGCATGAAAAGAGTATAAACAGTATTAGCCCTGGCCGCTCAATCTTCATCGTTGCAAATCGCATATCATTAAGCTGAAAGCGCTTAATCCAGAGCATAATGCCAGGAAGTAGTGCAAGCAGAACAACCACGCCATACGTTCCTGCCAAATCAAGAGCAACAAAGAAGGCCCTCGGGTTGGAGAGAACAAACACTAAAGGTGGCAAGAAGGTTGCTACAAGCAAAACTTTTCTCGATTGTGCCCAAGGATACTTTTTCAAAGCATCTTTTAAGAAATCAAAGAGGCTTAGTGATACTCCTAAAAATGATGTCAAAATGGCGCAAAACAAAAAGAAATCAGCCGCCGCAGCTACAAAATAGGACTTTGTCTGCTGTGCAAGAAGAGCTGCCCCATTGATATCATTTTTAAAGCCCCATGCAATGCTGTTTTCGCCCGTTAATGGAATGGAGCCCAAGCAGGCCATCTGCCACAAGATATAGGCAATGAGGGGAATAAAGCTCCCCCAAAATATTGCTTTTTGAATTGCTCTCTCATCTCTTTCCAAGTAGCTGACAAGGGAGGGAATAATTACGTGGAATCCAAATGCCGTTACAACAATGGGAAGCGATGCCAAAAGATAGCCATGCTGGATTTCTCCCAATCGGCTGAAATTAAGGACGGGCAAAGTTGCTCCTATAAGCAGCACAAAGCCGATAACAAGACCCAGCATTAAAACGCGGTTTACGCGGTCAAGCGCCTGAATTCCCAATAGAAAAATGAAGGAGAAGAGAAGAATTAAAGGAAGGGCAACAGCAATTTTTGGGAGCTCAACATGAAATACAGACGTCCCGAACTGTTCAAACATTCCCGAGAGCGCTGCAAGATAGGCTGTTATAAGTGCGTAGAGAAGAAACAGGTAGCTTGCAACAGCAACAAATGCTCCTTTCCTGCCCAAAGTCTCGTACGCTAGTGTTAAAAGATTACTATCTTCTGGGTGAACCAGGCAAACTTCAAGCAAAATTCGAGCGGAAAAGTACATGAAGAGCCAGCCCGCAATCATAACTAAAAGTGAAGGTATAAAACCTGAGCTTCCTGTAGACACTGGAAGCGCCAGCATAGCTGCGCCGATAGTAGTTCCTGACACCAATAGCGTTGCACCGATGAGCCGAGAGCGTGACATAGACATATCCTGATAAAAAACAAATTAATTCTAGCCCAATGATGAGTACACCTCAACTCCCATAACGAAAAGTGCAAATAAGATAAGTACTGTCATAAGTCCGCGAGATCGTAGCTTAAGCTTGTAGGCCATCAGAGCTGGAAGAATTCCGAAGAGAGTTACAGCGGCATAACCGCCTGCAGCACTCAACGCATTCAGAAAGAGATGCGGCTTTGTAAGTGCGACAATCAGCGGCGGCACAAAGACGCAAATAATAAGGTATCCTGTTCTCTTTTTAACAATGCCGATCTCTCGCGCTGCATCTTTTAAGAAATCGACAAAGCTCCAAGCAACCGGCAAAAAGGAGGTAACGAGTGCAAAAAAGGCAAAAGCTTCAGCTGCTCGAATTACCCAAGGAAATCCTGAAGCCTGCGCAAGCACACGGGTAACCATATCGCCTGATTGTACAGCCTTTTCCCATGCTTGAGAGCTCGAATAGGGTATTACCCCCAAAATCGCAACTTCCCAAATTATGTAGACGATAAGCGGAATAGCACTTCCAATCATAATAGCCCGCCTGATCGCTTTTCGATCCTTATTCAAATAGGAAACAAGCGAGGGGACAAGGTTGTGGTAGCCAAAGCTAATAATCATAACGGGCAGGCAAAGGGGAGCAAAAGCCCAAGTAGCGCGGCTCAAATAGGCCATATCAATATGTGGAATTGCGGTCAGAATCAAGGCGAGATAGGTAAGTATCAACCCCAGCATCAAAAATCGATTGAGCCTATCCAAAACGGGTGCTCCATACAGCACAATAATCGCTCCAAATAGGGCAACCAATACAAGTGCCATATTGAGAGGAATTGATCCTTGCAGAGCATCGAATAAAAGAGTGCCTCCACCGAGCATGTAGGCAGTCATCACACAATAGAAGAGAAAGGAGAAGAGAAACCATACCAGAAGAACGCCTCCTCGGCCAAAGGAACGAGAGGCAAGCGTTATGAGGTGAACCTCTTGAGCTGTCTGTTTTTGCGCATGGAGCACAAGATCAACCAGCACAAGGCCGGTTGTAAGCATAAAGAGCCAAGCTAAAAGGAAACAAACGACAGCTGGAAGAAATCCACAAGGGCCGGTAATAACGGGAACGCCAAGCATGCCAGCGCCGATTGAACAGCCTGCAACGAGAAGGACTGCGCCTAATTCTTTTCCCTTCATACAATACCCACAGCCTTTTTCTTTGCTGCTCTCTCTTCCTGCTCTAATCGTCCAATATCATGACTTGAGTAGTCGACAAAGGAGAAGAACCGTTCAAAGCTCGGTTCATTTTCAACTGCAAGCCGCGCCATCTGTTGAGCAACAGCTCTATAGGCGGCATGCCCTTGAGGAATAGATCTTAACTCACACATCCACTGGAGGGCTCGAAGGTTTGAGGTAAAATACCAGCGGATATTGTAGGCCATTGGAACGATATATTGCGCCTCTTCAGGAAGCTCCTTGGCAATATGATCAAAGGCCTCTTTTGCCTTATCCAGCGCTTCACGGTACTTATTTGCAAGCCCGCACGCTTCAATTTCAAAAGGCTCGACATAGCCAAGATCGCAAGTTAATAGCTGGCGCTCCTGAGTGCCTACACGATGACGCTGCAAGTCTCTGTACGCCCCAAAATCGGCAACAATCTCAAATGTCATGACCGCGTTTTCAGTTGCCCTTGGGGATTTATGGCGCCGATTCTGACGGGAAAAGACAGCCCCATCCAAAATTTTTGCAAACTCTTCTTCAGGAACTCTTCGTACATACTCAAGCAGTTCCGTGAAGCCTCTGCTGCAGTAGGGATATAAAAGCGCTGCTGCTACTTTGTATTTTGCATCGGGATCAGAGGCAACTAATCGAACGCCTGGAGATTTTTCAAAAAGGACTTGGGGAGAATGCTGATTTGCCAATGCTGCAAGGTTATCGCGGGTACTTTCAGCAAAATTCATCCAAGCCTGGCAGTGTCTGTGGGACATATCAGCTCTTCGGACAAAGGAGGGAATAACTTTTGAAAGCTCCTCATAGGAGCGTTTACCAATGTCTTGGAGCTCAACTAAAGGGGAAACATGGAGCTTATGCAATAAATACTCAAAGAAACGGCCATTGGCAAACATGCCCATGTTCGTAAGCGTTGATGCTGGCAGCAAGCCTCGTACACAGTCTAAAACCTTTGCTCTAATCGCCGCCGAATATGCCGATTTTGAAACCTCTTCCCCTTTTGGGAAATTGCGCTCCATATATTCTGTAAGCGGCGGAATGAGGCTTGAGTAGGTGTCAAAAAGCATATTGCAGGTGTTGAGATACAGGTCCCTATATGCTGAGGTCATGAGCACAGGTTCTCTATAGAAGAGATACTCGCCCTTAACTTTTTGATCAAAATAGATATATCGAGTCGATTTTTCCAGAGGAGATCCCCCAATTCGACTATCTTCAATCCCCTTAGCAGCAAGCATAGATATGTTTTCTATTGCTAAATGAGCTCCGCCAAGCTCTCCAATGGAATCATCGCCATAGCCATCGAGAATACGGTCGTAGAAATTTTGCGCCTTCTTAATCGCAATCAACTGCGCTTCAGCTTGAGGAGCCTCTTGAACAATTGTTTGGAAACCCGTTTCATCGGCATTTTGAATAAATTCTTTCAATAATAAAGAGCGCAAGCCAAGGGCTGATCGAGAATATCTTGAAAAAAGCGCCCCTTTAATAACCTCTGGAAGGTTTCGAAGAGCAAAAATGGACCCTCTCGTATTGGTAACATATCGGTCGAGAAGAGCCTCTTGCTGGGGAGTAAACTCCTCATAATCCGCAATAAAAGAAGTCATTTTTTGCCTAATAATTATGCGCGCTCAATTTACCCGACTTTTCTAGCAATTTGCAATCTCTCTCTGATTCATTCGAATAACTTTTGAGAGAGGATACCTATCTAACGCTCTTCGGACAATCCGTCTATTATATACTGCTCTCCCAATACAAAAGAAAAAAACGAAGAGCGGAGGCAATAGGTAAAGGAAAAGGGAACAAAAACTGTCGGCAAATGCAATCCCCATTCCCCAAGAGAGAAAAAATAAAACTATGAAAAGAAGAGACTCCATTGGAGTTTGAAAAAGAGTTGGAAGCAAACGGCGGATGCCGCTCTTTTGAGGCGCTGCAATCTCGCAGGCTAAAATTTCTTCAAACTGATCGCCTTTTTCCCAAAATCGCGCTGCATGCACCAGCTCATGCCGAATGATCTCAGTAGTTGAATATCCTAAAAAAGAGCCTGACTTTAGAGCTGGACGCAGCTGAATCTCAACTTCGCCATTTTCATTAATCCAACAGCAAGCAGCTTCCCAAGGCCGAAGACCACTGCTTTCGACTCGGCAAGCAACATAAGATAAGGAGAGTGAAAGCTCTACCTCCATCTCCTGCCGCATCTGCTCAAAAAGCTGCTGAATTTCCATAAATATCAAATATATAGTTTATAAATGCTTGCAATGAGTTGGGTCAAACTATTAGGATGACGCTATACCCAACAATAGGGTAACCGGTCTCAGAAATAAAGACCTAAACGAAATTCTTGACTCACTTTAAGAGGAGAGTAGAGATATGAAAATGATATCCAAAATTGTTCAATTGTTAAGCCTTCCGATCGCAACCCTCGCTTTTGCAAATGCTCAAGCGTTAGACGTTGGTGATAGCCTATTTGACACACAAGAGTTTATCGTTAAAGAGCATAAGCATGGCACTTTGACACTCGCTGTTCAAAGTTTTGGCACTGTTAGTGCTGGCGCTAACTTCACTTTCCAAATCGTGGTGAATTCACCTAATGGACAAGTGTACACTAGCCCATCGCTAAGCACATTGTCACTTCCAACGCCTCCCTTTGTATTGACAACGTTCAATCCAATCCCAGAGGGAACCTACTATATCAGCACCATCATCAACAGCATCACTGCACCAGGAAGCTTAACGCTCTCCCTACAGGCTGCAAACTCACATAATAGCAATGTATGGTTTGTAGACAATACTGTATCTGGAACAAGCGATCGCCTTGGACAGATCACAAACCTCGGCCTTTTCCTTTTCCCATAAGAGAAATGGAATAAAGACAGGGGATGGTAACATTCCCTGTCTTTTATACTGATCTTAATACCTGCATTTCAGCAGCTATCTTCTTCCTCGTCCCATCTTTACCAAAAAACACTTCATAGATAAGACCATTGGAAGTCTCTGTTGCCTTTTCAATTCTTCCGACGCCAAACTGGCTATGCATCACAATTTGTCCTGTCTCAAATACAGCTTTCTGCTCAGGTTGAACAACAGAAACAGAAGGAGCAGCAGCGGAACGAGCGCTACGAACAGAGTTCAGCATATCACGCGGAATTTCATAGAGAAACTGCGAGGGGCGCATATTGCGAAATCCACCCCAAAGAAGTCTCGTCTGGCTGCAGGTCATGATCAGCTTTTCTTTCGCTCTCGTCATAGCAACGTATAAGAGCCTGCGCTCCTCTTCAATTCCATCCATCGATTTTTTCGAGTTGATGTGAGGCAAGATATCTTCTTCAAGACCTACGATGAAAACGACTTTGAACTCCAAACCCTTAGCGTTATGAATCGTCATAAGAGAGCAAGAAGATTCAGACTCCTCTTCCAACATCTGGTTTAAGGTCACCTCTTCCAAAAACTGCTGCAATGTTCCCTTTCTTTCCCGATCCCATTCATGCGCTTTGGCTACAAGTTCAGATACAATCTCCGCTTTCTCGGAGTACGTCTCCATTTCGCCTTCGAGCGATTTGAGATAGCCTCCATCAAAAACGACTGCTTCGATAGAGGAAGCGACACCGGTTGTTCCCGATTCGGAAATTCGACCCCATGTGTCTAAGAAGGCTTTCAATGACTCTTTCTGCTTATTCCCCAAAGAAATCAGCTGATTATCTGAAATAATGTCGAAGAGCAGCTGATTGAGAGGAAGTCCGCTCTCTCGAGCAAGCGACTCAATCTTTGCAATGGAGGTTGCACCTATTCCTCTTTTTGGCACTTGAATCGCCCGCGAAAAGGCGAGAAGATCATAAGGCTGCACGACAAGGCGTAAGTAGCTGAAAATATCCTTTACCTCTTTGCGCTGGTAGAAGGAGATGCCTCCATGTATATGATAGGGAATTCTTCGCTCCATGAAACTATCTTCTAGTGAGCGCGATTGAGCATTAGTCCTAAATAAAACGGCAATCTCGTCAACCGTTATCCCATCCTGAATATACTGCTCAATGGATTCGGCAATAAAGGATGCCTCTATTCGCTCGGTCTTTGCACAGAAAAACGTTATAGGAGAGCCTTCGCCCTTTCGACTCCATAGTTTCTTTTCGATCCGGCCCTTATTATTTGTAATCAGGGCGTTCGAGGCGCTTAAGATTGACTGAGCGCTTCGATAGTTTTCTTCGAGCCGAACAACTTTGGCATTTTCATAGTCATTTTGAAACCGCAAAATATTTCCAATATCTGCTCCTCTCCAAGAGTAGATCGACTGATCGGGATCACCAACCGCAAAAAGATTTTGCCTCTTTCCAGCGAGAAGCGAGATAAAAATTGACTGTGCGTAATTAGTATCCTGATACTCATCAACGAGAAGATATTGCCACCTCTCTTGATACTGCTCTAAAATCTCTGGACATTTTCTGAAAAGCAAAACGGGCAAGAGCAAGAGATCATCAAAGTCAAAGGCGCCAGAGCGCTTCAGTAAATCGCAATATCGTTCATACACAGCCGCTAGCCGGCTATTTTGAGCGCCTTCACTTTCCGGCGGCTGCAGCTTATTCTTCATGGACGAGATGCTGATAGCCATGCTGGCCAAATCATCTTCATTCAAAGAGAGCTCTTTAAGAATTATTTTTAAGGCCTTTTGGCTATCTTCAGAGTCATATACAACAGCATTCGATGGATAGCCGATATGATGCGACGACTCCCTTAAGATCTTCAAACCCAAACTATGAAACGTTGAGACAAGGACGTCGTGGCCAACCAAATCCTGAACTCGACTACGCATCTCTCGAGCCGCTTTATTGGTAAATGTCACACCCACAATAGCTTCTGGAGAGACTCCAGATGCAATGAGCTGAGCAATCCGAACAGTTGCAACACGCGTCTTACCTGAGCCTGCCCCTGCTACAACCAGAATAGGTCCTGTTTGATGAATCACTGCCTCTCGCTGAGCGGGATTCAAGCTTAAAAACTCTTTCTCTAGCTGCGCATCAACTCTCTCTTTTACATCTGTCATATCGTTCTGCTATGGTCTGCTTAATTTAAGGATTATTATATACACACTATGATTCAGCGAATATGGAATTTTGGATAACCGTCTCAATGAAAATTTTAAACGCAAAGACGCAAAGACACAAAGAGGCAAAGAAAAGCTATTTTAGTTTTCTCTTTGCGCCTTTGCAACTTTGCGCCTTTGCGTTTAAATATGTACAAATTTTTGCCTTCCTAATACTTCTACACACCTCTCTTTTCGGAGCCATTCAACTGGGCGCTGATCGAATTTTTCAAGAGCCCTATTTAAAAGAAATTCGAGGGAAAAAAATTGCCCTTGTCACCAACCAAACAGGCGTTTTAAGCACGCTTGAAAGCACAATTAATGCCCTAAAACGAAGAGAGAGCGAATTCTCCTATACCCTAAAAGCGCTCTTTGCACCCGAACATGGACTCTTCGGCATTCAGCAGGCTGGAGAAAATGTTCAAAAATCAACCTATCAGGGAATGGTTGTGTATAGCCTTCATGGAGAGACTCGCAGGCCGACAGCCGAAATGCTCAAAGGATTAGACGCCATCTTATTTGATATCCAAGACATTGGCTGTAGATCCTATACCTACATATCAACCCTTTTCTACGTTATGGAAGAGGCAGCGAAAAAAAATATCCCTGTCATTGTTCTGGACAGACCGAACCCGTTGGGCGGGCTTATTGTCGATGGGCCGCTTCTTGAAGCTGAGTATCGCTCCTTTGTCGGCTACATCAAAATCCCTTATGTGCATGGCATGACCGTTGGAGAGCTTGCCCGCTTTTTTAATGGCGAATACAAAATTAACTGCCCTCTCGTAGTCGTCCCTATGAAGGGTTGGAAGCGAATGCTCTCTTTTCAATCCACAGGACTTCAGTGGATTCCAACAAGCCCAAATATCCCAGATCCCATAGCCGCCTGCTGCTATGGCATTACCGGAATTTTAGGAGAGCTTGAAATCGTCAATATCGGCGTTGGAAACACCTGTCCTTTTCGAGTCATTTTAGCTCCCTGGATTAATGCAGAGGCATTTACAAAAATGCTTCAGAAAAGAAACCCGCCAGGTCTTCGCTTTGCTCCTTATTACTATAGGCCAAGTTCTGGCCGCTATGCAAAACAGGACTGCCAAGGAGCATTAATTCTTATTGATAACCCAGTAGCCGTCCGCCCAGTTTCAACCTGCTGGCACATCTTTGATTGCTTGAAGGCTCTTTATCCCAGCAAAGTCAAACAGGCTTTAAAGGGAGCCGCCTTAAAGAAGGATTTCTTCAATAAACTCTGCGGAACAGATAAAGTATGGAATCTTGTCCTCCATGATCCATCTCCTTTTGCCTCCCTTCAATCGCTCCATCAGAGTGAACTCAAACGATTCAAGGAAGTTCGCAAGCGCTACCTCATCACTGAATATTGAAATGAGAGAAATTTCTACCACAGAGATCACAGAGCGCACAGAGAGAGAAAAAGAGAATCTTGCTCAAGAGGCTCTGTGTACTCTGTGCGCTCTGTGGTAGAAATTACAAAAAACAAAAAAATCAACAGGATAGGCAGGATCGACAGGATAAGCTGCAGAGAAAATTTCTCTTCTTTGTCTCTCTGTGTGCTCTGTGATCTCTGTGGTAAAAAATATCTAAAAATGTATTACAATGATAAATTTAGCACTCGTAAATCGAAACTGCTAATTGACCTAAATGACACTCTCTACCTAAACTTACTCCCAAACTACAATTGGGAG
This sequence comes from Bacteroidota bacterium, assembly GCA_013285825.1. Lineage (GTDB taxonomy): Bacteria > Chlamydiota > Chlamydiia > Chlamydiales > FEN-1388 > JABDGV01. The sequence continues at coordinate 181,976 of JABDGV010000003.1, forward strand.
ACCTCCTATGGAAATAAAACCTCTCGGAAAACGTGTGCTCGTCCGCCGATCAAAAGTACAAACAACTAAAGGCGGCATTCTCCTTCCCGACACTGCAAAAGAAAAGCCCAAAGAGGGCGAAGTGCTTGCTGTTGGCCCTGGCGAAATCAATGATGCTGGTGAAAGAGAGCTTCCAACAGTCAAAAAGGGCGATCGAGTCCTATTTGCTAACTACGGCGGAACAGAAGTTAAAATCGAAAGCGATGACGAAGAGCTTCTCATTTTGAGAGAAGATGAAATCCTAGGCGTACTAGTATAAGTTAAGGTGATATCTCATGGCAAAAATGCTGCAATTCAACGAAGAAGCTATGCGCTCTCTAGCCAAAGGTGTAAAGACGCTGGCAAAAGCTGTTAAAGTCACTTTAGGTCCCAAAGGGCGAAACGTGGTCATTAACAAAGGCTATGGCGCTCCGCTTTCAACAAAAGATGGCGTGACAGTCGCAAAAGAAATTACTCTTAAAGATAAATTTGAAAACATGGGCGCACAGCTCGTTAAGGAAGTCGCTTCAAAAACATCTGATGTTGCGGGCGATGGAACAACGACTGCTATTGTTTTAGCTGAAGCGATCTTAACCTTAGGACTTAAAAACGTCATCTCCGGTTCAAATCCAATGAGCATCAAGCATGGAATTGAAAAGGCAGTCGAAGCAATGACTCAAGCCCTCTCAGATCTTGCTCAACCAGTTAACTCCGAAGAAGAAATCCGACAGATAGCCACGATTTCCGCAAATAATGACCCAGAAATCGGCGGAATTATCGCAGAAGCTATGAAAAAGGTCGGCAAAGATGGCATCATCACTGTTTCTGAAGCCAAGAGCATCGAAACAACTCTTGATGTTGTTGAAGGCATGCAGTTTGATAAAGGGTACCTTTCCCCCTACTTCATAACCAATGCCGAAGCGATGCGCGCAGATTTAGACAATCCGCTCATTCTCGTTACTGACAAAAAGATCTCTGGCGCCAAAGATCTCGTACCAATACTTGAGAAGGTGATGGAGAAAGGGCAACGGCCTTTCTTGATCATTGCCGAAGATCTCGACAGCGAAGCTTTAGCTACCCTTGTGGTCAACAAAATCAAAGCAGGACTTCCTGTTGCAGCTGTCAAAGCCCCGGGCTTTGGCGACCGCAAAAAAGCAATGCTGCAAGATATTGCCATCTTGACAGGCGCAACCTTTATCTCAGAAGAGGTAGGGCTTCGTCTTGAAGATACCAAGCTTGAATGGCTTGGATCTGCAAAGATGGTAAAAATCTCCAAAGATGACACAACGATTGTTGATGGCCAAGGCAACCCAAAGGCTCTCCAGCAGCGCGTTGCACACATCAAGGCTGAAATTGCAAATGTATCTTCGCCGTATGAACAAGAAAAGCTCGAAGAGCGTCTTGCTCATTTGGTAGGCGGAGTAGCTGTAATTAATGTTGGAGCCGCAACGGAAACGGAACTTAAAGAGAAAAAAGCACGCGTTGAAGATGCACTCCATGCAACTCGCGCAGCAGTCGCAGAGGGCATTGTTCCAGGCGGCGGTGTGGCTCTTCTTCGTGCCGTACGAGCTTTAGACAAAGTAAAAGCCTCTCCTGAAGAAGCTATCGGTGTTCAGATTATTCGACAGGCAGCTTTTGAACCTGCAACCGCTATTGCAAACAACTGCGGAAAACAGGGCCAGCTCGTCGCTGAAAAGATCTATGAAGGAAAGAACGCACATGGCTACAACGGCTTGACTGATGAGTTCTGCGACCTCATCAAAGCGGGCGTTATCGATCCAGTGCTCGTCACCAAAACAGCACTCATCAACGCAGCCTCCGTTGCTTCTCTCTTGCTCACAACTGCATGTATGATCACGGATAAGCCCAAAAAACAGGCAGCTCCTACGGGCGCTGGTATGGGCGGCATGGGTGGAATGGGCGGCATGGGCATGGATGACATGGGCATGGGCGGATTTTAAGTGGTCGGATTTTAATTTATATTCCCTGAAGAGCAATCTTCAGGGAATTTTTTTGTGGAGTACTTATGCCAACCTATGAATATTTTTGCCCCTCCTGCAACAAAACCATCGAGATCATCCATAAGGCCTCTGAGCCTGACATAAAGATTTGCCCTGAATGTTCTAAGTCTGGATTAAAACGAAAAATAAGCAAAGTGGGCCTCTCCTTCCAAGGCAGCGGCTTCTACATCACCGACTACGGAAGAAATTCGACAGGCGGCTGCGATAAACCTGGCGGATGCGGCTGCAAAAAGCAACCGACCGAGCAAAAGCCAGAGTAATTGTCACTATCGATTAAGAAAGAGCGCTACCCACTCTCCCTCGCATATCCTCTCCTCAATTTGCCAGCCAGAGGGCAAAAGCTTTATCGCCTCCTCTTCTTGTCCTTGCAAAAGTCCAGAAAGAATAATGCAATGAGCACTCTTTAATGAATTTTGGTAGTGTGTAAATGCGTTTTGCTGATCACCTAGAGTCATGTTTGCCACAACAATATCATAAGATGAATCTACAAATTGATCAGGAGTAATGATTGTTACAACTTGCTCAAGGTTGTTTAAAGCACAATTTTGATGGGCAACTAATAGTGCATCAGGATCAATCTCAACTCCTACAGCATAAGTTGAGCCCATAAGGGCAGAAGCTAAGGCCAAAACCCCATTGCCCGTGCCAATATCGAGGAAAGATTTTCCAAAAACTTTGCCTGAGAGCAACTCTAAGCTAAGCCGAGTGGAGGGGTGCGATGCATCGCCAAAAGCGGCACCGGGAAGAAGAGTGAGCACTTTTGCATTAGGCAGGGGAATCTCAATACGGCCATTGGCATAAAAAGGAGAGTGAAGAGCGCTCTGCTCATTCCAATCAATAGAATCTGCTCGAATAATTTTAAGATGGGGAAGTTGAGCCTGAAGCTGAGCTTGGAGGGCATCTAAGAACTGCTCATCGCCAATAAAAAAACAGTCAGAGCCCTCTTCAGATTGCACAACAGCGGTTACAACTCCACCAAGACCATGAATCGTTTTTTTGAGGGGAGTTAATTTCTTGTTTTGAACTGAAATCTGAAACATTTGTTTTCAAGAAGAAGTGATTTAGATTATCATATTTCACAACATTAATAGTAGATTTCTATGCGGACACGAATAATTCATATTTTACTTCTAATTATTTCACTAATTCCATTGCACTTACATGCGGATGAACAAAAGCGCATACTCTTTTCTCTGCTTCAACCAACACCAAGCTGGGTTGATCTTCCCGCGATTTTAGATTCTAAAGCGGCACCCAACGAAATAGAAAATAATACCCTTATTCCCCACCATGAGCTGGTTCAAGGAAAGGTGTATTGTACCCAAATCAGTCGTGACAGTTCAGGGTATATTAAGGAAATCAAACTGCTCAATAGCTTTCAAGAACCTATTGGAATACTCACGGTTAAACGGCAAGGAAGCTATATCACCTCCCTCTCCCTTTTCAATGATCAAGGAAAAGAGGTGAGCCTCAACACCCTCGAATATGATGACCAGGGCAGGGTTGTTTTCCACAAAGGCAAATCTGAATCACGAATCGAATATGACGACTACAGAGATCTTATAACTATCTATGAATCGTCCGGGAGAACTCTTCGTTTTAAAGAGACTCCTCTTGGTATTCATATAGCTCACACAACTACCAATGACGGCTTCTCAATCCGCTCCCTATGGAAGCAAAATAGTGATGGAGAGGTTACCTGGGAAGCACTCGATGATGGAACAAGCCTTGATCCCAACTCATTTGAAAACACAACCATTCGAACCTGGAAAAAAACCAACCGCACAAAAGAGAGCACGATTCAAGAAGAGGGGTATGTCGATCTTTCTACTGGTCAAGAGATATGCATAAGGCGGTGGGAAACTTCTAAGAACAAACTCATAGCTTATGGTCAAAATGGTGAAAAGCTTGTAGACATTGAAGGTCAGGATTTACACACAAATAAAAAAAATAGCTCTGCAAATATCTACAACAAAAGTTTTGATGGATTAGGGCGAATTGATTCCATCTTCCAGAGTAACGGAAAACAAGAGTCAATCTCTTATGACCTCTTCAATAATCCAATGAAGCTATCCTCAAGCGATGGATCATCAATTACTTTCAATTTCTCATCCTCTGGACTATTAGAACAGCTAAAGCGAGCCGATGGAAGCTCTGCAAAAATAAGCTACACCAATGACGGCCTTCCAACCTCGATTACTGATCACAAAGAAGAGCTTCTTTCCTGCAGCTACGACTCTTTAGGAAGACCAACTTCTGCTTCGATCAAAAGCCCGACAGGATCAATTGATGAGCTTCACATTATCTACAGCTCACTTAAGCGGCTAAAGGCAACATCTTCTGCTAAAACAGTCTCCTGGGAATATGATTTTTTTGGCCGAGTGAAAACTATTCAAGAAGATACTTTGAAAGGGATTCAAACCTGGAACATAGCCTACGACGACCTCGATCGCCTCGTATCGGTTCAGAGCCATGGAGCTATAAATTGCCTTACCGAATACACCTATGACCTCAAAGGAAGAAAGAGAAAAGAGTGCAAAACCGAAGGTGAGAAAATTGTTGAAACGCTCTGGAAATGGAATAGCGATCAAACATGTCTTATGACAATGAGATCGGTTGACGCCTCCTACCAGTACCTATTAGATAGCAAGGGTAGAATACTAACCGCCTCCTCCTTCAGCACTCATGGACAAGAACAGGTCACATACACCTATGAAGAATTGAGTTCTGGCTATGTCCAAACAGCACGTTCGCATCGAGGAACAACAAGAACACGTGTCTATTCAGATACGGAAGAGCTTATTTCAGAAAAGATTGCCGACAATACATTAGGCCTTCTCAGCGAATCATTTTGGTCTGAGCGAGATGGACTCGGCTCTGCCTCACTTACTGAACGGACCTATAGGGGCGGATCAATTATTGGCTCTCGAAAAACCCGCTGGAAGTTTGGCCAAAACCGCCGTCTTGAATCAATTGAGATAGGATCTGAAACAGGAATTTTAAGAAAAACTCTTCATCAGTATGACGATAAAGGGCATTTGATAAAAAAGACTCTTCCAGACTCCACATTCCTTACCTATGAATATGATTCCTTCGACCGGCTGCAGTCGATCCACAGCTCGGATGGAACCATCTCATCTACTTTCATATATGACTCGGATGGACGATTAACCACGGCTGTAGATCGAACAAATGGAATACACGTTGTTAAGAACTATGCTGCCGATGGATCCCTTTTAGAAGATGGAACAAATAGTACCTTAATTCGGGCAGATCGAAATGCAAATAAACAGATTACCTCTTTGTATCTTCCTGATGATACCTCGATTGCCTTTCGAGATGATTTGATTGAATGCAGCTATCGAGGCAAAGTTCTTTTTCGGGAACAAAGACCGACTAATATATCAATTCCCTCTCCTTCTAATCCCTTTCTTGATCCACTTTTAATTCCAAGAAGCTGGAAAGAGAGCGGCGGTGCAATTCAGTATCAATTCGACACCTTTGGACAGCTGGAAAAAGAACCAGCTGAAAGCCAAAAATTCTGCGCTCTTGGATACCTGATTGAGCGTGATGGCGTAGCCGTCGAGCGTGATGTTGAGGGACGAATGGTTCGCTGCGGCAGTGAATCCTATGGCTATGACAAACGAGGAAATCTTCATTCTATCTCAACAAGTGAAGGCACAACCACCTTTACCTACGACGCACTCGACCGCCTCACAAAAATTACAAACAGTCGTGGAGATCTCGAAAAGTACTCCTACGATGCCTTCCACAGAAAGAGAACTATTGAAAAGATAAGAAATAACAAAAAAACAACCCTAGACCTTCTCTGGTTTGGCTTTGAAGAAATTGGATCTTTATCCAACGGGAAACTTCATGACCTCAAGATAGCAACGTATGATTCCCCTTCGATAGCTCATACAATTGGCGTAGTTACACCCAAAGGAGTCTATCATACTGTAACAAACCAGCAAGGAAGCATTATCTCCTATACAGGAGAAGCTGCAGGGACAATATCCTACTCAGCCTTTGGAACCGCTGATAAAAAATCGCCGCTCCCTTGGGGATTTATGGGTAAACGAACTGTAAACATTGTTAGAGGATGGGACTTTGGAGCAAGACTTTACCTACCAAAGACACGCGCATGGACGAGCCACGATCCTCTCGGATTAACCCAGGGTAAAAACTCCATGGCCTTTCTCAATAACTGTCCGCTTGGCAAAGTCGAACTTTTCGGCCTTTTTAGCTGGTCCTTCAATGACCTCACTAAGCATATCTGGGAAGCTGTCGAGTCAGTTTTTTGGAAGAGCATTCGATCGATTACCTTTGCCAAACAGCAGCTCGATTGGTTCAATGAGTTCCGCTCTCATGCAGAAGATGTGGCGTTCCGCGTTGTCAGCAGAAGTTATCTAACACTTATTGGTTATAACCCCGACAGCACCATTGCAGGGACTTATGGCTCGCGAGAGCTTACAAAGAATGTGCGTATTACTCAGATCAACGGCATCCTCAACGACTTTATCGATATCACCGGCCATGCTGATACGATCTCTGATCTACATGGAGGAGTACCTGTGCACTATGTCTATTCAGCGTCCGATGGATTTACCGGTGATATTCTTAGGTCTCTCTTTTCCAAAGTTGGATTCCTTTCAAGGCAGGCGCAACTCCTTGTCAAGACCTGGAAGAAGTTAATTAATGAGCTTGGAGGCCCAGGCAAGGGCGGCCTCATCATCCACTATGCACACAGCTTAGGCGGAACAGACACGCAGTCAGCGCTCTCCTACCTGACCCCAGAAGAACGAAAGATGATTAAAGTATTTACCTTTGGATCACCAACTCTTGTAGCTGACAACAGCTGTCAAAGTGTTATGAATTATGTAAGCTTAAAAGATGGCATTCCAATTCTTTCTGGCCTTGACTACCTCAAAGCCTTTTTAGGCTGGAGAGAGGACGTCACGTTCGTAGAATCCAATACCACGATGCCCCTCATCGACCATTTTCTGTCGGGAGAGACATATCGCCGTATTCTCGAAGAACTGGGGAGAAAATTTCAAGAAGAGCACCTTCGCCATGAGGGCACTCGAAACCCTTTAAAAGGAGCTGAAAGTCCATGGTACTAATAGGTTTAAAGAGGTCAGCTGGTCTCGATTTTGCAGTATCCGGATCTAAACGCCGCAAAATTGATGAAACATGTTTTGTAGAGTGCTCAAACCAACAAAACTATTTTTCAAAATTGCAACCGATAACCGATACACAATTTTCTCCTCTTAACAAAAACAGATTGCATTCACTTGAAAAGTTGCGTATTCAGACACTGATCACAAATGAGAAAACCCTCTGCAAAAACCTCATGAAGAGTCTAGAAGACATTTGCTCTGCACGAACTGTGCCAACATCTACAAAAGAAGCGGCTCTTAAGCTCATTGCAGACTACCGAAAAAAAGTAATTGAAGACTTAAATAAGTTGCTTGATGTGGATAAAGAGAATGTTTAAACCGCTGATTTAGTGGAGATCTACTTCAATCAGATTTGGAAAGGCTTTCATCACCTTCTCTTTATCAAGAGCTTGATAAAAGAGCTTAATATTGGGCCCTGCGTCCATGGAAGCGTACACTAAAAGCCCATCTTCACGCCATTTCCAGATTATTTTAAGAAGAGACAAGCTCTTTTCAGACAAGTACATAAGCGGCGGCCATGCAGAGAGCATGGTTGCATGCATAGTCAGGGCGTTTGATTCAACAATATGGCCGAAGCTTGCAAAGTCTCGTTTTTTAATACATTCCTGAATCTCTATGATATCCTCTTCAACTATCATTGGCCATTGTGGATAAAGCTTAGAGGTCTTTTGCGTTCGAAGCATCCCTTCTTTCGATCCAACTGCTTTTTCTCCAGAATCGACAAGAAGAAGTCCTAAGCAAAGATCGGGCCATGAGAGGGAGAGTTTTTCAGCATAAGAATCTAGGCCATCGTCGCTCAAACCACGCGTCCAGAGCACAAAACCCTTTTCTATTGAGCGGCAAGCGCTTCCGCTGCCAACCCTAGCTAAAAGCGAAAGGTTTTTATTTGAAAGCTTCCAGTCAAAGAGGTCATTCAAGGCCAATGTGAGTGCTGCAAAACCAGAAGCAGAAGAGGCAAGGCCCGCTTTTGTAGGAACTTCATTGGCTGTTTTCACCACAAACCCAAAATCGGCATCTGGTCGAAAGAGATCTAAAAAGCTAGTTAGACGCACAGCAAATGGATCAGTTGAGAGCAGCATCTGATCAGATAAGAAAATTTGATCCTTGCCATGATGCCAAGAAATATCTGTTTGAGTCCCTTTTGAAAGGGAGATGGAAAGGCTCGAAGCTGTTGGAAGGTTCAACTCTTCATTACGCTTTCCCCAGTACTTGCAGAGAGCAATATTGACAGGCGCCCACGCATGGCCGCTCTTCTTCGTTGGGTGTGAAGGCAATACAATTTTGCGAACATATTCTTTTCTATTCATAAATATTGAGCACTAACTACCGTAAGTTAAAGTTTGTCTCTATTTTTAAACCACAGAGATCACAGAGCGCACAGAGAGAAATTTGTTGCAATATCTCTGTGTGCTCTGTGATCTCTGTGGTAAAGTAATTATCACTCCACAATAAGCCCTGAGCTTGTTACCTCATAAGGAAGAAGTTTGCAACCTTTAGGCAATTCTAAATTATTTTGCAAAAGGCCAAACCCAATCACGCAGTCGCCTAAACCCGATCCTGAGATCTTAGCACCCTTGATTCCAGGATCATTTTTAAGGCAAAGTACAAGTTCTCTTAAAGTGCTATCACTTACCCCCAAACCCTCCATAACATTTTGGGATGCTTCAGAATAAACATCGAGGTTTGTAAGGCTTTTAGCCTGCGATGCAATAAACGCCTGAAGAGCTAAAAGCTGATCCATAAGGTCTGGAAATTGCTTTGCGCGCACCTCCACTTGTCGTATCACCTCAACCGTTTGAGTCTTATAACCTGAAAAGCAGATCGTTAAATCAAGCTGGTCAGCAATTTTTTCCATAATCACTTCAGGCTCTGCCTGATACACAATTACTCCGCCTAGCAAAGAGGCTGCAAGATCGGCTCCAGAACCTCGTCCTTGAACTTTACGGACAACCTCCAGCGCTCTTTTATGAAACTCTTTAGGACTTTCTTTAAAGCTAAAGAAGCGTTCAATTGCACCAAGCGTTGCGATAGTCACGGCAGCGGACGAGCCTAAGCCTACATTATGAGGAAAATCGGAGGTGATCGTAATGGTAAGGCCAGATGTGATAATTGATTGCAAGGAGATGAGCGCCTGATTGACAAAGCGAAACTGATCTGAGAGTTGAATATCAAATCTTGAAGTTGTCTCATCACCTAGAGCTGAAATAACTCTAATTCTATCATCTTTTCGCTCTTCTATCTCAACAGTCAGGAAGGCATTAACAGCTGCAACAAGGGCTTTTCCAAAACGGAGAACAGAATGTTCCCCGAAGAGCATGAGCGTTGCAGGCGCTTTCGCTACAACTTTAGCTTGCGCCATTTGCGCCCGCTTGAACTTCAAACAGGGTGTAGCCATAGCGGTCAAGAAGGTCTTGTGAGGGCTTATTCCCAAAAACTGCAACTATCCCGCCATTATCACCGCGAACAGCGCCGGCTCCGCACACCTTGGCAGCACCGCCAGAATTTTCAATCTCTTTGATAAACTGCTGCACCTTTTCAGGAACAACGCCTATTGATTCAAGAAGGCGTTCATTAGCTTGAATAAGGGGTTCAAGCGCACCTTGAGTTTTGGTCGCATCATTAATTTTGGACGTGATATCGGCAAATTCTTTCCAAATAGCGCTTGTGCCCAACCGGTCCCGGACAGAGAGGACGCACTCACCGGTAATTGTGGAAGGCCGTCCCGTATTGACTAAGACAAGATCAGATATTCCTAAAGAAACAGGCGTGGCCACTCCATCTTGAAAAAGGACAGATCCGCCATATAAAGAAAGATGTGTATCAAGCCCGCTCGATCTGCCGTGCTGAAGGTGTTCGACCTCCCGAGCTAAACGGAAAAGCCAATCGGTTGAGACATTAACGCCTAAAAATCGAGAGACCGCTTTTAAGAAGCTGACTAAAACGGCGGCCGATGAACCCATGCCGCAGCCAACCGGAATTTTTGAGTCGAGCTTTACCCAAGCGCCCTCTTGAAGCTCTAACTCAAAAGCATCAAGCAGGGAAATAAAGGCGTATTGAAAGAGCTCGCTTGGTCTTTTCAATACGTCTCGAACATGCAGCCGTCCTAAAAGAAGCTGTTTATAGTTTCCAAAAAGCGTCTTTCTTAAACGGCGTAAGCTTGAAAGAGTTGCAGAGACCGTCTGGCGAAAGTTCAAAAGCTGCAAGCCCAGTTCTGGAACTCCAGAGGCTTGAATGGTTGCGTTGGCATAGCAGCTTACGGCTGTTGCAAGAGCAGGAGCTCCATATAATACTGCATGCTCTCCGGAAAGGATAATCTTTGCCGGCGCATGGGATGAAAATAGAGCAGTCACTTTAGCGTTACTTTTTGCTTATCTATTAAAATGATAGTGAATAGGTAAAAAAGGCTTCAATGGAAATAGCTAAAACAGCTACGATTTTGATCTATTGTTTTTTTTGCTCTGGTAGCTCAGCTGGATAGAGTGCCTGGCTACGAACCAGGAGGTCAGAGGTTCGAATCCTCTCCAGAGCAATTCTTATCTTTTTTTATTTTTCAAGAAATTCACTCTCTAGTAAAACTGTTTTACATGCTTATTTATGAAAGCCCTGAACTGAAAATTTGGCAGCTTCCCTCTGGTCCTTTCGAGACTAACTGCTACCTTCTTGCCTCTGAAAAATTGGCTTATGTTATCGATCCTGCGCCAGATAGCGCACCTCGAGTTTTACAAATAGTAGAAAAAGAAAAATTGCAGCTTCAGGGCATACTTTTAACTCACAGCCATTGGGATCATATTTCCGATGTAGCTGCTCTCTTAAAGCTCTATCCTCAACTTTTTGTAGCGGTTCACGAAGCAGATAGATTCAACCTTCAAACTCCCGGCGCCGATGGCCTTCCTCTCATGGCATATATTGAAGGAGTAACTCCCACGAAACTCTTGAAAGACAAAGATGTACTTCAACTTGGGAACAGCAGTTGGGAAGTTATTCACACGCCTGGCCATTCTACTGGCAGCATCTGCTTCTATAATGTCAAAGAGGGGCTGCTTTTTTCAGGGGATACTCTCTTTCAAGAAACCTATGGAAACATCTCCTTTCCCACTTCCGAGCCGAAAAAAATGAAGTCCTCTTTACGCAAGCTCTCTCAGCTTCCAGCGGATACAAAAGTATTTCCAGGACATGGACAAGATACGACTATTGGAACGGAAAAATGGTTAGGAACTGTGTAAAAAAAGTACCAAAAATCAAAGACCATCGTCAAAGACCAAGTCTCCAAATACCAAACGCCTTTAGAGCTTCCACAGCCCCGCAACGCCGATAAACTCGTAGTCGTTGTCAAAGTTGAGGTGGACGTCGAAACCGGCCAGGGCGAAGCCGCCAGCACAAACGTTATACTTCTTATCAACTTTGTTTGAACAACGGACATAGGTTGGCGGATCATCACTATAAAGTCTAACTGGAGGCGATTTTGGAGAACTAATGTACGTTAAAATGGCAAGCGTGGACACCGGTAATACTTCGGGCATTTCGCATCCCATTTTATTTACGAGCGCTTGTTGTTGAGTTGTCGACAAATTCCTGCTTCCTTTAAGGAGAGAGTTTGTGATAACTACTCTATACGTGTTTGTGACAGACAAACCTCCAAACTGCTCTGTAATTTTATCCCAAATAGACCTACAGGCTGTTTTATTGCCGCTTAGAGGCGATTCTGCAATTTTCCAAAGTTCATTCAAGGTAAGTCCTTTTGGCATTGTCAAAATCGTCACACCAGAATCTTCATCTTCTAGTTTTATAGAAGCAAATAGCTTTGTCAGTTCTGGTATATCAGTGCGATTATCCAGAGGCTGTTCGTCATCAAGGTTAAGTCCATGAGCGGATAAAGCAACATGCTTTTTCCAAACTTCCTTATCTATGACATTTTTTATTAATGGAAAAAGGTTTTTTAGATCAAAAGAATCCCACACGTATTTTTGAGAAGCTACTAGCTTCCAATTTTTACAGACTAAAGATATTTTGCTCGCTAATTCTTTTGGATGTATACATGTAAAAATAAGAGTGAGGAGTTCGTCGGGCAACTTATTGAAGAGTACACTGCTTAGATGTTGTGATTTCTTTTTCTCAACTTGTTGTTTTATAAATTCCCAAGCGTCGTTCGGGTAGACATAAGTTGAAACTTCTAATGACATTTTTTCTAATTATTTTAATTAAAACCATAGTATACAATTATTTATAATAATTCAATTAATTAGTTTCAATAACAGTCATTACGCAAAGTGTAGGGACTTGGTCTCCTGCCGTAAAAACTCGGCGCGGATTGCATGCGCATGCTCTAAGGAAAACTGAGGGCCGATGCGGCGTGCAAGATGGGCCCTTCGGCATTCAAAAAATAATCTATTTATCGTTGCAAGATCGATCCCTTTGATCCATCCAAGTTCAATGCCCAGTTTCACTAAAGAGAGCGCCTTTAACGCTTCGCTCGTACCGATCGAAAAGGAATTTTGTAAAATACCGACAGCACGACTTATCTTATCTTCAGCATCTTCTGGTTTCTTCTTCTTCAATTCATTCCGTGCCGAATTTTCTTCTGCTAAAAGTCGAAGAGCGGCCTTATGGATGTTCGAAATGATAATCTCTTCGGTAACGCCCAGAGTGTACCGATTTTTTAATACAAGAATATCTCCCAAGAAATCTTCGCTGTTTCCATAAAGATTTAATGCAAAAACAGCTTCTTGGCGCTCCTCGTCAAGAAAGGAGGCAAGCTTCTCTTCCAAAATGAGTGCAGGCACATGCATGAAGGCCGAGACAATAAGTCCAGTTCCAGTATGCATCGGGTCGGAGGTCAAATAGCCAAACTCTTCTGAAAAAGCAAATTGGATTGTTTTTTGGAGTGCGTCTTCAATCTTCGTAAGAAGGGTCCAAGAGCGCTCCAAATCCTGCGATGTACTGAGAGCATAGAGCTGCACATGGTCTTTTATATTCAAAACAAAGAGTATTTGCCCAGAGGAGTCGATGACAAAAGCTTCGCCTGGATGTGGCTGTGGGGGATGTCCAAAAATGAGGAAATGTTCAAATAAAAACTGGCGATCCATCGGGGAAATTTCGGTCGCAAGAAGAAGAGAGAGCCCAGAAAATATATCGGACTGACTTAAGGTTTTATGAATGAGTTGAATAATATGAGCTTTTCTCTCTGCATTAAGCTTGATAGGAAAGTGAAACTTATCCACATTTCTGCAAAGTTCAAGGGTTGTAGCGAGCCAGATGCTATTTTCATTTCCCACCCAAGGATTCTCTTTTTCAGAAAAGGAAATAGTCATTTCGGCTCCTTCCCTTCAGTCAATTTCCGAATCTGGTCGCGAAGCAGCGCCGCCTGCTCATAATCTTCTCTACCCAAGGTCTCGCTCAATGCTTGATGAAGCGTGTAGAGCTGAAGCGATGGCATTCCCTCTTTTGACTGTCCAGGTCTTCTTCCCGTGTGTAGGCAAGTGCCTTTTTTAATAGGAACTGTTTTTATCGCTATTCGTTCGGAGAGAGTAAGCTCTTGTATAAGCTCATCGGCAAAAATTTCGTAGCAAAGAGGGCATCCAAGAGGAGAGCCCATCCGAATTTCATCAAGAGTAAGTCCGCAGCCGCCGCAAACAACATCGGCCATCTCAGAGGATACTTGTCCGCCGCGAAGAACCGTCTGTCCTTTCAGCTTTTCACGTAAAAAAGGGCAGTCATTACACATAGCGATATGGGTGATGTTCTTCCCAACGATCTCTGTATACCAGACTCGAACAGGTTTTTTACACTCGCCGCACTCTAAATGGCGCTCTGGAAGCTCTTCCATCTTTGAAAACCAACACACTCTTAGAGTTTAATACATATCATCTTTTCAAATAACACGCATTCACTAGAGAAATCTGTGCTGATCTAGCATCTATTGTCAGATTCGCACAGAGAGAGCTATACGGTTTTTTCTTTCGATTGGTAAGGCCGCTGCTTCCGATAGGCCACCATCTTGTCGAAGAGGCGAGGGGTTGGGGATTTTAAGGTCATCACTTTGCCCGTTCGAGGATGGGTAAAGGTAAGCTCTTTGGCATGGAGGCAAAGTCTTGGGACTTCTCTTGTGGAACCATACCGCTCATCGCCTGCTACGGGACAGCCCGCTCGCTGAGCATGGACGCGGATTTGGTGCTTTTTACCCGTTTGAAGATAGCACTCAACTCGAGTGTAGCGCATAGAGCTTTTCAAGACTCGATAATCGGTCGCTGCAAATTCATAAGAAGGGTAGGGATTTTCTGAGGCAAGAACGCGGAAAGAGCCCTCTTCTTTAAGGTAGCACTCCCAAGTTCCTTTTCCTTCTAATTGCCCTTCCAATATGGCCTCATAGCAGCGCTTCATCTTGCGCACTTTCAACTCTTCCTTCAGCTTGACATAGGCGTCATAGGTTCGAGCAAAAAGGATAAGTCCTGAAGTCTCTTGGTCAAGCCGATGCACAACATAGACAGTCTTTCGGTATCTCTCTTTCAAATGGCTATGGACCGACTCTTCATCACCTGTGTCGCGCGCAACGCTTAATAGGCCGGAGGGTTTATCAACTACGACGAGATCGTCATCTTCATAAGCGATAGAAAAGGGCTCTCCTCGATAGGCAGGAGGCTTTGAAACGAACTGGATAGCATCGCCAACATTGAGAGAAGTTCGGGTATCGGTTATAGCTCTTTCATTAACAATAAAACGGCCCAAAGAAATCCACTCACGTAGGGACGTGCGGCTGCTATCGGGAAACGCTTTTGCTGCAAACTCTAAAATAGTCAAAGGACTATCTACTATCCAACGCATAAAATCTATTCAATCAATTATAAGAATGGTACAGGAGTCGAATAAGAATTCGTTGAACGATTTGACGTAAGCGAGAGGTAGTAGATGTTGCGATTTAAGACGAGACCGTGGCCTCAGCCACAGTCGAGGAATAAAGCGCAAAAGATACTGTCTCGCAGCTAGTCAAATCGTACAAGGAATTCTTATTCGACTCCGAAAAAGGATACACTATTTATGGGCAAAATTGCATCAATTACTGGATATGAGCTTCTCGATTCTCGCGGAACCCCCACTGTTGCATGCCGTTTAATTTTAGATTCCGGTGTGGAAACATTAGCCTATGTGCCTTCAGGCGCATCGACAGGTGAAAATGAAGCTGTCGAAAGGCGCGATGGCGATCCGAACCGTTATAAAGGTAAAGGCGTACTTGAAGCGGTAAATGCTATCAACGACGAAATCTGTCCCCTTCTTTCCGGCATGGCTGTTTTTCACCAAAACCAGATCGATAAGCGCATGATCGATTGCGATGGAACGGAAAATAAATCACGGCTTGGCGCCAATGCAATACTTGCTGTCTCACTTGCTTCTGCAAAAGCCGCAGCTAAAAGCTTGAAGCTGCCTCTTTGGAAGTATTTGGGCGGCCCATGCTCATCGCTTCTTCCCTGCCCCATGATGAACATCATCAATGGAGGCGCTCATGCCGATAACTCCCTCGACTTTCAAGAGTTTATGATCAGGCCTATTGGAGCTCCCTCGTTTCGGGAAGCTCTTCGTTGGGGCGTGGAGGTCTTTTGGGCTCTTAAAGCCATTTTAAAGAAAAAAGGGCTCTCAACCACTGTTGGAGATGAGGGGGGATTTGCTCCCAATTTAGGCAGCGACCAAGAGGCGCTCGACTTAATTGTCGACGCAATAACAAGCGCCGGCCTTCAGCCAGGTTCCGATATTTCAATCGCTATGGACTGTGCAGCAAATGAGCTTTATGATGCCGAGACAAAAAAATATATCGAAAAGAAGCGCCGCAACCGAAAAGAAAAATTTGCCTCTAGAACATCTGTAGAACAGATCGACTACTTAGAATCTCTCGTAAAAGCCTATCCGATCGACTCGATCGAAGATGGCCTCTATGAGCATGATTGGGAAGGATGGCACAAACTCAATGCAAGGCTTGGAAGCCGAATTCAAATCGTAGGCGATGACCTCTTTGTCACCAATCCCCACTTTTTAAAACGAGGCATTAGAGAAAAATCGGCCAATGCCATCTTGATCAAACTCAACCAGATCGGAACGCTTTCAGAAACCATTGAAACGGTAGAGCTTGCACGTAATGCCGGTATGAAAGCGATCATCTCCCATAGATCGGGTGAGACGGAAGACAGCTTTATCGCAGACTTATGTGTTGCACTCTCGACCGGCCAGATTAAGACGGGCGCTCCCTCTCGATCCGACCGAGTAGCCAAATATAACCGCCTTCTTCTCATCGAAGCTGAATTGGGAGAGAGTGCCCGCTACGCGGGAGATATGAGTAGTGTAAATTAATTATTGTAAATAAACTATTACTATAGAGTATAATGTGTGGCATTAGAATAAAATATCGCACATGAAAATAGTATTTAATTTAAAAAATTTCTTTGTTCTCATAATCACCGCTATTTGCATTTGCTATTCCTTACCAGCATCTACTCCAATCGCAACTGTTGAGGTATCTCAACAACCCTCTATCAGTAGCTACCTTAAAAGCATTCACACTCAAATTACATCTCTCAAAGAAAGCGGGGAATTGCCAAAAGAGACCATCCACGTTGTTTTGGGCAATCAATCGGCCGACATGGATTCGATTGTAAGCGCTATCACACTCTCCTACGCAAACAGCAAAAAGGGATTGTATGTGCCGGTACTCAACATTCCTCGAGATGATCTATCCTTGCGCCGCGATGTATTATATGTATTTGAAACGCTCAAGATTGATCCTAACTCTTTTCTCTATCAGGAAGATCTTCCTTTTATACTCAACCTTGCAAAACAGGGCTTTATTCGTATCACACTCGTTGATCATAACCGTTTAGCACCCGATCAAGTGGCTTTGGAAAAATATGTCGAAAGGATTATCGATCACCATAAAGAGGAAAAGAGCCTCTATCCTCTGATGAAAGAGGATGAAAAATTGATTACAACAATGGGATCAAATTCAACTCTCGTTGCTGAAAAGATCTTGTCCTCAAACCCTGATAGCATCTCTCAAGATTCCGCCTATCTTCTTCTTTCAGCCATTCTTTTGGATACCAAAGATCTAAAAAATGAAGATGTCGCAACAGAAAAAGATATCGCTATTGGCAGCCTGCTGAAAGAAAAGGCAGGAGGCTATTACAAGAGCACTCTTTTTGATGTTTTATATACCTCTAAAAATGCTGCAGAGCACCTCACGCCAGACTTAGCACTAAAAAAAGACTATAAGTTGTACAAAGAGGGAAAGCTTCTTTATGGAATAGCATCCATTCCTAAAACAATTTTCTGGACAGCCGAAAACCGCACACAATGGAAAGAGGTACTTGTTCACTCTCTAGAAAAGCAGCAGATTCATCTCATAAGCGCTTTGGCATTTGATGGAACTGATCGCTTTTTTATTGTCTATATACCAACTCTTCCGCTCCAAAAAGCCTTTCAATCCCACATCGAGCAAACAGCTAACTTACAGGACAAATTGATACTGAAAGAGTACTTTCCTGAAGAGGGACTCCTCTTCTTTAAGCTCAAGAGTCAACAACTCGGGCGCAAACAGCTGCAACCGCTCTTATCGTTCGAGAAAAGCGACATCCTACAAAATGCCATTCCATAATTAATAAGTTGTAATTAAATTAGGTTATAAAAAACCATCGAACATGAAAATTTAATCACTATCCTTGTCAGAAATGATGAATTTGTGGTAAATTGTCCTTATGGTAAGGATGAATTTAGATCTATACATCCTTACACCAAGGAAGATTTTCTATGAACGAACAGTTGATGCTCCAAATTTTGCTCGGTGAGTTCCATCATAAACTGAAGCTTCTCAAGGATATGTTCCATCGAGAAGCGCAATTTCCCAACGCCCCAAATAAAATCAAAGTAGCTATCGGAATACGGCGAGCAGGAAAAACCTATTTTCTCTACCAGTACATTTTAAAGCTTCTGAACGAGGGTGTACCACTTTCTGCGATTTTATTTATCAACTTTGAAGACGATCGACTTCTCCCGCTAAGTGAGCAGAAATTGGCAAAACTGGTAGATGCCTTTTATTCCCTCTATCCCGAAAACCACGATAGAAAGTGCTACCTCTTCTTCGATGAAATTCAAAACGTGAACAACTGGCCCACCGTTATTCGCCGTCTCCACGACACGAAAAATGCTGAGATTTTCTTGACCGGTTCGTCCGCCAAATTGCTGAGTAAAGAGATTGCCTCCAGTTTACGCGGTCGCTCTTTGGCCGTCGAAATCTGGCCCTACAGCTTCCATGAATTTATGGGTGCGAAAAAAATTTCAATCGATCAAAGCTTGTATGATAAAAAAACTCAGGACAAACTCAAGCAACTCTTTCACCAATATTTATCCGAAGGTGGCTTTCCAGAGATTCTCCTCTATGACCCTGACGTCAAACAAAAAACACTTCAAGAGTATCTGGACGTGGTACTTTACAGAGATATTATTGAGCGACACAATATTAAAAATCCCACGCTGATTAAATACATGATCTTGTCGATGATTCACAATGTCGGCAAGCCGTTTACAGTAGCTAAAATGTACAACGATATCAAAAGCCAAGGCTACCAAATTGGAAAAGACACCCTCTACGAATATGTGGACCACATTGAAGATGCGTACCTTTCGTTTCTGATACCTCTGTACAATAAATCGATACGAAAAAAGCAGGTAAACCCTCGAAAATTATACGCTATCGACCCAGGCATGGTCAGAGCATTAACCTTAGATTATGAGAACGATCTCGGACGACTTTTTGAAAATATTGTCTATCTCGACCTAAAACGGCTTGGCTCTACTGTACACTACTATCTGACTCAGGAGCGATATGAGGTTGACTTTTTAGCTCAAACAGCTCGCGGCCACAAAAAGCTTTTTCAGGTATGCTGGGATGCCCAAGATGCCAACACAATGGAACGAGAACAAAGAGCACTCCAAGCAGCTATGAAAGAGCTCAAGGTTGACGGTGAATTAATAACCCTCGACAGCTATTTACGAGAGGGAGTGAAACTGTGAAAAGCCAATGTTTAAGAAGAGTGTTCAAGAATATTAATGCACTCTTTTTAACGCACCACTTCCGTAGCTACGTACTTTCTTAACCCCTCAAGCGTCGCCTTCATTCCCTTAGCACCGCTTTTCCAGTTTGCGGGGCAAACTTCACCATGCTTTTGGAAGAATTGAAGAGCTTCAACCATGCGGAGCGCCTCATCGACTGATCGTCCCAAAGGCAGATCATTCATCAACATATGGCGGACAATACCCGATTCATCAATGAGAAAGAGCGCCCGATAGGCAATTCCTTCGCCTGGAACCAAGACGCCAAATTGCTCGCATACCTGCTTATTGACATCGCCAATGAGCGGATAGGAGACGCCCTCGATTCCGCCCTCTGAAACTTTTGTTTTTTGCCAAGCAAGGTGAGTAAAGCAGCTATCGACCGAGCAGCCAATAAGCTGGCAATTAAGCGCTTCAAACTGGGGACGCGCTTTTTCAAAGGCCAAAAGCTCTGTTGGGCACACAAAGGTAAAATCTAACGGGTAAAAGAAGAGGAGGACTTTTTTTCCTCGAAACTGCTCTAAGGTGAATTTTTCCTCAATTTTTCCCTGAACGACTGCTTTAGTTGTTACTGCTGGAACCGTTTTCCCTAGTATCTGCACCATAAAACCCCTCAAAAATGATATAATATCCTGTGTAGGAGATTATCTCCTTATGTACGACTTCAAGCAAGACAAAATCATCTCTTTTCCCACTTTAACTCTCATAGGAGAGGCTGCAAAGGGAGATTTTTGTACCGGCGTTCTCTGCTCATCTCTCTGGAAATTATGGGATACTTTTGGTGAGCCGCCCATGGATACCGAGGCTCTTTTTTACGCTATCCAATCCCTCTCGTTCGGAAAACCTGTGGTATTCTTTAGGGTTGAAGAGGAGGGGTTTTCATTAAGTGAATATGAACTCTGCTTGAACAGCTTAGATAAAGCCATTCCCAATAACTCCCCTTTAGGCGCTCTTTTTCTGCCAAAAGTAGGGACGGGCGAGATCATTGAACATAGCCTTGAAATCTGCATCGTCCATGCAGGCATTCTCATCATGAATGATAAAGACTTTTTTGATTACTTGGCTGCTTGATCCATCACAGGAAGCATCAGGCGTGAAGGGGTCTTTGACCCTGAGTAAATGGTGTACCCGGTTGCTTTTTTATCTCCGGTTACGGGAGATAAATCATACGCCGGATAGTTAGATGCTGAGATCAGCAATCCAATCTTGTGCCCTTCAGCAAAGACCATGCTCGTTGTCCAAAGATCGACAACAACTAAGCGAGGCTGTAGAGCTTTTGAGTCTGCTTGAGCACCTGGCAAGATATGAGAGACCCCTTCACTGATAATAAAGTGCTCGCCCTTTGGAGTAATATCTACTAAGCGAAGGCAGAGGTCGCGCTCTTCAGCTAAATCTCCGATATAAATATTGGCATAAAGACGGCCAGTGACTTCCATATCCTCTTTCAAAGCAGAGGTGGCCAAGAGAAGCACATCATTTCGGGAAGTTAGAGAAGAAATATCAAGCGGTCCATCGGGCATAAATAAGTTTCGTCCGCCAACGGTTGGAACAGGATTGCTTGGATCATATAGTACCGGATAGGTCGCAGCTTCCTCGCTCGGTTCATTTAGAGAAAGTAGTTTATCCTTTGCAAAGCCAAGTTCAATATAGTGCGAACCTTCGGGAGGCCAAGTTGTTGCAGTTCTCCACACATTCCCACGCGACTTTGATCCATCAAAGGGACCCATGACATAATATTGAACTGCAGGAGCTTCCGCAATCTGGCGGCCCATGCCTTTCAAATGCCAATCAAGCCACGCTCTTTGAGTTATCTGCACAGGAGGAGTCATCATAGGTGGGGTAAGTGTAAAAGCACCAACTTTGCCTGAAGTTCTCCAGCGATGGCCCCAAGGACCAATCACCAGCTTGTGAAGCTTTCGAACTTCGGCCTGGGAATGCTCTTTTGCTGCGATGAATGCGTCAATCGTTCCTTGAAGGAATATGTCAAACCAGCCGCCCTTATGAAGCTGTGGAACACGAATCTGGTCAGCATAATCAATGGCGTTAAACTTGCTCCAGAAACTGTCATAGCGGGAACGCTGCTTAAGCCATTCGGCAACAGAGGGCTGACGGCGGTGTACTTTCAACCAACCTTCAACTTGTTCCTTGCGGAACTGTCCGCCTGGAAACACGGCATACTGATACATGCTGGGAGCTGCCATCTCGATATGCTGGCAGACAAGATTGGGAGGAGCCGAAGGCGCCATTAAAAGCTGAGTAATACCAGTTGCAGAAACGCCAATAGTTGCAACTTTACCATTACAGAAGGGCTGAGAGCTGAGCCATTGAACCGTATCATAGCCATCAACGGGGTGAGTCCCTGAAAGCGACCATCCATCGGTAAGATAGGGCATAATAATCCCAGTTTCATCACAGCAGGATCTAGTTGACTGAATAACAAGCGCATAGCCTCCATCATCGACCAGATCAAACCATACAGGATCAGCTTTATCACGCCCAAGAGGGTGGCGGACTAATATACAGGAGACCTTTTGGCCCGGCATCAAGTTTTTCGGCAGGTAGAGATTTGCAGGCAGCTTTACTTCATCCCTCATAGGGATCTCAAGAACTACATCAGGAGCGCGAGTTTCGCTGGAAACAAGCGTAGAATCCAATAATGCAAGGAAGAAGAGAAAGGAAAATGAAAAAAAACGTATGACTGCCATCATTCTACTTGTTGACATACATAAATTAAATATCTCACGAAAGATCCATTGACCTTTCGCGAG
>JABDGV010000004.1 GCA_013285825.1 Bacteroidota bacterium
GAAAGGTGACTAGAGAAAATAAGGAAAAAACTAAAGACCAAGATCTTTTTCATAAAGATCCCTCATCTTTCCTTTACATATTATAACCCTTATTAGACTTATTGCGTACTTTCATCTAGTTGTTAAAATCGATCTTTTTTTCATTTATTTGATGATCGTCGACTCGCCTACGCTATTGTGTATGTCTTCGTCGCCGATCATCAAATAAATGAAAAAAATTTTCGATTTTTCCAAACAGAGCAAAGTACACAACAAGTCTACTGAATTAAATTTTTTATCGACGACCAACGCCCCCGCGAGCTTCTCCAAATCCAGGATGTCCTACATCTCCCCAATAGCCATTGGCATATCCGGGATCTCCATAGTAATACCCGTTATAGTTGTAGGGATTGTTATAGTTGGGAGGATTTTGATAATAGGATTGTTCTCCAGGCAGCTCGTTTAAGCTTCCATATGGACCATTTTGAGAAAATAGGGACAAGTGGCTTAAGCAAATCATGGAAAAATTAAAGGCCAAGAGCTTTTTCACGGTATGCCTTTTGTTAAAGTATTTTTTAATTCCCTGCCATTGGCAGGGAATTATTAAGTAAAAATCAGGGCTGCTGTTGTGGAGGTTGCTGAGGGTAGGGAATTGGCTGCTGCTGATTTGGGTATTCGCCATAGTTATAGTAGGAATCTTCATTAGGAAGGGTTTGAAAGCTTGAGTAGGGGTTGTTTCCTTGCGGTTGCTGCTGTCCTGCAGCTACAAGTGGGCCAATCGCAAGCAAAGATAAGAGAAATAGTTTTTTCATAGGATCTCCTTAGATATCCGTTCCATATATTAGTATATATATAAAATTATATTTTTATACTTTTCTTAAAAATAGAATTATTGATATAGAACTTAAGACTATACAGGGCTGTGTTATTGTGAGTGGAATAATTGTGGATCGCTTTCAGAGAGCGGTTCATCAGATTATCCAATATGTGTATCCACCAAAAAGTACAAATCTTCCACCAACTCTTGAAAAGCCCATCGCATATGAGGCAAGAAGCCCTCTAGAAACTGTCTGCAGCCTTTCCGATGTAATAAAAAAAAGTGCTTTTGATTTAGAAAAAAAATGTGGGCTTTCTGATTTGCTGCCATGTGTTTTCGCAACAACTAAAAAGACTTTTATTGTGCGGGAAGTTTCGATTAAACAAATCATCCAAGACACATCTGCTCTGAAAGCAGTTCGAATCTCGACCACACTTCTTCAAAGGCTGTATCAAACAGAGGAAATACGAAAGAGCCTTGAAACTGATCTGGTGAAGTATAGAAAGGCTAAAGATCTATTGTACACTGTGAATAGGTATACCTATTGGCTCAATCGATTTCGAAAAAAAGAGGATAATGAACTGCCCTATATAGAAAATAGTAGGCTGCCTGACGAGCTTATAGCTGAGATTTTCAAATATGCGCTCCAGGATGACTCTGACTCCATCACGTTGAAGGAATATATTCATAGTACTCTTGGAGCTTCATTTGAGGCATATAACTTAGGTGATTCAAATCGTTCAGAAAGTATTTTCTATAGTCTATCAAAACAATTTAGTGATACCAAAGCGCTCGCTGACCATTTCTTTATTGAACGGCTGTTTGCCTATCAATCTGGGCTCACAACCGAGAGTGCTCTTATGGTAAAAAATTTTTTTACGAATGCAAATCAATTTGCTGATACGAAAAAGAAAATAGCTTGCCTTGGCAACTTTTTTACGGAATCAAATAAAATTCGAAGAATTTTTTCAGGCCAGCTTGTTGAGTCAGTAAAGTTATTTGACCTTCAAGCTAATTATCTAATCAGTTTAGACGTTCAATTGAAGGGTGAAGCTACAAAGCAACCTGGATTTAAAAAAGGGGCTTTTCCTCTATTGGAAGAGGCCAGAATTGTATGCAAAAACTATTCACACATTCTTAATACGCTTCCTCAAGCGGTCTGCGAGCTGAAAAAATTGAGTCTGAGTACCGATAAGGTTTTTGTTAAACAATTTAAAATTATGAAGAGTCTTCAGATTTCCTCTCTGGAAAAATTGAAGCTTTCGACTCTTTCTTTGGGCAAGAACGCCCTGTCTGAGCTTTCTGCATATGCCCCAAAAGTTCGGAATCTTTATCTCGACTCTATTTCAGAGGTAGATTCTTGCGAGAAGGGTATTTTGCCAAAACTTGCACATCTCCACCTTAAGAAGGTTAAACTCGACTCAGTACCTCCGCCAGGATTTTTACGAGGCATTGATCTTCAATCTCTTCATCATCTTGAGATCGATTCATTTGATCTCTCAGAAGTTCTTCTTCCTCCTGAGAGTTTTTCTATTCCCTCTTCTGTTTCAAAGTTTCATGTAGCTGTTTTAACTTTAAAAACATGCCAAGATCTATCCTTTTTCAATTTTGACTCTCTTCTTGAATATACTTTAGAGGCTGTCCAAGGGTCGATAATTGCCCTTCCAAAGATGGTGAATGTAGAGAAGATTTCGATCGGCTCTCAACAAACAGAGCAAAAGCTTCAGGGTCAATTATCATTAAAATGTTTGGAGAAGTACCAAAAACTTAAAGAGCTTGAGATTTCTGGTGAGCTTGTAAGCAGTAGTGACAATGGTGGTAAGTTAGAAAATGTGGAAGAGCTTGTTTTGCATAGGTCGTGGACTGAGGATTACGTATTTTCTGCTCTTACATTGCCAAAATTAAAACGGTTGGAAGTTCATTTTCCAGTTGATTTGGAATCTCAATGGACAACAGAGGGATCTCATCAACATTATCCTCTCGAAGGGAATGCTCTACCTGTTCTTGAAGAAGTTGTGTTTAAAAACTGCTATGGAAAAGAGGCTATGCTTGCGAATTTGAAGGGTCTATCTGCAGGCAGCGTAAAGCAGGTAGATCTTTCAAGCTGCATTGGCGATAAACCTTCACTCGATGAGCTTACAGTTATTTTCCCAAAGCTTGAGCAGGTGATTTATATTGCTTAAGCCACTCTTAATTTGGCCTGGAAGCTTTATTCATTTAGTCAAATTACATCGCGATATTATTTTGTTTAATTACATGACGAACAGAGTATTTGAAATTTTACGAGCGGAAGTCCGTGGAAATTCTTTGCGGGAAATGAGGGTTCTTTTGTACAGTTACTGCCATCATCCGAATCTTTAAGATTCCAAATGCGAAAGTGGCGGAATTGGTATACGCGCTACTTTGAGGTGGTAGTGAGGGTTTCCTCGTGGGGGTTCAAGTCCCCCCTTTCGCAATATTTCATGCAAATTTCTGATTCGCACTTCATCCCAATAAATCGAATAAGCTTCTCTAAAAGTCCATCAGCTACCTGATAGTTTTGCAATTCAAGTCTTTCTATATTGATAACATTGAGGCAGCTCTGCTTTTGAGCTTCATTGAGCGCAATTTGATGAGGGAGGGTTTCGACGAAAAGCTCTTCAATCGAAAAGCCGATCGATTCAGCGATAGCAATGGTTGCAAATGCGAGGGGAGCTCTCCAATCTTCATACTGCTTTTCTTTAGCAAGGATTGAGATAAGGAGATCCCAGATGGTTGGATGCACCTCTTCGCTTTGCGTAGCTTTAATAAGCTGCTGGATGGTCCACCATACTTTTGGAAAATTTTGCGTTTTTGTTTCGAAAAAATGGATGCATTCCAAGCTCTGGGCAAAATAGAGCGTGCCTTTTGCTTTCAGCTGGCAATGAAGCCCGACAGGGGGTAGAAGCTGCTGACCCATGGATTGAGAGCGGTTCCAGAGGGCTGATATAAGTCCAAGCTCGCGCGTGTAGAGCTTTCCAATAACCTTATTTTCTTCATAAGGGATGGCTTCGATGAGGAGCGCTCGGATATTTATAAGTTCTTGTTTGGCAAAATCCATAGTAAGATGGTAGCATCTCTGTCAGTATTTCGTATGCACCGATAGCTCAACTGGATAGAGTACCTGGCTTCGAACCAGGTGGTTAGAGGTTCGAGCCCTCTTCGGTGCAGTTTTTCTATGGCTATGATTTCTATTTTTTCACATACAGCTGCTGAATTTGCAGAAGCACACACGATCCTTCACGGCAAGGGCAAGCTCCACGCGTTGCAGCTCTATAGACAATTTATGAAAAAAGGGATTTGGGAAGAGAGCGATCCCATGTTTAAAAACGCGGGCCATCTTTTCGAGAAGATTTCCAACTCAACCGACCGAGAATTGCTTTCCGTCTCATCCCTTCTCGAAGAGGGGGACACAGTAAAGCTTATCCTTTCAACTCCTGATGGCTTTCTCATAGAGTCGGTCGTCATCCCTATGCAGCATGGAAAAACCTTGTGCGTCTCATCTCAGGTAGGCTGCCGAATGGGCTGCACCTTTTGCGAGACAGGACGGATGGGGCTTTTACGCAATTTAGAGCCCTCAGAGATCGTTCGGCAAGTCTATCACGCACATATTCATTTGGGACATGCGATCAACAATATCGTTTTCATGGGAATGGGCGAGCCGTTTGATAATTACGACTCAGTCATGAAGGCGATAGACATTTTGACCGATCAAAACGGCCTTGCCTTTGGCATGGGAAATATCACCGTTTCAACAAGCGGCAAGCTGGAAGCTGTCTACCGCTTAGCGGAAGATCAGGCGCGTGGAATTAATTTAGCGATATCCTTGAATGCCGTTCAAAGCGATTTACGATCAAAACTGATGCCCCATAACCGAAAAGAGGGACTTGACGCCATTTATAAAGCCATATTCAACTATAACCAGAAGAAAAATCGCGAGGTGCTGGTTGGCTATGTACTCATGAAAGGTATTAATGATAGCTTAGAACACGCTCAAAGCTTGGTTGAATTTCTGCAGGGCCTTCGTATCAAAGTTAACCTTATTCCCTACAATCCCCAGAGAAACGATCGGTTTAAACGGCCCGAAGAGATAGCTATTGAGCGCTTTTCAAACCACTTACAGGCTGCCGGCTTAAAAGTCTTATATCGAAAAACAAAAGGCACCTCCATCATGGCCGCCTGCGGCCAGCTCGGCGGTAAAAAACAGCCTTCGGATTTATCTAAAGAAAATTAAACGCAAAGACGCTAAGGCGCCAAGACGCAAAGGAGAAAGCAATTATTATCTTTCTTTGCGACTTTGCAACTTTGCGTCTTTGCGTTTAATCATTGTGCGCGTTCGTACTCGAAATTCTCCACCTACTGGGCGTGGGCACGAATTATGCTACTGAATAAGTGCAAAACTGGCCATTTGGGGTATAATGAAATCGTAGATTGAGTGCGATTGTGATCCTGCTTAAGTTAAAAACACCTTCAGACAGCTGTGAGGAGGCTGTGGAAATTTAAATTTAACAAGATCAGTCTGTTCATGTAGGATCAGTTTAGATGTTGCACGACCATTCGGAGGTGCTTTATGACAACGCGTAAGCAAAAGATAGCTGAGTTCGACCAAGGATATAATATCACGGTTACTGGACGGCATGTTCAGGTAACAGATGGAATGAAGCAGCATGCGATGGATAAATTAACAAAGCTTGATAAGCTTGGTGAAAGGATCATGGATATCGCTGTATGGATGGATATCCAAAAGCTTGACCATCGAGTAGATATCGTCATGCGGTATGGGCATACCTTGATTAAGAGCCATGCATCAAGTACCGATATGTATGTCTCGATCGATAAGGCTGTCGACAAGCTGCAAACGCAACTCGCTCGATATCATCAAAGATTAACGGACCATCACGCTAAGGCCCATCCCGTCATCGATATTCCGATGAAGGTGTATGGAATTCCCCTCGATGATGTATCCGATGTAAATTCAGATATTGAATCTGAAACTCTTCGCAAGCGTGAAGCGCGCTTCAAGCCGCATAAAATTATGAAAGTTGAAACGAGATCCTTGAAGATTTTAAACGATGAAGAAGCCATCATGAAAATGGAACTTTCTCAAGATCCTCTGATGGTTTTTCGTGATGAGGCAAGCCGCCGTTTAAAAGTCATCTGGCGCATGGAAGATGGAAATTACGGTGTCATTGAGCCTGAATAAATTGCGACCAGAAGAGGTCGTTCGACAAAAGCTCCTCAGGTACTTAACTGAGGAGCTAAGGTTTCCTGCCTCCTTAATCTCTACTGAAATTGCTATTGGAACATTGAAGCGAAATTCATCCAACAGAAGAGTCGATATTCTTTGCAGTGTCGTAGATAATGATTTAATCGCTCCTTTTCTTCTCATTGAGTGCAAGGCAAGAAAACCGACACAAAAAGCCTTCTATCAATTGGCAGGATATAACACAGAAATTCAAGCTCCTTATATAGCAGTCGTTTGGGAAAGCGGAATGTACTGCATGAAAGCGACTCCTTCTGGCTGGCAAGATTGTTCAAAACTTCCCAAATATCCAAGCAGGATGGGAGTATCCAAAAATTCAAACTGCATATATACACAAACAAGTTGAAGAATTGGCTCTCTTTATCCAATTCCATTTTTCAACTTGTTTGTGTATAGAAAGAGAAAACAGTAACTTAATATGAGCAGGTACCATGACGACACCTGAAAAACCTTCTCGACCACCCATTCCTGAATTACCTCTGCCCGGCTCTCCTGCAAACTTTGCAGATATCGTTCAACGGCTTGAGGATTTGGTTAAATTTACACTTGAATGTGAAAAAAAAGAGCTTCGAAGTGATGTCAACTTCATCGATGTGTATAAGCAGCTTACCCTTATCAAAGCGGGAGTTGAGCTTTTAAATGAGCATTATCTAGCGCGGCTTGAGGGTTTTGCTGAGCAAGGTCTTATCCCAAAAGAAGTACCTATGAATCCAGAAGATCAGAAACAGTATGATAAACTAGATAAGCTCAAGAAGGTTTGTGAAGAGGCGAAAGCTCGCATTTATGACTCTCTTCAACAAAATCCTATTCAAGTGCAGCAGCTTGCTGAAGAAATTAAAGATGCGCAGTCGACAGATAAGCAAAAGATTCGCCGTAGAAAGTCCAAATTTAAAGGCATGGGCGGCGGTAGAGTTTGATACAAATTTAAATTTCGTATATCTCCACTCTTAACATAATCTTTACAAAATAATTCTATAATGTTTGTGCAATAATTCAAACTTGATTGATTAACCCATTGATTTCATCGGGCTTGCAACAAAGCTTGTGTTGAGATGAACAATTATCAAAGGTATAGTATACCTTGTGTCTGCGTGAATGAAGAATATGGGCGGCCAATCGAAGTTTTTAATAGGGGCTAAAAGAGTGTTTAATATTTTTAATTTTTTAAAACCTGCACCGCATATCCCTGAAATTGAAGATCAAGCGGCTGTTCAAAAGAAATATAAATATTGGCGCTTCCGTGTGTTCTACTCCATGTTCATGGGGTATGTCCTTTATTACTTTACCCGGAAGAGTTTTACCTTTGCTATGCCCTCCTTAATAAAGGATCTGGGATTTGATAAAAGCCAGCTTGGCATTCTGGCAAGTGTTTTGGCGATGACCTATGGCTTTTCCAAATTTGCTAACGGAATTATAGGGGATAGGTCTAATCCGCGCTATTTCATGCCTTTCGGGCTGATCATGACCGGTATCTTTAATATCTGTTTTGGACTCTCCTCCTCACTCATGTTTTTTATTCTCTTTTGGGGATTAAACGGCTGGTTTCAAGGCTGTGGATGGCCTGGTTGTGCACGTCTTTTAACGCACTGGTATTCACAAACAGAACGGGGCCGCTGGTGGTCTTTTTGGAATGCGTCTCATAATATTGGCGGCGCGATGATTCCTCTCATAACGGCTGCTGTTGCTCAATATTATGGCTGGCGCTGTGCGATGTTTTTACCAGGAGTCGTCTGTATTTTTGGCGGCTTCTTTTTGATGAATCGGCTCTGCGATACTCCTCAATCATTGGGGCTTCCGCCGATTGAAAAATTTCGGAACGACTATCCTACAAAGAAACACACTGATCAAGAGCATGAATTAACTGTTAAAGAAATTCTTTTTACCTATGTCCTTACTAATCCATTTATCTGGATCTTAGCGGCAAGTTATTTCTTTATTTATGTCATTCGAGAAGCTATTGGCGCCTGGACTGTTCTTTATTTGATTGAAGCTAAAGGCTATAGCCAGATTGGCGCTGGTGGAACGGTGATGTGGTTTGATATCGGCGGCATGTTTGGTGCAATTACTGCCGGTTGGGTTTCAGATACTGCATTTAAGGGCCGCCGTGCTCCTATTTGTATCATCTTTTCTGCCTGCATTGCAGGAGCTCTCTCTCTTTTTTGGTTCTACTCTGGGACTATCTACATAGTCGATGCGATTCTCCTTTTTAACCTCGGCTTCTTCACCTTTGGTCCCCAGATGCTCATTGGCATGGCCCCAGCTGAATTATCTCATAAGAAAGCGGCCGCTACCGCAACAGGTTTTGTTGGCTGGATTGCATATCTAGGTGCCGCCTCTGCCGGATATCCTTTAGGTACCATTACCCAACAATTTGGATGGGAAGCCTTCTTTTTAGCCTTGACGATTTGCGCCATAGTGCCGAGTATACTGTTGTTACCGCTTTGGGGGGTCCGCTCTGCTGAAGATTCAATCTTTCGAAAGAAAGAGGCAGCAGCGGCGTAATAACCTCTCAGATATGCTTGGGAGGTTTAAAGTTTAGTGCCAAAGTCAGTAGTAGAGCTCTTTGAAACTTTAAATCCTCGTGCTACTGCACTCTTATCTTTAGTTGATTCCTCCCATATTGAAAAAAGAACTTCCAGCTGCGGTGAAGAGGTCTATTTTCACACAGCAAGAAAAACGCCCTTCCCTCTGCATGATCTCAAAGGCGCTTTATCTGAAGCAAAAGCTTGGAAAATAGCCCTTCCTATTATTAACTGTGAAACTATTGTGCTCTTTGGGATAGGTTCAGGCTGGCATATCCTGCCTCTTCTTTCTTGGCTTGAAGGAAAGGATTCAAGGCGTCTGATTGTTTTAGAAGATGATTTACCTCTGTTAGCGCTTTTTCTTGAGAGTGAATTAGCTAAAAAAATTGTCAGCCATCCTCAGATACTTATACTTTTTTATGAAGATGGCGAAGAGGGAGACAAGCTTTTTGAAAAGCTTGCCTGGGCCTTATATCAGCAAAAATTTATTTGGGCTGCTCTTCCCAGCTACCAAACATTTCGGCCAAAACGGACAGCTTCTCTCAAGCAGAAGCTCATGATATGTATAACAGAAGTTGCGGCAGTCCTTGATGAGTATTTTGCGTATGGCGTTCCCTGCTTTATAAATTTCTGGAGAAATATTCGATTCTGGTTGCAGGCAAAGTCTGGCAATGGGCTTTTTAACCAGTTTCGAGGAACAACAGCAATAGTTGTAGGCGCAGGACCCTCCATTGAAAAAGAGCTAGAGCTCATTCGATCGCTTACAGATAAGGCGCTTATCTTAGCTGGAGGCTCATCACTGGCCATTTTATCTCAACTGGGCATTGAGCCTCACCTTTGCGCCGGTGTTGACCCGAATCCACCCCAAATTATGCGTCTTCGGCAAAGCCAGACGACGATTCGTCCCTTTGTTTTCAGCTCTCGGATAAATTCAGATGCGCTTGAGCAGGTTTTAGGGCAGCTGTTGTATGTTCGAGGCGGCGAGGGCTATGGCCTTTCAAGGTCGCTCGAACGTGCATCGGGAATTTCTGGAAAGGTGATTGATGGCGGCCATAGTGTCACAAACCTTTTGGTTGAACTTGCCTATGTCCTTGGCTGCAGAAAAATTGTGCTTGTCGGCATGGATCTGGCTTATACCAATAAAGTGCTCTATCCAAAGCAGGTTGAAGGGGCGCTTGATAGTGATGAATCAAGCTCCATAGCTGAACATGACCCTCGCTATTTTTACGCTCCTGGGACATCTGGCGAGCCTGTTTTAACCGAGTCAAAATGGATCACTGAAGGAAAGTGGCTCACTCTTTATCAAAAGAAGCATCCAAGGCTGAAGCTGATCAATGCAACTTTGTCGGGACTTTTGCTTGAAGAGATAGCTGTACAGCCTCTTCAAGATGCTTGCTCAGATTTGGCGCCACAAGATCTCTATGGCAAGGTTGATTGTGCGGTTGCAAACTCTTCGCCCTTGCTTAAAGATTCAAAAAGATTGCTGCGTGCAATTAATCGGTATAAGAACAGCCTTTATGGGATTGGCTCTTATATTGAATCGATGCAAAAAGTGCTCTTGAGAATTTCAAAAATCCAGGAGTTGGACGAAAATGTTGAATGGCAGGAAGTTGCAGCCCCTTTCCACGAGGAGCTTTTTTATACATCATTGGCAAGCGATTTTGATAAGATGATAACGAAATGGAGCCGGGCAAAAGAGTTTCTTATGCTCGGGCATCATGTTACCGACGAGAATAAGTATATTTTTCGTCATCGGGATGAGTTTATGCGTTTGGATTTTTTTTCAAAGCTTGCTCAAACCCAGCGGGTTTTGCTTGAAGGGGCAGTGTATGAATGGATGCTTCGAGAGATTCCTTTAGAGGGACTTGGCTACTTTCCAAAGGAGAAGGCATGAACAGCTCATCTGTATGGAAGTATCCCTCAGGCAAGACGATGAAGACTAGCACCTTTATCGATGGCAAGCTTGAGGATAAGTCTCTCTCTTTTTTTCCAAATGGACAAATTTCTGAAGAGCGCTTTTATGTCGGCGGCAAGCTTGAAGGGGAGATAGTCACCTATTTTGAATCTGGCACAGTTCTTAGTACACGTCCCTATGTTAATGGACAGCTTAATGGCCGGATGGTTGTATATTATCCTGATGGCTCTATCCGACGATGGACCGATTTTCAAGCGGGAGAGAGGCATGGGATCGACATAGGTTGGGATGTTTTCGGCACTATGCTCTTCTGCGAAGAGTGGCAGAATGGGAAAAGGACTAAAAAAATTTAATCCTTGTAAAAATGACAAATCAGACCCATTGCAAAATGTGTGCTTGCCAGAAATAGCATTTATTTGCGATCCTCGTGATTCGATTTTAATTTTATGGTAGTGAGAAATGGCTCGTTATACAGGTCCAAAAAATCGGGTTGCACGTCGCTTCGGGGTTAATATCTTCGGTCGTGCTAGAAACCCTCTCGTTCACAAGTCTCATCCTGCAGGTATGCATGGGATGAAGAGAAAGAAAAAGTCTGACTTTGGCGTGCAGCTCGAAGAGAAGCAAAAGCTTAAGGCTGTTTTCGGTATGATTACTGAAAAGCAGCTCTTAAACTACTTCCAAGAAGCTTCAAGCAAGCACTTAAATACTCCTGAAGTGTTTTTACAGATGCTTGAGTGCCGACTTGATGTTGCTGTTTGGAGATTAAAATTTGCTCCAACCATCTTTGCAGCTCAGCAGTTGGTATCTCATGGTCACATCATGGTCAATGGCAAGCGAGTCGATCGCCGCTCATTCCGTGTAAAGCCTGGCATGGCCGTTTCTGTGAAAGAATCAGCCCGCAAGATGAAAATTGTTGAAGAGTCCGTAGTTTCAGGCAGCCGAACAGTTCCTAGCTACTACGAAACAAGCGAGAATGGTTTTGCTGGAAAGCTCTTAGCTCTTCCAAGCATGGCTGATATTTCGCTTCCGCTCGATATCAACATTCCAATGATTTGCGACTTCGTAGCGCACCGCGCGTAATACCTTCCCTTTTCCAACTCCATCAACCAAGCTTTCTTAGTTGATGGAGTTTTTTATTTATATCTATTTCTAATGTCTTAATTATTAAGTTGAATTATAAACTATTATTTTGATATAATTCGTTTATTAATTATATTAATAAATAGGTTTATTCATGAGTAGTATTGAATTTCCAAGATCATCTCCTATTCAGGGAGTCTTTCCTCAGCCTCAGCATCAAATAAATAACAGAGAAGCAAATACACGTGAGAGATCTCCAGTACAAAATTTAGCTTCAGTACTTAATCAGAATCCACAAACCACCACGTTAAAGTGGAATGAGAAAGCAATCAGACATTTAGATGGTTGCGAAGCGTATTTGGATGCAAAACTGCCCAATCTTCCTATTCAAAACAAAATAGATAAGCTCGGCCGATACATCGAGGCGAAATTTGCTCCTTTAAAGAAATTTAATGAATGGCTCGATAGTAATGGCGAGGGCGAATGGTATAAAAAATTAGCTACCTTTTTAGCCAAGCTTCCCGCACGTGCCGTTCGAAATATTGTTCGACTTCTCTATAACATTATCAAAGCGGCCATCTATGCTGCTGTCCACCCTGCGAAGGCGGCTGTTAAGCTTGCAAAATTGCTTGTTGAATTAGCTCATGCATTAACACTGCCTGAGACCTGGTCCAAAATGGGAGCAGGTATGATTGGCGCAAGCCTTGGGCAGTCGCTGGTTTCTGGAAATCCTATCCCATTAATTGCATTTGGAATTGGCGCTGCGATGCTTATCGGAGGACTTACAGCTGGAGCTATAAAGTCAGCGGTTGAAGCTGAAAAGGGCAATCGTGGTAGGGCTGCAATGCAAAATCTTCTTGATCAAGGCAAGCAGCTGCCAGAAGCTGCCCTTACCGGTTTTTGTATGGGCTTGATCACTGGTGGAATTCAGAGAGCAATACAATCTATCCAGATGAACACGCTGCGATTTTCAAGCATAGAAGATGCCGAGCGGTACGCTCAAACATTCATCAAACAGCATAATCTTCCTCAATATCAAAAAATTGAGCTTGATCCATCGGGAAGAATTATTATTGAATGGAAGGGTGGGGATAGTTTAGGCCGTTTGTCCCAGACGCACCCAAATTGGTTGGCACCTGCTGAAGAAGGGCGCGGCATTGTAGATGACCCGTTGAATTGCAGGCTCTACTTGAAACCCCATAATCCCTCTGTCTGGGCAGATCATTGGGTGTGGGACGGATTTGAAGGTGGTTTAAAACCCAATTATATACCGAAATCAGAGCTGGGTTTGGGAAGTAATATATTTCCGAAACTGCCTGAAAATGCGGCTTTAACCAACATCGGCCCTACAGCCGGAGTAGTTGCCACTCGTTTAAAGTAGCTTTTGAATTAATCGCCCAGAGGATAATAGTTCTTTGGGCTTTTTTTATTTAAAACCCAATACATATTTTTACACTGAGTAAAATCGATTTTCAGAGAGAATAGGCAAAAAGCTAAAAGACTTTTCCGCAATTGCTTGCGGAAAAGTCACAACAAGTTATTTCACTTCAATAACTTCTTCATGGTAATGGTGGTAATGAGGATGTTCGACGACAACCTTTTCTTCAACTACCGGAGCGACCTCTACCTTCTCTTCAACAACGACAGCAGAAAGGTGTGCTAAAGCAAATGAGGCGCACATAAGAGTGAATACTATTTTCATATAATTCCTATACTTGTTTGTTCCAATGAACGAGCGTCAATATATCAGAAGCTCTACAAATTTTTGCAAATAGGGCTAAAAACCCTAGGAAACTAAACCCTACGACTGCCAGCTGGCTTATCTGTTCCCAGAAAGAGGAGGTAATATCGGTCAAGTTATTCAAACCGAAAGAGAAGAATACAGGAGGGAAGTAGATGAGAGATGCAAAAATATAGGTTGCAGCACCTGCAAGAAGCGTTGCGAAGATGACGCGTCTGCTTTCTTTAGTACCCTCAGGCGTCATGATGGGGCCAAATTCTTTTTTCAAATGGTGGTAAAGGTAGTACGCATTGAGCCAGGAAGAGATAGATGTTGCTAAAGCAACGCTCACCGCTCCCCAATGAAGCCCGTATACCATAAAAGCGTTCAAGACAAGGTTTGAAACTAACGAAATGGCTGCGCCCTTCATGGGAGTTATGTAGTCACGCCTTGCATAAAAGGCAGGAGCCATCACAATAATCCATCCCATGGGAACCAAGCCAATACAGTAGCCGTGAAGGCATCCGGTAGTCGTCAAGACGGAGTGTGCTTGGAAGTCGCCATGGCCATAGACAGCATTGACCAAAAACAGGCCCAGCGGAATAAGGGCAAGGGTGCAGGGATAGAGAAGTGCTCCTACTTTTCTTAAAGCAAATTCAAGAAAGTGGAGGTATTCACTTTTGTTACCTGCATGAATGGCTCTTGAAAGGGGCGGTAAAAGTGCGCCTGAGAGAGCGATG
Source organism: Bacteroidota bacterium (assembly GCA_013285825.1). GTDB lineage: Bacteria > Chlamydiota > Chlamydiia > Chlamydiales > FEN-1388 > JABDGV01. The sequence goes on from JABDGV010000004.1 coordinate 14,055, forward strand.
CCAAAAAGGGCCAAAGGGAGCTGCTGAAAACGAATTCCATACCAAAGCTGGGCTGGGCCTTCTGGGTCTGCAGCTCGGGCAAAGAGTGCGTCGACCGTGTTGTTAATTTGGGAGGCACCTACTCCTAAAATACCTAAAAGGAGCGGCCAAAAGAGTCTTTTAACATCGTGCGATAAGAACTTAATTCCCGTTAAGATACTGCCGGATAGAATTTGCCTGGTATGGCGAATGGTTTGGCCGAGGGTCACCCACCATTGAAATGCGCAGCCTAAGACGATAGAAACGGCAAGATAGGGCATTGCGGCTTGCGGAGTTTGTTGATGGAAGAGTAAGGCCGCGGCCGAAATGCTGAGGTTGAAGGCGCAAGGTGCAATGCCGACAGTAAAATAATGTTTTTGACATTGAAGTAGAGAGGCATTCAAGCCAAAGAGGCAAATGGGCAAAAGACTGGGAAGCAGCAAAATAGTTAAGAAGACGATTTCTCGGTTTCCAGGCGAATAATCGATTGCAGAAAGAGAAATCCAGAGAACCAGCATCCCAACAACTATAAAACCGATAAGGAAGAGCGATAAAAGGGCGCTGACGTCTCGAAAAAATCGAAAAGCTCGTACCTCATCCTCTTTTCTCGCCTCTTCAAAAAGTGGAATAAAGGCTGACTGAAGAGCGCCTTCACCGAAGAGTCTGCGACAGACGTTGGAAAGGCGGTAGGCAACAAAGAGTGCCGCGAGCGCTTCATTCGTTCCGAAAGAGAAGGCGAGAATGATATCTCGAATCATGCCGGTCACTCGGCTCAGTGCAGTTCCAGAGAGGAACCGAAGAGCGGATTGTTTGATAGAAGAGACCGTATCGGATAGGTGACGGGTATGAGACAAGGGGTTCCTCAGATATTATAATGGCGTCACTATAACTTATTTGAGGATAATATACATCCTGGTTCAAGAGTTGGAAGTTGGCAAATGCAACGCTCTGCCTTATCTATTAAAAAATCGCACTCATAGTGTACTATTAGTAAGATTTTTTAATAGATAAGGCTGCTGCAAGTTGCTGCAGCCAAAGCTAACTTTTGAACAAAGATGTATATATAATGCGCATTACAGATCTTTTGCATGAAGCAAAAGAGCTCGAGAGAGTCACGTTATTAAAAAGCTTAAAAACAGTGCTCTCTCGTGTGCGCAAAGATTCTGAATTTTCACAAGAATGCAACGAAGTTGTAGATGGAGGCATCAGGCCTTCAAGGAAGCTTAAAAAGCTTTTTACACGTCTTCGTTCCTTTTATACGAGCGAAGGCTATTTACTTAAGAAAAATGAAGAGAGCCATTCAGATATTGAGCTTGCCCATTCCTTAACCCTCTGTCCATTTACAGAAACGATCAATTGGTCCTCCTTCCTCAAGTTGGTTCAGCCCGCATCTAATGGAAAACTGTTGCAAAAACTCTCTGAAAGGAGAGAGGCTTTGGTGCATCTTGGGGCTTATGAAAAAGACCGTTCGTTAAGCTACTTGATACGTCATCCACATATATTCATGAGGGCATTTCGAAGCCACCCTCTTGGCCATTTTCTTTTGGGATGGGCCTTTCCCTATGATCCTCGCATGGCAGAAAACTACCCTTGTCTTCTCTTTGAAGAGAAAAAAGAGCATGGATCAATATTATTTTCGATCACTCCGACGCCAAGTATTGGCCTTGAAACAAGCCTTGAAGCGACCACTCTTCTACAGGCGCTAGCTAATAGGCAACTCGGAGGAGAAAGCAGCTTTCGTCCTCATCTGAAAGCATGGGTCTATGTAAATCTGCAGAGCTTGAAGATGAGCATTGAGTCGGACAGATCAAAATCTCTTATGCAATTAAACGAACGCTTTCAAGGGCTCTTTTATGGGATCACGCTCGATGTAAATTCATTTTTCTATCAATTTTATGAAGAAGAGCAGTTTGGATCAGAATTTATTGAGCAGATTCGTAGGTGGGTTTTAGATAGAGATAACTACTCATTGAACACGAGAACAGGTCACTATTTCCCAATCCCTGAAGATAAAAGAGGGCTTTGGGAATCGGCTATAAGAAATATTTCTGAAGAGGCAGCAGGATGCATACAAGCTGGGTCCGAGCAGGCAAAGGTACGAGCATATAAAGAGCTTATCTTGGTAAGTCTTGTCCGGCTTTGGCAGGGATATGTATATGGGATTTTCAAGCAGCGTAGTGAGCCTTTTGAGCTGTTATCAACCGTTGCATGTAAAGAGTGCATCGATCGCGGGGGCAAATTGAATGCCGAGCTTGTCTGGGCATTGGATAAATCAAGTGACGAAGAGCGCGAAGCTAAATCCATAGCCCTCTTTTATGGTAGAGCTCTTCTTGCTCGAAAGCGAATGATTCAAAAGCATCGCTCAGATGCCTTCTTCGATTTGGTTCAATGTTGTTCAAAAGAAGATGTCGAACGTCTTTGTCATCACGCATTTAGATTGGGAGTGGGTATATGGACAAGCTATTGATAGGCGCTCACACATCGGCTGCAGGCGGAGTTCATAATGCAATTTATGAAGGGGCAAAAATTGGCGCCACAACCGTTCAGCTCTTTACTGCCAACCAGCGGCAATGGGCTTCAAAACCTATTTCAGATGAGCAAGCAGCGCTTTTCGAGCAGGCGCTAAAAGAGACTGGTCTTTCTCATATTATGAGCCACGACAGCTATTTGATTAATTTGGGCGCACCTAATCTTGAAATTTTGGAGAAGAGCAGGTCGGCATTTCATCAAGAAATCGAGCGCTGTTTAAAGCTTAAGTTGACTTTCATGAATTTCCACCCTGGCGCTGCTCTTGACACGCCCATTGAAACATGCCTCAATACTATTGTTGAGAGTCTGCTAGAGACTAAGAAGCTCATGCAAGATTCATCCCTTACTCTTTTGGTGGAAGCAACGGCAGGTCAAGGATCGACTGTTGGAAAAAGCTTTGAAGAGTTAGGATTTATAGTCTCAAGAGTAAAAGATCATCTGCCGATTGGGATCTGTATCGATACCTGCCATATTTTTGCGGCAGGCTACGATATTCGAACAGAGGCTGGGCTGAATAAGGTGCTTCAAGAGTTTGATGAAAAGGTGGGCCTCAAATATTTGAAGGCGATGCACCTTAATGATTCTATGAAGGGCTGCGGCTCTCGTGTTGATCGGCATAGTGATCTGGGAAAGGGCGAGATTGGCTTAGAAGCATTCACTCATATAATGAGATCAAGCAAGCTGAAAACGATCCCTAAATACTTAGAGACTCCAGGCGGTCCTGAAATATGGGCCAAAGAAATTGCTTGGTTAAAACAACAGGTTTAAAAGGTTCCTTATGCGTACGAAGGTTAAATTCCTCATCGATCCAAACAATATCCCTAAGACTGTTGGAAATGAATATACAGTCAAAGGGTGGGTCAAGACTGTCCGAGATCAGAAGACATTTACCTTCATCGAGATTAATGATGGCTCCTGCTTTGGCAACCTTCAGGTGATAGCTGATGCAAACCTGCCTGATTTTAAAGCTATGATTGCAAAGCTTACGACGGGTGCTTCTGTTGCTGTCACGGGAGTTATTATTGAAAGCCCTGGACAAAATCAGCATATCGAACTTCGCGCTCAAAGCTTGAAGGTGTTAGGTGGAGCAGACCCTGAAAGCTATCCCTTACAGAAAAAGCGCCACTCGTTTGAGTTTTTGAGAACGATTGCACACCTTCGTCCGAGAACCAATACGTTTGGAGCAGTTGCTCGCGTACGTAACGCTTTGGCATTTGCAACGCACGCCTTTTTTCAGTCGCGCGGGTTTCTCTATATCAACACGCCTATCATCACCGCTGCAGACTGTGAAGGGGCAGGGCAGATGTTTCAGGTTACAACACTTGATTTAAAAGCGCCCGCAAAAACAAAAGAGGGGGCAATCGATTACGCTCAAGACTTCTTTGGAAAACCGACCTATCTGACCGTTTCAGGGCAGTTGAACGGTGAAAGCTATGCCTGCGCCCTTTCAGATGTGTATACTTTTGGACCCACTTTCCGAGCTGAAAACTCCAATACTGCGCGCCATTTGGCTGAATTTTGGATGATTGAGCCTGAGCTTGCCTTTGCAGATCTTCAAGATAATATGGAGTGTGCCGAAACCTACATTAAGTACATTTTGAAGTACGTGCTCGAGACCTGTCCAGATGATATGAAGTTCTTCAATCAGTATATTGAACCTGGAATCATTGAGCGCCTTGAAAAGGTGATCAATACTCCTTTTGAGCATGCGACGTATACCTATGCAATTCGGATTTTAGAGAAGTCAGGCAAGAAGTTTGAATTTCCCGTTTCATGGGGCGTCGACCTCCAATCAGAACATGAGCGCTATTTGACTGAAGAGTTTTTCCAAAAGCCCGTCATCTTAACCGACTATCCCCGCAAGCTGAAAGCATTCTACATGCGTGACAATTCGGATGGTAAGACCGTTGCAGCTATGGATGTGCTTGTGCCGAAAATCGGCGAGATTATTGGCGGAAGCCAGAGGGAAGAGCGGATTGATGTTCTGGACAAGAAGATGCGCGAATTTGGCTTATCTCCAGAGTCTTACTGGTGGTACATGGAGCTTAGAAAGTATGGTTCGGTGCCGCATGCAGGCTTTGGAGCTGGATTTGAGCGCCTTGTGCAGTTTGCAACTGGCCTTGACAACATCCGCGACGTCATCCCATTCCCGAGGTTTCCAGGTAAGGCAGATTTCTAAACCATAATTTACCACAGAGATCACAGAGCCCACAGAGGGAGAAATTAATCTCATTTTTCTGTGGGCTCTGCCAGGTTCGATTCCTAATTATTTAACAACACACAAAGAACACGTGAAATTTCAACACGGAAAAACTTGACTTCCGTGTGCTTCCGTGTTGGTTTCTTATCCAAATCATGACAAAGCTCAATTTTACTCTATTAGTCATAAAAGTAGTTTCATCAAGATTCAAATGATCAGTAGTAATTACTTTGTCTTGAATGTTATAACATGTTATGTTATAACATAGATAGAAGGTGGAGGTCATCATGAACTTCAATGTCTACATTCCTAAAGATAAGGGAGACAAAATTACTAAGGTGGCTAAAACAATGCATCGCAGCCGCAATTCTATTATTAATGAAGCTTTAGATGAGTGGCTGGGTAGGCATTTACCCTCAAAATGGCCCTCTAAGTTTTTTGATTTTAAGCCTATTGATGATGTTCCAGATTTTAAACTGATCAGATCTGAACTGAAGGATCAAAGACCTGAGGATCCCTTGGCATGAACTATTTGCTTGATACCTGTGTCGTTTCAGATTTTTTCAAAAAAATACCTTCTGTCATTGCTCATTTTAAGCAACATTCACCTAAACAACTCTACCTTTCCACTATTTCAGTAATGGAAGTTGAGTATGGCTTGTTCCTTAATAAGGAACGCGAATTAAAGATTCGTCCTTTATGGGAGGTATTACTTGAGAATATTCAGATCGTGCCTTTATCAGAGCTTTCCGCTCGAGCTGCAGCCACTTTAAGAGCGCAGTTAAAAATTGCCGGGGCTCCAATTGGTCCTTATGATATTTTGCTTGCAGGTACTGCTTTAGCTCACAATTTTACACTGGTTACTTCTAATATGCATGAATTTAAACGAATTCCAGAAATAATAGCTGAAGACTGGAGAATAAATTGAAATCAATAAAGGTTTTCCTATGTGGCTTCTAGCGCTCATTCCATTTAGCCTTCAGGGGCTTGCTATCGGTTTTGATGAAATCTACTTTCATTGGAAGCGGGGGCTGCCAAGATGGGAGCGCATTGGCCATCCGCTCGATACCTTTAGCTTATTAGTTTGCCTTCTTTTTACGCTGTACGTGCCCTTCACCGACCTCAGCATGAAGGTCTATATTGGTTTAGCGGTTCTTTCCTGCATAATGGTCACGAAGGATGAGTTTGTCCATAAAGAGCACTGTCCAGCTACTGAAAACTGGCTTCACGCCTGCCTTTTCATCCTCCACCCTATTACCCTAATTGTTGCAGGCTTAATTTGGCCCGTGATTCAGGGTGCGGCCCTTCCTGTTTGGATCTTATCCTGGCTCGATAACGCTCCAGCTTTGGAATGGTTTCTGTTTAGTCAGGCTATCTTGATTGCTCTCTTCATGCTGTATCAAATCATCTTCTGGAACTTCATATGGAAAGACGAACCGGTTCTCAAGTTCTAATAAACAACGATTTTTACGAAACGCTTGGAGATGAGTGGTATACGGCAACTGACCATCCGATAGCTCTACTGCGGGCTGAAAACCGCGTTAGAACTCGCTGGATAGCTCAAGATATTGATAAATATCAGGGCAAAAGTGCAAAAGTCCTGGACGTTGGCTGTGGAGCAGGATTTCTTACCAATTATTTAAGCCTTCAAGGCTATGGTGTGACAGGAATTGATCTCTCACAAAATAGCTTGGAAGTGGCTTTAAGATATGATGAATCTAAGCGAGTTCAATACCTTTTGGCTGATGCCTACAAACTTCCCTTTGCAGATGGATCATTTGATGTTGTCTGTGCAATGGATATCCTCGAGCATGTGGATAATCCTACTAAGCTTATTTCTGAAGGCTCAAGGGTCTTAAGCCCTGGTGGCCGTTTCTTTTTTCATACGTTTAATCGAAACTTCCTCAGCTATTTCATGGTGATTAAGGGCGTTGATTGGTTTTTAAAGAACGCTCCTCCTCACATGCATGTCTACAACTTGTTTATCACGCCAAAAGAGCTTACATCTATCTGTAAGGCTGAGCACCTCAAAATCGATGATATGCGCGGATTTATCCCAGATATGTTCACTAGGGCCTTTTGGAATATGCTTCATACAGGAAAAGTATCGGACGATTTTCGATTTAAATTCACAAAATGCTTATTGACAGGCTACTGCGGATCAGCATCCAAGTTTTTCTAACAGGGCGCCTGCAATCGTAAGCCCAGGACCGAATGCTAAACTGACTATTTTTGTCTTATTGGGGACTGTGGGATCTTTATAGATAGCCTCCCAAATATGAGGAAGAGTTGCAGAGGACATATTGCCATACTTTTGCAGGATTGTCTTACTTGCTTTTACCTGTGCATCACTAATCTGAAGAATTTTCTGAGCCTGCTCAACAATCTTCGGGCCACCAGGATGGATGGCAAAAAGAGCATGTTCAAGGATCTCATCTATGGGGATGTTTGCTTGTTTGCAGAGCTTTTCGACAAAAGGTTTAATATGCTGGCTTATGAGCATTGGAATTTCTTTGGCGAGGATAAATTGGAATCCCCAATCGGTCATCGACCAAGCCATGGCACCAAGAGAATTTGGAATAATCTCTTCAGCAATGGATATAATTTTCAATCCCTCTGCTGCGCTATCTTCGGGATTTAGAGAATATTTCATGAATCCATCGGCAAAGAGGCTTTGGGCGACGAGCTGATCAGGTTCATGAAGGAGAGGGTTGATATGGAGCGAGCAGAGTTCTGTGTGGACCACATCCGTTCTCTTGCCATCTAATTGAACAAATCCAGATCCGATTCGCAAAGCTGGAATAGATGCATAGCAGCCCATATGGTAGGCGTGAGTGATTGTGGTTGACCCTAGCCAGTTGCGAATGGATGCAATACGCTGTGCTGGGCTTGGAGATACATATCCTGTACAGCTCACATGCAGTATGTTTGATGGGCAGTTGTGTGAATCTGGGTAGTATTTTTCAAATATCTTACCGACTATTTCTGAGTGGACTTCCTGCCGTTTTTGCAGGCCTACACCTGTTGGGAAGTCATCCAGTCTGTAGATCACCATTTCATTCCAATTATGGTGTAAAAAATCAGGAATGACGTGCCCTCTTTGACGGATCTCCGTTGATTTACATCCTACATGATCAACGAGAGCTTCCATCTGTTTTTGAAACTTGTGATCATCTTTACCCTGCTTGACCGATTCAGCTTTAGTATGGGCGTGAATAAGCCAATCAAGGGTAGTGTCGTGGGCCGATTCAAAGGGTGGACGAAGTTTATGAAAATCGGTTATGACGCATGAATTGGCATCCATGATGATTCTTGCCTTTTAAAAATAAAGAGCAGGATAGTCGATGGTAATAAACTTAGCTATTATATCTTACCTATTAGCAATTTTCTGTTCTAAAAACTGTGTAAATTTATTGTAGAGGTCATTTCCAAGATTGTCATTCATATAGGTAAGCTTTGAAGCGATGCCGCAATTTCCAAACACCTGCATAGGGATCGAGGGAGGGTTTGGGGCGTTTGGAACCTGTTCTTTCGGAATTTCATGTGTTTGTTTGAAAGCTTCATATTTCGGAAAAATGAGTTTGTCCGATTCTGCATTAACGCCATCGAAATTGAGCAGTTCATTGGAGAAGATAGATGAGAACTCATCTGAAAGAATGTCCTTTTTCGAAAAGATTGCTTGGTCAACAGTTGATGATAAGCTGGATTTTAAGGCATTTTTAAAACTATCGCCTTGATACATAGCTTTAGCTCCTTCCCATAAACCGGAAAGCAAGGAGCCTTCTTCTACTTTTGCAGCAAGTCCTGTGTTATAGCGGCGAAGACATAACTGGTCATTGTCAAGCATTCGCATTGAATACAAAACGGCGTGGCCAGATTCTTTTCCCTTAGCCATATGCGTCGCTGAAAATATCACCTCCACTTCAGACTTCATCTGATGTACTGCTTTATGGAGAGCGGCTGCCGCATTTGCAGGATACCATGGTTGGTTTTCATACCCTTGAATATGCTTATATTTCATTGCCTTCCAATTCACCTTTGAACTGAACTCAAATGCTGTGAGAAGCTGTTGCGTAGATTTTTTTTCCTCTGGTGTAAGCTTTTCTGAATGTATAAAATTGCGTAATTCGTTAGTAAAAAAAAGATCCGTGGAGAATATCTTTGTGCCTTCGATCTTCTTGATTTTATTAAAATCTTCCTGAGTTAAGGTCTTGGGGTCTTTAAGGCTGTAGTATATTTGGGTGAGAAAGTCTTTAGATTGAGTATCCGCTGTCAGATCTTTTTCTATATGATGTTTACCCACGGCTTTTACAGAATATTGGGTGCGCTTTGTCCAGTAATCGAGGGTTAAGGTTTTTGCGAATACTTTAAGCTGTGAGATTTTTTTAACACATTTGAGCTGAGCTCTTTCTTCACTGCTTAAACCAATGCCGAAGAAATACAAGATTTTCCAAAGCAAATTTCGTCCTTTGTAGAGGGCATTTGTGTTCGATTGGTAGGACTGGCCGATTTCTTTAAGCGCATGTACGATCGCCGGGCTGATTTTGTGGGTTGTTCTGAGCTGCTCAAAGCCCTGTTCAAGGTATTTGTTGGCAGTTTCTACGGGTTGCATTTTGCACCTTTAGATTAAACCATTTTATTGCTGAAAGCTATATCTGAAAGTGAATAGGCCATCTCTGATGCCTCTTTGAGTATATTTTCAGTTGGTTTAATATGGGCTGAGAGCTGTTCTATATGGATGAGATTTGCAGCATCTACTTTGGGGTCTATGTTTCTTGGAACTCCTAAATCAATGAGGAGGGGCTGAAGCGTTTGTGTATAGTTTTGAGAATCTACGACATACGAAGAGCTTTTGACTGCAGATACGACCCAGTCAAAGCTTTGAATGTGCGTCGAGAGATCATTCCAAGGAATAATATCCATTGAGAGGCTCGAGGCTAACGCTTCTGCTCGATCAAAGGTGCGATTGCAGAGGCTCATTTGATAGGGATTTTTTTTAGCAAAGTAATTGGCTACTCGCGCATTGATGCTGGAGGCGCCAATGAGCAAGCCTCGTGTGGGCGCTTCCTTGCCATACCGTTCGTGAATTTTGGCTTCGATGAGCTGTTCGATATTACAGGGCATTTGATCTTGAAAAAAACCATTTCGAATGCGCTTTGAGATCTTTAATGCTTGTTGAAAGAGGCTGTGAAGAGCTTTTGAAAGCGGTTTTTTTGTTCTTGCCTCTTCATACGATTTTCTTACCTGTCCCTGAATTTCAGTTTCTCCAAAGAGCGCAGATTGAAGCCCTGAGGCTACGAGCGAAAGATGGCGGAGTACATCCTTATCAAAGAGGGTGTAGAGGCTCTCTTCAAAATCGACAAGGCCTTTTGAGCGAAAATAACGAATAAGTATGGTATGCGCTTTCGGGGCATCGTGGGTCGATATATAAATTTCTGAGCGGTTGCAGGTGACTAATGTAATAAATGGAAAGGGAAGCTCTAGAAGATCTGTAAGCTCTTGAGAGATACGCTCTCGCTGTTCTAATGTTGCTGAGGTGTGGTTTGCTCCAATGACTACAAGGTGCATGTGGAGCTCCCTTGAACAAGCGCTCGAATCTCTTCAATGGATGTAGTAAAGAGCGGGTTTGTATCCGATGCTAGGACAAAATCAGCTGCGACTGGTTTCCACTGTGTGGCTTTTTTGAACTGTTCGCTTCCATGCACTTCAAACTGAGGCTGGATGCAGTAAAAAATTCTGCTCTCAACAGTCGTACGCGCCTCATCGTGAGAGATGAGAACTTCATTGAGCTTTTCTCCTGGGCGGATGCCAACGACATCGAGTTTGATGCCAGGATGTAAAGCTTCGGCAAGATCTTTAATATAGACGCTGACGCTTTTGGGAACGAAGATTTCAGCTCCCTGCATCACCTTGGAAATATGGCCGACAAAGCGGCAAGAGCCCTCCAAAGAAATCCAAAATCGCGTCATTCGCAAATCGGTGATAGGTAAACTTTTTTTGCCCTCTTTTAAGAGCTCTTTCCAGAAGGGAAGGAGCGAGCCTCGGCTGCCTAAAACATTGCCATATCGAACAATGGAAAAGCGCGGATAGCCTCGTTTTCCAACGAGAGCATTAGCAGCGATAAAGAGCTTATCAGAGCAGAGTTTCGTAGCTCCATACAAGTTCAAGGGGTTTACAGCCTTATCGGTTGAGAGTGCGATCACTTTTTCAACGCCGCAGTCAATGGCTGCTGAAGTGATATTCATGGCGCCAAGAACATTTGTTTTAACGAATTCCGTTGGGTTGTATTCTGCAGCCGGAACCTGTTTGAGTGCTGCTGCATGAATGACAATTTGTACGTCGTGAAATGCGCGGCGCAGCCGATCTTCGTCTCGAATATCTCCGAGGAAAAAGCGGACTCGAGGGTCATGAAAGAGAGGATCTTGCTCTCGCATCTGCCACTGTTTCCACTCATCACGAGAAAAAATAATGACTTTGGAGACTTTGCTCTCTTTCAGTAAAAGACGGGCAAATGTTGAACCAAAGCTTCCAGTTCCACCGGTGATTAAGACAGTCTTATCCTGAAAATGGTCGAGCATCAAAGCCTCGTTTCTAATTAATTAGTACTCTACTCAAGAGAGATAACTCTTGCATCAAAAATATTTTAATCCTATTGAAAGCTCTCCAAACAGAAATAGAATTCTGCTATAGTCCAACTTTCTTGAAGAGGAATCAGAGATCATGGCTAAAGAGTATACTGAAGAGGCAATCCAGACGCTGGATGCTTTAAGCCACATTCGTCTTCGTTCGGGGATGTATATTGGACGGCTCGGTGATGGGGCGCATCCGGACGATGGGATATATATTTTGCTTAAGGAAGTCATTGACAATAGCGTCGATGAATTCATCATGCGTCATGGCACAAAGATCGAGGTATCTATTGATGAGTCCAAGCGGGTTTTTATTCGCGACTATGGACGTGGAATTCCTCTCGGTAAAGTTGTTGATTGCGTCAGCAAGATCAATACGGGCGCTAAATATAATGATGATGTATTCCAGTTTTCAGTAGGCTTGAACGGTGTTGGTTTAAAGGCTGTCAATGCCTTGTCGGAAGACTTTTCAATTAAGAGCGTTCGTGAAGGTTCGTATGTTGAAGCACACTTTGAGCGTGGAGTTTTAAAGTCGAAGAAAGAGGGGAAAAGCAGTGAGAAGGCTGGAACCTCCGTCTCTTTTTTACCCGACCCTGAAATCTTTTCTGCTTACAAATTTAGATCCGAGTTCGTTGAGAAGAGGCTTCGCTACTACGCATTCTTAAACACCGGCCTTAAGCTTGGGTTTAATAACCAGGTGTACCATTCTGAAAATGGCCTATTAGACCTTTTAGAAGAAGAAGTTCGGGATGAGAAAGTGTATGAGCCTCTCTATTTTAGAGGTCCAAGGCTTGAGTTTGCATTTCTTCACAGCTCGCATTATGGCGAGACGGTCTTTTCCTTTGTTAACGGCCAGCACACTGCCGATGGAGGAACCCACGTTAATGCCTTTCGTGATGGCCTTGTCCGAGCAATTAATGAATATTCGAAGAAGAATTTTCAGTCTGTTGACGTTCGAGAGGGCTTAGTTACAGCTTTATTAGTGAGAATCAAAGATCCCGTTTTCGAATCGCAAACAAAGAATAAGCTTGGCAACACCGATTTAAAAGGCGGTTTAGCTCAAGAAGTAAAAGAGGCGGTTCTTGATCTCTTATTTAAAAATCAGGAAGTGGCTCAAAGAATTGTCGACCGGATTACCTTCAATGAAAAGCTTCGAAAAGAGCTTGCTGCCGTTCGTAAGGAAGCTAAAGAGAAGCAGAAAAAAATTACATTAAAGATCCCAAAGCTTCGAGATTGCAAGTATCACCTTCATGAAGATGTCCCAGAAGGTGATAAGACCATGATCTTCTTGACTGAAGGAGATTCAGCAAGCGCCTCTATCGTATCATCAAGGGATCCCTTGACTCAGGCCGTCTTTGCCCTTCGCGGTAAGCCCTTAAATGTCTTTGGAATGAAGCTTGATACTCTCTACAAAAATGAAGAGATGTACAATTTGATGTCAGCTCTTAATATCGAAAACGGTATTGAAGGACTTCGATATAACAAGGTGATTATTGCAACTGATGCTGATGTCGATGGCATGCATATACGAAACCTGCTCATTACCTTTTTCTTAACATTCTTTGAAAACCTGGTAATGAACGAGCATGTGTATATCTTGGAGACGCCCCTCTTTAAGCTGAGAAATAAGGAAGCAACGTACTACTGCTACAGCGAAGAAGAGAAAGAAAAGGTGTCTGCATCACAGAAGAAGGGAGAGTGGGAAATTACTCGATTTAAAGGGCTTGGTGAAATCTCGCCCAATGAGTTTGGACAATTTATTTCGAAGAAGATCCGTCTTCTACCTGTTTCAGTAGCCCATTTGTCGGATATTTATCCGATGCTGGAGTTTTATATGGGTAAAAATACCCCTGAAAGGCGCCAATTCATTATCGACAACCTCATCCGAGAGGAGGTGTTATAATAGTATGTCTGATTGTAAAGACCTCATGCGAAACCATTATGTCGCCTATGCTTCGTACGTAATTTTAGATCGCGCTATTCCCGATCTTGTCGATGGCTTAAAGCCTGTTCAGCGGCGCATTTTGCACACGCTCTTTAAAATCCATGACGGCAAGTTTCATAAAGTTGCCAACGTGACTGGTCAGACAATGGCTTTTCACCCACATGGCGATGCGCCTATTTATGAAGCTTTGGTCACCCTGGCAAATAAGGGCTATCTGCTCGATATGCAGGGGAATTTTGGAAATCCATTTACCGGGGATGCTGCAGCCGCTTCTCGTTATATCGAAACGAGGTTGAATGGGCTTTCTATAGAAACGCTTTTCAACCCTAAGCTTACCCAGTTCACTCCCTCATATGATGGACGAAATCAGGAGCCAATAGTTCTTCCTGCAAAGATCCCTCTTCTCATGATGCAGGGAGCCGATGGCATTGCTGTGGGGATGGCGACAAAAATCCTGCCCCATAATTTTAAAGAACTATTAGAAGCAGAGATCGACTTGATAAAGGGCAAGGAGATCAAGGTTTATCCTGACTTCCCCTCTGGCGGCATCTTGGATGCATCTTCTTATGAAGATGGCAAGGGAAAGGTGCGTATCAGGGCCGTTATCGAAATCAAAGACCCAAAAACATTGGTTATCCGGCAGTTAGCTTTCGGGACGACGACAGATTCCGTGATTCAGTCGATTGAAGATGCAGTGAAAAAGGGCCAGATCAAGCTCGATTCAATCTCAGACTACACGTCGGAAGCAGTTGAGATCGAAATTAAGCTTCCTCGCGGTCAGTATGCTGAAGAGGTTATTGACGCTCTCTACGCCTACAGTGATTGCCAAGTTTCTATTCAGCCGCAGATGGTTGTCATTCATGAGGGATCGCCGAAGGAAGTAACCGTTACCTATGCCCTCCAAGTAGCTGTAGATAATTTGCGACGCATTCTTGAGGGCGAGCTAAGGCTTGCGCTCGATAAGCTGGAAGCAACTGTTTTCTTCAAGACGCTTGAGCGCATTTTCATTGAAGAGAAGCTCTACCAGAAGATTGAAGAGCTGGGCGATGAGCAAGAGGCGATTGTCGTGCTGCTCAAAGCGTTTAAGAAATATAGAGAAGAGCTTTCTCGCGATCCTGTTGAAGATGATATAACAGCCCTTCTCTCTATTCCCATTAGACGAATTGCCCGCTTTGACCGTGAAAAGAACTTGAAAGATATCGAACTGGCTATAAAAGAGATTAAGAGGATCAATAAAGAGCTTAAAGATATCGATGGGTACGCTATCAGCTACCTTGAAGGTCTTTTAAAGCGATATGGGAATCAATATCAGAGAAGAACACGACTCGACACCATTGGAGAAATTGACAAGCGGTCAATTTCTACGAAGAAGATATCTGTGGGCTTTGATTTGAAAGCTGGATATGTGGGGCTGAAGGTTGATGGGGATAAATTTACCTGCACAAACTATGATAAAGTACTCTGCATCTACAAAGATGGCCTCTATAGAGTTATTAACATTCCTGATAAGCAGTACGTTGGACGAACGGAAAGTCCGCTTCTAGCAATAGTGCCTGTCGATAAAGAGCAGATATTTTCTTGCTGCTATTTGGACGACGAGACGGGCTTTGGCTATGCCAAGCGCTTCCAGGTTAAGCAGTTTATCTTAGATAAGGAGTATCGATTCTTAGAGCTTGGACAAAAACTGCTCTATTTCACAGCAGAGCAAGCGGTGCCCGTTCTCCAGATCTCCCTTGTTCCAAAGCCCAAGCAGCGCGTCGCAGCTATTGAATTTGCTCTCGGAGATGTTCAGGTGAAGGGATATCAGGCGCATGGTGTCCGAATAAGTAATCGGCCGGTTTTGGATGTCAATAAGCCCAAAAAATAATCTCCCGTTTGATGCTCGCAAGTTTTTGCTGAGGAAGCTTTCGCGCCAAGCGCTCCACAGAGCGCAGGCGAAAAAGCTACTCAAAGAGAAGGGCGTGCTCGATGAGGAGATTGATCGCTTGATTGCATCCCTGGACAGCCTCTTTGACGACGAGGCTTGGGTGGATGGAAAGCTCAATCGCTTTACTCGTGAGGGGAAGAGCGCTCTTCAAGTTAAACTGAAGCTGAGGCAAGCGGGGGTAGTTTCTCCTTCCTATGATGAAAAAGAGGCGCTGGAAGTATGTATTCGAAAGAAATATTCCTGTCTCTTGAGTTCTGACTGCCCGCGAGAGAAAAAACAGCGCGCTATTCAGGCGCTTCTTCGCAGGGGCTACTCTTTGAGTTTGATACATTCCATCTTAAGGGAAAATGTGCTATCATCTCTTATAGCAGAGGAAGAGAGGTAGCATATGTCAAGTGAAGTTCAAGGTGCTGCTCCTGCGTCTCAACCAGATCCTGCAGCATCAACATCAGCTCCATCTAGTGCCCCATCAAGCAGCGGTGCAGGTGTAACAGCTGCGACCACGATTGCAAATATTGGCGACTTAGAAAAAAAGGCTAAGCCTCTTTATGATGCTATGACCATGGCAATGACCTGGCAAATTATTAACGCTCAGAATGACAGCAACGATAGAATTAAAGAGATCTTGGATAAAGAAGCAGCAGATAATAAGTAAAACACATCGTGGGTAAAATAGAAAAAGTTATAGTCGCTTTAGAGAATGATGGCCTTCGTCTCGATCAATTTCTCTCCCTTGCTTTCCCTAAATATTCTCGTACCATATTTCAGACTCTTATTGATGAAGGGTCTGTTTTTGTCTCTGGTCTCCCTCAAAAAAAGCGCTATCTGGTTGCAGCGGGCGATGAAATTACCTTTGAAATACCGGAAGAAAAGCCTATATCGCTTACTCCCGAAGCTATTCCTTTGACCATCCTCTACGAAGATGAGTGCATGGTTGTACTGAACAAGCCTCCCCATCTGGTCGTTCATCCTGGGGCAGGAAACTGGTCAGGAACAGTCGTTCATGGACTCTTACATCATGTCAAATCCCTCGATCATGACGATCCTATCCGGCCAGGCATCGTTCATCGTCTAGATAAAGACACCTCAGGAGTTTTGATAACGGCGAAAAATAGCACCATACACAGAGCGCTTTCAAATCAGTTTGCTCAACGCGAGGTAGAAAAGCGATATACAGCAATCGTTCGAGGAAGAATGGATAAGGCTCAGACTATCGACTCTCCCATTGGCAGAGATCCGCGCAATCGATTAAAGATGGCAGTTGTACCTACTGGCAAGCCCGCAGTCTCGATCATCACTCCTCTTGAGAAGCTGCCGTCTGCAACAGTTGTTGATATCCAACTCGTCACAGGAAGAACGCATCAAATCCGTGTTCATCTGTCGCATATTGGATTCCCCATATTGGGTGATCGGCTCTATGGAGGCGGAAAACAGCTCTCCTCGTCGATTCTGGTTGAAAGACAAATGCTCCATTGTCGTATGATTGCTCTACAACATCCCGAAAGTAAGCAGCGCATGGTATTTGAAGCGCCTCTCCCAGAGGACATGCAGATGCTTCTTTCTCAATTGAAAAGATTATGAGAGCAGTTGTACAGCGTGTTTCAAGCGCTTCCGTCCTTGTCGATAAGAAGGAGATAAGCTCTATTGGCCAGGGGTTGCTTGTCCTCATAGGTATTAGTCGAGAGGATAGTGAAAAGCAAGCTCTAGCAATGGCTAAAAAAATATGTCATTTGCGGATTTTCACAAATGAAGAGGGTAAAATGGCCCATTCAATCATCGATCTTGGGTATGAGCTTCTGCTCGTGAGCCAGTTTACTCTCTATGGAGATGTCCATTCAGGAAGGCGTCCTGATTTTTTACAAGCGGCCGCTCCCGAAAAAGCCGAGAGCTTATTTGATAGAGTAGTTACAGAATGTCGTGTATTGTGTACAAAAGAGCCAAAAACCGGCTCTTTTGGTGCAAAGATGGAGGTTCAGCTTGTCAACGATGGTCCAGTCACTCTTTGGGTTGATGTATAATATGAGGCATTCATGCACGTAGGCTACCCTGAGCTAAAGTCGCTATTGGACTTTTGCATTAACAGAAAAAAGCAGAAGTCTCTCAAAGAGGCGGCTCCCAATTTTTGGAAGGAAGTGTCGTTTTCAGGCAGGCTTATTTCTGCGTTTGGTTTTTCAAGAAATGCTTGGTGGAAAGAAAAATATCTATTCCCATTCGTAATACATGAAATAGTCCCATATCTCGTTATTATCGCCCATCGATCGTTTCCTTATCGAGAAGAGCACCATTTAGAGATTATGTGGCAGCTGGTTTCAATCTGCTGCTCAGATAGTAAAAAATTCTTAGAGTTATTGAACGATGCCTATCCACAATGCGGAGAGCTTCTTTCAGCCCCCTTTCCAAAGTTTTCATATGTGCGTAGAGGCTATCAAAAAACGAGGCTAAGAAGAGGTTTTCAGTATCAATCCTGGTTTGAGAATGAGACTCTTGCTGAATATGAGTCGAGGCTCGGCAGATTCGGAGGAACTCACGAGCAGAACGTTGAAGAAAAAACGGCAACGACTTCTGTACACCCTGTACGACGGGCAACTGTTCAAAATTTCCACTCTTTGGGAAAAGAACTTTCTCAAGCCATACGATCTCTTGAGCGCGATGCATCTTTTGTCCGCAAGATGAAATCGGACTCGATTATCATGCGATTTGAAGATGAAGAGCTCTTTTTCCAGATTGCTGCCTGGAGGCAGGAGTATGAGACTCTCATCGTTCAGCTCAACACGATTCATTTTGATCATCAAGCGTGGGAGATTTCAGGGCAGCTTAAAGGGGAAGATGCAACGCTTAAAAAGCTTATTGAATGGAATAGCCAGTTTGCAGCTATGCTTAAAGCCTTTGAGAAATGGATCAGCCAGAAAGAGATGCTCAATAAAAAGCTCAACACAGTTTTTTCCTCTACTCGAGCAAGGCTTAACTCATTGCGGCTTGAAACGGATAAAGTTGCATCTCGTGTTGATCATGCATTGCACCCCAATTTGATTGATCAACAATTAAAAAAATCAAAAGAGCTTATATTTTCTTATGAAAAGGCGCTCTCAAAGCCCCCTGGCCCATTTTGTCTTTGGAAGGAATTAGAAGAGCGTATCTTGGGTAATTTAAAATTTGTTGAAATGCTGGCGCAAAATCCTGCAAGTAAATAAAAAAAATAGTAGATATCTTGGGTCGAGATCGCGGATTGAAATCTTAAGAGTCTATTTTTAGAAAAACGACTTTGAATTTAAGGAAGTGAGCTATGAAGGAATTCGTCGCATATATTGTGAAAAATCTGGTTGATCATCCAGATAAGGTCCGAATTAATGAAATTGGTGGCACTCAGACTCTGATTCTCGAGCTCGTAGTCGAGAAGGGCGATATTGGTAAGATCATCGGGAAAAAGGGCAAAACGATCAATGCGATTCGAACGCTCTTAATGTCGGTTGCCAGCCGTAATGGTATCCGCGTCAACCTCGAGATTATCGAAGACGACAAGCCTGCTGCAGCTGCTACTGTCTAATCGAATAGACTAGAGCAGCTTGGCTGCTCTAGTTTTGCATTGAACGGGGTGTAGCGCAGCTTGGCTAGCGCGCTTCGTTCGGGACGAAGAGGCCGTAGGTTCGAATCCTGCCACCCCGATTAAGGCAAAAGCCTTGGCAAGTAGGGAGAAATCTGTGATTTTCTTGAGTTGATTAACCCTGCTTTGAATCTTAAAATTGCTAATATCCCAGAATCAGAGCCGTCACTCGAGATAATCTTGCCTTTAGGGAAGTTTTGTTCAAAAAAGCGTTCGGTCTCTTGTTGGCGATCAGAAAAAAGTTCTACCTCAATGGGATTGTTTTGAATAGCATCCAGTGCATTGAAGCCATTGAGAAAGCTGTTTAAATGGCTCTTAGCAGGGGCTGTTTTTGGAATCCAAATCCAGACTTCATCCTGGTGTGTCCAGTTTATTTCACCGTGGTACACCTCTTCGGCGCCTGGAATTGTGCTGACCATTTGGAGGTAGAAATCAAGGTTTGGATTTTCTTTGGCCCGCCTTTCAGCATCAGATCGCCACAGGCCGAGGATTTTTTTACGATGGCTTAGGAAGGAGGAAAAGTTTTTACTAAACAGTTTCGTTTGGGAAATTCGGCAGCAGCCATTTTGCTCTTTTGTATCGGCAAAGACATTTGAGCGTACTCCTTGAGCACAATTAAGGAGATCCTCTTCTACTTCCCTCTCTTTAAATTGGTAGACCTGTTTGTAGATAGAATGAAGATCACTGTTTTGAAGAAGGCGATTTGTTGCTAATGGGAGGAATTCGTTTGTCTCCGGCAGGTCCGAAAAATCGATGAGGTCTGAATCCTTGGTATCGGGCAAAGCTAACCGTTTCATGCGGTTTAAGAGGGCTTGGACGCAGACTAAATCACGTCTGGATACTTTGCTTAAGAGATCGGTATCATCGAGTATAGCGAAGATGTGGCAGAGATATTCGATATATTCTCTTTTGGGATGAATGAAGTAGCCAGCGCCTAAAGAGAGCTGTGCCTGTACATAGCTCATGAGAGTTTGAGCTCGGGATTGAGTTGCAGGCTTTTCGAGCAGTTCTTTAATTCTTTTTTCGAGCGTTTCTGAAGAGTTGTTGCTTTCACGATATCGATCGTTAATCGCCATATTTAATTCTGCAACGAGTGTGTTGGAAGATTGGGAATCGGCGATAATAAACGTTGAGACAGTAGATGTTTTGATATTGCTCTTATGGTGGTCGATGATTGAGATGACTTCGATGTAGGAGGCGAGCTTTGTCTCCTCGAGATTGCTAAAATCTCTCAAAGTGGCAGTACCGAGGGTCATCTTTTTCAAATCAGTTGCGCGGACAATTCCGACTGGAAACCATTTGCCATTTTCCTCAGGAATAACAACGGGAAGAAAGTCATAATTTTCGATTTTATTTCGCATCTCTTCAATATCGCTTTTAAGCGTTACAAAGAGTGAAGGCTGGCCCAAAACTTCCCCTCGAATCTCTATTTGAAGATCGAGCCTGTCAGTTGTTTGGTAGATGCTTTGGACAGCTGATTCAAGAGTCGAAATAACACTTTCCAAATGGCTCATAACAGCTGTTCGGCTGTTATTTAAATGCTTTTCAGAATCAAAGATAGGTGCTCGAGTAAGTTGTTGAAAATGATTCTGAAACTCAGAAAAAGTAGAATGGAGAGTTTTATCACAGGCTTGAAAGAGCTCTTGAAAGGTAGTGGAAAGGCCTGATTTAATATTTAGGATTTTTTTGAAGAGATCCGAGAGCAGCTTTTTCTGCTTATCCGTTGATTCAAGAAGAGTTGTTGCGATGGAAATTGGTTCATTCATTGCCTGTGAATAGGCCTCTTCAAGCTCTGATTTGAGAAGGGTCTCTTTGGCCATAAGCCTTGAAATAGTTGCGATGAAGCTGCTTTCAAACCAGCGAAGGCTGGAGCAAAAGAGTGAGATGAGCTGCCGAATGGATTCTGCGTCGTGGGATCGCCAATCTCCCATAAAATGGCCCTCATCGTCGATAAGTATGAGCGCTTTGTTGACATGGGAGTGATCTACGGAGCTTAAATGGGTAGAGGCGGGGATCTTATTCATGTCTTTCTTAGTGACAAGATCCCGAGCCGTCATCGTCAGCGCTGGATTTTTTCGCATGACGAGATCGAAAAAGCTTTTGCCGAAAAAGCCTTTGAGGAAGGTAACCAGATGGGCATCGGCTGGAATTGCGGGCAGCCCCCACTGATGGCAGCCTTCAGCGACGCGGCATCCAAAGGCATCCATCCAGCCCCAAAGAGATGCAACTGTTGTGTCGGTATCTGGAGACAAGTGTGCCGCAACGAAATGTGTTCCTGGGAATACTTTGTTCATCCCGATAGGGAAAATAGATTGGTACTCATTTCGAGGAATGTTTCGTCCGACAATTTTTCCACGAATTTCGAGGTTTTCAGCAAAAGAGACCTTACTAAAGATATTGAGGTAGAACTCAAAGCTGTTGATGGTGTAGGGCTCTTGTAAAACGGCTGCCTTATTTACTCGTTCAATAAAGTCTAAGACTGCAGGGAGCAAAAAGCAGGGTTTTTCCTGCTCCTCGATAAGGTGGAGAAGCGTTTTATTGATTCTTTTAAACCGTTTTCGAAGGGGAAGGGAGCGAAATTCAGTTGTGGCAGTTTCAGCGAAAAAGGGTTCTAGATTTTTAAAGAGATCAGGCGTTTGTACGATATCGCCTAAGAGAACAGACTTCTTTTTGCTCATCATATGGTTCCTAGATAAACGGACTGAGTAGGATTCGAACCTACGACCACCCGCTTAGAAGGCGGGTGCTCTATCCACTGAGCTATCAGTCCAAACATCAAATAAGTATCTAATACGGTATAATACACCTCGTGTTTCGAGAATTGGCTTTGGTTTCGGCACCATCTCAGCAGGTCTATTAAAAAATCTTACCCATAGTATACTATGAGATCGATTTTTTAATAGACCTGCTGAGCGTTGCCTTTACCAAATTCCAATTTTTGAACCACTCAGTGTATTCTTCTACCGCGGAATAAACATTAGAGAAAAGAATGAAGAAGATGATAGCGAGAAAGCCTACCTTCACGCAAGCATATATTGGGTTTGGATCTAACTTAGGAAATTCTATAGAGACCTTGGTTCAAGCAAGAAAGCATCTCGAGGAAACTAAAGGAGTTTCATCTCTTCGCTCATCAGGCCTTTATAAAACAAAACCTATAAGCTCCTACCCACAAGACGATTATTATAATGCAGTCGTCGAGTGCAGTGTCGAAATGAATGCTCTTGATTTCTATAAACATCTTCAAAGAATTGAAAAACTTCTTGGAAAAGTGGATAAACCCAAAGAGATGCCGCGGGTTCTGGATCTCGATATTTTGCTTTTTGGAGAACAAGTACATGAGAGTAAAGAGCTTACTATTCCACATCCTAGAATGTTGAATAGAGCCTTTGTTTTAGTTCCTCTTTTGGATCTGATTCCAACAGGCACAGTTGCTTTTCCTACCCGAGAGGGTGAAAGTATGATACAATTACGAGATCAGATTAAAGAAGTTCAAAAAGATTCCAATCAGCAAGTGGAACGTGTCACTGGTTCAATTTGGGATCGGCAAGTGTAGGTGTAGTATGCATGACGTTCGAGTAGGTTCCTTTGTCATTGGGAAGGGTAAAAAGCTCGCCCTTATCTCTGGTCCATGTGTTATTGAAGATGAAGCACATACATTGGAGTGTGCCGAAGCATTGAAGGAGATTTGTGCATCAAGGCCTGTGAATTTGATTTTCAAGGCAAGCTATGATAAGGCAAATCGCTCCTCTCATAGCAGCTTTCGCGGTCCTGGCATCAAGGAAGGACTTCGTATTTTAGGAAAAGTGAAGAAAAAGTTTGATCTGCCTGTTCTTTCCGATATCCACTCTCCGGAAGAAGCAAAAGAGGCATCCCTTGTCCTTGATGTGCTTCAAATCCCCGCATTTCTCTGCCGGCAGACAGATTTAATCGTCGCCTGTGCAGATACGAAAAAGCCTCTCCATATTAAGAAGGGGCAGTTTATGGCTCCTTGGGATATGAAGAACGTAGTTGCAAAGGTGCGAGCTCAAGGAAATGATAAGATTATCTTATGTGATCGCGGAACGACCTTTGGCTATAACAACTTAGTCAGCGATATGCGAGCTTTGGAAATTATGCAGCGCTTTGGCTGTCCGGTCTCTTATGACGCATCCCATTCAGTTCAGCTTCCAGGAGCAGGCGATGGAGTTACCGGCGGAGAAAAAGAGTTTATTCCGCTGCTCTCGCGTGCAGCTTGCGCTGCAGGCATCCAGGCCCTTTTTATTGAGACTCATACAAATCCAGCTAAAGCTAAGAGCGATGCAGCATCAATATATCCTCTAGAAGATCTTCCTGCGCTTCTTGATATGCTTTTAGCTATTCATGAACTTGTATCTTGTAAGGAGTAGTGTTTGAACCAGCTTTTTCTGAAGCAAAAGAAGGTTCTCTGTTGGGTTGGAGGGATTGTGTCTCTTCTAGCGCTTCTCTTTATCCTCAAAGGATCTGAAAAGGATTCACAATACTACAAGGAAGTTCGAGAAGAGCGCATGGGAGCTCTTGAAAAAATAAGACGAGGCAAAAAAGATGGCCAGAAGGAAATCAAACATGCCCATATCTCCCAGCACCGAAATCAAGTTAATCGGACGGTTCTCAGAGGTGAAGGGGATAAGCAAATTTTTACCTTAGCCGCACAATCAGCAGATGTCCTTATGAAATTCAAAAAAGAGGGCGTTGGCATTGAAGAAGAGTTTCATCATGCTCGGGGTATTCTCCAAGAAGAGTTTTACTATCTATTGCCTCATGGAGATGAAGGTAGAAAAATTTTTATCCAGAAGGGTGCGTACCTTGATGAAAAGAGAAAGCCTGTAGTGCTCTCTCAAGAAGAAATTTCACTGCTCCGTCCCTATCAAGACATAAGAACTTTTGTATCTGAAAAAGTGGTCTGGGATTTAGAAAATGATGTGATTTTAGCCTATGTTTGTGATTTTGCAACGTATACTTTGCCGTCTCACATACTTCCGGACGATCTCTTTTCACGGACGCCGGATACGTTGGGATTTGCAGATCAGATGAAGGTAGTTTTAAAAGCTAATGGAGGCGAACAGATAACAGCTGAAGGCCTCCGTATGAAAATGAGCCCAGGAGCGCTTCCATGGTAAAAACAATAGTAACTTTACTTTTGATGGTTTCTTTTTGCTTTGCTGAAGAGATGAAGATCGAGCAGATTGAGTCGGACCAGATTGAGTATAAGGGCAAAAAGCTGATTCTTACAGGTCATGTTCATGTGCTGTATACCTTCGGATCGATCCATTGCGATAAAGCCTCATTGGATATTGCTAAGGGCAAAGCTTTAGGCGCAGGAATAGGCGCCGATATGATTAATCTTGAGGGAAATGTGGTGATCAATTTTCCTGATGGCGACAAGCTTGAAGCTGACAAGGCCGATTTGAATTGTGTCGCTATGGAAGGGGTCTTTTATGCCGATGAGCCTAAAAAAGTGACCTACTACACTACCATGGATCAAGGAACTGTCAAAGCGCCTATTAAAGCTTCGTCGAAAAAACTCCGTGCCAAGCTGAGCAAAGAGGGGGAAGGTTCAGGCTATCACCTTGCAGACCTTCAAGGGGAAGGTTCCGTGTTTATTGAATATGTAAAGCCCAAAGTAGAGGCTACAAAAGAACATGCAGAATAAATCTCTGATTGTTACAGACCTTGTCAAAGAATATGGCGGCAGAAAAGTTGTCAACGGCTTGAGTCTTCATATTAATCCTGGAGAGATTGTGGGGCTTTTAGGCCCTAATGGCGCCGGGAAGACAACCGCTTTTTACATGATTTCAGGCCTTATTCGACCTGATTCAGGAACAGTTCACTTTTCGGGCCAAGATGTGACCTTCATGCCTATGCATGAGAGGGCAAAACTAGGACTTGGATATTTGACTCAAGAGCCCTCTATTTTCCGAGAATTAACGGTAGAAGAGAATATCTTGACAGTCCTTGAAACCCGCAACCTCGATCAAACTGATTTAAAGCTGCGTCTTGATGCCCTTTTAAATGAGCTTGAGTTGACACATTTAAGGAAAAAACGTGCTCAAACATTGTCTGGAGGTGAGAGGCGCCGGCTGGAAATTACACGATCGCTTGCAGCAGAACCATCCTGCCTTATGCTCGATGAGCCTTTTGCAAACGTCGATCCAATCGCGATTGCTGACCTTCGCTCCATTATTCGCAGGCTTTCCGACCGCGGCATTGCTATCTTAATCACGGACCACAATGCTCGAGAGATTTTTTCAGTCGTACAGCGTAGTTATTTGGTTTCTGAGGGGTGTGTGCTCTTGTCAGGAACAGTTGAGGAGCTGCTCGAGAATAAGGAAGCGCGTCGAAAGTACTTCGGCGAAGAGTTTAGTATTTAGTGGTGTGGATGAAATTAAACGCAAAGGCGCAAAGTCGAGATTTGGGAGAAATTAAACGCAAAGGCGCAAAGTCGAGATTTGGGAGAAATTAAACGCAAAGGCGCAAAGTCGCAAAGTCGCAAAGACGCAAAGATTATTACTCTTTTACTATACTTAAGATCACAAGTTTTGGATTTTAGCCCACAAAGACCCTAGAGTACGTATCTCTCTGTGCGCTCTGTGATCTCTGTGGTAAATTTTAAAAAATATTTTTAACTATCTTTGCGTCTTTGCGTTGAATGTTCTATTTCAAAAAATTTAAATGCTTTTTTGTTTCTCTGTTGTGAAGGTTTGTGCGAGTGTGCCCTTTTGGCCTGCATGATAGAATTCGATAAAGGGATCTACCCAAATTTCAACGCCGGCCTCCCGAGCTCGATGACAAAAGACATAGTCTTCACCCCAAAATTGACCATCCCAAACTTCAGTGTTGAAAAGGCAATAGCCCATAAATGAACTCTTATCAGGACTTTTGGGCACAACAAAAAGCTCTGGAAATTTTCTTCTCATTTTTTCAATGGCTGATCGTTTTAAAAGCATAAATCCCGCTGGAATATACTCCATTTGAACCAACTTCTTCTCAGAATATACAAGCGATTTATCTTCTTTGAACATGGGTCTGAAGTTGAACACATCTGGTTTTCTAGATGGATAGACGCCTGCTACAAATTCTTCATCATGGTTAATTAAACTCATGACTGACGATGGAGGCCATCCAATGTCTGCATCTAAACAGAGCATATGGGTACAATCAGACCCCATAAACCCTTCTATAAGCTGGTTTCTAGCAAAAACTAAAAGAGCATTTGAAGTTGATATCCGAAGAATGTTTCCAATGTTGTTGGCATCCAGCATGGATTTAGTTTCAGCAAGGCTTACAGCATATGAAACTGTTACTGTTCCAGCATAAGCTGGAGTTGCAATAAAGATTTTTGTCATCGGGTCGCTATGCTACCAAGTTATACAAAAAATTTGTTTAACCCATCTTATCAAGATTTGTATTTATGGCATTCATAGACGAACCCTTTTTCAATTTACTTTGAAAGAAAGATCTCTTCTCCAGAAAAGAAGATGGGAATTTCTCTCTCGGCACTTACAACACTATCTGAGGCGTGGATGGCGTTATCGCCTTTGCTTTTACCAAAGCGCGCGCGAATAGTTGTTGGCTTAGCTTCTTTAGGATCTGTTGGGCCGATGAGTTCGCGAGTCTTTGCAACAGCATTATCGCCGTCGAGTACCATGGCGACAACAGGCCCTGAGGTCATCATTTTGCTGAGTTCTGGGAAGAAGGGTTTGTCTTTAAGATCCTTATAGAAGATATCTGCTTGTTCGGGCGTCATCTTTGTAATCTTGAGAGCAACAACTCTTAAGCCGCTTGCTTGAAGTTGTGCGATGATTTCGCCAGCTTTTTGTTCTTGAACAGCTGTTGGTTTAATCATAGAAAAGGTCATCTCGCCTAACAAGAGATTAGGTAGAACGAGTAGAGCTGCAATAATTGTTTTCATAACCGTATAAAATTTTGAATGAGTTGAGAACCATTTTTTGTGAGAAAAGATTCTGGATGAAACTGTACGCCATAGATGGGTAGATTTCTATGAGAAATTGCCATGATCTCATTTTCTGAACTTACAGCATCGATAGAGAATAGATCTGGAATATTAGAAGTAATGAGGGAATGGTATCTTCCAACGAAGAGGGGATTTATAACGTTTGCAAAGAGCCCTCTTTGGTTGTGCTGGATGAGGCTTTGCTTCCCATGCATCGGCTGCTTGGCTCTAGAGATTTTGGCTCCAAAAGCTTGAGCAATGAGCTGATGTCCTAGACAGACACCTAAAATCGGGACCTTTGCTTCTTTGATAAGGGGCAAAAGATGAGCATAGTCATCTGGATGGCCGGGACCGGGTCCAATGATAATATGTGATGCAGTAGCTGTGCTTAATTGCGTGTGCTTCTCGACTCGCGCCTTGATCTTGCAACGAATACAAAGATCGTGCAAGAGGTAAGTGAACGAGTCGATACAGTCAATCAGTACGACGTTTAGCACAGTTCTCGTTCTGCGAAGAAGAAGGCTACTTCATTAATGCCATTTTCAACCGAATCAGAACCGTGAACAGCATTGGCTTCAATTCCTTCGCCAAATTTTGCTCGGATGGTGTTTGGAGCCGCTTTTTTAGGATCTGTTGCGCCCATAATATCTCGGTTCTTCACGACAGCATTGGTTCCTTCAAGAGCCAAAATCACAACGGTTCCAGAAGTCATAAAGCTGACGAGCTCTTTGAAGAAGGCGCGATCTTTATGGATCGCATAAAATTGCTCAGCATCGCGCTGGGTCAAATTTCCCATTTTCATTCCCATTACGCGAAGACCTGCACCTTCGAGCATATGGATGATTGCGCCGATATTTTTCTTTGCAACGGCGTTAGGTTTAATGATAGAAAGAGTTTTTTCGAGAGCCATATCAATTCCTCAAATTTATGGCTGCTGAGTATAAAACTATCTGATATAACAGTTCAACAATAACTCAAGATTGAGAAGAGTTTATGCGGCTTTCACTTTCGTGGCTTCGCCACTATTTTACAGAAGATTTAGACTCTAAGCAGGTTGCACATCTGTTGCAAGATTCGGGAATCGAGACGGATGCGATTGAACAGATACGTCCAAAGTTTTCCGGCGTTATCGTTGGTAAAGTACTCTCGGTTGAAAAGCATCCTCAAGCCGATAAGCTCGTCGTTGCAAAGGTCTCTGATGGAAAAAAACATCATCAAGTTGTCTGCGGAGCTTCCAATTGCAAGCCAGACCTTTTAGTGGCCTTTGCGCCCATTGGCAGCCGAATTGGCAGCATAGATGATCCAAAATCGATGGTTATTAAACAGGCACAGCTTCGAGGAGTAGACTCATTCGGGATGCTGGCAGCAGCGGACGAGTTGGGCCTTGAAGAAAAAAGCTCTGGAATTATGGAGCTTGATCCAAGCCTCGTTCCAGGAGATAGTTTAGATGCTCTCTTTACTGATGATGTCTTAGAGCTATCGCTGACACCAGACTTAGGGCACGCTTTAAGTGTTTTGGGAATTGCACGCCTATTATCCGCTCGAACTGGAACCCCAGTGAAAATGCCCATAAACTCATTTGAAGCGCTTGAAGAGCTGGCCTCTTTAAAAGATGGCTGGCAGGTGCAAGTTGAAGATAAGGATCTTTGTCCTCGCTATAGCGCTTTAGTGTTATCCAATGTTTCTGGAGGCAAAACAGCTCTCTGGATGCAGCTGTTATTGCAGCGTTGCGGTTTTCGTTTAATTAATGCTCTTGTCGACTGTTCAAACTTTGTCATGATGTCTATTGGACAGCCGCTCCACTGTTTTGACACAAAGGCGTTTCCCTCTCAAACTATCCGTGTGGGCTATTCTGGCACCTCTCACGACGTCCAGCTCATTGATGGTCAAACAGTCACTGTTCCTGTCGGAACAGCAACTATCTCCGGTGCTTTTGGCATTGAGGCTGTTGCAGGAGTAATGGGGGCACAATCAAGTGCCGTCACAGAATTGACCAATAGCTGCGTAGTTGAGTCGGCCTATTTTTCTCCTCAGGCTGTCAGAAGGGCAAAGGTTGCAATTGGCGCCTCTTCAGAGTCCTCCAGACGCTTTGAAAGAGGTTCAGATCCCGATGCAACAATTATGGGCTTGGCGCTTTATTTGAACCTTCTTCAAAAGCTGGATATCAAAGTATCGATCAATGCTCTCCTTGATATTCACTCGAAGAAGATGGATGTAAAAGATATTCCTTGCCGATTGGCGCGAGTTGTATCCGTGCTAGGTGTTCCTATTTCTGCCCAAGAGATGGAGTGGGTTTGGAATCGTCACAATTTTCCTCTCCGTTGGGTATCTCAAGAAGTGTGCATGGTGTCGGTTCCTCCTCGAAGGCATGACCTCAATGAAGAAATAGATCTTGTTGAAGAGGTTTGGAAACTACTCCCTCAAAAAACGGTGAATGCCTCGAGGCCATTAAAACCAGACACTCATGCAAATCATCCTCTTTATACGATCGAAGCTCGCGCTAGAAAAGCTCTTATTCAAGCAGGGTTGCAGGAGTGGATCAACTGCAGCTTGATCAGCCCTCAAGCAGCATCAAGTGTAACCGATGGGGTTATACTGAAGGCTAAAAATAGCATATCCGTAGAGCATCCTATGTCTATTGAGCAGTCGGTATTGCGCCCATCGCTTCTTCCCGGAATGCTTGAATCCTACCGTCGCAACCAGAATGTAAAAGAGAGAGATTGCCAAGCATTTGAAGTTGGAATTGTTCATATGCGGGATGAGAGCGGCAAGCCAACAGAGAGGTTGCTTCTTGCGATCCTTCTTGCTGGCAGCAGGGCTCCTTATCAATTTGATCAATCAGATATTGATGTTGATTTCTTGGATCTCAAGGCAGTCGTTGAGGAAGTCTCTCGACTGCTCTCAATTTCTCCTCTCCTTGACAGCTCTGAAGTCTCGCACTTACATCCAGGCCGGCAAGCGGCGCTCTATGTTCATGGCGCGAGAGCTGGAGTTCTTGGAGAGGTACACCCTTTACTGCTTAAACAATTTGATATTAAAGAAAGAGTTCTCTTTGCTGAAATTGATCTTCAGGATTATATGCAACAGCATGGACCATCAAATATGTATCAATCGTTAAATCAATTTCCTGGTATGGAACGCGATTGGACAGGTACAGTAAACGATAAGCTTACCTATGGTCGATTAGAGCAATTGATTCGGCAGGATGAGCCCGAGTTTTTAGAACATTTTAGGCTGCAGTCTATATTTAGAAGTGAGCGAATTGGACAGGATAAGAAAAATATGACTATTCGATTCTATTTTAGAAGCCCAGAGCGCACTCTTAATCAAGAAGAGGTGGACGCAAGCTTTCAGCAGCTTATTCAATCTATTTCTGCTCAACTTTCTCAGGAGCATCTACTATGAAACGTCTTGTTATAGTTCTTTTAGCCTCTACAATAGTGACAGGATGTCGTAAAGATGTCCCAGAACCTATTGTTCAAAGATCTTATTATAGTTACTATGGCCCAGAAATTGCCCAAAGCGATTTTGAAGCTCAAGGAAAAACAGGGGATGTTGTTGAGAAGACTTCGAGCGGCGTTGAGGTTCGGCGCGCCTTTGCTAATGGTGTTTTACATGGCACTTCCTCCTGGTCTTATCCCAATACGCACGTGGTATATCAGTTTGAAGAGTATGAAAACGACCGGCTTGTTTGCATGGGAATGAATGCTGAAAATGGTGTCTTGCAATACGAAGAACAGTATGGTCCGCAGGAGACTAAAGTTGTTCGAGCATGGTTTTTGGATGGCTCTCCTCGTATGAGCGAAGAATATCGCGGTGGCAAGCTCGTTCGAGCGCAGTATTATACTAATGACGGTGATCTCGAATCGTTTGTGGATAGAGGAAATGGCTCTAAAATTACTCGTGCAGGAAATGGAAAGCTTTTAAACCGGGATCAAATTGTAGGCGGCCTCTCTGTTGTACGTGAAGAATTTTATCCTAACAGCATGCTGTACCAAGTATATGCTCTTCGCGACGGTGTAAAAAATGGTTTTTGCAAAGTCTATTTAGAGTCTGGCCAGCCAAACCGCTTAGAGATGTGGTCTTTTGGACTGCTTGATGGCACCCAAACGCTGTATGAAAATGGGTTAGAAATCGCTCAGGTTCCTTACTGCCAAGGTGTTAAAGAAGGAATTGAACGGCGCTTTGAGCCAGGTACTGATCAGGTTGTGCAAGAAATTTCCTGGCATCAAGATATGCGTCATGGTGCAACTAAGACCCGAGTAAATGGTATGGAAGTAGTTGAGTGGTATTGGAGGGATAACAAAGTAAGTCCAGAGCAGTACCAAGCACGGCTTTCAGTCCAAAAGGATGCCCGAGCAGCTTTAGTGATGTAAAAACTAAATTAGTTTTGGGTTTGTTACGCAGCTTCTCTTAGGAGATTGGATGCATATTCAAGGCTCTTGCGTTGGAGATATTTTTACAGATACTCAGTATGCTCCGGTCATTTCGACTTTTGCGGCCTTGCCTCGCGCTGTTATCAATTGCCTTTTGTTAATTGATAATATCGCGAGAATATTTTTTTATGATCTCCTTTATCTCTTCCAGCAAACTACTGAATATTTTCGATTATCTAAGCTTTATCAGAATGAGGCACAGTTAAATCTTATTGAGTGCGTTCGCAGTGCTATTCAACTCTTCCCGCTCTTTGGAAACTTTTTTCTAATCCATATTGCAGAGGACTGTTTTGATCCTTGGGAAACGCACTGTCTTTCGCAAGTACAGGGATTGAATTGATGGATCGAATTGTATGACGTCTTGCCTGAATACCAAATTTTAGGCATTGTAAAAGCTCTTAAGCACAACAAGGAGCTTTATATGGAAGAAAAAGGATGCTGCGGTAAAAAGATTATATCATTTTTAGTTGGTGTTGCCATTTTATGGGCCATTTGGTTCATGACCAGTACATCAAATTTGCCTTGGCCTGTCTATCCAACAGTTATATGGGCGCTTGTATTGATTGGCTGCTGGTGCAAATCTAAGTTTGGCGGCTGTGACTCCTCTTCTGGCTCTTGCGGATGCCCGCGTCCAAAAGATCAGAATAAAAGATAAAAAAACACAGCCCCTAGATTGTATTATCTTTTGGGGCTGTCTATTTTTGGTTACTTCGTCTTTGGCTCTTTTACCGAGGCCGTGAGAGCAAAATATGCAGGAAATGCATAGTTGTGATTGGGGCGGGGCGAACCCTTAATTTCTACTTGCTTTCCAATGAAAGGTTTGAGATCGACAGTTGTGCTGTAGATAAATGCTACAGGCACATTTGTAAGAGGATCTACGAGGAGAAAGTCTCCTGGGCGGTTTTGGAAATGTCTGTTGTACTTGGTCAATATTCCTTGGAGGGGCTTTGATCGAAGGATCTCTTCTTTATAAAATTCATCACTATTTTTTACAGACTTAGAGCTTATAGCTTCTTGTATAAGTTTATCTTCTTGCTGCACAAGTGTTGCCGAAGGAACGGTTGTATCTGTGGGAGCACTCTCTTGCTTTTGCTCTGAAGGTGTTATGATGATAGGGTGGAGGGCTTCTTCTTGCGAGGATGGAAGCTCAATCCCCTTGCACTCTTGATTCAGTGATATTTGAAGATACTGCTCTTGCATTTGTTTAAAAAGAGTTTCTGCACGTTCACGTTCTATTGGAAAAGCAGCACATTGATTTTCGAGGGTTCTCAGCTTCGCTGCAATGGGCGATAGTTGAATATCTTGAAATGGTTTTTTCAACTCTTCATTGATAGCTGTTTTAATACTGTTGAGTTCTTCTCCAAACTGTTTACGAGCCTTTTCAACCTGATTGAAAAAGTTTTTATTCCCAACCTTTTCTACATACTCTTTAGCGATGTAGAATCGGACTGATTCTGGAATATCGATTTCAAGCCACTTCGGATTTTTTTCGCTTATGGTGCCAGAAATTTTATCTCCAGCTTGTACTTGAGAAATGATATACCCTTGTGTATCAGGTGCTAGGCGAATATTTACATTTTGACCTTCAACGACTCCGTCAAGTACATAGGTTCGAAAGATATAGGCTTTTGTACCAGGCTGCGGCAATACCGCGTAATAATCATCGATCGCATTAGTAATAACGAAAAGCTGGCCTGCTTCAAGTTCTGACACGATTGGGCCTTCAAGACTTGGAGATAAGCGAAGTCGAACGCGATTTGCGGTGACCTTGCCTGTGAAGGGTTCAAATGCAGTGGATGTTGACTGCATTGGAACTTCCTGCTGCATTGGGGTTTCTGCAGGGTTTGCTGCAACTGGATTAGTTGCATTTGCATTACTTGCATCTGCAGAAAGGGGCTGAAAAGTGGTTAAAAGCCCCGATAAAAGTGTTAGAGAAACATATATTCGCATAACTTCATTTCACCTGAAAATTTTGCCGGATACTACACTATTTTCCTTTAGCTTCGCAAGACTGCAATAATATGTTCACAATGAGGTTTTCCACAGGTGCATCCCATAGGATCTCCTAAGAAAACCTGATACTCTTCGTGAGGGTCAAGTTTGTTATTCACTTTGTATAATTTATCGGCTATCGGGGTTACACTCCATTCGGAAAATTGAAGCTCTTGGTCTTCAACAACCTCTTCTTTATCTGCATGGCCAATCTCAATGCTTGGCTCTTTACTTCGTATGATGCGCTGAATTTGGCAGTAAAGGCAATTGCAGCCAGCAATTGGGGGGCTCATCGCAGCGAGGTCTTCTTTAGGTATAATATTGGCAAGAACTTGAATGCGATCAATCATTTCAGCCGGCAAAGGCGGCAGCTGGGCATGACCTGGATTGTGCTCTAAGACTGTTTCAATCTTTCCTAAAGCCGAAATACCCAGTTTCATCGTTAGAGAGAGCACTTCTTTAAGGCCCTTTTGGATAGCTTCGAAAGCTTTATCCTGTTCTGTCTTTTCAGGGAGTTGAAATTTTATAGAGCCTTCAACCAAGTGGTTGAATTTTAAAAAGATGGATTGAACAGTTTTTGAATCAACCCCCGGCAGAATAACCTCTTGGCCGCTTTTTAAGTAGATATGAAGGCTTGTTTCAGTAGCTTTAAGAGCTGCAACCTGATCCCAGCTCGTTGCAAAGAACGGCGGGATTGAAAGGAGTTTTTCAGAAAAATGATCGTTTGCCATTGCTCACTATTCCTAACCTATTCTAAAAGGTACGATAATGGTATGAATTCTTAAAGAGAATTGTCTTTAAAAAAAGAGAATACGAGTGGCAATGGCAAAGCAAAAAGTCAAAGAAAAAATTTTCGTACTGGATACCAATGTTTTGTTGCATGATCCAGAAGCGTTTACAAAGTTTGAGCGTCACGATG
Organism: Bacteroidota bacterium; assembly: GCA_013285825.1. Classification (GTDB taxonomy): domain Bacteria; phylum Chlamydiota; class Chlamydiia; order Chlamydiales; family FEN-1388; genus JABDGV01. The sequence continues at coordinate 48,220 of JABDGV010000004.1, forward strand.
TTGTGATCCCGGTAACAGTTTTAGAAGAGCTTGATAAACTCAAACGCACACCTGGAGAGCTGGGAAAGAATGCAAGGCAAGCCATTCGGCTGCTAGATGCTCTAAGGCTTAAAGGCAAAGGCGATCTTCACCAGGGCGTTCTGCTCGATAACGGTGCAACTGTACGCATCTCATTAGAGATGATGAGAGATGACAGCATGCACTTATCTCTCAGCATCAATGACAATAGGATTATCTTATCGGCACTTGCCCATGCAGCGCATGGAGCGCGTGTAGTGTTTGTATCGAAAGACTTAGCAGCTCGCGTAAAAGCTGAGGCATTAGGCCTCGAAGCTGAAGACTATGAGAAGTTGAAGTTTTCCTACGATATAATTGCCCATGGCGTCGGGCTCCTTGATATGGATAAAGTGGCCATTGATCACTTTTTAAAAGATGGATCGATTCCCTATGATGGCGAGTCTCGAACGAACGAGTATTTCCATCTTGTTTCCCCTACAGAGCAGGCAAGTGCTCTTGCACGTTATGATGTGAAGAATAAGCGTTTAGTACGTCTCGTATCTGCTCCTTCCTTGTGGGGAATTAAACCACGCAATATGGAACAAAAATGTGCTCTTGATGCACTGCTCCGAGATGATGTTAAACTTGTCACACTCTTAGGCCCTGCAGGAACAGGTAAGACGCTTCTTGCTTTAGCTTCAGCTATGCGGAAAGTGTTTGATGAGGGTGGATACCATAAGATTTTGATCACACGCCCCATCGTTCCTTTGGGCCGGGATATTGGATACCTTCCAGGTACTAAGGAAGAAAAGCTCACAAGCTGGATGCAGCCTATTTTCGATAACTTAGAGCTTCTCTGTGCATCTCAAGGAGATGTCTCTGGAGATACTTTGCGCTGGGTACTCGAGAATAAAAAGATCGAGATGGAAGCAGTGACCTATATTCGAGGAAGATCGCTTCCAAAGATGTTCATCATTATCGATGAAGCGCAGAACTTAACACCGCACGAAGTCAAAACAATTATATCGCGAGCAGGCGAGGGTACGAAAGTGGTGCTTGCTGGCGATCCAACTCAAATCGATAATCCCTACCTTGACAAGGATTCAAATGGCTTGACCTACACGGTTGGAAAGTTCCAAAACCACTCGATTTATGGATCCGTCTTTTTAGAGAAAACGGAGAGATCCGAGCTTGCAGCGCTTGCAATTGAACTTCTGTAGAACTTGTTAATAATTATTTTAAGGAGTATGCAGGCAGTTTAGAGTTTTAAGGAATTTATATGATTTTAAAGCATTCAATTATAACTGCTGCTTTAAGTGCCTGCATAGTTTGTTTAAGTGGTTTAGAGGGAATTGAGGTTAAATCGTTCAAGCCTGAACCCTTTTCAATCTCATCACCCCTTGTTAAAAAGAGCCATAGGCATAAGTCTCAGACCAAAAAGAAATTCTATATATCTTCTTATGGTACGGACAATTGGGATACAAGTGATACTGGAGGGCTAATTCCCTTTCCAGTAACTACTGTTAAGTCAGGGTTTTGGTTTCCTCAGAACAGCAGCACAACCTTTACAATTCCAGCATCAGGTCGTTACAACCTTTCCCTCAATATGCAGCATATGCATATAGATGCCCCAGGCCCTGGTACTATCTTTACGTTTTTTTTAGTTGATGGACAGCCTCTGCCCAATGGGTTTCTTGAACTGGATGAGAATGAGATTATAGGAGCTAGTATTATTCCGAGATTTAATATTTCAAGATTAGTAAACTTGCGAAAAGGGCAGCAATTATCGGTTATGATAATGGCACAAAATGGAACTGACTTAGAAATCGAAGCAACAGATCCTCCCTTTCTCGGACAATCGAATAGGGCCCTTTCAATTGAAAAGATTGACTGATAGTTCATGTACAGCCGTTTGCAATAGAGCTGCTATTGAACTTGTTAAATAATTTATTTATTTGTATACAGGCAGTTTGGCAAATTCAAGGAAATAAGATGAGGTTAAAGAGTTCAATTATAACTGCTGCTTTAAGTGCCTGTATATTGTTCTTGAGTGGGCTTGAGGGTCAAGAGGTTAAAGCCTTCAAACCTGCCCCCTTTTCACTCACATCACCTCTCGTCAAAAAGAGCCATAAGCATAAGCATAAACCCAAACTTGCCTATATATCTTCTTTTGCTGTGGACTATTGGGATACAACCATGTATGGAGGGTTTATTACTTTTCCAATAACTCCCTTCAGGTCGGGCTTTAATTTCCCTCCCCAGAACAATATTTATTTTACTATACCAAGGACAGGTAAGTACCAAATCTCGTTCAATTTTGAGTTAATGACCGCATCGCCCCCAGGCACGGGTGATGTTACCATCTCAATGCTTATTGACGGACAGCCATTTCCAAATGCCGTGTTTACAATTGCTGGGGATGAAGTTCTTGGTGCAACTTTTGTTCCAACACGGACAATGATACGATTCTTAGCACTAAATAAGGGTCAAAAATTGTCGGTCTTTATTTCTACTCAGAGTGGTAGCATCCTATCCATAGCAGCGCCAACGCCCCCCATAATGGGGAAATCCAATAGGACTCTTACAATCATACAGATTAATTAATACGTGCCTGACAGGTGCTTGCAAATGAGTTGGTATAGAGATTGCCAATTATTTATTGTAAGAATATAAAGACAATTTAGACTTTTCATGGAAATTGTGTGAATTTAAAAAAATGTATTTTAAACATGGCTTTAACTGCCTGCATCGTCTGTTCTGGCGGATTGGAAGGACTCGAGGTTAAGTCATACAAACCTGCCCCTTTTTCACTTTCTTCACCACTGGTCAAAAAGAGCAAGAAACCTAAACAGCTCTCCTTTATATCAGCCTATTCTACCGATACATGGGATACCACTATGTTTGGGGGTTTTATTACCTTTCCAGTAACTACCACAAAATCAGGTTTTTCCTTTCCTGCAGACAACATCTACTTTACTATTCCACAGACAGGCAGCTACATGATCTCCCTTAATTTGCAGGATATGTCGGTTACTCCACCTGACTCGGGAGACGTCTTTATCATGATTATGTCTGATGGTCAGCCTGTGCCGGGCGCACTCTTGAAACTGACTGGAAACGAAGTCATTGGCTCCGCAACGATTCCAGCGAGGAATTTGAATAGGTTGCTTCCCTTAAAGAAGGGGCAGCAAATTGGGGTATTCGTTATGCCGTCCGATCCAGGAATAGTATATACCATTCATCAGACCCCAGCTCCCTACTATAGCCTATCTAACAGGGCAATTGCGATTATGCAGGTCAAATAAAATTGACAATACAATAGGGTAAAAAGAATATGAAAACCAATTGCGGGCTTCCTCAAGAGACGGTGCGTAAGATTGTTGAACGTTTAACTAGTTTAACTGCTGATCTCTATGTTCTTTTAACGAAGACACTTCGTTTTCACTGGAACATGGAAGATCCACGCTTTTATTTTCTCCATGAGCTGCTCGATGGACAATATCACCAGCTTCTCGAGGAAGTTGATCTCGTTGCCGAACGTATTCGCCAGCTGGGTAAACCTGTTTCTGCCAGCATGCAGGAGTTTTTGAAAGAGAGCAGGCTGAAAGAAGTAAAGAGCGCCATGGATGGCAATAAGATGCTTGCATCTTTAGCAGAATCTTATGAGCAGCTTTTAAAGCTGTTACGAGCTGATGTTGAGCTTTGCGACAAGCTTCATGACCCTGCAACTTCCGATATCTGTGTAGAGCTTCTCAGAAAGTTTGAGAAGCGCGTCTGGATTCTACGAAGCCACCTATAAGTCAGTTGCCACCGTAACGCCAATTGCTGAATCGGCAGTACCATAGTAGAGCAGCCATTTGCCTTGGAAATGGACGAGCCCCTCCACAAAGACCGTTCCATCAATGTATTGGCCCGATTTTTCATATGGCCGTTCTGGTTTGAAAAAGGGCTGATCGAGTCGAGCGAGAAGTTTAGTCGGGTCTTGAGCATCAAAAAGTGCCTGTCCTGCAGAATAGGCGCCCTTTGGAATTGCAGGGTCTCCATTTTCCGTTGAATTTCTGCCATTATAGAGGAAAACAATCCCATTCTTTGTAATCACCGCTGGCGGGCCTGCTTCTGGAAAGTCGCTATCATATTTGCCTGGACGTGGTCCAAGTATTGCAAGCAGCTGTCCATTTGCATCTACAAGCGGTTCCCAAGAGATGAGATCGTCAGATGTTGCAAGATAAATATTTCCTTCGCCCCAGTACATCCAGTATTTACCCTGAATTTTAGCGGCAATGAGTCGATCGTTCACCACTTTGCAAACAATTGAACCCGATTTGCAGTACCTTCTTCCGTAGGTTCCATTTTGCGCCTTTTCAAAGGCATAGCCATGTTTCTCCCAAGACATTAGATCCTTGGATGTCGCAACAGCGAGCACAGCCATTTGTCGATTCCATTGTGTATACATCATGACGTAGCTGCCATCTTCTTTTTCGACGATGCGGGAATCTTCGCATCCACCTGGCCATTCATTATAGAATTGCGAATCGTGATTGGGGAATAGCACGGGAAGAGGATTTCTTTGGAAAGTAAGGCCATCAAGGCTTTCTGCTAGCCCCAGCCTAGATGTATGCATGCCAATTCCAACACCTGAGTCATCTTCGGCTCGGTAGAGAAGATAGACCTTCCCATCTTTCACAACTGCTGCTGGGTTAAAAGTGTGGTCGCATTCCCAGTGAACTTGTTTTTGGAGGATAGGGCAGGTAAAACAGGATTCTGGCCGAGGAGTAATGATGGGATTGGCGCTATCAGCCCGAACAAATGGACCAATGGTCCAATCGAGAGCAACAATTGATGAGAGGCACAACATGAAAAAAGATATAAGCAATGAAATTTGCATAAGAATTCCTATCGCAAGCATGAGAAATTAAGCCAAAACTGTAGGTTAAGTTGAGAGTGTTTGTCAATATTTTAGAGAGCGAGTTATCAACAAATAATTTAGAATAAAAGTAACGAGAGAGAGCTAAAGCGATGAGTGATTTGAAAGTACCATCAAATAACCAAGCTAGTTATCAAAAATTCCAAAATCCTAAAGAAGAAATCGGAAAGGATCTTGAACTGTTTTGTGAAAAACTTTGTCCTGGCGTTACACCCGGTGTGATGAACGAGATGATTAAGAAGGGTGAGGAATTAGGCAAAGAGTTAGTTGCAGCTGCAGGTAATGATGAAGCATTCAATAACCTGCTTGATGACCCGAAAATTACAAACCCAGAATCTGCTGTACATCTTATTTGGGCTTTGACTGCGCAAGCAGTAAAACAGGGCGATGCCTTTACGTCTGGATCTATGCGGCTTGGAACAAAAGGGGAGTTAACAGCGGTAAAGTTAGAAGCATTCTTTAAAGCGTGCGGCCAGGGACAAGCCTACACACGAATTGCGTCGACTCATATGCAGGAGAATCTTACTAAAACCAGTGTTCAGTGGGGTTTAGATTTGCGAGATATGGGCTTGCCTGCGGACAAGCATACTATTCTTTTTGCTCGTCAGCCTGACGGCTCTTTCTTTCTCAAATTAGAGTCGGCCGGATGTCCACCTTTTTGGAAAAAAGGATTTGCCACATGGAAGAATTTTAAGGAGTTTGCAGCGCATGCTTTGCAGTACATTAAAACGCGCCCAGCTATTGCGAAAATCCACTTCTTTATAAATCGCACGTCAGAAGATATTCCTAAACTTGAGAGTCGAAAAGAGCATGTTCCTAAAGAGATAAAAAAGCAGTTTAAGCTGGCTATGAAAGCGATGTACCCTGATAAAAAAATAGCTGATGAGAAATATCTTGAAGGGAAGAAATATGGCATATCGAGAATGAAAAAAATTCTCGATGCAAAAGATGAGAAAAAATTAGGTACAGATCCTTATTTAGCAAAAATGCGAATGGAGCGGCATCTTGATCCCTATTTAGAAAAGGCAAATACCTCTCAGTACGAGGGGGAAATAAAAGGCAACGAGGTTTTGCTCGCCCCCTTAGGTACAAAGGGCTTTTATGGACAGCCTAAATCCTAGTTAATTAATTCAAGTTTATCAATCCAACTTCATCAATCCACTTTCATTGCGTTCCACGCATCTTGAATGATTGATACCAGGTCAGTGTGTTTCGGATGCCATTCCAGCTCCTCTTGAGCTTTTTTAGAGCTTGCGATCATGGCTGGAGGATCACCTATGCGCCGGTCTCCTTCGACTACTTGCACCTTTTTTCCTGTTACTTTTTCTACAGCAGCTATGACTTCCCGTACACTAAACCCTTTGCCATTGCCAAGGTTGTAGCAGGCAGAGGGAGCGCCTTTGAGAAGCCGCTTCAAAGCTTTGATATGGGCTGAGGCAAGGTCTTCAATATGAACATAATCGCGGATCCCTGTTCCATCGGGTGTTGGGTAATCAGTGCCAAAAATGGTAACTGTCTTTGCAGGCCCTTGAACGCTTCGCAGCACTACAGGAATAAGACTCGCTTCATTTTGCATACAGTTTTTGATCCTCTGTTTAGGATCTCCTCCTGCGGCATTGAAGTAGCGAAGGGAGCAATACTTGAAGCCATAGTTGGCTCGGTCTAGATCTTGGAGAATGGTCTCAACCATGAGCTTGGACTGTCCATACGGATTTATTGGGTTTTTGGGATGGCCTTCGGTTACATACTCTTCAAGCGGCAAACCATATATCGCAGCAGAAGATGAAAAAATAAAAAAATGTACATTATGTTTTTTCATCTCTTGAAGAAGGGTTAAGGTGTCCGATACATTATTGATGTAGTATTTGAGAGGGTTTGAAATTGATTCACCAACCTGCTTTACCCCTGCAAAGTGCATAACAGCCGAAATGGGGTATTTTGAGAAAATCTGGTGCAATGTCTCGCTGTCTGTCATATCACCTTTTATGAAGATGCCATGTTGGACAGCCGCTTTGTTGCCCGTGCTTAAGTTATCAAGAACGACTGTTGGATAGCCTTCATCATAGAGCATTTCATTGACGCTTGAGCCAATAAACCCAGCCCCACCCACAACTAATACCCACTCTTTGGTTGGAACGGCACAATCTAGAGATAGAAAGGATAGTAAGATGGAAAAGAAAAGTACAATTCTGATCATAAGCACACTTTCGATAAGCATAGAATATGTAACGCATTGCTTACCTTTGAAAGAAGAAAAAAATTTACTTCTCTGTATTGTTGTTCTATATTCTCGTGAAACAATATTGAGGGCCTATGTGCAGAATATTCTTGCTTCTTAGCTGTCTATGCATCACTTATCTTCAAGCCACTCCCAAAGTACTCATCGGAATAGCAGGTGGAACTGGATCGGGAAAAACAACCCTTGCTGATAAGATCCAACAGGCCTTTCCCGTTGAATCGATTCTCATTAGCCAGGATTCTTACTATAAAGATCTATCTCACCTTGCCTATCATGAACGTGCTGCAACAAACTTTGACCATCCTAACTCTCTTGATTTTGCCCTGCTCCATGACCATTTAATGGATTTAAAAGAGGGTTTTGCAGTTGATCTGCCTGTCTATAATTTTCACATTCATAGCAGAGAACCTGCGACTAAGCGTGTCTATCCTGCCCAGGTTATTATTATCGAAGGCATTCTCCTATTTGCAGTCCCTGAAGTCCGAGATCTTTTCGATATAAAGATATTCATTGATACAGATGATGATATTCGAGTTTTGCGTCGTATAGAACGGGATCTGCACGAACGCTCACGCGACTTCAAAAGTGTGAAGGATCAATATTTAACGACCGTGAAGCCTATGCACGACGCGTTTGTAGCGCCGAGTAAAAAGTATGCCGATTTGATTATCCCTGAAGGTGGGCGCAACGATATTGCTCTAGGCATTATCCTTGCCAAACTTCATGAGGTTTTGGACAATGATTTAGTCGAGAAGAAAGCAAATGAATAAAAACCTCATCCAAGGCCAAACCGTCTTAATTACTGGAGCTTCCAGCGGAATCGGCAAAGCGTGTGCTGAGCAGTTTGCGAAGCTCGGTTGTCATGTTATACTGACTGCGCGAAGGCTGGACCGGTTAACAGCCGTTGCAGCTGATTTGAAAGCAAAATATGGCGTACGTACAACTCCAATCCAACTTGATGTGCAAAAGAATGACCAAGTTGAGGCTGCTGTGAACAAGCTTATTGATGAGGGGATTGAAATAGATATCCTCATCAATAACGCAGGTCTCGCTCTCAGCTCTGATAAGTTTCAGGATGCAAAAGTTAGTAATTGGGAAATCGTGATCGATACCAATTTCAAGGGGCTTCTCTACACAACTAAAGCAGTACTTTCCCAAATGCTTAAGCGAAATCGCGGCCATATTATCAATATTGGATCGGTTGCAGGACATGGCTGCTACCCTACAGGAAACATCTATTGTGCCACGAAGCATGCAGTTCGTGCGATAACTCAATCGCTTCGCATTGATTTAATGGGAAGTGCCATCCGGGTAAGTGAAGTAGATCCTGGAGCTGTTGAGACGGAATTTAGTGAAGTGCGCTGGGAGGATAAGGAAAAGGCAAAAAAATTCTACCAGGGCTTTCAACCCTTGGTTGCTGATGATATTGCTGATGCAGTCCTCTATTGCGCTACAAGGCCGCAGCATGTAAATGTGGCAGAACTTGTTGTCTATCCACAGGAGCAGGCATCCCTGACAGATATTTGCCGCAAGGGTGAGGCGCCAAAAGGGCTCTTTGATAGGGTCAAATAAGGGCTATAAGAAGCAATTCGCACCGCCACCTGTTCGTGATAGATATTGTATGCGAGATATTCAACTGTAAGATTATGTACCTCTAAGAACTCTTGAAAGGCCTTCCATTCATGCTGTTCAACTCCTGGATAATTGTAGAGCTCATCGAAGACAATGATTGTGCCAGGAACAATCCTATCGCCTAGTGCTTTGAACGCACAGACAGCGGAAGAATAGATATCGCTATCCATATGCAGGAAGGCAATAGGTTCAAGATTAGGCCTTGATTGAATGAACTGATTCAAAGTGTCAGAAAACAGCCCTTTAAAGATATCAACATTGTGAAGAACGGGCGGAAGAATGTTTTGATTCTTAAAAGCAAAAGTCCCTGCAGCCATGATAAAATCATCTCGTATCCACTCTTCGGGAAGTCCTTGAAAAGAATCAAAGCCATATATTTTTTGGTGCGGGTTGAGGGCAGCGATAAAGTTAATTGTTTTGCCTGTACATACACCCAGTTCAATATACGACCCTTGGAGGCGAACTTGATCCGAGCCAAATTTTAATACTTCAGCATCGGATTCAAGGGCAGTAGCTGTTGAGAGGTATGTTTTGACAAACAAAAGAGCCTTTTCATTCTCCCAGTAGGGTTTGTTTTTTGGATTGAAATGTAAAATCTGATTTCCCTCAGTTATTTGGCTTCCTGGCGGAATAGCTAAATAGTCGCTCCAAGTAAATCTTTGAGCTGGTGTAAGGGCTGTAAGAGAACAGCAAAAATAGAGAGAAAATATTAGAGAGTACATTCGAGACATTATTAATCCTCCTAGCAAAATTTAGTATGAAAAACCAACACTTTTAGGTTATTATCGTCACATCTTAAATATAGAAAATAACATGACTACCTATCATCTTTCCATTTACAAAGATTGTGGCTTCAATCTCGGGCTTGAAACATTTAGTAGAAAATACATTACGCTTCAAAATGAAGATGAGTTCTTCGATGTTCAAGAATTATGCCAAAATAGGACGAATTTGTCTTGCTTCTTTAAGGCAAGTGTTGTTCCACTCCGAACAGACTGGGAGCATCTTTCCAGAGATCTATTTTTACCCTGTCTGATGAATGGCATTTTAAAAACTAAAAACGTTTCAAGTGTCTGTTTTGTATTACTAGCAATCGTTTGGGATATAGCAACGCTGCCTATTCGACTTCAGACATTACTGCCGCGAATGTTATATAACTTTCGCAGTAAAGCTCATGTACATCCTTTAATGACCTATCTGCAGAGAAAGGGAATTGATCAATTTTTTAGAGAAGGCGAGGTCAATCTTGCAATATATAGGCAAGAAAAACGACAAGACGGACTCTATGATCGGAATGGAATTGAGTATGCACTGCCTTTGGTTTCTCGAGAGACTCCATTTTTTAGGATAAATGAACGTTGTCAATTTAATATGACAACGGCGCTGCCAACACCCGTTCAGTAGCTTTATTTGGATCTTGAATAGATCACAACCATCCCACACGAAATTCATCGACAGCTCTTTTAAATGCTTGAGTATTGAGCGATGAGAAGAGAAGTCGAGATGGGCTTTCTGTATAGGCATGGAGTGCTCCGTGCAGTTGCATAAATGCTTGATGGAGCGCTTCACTTCTTGCCCGAATTTGCTGAGACTTCTGAAGGAGGCTGTTTGCCGTTTGTGCTTGTATAGAGGGAATTCTACTGCTCGTAATAATTCTCTGTATATCTTCTGCCGTCTCCCACGTCGCAATTTGTATAAAGGCTTCCGTTGTCTCAACTTGCTCTGAATCATCCATGATGATGCTTAAATAGCATTTTCGCATTCGAATTAAAACAGGGGATAGAGGAAGAGGCCCTCCAGAATAGGGATTGAGTGCATAGGCTCGAAGTATGGCTTTAGAGTGTTTGTTAAATAAGCTTTTTATTTGAAGAAAAATGAAAGCACAAGTCACTGTAATCTTTTGAAAAGCTGTCTGGGTTCGTGCTGAATCCATTCTGAAATAGTCGTGTTCCCACCCAACGATGATTCCTTGGTAGTTTGTAGCTTGAACCGTTTTTAAACTCATTAGGCTTGTCGTCGTATATCATCTTAAATCATACTTTAAATAACACTTTGGGTGAAGAGAGCCTTGAATCAAACTTTCAAAGATTGGTATCGTTGTTCGCACTTTTGTAAAAAATGAATAAGGCTTTATGAGCAGCTATTTTTTTTCTCTCCTCCTTGCCCTTTTAAATGTAGTCACACTCTTTGCAGTTGATTATGACCAGATTTTTGAAGCCAAAATTCCTGATGGGATTGTTTTGCGAGACTGTGGCTATGGTTTAGGCCTTTTTGCGACTCAGCCTTTTAAAGCCGGCGATGTTCTTTATAAGAACCATTATCAAATTGTTAAAGATGTGGAAAAGAGCTACCTGCTCCATACCGATCAAGGCGATTTTCCATTTTCAACTACAACCCATACGGTCTCTATTGGAAACGGCAATAGACTTTTTTATTCATTTGAATCTTTCATCAATCACTCATGTGATCCCAATACACTCACATTATCGACTCCTGCAATGATGCTAAGAAATGAATATTATCAGGTTGCAGTTAAGGACATAGAAGTGGGCGAGGAACTGTTTTGTGACTATAACATGTTTGACTATGACTGCAGAGATGAGGGGGGGATTGAATGTAGGTGTGGAGCGGCTGTCTGTCGAAAGCAGATTATTGGCTTCAAGTGGCTGCCCATGGAAGAACAGCTCCGTCTCTTGCCAATAGCTGAACCATCTATAATCAAGCAGTTTATTGCCGATCACCCTGAATATTCATTATGAAATTTAGAAACGCGTTTTTCCTGCTGCTTGTTGTTACTGGTCCTTGCTTTGCATTACAGACCCTTTTTGTTAATGAGAGCTACGTCTATGAAATGTATGAACCAGAAGATTGCATCCCTCTTTCAGTTCTTGATGAGGGGATGAGAATGTATTTTGAAGCGTATCAATTTCCTAGGCTTTACGAAGGAATTTCCTTAGAAGAGCTTCATATCGATGAGACGAGGTTTAAATCGTACGAAGAGTTTATCTTGGACATGTTACAAAAGGATTTTGCAAGCTATCAAGATCCGAAAGATATTTCTCGTGCCTATTTTCAGGCTCGAAGTTTAAGCGACAATCAAATCGTTGCGATTTGTGCTGTTTTGAAACTCACCCAATCTGGCCACTATTATATGGATCACTTAGGAGTCCATAAGGATTTTAGACGCCAGGGGATTGCTTCGACAATACTGAAAGAGGTGATCAATACATTTCCGGACTTAATTGAAATGTCGCTGGATACACGTATTTTTAATAAACCTGCTCAGGCTCTTTATGAAAAAACTGGGTTTAAGAAGTTGGACATTAATCCAAACCCACGTATGCATCAAACCTATATCCACTATGTTCTTACAAATAACTAACTGCATTGTTGTATTGCTTCTTTGCTTCGCCAATGTATATGGGGTCGATTTACACGATTTTGATCGATATCAAAATCAGTTGACTCGCAGCCAAGTCGAACAAAAAATCAAAACCTATTTGGAAAAGGATCCATCTGTCAGCGATTATTATCGAATAACTGATGAGTCTCTTACCATTCTTGATCTCAAGCAGGGCCAGGTAGAGTATGTGCTTTTATTTGCAGCAGCTCCACAACCTGATAAGCCTAAAATCAAAAAGACGCTCCAAAAAGCAAGAATAGCGATTGATCCAGGCCATTTTGGAGGAGCATTTGCAGAATTAGAGGAGCGTTTCATTGCCATTCCTTCAGGGAATAAACTCCTCAGCTTTAACGAAGGTACTCTTACCTATCTGACAGCCCTTGCATTAAAAGAGCTCTTGGAAAAAGAGGGTGCGGAGGTTTTTGTCACACGATCAGATATTGGCCGAGGAGCAATTAAAGAGAGCTTTTTTGAGTGGCTCGAAAAACAACCCCACCTATGGATTAGTGGCGACTCTCTTCCCCAACTCTTTCGAAAATACTATAACAGGGCAGATCTGATCGCTCGAGCAGATTTGATAAATGCTTTTGCTCCAGATGTTACGATTATGATTCATTACAACGACCATCCTATGGATGAAAAGGATACCGTTGCACAAGCTAACTACAACATTATCTTTATCCCTGGAGCCTTTTCTTGCAATGAGTTGAGCCGTCCTCAAGATCGATATGAATTTTTGCGTCTGGTTGTCACCGATAAATTGAAGAGTCACTCAAACTTTCGAAAAAGATTGCCAATCAGTTTGTAGCTCGACTGAAAGTACCTTTACTTTCTCCGGATGTGAAATTGGACTATCTTGAAAGCTGTTGCCTCTATCTGCTTCCTGGAATCTATTCTCGCAATTTGGCCTTAACACGCTTGGTTCACAGCCCATTATGCTATGGGGAAACGCTGGTCCAAAATAACGAAATTGAAGCGCATAGACTTGCAACCAATGATACACTTGTTGCAGGCAGGCCAGTCCCTAGTCGAGTTTGCCAAGTAGCACGAGCCTATTTTGAGGGGATCAGGGAGTATTTTGATCACAAGCTTTGATTTGTGCTATGAAGCGATTTAATCCCTTTGACCATAAACTCAGGGTCTATGTAGTGATTTTTTGCATTCTGTGTGATGAGTTCGGCGTTGACAGGATCACCGAGTACTCCTTCGATAGGGCCGTTGGGGTTATCGTAGAGGTAGAAGCGCAGTGCCATAGCTATTTCTATTAGGCAGCGTTTAGTCTGTGTTATTAGGTGAGCCTTTTCAAGGTCGGTTAAAGGACGAATTTTTTGGTAGGCGGCAATAAAGGATGCAAATTCCTTAAGCTTGAAATTGCCTTCGTCATCAAATCCATAGTAGATTTGGGCAAGCCCAATATCGTCGAGAAGATAGTCATAGCGCATGTAGTCACAATCAATAAGTGAGAGCTGCCCATTCGAATCTGCAAGGATGTTGGAATATGAAAAATCGCCATGGATGAGCCCTTTTGGCAGCTGTTCTAAATAGCTAAAATCGAGAGAATTCCAGAGTGTTTCTAGATAGCTGCAATGCTCCCATCTTTTGCATTGTTCAAAGAGGAAGGCCATATCACGACGAGGTTTAAGAGCTCTTTCTGGCGTGTCGATTAAATGGAGCCTGGCCATGATTGCGCCGGCTTTTGGAAAATGTTCATCGGTAATGTGATTCCCTTCGAGAAACTCATTCACCATGATAATTTTTTCATCTTTCAGACAGGGAAAAACAACTGTCGCAGGTGTAATGATGCCGTGGGCAGTTAAAAAGGGCCTTATTCCATCAAAAAATTGATAGGTTGCGGCCATGTCATCTAATGTATTGGTATTGAAAATTTTTAACGCATAGGAGTTGCCTGTAGTTTTATTTGTGATGCGGAAAACTTTGTTTGCAGTACCAGAATTCATGTGCTGGATAGAGATATCACCCTCAAATTGAGGTATGCCATGTACAACATCCTTGAGATAAGGAAACTTTTCGAGTACCCCATTGTTAGTTTTGTTGTTTTTAAGAGGAATGTCTCGCTGTTCGTATACACGTATTCCATATCCGAGTACGAATATAAGTGTAAAAATTGCGATAGTTTTTTTGAGGGTATTCAAGCAGACGCTCTTCTTTATTTTTTTCTAGTTTAAAGAACTTTTTAGTTTTCAAATAGCTTGAAAGCTTTATTTTACTTACAATATGTAGGAAGTAGTTGGAAGGAGCGGGCATGCTTTCGAGTTTCGATTTAGATGTTTTGCGATTTATTCAAAGCTTCAGGACACCTGCTCTCGATAGTTTTTTTAAGTGCATCGATTATTTTGACTCTAATTATTTTTACCTCGCACTTATAGTTGCCCTTTGGCAGGGCTATAGCCGACGAGCTGGTGTGTGGCTGTTTTATATTCTTTCCATGAACACTTTCATAAATATTGCATTTAAAACCTTTTTTGCTCGAGAAAGACCCTTCCATCTAGATCCAAGCCTTGGAGTTATCTCTGCCGGTGGATATAGCTTGCCCAGCGGTGCAGCTCAAGTTTATATGCTTTTATCGTGCCTGCTTATCGCACACTGGAAAAGCCGCTGGAGATGGCCTGTAGCTTTAGGCACTCTTTTCTTAGTCTCGCTCTCCCGCGTCTATTTAGGAGTGCATTACCCGACAGATATCCTTGCAGGGTGGTTTGTTGGCTTCCTTCTTTTTTTACTTATTTACTCAATTACCCCAGCAATTAACCGGCTATTGGAAAGGCTCAACCGCTTTCAACTTTTTTTGATCAGCGAGGCGATCCCGATTTTCCTTCTTTTGGTGCAATACTCTGCTTCAGGAACCAGGTTGTGCTTTACACTTATAGGAGTAGGTCTAGGCCTCTTTATTGGCAGCACTGTTCAGCAAGAGGAATCATCTCTCTTGAAACCAATAGAAAGAGTTCTTCGTGCTGTGTGGGGTATTTTTGGATTGCTTCTATTCTTAAACATTATTCGATTATTTCCTGCCTCAAATGGATATATATACTTCTCCCATTTTCTCATCGGCATATGGTTTAGCCTTCTGGCTGATTTCTTTAAGCGGCTGCTCTTCAAGATACAAATTGTCTAATGGTGAGGCGTACAATGGATACAGAGCTGCTCAATCTTGGATCTGAAGCATTACGAAAGGCAGCGCTCAACCAAGATGCGAAAAACTATGTTTTATCAAACCCCACTCTCTTCCAAACTTTAAAGAAGGCTGCCAATCGCTACATAGGCGGAGAAACTCTCGAAGAAACCGTCCGTAAAGTTCAGGCAGAAAATAGGCGTTCGTTTAAATGCTCCATAGAATTCATGGGTGAAAATACAAAAACGGAAGAGGAAGCAAACAGCGCCCGAGATGAGTTTGTGCAAATATGCCGAGAGATCAAAAAACAAAATTTAAACTCAACGGTCTCGCTCGATCTCTCCCATATTGGCTTAAACATTTCAAAAGAGCTCTGCTTAGACAATTTAAGTACTATTTGCCGAGAGGCAAAAAAAGCTAACACGGAAGTACTTATTAGTGCAGAAGGGCATGAACAGACCGATGCTGTACTCGATAGCTATAAAGCGGCTGCAAAAAGTCACAAGAATCTTGGGATTACCTTGCAGGCCTATTTATATAGGACAAAAGATGATTTTAAAGAGATAGTTAAAGAATCGGGAAGAATCAGGATAGTTAAGGGCGCCTTTGAAACCCCTCAAGGGCTCTCTATACCAAGAGGGGATGAACTGGACAGTGTCTATTTAGAGTATGTGGACCAATTATTATATCAAAATCATACCTGCTCTATAGCTACCCATGATGACAATATTCAGCAAGAAGCAAAGAAAATAATACAGAAATATACGTCATCAAAAGAGATCTATGAGTTTGAAAGTTTGTTTGGGATTCGAAATGAACAACTAGTTCGCTTACAGGACGAGGGCTATCCAGCTAAAATTTATTTTGTCTATGGAAAAGAGTGGTACCTATATTTGTGCAATAGAATAGCTGAATACCCTCTCAACATCTTTCAAGCGATCAAAGACATTGTTGAATAACCGCAGATATATTAAGTTCAAATAAGTACTTGATAGAGGGGGCTTTATGGCTCGATTTTTTCTCTTATTTGTATCACATTGTTATTGTGCCTTTGGCCTCATTGCTGAATATCATCCTATAGAAACATATGACGCCATCGTGGTAGGAGCAGGAGTTTCAGGGCTTTCAGCTGCAAATACCTTAAGAAATAATGGGGTTAAAAAAGTCATCGTTTTGGAAGCTGGCAATCGGATAGGTGGCCGCGTATGGACTACCGATACGTGGGGCAGCAATCTTGAACTGGGCGCCTCATGGATTCATGGGATTGAGAACAGCCCTCTGTTTGATGTTGTCAGAGATATGAACCTTACAATCCAACCCACCATTTACAAAAGCGGCTCTTTGTCGACCAAGTTGGGCTCGATGGCCCTCTACGATGCTGATGGCAAGCCATTGTCCAAAGAAGAAATTGCAACCTTAAAAGAGTATGCAGAGAAATTTGAAGGGTATCTCGACGAGATAAACGAAAAAGGAAGAAACCATACTCTTACCTACATCGATGCTTTGAACAGTTTTTCTGCGAAAAATAAATTTTCCAAGCAGATGTACGATAGACTCTATTATATTCTCAGACTGTTAAACACCTATGAAATCGCTGTCGATCTGCAAGATATGTCGGTTTCTGTAGAAGAGTTGTATAAGAAAACAGAAGCGTCGGGAACAAATGGCCTCATTCCTCTCGGCTACAATCTGATTCCATCGAAGCTTGCAAAGCATCAATCTATTGAGCTCAACTGCAAGGTGGATAAGATCTCTTATGGAGATCAGATTATTGAATGCAGAACGAACAAAGGGGTTTTCAAGGCCAAAAATTGCATCGTGACTGTTCCTTTGGGAGTGTTAAAAGCAGATGCAATTGCATTTTCGCCTCCGCTTCCACAAGAGAAGCTCGATGTGATTGAAAAGATCCAAGTAGGGGTTTTTGATAAGATCTACCTCTTTTTCCCAAAAGTGTTTTGGGACCGCCATGTGGAATGGATCGAGTCGATTCCAAAGCCTGATATGCGCGATCAGATTTACGATATTATGAATTTGGCAAAATACTTCAAACAGCCGATTCTTCTTGCCTTCACAGCCGGTTCTTTTGCAAAAGAAGCTGAGAAATGGAGCGATGAAAAAACGGTCGATTCCGTGATGTCGCTGCTCAAAAAAATCTATGGCAATGACATTCCCTCTCCCTCCTCATACATGATTACGCGTTGGGGAAGTGACCCTCTTTTTTATGGCTCCTATTCATCTCCAGGCTTGCAGGCTGATGAAGAGACCTATGCAACCTTTGCAGAACCGGTCATGGGTAGGCTCTTCTTTGCAGGAGAGGCTACATCCCAGACAGATTGCAGTACCGTTCTTGGAGCCTTTACAACTGGGCAGAGGGCGGCAAACCAACTACTTACTGGAATGGGCATCAAACCAAGGATTGAGGATTGATGCCTATCCACAATTCTTGATTATTTTTGACACAAAACAGCTGCGTTTTCTGCTTCCAGTTTGCCTTCGGATAAATTACCTAATGCTAAAGCGAATCCGCCATTGCCAAGAACGTTTGCAGAGGTAATCAAGGGATCAAAGAGGATGTAGAGGGCAGTGATGAGAGAGAGCATCTCGCCCGAAAATCCTAGGTATGCTTCAAGAATTGGGAGCATAACAAGAATGCCTCCGCCTGGAACGGCAGCTACGGAAAATTTAGCCAGGACAAAGTAGACTGCAAAGATTAAGTAGCTTGAAAACAATGGTTCAGCCACTCCAAAGCTCTTCATGACCGCAAAAGCAAAAATGGGAATTGCAAAACAGTCTCCAATCAAATGGATGTTGACGGTTGCAGGAATAATGGAGCCGGCAAGATCGGGATTTTTTGAATTTTTTTCCGTTGCCAAAATGGTCAAGGGCATAGCTGCGGCGCTGGACATGCTTCCAAAGCCTGCAATAACTGCTGGAAACATGTTTTTTATGCTTTGAACAAACGCTTTGCGGTTACATCCCGTAGCGACAAAATAAATAAGAGCGATGTAGGTGAAAACGGCAGTAGCTACGAGTGCAAAAATGAAGGCATAGTTACGCAGTATAAGGCTCAAAACGCCATCGTGCATCATTTTGACGATAAAGCCGGCAATAAACAGAGGGATGACATACAAAAACGCCTTCAAAAAGAGGTCGATGTATTTCTGGAAGTGTGCTGCGATTTTCTCGCCTAAAGAGGGTTTGAGCCAGCCGAACAAAACGCCTAGAATCAAGCCTGAAAACATCGCTTGGCTGTTGCCCAACAGTTTTGGAAGGAAGAAGTCCCCTAAAGGTACTAATGAAGTCTCTTCTGTTGGAATAGGCATGGAGAGGTCAAACTGATAGGCAAAAGAGCCAATGACATAGCTGATCATGGTTGAGAAGAAGTTGGATACGCAGATAGCAGTTAAGATTAAGAGAATCCATTTCGAGGCTTTTTTGGCCAGTTGCACAGAGGTTTTAAATAATAAACCAAAAATAAGAAATGGGAGCACAAAGACAATGAGCGATTTGAGGGATAGGCTTATCCCGTATAAGAGTGATTTGAAGCTGAGCGGCAGCCATTGATTGAATATCGCCACCAAAGCGATCATTGCCAATAAAATGATAGGCATTTTGCGGAACATAAAAGTCTCTTTTTTATACTTTTAAGAAGAACAAATAATAATTGATGAAAGAAAGAAAAATTACCGGCTGTTGCCGGTCGTGGTCGTAAGAACAGTTGTTTCGTGCGAATGAACGCGGAGCATTTTAGTCTTCATAAAGGTTATTGTCTCATATTTGCTGTTTTACGTGCAGCATAAAAGGAGTTGAAAGGTCGCATTTTAATTGGTTGAGTTTGAATATCTTTGCTAGTGCTCTTCAGCAAATCTATACAGATCCAATGAGTTCAATTTTTCAGTATGGAAAAGGAAAAAATCATATTTAATCTGGAATAGTTTAGAATATGCCCAATTTGATGTGGATTTAGTTATATGACGAGTACGAAAGATACAATCAACTGGGGTTCTTGCAACTGGGGCCCTGGGCTTTTTATCATCGGGTATCATCTTTTCCTTTTAATTGCGGTTCCTCTCTATTTATACCAATATTCGCCCTCATGGACTTTGCTTATTTGCTCTTTCATTTTATTTAACGCAACGGGAGTGAGCATTACGGCAGGGTACCATCGCCTATTTTCACATAAAGCATATCAAGCGCATCCGATTGTTGAGTGGACTCTTCTCTTTTTTGGAACCATGGCAACTCAAGGCAGTGTATTACGCTGGTCGTTTGATCATCGCCATCACCACTCATTTGTTGACACCGATAATGATCCCTACTCGATCAATAAAGGTTTTTGGTACGCCCATTTTCTCTGGCTTTTTGAAAAGCCGAAAGAGATCGATACTAAAGTAGTTGCAGACCTCGTTCGAAATCCTCGTGTCCTATTTCAGCACAATTATTACGCCCTTTTATCCTTGGGAATAAACCTGCTGGCGATTTTTTTCGTTGGCTGGTGGACCGGCGAGTATTTCGGGGCATTTCTCTTTGCGGGTTTAGTGCGGATGTTTTTTCTGCACCATTTTACCTGGTTTATAAACTCTCTGGCTCATACCTGGGGTGCTCGTACCTTCTGCCAAGAGCTTTCAGCCGCTGATAATTATATAATATCCCTTGTGACCTTTGGCGAGGGCTACCATAACTATCATCACACCTTTGCCTATGACTATCGAAATGGCATCCGCTGGTATCACTTTGATCCCTCCAAGTGGCTTATATGGACTTTAAGCAAGCTTCGTTTGACTTCGAACTTAAAGATGAACAAACGCCTCTTTATTCAAGAGCGGATTATCCTCGATAGAAAAGCGCTTCTTTTGGACAAGCTTCAAGCAGCTTTTGGTGATTATAAGGAAATGTGGGAAGAGAGCGTCACAAAGCTTTCAGAAAGCCTCATTGTCAAATTGCAAGAGTGGAAGAAACTGAGCGATCTTTACTTAAATCTGAAACAGCAAAAAGAGTCGAAAGATTGCTTAAGAGATATTAAGCAACAAATTAAGGCGATTAAGAAGGGGTTCAAACGCGAGTATTCGAACTGGAAGCGCTTTTATCGCCATAGCATGGCAATGGCTTCTTCGGCAATGGCTTCATCAGTCGCTTTCAAATTTCAAGAGCCCCCTCAAATGACTGCAAGCTCGTAAAACCGCCTTGAGGTGATATTCATTTGCTAAAGCTCCCTGAGACCTTTCAGTCCTACGCAGCACCAAATGGTGCAGAGATTTCATTGCTACATTCTATTCGCTATTGAACTGTGTATCTCTTTTTTGATATGAGAACCAGGATGTCGACGTTTAGGAGGGTAGACGAAAATGAAACGATTATTTACTGCTTTTATTGCATCTTTGTCTCTGCTAGCCTTGAATTTCCTTGAAGCTGCGCAACATAAGACGCGCAATCTGCCCTGGTATCCTTCAATCGATGCTTTTGAACATTACGACTCTGGCCGCACTCATTTATTTAGAGAAGCTAAATTTGGCGGCTCCCTGAGGAAACAGAATATAATAATAACTAAAGAAGCTCCCGGCCTCTATCCCTCAATCTATAATATGACGTATCTAAGTCCTAAACAAATATTTGCTTATGGGGGTTCTTATGGCAATTCTCCAGGATCTATAGGATCGTTTATTGCAAAAATCAATCCAAAAACCCTCCAGTCTGTATGGTACACCCAATTAATTGACACAATCACGACTGGCGAATGGGATTATCCCGGCGTCATGGGAATATTACGAAATGGATACCTCTATGTTATCTATGGGTATCACTTAAGCAAACTCGATCCCGATACAGGGAATGTGATGGCAACTGTTGTGCTTCCCACAGGTGGGGCAGAGCCTCAAAACACCACCTATAATGGATTTGATGCGACTGCTGACGGTACTTTGGTGATGAAGTCAATTTATCGGCAAGCAGGCTGTTCATTACAGGGTCCTGATGCCCTTTTCAATTGTCCTGATCCATCAGATGTGCCTGCATCAGTCTTGGTTTCGGTCGATCCAGTGACGATGAAGATTATTGATCAAACTACATTGCCTTCTTCGGTTTTCGGACGCCTTACGGTAGGTAGATTTCATAAAAACAGTTATGTTTACCTGTTTTCGACAGACACATTTATACGTTATCAAGTGAAAAAGGGAATTTTTACTTTCGATGACTCATGGACCCCCGGCTCCCTTACACTGCCTGGGCAAACTCCCGGGACAGCGCTTGTCGCCTTTGATGATTGGATTGTCGGCCAGTCCAATGGATCTCCTTCCGCGACAGCACTCAGTGTTATAGCTGTTAATCAAGGCAACGCGTCCATTCAATTCACTATCCAACCCTTTTTAGGGGATCCTATCCCTCCGAATATTGCAGAAGCATATTCTACAGCTGCGAGCGGTGATCCCGCGATTAGTTTTATGCCTTCATCTGTTTCTGTTGATACTGAGCATAACATTGTTTATGCGATGGATTCATTGCCAGGCAAATTAGCGGCTATTAAACTAGGGAGTCATGGTTTTAACATTCTGTGGAAAGTAAACCAAGCAACGACAGAATTCATATCGATTATTGGAAATATACAGAGGCGTGTCATTGTGGGAACAGATATACCGCCAGGTCAAATTCCTGGCGCTAATGTGAATGATTATGTCGTTTGGAGAAATGCTAAGAGTGGAAAAGAGCTTGCCCGATCTCCACTTCTTCCGGCAATTGCCTCAGGGAGCATGGTGCAGCCCTACTATTATGGAGACGTATTTTATGGAGGAGTAAATGGAAATCTATATCGCCTCCAGCCCATTCGCAAAAATTAGTCAATAGACAGAAGGTTTGATTCAGTACGCAGAAGCAAAAGCCTGGTTTTTTCGTGACAACCCCCCTCGCCTAAAGGCGAGTGAGTAGTCAGTGGCTTGCAACGACCCGCCCTATTTTTTCTTTTGTATAAGTTCAATGAACATCTTAGCATTTCGTGAAAGCTCTCTCTTCTGGGAGGAGATGGCTGCGATATTGTAGCTAATGATGGGGATAGGTATAGGGACCGCCATTAAATCATGTCTTTCGGCAACATAGTCGGGCAATATTCCTATACCTAACCCTTGGGTTATCATATTAGCAATCACTTCCCAGCTTAATACTTCGAGAACAGGGGGAAGCTTTTGCCCGGTTTCTTTGAGGTAGTTGATGATAAATTTGTCTTCATTTGAATCTTCACTGATGATTAATTTCTCGATGGTAGACTTAAGACTTTTTTTCATTTTATAAAGACCATATGTGCCTTGCAAAATAGGGTCCATTTTGAAGGTAAGAGAGTCTTTTTCTTTTGTTAAAATTATTCCAAATTCAACATCTCCCTTCGAAACCCACTCTCGAACAATGCCAGAATGGCCTAAACGCAAAATCGGTTCTATAGTGGGGTGTGCATCGAATAGCTTTTTATAATAAAGAGGAAGCAGGGTGATGGCGAAGCTGTGGCTTGTAGCAAAGGATATTTTGCCTTGATAGACACCCTCTTTTTCATTGAAAAGATCTTCTAATTCTGAAAATTCAGCAAATATGCCCTCGCATTTTTCTAACAGCAATTGACCGTCAGGGGTTAACTCGAAGCGGTTTTTTCTATTGGAAAGAAGTTGTTTGCCCAGTTCGATTTCTAATTTATTGATTCCCTGACTGATAGCCGATTGCGTAACAAAGTTTTCTTCTGCAGCTTTAGACATGCTTCGATGTTTCCCTGCACTGTAAAAGTACTGCAGAAAAGTGATGTTAGGTAAATGTCTCATATGCCCTCTCACCCTTATTCTAATATTAGTAATTCTAATAGTCAATATTAATAGAGATAACTTTTTCTAAAAGTAAATAAAAAATACAATTAGCTTTGCAAGAACTCTTCAACTTATTTGAGTTTTTGCATTTAAAAAATCATAAAATTGAGGAAGATTATGTCTATAGAATTAAATCAAAAATATCCTTCATATAATAACTTAGATGGACTGTTCGAACTGCATGTAACTGTTGATTGCAGTGATGTAGGTGCCTTCTCGCAGTTTTGCCAAAAAATGGATAAGCCCAAGCTCAAGCCTGTAGTTATTGAGCTCCCGTATGGCGAAAATCAGAAGCAAGTAATGACGAGCAACTGGGTGGTAGGTTCGTATGAGAAGGCATGTGGTATTCTCCAGCAAGTAACTAAGCTCGTATCGTCGCAAGGATATTCCATATCGCGCAGTAAAATCGAAGCTCTTGCTTCAACCAAGGGCGTTCCTGAGACGTCTGAACAGGTGACTACCTTTCCAGAATCAAATTACTTTGAGTTTCATGCAAAAGTCGTGATACCAGATGAAAAGATGAGTAGAATAGAGGAACTCTCCAAACTTGCTCTTTCAAAGAATGCGCACCTTTCCAAAAATGGCCTTAAGCAAGAAAAGCCCGGTTTGAACGCTCGCTTTGTGAACCTCCGAGTTTCACTCAAGCCGAAGAACGAAGCGTTTAAGCTGAGAGATGAACTTGTACAGGCCCTCAACGAGGCTGATTGGCAGACAGAAAAAGTGCAAAGTGAGTATGTAGTCTACGATTCCAATCTTAAATATGACCAAGGATGGATGTAGAGCCTGAAAAGCGGTCCGGTTGGATTGACTATGCTCGGATTGGCTATACTTGGATTGGCTATACTTGGATTGGCTATACTTGGATTGGGTAACAAAGTTTTCTTCTGCTATTAGTAATTCTAATAGTCAATATTAATATATATAATTTTTTATTAAAATAGAAAATAAGTACAATCAGCTCAGAAGATTAAATATAATTATTGAATCTGAAAAATGTAAAAGTACCAAAACTATAAAAAGGAGTTTATAATGTCCAGCATACAAGAAACCCAAGCAACTGTTTTTAATAGAATTAAAAACGATAAAGAATATGCCTGCACCTATCCGCAGATGAAAAGTAAGGGCTATTTACCCGCGACTCATGAATTACATGTTTTTCTGGGAGAAATAAATCCGTCTCAGAAGAGAGTTGATAAGTTCTTTAAGACCGTAGAAGATTGGAATGATATAAATAGCGACCTTGCAGATCGAATGAACGCCTGTTATCGGGCGCTTATTTTTAGGGATGAAAACGGCGCTGAAAAGACTGTAAAGGTAATGCAATCAGCTCGTTATTTCCGATCAGATAAAACAGATGAGGTCGTTCGAGAGCTTCATGATGATGCCGATTTTTTTGCAAAGAGAGGCTTTAATGTACTACGAGAGAAAATTGGGGCTACGGCTTTTGGAATCGATGGTATTCCAGAGACAGATCAGGAAACTAAGTTTTATAGAACTAAGTATTTTGAGTTCCATATTAAAATCGGTCGCCAAGATGTTGAAGATATCAGCTCCTTAGACGATAAAGAAATTGAATCGCTGAATATAATTACGCGTCAATTTACTTCTAAATTTAAAAAACCCATACCTCTCTCTTACAATTGTAGTAAAGATGGAGTTTTGGACGACTGCACAAGCCATGAGAGATTTCTTAACGTACGATTTCGCAACCAAGGGATGAATTCAATCCAGCCTATATTAAAGGAAATTAATTTGGCTCTTCCATTGTTTGGTCTCAGAGTCATCGAGACAACTTCTGAGTATGTTTGGTATGACAGTTTTACAACCTTAGATAAGGGTTGGATTGACTATACTCAAGAAGAGTTAGATAAACTCGAGTTAGATAAACTCCGTTAACTTGAAGTAAAAGTACATTGGAGTCTTGACACAGACTTTTTCCTCTGACAGGCCAGCAATTCCCTCTGGGAATTGCTGGCCTTCTATTAGAGGTAGAGAGAGGTACTTTACAAAAATCGTCTCGAGCTTATAAAATACCCATAAACTAGGTATTTTTCATGAGGTCAGTCAATAAAACAAGATATGCGATTTTGGGAGCGCTCCTTGATGGACCCTGTTCAGGATATGAGATCAAATCTCTCATGGGAAGATCAACAGTGTATTTCTGGCGCGAGTCTGACTCGACGATTTATCCCATGTTAAAAGTCTTGGCAGAAGAGGGAAAAGCGGTTCCCAATATCGACTATGTTGGAAAGAAAAAGAGGGAGCTCTTTTCTATTACCGAAGCAGGACGGGCAGAATTTAAGGCTTGGGTTGAAAGCCCGACGGGATTGGAAACTTCACGTAATGAGTTTCTCCTCAAACTCTTTTTCATTACAGATCGAGGGGAGATGGTTCGGTTGTTTCAAGAGAGATTGGAAAAAATCGAGAAGAGTTATGAAGAGTATAAGAAAATTGAAGCAAGGCTAGAGGGTTTACCTGATTCGCCTCGTAAAGCGATTCGTCTCAAAGCGCTGAGATATGGGATTGCTCAGCTTGCATTAGAAATTCAATGGTTAAGAGCCGATATATTATAAGGGGGTAGTTATGACTAAAAAATTAAATGGTAAAGTGGCGATTGTTACTGGAGCATCGAAAGGAATCGGCGCCTCGATTGCAGAGCAGCTGGCTGAAGAGGGAGCATCTGTTGTGGTGAACTACGCAACAAGCAAGGAGGGAGCAGATCGCGTTGTCCAATTAATTGAACGTAAAGGTGGTAAGGCAGTTGCCGTCCAGGCAAATATGTCGAACCAAAAAGATATAAACCGTCTTTTTGCTGAATCGAAAAAGGCTTTTGGAAAACTTGATATTCTCATTAACAATGCAGGCATATATGAATTTGCCCCTTTAGAAGAGGTAACAGTCGAACATTTTCATAAACATTTTGATTTAAATGTACTTGGATTACTCTTGGCTTGTCAGATAGCTGTCAACTATTTTGGTCCAACAGGCGGAAGTATTGTCAATATTAGTTCCCTTGCTAGTAAGTCTTGGGCACCTAATGCTCTTGTTTATAGCGCCACGAAAGCCGCAGTCGACTCTATTACAAAAAGTCTAGGAAGTGAACTTGGTCCTAAAAAAATTCGGGTAAACGCTATCAATCCAGGTATCGTACAAACTGAAGGGACAAAATCTGCAGGAATTGTTGAAAGCGATTTCCGCAAAAAAGTTGAAGCGAGAACTCCTCTTGGAAGGATTGGTGTACCCGAAGACATAGCAAAAGCAGCCCTATTTCTTGCCTCGGATGATGCCGAATGGATAACAGGTGAGACGCTCCTGATATCCGGTGGGTTTCGTTAAAATTTAAAACCATCTGGGGTCAGGTCAGGGCTGACGTTAGGACATTTGCGCCATAAACTCTAAATTCAGAGCTTGCACTCAGAATTTAGAGTTTTACGATGGAAGTGGAGAGATGTATTCAGAACTTTTTATTGGGGTAAACTAAGAATTTTTCACAACATACCGCTTCTAACTCAGGTTTTTAAGCAAGGGACTTCAGGATCGATCTTATGGAAAATGGAGAAATCATATAAGTGATTATCACTGATCCAGTCCCTTAATTCCATATTTCTCTGATACATACTGAGCTAGGTCTTTCATCAAAAATTGTCCATCAGCAGGTTTTAAATTTGGGTGCGATGAGGTGGATAAGATTCTTGCTGTATTTAAACACTTGATTGCTTTCTGAAAAAGCTCTGGATCTTCATGGATGCGAGGCTCGTCATGAACCAGCTTTTCTAAGGCTTGTGTTTGAAATGGATTTTGCGCATTTCCCACGAATCGGAAATTGGTGGGCAATTCATGGGCTACAGCTAAAAGGCGTCTATTGAATCTAGTTTTTGACTCATCTTCAGATTCCGATCGAGTAGTGGGGCTGTTTGGGATGGTTAGATGGATGTGTTGGTCACCTATATGAACAGGAGAATGATCTCCCGAAGATGCCGCAGCAACCCCGCTTATAGTCGAAGCACTATTTTTTGTGCTCGGAGAGCGAATCCTGTTCCAAGATAATCTAAAAAGTGCGCCGATTTTGCAGAGGGTGCTAAAAAGAGATTCAAGCATCAGAAAGTTCCTTCTATTCCGTTAATTTCAATGTGGGAAGGGATCTAACTTTGTCTCCTACATTGAGATATAGAGCAGGTATAATGTTTGTAAAATATCGTGATAAAAGGCAGGGAGAATTTCCCGGCGCGGCGTGTCTTAAGGGAGAGCATGCAGCTAGTCCTTAATTAATACTCAATGTTGAATCAATCGTTAAAGAGTTCAGGTAAGTTGTGAGACGCTTAACTTCCGAAACTTTAAGGTCGGTTGGCAATTTAAGGTATGCAAGTTGACCGTCACGTAAAGGAAATGGATACTCGATCAGGGGTGTTGATGAGGATAATCGGAATTGTTCTGGTATTGTTGTGGGCAGGTTTAGTTGTGCATAATTTATTAGCTCTTCGTTGCTAATAGACTGAGTTTTTTTTCGTTCTTGACTAGGAGTTCGGCTTTTTAATTGTGGTTTCCAGGAAGAGGGGTCATTGGCGTAGTCCAGAAACATACTGATCCCATTTTTGAAGCGATTCTTGTAGGATGCCAAACTTGCGGATTTCAAATCCTTACCCCGTTTGTTGACAAATCGACGAAATGCGTCGTCTAAATTAAGCGCGCGCATATCGAGAGTTTCCCAACTTTCTGTGCATTGAAGTACTTGTGCGCATGATGTTCCTATAGTACGTGCAGTGCTTGATTTTAATTCTCCTTTCTCAGATGCGCGTTTCCAGAATTCTATGAAATCTGCTCCAGATGTATTGCTCGTATTCGACATATTGTCCTCCTTGGACTTTTTAAGGAATGTACGAGTATGTATACTATATCGGATTTTTTTCAATCTGGATTTATTAAGAACAAGTTTAGATTATAATGTGGATAGGGCTGACGTTTGATCACAAAGTATAGTGTGTAATCAATAGAGTGTCGCTATGTAAGAGTTCTAAAACAACTGAAAAACAACAACTTTTGAATCTGGTGTTTCAAAACTTGAAATTGGACAGTAAAACGTGCTCAGGTATGTTTGTGAGCATTTTAATTCTGTGGTTGAATACAAGGAGCGTTCAGCTAATTGGACGGGGAGAGATGCGTTCTGAATTTTCCAATTGGAAGGGATGCGGACAGATTAAGCCATGCTAATGTGCAGATGTTTCCCTAATGCTCTTGCAGCTTTTGCAAATGTACGTAATGTGGAAGGGGTTTCCGGGTTCAAAATCCTGTCTATAGCAGAACGGCTTGTTTCCATTCGTTCAGCAAGTTGTGTTTTATCGACTTTTTGTTTTTGCATTTCTTTTTCAATTTGAAATACAAAAACGCGCTTTGCAGCTACAGCTTCAGCCTCTTCAAGGATTCCCTCTTCTTGTAGGAAATCATCGAATGAAGATCCAAAATGTTTATTATTTTTCATTTGACTGCTCCAACATTTTTGCTCTTCGTAAAGCAATTTCTAAATCTTGAGAAGGCGTTTTCTGACTCTTTTTTATAAAGCCATGTAGTAAGACCATCTTATGATCAAACATCATAAAGAGTACTCGAGCTATACCATTTGGAAAAGAGCTGCGCACTTCCCAGAGCCCCTTTCCGAGACTTCTTACTAAAGGCATTCCTAAAGGCCAGCCAATTTCAACAGTCTTGATGTCCTCTCCAATAATTCTTCGTTGCTCTTTAGAGAGAGATTTGAGCCATTCCCGAACGGGTTCTTTTCCGTTTGCTTGAGACCAAAATAGAACAGAAATAATTTTCGGAGGAGCATCACCCATTCATATTGCCTTGCTTTCTTGATTGTACCAATTTTGGTACATTTTTACAATGGGTTACAATTTTTGCAGTTGTTCAAGCTGGAATCTTCCCTCGAATACTGGTATGCTCTCTCTTCAATAGATCAACCGTTGAAATAGGGTAAATATTTGAAAGCAGAAGAAATATGTACGAAATAGTTGTCGATTATGCGCCAGCCGAGGCTGATAATGCCGTTGTAAGAGAAGGTATCATTGCATTCAATGAGAGTATATTAGGTGAGCGAGATACAGCATTTTCCATTTTTTTGAAAAATGATTTGGGAAAAGTTTTCGGCGGGATACAAGCATTTTTAGGTACGGAATCAGTTTACATCGACGTATTGTGGGTTGAAGGAAATCTCCAAAAACAAGGATACGGCACAAAATTATTGGATGCAGCAGAACGAGAAGCCATTAAAAATGGATGCATTTTTTCTCTAGTGGATACTTGGGACTTTCAAGCGGAAGAATTTTATTTGAAAAATGGCTATGGACGGATAGGGGAAATAAAGAATTATTGGCTTGGTCATTCAAAAATGTTTCTAAGAAAAAATTTAAGACAATCAAGTTTTGATTTGGTTTAATCTGAATCTTGGAGGTTTCCACCTCCGCCTCGATTTTTTGCCCAAAAACAAAACGGAATCAAACCATTTTTCAGACTATCGCTCTTCACCAAACCAAAAGGTTTGGATTCATCGCGCTAGCAGAAATCTGGATTGATTCCGTTTTGTTTTTGACTCAAAAAATCTCGTTGGAGGTGGAGAGAATCGAACTCTCGTCCAAAAAAACCTCTGACTACAAACCTCTACGTGCATAGTGTCCAATTTGTTTTAAGGTCGATGCTTGCTGACGGACACAGTCACTTTAGCATCAACCTATCGAGTATTGATCTCGATCTATGCCGCCACTCGACAGGGCTGCACACATCACACCAAGAGTATAAACGATAGCTATGCCTTATCCCTCGGTCCAGATAAAGCGCTACCGGACGGCTTCCACAATCAAGTAGAAGCTGTCATATCATAATTGCTTAAAATTAAGCAGCGAGTTCAACACAAGCTGAGAAATCAGCAGCTATGATATTGCCACAATTTTTAAATTTGGCGTTTGTTGTTTTGTCGGATGATTTAGGAGGCCCACCGACGTCCTCCGCACGCAGTCTGTGCATTAGCTTCTTCGTCGAAACCAGTACACCCCCGCAGGAACTATTATACCATGATACTCTTTCATCTTCAAGAATTGGAATTTGACAAGTACAACTAGGCGGGTAGAAGCATCGAATCTAAATCGCCCCATAGTGTACTATGGAAGATTTTATTTGATGTTTCTAACCGCGTGGTTGCTGTAGTCAAAACCAAGTATTGAAGGTGAATGAGTATCCAATTGCTCCTTCTCAAGGTTTTCTCTATAATAATGGAAAATAGTAGATAGGACCCGAGATGTTCACCCCCTTTGATGCACGAAAGTCTTTGCCTGATCGCGAATTGGAAGTTCTCTCCTTTTGGAAGAAGAAAAAGATTTTCGAGACAAGTTTAGAGAACCGCAAGGATGCCAAGAGCTTCACCTTTTACGATGGCCCTCCCTTTGCAACGGGACTTCCTCACTATGGCCATCTCCTTGCCGGAACCATTAAAGACGTAGTCCCACGCTTTTGGACAATGAAGGGCTATAAAGTTCCTCGCCGCTTTGGATGGGACTGCCACGGACTCCCCATCGAAAATGAGATCGAAAAAGCATTGGGCCTTTCGGGCGCTGCCTCCATAGAAGAATATGGCATCCCAAAATTCAACGAAGAGTGCCGTAAGATCGTCCTACGCTATACCGATGAATGGCAATCCATTGTCGAGCGCTTTGGACGATGGGTCGACTTCTCCAAAACATGGAAGACGATGGATCTTCCCTTTATGGAATCGATCTGGTGGGTCTTTGGACAGCTCTGGGAGAAAGGGCTTGTCTATGAAGGCTATAAGGTTATGCCCTTCTCAGCACGATTGGGTACGCCTCTCTCAAACTTTGAAGCCTCTGAAAACTATAAGGAAATCGATGATCCATCGGTGACCATTGCTGTTCCCTTGAAGGAAGCTGAAAACACCTTTCTGCTTGTTTGGACAACGACTCCCTGGACGCTTCTCTCAAACCTTGCAATTACAGTAGGTCCTGAAATTGACTATGCGGAAGTTTTGCATACAGCATCGGGCAAGCGCTATATTGCAGCTGAAGCTCGACTACCAGCCATCTTTGCAGAGGGAGAGGTATCCGTTCTTCGAAAGTTTAAAGGGAAAGAGCTGAAGGATAAGAAATATAAACCACTCTTTCAATATTTCGTTGATTTGGAAAAACAGGGCGCTTTTAGAGTCATTACCGATGATTTTGTCACGCTGGAAGATGGTACAGGCCTTGTCCATACTGCACCTGGTTTTGGTGAAGCGGACTTTTATGCCTGCCAGAAGAGCGGCATCCCTATTGTCTGCCCTGTCGATCAAAATGGCCACTTTACCGGAGAGGTAGGGGAGTTCAAGGGCCGCTACATCAAAGATTGCGACAAAGAGATCATCAAAATCTTGAAGGGCCAAGGCCTTGTCCTCCGTCATGAAACGTTGCGCCACCGCTACCCCTTTTGCTGGAGATCGGATACGCCGCTCATCTACAAAGCGGTTGCAACCTGGTTTGTGCATGTTGAAAAAATCAAAGATAAGCTCTTAAACGCCAATAACCAGATCCACTGGGTTCCAGAGCATTTAAAACATGGCCGTTTTGGCAAATGGCTGGAGAATGCACGTGACTGGGCAATCTCTCGAAATCGCTATTGGGGAACACCCATCCCGATCTGGAGAGCGGAAGATGGATCGATCCTCGTGGTGAAGTCCATTAAAGAGCTTGAAGAGTATTCAGGACGCAAAATTTCCGATCTTCATCGCCACTTAATTGACGATATCGAGATCAAAAAGGATGGTAAAGTCTATAAGCGCATTCCGGAAGTCTTTGACTGCTGGTTTGAGTCGGGTTCGATGCCCTATGGACAAAACCACTATCCCTTTGAAAACAAGGAAGAGTTTAAGAATAGCTTCCCAGCCGATTTTATCGCTGAAGGTCTCGATCAGACGCGTGGCTGGTTCTATACCCTTACCATATTGGCTGCAGCCCTCTTTGATAAGCCTGCATTTAAAAATGTCGTTGTAAACGGGATTGTGCTTGCAGCT
This sequence comes from Bacteroidota bacterium, assembly GCA_013285825.1. Lineage (GTDB taxonomy): Bacteria > Chlamydiota > Chlamydiia > Chlamydiales > FEN-1388 > JABDGV01. The sequence continues at coordinate 80,423 of JABDGV010000004.1, forward strand.
GATGGGCAAAAGATGTCAAAGCGTCTCAAAAACTATCCCGATCCTCTGGATGTTGTCCATGACTTTGGAGCGGACGCTGTACGCCTCTATCTTCTTGCAAGTCCCGTTGTACGGGGAGATGATTTATGTTTTTCCAAAGCAGGCGTTGAAAATACCCTTCGAGGAGTGCTGCTGCCTCTCTGGAATGCAGCCTCCTTCTTCTCTACCTATGCCAAGATCTATTCATGGAAACCTGAGAATGCGGCCACGCAGTTTTCATCTGAGATCGATAGTTGGATTCTTTCACGTCTTGGAACACTTGTCGAGCATGTCGATGAGGCGATGTCTAAGTATGAGCTAAGCTTGGCGGTTCAGCCCTTTGTGCAGTTTGTTGATGATTTGACCAACTGGTACATCAGGCGTTCTAGAAGACGTTTCTGGAACGATGAGGAGTGTGCTGACAGAAATGAGGCCTTTACTGCGCTTTACCGAGTGTTAAAAACGCTCGTTCAGGTGGCAGCGCCCTTCGTTCCCTTTACTGCTGAGATGATCTGGCAGGAGCTCAAGTCTAAGAACGATTTAGAATCAGTACACCTCACCGATTTTCCAAAAGGGGCTGATTTCCCTAAAAATCATGAACTTGAAGCGGCTATGAGCGCTGTTCAAAAGGCGGCGAGCTTAGTCCATGCTCTTCGCAAAGAGCAGAAGATCAAGGTTCGACAACCTCTTCCTAAAGCAATCGTTATTTCAACAAACAGAGAAGTGCTTCGCTATCTTCAAGAGCATGCAGCGCTTCTTGCTGATGAGACGAATGTTAAGCAAGTTGAGTTTTCCGATCGGGAAGAGGATGTTGTTCACATTCAGCCTAAGCCCAACTTCCGGATACTTGGTAAGAAGGTTGGAAAGCGCATGAAAGAGGCGCAAGAGGTCATTTCAAAGTTAACCCCTGAGCAGATCAAAGATGTGCAGGCGGGAAAAACCATCACTGTGCAGGACTTTACTTTTGATCCAGAAGATGTTGAGGTTCAAAGAGTTGTCAGAGAGGGAATGGTAGCGCAAAACGAGGGGAATCTAACTATTGCTCTTGATACGCACCTTACGCCTGAGTTGATCGAAGAGGGTTTTGTTCGAGAAGTCGTCAACAAGATCAATACTGTACGACGCGATCTTGGTTTGAAAGTAACCGATCGCATCACCGTTGTTTTAGGATCTACTGAGCCTGTATATACAGCTATCAAAGCCAATAAACCCTATATCATGCAAGAGGTGCTTGCAACTTCATTTGAGTTGGGAGAGGCTAAAGGCGAAGAGTGGGATTTGAATGGCGAGATGGCCAAAATTGAAGTGGTAAAAGATGCATCCTATAGTGTTTGAGGCAGCCATTTTTGACTTTGATGGGGTGGTAGTGGACTCTGGGCCTCTCCATGAAAGAGCTTGGATCCAGGTAGCAAAAGAGAGGTCGCAGCCCATAACCCATGAAATCTTTTTAAAAGGTTTTGGTGTTAAAAATGCTCTCTTCATTCGTGATATGCTCAAATGGAGCCAAGATCCTAATGAGATCGAAAAAATTATCGATCGTAAAGAAGAGCTCTTTCAATCCTATCTCAAAACCGATGAGCTTCATATCGTTCCAGGGGTTGATACCTATGTTCGAGAGCTCAAACGAAAGGGGATTTTGGTAGCTCTTGGCTCTTCATCCATTCGGAAAAATATCATTCTGGTGCTTGCTAAGCTCCAATTAGAAGATCTTTTCGAAGTGATTATTTCTGGAGAAAATGTCACGCACGGCAAGCCTGATCCGGAGGTTTTTTTGAATGCAGCTAAAGCATTGAATATGGCGCCTTCCAAGTGCTGTGTCTTCGAAGATGCACCTTTGGGGATTGAAGCGGCCCTTCGAGCAGGAATGAAGGTCATTGCTTTGACAACGACCTTTTCTAAAGAGCACTTATCAACTCTCAATCCTGATGCTATTTGGGATTCCTTTAGTTCTTAACTCTTTCCTAAAATTGCTTCTCGAAACTGATTGAGCCTTAGGTTTCGAGCTCTTTTAAAATAATGAAGCCCTGCCCACAAGATGCCAATCATCAACGCAGAAATCAAAAGCGTATACATCGAAGGTCCTGTATAAGGTTGTGGAGGCAGGAAGAGCGTCGTTTCATCGACTCGGCCTTGCGTGGGCCAGAATCTCAAAACAGTTGTTCCCTGAATATTGTTTTCTGGGACAACACCAAAGATACGGCTATCCAAGCTCATTGCATGGTTATCGCCTAAGAGGACGTAGCTCTCCTTCGGAATGGTGAGTCCAAAGTTCTTAAAGAAATCGGGATTGAATCCTCCATGCTCATCAATAGGTGAGCCAATATCTTGGAATGCAAAGTAGGAATAGTCTTTGGATTGGCGCATGATCTCGAGCGCTTCAAAGCGTTGAAGAAGGGGATCCTGCGGAGATACAATTTCATGTCCTAGCAGGTAGAATCCGCCATTTCTAAAATAGGCATAGCGAGAGGGAAAACGCTGGAAATTGGTCTGCTCATAGCGGTTATACCACTCGATTCCGACGTTGTAGAAGAGCTGCAGCTCTTGATCGTTTTTGGGGTAGATGGGGTGGTCGCTTTCAAGCTCAGTTGCAAAAGAGCCCAATCGAATCAGGTACGCTTTGCCGTGATAAAACTCATAGGTGCCATCTGGAATTCTGTCTGGGACTGTCACTGCGTGGTTAGGGTCGAAAATACCATTTTCGTTATAGCGGCACGCTTTGCCGCCTCGCACAACAAATCGAGCGGTGTAGAGGTTATTTAAAACTTCTTCACACGCCTTTTCTGAAAGTGGAATCCAGGAGGTGCAGGTTGCAATAAGGGGCACATTGAAGTCATTGGATTGTCCTTCTTGGGACTTTGGCAGGGTTGGGCTGTGCTTGAGTTCTACATAAAGCATAGCATCGTTTGAGGTGTAGCCAAGGGTATTTGCTTCTTTGGGGAGCTCGGAAGGCAGTAGAAGCCTTGCTTGTGCATAGTTGGATATACCCCAGAACTCTCCAATAGAGCGAGGATATTTTCGTGCAGATTCAGACTCTGAAAACTCTTCGACCCAGCTTCCTGAAGGGCCTGCGATCTTTGATTCTATAGCACCGTTGTCAAAGACAGTGACTTTACCAACAGGTAAGTTGAAGTGCTTAATCGTATAGGTTCTGCTCTTACCGAAACGGCTGATGTGGGAGACATCGATGGTTCCGTCAAATTGGAGAAAAGGGACGTATTCAAGGTTTGGGCAAGATTCGACAGGCATTGTGGTTACCTTTGAACCGTCGGCAGAAAGGCAGTAGATGTTTCCGCCGTAAAAGTAGATCGATTCCTCAGGTAAAGCTACACATCGTTTGACATAGCGCCGTTTTCCTGGAAAGAGGCCAAAATACATGGTGTCTACGTCTGGAAGAGGAAGGCCGTCTCCGGTAATAACTGTGATAGAGCCATGTCTAACTCTTGAGGGGTTAAAAGCGAGGTGGTTCGTTTGGAAAGGGATATTAATGCCATAGGCTGTTTTTGAAACGAGAACGCGATCACACTCCTTGAATGTGGGACGCATCGAACCTGTGGGGATTTCATACAGCTCAAACCAGCTTTGACGAGCAACTCCTGCGAATGCCAACGCAATGATTAAGGTTATAACGAGCTCTTTAATACCTCGGACCAGCTTTCCTCCACGGGAGTGAAGATGCTCTTGGATAAAAGGAGCCTCTTTTCGTCCAGCTTCAACGTCCCCTGCAATCACACTTGCATCAAGACGTTTGAGCGGTTCTTCGAGTGATTTTGCACGCTCAGGCATGGACTTTGATTCTTCACACCAGCAGGAGACGGCATCATCTCGAAGCTTTTGCAAAGCCTTTAAGGAGAGTTTACGTTTAAACCACATAGATATTTCTCGTTTGAAGTTCGAAGTGTACGATGAGAGAGCTTTGGTCGCAATCGGAATTTGTGTATGCAGAATGTATGCGTTTTTACACTTTTTAACCCTCTATTTTTGTGCCCCTTCTGTTAATTACTTGGTGATAAGTCAAAGACCGTTTTGAGTTAAGCCAAAGTGGTATTGTTTTCGTAAGTCCTTGATTTCCAAGGACTTACGTACTGTTTTAGAGAGAAGATTTGATACTTTAGAGAGAGCTCTTAATGCCTGCTGTCTCTGTTCGTAGATGCGAGGATTTTGAGGAGCCACACTGGAATAAATCCACTATTTCGACCGGCTGCGAGGCAGCATCTATTGTGCTTTCCTCCTCGGCTGTGGCTATGGCCACTGGCTCGTCGTAAATCACAACATCTGTAGCCTCTCGCTCGGTGGAAATAGTCGAGTTATATTCCCGCGTGACTCCTAATCGTCCTAATATGTACTGGATTTGGGGCTGTTTCGATCTCAATCCAATAGGGAAATGCTGGAGTCCCAGGGGGAGGTGCATAGTAGAGAGTTCCCCTTTTTCCTGCAAGATCGCTGCCATCGCTGGGCCATTGAACGGCGAAAGCTGAACAGGGAAGAAAATAGGATTTATCATTGACGATGATTTGAGGATTCCAGATCGAGCGAACGTCGAGCTCTCCTGGCATAGGAGGAGGGCCTGCTCTTCGTTTTGCTTTTTCCGGAATGGGAGTAAGTTTTAAGCGAAGAAGCGTTGGAATAAAACCTCTCTCTTGAGTTGAGTGGTCTCTTTGAATATGATACATATGCGGTTCATCATCAGCAGGTTTTTCAAGAAGCGTGATTTCAGAGTCATTTTTTTCTAGGATTGAAAGTTCCGTTTGGTTACCACGTAAATTCCAGGTAATGCTATCTCCTTTTGAACCGAGAAAAAGTTTATCAAGAACAGTAAGGCAGTAGAGGTTAGAAGTGGCGAGTAGGAAACAGCAAATATGAACAAACATCTACAAGACCCCAATCTACTACCTACTATAGAGGAATTGCTTAGAGCAGTGCAACCAAGTAAAGGTTGCTTATTGCTTTACGACTCTCAAATTCCTCAAAAAGTTGTAACCAAAATTCAAGAAGCGCTTGATCCACGAGCAACTTTCGGGATTTCTGGCGGCGAAAAAATTAAAAGCATCGATGGCTACCAAAAGATTGTCTCATGGCTACTTCAAAAGACAGCAACTTCTAAAGACCGGCTTATCGTTTTAGGTGGAGGGTCGCTTATCGATCTTGGGGGATTTGTTGCATCAACCTATCATCGCGGGATGAAACTTGAGCTTATTCCATCCACACTCCTTGCTATGGTTGATGCCTCCATTGGTGGAAAAAATGGTATCAATATCGACGGCATTAAAAACGTCGTTGGCACTATTTATCAACCCTCTGCAATCTTTATTTGTCCCGGTTTGCTCGATAGTTTTTCAAAGGAAGAGCTCTTGTATAGCGTTCCTGAAATGGTTAAACATGCACTGCTTGATTCAGAAAGTCATTTTCACGCAATAGAAGAGCACTTTAAAAAAGGAAACTGGACAGATCTTATTGAAAGAAGTGCTCGATTCAAAAGTGCTTTAGTGCACAATACTTCCGAAAAAAGAGATCTTTTGAACTTAGGCCATACCATTGGACATGCTATTGAAGGCGTTTTAGGGCCGAGCTGTTCTCATGGCAGTGCTGTGTTTGCAGGCTTGCTTGGAGAGATTGGATTGGGAGTTCATTTGGGTCTGACCAATCCCGAAGTACTAAAACGTCTAGAAAAGCTGCCACTCTATTCAATTTTTCCCGATCTTCGTTCAATTTCATTTGATGAGCTATTTGAGAAAATGGTTCGGGATAAAAAGAGTATAAATGGAAAGGTTGGAGTTGTTTTTATCAAGGATATTGGATCGCCAATTGGTGTTCGTTTTGTTGACCGTTCTGCTTTGGAATATGCGTGGGGAGTGTGCCAAATGAGGAGTGTCCAAATGAGGAGTGTCAATGGCTACCAAAATCGTAGTTAGTATTGCTCCGCAATCGAGAGAGGAGTTCCAAGAGCAATACCCTCAAGCAAAGGCTTTAGGTGATATTGTCGAAATTCGAACCGATCGAGGCTTTATCCCCGATCAATCGTTGGCAGGGGAATCTGTGCTCATTACAGGTCCTTGTCCTGAAATTCTTCAGCCCATGATGCTCGATGTGCCCTATGAGCGTTTGGCCGATGTTCAAAAGCTAAAGCAGCAATTTCCAAAAACTAAAATACTCGGCTCCTACCATGGACCTTTTGAAAATGTGAATGAAATAATTCAAAAGCTCGACGCATCCCCTGTTGATTTTATCAAGATTGCCTGTCCATGCAAAAACGCCTTAGAGGCCTTAGAGCTTGTATCTATTCTCAACGCACCTCCTACTAAAAAACCTTTGACCATAGTTCCAATGGGCGAGCAAGTATCCTTTGGTCGAGTAGTTGCTGCCTGCCTCGGATCGCACCTTACCTTCACCTGTTTAGATAATAGGCCGGTAGCGCCAGGACAGATCTCAGCCGAAGAGATGATTAAGCGGTATCGAGTACAATCCATCACGCAACTTTATGGGCTTATTGGAAGTCCAGTAACTCGCTCACCCTCCTACATAACGCATAATCATGTCTTTCAATCGCTGAATGTGCCTGCTGCCTATGTAAAAATTGATCTGAAGCCTGAGGAAGTAGAAAAAGCTATGCCGCTTCTTCAGCTGTGCCGATTTCGCGGCTTGAGCGTGACGATGCCCTTAAAGGGCAAGTTTGGTCCAAATCCTGTGAACACAATTCGTATAAACCCTTCGGACATTGAGACCTTTAATACCGACGGACGTTCGGTGAAAGAGCTTTTGGAAGAAAAGGTTGACCTTTCACGATCAACGGTTTTGATTATAGGGGCAGGAGGAACTGCTCAAGCGATTGCCCAAGCGCTTTCAAAAGCAGGCGCTTCTCTTATAATTTCGAATAGAACAGAAGAAAAGGCAGAAGCATTGGCAAAACTGTTCGGAGCCCAAACATGTCCCTTTGGCACTTTGCCAGAAGTTCAAGTCGTAATTCAGGCTACCTGCTCCGAAGATATTCGGCTTCCTGAAATCTCATCTATGCATGTCGTTCTCGACGTGTTATTTCCGGATGAGTCTCCCTTTCTGAAAGAGTGCAAAAAGAAGGGGGCTAAAACCATTTCCGGGCTCGACATGTGGAAGCGTCAAGCAGCTCATCAATTTGATATTTGGCTGGGAGCTAAGCAATGAATTTGTCAAAAACACAATTTCGAGGAAAAATTCAGCTTCCCTCTTCTAAGTCGCACACGATGCGAGCCATTCTCTTAGCTTCACTGGGGCGAGGAGAGTCTGTATTGCTCAATCCTCTATTTTCTCCCGATACTCAAGCAATGCTGCAGGCGATAGAGGCGTTTGGGGCCAAATGGCAGCATGTTGAAAATGGATTGAAGATTTTTGGGGTTGGAAGAGTTCCGGAAAAGCTCAAAAGAAGCGCTATTTGTGCTGGAAATTCGGGCCAAGTGTTGCGCTTTGCATCTGCCTTTTATGCTCAAAGCCGTACACCTATACTTGTTACAGGCGATGACTCTTTACAGCAGCTTCGTCCCTGCAAAACGCTCGTTGACTCTCTAAAAAGTTTAGGGGCTTTTTTAACATCTCTTTCACCAATGGGGGCTGCTCCGCTTCTTATTCAGGGTCCAATTTCATCTGGTACATGCTCACTTTCAGGAATCGATTCACAGCCTGTTTCTGCGCTGCTCATGTCGCTCTCCCTTCTTGATGGTCCCTCGCATATACATGTGCATGATTTGGGAGAGAGGCCTTGGATCGATCTGACGTTAGATTGGATGAAGCGCCTTCATCTTCGCTTTACCGAAACCAAGGATGGATTTTTCTTGCCAGGAGGCGATCACATTGAGCCCTTTCAAAGAGTAATCCCTGGTGATTTAAGCGCCTTAGCTTTTCCACTTGTTTTAGGTTTGATTACCCACTCTACAATTTCAATTTCTGGGGTTGATCTTTCTGATATTCAGGGCGATAAGGCGATCCTCGATGTGATTTCGCAAATGGGAGGAAAGTACTCCTATGATCCAAAATTATATACTATCACTGTTTCTGGCCCTCAAAAACTTAAAGGGGTTGCTATTGATGTAAATCCCATTATCGATGCGCTCCCTTCCCTTGCTGTCCTTGCCTGTTTTGCAGAAGGGACAACTCGCCTCTATAATGGAGCGATAGCCCGTAAAAAAGAGTCTGATCGAATCCATGCAATGGCTCACGAACTTCAAAAGATGGGAGCAAAAGTTATTGAGCAACCTGATGGGCTTGAAATCGAAGGCGTTGGCAGTTTAAACTCAGCAATACTTGAGACCTATCACGATCATCGAGTTGCTATGGCACTTGCCTGTGCAGCCTTTGCATCATCTGGAACATCCAAACTAAATAATCCAGAAGTAGTACAAAAGAGCTTTCCCAATTTTTTTGAGCAGCTGAGGAGTATTGCAGTATGAAGATTGGGTTTATAGGCTTTCAAGGATCTGGGAAGACGACTTTAGGAATGAAGTTTGCTGAGAAGCACTCTCTTCCCTTCATCGACCTTGATGATGTTGTATGTAAAACGCTAGGTGCTGCAACTCCTGCTCTTGCAACAAAAAACTTTGGCCTAGATGCCTTTCGAAAGGCAGAGAAAGATGCAAATTTAGAGTATCCTCAAGTTGTTTTGGCTTTTGGAGGAGGTGCTACCGATTCCATTCAACAAGCCCATACACTTGGATATTCCTTGATCTATCTCTTTCGGCCCTTTGAGGAGATTCTAGAAGAATTAAAGAATAAAGAGCGGCCTCAATGGCTTCCGAAAGGGGATATTGAGCATGCATTTCAAACTGTTTGGACAAAGCGCCATCCCATTTTTCTTTCTTGCGCAGAGCTAGTCATCTATGCGAGAAAAGAGAAAATATTAAGCGAACTGAGTGAACTCTATGGCAAGTAATAGCTTTGGAAATATCTTTCGCATCACAACGTGGGGTGAATCTCATGGGCCTGCTGTTGGTGTAGTAATAGATGGCTGCCCGTCAAATATATCCATCAACGAGGATGAAATTAATCGAGAGCTTGCTAGACGTGCCCCTGGTGTTTCAGGTTTAGTTTCACCTAGAAAGGAGCCAGACAAAGTGGAAATCCTCTCAGGTGTATTTGAGGGGAAGACGACTGGCGCTCCTATTTCCCTGCTCATTCGAAATATCGATAGCAAGCCATCGGCCTATGAGCCCATGAAAGATCTCTTTCGGCCCGGTCATGCTGGATTTTCTTACCTTAAGAAATATGGCATTTTTGATTATCAGGGCGGAGGGCGCGCTTCAGCCCGCGAAACGGCATGCCGAGTTGCAGCAGGTGCAATTGCAAGCAAGGTTTTATCACAATTTGATATCCAGATCGGAGCCTATCTTGCAGCTCTTGGATCGCATACCTGTCTATTTGAAGGGTCGGTGGAGCAGCTTCGAAAAGCTCAAACCAAAAGCGCCATTTTTTGCCCTGATATAAGCGTTGAAGCTCAGATGACAGAAACGATCACTAAACTCATTTCAGATGGCGACTCCATTGGTGGACAGGTGGTCTGTCTGGTCGATAATGTTCCCATAGGCCTTGGCGATCCGATCTATGAGAAGCTCGAAGCAAGGCTTGCCTTTGCCATGCTGAGCCTTCCAGCCTCTAAAGCCTTTGAGATAGGAGAGGGTGTTCGAGCATGCGCAATGCGAGGTTCAGAACATAACGATTTGTATGAAGCTACCGAAGGCGTAACTAAGCCCTCTTCAAACCATGCAGGTGGTGTGTTGGCTGGTATCTCAACCGGCGAACAGCTCAATTTTAAGGTAACCTTAAAGCCTGCCTCATCCATCAGGAAAACTCAAAAAACCACTACTCTTAAGGGTGCACCAGTTGAGTTTTCCCTGCCTGAAGGCTCCCGCCATGATCCATGTGTAGCAATACGTGCTGTCCCAGTTGTAGAAGCTATGACGGCTTTAGTGCTTGTAGATGCATTAATGAACTCGAGGCAGCTCATCCCAAGCTGTGGTAGCGTGGCTAGAACGCATTGAGCTTTTCACAGGACGCGGTTTTTCGGCAGCGAAGCGGATGGTTCCTTTCCCATGTTTACAATTGAGGCGGTCGACAACTTCCATTACAGAGTGTTCCTGCGTCTGCACTTTTCGATAGAGGTCGGGAGCTGGATCATCAGGGACAAGGCCTGAAAGACAGACGCCTACCTTTTTGTAGGCATAAGTGGGATTAAAGAGTGTAGAAAGCATGCGTTTACCGATCTCAATCAGCCTTGGGGTGTAGGAGGTGGGTTCATCCAGAGCCAATGAGCGCTCAAAGACCGTTTCACGATCCTTGCAAAATAGAGAGATTTGGATGATTGAGGCTAATGAACCCTCTTTTCGGAGCTCCATAGTTACTCGAGCAATATAGGAGGAGAGGATAGAGGCAATGTCTTCTTCGTTGTCTATTGTGTAGGCAAAGGATTTTGCTGTGCTGATGCTTTTTCTGGGAGCTCGAACCATCTCGAGCTGCAATATGGATTCTCCTTTGAGCTCATGTACGATTTTCTGACCAACTACATTAAATAGCTTTTGAAGGGATATCTGCGGGTGAATGGTAAGGTCGTAGGCGGTATAGATCCCATGAGCGCGTGCTCGTTGAGAAAGTCTCGGCCCAATACCCCAAATTTCTTCCACTTCAGTCTTTTGCAGTAATGCTGTTTCATCTTTTTCGTAGACGACGCACACACCGGAAGGAGTTGTCTTGGCCTCCTCGCTTGCAAGTTTAGCTAAAACTTTGCTTCGGGCAATTCCAATGGAGACTGGTATTCCCGTCCACTTAAAGAGCTTTTTTCGCAATTCAGTAGCAATGGATTCGGCACTGTCTGAATCTTCGAGTACAAAAAAGGCTTCGTCGATGGAATAGACCTCGACAGATGGTACGGTTGATTTTAGAACATCCATAACCCTTCGAGACATATCCGCATAAAGGGTAAAATTAGAAGAGCAGAGCTCTACATTGTATTTTTTGAAGAGCTCTCTATATTCAAAAGCCGGCGCTCCCATTTTAATTCCGAGCTTTTTGGCAGCTTTAGAGCGTGCTATTACGCAGCCGTCATTGCTGGAGAGTACCACAATTGGTTTTCCACGAAGATAGGGTCGAAATAGCTCTTCGCATGAGGCGAAGAAGTTGTTGCAGTCGACAAGGCCTATCATTTCAGCTCCCATCATTTAATTTTGCGTATGACTGATGTCACAACGCCCCAGATGGCAAAGTCGAGCTGGTCAGGCGCAATTTTAATAGGTGCAAAGCGTGGATTTTCAGCGAGTAGATGAACGATGCCTTGAACCATTGAAAAACGCTTTAAGGTGAATTGGCCATCGACAACAGCAATCACAATATCTTTCTCTTTCGGCTCAAGCGAGCGGTCGACGATGACAATATCGCCGGGAAGAATACCAGCACCCTGCATAGATGTTCCAGAGACACGCACGAAGAAGGTTGCAGCTGGATGCGTAATCAGGTAGCGGTTAAGATCAAGCCTATCTTCAATGAATTCATCTGCAACGGTTGGAAAGCCCGCTTCTACAGATGCACCAACGAGAGGCGGGTTTTCAATATCTGGAGACATAAAGAGCCATGCTAATACTACCTATTATGGAGTATGGCTCTTTAAAAAATGAGTCACCTTTTTTTTCCATGAATTAGTGTACCGCCCGAGCCAAATAAAGTGGCCGCAAGAGGCTTGAAAGATTGAAACAAATGGTATTCATGCCACTCGTATGGTTAGTATTAATTTTTTTATATCAGAGTTATAATTATATTACATAAAGGTCGATCGAGGAATAGATGGCTCACCGAGATAAATCAAAAGATCCCCCTGCTGACATCCTTTTGCACAACGGCACGCTCATTACTATGGACCCTTTGAAGCCTCAAGCAGAGGCTCTTGCTATTCAAGGAGAGCGAATAGTTTGGGTTGGAGAAAATAAAGATTCTTCCGCCTGGATTGGCCCCAATACGAAAGTTATCGATTTGAAAGGCGCCTGTGCAACCCCAGGCTTTATTGATACCCATGCTCATATTGTCTATACAGGACTTGCCAAAAAGTATCTTCAGCTCTCCGGATGTCAAGACAAAGAGGAAGTATTGGAATTAGTTAAAAAGCAGGTTAAGAAAAGCCGCGAAGGGGAGTGGATATTAGGATTTGGTTGGAGTGAAGGCAGGTGGCTGAATAAAGCACATCCCACTGCCTCTGATTTAGATCAAGTTGCTCCCCATAACCCGGTTGTCTTGAGAAGAGCTGATTCACACGCCATCTGGGTGAATAGCTGCGTTCTCAAGCTCGCTGGCATTGATGCCAGCACTCCTGATAATGAGGGCGGAAAAATTGTGCGAGATTCTCAAGGTATTCCTACGGGTATACTGGTTGACAGCGCAATGACGCTCGTTAAAAATCTGATGCCGCAGCCTGATTTAGAAGAGACAATTCAGCTTGCAAAGGCTGTTCTCGATGAGTCCCTTTCGCTGGGCATTACCATGATTCATAATGCCGCCACGGAAACAACAGAATTTGAAGCGTATAAACAGCTTGCAGCTCAAAACGCGCTGCCGCTTCGAATCTATGCAATGATGGTTATCCGAGATCCAACCGCCTCCTCTTTACCTCTACAGAGCCCGCAAAATTTTGGCTCCTTTTTAGACGTGCGCTGCCTGAAATTTTTTGTTGATGGGGCTTTTGGTTCCAGGGGAGCTGCTCTCTTTGAAGCGTATGAAGATGAACCGGGACATACAGGTTTATTGCTCTGGGAAGAGAGCAGGCTCATCTCTTTGCTTCAGGAGGCAAAAGCAAAAGGTTTCCAAGTGGCTATCCACGCCATTGGCGATAGGGCGAACCATTATATACTTAATTTCTATGAAAAAATAGAAGCTAAGGGACTTCGTTGGCGGGTTGAACATGCTCAGCTGCTTGCTCAAGAGGATATACCTCGCTTTGGAAAGTTGCAGGTGATCGCTGCTATGCAGCCAATACATGCGACATCTGATATGGTGTGGTTTAAAGAACGTGTTGGGGCTGATAGGCTGAATAGAGGCGCTTTTGTTTTGAGGTCGCTTTTAGATAGCGGTGCTATTATCACTGGCGGTTCTGATTCACCTATTGAAAATAGAAACCCGCTTTGGGGCATCTATGCAGCCGTTACCCGCCAAGATCATAAGGGCTTTCCTGAAGGGGGCTGGTATCCCGAGCAGAGAGTAACTCGAGAAGAAGCGTTGAAGATGTATACGATCCATGCGGCCTATGCAAGCTTTCGCGAGCATGAGCTTGGGTCGCTGACAGTGGGTAAGCTTGCAGATATTGCCGTGCTTCCAGAAAACCTGCTCACCTGTCCTCTAAAAGCACTCATTGATATGAAAGTGCTCTACACAATCATTAATGGAACAGTAGTCTATTCCAACTCCTGATAGAGGAATGCGTAGGTATCAACAATCTCTTCTATTACTTTAGACATCGGTTTTCCCTGCCCATGGCCTGCATTTTTCTCCACGCGAAGTAAAATTGAGCCATTACCACCTTGAGCCTCCTGAAGTGCTGCAGTGTACTTATAACTATGCAGTGGAACTACTCTGTCGTCATGATCGCCTGTCATTATAAGAGTCGGGGGGTATTGAACTCCGCTTTGAATATTGTGATAGGGGGAATACGTACGTAAGTAAGCAAAATCATTGGGATTGTTGGGATTGCCATATTCATACACCCAGAAGCGTCCGGCAGTAAAAAGGTGGAAGCGCAGCATGTCGAGCACTCCTACCTTTACGACGACGGCCCCAAAAAGATCGGGGCGCTGGTTGGAACAGACAGCTACAAGAAGCCCTCCGTTACTTGCACCTGTAATAGCCAGTTTTGAAGGCTTCGTATACCCTTGAGCAATAAGCCATTCGGCAGCCGCAATAAAATCATCAAAGCCATTTTGCCTCTTTGACCCTCGGGCTGCCTGATGCCATGCATCGCCCAATTCGCCTCCTCCACGGATATGTGCAAGGGCAAATATCCCGCCTCGTTGAACCCAAGCCATAGCTGAAGCTCTATAACTAGGATATTCGATAATGCCATAACCTCCATACCCTGTTAAAAGTACCTGTGAATTGCCATCAATTTCTAAATCTTTTCTATGCACAATATGCATGGGAACTTGGGTTCCATCTTTGCTTGCATACGTTATCTGTCGGATGGTGTAGTCCTTAGGATCAAAAGGCAGTTCAGGCTGTTTATACAGTTCGAGAGAATCGTTCGAGATCGTGTAGCGATATAGAGTTCTTGGCTGCACAAGATTGTTAAAAGAGAAATAAAACTTTGTTTCAGCTGCAGTATCGTGATCGGTATAAATACCAGCCACACCGAGCCCTGGCAAGGGAACGTCTTTGAGCCAGTTGCCGCTGGTGTCATAGATGTGTATACGATTGCTCACATTTTCCAATGTGCATGTGACGAAGTACTCGCCGACGGCTATAACACTTTCCAGATGAAATGGCCCCTCAGGAATTATATCTTGAAAGGAGCAGGGGGTTTGGCTTATGTCGACCTCAATCAACTTCCATAACGGGGCATTCTTATTTGATTCAAAGTAAAATTTTGAGCCCCTACTGCTTACGAAATGGTATCTGGAGCCATCGCTTGGAATAATTTCTGTGGGTTTGAGTTCGTCTGCTGCCAAGTCGAAATAGAATATAGAATTAGGTGAGCTTGTGCCACTATGGGCGCTTACGCCCAAATATCGGCCATCTGATGTTAAGCCAAGGTCATAGGTCATACTCTCATTTTGAGGATCATCATAGATCAACTTGTCCGATTCTTGGGAAGTGCCTAGAGCATGGTAATAGATGCTATGAGCACCCTTTCTGCCGTATTGACAGTAGTAAAAACCATTGCTGTCAGGAGTCCAGACAACCCCTGAAAATTTGATTTTCTCAAGATGGTCTGATCTATCTTCACCGGTTGCAATATCGAGCACCTTCCAGGTGGTCCAATCGGAGCCATTTTCAGACAATCCATAGGCTAAGAGTGTGCAATCAGGGCTTGGGACCCAATGGGTCAATGAGACAGGATAGTTAACGCTCAACTCGTTGGGATCGATCAGCACCCGCGGCGTGCCATCTAACCCCTTCTGAATATAGAGCACTGCTTGATCTTGAGAGGGCTCTATCTTTCTAAAGAGGTACTCATCGCCCAGGTGTTTGGGAAAACTGTAGGAGGTAAATTTAAGAAATTTCTTGAGATCTGCTTTGATTTGATCACGAGAGGGATTTGCTTCAATATATGATTCAAACCTGTTTTTTTGGACCTCGAGCCATTCTTGTGTGCGAGGATCTTGAGAGTTTTCTAGCCAGCGGTAGGGGTCTGATACATTATCGGCTTTTGCAAGAGTTGTTGCGACAGTCGAGAGAGCAAATAGGAAAAGAAATATTCGATGCATAGAGTGTACGTACTATTTTATCGATGAAATTTTAAGGGATTGCGTAACTTTGAACAAGACCTAAGATTGAGAAATAGTGGCAAGAGCTTCCAGTAAGCACAAAGAGATGCCATATGGCATGGCTGAAGGGAAGTGATTCCCAAGCATAAAAAAGTGTGCCCAAAGTATAGGCAACTCCTCCCGCTATCAACCAAATTAAGGATGATAAAGAGAGCACTTCTGCTAACGCTGGAAAACAGAAGGCTATGAGCCATCCAAGCAGGAGATAAGAGCAGAGCGAGAGACGCTTAAAGCGGTCGATGGCCACAAGCTTAAAGATAATTCCAAGAGCTGCAATTCCCCAGACGACAAAAAAGATATGCCATCCAAAACTATCTCGAAGGGGGCCCAAAGTAAAGGGAGTTGAGCTTCCTGCAATGAGCAAATAGATGCAGGCGTGGTCTGCAATTTTCCAAGCTTTTTTACGATAGGCATGCCTGCAGCGATGATAAAACGTAGAAGCGGTATAGAGGCCAATCAATGTGACAATATAGGCAGTGCAGCTTACAACATTCCAGATATCCCCTGAAAGGCTTTCCCAGAAAAGAACAGCTCCTCCCACGAGGCTTAAAAATAAGCCAATGAGATGAGTTAAATAATTGAATCGATCCTCACGCGCTGTTTCACCAGAAACTGGACAAATCTCGCAAGGGTCGCTATTTAGAGATAGATTTGCTGTCATGACTCCATTTTCTATATTAGAGGAATTATTATCTATCGGGAAGGAACTGTGCATAGATTAAGTTGCACAGTTTCTAAACCCGCTTGTCTGAAATGAATAGCAGATATAAGGTGAATTTAAAATATGTTTTTACAAAGTATATCTATATCGGGAGCAACTTAAATGAGTTTCTCAAAAGGCCTTTGCACTTGTTTAATGGGTATGAGCATTCTCTCAAATATCTATGTTCGGGCCACCGTTCTAGAACCCTCTGATGAGAACACGGCTGATTATGTAGTTGTTGGTGTGGGAACGGCAGGGGGAGTCCTTGTCAAAGAGCTCACAGATGATAAAAAAACATCGGTCATAGCCCTCCATAGCGGCAAAAATTTAACTGATAAACCTCTGATCAAATATTCGAAAAATCGAATTTTCACTGTACTTGCATCTCAATTAGGTACGCCGCTTTCTTTTGATCCCAATACGCTCGATCTTCCTCAGTCCGTTATCGATGAACTCAATAGTTTATTGGCTTCTTTGCCATCGACTTCACCTCCTCTGTATCAAACTGGAGTCACGATTCCGCAAGTAGATGCAGATGAACAGCAGCTTCAGTGGGTTGTTTCTCTTCCAGAAGCGGGCGCGACGTCTGTTAATGCTGGAGCTTGGTGTATCGGAACAAAACAGGTCTATTCACAATGGGAAGCATATGCTGGTCCTGAGTGGTCCACAAAACGAATCTTAAAGACCTACAGAGATCTCGAGCATTATCATGGCAAGACACCCAATCCGCATGGAAGAGGATATCATGGACCTATCAGCGTTCAACAGGATCCAACACCTACGAAGGTTGCCAAGAAGTTCACAAAAGCTGTTATAAAAGCTACTGGATTTCCCTTCGTGCGCGATTACAATAATCAAAAAACGCCCATAGGCGCTTCATCTCAATTTCAAATCACTCAAACGGGACATAATGGCAAATTTCGCACCAGCAGTGCGACTGCTTTCTTAAATGAAGATGTCGTAAAACCCAACGGGAAAGGGGTTCATGGTCGAAAGCTGCAGGTGATGTTGGAGAGTACAGCCTTGAGAACTGTTTGGAATGGGACTACAGCAATAGGTGTTGAATATCTGCAGCATGGTCAGACTAAAATTGCCTATGCTAAAAAAGGGGTTATTGTTTGCTCAGGCCTTAAGAGCAGTCCCTTCCTTCTCCATTCAGGCATCGGATCGAGCTCGTTACTGAACTCTCTTGGTATCCCTGTCGTCTTTGACAACCCAAATGTTGGGCAACAACTTGCCGATCAACCGCACATTGTTCTCCTATTTTCGACAAATCCAAAAGATAAGATAAGCAATGACTATAACAGTCTCTTTACACAGATCTCTTGGCTGCCTGCTCCCGGAGCCGATCCCACAGTGCGCGAGATTCGTCTCTCAACAATCGCGCCTATCCCAGGTTTAGTCGTAGGAGTGCTTGATCTTGTTCAACCGAAAAGCCGAGGCAGCGTCTCAATCAACAGCTCAGATCCTCTCTCTCTTCCAGTCATAGATCTGGGTCTCTTATCTAATTCCGATGACTTGACCCTCTATCAAAATGCCTTTACAACCTATATCGCAGCAATTAATCAACAGCTGCAGGAAATTGACCCGCAATACCAGCTGATTTACCCCGATCCTGCAATTCTCACAGATCCCACAGCATTAACAGCCTTTATCCAAGCCGAAGCTGGATGCAACCAGCATTTTCAGTGCCACTGCCGTATGGCTCCTCAGAACCAAGGGGGAGTTGTAGATGGCATGGGACGTGTATATGGTGTACAAAACCTCTATGTGGCAGACAATTCCATTGTACCGATTGCTATGGATGGAAGCCCAATGGCTACGGCCTATTTAGTTGGAGCACAGATTGCTCGATTGATTAAAGAATCGGAGAAGGATTAAATAATGAGAATTTTAAAAAGCTTAATTATTTTTGTTGTCGGCATTACCACTATTACTAATAGCTATGTTCAGGCGGCCCATCCTGACCAATCAGATTCAAATACAGCTGATTATGTGATTGTAGGCGTAGGAACCTCTGGAGCGGTGCTCGCCAAAGAGCTTACCGATGATAAAAAAACTTCAGTAATTGCACTCCATCAGGGTAAAAATTTAACGAATAAACCTTTAATCAAATATTCGAAAAATCGAGTTTTTACTGTACTAGCTGCTTTGTTGGGCACGCCCCTTCCCTTTGATCCCAACACACTCAACCTTCCCCAGTCCGTTATCGATGAACTTAATAGTTTCTTGGCAACGCTTCCTTCATCTACAGCACCTCTCTATATATCCGGAACAACAGTTCCGCAGACTTTTGCAGATGATCAGCAGATTCTTTGGGTAGAAGCTCTTCCGGAAGGCGGAGCATCATCCATCAACGCGGGAGCGTGGTGTATCGGGACTAAACAGGTCTATTCCCAATGGGAAGCCATAGACGGACCTGAATGGTCGGTTCATAGAATCTATAAAACCTATCGACAACTGCAGCATTACCACGGGAAAACTCTTCACCCTCATACGAAGGGATATAAAGGGCCTATAAGTGTTCAGCAAGACCCTCTTCCCACAACGGCTTCAAAGAAGTTCACAAAAGCTATCATAAAAGCGACAGGCTTTCCCTACGTGCTTGATTACAATGACCCAAATACACCCATAGGCGCTTCATCCAGATTTCAATTTACTCAACGGGGGCATGATGGCAAGTTTCGAGTCAGCAGTGCAACCGCCTTCTTAGATAAAAACGTTATTAAACCTAATGGCACGGGCGTACATGGTCGAAAGCTGAAAATACATTTTGAAAGTACTGCTTTGAAGACTATTTGGAATGGCACTACAGCCATAGGTGTTGAATATCAGCAGAATGGCCAGAATAAACTTGCCTTTGCTCGAAAAGGGGTGATTGTTTGCGCAGGACTCATGAGCAGTCCCTTTTTACTGCAATCGGGAGTTGGTCCAAACTCTCTTCTCAATTCCCTCGGTATTCCTGTTATCTTTGACAACCCAAATGTTGGCCAAGGGCTTGCAGATCAAACACAGCTTGCCCTGTTCTTTTCCACAAATCCAAAAGATAAGATACGAAATAAGTACAACGCTCTTTTTTCGCAGATTGCATGGCTGCCGGCTCCTGGAGCCGATCCAACAGTGCGAGAGCTTCGCTTCTCGACAGTAAATCTTATTCCAGGGCTCACTTTAGCGCTGCTTGATCTTATCCAGCCCAAAAGTCGAGGAAGTGTCTCCATAAATAGCTCAAATCCTCTGGCGCCTCCCGTCATCGATTTTGGAGTCTTAAGCAATCCAGACGATCTGACTTTATACCAAAATGCCTTGAGCATTTATATCAAAGCGATTAATCAATCCCTTCAGCAGATTGATCCGCTCTATCAGTTGGTATATCCAGACCCCTCAATTTTGGATGATCCTGCAGCCTTAACGGCCTTCATTCAAGCAAGTGTCGCATCGAATCAAAGCTTTCAGTGCCACTGTAGAATGGCTCCCATTAACCAAGGGGGAGTTGTTGATAGTACAGGACATGTATATGGAGTGCAAAATCTGATTATTGCAGATAATTCCATCGTGCCGATTCCGATGGATGGAAGCGCCATGCAAACTGCTTTCATGATCGGGGCAAACATTGCTCGACAGATTAAAGAAGCAGAGGCTCATTAAATTGAGAGGCTGTGCATAGGTGGTGGTAACGACTTTTCCATTATGGTAACGGGCACCTTGTTAAAGAAAGAATGTTCCAGCGTTTGCCACCCTAATTTTGCGTACCAAGCAGCTTTATTTGGAGTGCAGAGATAGAGACAGTCATATCCTGACTCCTTCGCTATCAATTCAGCTCTTTTAACGAGAAAGGCTCCAATACCTTGTTTTCTTCTGTTGGGATGAACAAGAACGCTGCCAATCCAAGGAGAGAGATGCTGATGAGTATCCATATCGCAATTTCTCAGGCTAAAAGTACCGATAAACTGTTTGTTTTCAACAAGGACAAAAGTAATGGGGAATTTTTTATCGTTCAGATGTGTTTCAAGTCCTTTTCTAAAGTCCTGAAGAGTCATTTCTGCGTCAAAATAACCAAATTCTTGAAATTTCAACTCAGCAATTTCAGGGATAAGATATTGATGATCTAAAAGTAATTCTATATTCAAACTTGCAACCCATTTTTAAGCTTTCATCTCGATGACCATCACTTCGATAGGCTCGTTAGACTCATTGATATCTGCATGACGGGTTCTTGGAGGATCTTCGTTAAGCCAATATGCTTTTCCTGTTTCAAAATTTAATATGGATGTTTCGCCTGTCTCTTCAATTTTGGTGAGTTTTCCCCCTTTTAGTCCAACTACAACTCTTGCAGAGTCATGTCGATGCATCTTTAAAGGCTGATTTGGCATGATCACTGTCTTCCAGACACGCACATGTTCATTTTCAAATTGTAAAACTCGATGGGTGCCGCTTTGGGAGCCTTCCTCACTTTTGAGATAAGAACATGCAGCTAGAGTGCATAAGACGATTGATCTAAATAACATAGCAGCTCTACTTCTATTATTATTTTCCTATGGTAAGGACTACCCGGTATCGTGCCTTACCGCTCATTCTCATTTTTTTGTACACAACGAGCAGTCTATTTTGCTTTTAAGCTCCTTCCAAAGCTAAAAGAGAAATTGCTGACCAGTCCATATCTTCGCGTTTTTTATCGATGCTGGTAAGAAGCTGCTTTTGAAGCACTTGAGCCAGCGGAGAAAATACGTGGAGTGATTTTGCCGTGTTTAAGAACAAGTTGAGGTCCTTTAAGCCTAAATTCAATTTAAATCCTGCTGGAGAAAACTTTTTCTGAAGAATTATTTTTCCGTAATTGATGAAGACGGGCGAGGGAAAGAGTGTTTCAGTGAAGAACTGGTAGACCTGTTCTGGTTTGAGGCCGCTTTTTTCGGCAAAAGCAAAGGCTTCGCTCAGCATTTCAATGACAGATAAAATCATAAAGTTGCCTGTGATCTTAACCGCGTTGGCAGCTTCTGGTTTATCTCCAAAGTAGTAAATGTATTTCCCTAACATATTGAGGTATGGTTCTACCTGTTTTTTGGCAGACTCATCACCTGCTGTACAAATCAATAATTCCTGTCTGGCAGCAGCATCCGGCCGTCCAAACACGGGAGCGGCAATTAATTTGACTCCCTTTTCTTGATGTTTCTCCATAATAGTATGAGTCGTTGTTGGCGCTACAGTGCTTGAGGAGACATGGATGCAGCCAGGGTAGGCGCCCTCTAATAGCCCATTCGTAATATCTTGGAGTGCTTGGTCATTGGCCACCATAGAGAAAACAATTGGAGCGTGTTTGAACGCATCGTTTGGGTTTTTTAAAAGTTTTGCTCCCGCTTTAACCAGAGGAGTAGTTTTGTCTTGAGAACGATTGTAGACGGCAAGTTCAACTCCCTGCTTCAGTAAATTCAATGCCATGGGAGAGCCCATGCTGCCCAATCCAATAAAGCTAGCTTTGAGTGCCATTCTAATTCTCCCCACATCCATAGTTAAAAATTTATATATAACTCCCAGGCTTTCTAACTTGCAAATCGTTACAAGTGATGAAGAAAAGCAAGGGTTTGAAACTTCTCACTGAAATCTAGATAAATCAACTCATTTCTAGACATTTAAAAATAATCCTTTTGTTATTCCTTATCGTATATTAAGAATGTAAAATCGGGAATTGATTATGAAGATTCTTATTGCTGGAGCCTCAGGGGCTATAGGCCAACCATTGATCAGCTTCTTAAGACAATTTGATCAAGATGTCTATGGAATTACGCAATCAAAAGAGCGGGCTCACATAATTGCGGAAAAGGGTGCAAAGCCTATCATTTTAGATGTACTCGACCGCGATGCAGTAAATTCCGCTGTTGCCGATGTACGGCCCGATATAGTGATAGATATGCTCACTCGACTTCCCAAAGAATATACCCCGGAAGCAATGCATAAGGCTGCTGGATTGGATTCCAAAATTCGACTTGTTGGCGGCGCGAACCTGCAAACGGCTGCGGAATCCAATGGGGCAAGCCGTTATATTGTGCAGTCAAGCGGCTTTTGGTATGAGCAAGGAGCAGGTTTAGCAGATGAAAAGACCCCTTTTGCTTTTAACGCAACTCCTGGAATTGCCGCCGGCACAAAGGTATATGCAGAAATAGAAAATCGAGTACTCAAAGCCAGAAAACTCGATGGGGTAGCTTTGCGATTCGGATTTTTATATGGACCGGGCACCTGGTTTTGTTCGGATGGAAATATGGCCGATCAGGTACAAAAGCAGCAATTTCCTCTTATCGGTAAAGGGCAAGGAGTTTGGAATTTCATTTATATTGAAGATGCGGTAAAGGCGATTATTTCTGCGATGGACTGCACTCCTGGAGCCTACAACATTGTCAATGATTCCCCAATGCAACTTTGTGATTGGCTGCCCGCTTTTGCAAAGTTTGTGGGAGCTAAAAAGCCTGAAATCCTAACTGAAGAAGAGGGGATGGCACAAAGAGGCGCAGATTCTGTCTACTATGCGACCAAGCTTCGAGGCGCATCGAATACCAAAGCGAAAGATGAGTTCAATTTCCGGCCCAGAAAATTAGAATGGCTCGCTTAAATTAAAGGGGGAGAGGGATGTTGCATAAACAACATCCCTGCCTCATTTCTTACTGATTATCGTGGACTTCGCCGCAAGAGCTGCACATATGTTCGATCGCAATAAGCATAAGGATACCGGAGAGAATTCCCGATCCTTTCATCAGATACATCACGATATCTGAAGGCATATTCCCGGTCATACCAAATAATCCTGACAGGACCAGGTATATTGCTAAGAAGATCATGCTAAGTTTTTTTACAACACACATAAAATACCTCTCATGGATAAAATTTGTTCCTTGATTGCATACTTATTTCCTGCATGCATCCTTTCCTGAACAGGTGCCAAGACAGACAAAAATAAATAGGCCAGAGAATACTGCAAGCAATTGCACAATGCAGTTAGCCATGCCACCAAGGGAAATTCCTCCCATTGTTGATATACCAGTAACTATCAGGTATATAGCTAAGAAAATCATAGCGAGTTTTTTTAATGAACCCATTGTAAACCTCCAGGTTTAAAATTTTTCATACAAATACACAAGTCCAACATATAAAGATTTGTTTAAATAAGTGCAAATTTTGCAATCTTGGCTCAAGGTAGCTCTATAATGTGATATGTTAGATTCTGTTGAGTTGTTTTTTATTAATTAAAAATTGTTTGTTAATAATTAATATGTTATAATTAATTCTAAATTTATAGATGGATTTTAATACGGATGAAATATTATATATTCTTATTTTTGGCAGCAATAATGGCTTTCTCCCTCATAGTTCAACAAAATAGACGCCCTGATCCCAAGGTAATTCCAGTAACTACTGCGCAGCCTGAAACAAACAAAATATATCCCGTTGCAATTATTGGAGCTGGTGCTGCAGGAACCATGGCAGTAAAGCGTTCCGTATTAAATAACAACGAGACACTGCTTTTTGCAGGGGCTATTCAAGAACGGAGACGGTCGCGTGGAAACTGGGTACGAACAATTGATAACGTGCCGGGTCTTGAAAAGTATGAACGCGCAGTCTTAGAGCTGCGTAATGAAGCGTTAGCAGATTTGGTTCAAAGTCCCTTTGGCAGCAAACTATATGTAATTGAAGATTCAGTAGCATCTATTGAAAAGGAATCTGAACGTTTTAAGTTAACAGATAAATCAGGGCGCGTCTATTTCGCAAAGTATGTGGTGATGGCGACAGGAATGATGGATGAGCAGCCTCATATTCAAGGCAGTATTCGTCCCATTCTTCCCTTTGCAAATGGTCAAACAGTAGCCTATTGCGCAGTCTGTGATGGCCATAGAAGTTTTGGCAAGAAGACAGTTGTGATTGGCCATTCAGAATCAGCCGCCTCTATAGCCTTGCTCTTATCAGAAAAGTATCAACTTGAAAGCATGACCATTTTAACCAATGGTAAAAAGCCGGAATTTACTCCAAAAACCTTAGAGAAAATCAACTCCAGAAACATAAAAATCTTCGACTCTCCGATTCTGGAAATTTTAGGCAATATAGAACAAAGGCAGCTAACTGGATTCAAGTTAGAGAGTGGTGGATCAGTTGATGCTGAGATGGCTTTTGTGGCCTTGGGCATTCGTCCAAATAATCAGCTCGCCCTCCAGCTCGGAGCTAAATTGGACAGTACTGGATTAGTAGTTACCGACACAAACGGTGAATCCACAATACCAAATCTATTCGTAGTGGGAGATTTGCGAGCCAATAGCATGAAGCAGGTCTATACAGCGTGGCAGCATTCTGTAGAAACACTTCAATTAATAAACCGGCGAATTAGAGAAAATTCGCAACAAGAGAAATAAAAATGTACCGTTTACTATTCCTACTTATTTTGTTGCTTAATACTACAAAGGGCGCTTGTTCACAAGCGCACCAAGTCGACTTCGGATCCGTAAGCGGATCGTATGCAGCCGCACGAAGAGGATATCCTGAAGAGGTCTATTCCCTAATCAAAAAGCATGTCAAGCCGCAAGCATGTATTGTTGACGTCTGCTGCGGGACGGGGATTTCTACCAGAGAACTTCGCGATCATGGTTTTAAAGTGATAGGAGTAGATAGAGACCAAAAAATGATTGATCAGGCTCTTCAAGCCGAGGGGAATTCAATTCCTTATGTTTTATATAATCTTGAAGATGGACTGCACAATTCATCTTCAATACCCAATCAGGGCGTTGCTGCAATAACTGTCTTTACTGGGTTTCATTGGTTTGATGAATCTAAAGAAGCACTTGATGGCATTTATGAAAGTTTACAAGAGAATGGTTATTTTATCATTGTCTCAGGCTTAGGCTTTACGCGTGGAAAGGGAGACTCAGTTCAGGCAGAAGTTGAAAGAGCCATAGCAAATGTAATTGGACCATTGCCTGAAAAAACGGTTGATCTTGAGGCTTCTTTAGGGGGTCGTTTTAAAATCGTAGAACAGCGATCGATCTCTAATTCAGCAACATATACACCCGAACAATTTTTCGATCTCATGCGATCTCGCAATTATTGGGAAGGCTACAGAAACTCAATTGTCGCAAAGATTATTGAAAGTGAGATAATTGGAATCATCAACAAGCGGAAAGGTCCGGATGGTTTAATTCATACCACAGGAAATACACGCGTAGTAGTTGCTCAAAAGATTCCACTGATCACTAGCTAAAAATAACCGAATGTTTCATTTTGAAACATTCGGTTAAGATTACCGCTATTTTGGATTGCATAAAAAACTAAATGAGCCTTTGGGCGCATGTAATTGCGTTTCAACTAAGGAAGGAATAGCCCTTGCCCGGCGTGCAAGATCTTCATTACTCCAAGGGTTAAAGCCTACATCGGTTAAGAACTGGATACCTGCCAGCAAAAATTCTGCACACTCAAGAGGATGCTCTGTTTTAAAGAGACCTTCTTTACAACCCTGTTCAATGATGGCGCCATACAGGGGAGCCATCTTTGATATAGTGACAGCCAGCAGCCGGGTATGCAAGCCGATATTGCCCGATTTATGCAGATCTTCAATAAGCTCCCTCTGTTCGTTGGCAACTTGGCCCGAAGAGATGAGGTGACGTATTCGTTCGAGGGCGTTGCCCTTCATACCTTTTAGGTCAGCCTGTAGTTTGGCAAGGTACTCATCGGCGGTATCGAGTACCACAGCTTCAAGCAGCTCCTCTTTGGAATTGAAATAGTGATAGATAGTGCCTTTGGCAATATTTACTTTGTCCATAACGTCCTGCATGGTAGTTTTCTCATATTCTTTCTTCATGAATAGCTCTTTTGCTGCGGAGACGATTTCCTGCCGTCTTTCTGCAGATTTTTTTACGATTCTCATTTTTACCTCCTAGTGGGGAGTTTGTTCCCTATACCTATAGTTATAGCATACCGACCGGCGGTCGGTCAACAAAAAAGAATCAGATGGATCTTTTCAGAGGAAAACTCCTATATCCAATTCAGATAAGAGAACGTTATGCGTGCCAAATTCGATGGCTTTGTAGAAAGCCAGGGTATAAAAATTCACTATTTAGCCAAAAAGAGTGCTGATGCAAAGCAAATATCTCTTCTGTTTGTTCCTGGGGTTATGATGCCGGGGTGGATATGGGAAAAGCAGATCGAATATTTTTCTAAGAACTATACTGTTGTAGCCATTGATCCTCGCTCTCAAGGAGATTCAGAACAAACAACAGAGGGCCATTATGCCTATTCACTGGCCAAAGATATTAAAGCGGTGGTGGATGGGCTCAAATTAGAACCTTTGGTTCTCATCGGATGGTCCCTGGCCGTTCCCGAAGTTGTTAATTATGCCGCACACTTTGGCGCATCTGGGTTGAAAGGGCTTGTATTGGTTGATGGATTGGTTGGAATCGATCCGAGCGTATCTTTTTATCAATCAACGGTCGACTACTGGGCTGAGCTGCAAACGAATCGAATCGTGAAGACAAAAGAGTTTGTCAAAAGCATCTTCAAACAGCCTCAAACAGAGGAGTACTTGGAAAAATTGAATCAGTCCGCTCTTCGCACACCTACGAATACCGTTATGACCTTAATCGACAACTACCTCTTGCAAGATTTTCGGCCTCTTTTGACAAACATTACTATCCCTACATTGATTGCAACGGTCGAGGGGCCTCGTCTTGAGTACATGAAGAAAATGCAAAAGATGCTTCCTGATGGTCGCTTAGAGATTTTTACATCTACCGGCCATGCTTTATTTGTAGATCAGCCAGAAAGGTTTAACCGCCTTTTGGAGGCATTCATAAAGAATGTGGCTACATCTTCTTAGCAACGGTCAAAATGCTTTGAGTTTTCTTTTCAACAAACTTTGATCCGTCTAAACCATATTGTGCAATGGTCTCAAAACCGCTCTGATCGAGCATTTCCCTTAGCTCTATTGCGGTGTATAGCTGCAGAGTGAATTTTCCTTTGAGGATTTTTGGCTTATTTGCGTCCTCTTTGATTGTGAACTGATCATAAGAGGTGAGGCGTCCGCTCTTTCTATCCAGTGTCGAGTATTGGACATTGCGAATATTTGTGTTATTGACAGTTCTTTTCAAATCCATTGCAAGACTATCTACAGCCTTATCTGTCATAGCATCCAGATTGAATATATCAAAGACGTAGAGGCCGCCGTCCCTCAAGTTGCTATAAATATTCTTGATCGCTTTCTCAAAACCGGCCTTTGTAAGATGGCCTACGGCGTTGGCAATAGTTATCACTGCATCAAAAGTGCCGACCTTTATGGTACGCATGTCGCCTTCGATAAAGTGTACATCTCTCTTTTCTTGCTGAGCTTTTTCTTGAGCTATTTTTAAAAGTGCCGGGCTGAAGTCTGCTCCTGTCACTTTGTAGCCGCTTTTCAACAGCCAGAAGACTTGTGAGCCTGTTCCGCAGGTGAGATCAAGCACTGTTTTTACATTGTGTTCTTTAAGTATCTTCTCTAGGGCACGGTTTTTTGAATCATCATTGCCTGAACAGAGTGCATCGAAGTATTGGTGCAGTTTGCTGTATTCAAGAGGTAAATTAAACGCACTTTTTCCCATTTTCAATTACTCCAAAAAGCTTGTTCACGTTGACAAATAATTCCTATAGATTTTCAATCGACTCCAATTGGAGAGGCTTATGTATCTCATTTATACATGTGTTTGCGCTGGAATGGTGCTATTAACGATAGTATTGCAAAAATTGGCATTTAACTACACAAGCTCTCTACCCGAAGATGCTAAAAAAATAGGTTATGGAACCATTGAGACCGCTATTTTTGCTTTAATGGGTCTCTTAGTTGCCTTAACCTTTGCTGGTGCTCAAGCAAGACTAGAATTGCGCAAGCACGTCATCGTTCAAGAAATCAATGCCATAAATAAGGCGTTTTTACGTTTAGATTTATTGCCTGAAAAGAAGGTGCGCAATCAAATGCAGCTTAAGTTTTTAAGCTATCTCGACTCGAGAATCCAATTTTACAAAAAAATGGTTGATGCCGACGAAGGCAGCGATGAATTAACGAGAACAGATCAGCTCCAAAACGATATATGGAAATCGATACTTGCAAATACAGGCAGTCTGGAAGGCCACGCGACCCGTCTTCTGCTTGTGCCTGCGCTTAATGATATGTTTGATATTGTCACAACAAGAACGGCAGCTATACATACACACACTTCGGGGTGGATATTTTCTATGCTGCTCTTCACTGTTGCTGTCTGTGCCGTTTTATGCGGGATAAGCATGTCTAAGACGGGCCATTTTTCTTGGACCTATGCAACGTTGTTCGCGCTCATTACAATGGCTACGATCTATATGATTTTTGATATGGAATATCCTCGTTTTGGGTTCATCAATTTGGATTACATGGAAGGAATGTTAGTCGAAGTCAAACAAACCATGGTCCAATATATGGATAGCTCCAGAACTTAAATCTGCAATAAAGAATCGAGCACAAAGTTGAAGAAAATATTCTCTTCAACTTCAATTGCTTGTCGGTAATTTTCACCTTCATAGGAGCTTAAGCGAGTTCCTTCCTTATTGACAGTTTGCAAGATGGTTGCAGCATGTAAATCAAAATCTTTTGCAACCCGAAAAAGGACTGCCGTTTCCATGTCATAACTTGCGGGTTTGCTGTTTTCGTTGAGATCGCTTAACTGAGCTTTAAGCCTAGTGCTTCTGGCGGTTGAGAATTTATCAGGAGATCGCAGACCATGATAGTTCTCAAGATGATGACATATTCTCAGTTCGTACCCAATTCCCTTTTCCTCGGCTGCAGAAATTAAAGCCTTAATTATCTCTTGAGAGGCAGGAACGGACTTTCCCCATTCTTTTGGATCGACTCCGCTTTGCAGATTGAAACCATACAAATTATCGGCCTCATCGACGATTTTGACCAAAAAGGCATCTGATGCGGGAGGTTTTTTCACATCATCCGTGCCGTAACGGATCATATATTTTGCTCCCGCGACAAAAAGTTCGGTAAAGAGCAATCCTGAGCCGGTACCAACGGATGCGCAAGCTACAAAGATTTTTTTCCCTTGATAATCGCCAATGACAACAAAAGGGCCCCAGGCGCATTTATGCATTTCAGAATTATTTAATTTCTTTGAAAGTCGCAAGGCACGCTCGTAGTTCGAACAAACGATTCCTTTTTCAGGTACTGGGTACTTAACGAATAGGCAATCTTCCATTGTAAGGTTGATTTCTCGAGAGTATGACTGTGATGAAAAGCCGCAAAGCAGCGAGAAGATAAGAAAAAAAATGTTCATGATGAAATCGTTTTTAGTGAAAATTGTATCGATAGAGCGAATTTTTAGGGTGTCTTTGTTATTTCTTCTATCTCGCTTGGCCGCCATGATTTGTCAAAAAAGGACTCCAGAGGGCTATACAGCCGCAAAATAAGGAACCATCCCTTTCCTGGCACGGTTTGAATCCAATTGCCTTTTTCGGCTGTAGGCGGCCTTTTTGGACCGAAATAAACGGTTGTAGATCCATCTTTATTAGCTCCTGCAGCAGGGGAGGGATAACTTTGACTGCCGGCTCTTGGGAATCGCTGATCCGTTTGGAGCATCGAGCGCGTCTGGTTGTCATACAGGGTCAATGACCAGAATTTGCCGGCCGGAATTTTCGTTGGAAGGGTCACTTTATACGTCTTTGATCCATTAAAGGGCTTTTTTTCCGAATCGAGGATATTAAAGAGATACTGCGAGCCGATATTTGTAAGACGCATAACCATTGCAGGTGTTACTCCTGTTGCCGCATAGAAGAATGCGATACGTGCATCGAGCGTGCGTGCGCCTGTGTCTGGGTAAAATTTGATCCCTTCCTTGGTAATCTCTGGAGGGGGCCTTGTAAAATCGTATCCTCCTACAAATAGCGGGTTGAGCCAAGAAGAGGATGCGCCATAATATCCAAATCCCTCAGCTTCTCTGGGACTGAAGGCAATCGTACGCGCTGTTGCATTGGCAAAGGCTATTGCGTCGGTTAGTATTTTGCGCATGCGTTCATCAGGATTGAACGCTTTGCCTTTGACGATGCCGACAGCCTCAAATTGTCCTGCGATCTCAGGCTCTAAAGCCTCTGCAGGCTGCTCTTGAACTAAGTTATTCAACATTTCGTAATAAGAGTAGTCATTTGGGGGGATCGTGTTTATGGCAAGGCCTGTTCCTTCGATGAACTTAGGTGTATTCGGGCTTTTGATAGGACTCAGAGGTCCATTTCCAGTTAAAAAGCTTGCGATGCTCGATCCAAAGCCTCCAGGAGTATAGGGATAGATCTTTAGATATTT
Organism: Bacteroidota bacterium; assembly: GCA_013285825.1. Classification (GTDB taxonomy): domain Bacteria; phylum Chlamydiota; class Chlamydiia; order Chlamydiales; family FEN-1388; genus JABDGV01. Next base: position 110,940 of record JABDGV010000004.1, read on the forward strand.
TTTTATCACTTCGACTGCAGGCGCAGGATCATTATTGACTAGGAAGGACCTGCCCAGTAAAGCAACGGACGTTGTTGTCGGACGGCCGACGAAATAGCCAGATTCTGGCAGCGGCCCTTTATAGCCGGGAGGAATCAGAAGATATTTGCCACCAATTCCTCTGTCTGGGCCTGGCATGCCGAAGTCGATGACCCAGCGGAACCAGAGATCGTCGAAAATCCCGAGAGCATCGGGAGGCGTCTCGACGACCATCGGACCCTTTGTGAGGTTTATGTTGCTAATGAAATAGACAGTATCTGCGTTAGCAGTAAGAAAGAGGGAGTTAGCATCCATCAGACCGGAAAAAATTAAGACCTCGTTGTCCTTGATACCTGCATCGCGCATTCCCTGGCGTGCAGCGTAGATCGACACGCCCCGAAGAGTATTAAGAAAGCTCTCGACGCCTCGTTGGAAGTCAAGCTGGTCGTATACCTTTTGGGCAGTCTCGCTGTTGGGAATGCCATCTTTGAACTCGAGTTGGCCAAGGGATGATTCAACTCGGCTTGGTGTAGTTATTTGCTGTGGAATGGGGTTGAACTCGCCTGCGGTCAAAAGAGGGCAGCTCAACATCAAATAACCGAGCTTTAAATAGCACAAATTCATAGAGCTTCCCAATGTTAGACGGAATGTAACGATTTATTTTAAATAGCACTAGGTTTTTGTCACTCTCTCATCAGAGAATTAGTATGGTTTTATTATTTAAATAAGCTATGGGATAATTGATAATTTTAATTTTAAATAGTATAATTACATTGAGATAAATGGTGTAAAGAAGGAGTTTCTGTATGACTACTCCTGTATCGAGTACCTCTTCCTCAGGCAGAAGCCCAGCTGCCGATCAGATCTATCAGCAATATCTTGCCTATTACAACGATATCAATACCAAAATTAACGCTGTAGACCAACTTCCGCAAACTTCTGCGACTCTCAACGCCCGAAGCCAATTGATCGCTTTGCAGCAGAAATTATACCCCATTTATATCAGCGATTATAGCAATTCGAGCGACGTACTTGCCTCTTTCGTGAGCGATTGTGCCTCCATTGAAACTCAAGTCAATCAAATCTATACCTCGGTTACTGGTCAATCATCTACGACGCCTCCTGTCACGACGCCCCCAGTTACCACACCGCCCGTCACGACGCCCCCAGTTACGACACCTCCAACCTCTCCCATTGCAGTCTATACCGCTAGTCAAAGAAGTCCGGACGCCTCTCAAATATACCAGCAATATTTGACCTATTATGCCGATATCAATACGAAAATCGGTGCAATAGATGCTCTTCCCTATAATCAGCGAATACTTGCATCCGTCCAGCAAGACCGAACCCAACTTCAAGCTTTACAGCAGCAGCTTTCGCCTATCTACACTAGCCAATACAACAGTGCGAGCGCTACCCTTGCAAGTTTCATCAGCGCCGCGGCCCCGATCGAAGCGCAAGTAACTCAAACCTACAATGCCGCCATCAATACCACGGTACCCGTTTCGCCGCCAGTTACTCCTCCTCCAGTTACTCCTCCTGTCACGCCCCCGCCAGTTACGCCTGTCACTCCCGTTAATCCAGTCACGCCTGCTGCACCTCCCTCTGCAATGCAAATTCAGAACGGGACCTGGTATCTCGACTGGACAAGCTTTAACTATCCCATTCCGCAAGGAGTTAATGCCGTCGATATCTTTGTCGGGAATATGAGCATGAGCCCCACCGGAACGCCCACTATCGGAGGCTTTGGAACTCTCTCGCAAAATCCAGCGACCTTAGCTGCATTTATTCAAGGCTGCAAAGCGCAAGGGATCACTGTGAATATCTCTATTGGAGGCGCCGGAGGATCGTACGATAATACGTGGGATGTGCTTACAAACAGTAATGTTCAAGGCTTTGCAAATGCTTTGGCAACTTTCTGCACAAGTAATGGAATAAGCGGCGTCGATTTTGACTGCGAGGAATTTACATCTCCGACCACCAATCCTACTCAACAAGCGCTTGTTGGTACCTTGATTAAAGATTTTAAGACTATCAATCCCAATTTTCAGACAAGCCTTGATACCAATGCCGGCTTTGGTCCCAACTTTCCATGGCAGGGAATCGTTCAAAATATTATGAACGCGGCGATCTATACCAATCCTACGACCCATCAGCCTACAAGCGGTGTCGATAGAGTAAACATCATGGCCTATTTCAACTCGCTTTCAGATGAACAGGGCTGGGTTACAGGCTGGGCTACCTGGCTTAAGAGCGCCTACAACTTAGGCCCCTCTCAAATATCAGTGGGCATGGATCCTGCTGCAGGGACCTACAGCCCTACTGCTTTTGCAGCTTGGGCAGCGCAGCAAGGGTACAGTACCTTCTTGTGGAACTTTGATCCCAATCAGCAAGCAGCTTCCAATGCCTCTGCCACAAGCATATTAACAGCGTATAAATCTGTGGCTTAAGACTGCTCTTGCTACTTAGAGCTATAATCAACTACGGTTGCTTGTACGAAATTATAGTCGGGATATTTTTTGAAAGCCCTTTGCTCCCTTTTTATTTTAGTTGCACTCCCACTAAATAGCCTCACACCTCGCTTGTTGATTGCTTTAGATACAGAATGTGCTTTTTCTGCTTTTGAACTTGCTCAAAACATAGACGCCTGCGTGATTAGCGGATCAGAGAAGGAAATGGAATCTCAGATTCTAGCTCTAGATGCAGAAGATGGGACGCATCAAATTATTTTAGACTCTCCCGTAGAGAATCTTGCACAACTGGCTTCAAGGGTCTTCTACGATTATATCTGCCTACATGAAGAGTTTGAAGCCGCTTTGAAAACAGTACAGGACAAAATTTGTACTGTGCCGGTTACTGATGCCGATCTAAAAAAAATAAGCCCAGAAGATCGAGGCTTGTTTTATAGCCTTCTCAAAAAGGTGTCGACTATTCTTGACCGCCAAAAAGTTCCCTTTTGGGCCATTTCAGGAACGCTCCTTGGCGCTGTGCGCCACCAAGGGATGGTTCCTTGGGATGACGATTTGGATATCATCATTCGCGTCGAAGAAGTACAACGGTTTGAGAATTTGGCTAAAGATTTAAATAAGATAGGGCTCCAGCTCTATGTGTACGGCAATTATTTCTATAAAATATTTACCAAAGATGGCAATCCCATTTATAAAGAGGATGGTTCACTCTACCCATGGAAGTACCCTTTCCTAGATGTCTTTGTAGTAAATGAGCTACAGGGAAAAATTCGTATCGTATCGCACAACTACCCCCTAATTGATTTATATCCTGCCTGCGGTCTCTATAAAGGGTGGTGGTTATATCCTCATGAACTCTTGATGCCGCAGCTGTTTTTGCCTTTCGGACCAATGCCAATTCCCGTTCCGCATGATCCTCAAGCAATCCTGACTCGTGAATATGGCTCTGATTGGAATAGCGTTGCTTATATGTGGCATAATCACGCCTCTGAAAAGGCGTATCAACGCATAAAAGTGCAGATAAGGGATTATTCGCCGCCGAAGTTTATTATGCCAAAAGGGTAGAGGTGAGCCTGTCGATTTCTTCTTGCAAGGCGTTTTCCAAGTTCTCATTGGCTCCGTGGAGAGCATGCAGGAGCGATCTGCTCCATTTAAGCTGAACGAGTAGCTCTTCCTCTGAAATTTGATCGAGATTGAGTTTGTATTGAAAATACTCTATCCGATGAGCAAGCTGTATCATCTGTGCATTAATCGTTTGAAGGGGTGCGACTTGTATATGCACATTTCTGTGCTCTTCTTCCGTTTGTGTTGGAGGATGCTCCTCATTGTAGAGTGTGTAGTAAATTCTTGGTCCAAATGAATCCTGCAGCTCATTTTCTGATACTCCGACCTCATCAATATGATCTAGGAGTGCTGCTGCTAAAATATTGACGCTGCGTACCTTGTTGGACCAGAGAATATGCGTAATCCTGAGAACATGTACTAACGATGAATCCTCATTCTTAGTGATTCGTTCGGCTTCTCCAGCAATGAGGAGCTTCGTCGCTTTAATGAGCAATTGAATATCGAAGGCTCTTTTTTCCAGGTAGTACTCTTGCCACTCTCTGGTCATGGTCTCAAATTGTTCTATAATCTGCGGATTCTCTTCTGTTAAGAGGGGATGCAGCATTTGATTTAAGTTTCGGATATCCGATGAAATACTGTCGATGTTGGCTGTTATAGATGTAGCCAAAATTTGGCTTTGAGGGATTGTAAATCCTAATACCGCGCATAAGAGCAAGATTTTAAATTTTTTCATATTATTGGAATCCCAGTACTTAGTTAATTGGCTCTATTCGAGCAGATGGCCCTGCGCGATTTCTTGAGGCATAAAATATTCTATAATCTACACGAGGAAGTTCGCCCTGATGTAGTCTTGTTCTTTTTGCAACAGGTTCTACAACATTTTTAGTTACTGGCATCCACTCTCTGTCCTTTACCAAATCTTCAAGCCATTCATAGATGAAATGGACTTGGGTTGTATGATGCATCATGGTGCGGCAGAGTCTCATTTCGAAGACAAGTTTTGCAACATTCACTTTGATTTCATGTAAGCTCTTTCCTGCTTTCAGCTCAGCTAGGATATGATCCATGAGAAAGCAGCAAGCGACAAATATCCCTGTACGTCCGCTTCCAGCATGACAGTGGGCAAAAACAGGGCTTTGAGAAGGGCTTTTTCGCATCTTTTGGTAAACTAAATTAAGGAATTCCTTAAATACCTTCAGATTGGGAACTCCTAGATCAGGCCAATTTTCATAATGGTATTGATAAATGGTTTTGCTTTCAGAGCCATTTTTATTTTGAATTTTTAGCTCGCGGAGCGTAATTGCCTGATTCGTTCCTTCAAAAGATATTGTTTGAATAGTTTTTCCAGGGAGGAGCTGATACCCATCTTTCAAATCTTCTTTCTTTTCCCAATAGGGCACGCATCGATCAAGAAATTCAATCTCGTCTATATTTGGTCTCTTCTTTGGCTCTTTTGGCATCACAAGAGTGATCAGAAAATTTGAATCGAAGTCGAGCATGAGTTGAAAATGGTCCGAAACCGTATTCTCCTTTGGCGCTTGTGTCGCTATGAATGTGTGAGGCGAAACCGTTGTTTTGACAAGGCTTCCATTGAGGTAGGGAACATTTGTACTTTTGATAGGTTTGCCGTCGTAGGGAAAAATTTTGCAAGCTAAGCGATTTTTATCATCGTACTCAGGCTTGATGAATTCTGTGCGTTGAGTTTCAGAAGAGTAGGGCTCGTTGCGAAGAGTTTTATTAATGAAGTCATCTTGCTCTTGAGTTGTGGCAAAATTCGGTTTAATGGACGTCAAATTAATTTCATATTCATCGACTGTTTTTTCTACTGTCGTCGATTCGGTTGGAATTAACTGATGTATGCCAACTCCATTAACAGGAGTGCTATTATCTATCTCACTTAATTTCATAATAAGTACACATGCTAAAATTAAAATCATATGCAAAAGTTTATCCATTTTTTGATTAAAAATGAATAATATTAGTGGAAACATGCTGCTCTGGAATTCCCTTGTGGAAAGGTTGAAAGTTCATGTTGCTGCTTTACAGCGCTACGGTTCTTGTTTTCTTGCAATAATCATAGGCGCGACGCCTTCATAGGTAATTAACCCTTGATCATTGGCTATTGATTGTAAGAACTTGATAATTTCACTTAGGATCTGATCCTTTTTGGGATCATCTTTGATAGTCGTCCACCAGCCTCGTGACTGCGTTTCAAGGATCGCTTCTTCAACGGTATAGTATTCGGTAAAAGGAATAGAAATGTTTTCAAGAATCTCAAAGTGATGTTTTTTAAGCAGTACAATGGGAGATTCTAAGCCATCATTTACCTTAGGGATAGGCTTGCCCATTACTTTATCGGCGATTTGTTTTACTTGATCTCGAAAGGTTGGTTTATCCTTTTTGCTCTCTTTCAAAATGGTAAAGAGCAATCCATTAGGCTTTAAAATGCGTTTGATTTCTTCCATGGCGACGTCTGTTTGAAAATAATGGAAACAGGTAAAAGCTGTGATGAGATCAAATGTTTCCGTGGGAAAGGTAAGTCCTGATTCTATATTTCCTTGAATATAGGGGATTGAATACTGTTTTCCGCCGGCAAGAATTGCTTCTTTAATCATCAAGGAATCTTTATCACAACCAATGAGATGTTTAAAGCCGTGATCATATAATTGCCTCGTCGAAATTCCTGTGCCTGCGCCAAGGTCAAGAACATTTGCATCTTCTTGTGCATATGTTTTTAGATGTTCAAATGCTTCATTAGGATACGCCTTTCGACCTGCTGTGTAGAATTCACGCACGCCTCCGAAGTCGTACGTACCTTTTTTTGAAATCGTGTTTTCGTTTCCTTCTAAATAGAAGCAATAAAGAGACAATATAAGAACGGTTTTAATTAAATTAGAAATCATGGTTTGTTACAATTTTGTTTTATTTAATTAAGTATTAAATATAAAGAAATAAATTGCAATGAAAATGGGGGTGGTGGAGGGATCTTAAGCTGTCTATAAAAAGCAGGTTTTCATTGGGTGAATGCTTAGCTTTTGTTTTGCTTTTTTTGTATTGGGATTTTACAGTTCATAAAAAAATAGTAAAAGAGGAATAAAATTATGATCGAAACACAATCCTATGTGCATTACCACAACAAAGAAGAGAGCCATAAGAAAGGCGATGTTTATTTGACAACGTCCAAGCTCTGTTCAGAGATTCAAGAAGTGACGAAGCTTGCTAAAAACAGTGGTAAGGCTCATGAGGTTTTTGCAAAAGTGTTCAGGATTGGATCTACAGCATTTGATACGGATGAATTTAGTGATGTTACTTTTGCACAGGTCTTTGATCTTGTCACTGTTACGTTACACCTTAACAAAGTGTGGAAAGCGGATGATACTCAGGAGCAGATAGAAAAAGCCGTTCATAAGTGCTTTGAAGAGGATTCTCCTAATAGAAAAGCGAAAGTGGTCATGCATAACTACTTGTATCAGATGTACGGGAACAACGATGATTTAGGCGGTCTTTAAGCCACTTAGTTCCGGTTTATTTAGATTTTCTAATTAACGAATAATGCTCAAAAAAGGAATAAAATTATGGTTATATTAGGTGCCTATGGGTATTACCATAATAAAGATGAGAGCCAGAAGGTAAATGGTGTGTATCAGACCGCGTCCAAGCCCTGTTCTGAGATTCAAGAGGAGACGAAGCTGGCTAAAAACAATGGCAAGTCCCGTGAGGTTTTTGCCAAAATGTTCAGGATAGGATCTACAGCATTTTTTACTGATGACTTTAGTGATGTTACTTTTGAAGAGGTATTTAATCTTGCCACTGTTTCTTTACAACTTAACCAAGAGTGGGAGCAATCTGATACTCAAGAGAAGATAGAAAAGGCCATCCATAACTGCTTTAATAAAGATTCTTCTAATAGACAAGTGAAAGTGGTCATGAAGGACTACTTTAATGAGATGTTTGTTGCAGAGAACTATACTATTAGTCCCGTTTAAGCCGCTGATTTTTGATGCTTAAACTGATTGAAGGAACTAATCGGTTTTAGAAATTACTTTTTTATTGCAATTTGATTTGCAAAATACTCTACAGCGTCATCAAAGATAGCTTTATCTGAAGATCGTTTTTTAGGATCCTTCTCATCAATATACTTTGAATACGTTTCCAGCCTGCTTAATTTTTTGTATGTCCTATGAAATAAAAGGATCTGTTGATCAATCTTCTGGCCGGAACATTTTTCATAGGTTTCATAAAAGGATTTCAGCAACGCTTCCACTTCATTTTCACTCAATTGCCCTATCGCTCGGGCGCGAAGACTTTCATCGATTTCCACTAGATCGGCCGTGCCATCCAGCAAAGGCTCCTCTTTCATGCTTACAGCATGATGCAGATTGGCAACATCAATGAAATAAAAGGCATTATTGATTTGATCATAAAACATGTTTCCTAAGTGGGCATCGCCATGCCAATAGGAATAAAATAGAGGGACAGTTACTGCTTCAGCTTTTATTTTTTCAACATATTGGAGAAAATCATCGCTGGAGAAGTGCTTTTCTAATTCACCGATAATGAAGGAGCTCTCAAGTATAGTGGGAATACTTTTTTGATATCTCGTAAGCGCTATTTCAGGAATGGAATATGACTGCAACGATTTTCTGTCATGTAGTTTAGCGAAGCTTTCAGCCATTCTTTGAAAGACCCCTTGGCAAGTCTTCAAGAAGGTCATGCGCTCTTTTGAGCCTGGCTCAAGAGAGCCTAATTGATAAATGAATTGATCGATCCGCTCTCCCTTAGCAGCCGTCTCCAATAATAATCCCCATTCCTCATCTTGATTGCTATAACTGGCAAATGCAATTGGCTTGATGGGGACAACTCCGGGCAGCGAAAGCTGTTCAATAAGATCGAGTGCGGAAATCTCTTGAATAAACATGCTCGTTAAGTCTTTTGGGCTCCTAAAAGCTTTCACGACATAGCATACATGGCGGGCCGAGTCTTTTACTAGAAAGACGGTATCTTGGGATTTGCCGCCGACAGCTGTCAAGTTTGCGTCGACAATGGAATAATCATATTCGTTTAAGGAGAGCTCATCTGCTAAAAATCCGCGTACACCATTTTCAAGAGAGCTGTAGCTGTTGTATTTTTTAAGACGAGTAAAGATTTGCTCCAGAATATTTTTTTGTCTTAATTCTTCTTCCTGAGAGGGCAGCGTTGTATCCCTTCGATATTCTCTTGCATACGAAATGATTTCCTGAAGAGACTCTTGCTGGATAGAAACAATTGAATCACGACTAGAAGCTGCGGCCCCTTCAATCGACAGACAGAAATTAAATAAAAGAACTGAAGATAATAAAAAACCGAATAAAGTCATAAATATAATATATTTAATATAATAATATTATAACACTTTTACAATAAAATTAAAATAAAAATTTATAGGTTATTGAAGATGCGATTGAGCTGATAATTGCTTTACGTGCCGCATTTACACTACTTTTGCAAAATACTCTACAGCATCCTCAAAGATAGCTTTATCAGTGGATCGCTTGATGGGGTCCTTTTCATCAATATACTTCGAATACGAGATGAGCCTGCTTAATTTTTTGTATGTCCTATGAAATAAAACGACCTGTTGATCAAGCTTCTGGCCGGAACATTTTTCATAGGTTTCATAAAAGGATTTTAGCAACGCTTCCACCTCTTTTTCACTCAATAGCCCTAGCGCTCTGCTGCGAAGATTTTCATCGATATACACTAAATCGACCGTACCATCCAGCAAAGGCTCCCCTGTAATGCTTACAGATTGGTGCAGCTTGCCAATATCTATGAAATAAAAGACATCCTCGTTCGGGTCATAAAACATGTTCCCTAAATGGGCATCGCCGTGCAAATAGGAATAAAATAGTGGGACATGTAGGGTTTCAGCTTTGATTTTTTCAACATACTTAAGAAAATCATCCCTAGAGATGTGCTTTTCTAATTCTTGGATAATGAAAGAGCTCTGAAGTATAGTAGAAACATAGTTCTCATATTTCGTAAAATTTGTTGCCGTAATAGTAGATGGCTGTGCTGATTTTCTTGCATGTAATTTGGCGAAGCTTTCAGCAATTCTTTGAAAGACCCCTTGGCAAACCTTCAGGCAAGCTTCGCGCTCTTTTGAGCCTTGAGCAAGAGCGCCTAATTGATATACGAATTGATCGGTGCGCTGGCCTTTAGCCGCACTCTCCAATAATAATCCCCACTCCTCATGTTGATTGCTATAGATGGCAAATGCAATTGGCTTGATGGAGGCAACTCCGGGCATCGGAAGCTGTTCAATAAAATCGAGAGCGGAAATCTCAGGAAGAAACTTGCTCGATAACTCTTTTGGATTCTTAAATGCTTTTACGACATAGCATAAAAGGCCTGTCGAGTCTTTTACCAGAAAGACTGGATCATGAGATTTTCCGCCGACACCTGCTATACTTGCGTTGACAACGGAATATTGAGCGTTTAAGGGCAGCTCATCAGCTAAAAATCCATGTACAGCCTCTTCAAGAGAGTTGTAGGTATTGTATTGTTTAAGATGTGCAAAGACCTGCTCGAGTATATTTTTCTGCCGTAATTCTTCTAGCTGAGATGGCAGAGTTGTGTCTTTACGATATTCTCTAGCATACGAGATGATCTCCTGAAGAGACTCTTGCTGGGTATAGACAATTGAATCACGACTGGAAGCTACGGTTCCTTCAATCGTCAAACAAAAATTAAATAAAACAACCGAAACTAATAAATAACGGAATAAATTCATGTAATTTAATAATGTAAAATAATAGATATCTAAAAAATATAATACATTTACAATAAAATTAAAACAAAAATATAACCGAAAGAAAAAAACCGAATAGCTCGTACGAACTATTCGGTTTTAGAACTCTATTTCTAGCTCTTTTTTGGAGAAATATAGACCTTAAAAATGTGATGTGAGGCAATAGTGTCAGTGACACAATTCGTATCGGTAATCGTACTTGCGATCCCACCAACAATATAACCCAATAAAGTGCGATGATGTTTTAGCTTATCAAAGGCTATGACACCATTGGAATAGGTATGCAGCTTGGGGTTGGGGATGAAAACAGCCTCAGCGCCAAAGTAATAGATTCTTGGAGCATCTGGATCAAAGGGATCAGCGCTGCAAAATAGTGAAGCGGGATTGGGGACAGGAATGGTTGGAAAGGTCGCACTCATGAGGTACTGCTGATAGATCCCATGTTTATCGATCCTTATGGTCGTGATATTATTGGTGAATGGCAAATTACAGCAGGTTGTAAAGACAGTTCCTGGGGCAGGAATGAGCGCCTGGCAATTGGTTTCGCAATCGCCGTCGCTGAAAATCGATGCGCTAATGCCGCCAAAAAGGAGAGTATACATACTTTCTCTCTCTTTTGAATAAAGACCCGTGTTTGCGCAATCATAATTATTCATTGCTTGTGCAAGCGTTTGCGGGTCATTTGGATCTAACATATGCGAAGAGCCATCTCTATCAATTTCGATCGGAACAGTCCATGCACCGGGGTTCGCTTCATTTCCAGGTGTAAATACACCCGATAAGGCCACATAAGACTTTTTGTACGAGTCTTTTTCCTTTTTAATTACCGGCACAACATTCAAATCGCGTCTTCGATAGTTTGGAAGGGGGTCTGGCTGTTTATACGATTTTACATGCAGTTTATCGCCATTGTCGATGATCTTGATTCGGCGTATTTGCATCGTATAAACACCGTTGGAGGAAGTTGTATAGTAGCCGGAAAAGTTTTGGCCCAGGGCAAGCAGATAGGTGCCAGGCTTATCCCCTTTCAGCATCTTTCCACCGGTCACTTGCAGAATGGGATCAAATGCAAATCGGCAGCACTCCGATGCAGAACCTGAATGCGGCTTTTTCTTTACCCAATCAATCATCTTTGGAACATCGATGGCAGTTAATGCCGCTTTCGTTCCCAGTGCTCCAGTGGCCGAGTCGACCCCATATCCTCCGACGATATAAAGGGTTTTTTTGTCGTTTGTCTGGCTATAGAATGAGTTCGTCACGGAAAGAAGATCGATATGTTTTTGGCTCAGGTGGGAAGAGTGATCATGAAGAGATCGGCTATAATGTTTCTTCTTTTTCGGATTAATCACATAAACAACACTGTTTTGATTCTCGATGGGAAAGGAGTTGGGCAGTTCGGTGGTGCTGTTCACATTGTGAAGGCCGTTGGTTCGTCCAGCAATAAAGAGCCACTCATCTTTATAGACAGCAAATGCATAGGATTGGAGGCCCGCAGGCAAGCGGAAATCAGCTTGCTCTACAGATACTTGGTAGGGAAGAGAATCATCGATGATCGGAATCGATATATTGTCCGTTTGATTAGCGCAGGGAGGGCATTGACCATAGCAATTCAAGGAATGTAATGTTAACAAGGTTGTGAATAACATTTTTTTGAACATAGAGGCTCCTCGTGAAATTGAAAAATTTAGATAACATATTTTTGGTTAATTCCACAGTCGTTTATGAAGCTCGATTCAAAAGCATTGCGGGGAATCAGCAGTGGCAGGTACACCAAAAATCGTTGGTTAATTTAAAGGAGATAAAATGAAAAAATTTATTATCTGTCTCATTGCCTGCGTTTCTATGGTACAATCTGCGTATGCCGCTACATCGGCTTTAACGGAAAGCTTATTGGAATATGAGGCCATCACCTCAGGAATAGGCACGAACCCAAGCTTTGAAAATATAATTCCTGTTACTGAATTTATTGTGGATATCAAGAGGATTACGAAACAGATTAATGTCTTAGGAACCGTAAAGTATGAAATCTTGACTCTCCCTGTAAGCGATGGGTCTATTAAGAAAAAACAAACTCCTATCAAATACATTGCGATACTTGATGTTTCACCAAACCCAGGAGTTGGACCCAATATTGTTACTCTCATAAGCATTGTCCTGGTCCAGCCTAATAAACATCACCATCACCATTAAAAATAGTGGTGTCATCTCTGACACTTCTTGCTACAAAAAAACCGAATAGCTCTAAAGAGTTATTCGGTTTTTGATTCTCCATGACTTGTAGGCATTTATAATAAAAAAGAGTGTACAATTATTTTTAGGTAGATTGGGTCTTTGTCTATGAAAATTTCTGACAATCGCGCCTTTTTACTAGGAAGTGGTTTTGGTTTTAAAATTGAAGGATATGAAGACAAGCGTTCAAAAGAGCGGAAAATCCTTGATTGTATTCTATCAATAGTCTTAACCGCTGTGACAGTCGGCGTGTTTTTTCTCGCAGGGCCTTTGATCGGACGAGTGGTACATAATAAGCATGAGCTATCAGAGGTTGATGAAAAAATAAGCGGCCGTGTAAGTCCAATACTTCGCAATCCAACTCCGCCAATTCCTCAAATTGCTACGAAGAAAGTACCAGAGGAAAAAATAGAGGTAAAAGAACCAAAGCATAAGGAGCAGAAGCCTTTGCTTAAAGAGTTGCCCTCCAACCTCACCGAACGGCGCCAGTTGTTTAGAGGTCCAAGAGGTTCTATAACCGATTTTCCAAACCATGATCCTGAAAAGCTAAGAGAAATTCAGGCCTATCTTGACCATAAGAATATGGGACTTTGGGCCACTCCGCCAGTGCCAAAGAAAAGTTATCCGGTATATGGACAAAATGCAGCTCGATATGTCGAGAAACAGCAAAATCCCCGCAATAAAGCAATGGCGCAAAAAATAGTCGATAAAATTCAGCATTTAACATTGGGTGATCTGGAAAAGGGGCTGAAAAGTTGTGTCGATCAATTGAACAAACGTATTAAAGAGACACCCTACTCTGTGGGATATGTGGCTGGAAAAAGCCAGCAATGGGTGGCAGGGCTATCATTAAAGTATCTTGACCGCCTTCCTGCATCAGATTTTACACTGAATGATTTGCAAGGTACGATCGATGTCATTACTCCTGGTCAAAGCTTCAATTTACCTCGAGATGAAAATAATCTCGTCATTTTTGACGATTGTGCCTATTCAGGGAGGCAATTAATCGATAATTTAAAAGAAATTCATGATCAAATCAAAGCCAGCCGTAAAAAAGAGGCGACGACTGTGTACGTTGTTATTCCGTTCATGACTCAGTCCGTTTATGACAAACTTTCTAAATTACAGGCCGAATGGACACATCCCCTCAAACTTCAAGTAATTACCTCAGAAAAGAGAATTAATAGGGTATTTGGGGATGTTTTGGAATTGTCAAAAGAGACCAATACACAACGTTTAGATCGGCTGGTGGATCAGGATGATTTGAAAGCCTTAGGCGAGGTTACAAACTATAGTTTTGATCCGGACCGTTTTGGCCAAACTCTTTGTTATACGGACTGGAGATATCCTGATATGGCTTCATTTTGGCAACATTTCGGGCGGCAAGCGATGAAAATCGATGGTAAGGAGATTCAGGAAAAAGAGTACTTTATGCCGCGTTCAGAAGATATCGAACGTCCTTACGGCTTTTCTCAAGAGATGGCAGATAGATATGAGAAGAGTACGAACGCTTTGGTCAAGAACGCTTTGGTCAAGAACACTTTGGTTTAAAACAGCAGGTATCGCAATTCGACAAACCATATTGCAATGAATCATACATGCTTATAAGTATGAATTATGGAAAATCTAGAAATCATCTTCTTTTTGTTGCTATCGGCCGTCCTTTTAGTGGGCGTTGCACAAAAGATCAATGTGCCCTATCCCATTATCCTCATTCTAGGCGGGGCAGCTTTAAGCTTTACTCCGGCCATTAATAATATTTATTTTAATCCTAATTTAGTCCTTATGATTTTTCTTCCTCCCATTCTTTACTATTCATCGTTCGCCATTTCGTTTCGTGAGTTTCAGAGGAATTGGAAGAATATTTTTTCTCTCGCTTTAGGATTGGTAGCTTTAACTACCCTTGTTGTGGGCATAATTTTCAAATGGCTATTCCCACAATTTTCATGGCCTCTTGCATTTGCTTTTGGCGCCATCATATCGCCTCCTGATGCTGTTGCTGTGACATCAATCCTAAAACGATTTTCTATCAATTCACGATTGATAACGCTTTTGGAAGGGGAAAGTCTCATCAACGATGCCTCTGCAATTGTCTTATATAAGATAACTTTAGTTGCTCTCATGACAGGATCATTCTCTTTAAGTGGTGGGACAGGTGAGTTTTTCTATGTCGTACTTGGCGGTGTACTCATTGGATTTATCCTCGGACTTCTATTTCAACTGTTTTCAAGACGTTATCTCGAGCCGGTATTGGGAGTTGTTTTTTCATTTACAATCCCTTATGTCACCTACATTTTGGCAGACCTTCTAGGTGTTTCTGGAGTACTTGCGGTTGTTGTCAATGGGTTGATTGGCTCCCGCATCCTTCACAATCACTCTTCGTCCCTTAGACGCGTTTTAGGATATGCTGTCTGGGATGTATTGATTATTCTTTTAAATTGCTTGGTTTTCATTTTGATTGGATTGCAGGTCAGAACGATAGCTGGGAAAATGAGCACAGATCAGATTATTACCTACTCGGGATACGCCTTTCTAATTGCTTTTGCTATGGTTGTCGTTCGTCTGATTTGGGTTTATGGAAGAGGGGCTTTTGCTTATCTCCGTGCCCTCCATCATCGCAATTCATCCCATATCTGTCCCCAAATACTTCAAGAAACCGCTATTATGGGATGGGCAGGAATGAGAGGCATTGTTTCTCTTGCGGTCGCACTTGCTTTGCCATTTACACTACCTAATGGGGTGCCGCTGGAGGGACGAAATGAAGTAGTCTTTATTACGTTTGTCGTGATCTTAATCACTCTGGTAATTCCTGGGCTTACTCTTCCCGCGCTGATCCGCTGGTTAAAGGTACACCACATCGATAGAGAGAATAATGAGAAGGATGTCAGAGATCAACTTGCTCATAATGCGGAAGAGAAAATTGGGTTTCTTCTCGATTCAAAAATTATCGATCAAGAGGAATATCAATTCCTTAAAAGTTATTTCCATACGCAGCATAAAGTTTTAGAGCTCGCGCATGAAGCAGAGCAGAATGCATCAAACATTGAGTTAGCGAGACGAAAAATCATCCATTTTCAACGGTTGAAGCTTATTGAAATCTGGAAACTGCAGCAAATCGATGACAAACTTTTAAATCACCTCGAAAATGAACTCGATATGCTCGAGACGCATATTGCTCGTGCAGAGCTTAAATGATCATATTCGGTTTTAGAACTTTTACAACAAGAACGATTCAGTTTCCTCTTTATGTTTTTTGAGGTACTCCATGAATGGGGTGCCGCCTGTTCCAACAGCTGTTGGGTTATTAGCACTATCCTGATGCTGTTTGTGAACGTAGGCCGCTGCAAAACTTAAATGAGTTTGTCTAAACCTGTTGACGAGGGAAATACATTCGTTGTAGATCTCGTGGAATTTCGGATTGGCTTGTACAAAAGGCCTGACTAAGGAAGTGTTTTCTACATAGGAAACAAATTCTCGATCTTTTGGCGGCATATATTCCCGCATCTCTTGCAAGTAATGATACAGTTCGTTTTGGGAGTGCTTAATACCGAGCAAACCATCAAGGGTCGGGATGATTGAGCTTTGCGCACCGGTCTCTCCTCGGAACTGTTGGGGTTTTTCGCTATACGCTTGAACCCCCTTGTAAATAAGGCCTTTTGGAATCAGAGGATGATCTTTCCAGCCATGAATATAGGGACGCACTCTGTTGTAGTATATATATGGATCGCAATGCTCAGGCATGCGCTTTAATGTCGTGCATACAGCTTCAAGTGAGCCTTTTATCTTTTGAAGCGCTTGCAGTAATGACTGATGGTCTTTATTTTGAACAGCGCTTATTGCTTCAACACATCCAACAAGGGCGGGACTGGCTTTTGATTCAATAGCTATATGCACCAAGATAAACCACTCTTCGTCAATGCCTCCTAGAAAGTTCTGGATAAGTACGATATTGCCAAGATCTATTGGTCCTGCTCTGTCGATCCTTTTCCAGTTCGTAAGTGCATATGAAGCATAAGAGAGCACAGGGGGGCGGCCAAGATGTTTGGCGACTATATACCATGGCTTTGCCAACACCTCAGGGATTGATTCAGGAACATTTTTTTGCCCCCACACATAGGCATGGCCAAAATAGGATAAAATCTGCATGGCTCTTTCATACTCTGCAGCGGTTTGAAGCTTATCAATTGGGAATAAGGGGAGTTCTTCTAATTTCTTTTGAAATTGAGATGCCACAAGAAGTTTTGGCAAGTTTTTGGCCGTTTCTTCCCAAGCAGAAAATGGGGTGGGAAGCGATTCTAATGGATCATGTTCCGGCAAAAAACAGATGGGATGTGCCATATGTTATTCCAACTCTTGAGTCGTAATGTGTATATAACTGAATTGAAAATAATATAGCGTAAAAAAACTAGAATAGCTCTTAAGAGAACTATTCGGGTTGAGATTTGCCGATGTCCGGACAAGCATCGAACCAATTTGTAGAGGGAATGCGCAAGATCTATGAGCTAGAACCCTTGAGAAGGATGAGGTCGCTGCCCTCTTAATGTTTAGCAAGGGGCCAAAAAGATATCAAAGGGCGCTAATCCTTGAAGAATTCCTCCTTCTCCTCTTTGCTTACCCTCCTTTAGATATATAGAACCTCTTCTGGGTGGGGTTAAGGGGGAGCACTTTAATTTTACCCAAGTCAATTTTCAGTTTTGCGTTTACTTAAATATTCTAAAAATATAAACTTCCCCGAAGTTGTAAATGTAACATCCAGAGCGCCAGAGCAAGACTGTATAACCCTTAAAAAATTCGGAGAGAGAATGGATTGGACTATAACACTAACACTCAGTTTGGGAGCAGCTTTGACTTTAGCGCTACCTCTTACTGTTAAGGTTATTCGGAACAGAGGAAAAGCTATTGCTAAAACGAAAAACGGGGATGTCTTGATTGCTCAAGCTCCTGGAGGAGCTAAAGACGCTGCTGCTGTTGCTATCAAAGGCAATGGTAATAAGGTTTATACAAACACTGGAAACGGGAGTATGATCATTGCCCCTTCGAAATACGGAGAAACAGAAAAGCGGGCTGCACGTAAAGCCATTAAACAATCTTTTGATGGTTTTTTCTACAATTTCTTAGGTAGTGAAAAAGCGGCAGGAATGTTAAATCATTCTCCGAATTTGGATAAAAACAATCCAAAAATGTTTGCTTCTCATTATGAGCAAACAGCCCGTAATACCTTTCGTCAAGCAAAGGCAAAATTAGAAACAGCTCTCATTACGTATGCACCAATATTAGAAGATGCCAACGTAGAAGCAAGTCTGGCTGAAGAATTTGGGCATCTTGAAAAGATTCAGGATGCGTTTGATATTACAAATGAATTGCGAGAAAAAATTATCTCTAGAATTTGCTCAATTTTGAATTATCAGAAATAAAACATATATGAAGCCAAAACACTTAAAAACAAAAAAATTTGTTGATTCAGGGCTTTTCAGCGGTCTTTGTAGTTTTAAACAGCTGGAAAACAGAATTTCGAAATTGTCTGAACATGAACGTGGCGACGCGTTTGAAGCTTTTGCTGAAGCGTATTTTGTAACCCAAAAAATAACACAAGCTGTCGAAGTATGGCCGGACAAAGCAGTCCCAATAAGCCTACGTGATACTTTGGGGCTTTTTAAAAAGGACATGGGGATTGATGGGATTATCCGTACAAAGGAAGATCATTATCATGCATATCAAGTTAAATTTCGCTCTAACCGCACAAATTTGACTTGGGAAGAACTTGCTACTTTTATGGGGATGAGCGACCGTGTTCATAAGCGCATCCTTTTCACAAACTCATATGATCTTCCTGCCTTAATGCAAGATCGCACAGATTTTTATGCGATAAAAGGAAATGATCTTGATGCACTCAATGAGAATGATTTTCAGTGTATTGAAAAGTGGCTTAAAAGTGGTGCTTTTTTATTTAAACGAAAAGATCCTAAACCTCACCAGAATGAAGCTCTAGCAAGTATTCTATCTGCATTAAATGTTAGAGATAGAACGACAGCCGTTATGGCCTGTGGAACAGGAAAAACGCTGCTTTCTCTTTGGTTAGCAGAGAGAATGAATGTTAACGCTATCGTCGTCTTAGTTCCCTCCCTTTCTTTGATAAGACAAATGTTACACGAGTGGATGAAGGAGACGATTTGGCAAGATTATTCATTTCTTTGTGTATGTTCAGATAAAAGTGTGGCCAAGGGAATTGATGAAATTGTACTGCATCAAACAGATCTAGATTTTCCAGTGACGACATCAAGCGAGGACATTCACTCATTCCTTCAAAACAAGACGACCCAGCGCAAAATAATTTTTTCCACATACCATTCTTCAAAAGTCCTTGCTCAGGGGTTACCCAATGGATATTCATTTGATTTGGGAATATTCGATGAGGCTCATAAAACAACTGGAAGAGATGGGACGACTTTTGGATTCGCCTTAAAGAATGAAAATCTTTCTATTCAGAAGCGCTTGTTTCTCACTGCAACTCCACGACATTATGACATAAAGAAAAAAGATAGAGAAGGGAATCTCCGCCTTCTTTTTTCCATGGATAATCCCGAAATTTATGGAACAACTTCTCACAAGCTTTCCTTTGCTTCTGCTGCTGCTAAGGGGATCATATGCCCCTATAAGATTGTCATTTCAATTGTGACGGATGAAACCATTACGAGGGATCTACTAAAGCGAGGAGAGGTCATTGTTAATGGTGATGTCATTAAGGCAAATCAGATTGCGCGGATTTTTGCTCTAAAGACAGCTATTGAGAAGTTCAACGTGAAGCAAATATTCACCTTCCATAGCTCCGTTGATTCAGCAAAGTCATTCACTTCTAGCTCTGAGGAGGGTGCTGGGGCCTACATCGATAATTTTAGTACATATCACGTGAATGGTGAAATGCCAACCAGTACACGTGAAATGATCATGCGCGAATTCGAACAAGCTCCTCAAGCTATTATATCAAATGCGAGGTGTCTTACTGAAGGCGTAAACGTTCCTGCTGTAGATATGGTGGTGTTTATGTCTCCTAAGAAAAGCAGAGTAGATATTGTTCAAGCTGCAGGCAGAGCTATGCGTAAAGCAGGCGGCAAACAATTCGGCTATATCTTATTGCCTATCCACCTGCAAACAGCTAAGGATGAAAATCTTGAAAACGCGTTGGAAAGCACTCAATTTGAAGAGGTTTGGGATGTTTTAGAAGCCATGTTGGAACAGGATGAAGACCTAGCCGAAATCATCCACCAAATGCGTGAAGATATCGGCAAAAAAGGAGGATTTGATGACAGTCGATTAAGAGAACGTCTGGTGTTTATAGGCCCTGAACTCGAAATAAACTTTCTGCGCCAAACTATAACGACTATTATTGTAGATAAACTTAGCTCCAGCTGGGATGAGCGCTATGGTGAACTTGTGCGGTTTAGAGAAAAACACGGACACTGTAATGTTCTTGATAAATTTTTAGAAAATCCCAAACTTGGATCTTGGGTTGGTATACAAAGATCATATTTCAAGAAAAACAAATTATCAAAAGATAAAATTGAAAAACTTAATAAAATTGGTTTTGTTTGGAATCTTTTTGATGCAGCATGGCATGAAATGTTCAATGCTATCTACGAGTTCAAACAAAGCACTGGTCATCTAGACGTCTGGATGGCCCCTGTTCGAAATGAACGCCTGTGTACGTGGGTCCAAAAACAGCGACAAAACTACAGCAAAAACAAACTAGCCCCCAAATATATCAAGAAGCTAGAAGAGATTGGCTTTGTCTGGAACCCTCTTATTGTAGCTTGGGAAGAGATGTTTTTTGAGCTTTGCAAATTTAAGCAAGAACATGGGCACTGTAACGTAAAGCAAAAATATCTTCCAAACCCACAACTTGCCACCTGGGTCAATACTCAGCGTGACCAATATAAAGAGGGAAAGTGTTTGCCGGAGCGTATTAAAAGGTTAGAAGAACTAGGGTTTGTGTGGGATACAAAAATTGCGGCGTGGGAAAGTATGTTTTTGGAGTTGTGTAAATTCGAAGACAAGCTTGGACACTGTAACGTCCCAATGGGATACCATGAGAATCCTCGACTTGCTACATGGGTAACCACGCAACGCGCTGACTATAAAGATGGTAGAATTGCCTCACACCGTCGAGAAAAGCTTGAAAGAATCGGATTCGAGTGGAATACAAATGAGAGCGCTTGGGAAAAGATGTATGCCGCATTAATTCAATTTAAACAAGAGATTGGGCACTGTAATGTCCCTCCTAAATATAAAAACAGGCAATTAGGTTCGTGGGTTGCACATCAAAGAGAAGCGCTCAGACAAAATACCTTAGACAATCAAAGGACTAGTCGTTTAGAAGAAATTGGATTTATATTCGATCCTTTAAATGCATTGTGGAATGAGATTTATAGTGAATTGTCCGAGTTTAAGAAGGAATATGGGCATTGTAATGTACCAAAAGAATATTCAGAATCCCCAAGGCTAGGTGCATGGGTTTCTAAACAACGGCTGCAATACAGTAAAGGTAAATTATCTACGTATCGATTTGACAAACTCAACCAGCTTGGTTTCAATTGGAATACTCTTCATTCAGTTTGGGAAGAAATGTTCTCAGAATTATGTAAGTTTAAAAAAGCAAACGGGCACTGCAATGTACCTAGAGGATATGAAAAGACACCAAAACTGGCTACTTGGGTTAGCGTTCAACGCAATGTGTTCAGGAAAGACAAATTATCAAAAGATCGCCTTGAGAAGCTAATTCAATTAGGCTTTGTTTGGGATCCAAATAAAACCGCTTGGGAAGAGATGTTTTTAGCACTGTGTAACTTTAAAAATGAAAATGGCCATTGTTGCGTATCCAAGGATTATGAAAAGGTACGCGGTTTGGGGAATTGGGTAAGTATTCAGCGCAGAGATTATAAGAAAGGGGCGCTTTCAATGGATCGTGTCGAAAAGCTGATAAATCTAGGTTTTGTTTGGGATCCATATTATGACCAATGGGAAGCTATGTTTGCGGAATTATTGCAATATAAGTCAGAAAATGGCCATTGCAGTGTTTCACAAAAGTCCGAGAAAAATTTGGAGCTTGCAAGATGGGTTGGACGGCAAAGGAACGCATATAAAAAAGGGCTTTTATCTCAAGAACGTATTGTTAGACTTGAGCAATTAGGATTTGTCTGGAATGTCATAAACGATGCCTGGGAAGAGATGTACAATAAACTTGTTGAGTTTAAAAACAGCTCTGGGCATTGCAATGTACCGCAATATTTTCCAGAAAACCCAAAACTTGGAGGATGGGTATCACATCAGCGTGACCATTTTAGGCAAGGAATACTGCTAGATGAACGCATTAATAGATTGCAGGAAATGGGATTTTGTTGGGACCCTAACAATGCAATGAGAGAGGAAATGTTTCAGGCTCTTTGTGAATTTAAGAGAGCTAATGGACATTGTAATATTCCAAGCACATCTGAATTTTCACAACTTGCACGTTGGATGGTAAGGCAGCGTACTTCTTATCGAAATGGAACCATTTGCCCTAAACTCAAAGAAAAATTATTTGAGATTGGTTTTAACTGGGAACCTTTTGCGAATTCTTGGGAAGAGATGTTTGATGCTTTATGCAAATTTCAAAAAGAGAATAAACATTGTAACATACCAGCAAAATACCAAGAGAACATGAAATTGGGTAGATGGGTAGACCGACAACGTCAGTCTTATAGAAATGGGCAACTCTCACAGGAATATATAGAACGACTCGAAAAATTGGGATTTATTTGGGATCCCCTCAATGAGGTATGGGAGAATATGTATCTTAAATTGTGTGAATTCAAACAAATCAAAGGGCGTACAAACGTCACGAAGAAAGATGATAAACAAAAATTGCTCGCATGGCTCAATTGGCAACGTTATAGTTATAAAAAAGGAAAACTAAATGACGAATGTGTATTGAAATTAATTGATGTGGGTGTACGTCTAGATTAGATGTCCGTGAGCAAAAGGAGTAACGATGAAAAATCAGAATCTAAAAACAGAATTCATTCAGCTTCGAGCACAAGGACTTTCTTACGATTTCGGGATGATTGTTATCGAACCACAACATTAAACGTGGCGCTTGAATTTATCTTGAAGAAAGACAAAAGGTTACAAAAACAAAGAGTTAAATATAGATAAAACCGGACAAGAGCTCTTTTACGAAGCTTTGTCCGGGCAAATGCGGATGGCCGGACAATTATCGAACCATTTTTCGAGAGAATGCGTCAGATCTATGAGCTGGAGCCCTTCATAAAGATGGAATCGTATTTTGCGAGTGAGTGGAGTAAGGGTGGAAAAGGCTATAAAAGTGCTTCATTGCAAGCTGATTCGATGGATTTATAATGTAGCAAAGTTAATTAGTCTGCGACCCAGATTTCCACGGGTTGGTTTTTCGGAAAACGATATCTATTCATTTCGGTTCTTCCATCTGTCGACAAAGAGTACAGATCCATGGTGTCTTCGTGTAAGACAACTTTGCTTTTTTCAAAAACATCGCAGAGACTAATCAAGTTGTAGAGGCGAGAAACAATTTGTTTGAAAGTTAGAGTGGCGCAGCCGAGAATTATAATTCCAGGGCTTAATTTTAAAGGAAATAATTTATGCTGAAGAAAGTCTTTGTCTTTCGTGACTAATACTCTATCTTCTTGTCTTGCGAGCTGAAATACTTCTGTGTCATCTTTTTTTTCTTTTCCAAAGCTTTTAAGAGACCGAACATTGACTTTCATAACTTTTAAATCCTCAACAATGCTAGTAGGAATGTTGTGATCGAAAAGATACTTAGATTTCTTAAGTGATGACTTATTTCGGCTATAATTTTTCGGTATTTTTATGGGTTGCCACATTATTCCTCAAGAACATGTATTAGAGAGTCCAGAGGGCCTATGGCCCATTGGTGGGGGAATATTAAGGGGGACAAGAGTCCCCCTAAATTGCCGATGGCCGGACTCGAACCAGCACCTGGTTGCCCAGAGTAGATTTTGAGTCTACCGCGTCTACCATTCCGC
The DNA here is from genome assembly GCA_013285825.1 of Bacteroidota bacterium. Lineage (GTDB taxonomy): Bacteria > Chlamydiota > Chlamydiia > Chlamydiales > FEN-1388 > JABDGV01. The sequence continues at coordinate 134,564 of JABDGV010000004.1, forward strand.
CACACCGGCATGTTAAGATTTGAAATGGTACCAAAGATCCTACACGAAAGGTTTAATTTAGATCTATGAGACGAAGTATAAAATAATAATTGCAAATATGCTTCCAGGCGCTGCATCAAAGGAGGTGACAAACTCTTTTAAGGAGCTGCTATGAAAAGAATATCCATTAAAACAACATCCCTTCTTGCATTCTTGGGAATTGCCCAACTGATGTCTCAAGGCCTTCCGGCCGATATTAATCTCGACTTTGATAAGGATAATACGAATGTCCGTATCTATCAATTTTTCCGAGGACAAAAGGGAGATAAAGGAGAGAAGGGCGACTCTGGTAACGATTCGGTCATTCAATCAACTGGGTTTGGCTACAATATCGATAGCTCGTACAACAACAACATGCAGAGTACTGGCTCGGTCATAGCCCCATTTTCATCAATCCAGGCAGCTTTAAATCAAGCAGCATCTGATTGCAACCCCTTTGATCCTGTAACGCTCTATGTGCAGCCAGGCATGTATGACGAAGATATTACTATTTCGAACCTCTACAATGTCTCAATTGTTGTTTTAGGGCCTGCAGTGCTTGGAAGTTCTGGAGATGTTGCATCAAATGCTGCTCCTAGAGGTATCTATTGGCAGGTAGATAGTTCAGCTCAAGATGGCGACTACAAGCGCCCCTCTTTAGTGATTTCTCAGGCAATACAAGGCATTATGGCAGAAGATAACTGCAATGCCTTCAAGATCACAGGCAACCTCAGCATCATCAACGGCTCAATGATGCCTGCAAATGTCGTTATTCGTTCGCACATTATGGGAACATGTACAGGAAACGGTCCCATATGTTTGTACACAACAAACAGTGTGTTTGAAAATGGAATCCAGGGCAACTTGTTGAAATTGTCTTTTGCTGAGCATACCCAATTTAATGGATGGCTCGATATTTTCAGCTATGGTCGAATTATCAATAGCGCCATTCTCTATGGCATGCAGGTACAAAGCTCTCCAGACACAAGCAGCATGCCTTTTGGAATTAGCCAATCACTTTTCAACAACAACTTTAATGGACCCGATGGCTCTTTGATTGTCGATTTTTATACCAACAGCTGCTTTGCAGATGGCGGCCTGTTTGGCATGCAAGGAACAATCCAAAGCGGCTCAAAAATAGTTGTAGGGGCTACTTCCTAAGATAGGTTTGAGCATCTTGCCAGAGGCAGGCGACAGGTTTATTAAGCTCTCTGTCAAATCGTACCTGGATGTCGAGATAGGGGAAGGGATGGCGGTTATCCAAGTTCCTTCCCTCATTCGGAAGATAGACTTTCACCAATACCTCTTTATTTGCCCAGGCAGCTGTTTGCGTGTCGGACGTTGGGTTTCTCGAAAACTCCACGTACTCTTTTTTCCCTGAGAAAAGCGGGTTTAAAGCGTAGTATCGAATGATTTCTTGCACCACTTTATCCATTTGGGTTTCATACCCCTCAATGAAGAAGGAGACGGCTCCTCCAATTAAATGTTTGGTTGAAGCAGTTTTATGTTTTTCATCGATATATTGCTCATGGCTTGGACAGCGATGGCCAGAGGTGACGATCACTCTCTTTTGCAAAGAGGACTGCACAAAGTTTAAAAGTTCAAGCAGGACGGGATATATATACTCCTGGCCATTTCGAACAGGAAGTCCATGGCGCTCAAAGCCGCCGCAATCCCAGATTCGATCCTTCTCTTTTCCATTTTCATAAATAATGTAGGGTGGATTGAGTGACGATCCTTTGCAGCGAAGAAATTCTTTGGTGATTGCCTTCAAGGGACTGTCTGAGTCGTTCCAAGGATAAACAGGATAAACCTTATTAGCTTGAGCGGATGCGGGCACACGTTCATCCGCTTTTGAACGAAAGATTGCCTTTGGCTCTTTTTGCTCTTGAGTGCATCCACTTGCAAACAGAAGGGCAATGAGCGATACTCCAATTCCTGTAAAAAAGTAATTCATGGACATCCTCTCATCAACCGACCTTCTACTTTTTGATTTTGACGGACTTCTTGTCGATACCGAAGAGCTCCACTTTAGAGCATATACCCAGATGTGTGCAAAGAGAGGAGTGAAAATTCCTTGGGATTTTAATCGCTATTTTCAAATTGCTGAAAAGGGCGGAACGCTTATTCGCGATACGCTCTATGCAGAATTTTCAGAGCTTTATGCCCAAGAGCCAAACTGGGCTGTACTCTATGAAGAAAAAAGAAAAGCGCTTTATGCCATCGTTGAGGGTGAAAAGGCTAAACTTCTTCCAGGTGTTGAACATCTTTTAACTGTTTTAGCTGAGCGAAATATACCGCGCGCAATTGTGACTCACTCGCCAAGAAAATTGATTGAAGATTTTGCTCTTAATCTGCCGATACTCAAAACAATTTCTGTTTGGGTATGTAGAGAAGACTACAAATTGCCTAAGCCCAATCCCGATGGCTATTTAAAGGCATTGGAGCTGTTTCATCATCCTAAACGAGTATTGGGGTTTGAAGATGCCGTTCGTGGAATAGAGGCGCTGCAAAGTGCCAAGATTCCAGCAGTTTTGGTTGGACACAAGGATTCAGCTACCCGAGCTTTCTGGAAGAGCCGAGGAGTCATCATCATTGACAGGGTTGATGAGATCTTGGGGATAAAAGACCTTAACGAGCGTTAAGCCATTGGCTGGAACGGCCCGCTCTGCCTGCTTTCTATCTTTAGCATGAAAGACTCTCTTTATATCTTTCAGCTCTCGTCTGCCCGTTCCAACAGCAAGCAGCATGCCTGTGATGTTTCTCACCATTTTATAGAAGAACCCATCGCCTTCAAACTCAAGCTGAAATCCAGAAGGGGTCGGTATCACATCGAGTCGTAAAATCGTCCGATAGGGATTTTTCTCAATGGGCGCTCCTCCTCCAACATTTGCAAATGAGGTGAAATCGTGTTTTCCAATAAAGAGCTTGGCCGCTTGTCGAACAAGGTCCATATCTACTTTTTTGTGAAGATGGAGAGTATATCGCTGTTCAAAGGGCATCACATACGATTCTGTGCAGATGGAATAGCGGTAGATCTTTTTTATTGCTGACCGGTTGGCATGAAAGTTCGGGTGCGCCTCTGCAAATTCCAATATTCGAATGTCTTTAGGCAGAATGCCGTTTAAGGCTTTGAAGATAGTTTTCGTGTTCAAGCTCTTATCTGTTCGAAAATGGGCCACTTGGCCTAAAGCGTGAACGCCTGCATCCGTTCTTCCTGCTGCAATAATTCGAACAGGGATTTTGATAAGACGCAGAAGAGCCTCTTCAATCAGCTGCTGAATACTCAAGCCGTTGGGCTGGGTCTGCCATCCGTGGAAGCTTGTTCCATCGTAGGCAATAGTCATTCGATATGTTTTGAGGCGCTGCTTGTGCGTGTGGGGCATTGTGCTCGATCTGAAACGATTTTTGAAATTTCGGGAATTGGCTTCCATGCCCTTTCAGTGACCGTCGGCTTTGGAACAAATTGGAAGAGGGTCATCTGAGGAGGGGCAAACCAGCGAAATGGAAAGGTGGTTCCAAGTCCTCGAGAAATAAAGAGCGTTTTATCACCTCGTTGATGAAGGCCGCTTTTTAGGGATTTATCTCGAATTGGAGTGATCTTTTTCCAGAAAAGGGGAAGATTGACTTGGCCTCCATGAGTGTGACCAAAGAGGTAGAGGTCGCCGGGATAGAGTTTTAAAAGAGGGAAGGAGTCGGGATTATGGGATAAAACAATGGTTGGCAGTTGTGGGGATAAGCCCTTAAAGGCCTCTTCTGGAATACATTGGTTCGCCATGATATCGCCAAGGCCGACGATATTTATCCGGTTCATTCCAAAGCCAATAAGCGCGTTGTTGTTATGCAGAACTCGAATTCCTGCATTTTTATACATATCTAATAGCTCTTGAAGGGGCTGGATGGGACCTTTGACCGGTTCTGTATGCCGTTCGACTTTGGTTCCCAAAAGCCTGGAAAATCCGCGAAATAGGGGAGGGATCTTGTCATGTTCGATGACAAACTGTTCATCGTCATCGAGGGAAAGATATTTTTCGTAGTCGTGGTTGCCAAGAGTTGCAAAAACACCAAATGGTGCTTGAATTGTTTTTAACCACTCTTCGAGCACTTCTCGATTTTCAAGAGTGCCGTAGCAAATAAGATCGCCAGTAAAAACGATAGCATCGGGAGCTAATTGCTCGATCTTGCGACTGATTTTTTGTAAAAAGTTTTTGGATGTGCTGGCAGAAAAATGTAAATCGGAGATGTGAAGAAGTGAAAATCCGCTCATCCGTTTGGGAAGATTTTGGATAGGAAGTGCAATTTTGCGGGTAAAGATCAGGTTTGGCTCAATATAGCGGGGCCAGATGCCAATAATCGAAAGTGTGCACCACAGATCCCAGGCATATTCCCATGATTTTTGTTGGGACTCTTTTTGCTGTGACTGCGTTGGCAGATTTTGACTTTGATTCTCCAAGGGTGGGTCTTCACTTTATATTCGGACCGTACAATACCAAAAAGAGCTGGAGAGAGTCTATAATAGATTTCTCTTCAGCTCTTGTACAACTTTCAAATACTTAAGCTTTGATATGAGCTGATACTTTTTTGGTCAGCTGGAACATATCAATTTGCTGTTGCCCACCGAGCACGCGAGCAAGCTTTTGATCTGGGTTGATGTTTCTTTTCGCTTTAGCATCTTGGAGTTTATTCTTCTTGATATAATCCCAAAGGCGCTTAGTGATCTCTGTACGTGGCATTGGGCCTCGTCCTACGATTTCTGCGAGTGCATCGCTCACATGAACTGGTTTCATAAGAGCTGATGGCTTTTTTGGTTTTGAAGCTTCTTTCATTTACACAGTCTCCTGTCTCTGGTTCTAAGAACATTTCCGCTATATAGAATTCTAAGAAAAATCTTCAAGAGAATTATTTTCTAGCTCTCTCTTAAGATTGCTGATATCGTTAAGTTATAAGCCATCTCCACAGAGAGAATATGACCACTTTACGAGAAGAGCAAATTCGGAAAGCAAATATTTTTTACAAAGCTATGTTATCGAGCAATTCGATCGCTGAACTCAGCCGTTCTTTAGATTTTGACATCGATATTTCAGCTTTACGGGATCTTCCCTATCGCGATGCAGCCCTTATGCTCTTTGTACTCTGTTGTGGCATAATCCAGGGCCCACTTACTGATTTTAAAAAAATTTCTAGACAGCTTTCATCCATTGACCACTTCTACAGGGACTTGGGCGGCCTCATTGGGTATTATGAAGAGGTGCTGGCTTTAATTGATAAAGCAAAAAGAGGGGAAAAGGATGAGGTTGGCGAGCTTTATCCTCCTCCTTATACCGACATGACTAATCATTCAGCTCTCTACTGGGAAGCTCTTAAAACTGGTTTAGAGCATCTTTCTGAGTCTGCAGAAATTTATGTCGTTGGAGGCGCAGGGGATCGGCTGAATTTGCGGGATGAAAAGACAAATGTTGCTCTTCCTGCGGCTCGTCTTACATTCCTTGGAAGAACTCTTTTAGAAAATCTTATCCGCGATTTAGAGGCAAAGGAGTATCTTGCCTATAAGCTTTTAGGAAAGCGCATTCGCATCCCTGTTCTCTTTATGACTTCTGTAGAAAAGAATAATGACGGCGAAATTGTTCGGATTTTAGAAGAGCATGGCTATTTCGGCCGGCCAAAAGAGACCTTTTTTCGAATCGTACAGCCGCTGGCACCTGTCATCGCGGAAGATGGACGATTTGTCTGCACAGATGAGGGCGGCCTCTTTTTAAAGCCTGGCGGCCACGGCGTCATCTGGAAGCTTGCTCATGATGCCAAGGCGCTTGATTGGTTCAAAGGCCATAATTGCCGCTACTTATCGATTAGGCAGGTCAATAATCCCTTAGCGTTTGTCGACTGTGCATCGCTCATTCTCTTAGGTCTTGGCGCAGAGGGAAATAAGTCCTTTGGTTTTGCCAGCTGCAATCGACTGCCCAATCTTTCCGAAGGAATAAATGTACTGGAAGTTACAGGCGATTCTTGCGCCATATCTAACTATGAATATACGAAAAGCGACTCCGGATATGATCTTTCAAACTGTCCGGCGAATACCAACATTCTCTTTGCATCTGTTTCTGGAATTGAAAAGGCGCTTGAAAAAGATCCCTTCCCAGGGCAGATGGTTAATATGGGGTCGCACCATGTTGAAGAAAATGGAGTCTCTCTTGTAGCTGTTCGTTTGGAATCAACGATGCAGAATATCACAGACAGCATGCTTGAAAAGTGGGAAAAGGACAGGCCGGAAAAGCTATCCACTTTTCTTGCCCTCTTTCCGCGCAATCGGCTGTTTTCAGTTACGAAGCGTCTTCATGGATTATTTGAAACTCCCGAGCGTGCGTTTTTTGATATGCAGAATTGGGCAAGACGCTCAGTTGAGCGGTCAGGAGCTGTATTGCCAAAAGAACAGTTGTTTGAAGAGTTTATCCAAGCAGGACCCAATGCTACCATATTGCTCCATCCGGCAATAGGTCCAATTGAGGAGATCGTGGCTCAAAAAATTAAAGAGCTCAAAATGTCTGAAGGCTCAGAGCTTGAACTCGATCTTGCCGAGTGTTTACTCGATAATGTCGACGTCCATGGAAGCCTTCGAATTCTTAGCTCATCTTTAAATAACTCGCCTGCTTGCATCTTGAGAAATGTACAAGTGTCTAATCGGGGAGTTGCATCTTCTGGACAGTTTGAAAAGCATTGGCAGAGAACAGTCGAACGCCTTGAAACGTGCCAAATCACGCTTCAAGGAAATGCAGCATTCGTTGCAGAAAATGTTGAATTATTGGGCAATATTTCTATAGATGTGCCAGACGGATATGTTTTACGGGCTATCTCATCGGATCAAGGGGTTCAATGGAGAAAGGATCCCATCCCGGAGGGTGGGATCCTTGAATGGAAGTATACTTTCCAAGAGGGAATTAGCTTGCAGCTTGAATAGGCACAATCCATGAAGGAAGGATACCTGTAGAAGCTAAGAAAATTCCTCCAGCTGCTGCAAAAGCGATGCCTGCAGAAGCCAAGGCTGCTTTTAGCCAGAGCTTATCAGCAAATTTTGCGCCTATAATAGCTGCAATAGCTGTACTAAAAGATAGTGCGGCAAGACCAAAATTCGATTTTGCAAAATTATATGTGCACTTCAGGAAGGGCAGCACAAATTGAAACGCTTGACTTATGCGTGCGGCAATCGCAGCAACGATGGGGCTTATGTACGATACAACTTTAGTAGCTGTATTCTGTACGCCTTGGGCAAATGATGATATACCGCTAGTGACATAGCTGATTGGGTTACTCATAAGATTAAATTCCTCTCATCAATTAAGAGATGGCAAAACGTCATGAGAGTAGGCAGAAAGGGTATTTACCGCAATAGTAAGTAAGTCAAAATTTATCAAATCTTAAAAATGGAGCTTCCACTTATTTGTGGAAGGCAAATCAAAAAAATACTGTTTCAGAAAAGTGGAAAATCAAACTCAACTGTGCTATTATTTTACTCAAACTTTTTAGGGAAAATATATGTCTGAAATTTCGGAGCGGCTCGAAGATTTGCATCAAAGAACCCTGCATATGTGGAGGTATCTTTGACGTCTCTGCCAAAGAAAAAAGATTGCAAGAACTTGAACAGCTGATGGCCTCCTCAAGCTTTTGGGATGACCAAGAGACTGCAAAGACAACCATAGCTGAATCCAACGAGCTCAAATCGTGGATCGAACCAATCAGTGATGTTAAGAGGCGTTTAGAAGATGTCAAATCGCTTCTTGCAGATGCGGGCAGTGATGAACAGTTTATGCAAGAGCTCTCTCAAGAGGTGCTCGTCTGCGAAAAAAACCTTGAAAAACTCGAAGCGCGCCGAATGCTTTCTGGCGAGATGGATAAGGCCAACTGCTTTTTAAGCGTCAACGCAGGGGCTGGCGGAACGGAAGCGTGTGATTGGGCTCAGATGCTTTTCAGAATGTATGAGCGCTATGCAGAGAATAAGGGCTGGACGGTTGAAATCATTGACGTTTTAGAAGGCGAAGTTGCAGGCATTCGTTCTGGAACCATTCGAATTATTGGCGAGTTTGCTTATGGACATTGCAGGGCTGAAAAGGGTGTGCACCGACTCGTTCGAATCTCTCCTTTTGATTCCAATGCACGCCGCCATACAAGCTTTGCAGCAGTCGACGTGACTCCTGAAGTGTCTGATGATATTGAGATCGATATCAAACCGGATGAGATCAGAACAGATACCTATCGAGCTTCCGGCGCTGGCGGCCAGCACGTCAATAAAACTGATTCGGCTGTTCGCATAACGCACATTCCAACGGGCGTTGTTGTCTGCTCTCAGCAGCAGAGAAGCCAGCCGCAGAACAGAGAGTATTGCATGAAGCTGCTTCGCGCAAAGCTTTATGAATTGAAGATGGAAGAGCGGCAGAAGAAAATTGACTCGTTCTCTGAAGATAAGAAAAAAATTGAGTGGGGAAGCCAGATACGAAGTTATACTTTCCAACCCTATACTCTTGTAAAAGATTCAAGAACAAAGGTAGAAGTAGGCGACGTACAATCGGTTATGAATGGAGAGCTTGACTCCTTCATCTATGCCTATTTAAAAGAATTCGGCAGTGCGAGATAGTATTTTCTATGGATGAACAAGAAAAGCCCCAGCAGGAAAAACCCATTCCTGAGGGCCTCACAGTTCGGTATACGCAGCCTCAAGATGTTGAGCCATTGAAGCGCTGGTTCTCTGACCCAACGGTTCAGGATTGGTTTCCCATGTGTAATGAGGCTGAAGTTGATGATGCAGCTCGCCGCTGGGTATCTTTTTGCAGGATTAAGTCAAGCTTGACGGCGGAGATCAACGGCACGCCTGTAGGCATCGTGACTCTCTACCTTCAAGCGTATAAAAAGCTTTTGCATCAGGCCGAGTTTGGGATCATTGTTGCTCCCGAGTATCGCGATAAGGGCATCGGGACGTACCTCATGAAGGCTGCCATGAAGCTTGCCAAAGAGCAGTTCAAGATTGAGCTCTTGCATCTACAGGTCTATGCGGAGAATCCTGCTTATCGGCTCTATAAGCGGCTTGGCTTCCGTGAGTATGGCCGCCAATCGCACTGGCTAAAAGATGGCAACCGCTATGTGGGCCGCATCTTTATGGAACGATTTTTGTAGCCTGTTTTCCTATCAAGCAATTGCAAATATAAATGGCTGCGTTTTTAGGGATATCCTCTATTTTTGCTTTGACCGCTTTTGTCTTCATCCGAGCTTCTTTAATGATGTTTTTCAGTTGAATCCCAAACAGGTAGGGAAGCTCGGGATCGGGATAATAGAGTGTATCGCCCTCAATCCAAAAGATATTTGCCCGTGATGTTTCCAAAATATAGCCCTTATCATCGGTCGTTATGCAGTCATAAAAACCTCTCTTCTCAGCAAACCGTTTAAGCCAAAGTCGATCGAGGTAGGAGATGGTTTTTAATCTCGCTAGCGGCATGAGTACCGGTTCTGGATAGACGCATAAACGTGGAGATTCCGGAGGCAGTGGACACTCTGAAATCTGAACGAGTGGTTCCATATCACGAAGGGCGATGATTTTGACTTTTGCAACGTCAAACGGAGATTGAATATTTCTTAGTGGTTCTATATCGACGGAAAATCCCAAAACAGCAGCATGAGCTTGGAGCCTCTCCAAATGGTCGCTCAAATACTCAATCTGACCATCTATAAATTTGGCTGTGGTAAAAACGCCTTCGCCGAAAAATAAAGGACTATCTGTCGCCAAAGACTCTAAGTATTGGCTCTGCTTTGAGCTTGGTCTCTTTCCATTCACTTGCAAGTTCTGAGCCATACACAATTCCTCCTCCGACCGGATAGACTATCTTCTTGAGCTCTTTATCAACAATTGCTGTCCGAATCGACATATTCCAGTGCCACATATCCTTATTCCAAAATCCTGCACATCCCGTGTAGGGGCCCCTTTGCCGCTGTTCGATCTCATAGATGCGCTGACAGGCGCGCGCTTTCGGGCAGCCGGAGATTGATCCGCCAGGAAATACTTGCTTCAATGCTTGGAGCGGGTGGTGATACTCCTGCGAGAGCTTGCCCGTAATAATCGAAAACCTCTGGAGAAGCGATCCATACGCTTGAATAGTGAAGGGCTCTTGAAGCACAACGCTGCCCGCTTCGCAAATGGTACAGAGATCGTTTCTCATGAGATCGGTGATCATCGAAAGCTCTGCACGCTCTTTTTCCGAGCTATTCAACGCCTCTCTATTCTCTTTTTGCTCTTGAGGAGTCTTGCCAAGAGGCCGTGTTCCCTTCATGGGACGCGTCTCAACGATTCCATTATTGTTGCGGATGAAGAGTTCCGGCGAGATGGAGGCCAAAGCAAATTGGGGATGGTCGATAAAAAAGCCAAACGGCCCCTTTGCTGTTGCATACAGCGTATCCAAAATACTCCTTGGGTCGGCCTCGCTCTTGAACAGATACTCATAGGTTAAGTTTATCTGATAGATATCGCCATCGAGAATGTAGTTTTGGATGGTGTTGAAGGAGGATTCGTAAAGATCAAAGGGGAGCGTTGTACTTCCAACATGCTCCATCCCGGTTGCATTCATTGCCTGGTAGTTTGTACTCGTTGCAACTGTCTCCGGCTGAAAGAGATAGGCTAAGGGAAGGTTGGTTGATTTCTTCTTGGGAAGTTGCAGGTTGAAGAGGGGAGCTGCAAGATCATAGGAGAGGTATCCGGCCCATGTATCGCCCTCTTGAGTTTCCTCTATAAGCGCATCCCACCACTCGCCTTGCTTGAGCGCTATTTTTTTCTCATTAATATAGAGCGCATCTTCAAAGAGGAGAACACTCTTGATTGGCTTTGAAAAGGAGTAGATGGGAGATGCATGAGTTCCAAGGGCATCTCCGGTCCAGATATCTGCCTTCAAAATATTAGCTTAACTGCATGTTGTGAAAGACCGCTTCAACGTCATCGAGCTCTTCAATCCATTCAACTAAAGCGTTGTTGGAATCGATATCGTGCTGAGAGCAGACAACTTCCGATTTTGGAACCCACTCAAGCGCTGCATGATCGATAACGACGCCCAAATTCTTTATAGCTTCTCTAACCTGGTCCAAAGCTTCAGGAGGAGTGAGAATGACGAAGGTATCCTCTTCAGCAACAAAATCTTCAGCTCCAGCTCCGGATACAGCTAAGAAAAGCTCATCTTCTCTGGCATGTTCTTTTGAAACAGTGAGAACCCCTTTTCGGTCGAAGTTAAAGGCAACGGATCCAGGTGTTGCCACATGGCCGCCCCGTTTGTTGGTTGCAACGCGAATTTCAGAAGAGATTCTATTTTTATTGTCGGTCATGATATCGACGATGATCCCAATGCCTCCATGGCCATAAAGCTCATACTGTATCTCGTGGTACGCTTCTTGATCAGTCGATGAGGCTTTCTTGATCAGCTTGTCGATGTTGTCGTTGGGGAAGTTGACTTCCTTAGCTCGTCCAATTGCGATTTTAAGGCGCATATTGGCTTTTGGGTCTGGACCGCCATGCTTTACAGCGTTAATAATCTCTTTGGATGCGCGTGAAAAGAGCTTTCCTTTCTTGGCGTCAGCTTTTCCCTTTCGATGCTTGATGTTCGCCCACTTACTATGACCAGCCATAATTAGTCCTTAAATTATACGCAGCGTAGCTAAAAAGGTGGAATTTGACAAAGGCAACGCTCTGTCAGCCTGTTAAAAAATCGCACTCATAGTAATCTATGAGTAAGATTTTTTAACAGGCTGACGGAGATGGTGCCGAAGTCAAAACCATCTTTTTAGCTGCGATGGGTATAGTATATGCATATTACCATGAAGCCATATTTCAGCTTCTTTTGCCAAAGGATATTGCTCTTCGATGGAATGAAATTTTTTGGTGTGGACGACAACTTTACCAAATCGGGTCACTTCAGCCGGGCAGATGGCATGCGCCATCTCATGATAGAGAACATATTCAACGACATACTGAGGAACTTTTGGGTTGTCGAGGAGTACATGGATTTTCACCATGCGCCTCATGTCGTAGTACAATCCCAGAGTGCTTTTCTTGGGCATTTTTCTCCGTTTTCTCGTCCCAAACCACGCTACATGCAGGTTTAATGGCGTATCGAAATATTTGCTCTCAAGGTCATTATAGAGAGCTTGAAGGTCCCAATACACTCCTTGAGCACTTCCAACTTTCTTGCCTTGAGAGGATAAATCGATCCCGCAGACAACCTCATGCACAAATCGCTTGAGGGGAACTGTCTTTGCACCTCTCTCTCCTTTGATATAGTCTGCTAGAGAGTGGATAACGGGCTCTGATGCTTGCACAAACTCTTTATGGAGGTTGACTAAGACATGAGCCTCTTTGGGCCGTACCGAAACCATGGTTGATTGGTTCATGTGGAGCTTTAGCTGCACCTGCCGTCCTATGAGGGTGGCAAGACGCGCTTGAAGTTCGTCCGGTTTTTGTGTATTTGCTATGAGTTTCATAATGCCCGTTAGAAATGAGAGCAAAATGCTAACAAATATAGGCTTGTAGGCTCAAGGAAATATATTTTCAGGTTAAACTAAATATTTAAATTTCCTCATAAACTCAAATTAAAGGTAGGATATCATTATAGTTTGCATATGTGCTAAAATTTAATTTTAACCACAGAGCTCACAGAGCACACTGAGAGGTTTTTTTTCTCTCTCTGTGTGTTCTGTGGTCTCTGTGGTTAAAAAATATAAATTGAATTCAACCAAAGTGAGCACCAGGTGTCCAGGACTTGCCGACGATGAAATACCAAATTGAAGATTCACTCCACGATCTCGTAACTCCCGATGGAAAGCTTGAGTCTTTCCATAGAATTTCTGATACCCGGCTTGAGGGCGTCGTCGTCATAGATAAAATATCTCCTTGGTTTCAAGGGTTTGAAATTCCCAAAGAATTACTCTACTTCAACGGCAAAAGCGTACTGGCTCAAGTAGGTGTAAACGTCCGTGGAGTAGAGATTAATTTAAATAAGGCAGAGCTCAATGCTCATGTGCGAGTTGAAATTGATGCTATTGGTCCGATCGGAAAAGAACTCTTAGGCCTTCTTCGAATGGGCGCTTTTGTTGGAAAGATTTTTGCAAAAGATGATAGGCGCTGTGTCAGAAACCCAGACTATATTACTCGCATGTTTGGCAGGTCTGATCGTTGGGGCAAGCCTCTGCTCTCGCTTGGCGCTATGCATGGAAGCGATGCTTTGGTGCTCGATGTTGTCGATGGAAGAACCATTGCCTATCTCTCTCTCTTAAACGGCCGTGTTCGCTACGACTCCTCAATCTTTGGCTTTCTACTCA
>JABDGV010000005.1:0-18096 GCA_013285825.1 Bacteroidota bacterium
TCGTGCTTTCCCATATCTTATCAATTTTTATATTGAAATGGGAAGTAAACTTGGGCTTGTTGATTCTTTATCTAGAGCGGAAAAATTGTGTATCACATGGTTTGAAGAATCTGAGATAAACAACCCTGATCCTATTGCGTATCTTGCCAAAATTTATTCTATAGGAGGGCAGGGTGTAGCTGGAAGTAAAGAGAAGGCCAAGAGCTTTGCAATAGCTGCGCTTAAACTAAAATCTGATCACGCAATTGCCCAAGTTGTCCTTAGCAAGATAGAGGCTATCGAGCAAAATACTAAAAACAAAGGCAAGAAAACTCAACCTACTCCAGGTGGACAAAAAAGGAAGCCCGAGGTAGTTATTCAGGCGGCCAAAAGAGCACCACAACAAGATTTTGATGGGCTAGAAGAGCTTGTGAGCATGAGGGATGAGCCGAGCGAACCCCTCTTCAATACTGATCTGGATACATTTCTTGCAAATCTAGATGCATTAGACTCAGGTCCAAAAGAGAGCAATCAAAATCAAGAAGATTTTTCATTAGATGATCTTTTTTAATGAGGATCTACTGGATATGATGACTTCAGCTTATTTTATAAAGCCGGTTGAACGGTTTTTGCCTTAAATAGGTATGTACAAGTAGTATTATTGGCATTAAAACTGAATATTCTCATGCCTCCTACGACCAATTTCTTAAAGGTTAATACCAAATTGTATGAGCCTGAAACAATTGAGTGCAGTAATAAGATCTATTCTATTCTTAAGCCCAGAGGTAAGGTTCTATTCAATGGTCGAACCTTTGAACTTTGCAATACGAGATATCATCTGCAGGGTGAGTTAGAAGAGCTTCTGAAAAAAAACTTACCCAAAAAATGGGAGTCGTATGTAGGGATAGACCGCAATTTCAAAAACAGCAATCTTGAAATCACGCTAAAACCTAAAGATCTTATTTCTGGTCCTGAGGGCATTAAAAAAACGAAAAAGATGTTTTTACTCCATAAAAAAATCACAACTGAAAATGATGCCCATCAAATTTCCAAGCAGGTGATTCCTCTTGTTCGTGCAATGCATGCACTAGATTTGAAGGATAACCAGGATGAGATGGTGGATTTATGTCAGGGAAGTAGCGGCTGGAACATGATATCAAATCCCCATCAAAATAAAATGCAGAATTTAAAATTAAATGTACTTAAAGGTTGCACTGTTTTTGATCGGGTACGCATAGATAGCTAGCTTTCGAGAGTATCCATTTGTACAGAAATTCCGTTCAAAAAAAGCAGCAAAAAGGCGATGGGAAAGAAGAAGAGCACCCAAAAGCAGAGCCAAAATCTCGAGCCGTCATACTGCAGAGTGTAGGTAGTTTGATTTACCTGAAAGGTGCTTGAAGTGAGCAGCATAACAAAAGCGATGGGAAAGAAGATAATCAGCCAAAAGATCAGCCAGAATATTGAACCGTTATAGTGAATTTTAGCGCTTTTTGAGCTCATGTTAAACTCCTTAATATATTTTACAGTCTCTATATTCAGGCGGAATAACGCAATGTTTTTGCTCGAGCATGTAGGTGCTTGCTAAGAAGAGGCCGCCGATACCAAAAGCAATTGAGGCTGTGCCATGTAATACCTTCTTCAAAGCTGTCTGCGGCATTTCTTTAAGGAGCTGAGCCCCTTCGACTATGGTTTTAGTTCCGCTGACTATATATGTAATACCAAAACCTGCGGTCCCGCCAACTACAAGCATACGATAAACATCGGAAGGAATAGTTTTTTGGGGCTCTTGAATAAGCTCTAGGGCTGCCCTTGAAATAGTACGAAACACGAGGAGTGCTGAATTGTATACACCTGAGGTATGGCTTTGGCCGGGAGTTACAAGATCTGAAAGAAGTGCATAACAGCTTCCTCTATAGGACTCGAGAACTTTCCTACAATGGGTTGGTGAGAAGGTAGAGTAACTCATTATAATGCTTTATTTTTTCTTTGGTAATAAGCCATAGAGCTGTTTTAAGTCAGCGAGCTGGCTGAAGAGCTCTAAAATTCTATTCAAAAGATAGAGGCGCGCCTCTCGAAGTGCATCTTCATCTGTCAAGATTTTGACATTTGTAAAGAGTGCATCGAGCGGTTTTTGCAATTTAGAAACCGATTCCAAAAAGGCGTGGTATTCTTGCGATTGAAAGGCCGATTGCGCAAGCGGTTCTATATGCTGAAGCGTTTTGAGCAGCTCTTTTTCTTCCGGAGTTGTGAGGAGGCTATCATTGCTCTTAAGCCGGGCAGCTTCAACTCCTGAGGCGGTAATCTGCCCTTGTGATCTTCGAAAGACCTCCAATAGCTGAGCAAAAGCTTCAGGATCTTTTTTCGCAACGGAGGAGAGTGCTTGAAGGCGCGAGAGGGCATCGACAGGGTTGTCCTGCTGGCAAGAGAGAACCGCTTCGACCTCTTCCTTCTTAAATCCCTGCTCAATAAAGAGCATGCGTGTTCGCTGAGACACAAAGGCAACCACTTCGTCGACAAGCTTGGATCCCTGTTTATGGATTGCCTGCGGAAGGACGGTCAACCCCTTTGAAAAGAGCTCTTTCAACGAAAGGGGAAGCCTGTGCGTCGTCAAAATACGGATAAGGCCGATCGCTTGACGGCGAAGGGCAAAGGGATCTTGTGAGGAGGTCGGTTTTTTACCGACGCCGAAAAAGCCAAGAAGCGTATCGATCTTATCGGCCATTGCGATAAGAACCCCTTCCAAAGTTTCAGGAACAGCTCCTGCTTCTGCTTTTGGGAGCCAGTGCTCTTCAATCGCTTTGGCAACGAGCGCCGGTTTATCTTGGGCATTGGCTAAAAGTCCTCCCATTACTCCTTGGAGCTCGGGAAACTCGCCGACAACTTGGGTTGCAAGGTCCGCTTTGCAAAGGGCGGCCGCATCGAGTGCAAGCGAGAGTTTTGCATGGGGAATGAGTGGGTGGAGCAGCTGCACAATTTCTACAATTCTCTGTGTCTTATCAGCAATTGTTCCAAGTCCTGAGAAGAAGAGTGTGGTTTTGTTTTTCTCGGCATGTACTTCCAGCGGAATCTTTTTGTCCTCATCCCAAAGGAAGCGGCCATCGGACAAACGGGCAGATAAGACTTTGGTATTTCCATCGCGGATAAGGTCGGTCGGCGTGTTGTTGGCAGTTATGACAAAGCGGGGAAGAAGCCCCGATTTGCCTTTGAGGGGAAAGTACTTTTGATGTTCCACCATCTCTAAAGCTAAAACCTCTTCAGGAGCTTTGAGGAAGGCGCGATCAAAAGAGGCAGCAGTCAGCATCGGCCATTCGACGAGATGGACGACTTGCTCAAGCACACGCTCTTTATAGAGGGCGTGGGCAGCTTCCTGTTTTTCAATCGCTTCAAGCTGTTTGAGAATATTGGATCTACGTTCATCCTGGTCAACGAGGACGAAATGTTTCTTCAATATCTCGAGATAATTTTTAGGCTGGTCGATCTGAAAGCTTTCAGCGCTGAGCTGCCGATGGCCTTGAGATGTTTTTCCCGATAGGATGTGGCCCAAAGCAAAGGAGAGCGGCTCTTTTCCAAGAAGTCCTACGACCCAGCGGATAGGGCGTGCAAAGGTGATCGAGTGATATCCCCAGCGCATGCTTTTAGGAAATTCAATGCAGAAAACGATCTTGGGCAGTGCCTCTTCAAGCAGCTCGGAAGTTAATTTTTCAGGACGCAAAGTTTCACCAAAGAGATAGTCGGCCCCTGCATGCTGCTGAATAGAAATCTGTTTTGATTTTTTCACTTGGTCGAGCGTCATCGGTTCACAAGATACACTCTTGAAAAAACCAACCGCTGGAGGCAGGGGATTGCCCTCTTTATCAAAGGCATTGCTTAATGCCGGGCCTCTTCTGGATTGCTTCAATTCTGGCCGTTTGGTCTGCACTTTGGTTGCTACAACTGCAAGGCGGCGAGGAGTTGCGTACGAAACAATTGAGTCGAAGGAGATATCGCTTGATTCAAAAAATTCCTTTACGCCTGTTTCTAACCCTTTGCGGCCAGTCTCGACGAATATAGCTGGAAGCTCTTCGCATCCGATCTCGATCAAGAGATCTTCATGGGAATTATTCTTGCCAGCGCCAGAATGGGCAGGCTGGACAGTTTTGGGTATTTCAGGTGAATGTTTTAGAAGTGGAAATCCTTGCGCTTTTCGGCTCTCCAAGTACTCTTCAGCAACAAGGCGGGCAAGCTCTCGAATGTCGCCAATATATTGAGCGCGCTCGGATACGGAAATGGCTCCTCGCGCATCGAGCATGTTGAAGGCGTGAGAGGATTTGACTACGAAGTCGTAGGCGGGGATAGGCAAATTTTTAGCTATAAGCCTTTTTGCTTCTGTTCGAAAATCTGTAAACTGCCGGCTCCAGAGGCCTACGTCGGACTCTTCAAAGTTATAGCGGCTCCACTCAATCTCGTTCTGCTTATAGAGCTCTCCATAGGTAATCTCCTCATTCCAGCGGATATCCATGAAGGAGTGGACATTCTGCAGGTACATGACGAGCCGTTCGAGCCCATAGGTGATTTCCCCAGCGATGGGATTTAGGGGAATTCCGGCGATTGCTTGGAAATAGGTGAACTGGGTGCACTCCATTCCATCGATCCACACTTCCCAGCCAAGTCCCCAAGCGCCAAGCGTTGGGTTTTCCCAGTCGTCATGAACGAAGCGAATGTCATGCTCTGAGAGGTCGAGCCCTATTGCGGCCAGCGACTCTAAATAGAGGTCCTGGATATTGTCTGGAGAGGGCTTTAAGATTACCTGGTACTGATAGTAGTGCTGAAACCTATTGGGGTTGGTCCCATAGCGGCCATCCTTAGGACGCCGGCAAGGTTCGATATAGGCAACGTTAAAAGGCTCTGGGCCCAAGGATCGCAAGAAGGTGGCGGGATTGGAGGTACCTGCTCCCTTTTCAACATCGTAGGGGTTGAATATGAGCGCGCCCTTTGATTCCCAAAATTTAGAGAGCTTAGCGATGACCGATTGAAACGTATGCATAGAAATTCATTGTTTTGTGCAAATATAGTACTTGAGATTGGGTTAAAAAGAGAAGGGAGAGCTAGAAAATTTAGCAATGACACGAATTGTTATTTTATATACTATATTTGTAATTATAAAAGGATTTTTATGTCACATTTTATGCCTTATATTACCGGAATTAATTTAAAAGCTGAGAACACACCAATCACTGATGAACAACCGAACAATCCAACTACTCCTGTAGTGATTCCACTGGTCACTCCTAAGACCGAAGGCGTATTCCAAAAGAATCTTACCACAATTTCCATGGAGAAGGTGCCTACTAAAGATATATCAGATACCGTAAAACAGTATTTCAACTCTACTCTCGCAAACATCCATGAAAACCCTGCTTTCTTGCTCGAAATTGATTTACATTCCGCTTACGGTCAGTTTGCATGTGTGGCGCTCTATCAGCTCATCGTGAAGGGCAATGGGATTGATAAGGAAGATGAGATCAAGGAGTGTGCAAAGAAGATTTTGCTTACGGATGCCCAACAGATTGGAACCTCATATGACCAAATTCTGGATCTCTTAAATAGCATTAAAGCGAAAAATTATTGCGATAAGACGGATAGTGTAGCTTTCTTACTAATATGTATGGATCCAACTATTTCGGAAGAATTGATTAAAGGTGAAGAAAAATTCTCTGCAGCACCAACCATTTTTAAACTGCACCAATTCAACACAGAACTTGCAAAAGAGTGCATTCGCATTATTCCAAGCCTGCTTCTCAAGGCCACATCACAAGCGCTTCTCACATGTGAAGAATTCAAAAAGACGGTTTTTGAACTTGCTGCACGAAAAGGTGTAGATATATTTGTTGAATGTCCCTTTCCTAAAAAGTGGAAAGCAGAGTTTTGTAATTCATTTGACTGGATGATGAAAGCTATTGACCTCAACCCTGCAGATGTTCTTGATGCAGGTGATAAACTTAAAGAAAAACGACAAGAGTATATCCTTCTTCTTAAAAATTCTCTTGTCACTTTTATACTCGATAAGATGATGAAATCGTCCTATAAACAGTTTGATATATTATTAGAAGATATCAAGAAATGTGCAAAAGAGGTAATGCCAGTTCAATCATCTTTTTCAGATCCAAAAATTTTCTTAGGAGAAGAAAAAGAGTTCAAATTCAATCCGTGTATGGACCATCTGAGCACTCTATTTAAGAACAATTATACCATTTCCTATGACGACTTTCTTGAAGGGTTAGAGACGTTCCGAAAAGAAGGGTTAGATATAATTAGCCAGGCAGGCCAGAGATATCTTGCCATGCTTGATGTGCGTGCATTTGTGATGCTTAAGATGCTCGATAAGGGCACATTATCGTTAAAACACTGCTTACAAGGGTACTTAGGGAGATTAACAGCTGCTAAATGGGATGGTTTTTTTGATCAGTTGGCAGTGCAGCTCCATAATAGGGACAAAAAAGTAATCGATTGCGTGACGAACTACCCAGATAACCGAGGGCTTGTATACTACTTCGTAGATAACTCTTTTAAAATGGGTTCACCATCTCGCTTGGATATGAGAGCATTAACCAATGTACTCTATGAAAAATATAAAGATGAGGCCCTTAATCTTCCCGGTTTTCCGAGAGAGATTTTGGACAAGCCTGAATTTTGGTATTTGGTTGAGGACAATATTCTACTCAGTGTACATGCAGGAGAAAACCTTCGAAAAAATTCCGATTTCTTGTCAAAGGTTTTAGTCAAACTCAAAACTGATCCACAGGACGAAAAATCGCCTTCAGATGAGCTAAAAAGCGCTATCGAAAAGATGGTTAAGGAAGGTTTGGGAGAGAAGGTGTATCAAGAACAGAGCACTCTTATCGACCAGTATATAGAATTTTCCACCACTGGCAAAGGCAATCCAAAACAATTCCTCTCTCTCGATGCTCTTGCTCTTCGGGAAATGAATTTAGCAAAGTTCGATATGATGTTAAACCTATGGTTGACAAATCAGAAAGAGATGACCTGGAAAGATGGTACAACTTTCCATTTAACTCCCATGGCTATATTGGAGTACAACCGTAATAAGGAAGTTGTACAACTCGGGGAGAAGATCATAGAGAAAAAAAAGTATGAAGAGCAACCTATCCTATTATAACGAAAAACAAAGCAACATCGCTCGAAGAGATTATTTAGTGAATTTTACTCATCGCCTCTTGGTACTGTCGAAGGTTTATTATTTGAGAAAGTGTTTATGAAGATTGAAGTAAGCGCTGGAATCACAAAAAATCAAGTTGATGCATGGTTAAAGGATCAAGGGGTTCAAGAAACTAAAGTAGATGAAAGGTGGGCCCGCATTTTAAAGTCTTTAGGATTTTCCTTATTCGAAATCAGGACTGATGATGGTTCTGTTTTTCTTACAACATCCGTAACACAACCTTTTCAAAAAAAATTCAAAGACATTGCCTTAAGCAGTACTAGCTGGGACAAGAATGAAGCAAAGCTTTTTATTAAGTTTGTCATAGATCAAATAAGCAAGAAAAATGATCAAAAAGAGCTCAAAACTGGAGCTCATTATAAAAAAGCAGAGGTAGAAGCTTTTGAGAAGCTTGTACAAAAGATTGCACCATCGCTCAAAATTCATGACCTTTCTAAAGATGTTTTTACCAAATTTGAATTATTCGCACAGTTAGACTTAAGTCAATGCTCAAGAGATACGCACAAACAGATAAATGATTTAAGAAAAAGCCTCATGAATGAACATGAGAGCCTCGTTTTTTTCCAAGAGAATCCCCATTGGCTTAAATATGCTGATAAAGAACTGCAGGAAAGCGAAGAGTGGGTTTTAAAAGTTGTTAAATGTAATGGCTTAGCACTTAAGCATACAAACAAGAATATGAAAGACAATCCAAAGATTGTTCTCGAGGCGATTAAAAACAATCCCTCTGCATTTCAGTATGCAAGCCCGAGAGTGCAAAAATACAGGGCTATTACCTTACTAGCGAACAGACGAGAGCTAAAAAATGTCCCATATAATGACGAGACAGTAGATTTCAAAAAAATACAAAAAAATCTTGGAAAAGAAACATTTGCTAGGGAAGTTGCAGACCTCATTCGAACGGTGAGTGCAGGTTTCGACTCTGACTACAGCTTGTACAAATTTTTGAACAAGCTCAAAAAGGATTTTCCTGCCCTTGAAGCCCTCTATGACCAGACTCAATTCGGTGCGGGGCAAATCTTTAAGATAGATGGTTTAACCCTCATCGTACAAAATTCTAAAGATCATCTCAAAAACAATTGCACAGTTTGTACTTCTCCTGAGGATTTTGCGGATAAAGTACAAAGTCAAAAAAAATTCCCTCATGCATTTCTTATCCAATGCAAAATTAAGGATGTGACGTACAACCATTTTACCCCGATATACGTGACTCAAGAACCCAATGGTTCGCTAAACCTACTCGGATCTGATAGCATCCATAGTCAGAAATTTATAATTCCAATTTTGGATGCACTTGAAGATAGAAAAATTACTTTTCAATATATTTCACCCAATATTTTGCCGCTCGAGCAAGGTAATGTCCGTCGTCAGACAGACGGCTTCAGTTGCGCACACTTTGCCCTTTACGATGTGAACTTTTGGTTAAAAAATCCTGAAATAGCCAAAAGAGTGATCCAAAAAGTAAAAGCCGCTGCAGAAACTAAACTTCAAAATACAATAATAAAAATAAAAGAGGAAAAAAGTGCATTTAATAAATGTAAAACTATATCTCTTCCATCGTTTGAATTCTATCCAGTCCCAATGATGAAAATAACACAAGACTGCAGGAAAATAGACAGCTATAAAGAATTTCAATTAGAAAAAGCGAAAAATAAACCGGAAGAAATTGAAGCTCTGAAAAATGAATTCAAAATTCTCGATACACAGCTTGATAAACACGCCCGGACAATAGGCACAGAGAAGAAAAACTGGGCCATTAGAGACTTAAGCTACAAAAATATTGCCAAGCTAGTTGAACATACTTTGTTAACTTGAGTTTTGGGTTTGTTACCCAAGAATTCAGGTTATTAGGATTGTGACAGAAAAAAGGAGAAGCTGAAGAGCTTCTCCTTACGTATGCAAAAAATTAATCTTCGTCTTTTGGCTCTACCGATTTATTGCCATTGTTCATATTTTTGTTTTTCATCTGGCAAGATGAGCTTTTTGATGAAGAGTCATCAGCGATGGCTTTCATAGATGAACTTGTGCCGCCGGTAGCGCCCATTGGCATAGAAGACATGTCATCGTTATCAGCGATGGCTTTCATCGATGAATTTGCGCCGCCGGTAGCGCCTTTCGACATACCTGAATTTGCGTTGCAAGAAGAAGAATCTTGTCCGCCGGACAAGTTGGTCATAGTTGCAGCGGTAAGAGCACAAAGAGCTAAAAACTGTTTCATAGAAGGATTCCCTCGAAAATAGGTTTCAACCCATATATACTCGATGGAACTATTTTCAACAATCTGCTATGCTGTCTGCACAATTAAGAAAGTAGAGAAAGTTGAAACCCACTATTTTATCCCGATCTCTGAAAGAGATCGAAGACATCTGCGTCCAGCTCGGCAAGCCGAAGTTCCATGCACGCCAGCTTCACGACTGGATTTGGAAGAAATTTCAGCTCGATCCAAACAAGATGACTAACCTCTCTCTCGATTTTCGAAATTCAATCTCTGAATATTTTTCTTTTTCCCCTTTAGAACTGGTAAAAGTCCAAGATTCTGCCGACGGTGAAACAAAAAAATTTCTTTGGCGCCTTCACGATAGCGCACTCGTTGAATCTGTCTTAATTATCGCCCCTGATAGAAAAACAGTCTGCGTCTCCTCACAAGTCGGCTGCCCGGCACGCTGCGCCTTTTGCGCATCGGGAAAGAAGGGGCTTATCCGCAACCTTTCCTGGGAAGAGATTGTTGCCCAAGTAATGCTCATTCAATCGCACATTCAAGAGCAAAATGAAATGGTAACGAATATCGTCTATATGGGCATGGGCGAGCCGATGAAGAACTACGAAGAGATGGTTAAATCTGTTCGCATCTTGATCGACCCCAACTTTTTAGGCTTCTCCCAGCGTCGAGTTACCGTTTCAACCGTTGGAGTTGTCGAAGGAATCCGTCGTTTTGCCCACGAAGGGCTTAAAGTAAACCTTGTCCTCTCTCTGCATGCACCCAACCAGGTAGTCCGCCAAAAGATTATCCCTTATGCTCGCCAGTACGCACTCGAAGATATCCTCTCTGCAATGGATGAGTATTTCGCCGTTACAAAACGCGATATCACCTACGAATACACGCTGCTTGAAGGGATCAACGACGAAGTAGAGCATGCCCAAGAACTTGTCAAGCTCCTTCGAGGCAAGCAGTGCACAGTCAACCTTATTCCCTACAATCCGATTCCAGGGATCCGTCTCAAACGGCCATCAGCTGAACGTATTGAAGCGTTCCGCGAGGTGCTCAATAACGCCTATGTCGTCAATACCTGCAGATACACAAAAGGTGTTGACATTGCAGCCGCTTGCGGGCAACTTGCATTGCAGGAAGGAGAGCCTGCATTGAGGGTGATAAATCAGTAGATGTTTGACACATCGAGGTTAAAGAACTTTCCAGAACTTCCCGGCGTCTATCAGATGAAAGATGCCAAGGGCGATGTTCTCTATGTGGGAAAAGCCAAAGATCTCAAAGCTCGAATTCGGCAGTACTTTCAAGGATCGGACGAACGAGCGCAAATTCCCTACCTTCTCCAGCACGTTCATGAAATTGATTGCACTATTACTCGTTCAGAAAAAGAGGCGCTTCTACTCGAACAGGCGCTGATTCAGCGCTTTAAGCCGCACTACAATATTCTTCTGAAAGATGATAAGAGCCAACTCAAGATCGTTTTAACCAAGCACGCTTTTCCTCGCCTAGAACTCTTGAGGAGCAAGGATGCTGAAAAGGGGCTCTATCAATCCACCTCCTTTTCAAGTCCACGCTTAGCCCGGGATATGTTTGATTTGACGGCTAAAGTGTTTCAGTTGAGGCAATGCTCCGACCCTGAATTCAAGCGGAGAACACGGCCCTGCATCCTCTACCATATTAAAAAATGTACAGCTCCTTGCGTCGGATATATTTCTGAAAAAGAGTATTCAGAACGCGTTTCAAAAGCCATTCGTATGCTGAAAGGTGATGTGCAAAGCTATCTCGTTGAGATCAAACAGGAAATGGGGGAGAGGAGCGATAAAAATGAGTTTGAGATGGCGCTCGCGCTCAGAAAACGGAAGGAAATTTTAGAAACCTTCATCGAGCGCTGCCAGGTTGAATCTGTTCGGGGAGTGAGAAGCTGCGACGTTATTGGATTCTGGGTATCGGGCCACACGTTTGCCTTTTCAACACTTCGCTATCGCGAGGGAAAATTGCAGGATAGTGCAACCTCTATTTCCGAAAGCTGGTCGACAACCGATGAGGCAATCACGGATTTTCTTCTTCAGTTCTATAGAAAAACCTCTGTTATTGGCTCTCCTCAAGAGATCCTTTTGCCCTTTGCATTTGAAGGCTTTGAAGAGGTTCAAGACTACATAAGAGAAGAGCTTCATATATCAGCTCAAATGAAAGTTCCTAGCGTTGGCTCTAAAAAAGAGCTTATACGAATAGCGAATGAAAATGCTAAGAGTGCCCTTTCAACTTCCGTAGAGGAAGAGGGTATTCGGCTGCAGCTCTTATCTCAGGTTCAAGAAAAGCTGAAATTGTGGCAGATCCCTAAACGAATTGATTGTTTTGATAGCTCGCACTTGGGCGGAAGCGATAACGTCATGGCGTGTGTCTCATTCCTCGATGGCAAGCCATTTAAACAGGGCTATCGAACTTTGGCAGTCAAGAATGCAGCTAAGGGCGATGATTATGGAATGCTTAAAGAGGCGATCTATAGACGGTATAAAGATGTTGAAGCGCGCGATTTACCTGATCTCATAGTTGTAGATGGCGGTAAAGGTCAGCTGAATGCTGCTATGCAGGGAACGCTTTTAACGCTTGCATCTGAGTGCGATATGGTTTCCATTGCGAAAGAAGAGGGGAGGCACGATAAGGGCCTAACCAAAGAGCTCTTATTTAAAGCACCTCATGCTGATGAAATTCGATTGAATCCTACCGATCCCGTCTTACTCTTTCTTCAGACTGTTCGCGATGAAGCGCACCGTTTTGTCATCCAGTTTCAGAAGAAAAAACGGCTGAAGCGAACACTCCACTCTCAGCTTGATGGTATAGCAGGAATCGGCCCTGCAAGAAAAAAACTGCTTTTAAAAGCTTTTGGATCGGTAGAGGCTATTCGTAAGGCAACAGTTAAAGAAGTTATCGCCAAAACAAAGCTGCCTGAGAACGTGGCGCGTGGTCTGCTATATGCTCTGCAGGGCAAGACTGATTAAAGATTCAACGCAAAGACGCAAAGTCGCGAAGATATTCACTCATATTTTCTTTGCGCCTTTGTGCCTTTGCGTCTTTGCGTTTAATTTTGTTTTAAAAATCTTCGGAGTAGTCTTCAGGAAGAGTTTCTGCTTTTTGTTCCGTAGGAGCTGTTTTTGCCTTTTCTCTGCTTCTGTCCTGCATCAGCTCTTTGAAAACGACATGCACTTCAGATACGCGAAGGCCTGTGGCTTTCGTGATATCCTCAGCAACAGCAATCTGGATCTCTTCAGCTTTTTGGGGGATTGAGACGCCATATTGAATGGAGACTTCAACACGGATCTTTACTGCGAGGGTTTTTGGATCTTGCTCGGTATAAATACCCTTCACGCGGTCTACGCGGCCTAAAATGCTATCGAAGAGGTTGCCTTCGACCATTCCAATACCGGAAATCTTGGAAAGACTTTTGACGATGATGCCTTGGAGGACTTTGTTGTCGATATCTCGGCTGAAGACGGTGTCTGGAAGCTCAAGCTCTTTCACGTCAACACGGCTAGGTTCTTTCTTCGACATAACTTTAAGATTGTTTCGTAATCTTTATTGTAGAAAGAAAGCGAGCAGATGACAAGGAAAAAGGCGCTAATGCAAAACATTAACGCCTTAAAAACTAAAAAACCTACCAGCTTGCTTTGGTGATGCCGGGGATGAGGCCTTGATGCGCCATCTCACGGAAGCAGAGACGGGAAGCTTGAAACTTCTTCAAAACTCCGCGGCCTCGGCCAGTAAATTGGCAACGGCTTCTCAAACGAATAACGGATGTATCGCGAGGCATTTTGTTGAGTTTCGTGCGTGCATCTTGTCTCTCTTCTTCTGCGAGAGAAAGATCTGCTGCAATCTTCTTCAATGCTTGTCGCTTGTCCCAATTACGCTCAACGAGGATTTCTCTCTTCTTTTGGCGCTCTGTAACTGATTTCTTTGCCATGTATCACTCTTACTTTTTACGAGCAGGGCCCTTTTGGCGCTGCTTACGAGTAGGATCTTTTTTGTTCATAACATAAATACGGCCCTTTCGTCGAACGACTACGTCGCCTTTAGAAGGATCGGCTTTTACTGATGCTCGCACTTTCATGTGTTAAACCCAAACCATAAATCTGAAGGCCAGATGATACTGGGTCATGCATATTCTCATCAAGGCCTAAATTTACCATTTTTGTGAAGTCAATAATCCCTTTGCAACTTTTTCTAAGAAGCTGCTACGATAGTCACTTTAAAAACCAAAGAGATTGTATGAAGCGAACATATCAGCCAAGCAAGCGCCGACGTGTGAAAGTGCACGGCTTCCGCGCCCGAATGAAGTCAAAGAGCGGTCGAAAGTTAATTAACGATCGACGAAGACAGGGTCGCAAGCACTTAACTGTTTCTAGTTAGTGTCTGAAGAAGGTTTTCCTAAGGAAAAGCGCCTTTTAACAAGGCGCGACTTTCTCCGTGTGCAGCAGAAGCACACACTCATCACCTATCAGCAAATTCTCATATCACTCAGACCTAATCGACTTAAAAACTCGAGATTAGGTGTTATTTTAACTCGGAAGAATGGTCCATCGGTTGAGAGAAATCTCTGCAGACGTCGAATTCGAGAGCTCTTTCGTAGAGCAGATTTACACTCTTTTCAAGTTGACATTGTATTTCGCGTGAGGGGAAAGCTTGCGACAGTCTCTTTTGAACAGATTGTGCAAGCTTTCCAATTACTTCTTAGGACTTTGAACGGGTATACACAAAAAAGTTCATGAGTTGGTTTTGGCTTGCGGCAACATCTCAGCATATCTGTTAAAAAATCTTACCCATAGTATACTATGAGTGCGATTTTTTAACAGATATGCTGAGCGTTGCCTTCGCCAAATTCCAACACCTGAACTTATTTGCGTATAAGGAAATCGGACAGCTCTTTTGAGTGGATGTCGAGCGCTGTCTTTTTATCTCCCATAGGTCCGCTTGGATAGCCTAATCTTCCCACCTCTTGACCATCGGCGTTTAGAATAAGTGCAGTTGGAACGCCCATGACGCCATAAGCATCCATTAAATGGCTTTGCTCATCGGTTTGTTTTCTACCGATATCGATCTTTACGAAGACAAATTTATCCTGAAAAGAGGTCCAAAAAGCTGGTTTTGCATACACTTCTTTTTCCATCTTCATGCACCAAGGACACCATTCAGTTCCGGTGAAGAGGAGGTAGATGGGTTTGTTTTGGCTCTTTGCTTGTGCTTTTGCAGCATCTAAGTTTGTAAGCCAGGGCGAAACTGCTTGAGCTGTAGTATCACCAAAGGCAGGCTGAATAAATGCAATAGTTGCAGTTGCAACGAGGGCCGTGACAAGAATTTTTGGGATGAGCATGATATCTTCTCCATACAGAGTGTTCTATAGTATTTATGCCTAAAACGTTTGTTATTCGACACACAAAAGAAAACCGCAAGAAATGCAGCTTAACTCCTCTTGAGGAGAGAGCTGATTTTGAGTTTTTCACCTATCCGCAATGCCGTGGTCAATTATCTGATTTAACGGGAGCAATTCTGCTCGATTTTGATGGACCGGAGCTTTCTCAAGAGGATTGTGATTGCAAGGGGATTGTGGTTTTGGACGGCACCTGGCGCTATGCAAAGAATATGCGGCAGCATCTGCCTGGATTACAATCGTGTTCTGTACGGCGCATTCCTTCGGGGTTTGTCACTGCGTATCCTAGAAAGCAGACTGAATGTTTAGAACCGGAAGCGGGGCTTGCCTCTATTGAAGCGATCTATATCGCCTATACGCTTCTCGGATGGGATCCAAAAGGACTTCTCGATTCCTACTATTGGAAAGAATCATTTATGATAAAAAATCATTTTAAATAATTTTGTTGTATAGTGAGAGCCTTCTTTGTTATAATACTTTCACTAATTGTATTGAGGAAAACTTGGACCACTTCTTTTCAATCCTGGGTGTTTTCGAAGACTCGCTCTGGGGCTACGTCGGATTTCCGTTGATTGTACTCTTCGGCGTCTATCTCACTTATGTATCCCGCTTTGTACAGATTCGCTCCTTTCCGCTCGTAGTTAAAACCTTCTGGCACTTTTTGACGCACAAAGGTGAGAAAGAGGGAGAGGGGATTCCACCACTCAAGGCTTTTTTCGCATCCATTGGCGGCTGCGTTGGCATCGGTAACATTGTTGCTATTACGAGTGCTGTCCAAATTGGCGGTCCGGGTGCTCTTTTTTGGGTTTGGATGACAGCCTTTGCAGGCTCGCTTGTCAAGTACTCAGAAGTATTTTTGGGAATGACAACACGCCATGTCTGTCCAAAGAGGGGTTTTCGCGGCGGTCCCATGTACATTCTTGAAAAAGCGTTTAATGGCTCAAAAATTCCTGGCATTATCTTCTGCATATTCATGTGCCTCTATGGGGTTGAGATCTATCAGTTCAGTGTTGTCACATCGACGCTGTCATCCTCATTTGCACTGCCAAAACTCTGGGTTACTCTAGGCTTACTCGCCCTCGTTATCTATGCCGAGCGGGGAGGAATTGCAAGAATCGGCAGCATATCTTCATGGATGATGCCAACTTGTATATTAGTCTACCTTGCTATGGGCGGCTATATTCTCGTAGCTTCTTGGGATCTTATTCCCACAGTTTTTTGCGATATTTTTAAGTATGCCTTTGAGCCTCATGCTGCTGAAGGGGGATTTTTAGGATCTGCTCTGCTCATTACAATCTCACAGGGAATCCGGCGCGGATGCTATAGCTCTGATATCGGAGTTGGCTATGCCTCTATTATTCACAGTGAAAGCTCTGTCCAGAAGCCAGCTCGTCAAGCAAGTTTGTTGATCTTTGAAGTGTTTATCGATACCTTTGTGATCTGCACGATGAGCGTTCTCATAGTGTTGCTTACTGGAACTTGGCAATTGGATATTGAACCGATATATCTGGTGCAGACATCACTTTCCTACTTCTTCCCCTATATTGAGTATTTTATGCCCATCTTCATATTCTTACTGGGCTATTCAACCGTAATTACCTATTTTGCTGCAGGGATGCGAACAGCTGTTTTTCTTTCGCCGAAGTATGGCCAGAGAGTCTATTACCTCTATGCAGTGGTAGGGCTCTTTACCTTTTCCTTTGTGCATTCAAGCCAGGCGATCACCATTATGGCTCTAGTCCAGCTGGGATTGCTGATATTGAATTCGCTCGGTATTTGGAGATTAAGAAAGCAGTTGTCGTTTGATATTCCAGAATTCGATACTCTACCGGCTAAGAATCAATATCAAAATGCAAATTGTACACATAGCAGCTGAAATTGCACCGTCTGCGAAAGTCGGCGGTCTTGCAGATGTTCTCTTGGGGCTTTCCCGAGAACAATCGCGGAAGGGGAGAGATGTCTCCGTCTTCCTTCCCCACTACGCATGCCTTGAGAAAAAAGAGCTTTCCCGCACGAAAAAGAAAACCCCTTTTGGAATTTGGTGGGGCGGTACTTGGTGGGGAGGAAGCTGCGAAGAGCATCTGCTCGCAGGTGATATCAGGCTCAATTTACTCAATTCAGACCATCCGCAGAACTATTTCAAACGCGATCAGATCTACGGCTTTGATGATGATGTCGAACGCTTTAGCCATTTTTGCAGAGCCTGCCTCGACTACATGGTTGCAAGCAACATCAAGCCCGATATTCTCCATATCCACGACTGGCAGGCATCTCTTTGTGCGTGGCTGATACACACTCCTGCCTTTGAAGAGCACTTTAAGAATACTAAGATTGTCTTGACGATCCATAATTTGGAATATCAAGGTGTCTTCTCACTGCATACGCTCGCACTTGCTGGAGCTACTACGAACCAAGCGCAAGAGCTTGGTCCAAGTTTGCTGCGGGGAGCTATTTTGCTTGCAGACGCTATTGTCGCAGTCTCGCCAACGTATGCCAGAGAGATTTTGACGCTCGAGGGCGGCAAAGGCCTTGAGGTCGAACTCAAATCGCGTAAGAAGCATTTAAGCGGCATCCTTAATGGCCTTGACTATACCTATTGGAATCCCGAAACCGACGATCTTCTTCCACGTAACTATTCTTCAAAAAATATCGAAACGAAGAAAGAAATTAAACAACTCCTGCAAAAGCGCTTGGGGCTTGAAGTAGGGGAATATCCTCTCGTTGGCTGCATTACCCGGCTTGTCCCGCAGAAGGGGATTGAGCTGATTAAGCATGCACTCCACGAAGCTTTCCGGTTGAACTATCAAATGGTGCTCATCGGCTCTACGCATGATTCTGAAACGGCTGAGGCTTTTCAAGAGCTTCAAGAGTACTATTCCAAAGATCCGAGAGTGCGTCTCGATCTTGCACGCGATGAACCTCTTGCACACCATCTCTTTGCAGCGTCCGATATAACTATTGTTCCCTCGATCTTTGAGCCGTGCGGGCTTACTCAGCTTATTGCCCTTCGGTATGGCTCTGTTCCCATTGTTCGAAAAACGGGAGGCCTTGCCGACACTGTTTTGGATATCCAAAATGAGGGCGGTAATGGCTTTGTGTTTGAGCACGCAAGTGATGAGGGTATTTCCTGGGCGCTCAAGAATGCTGTTGAATTGTGGGATTCAGAACCTCAAGAGTGGAAAGAGCTTGCAATCCATGGCATGACTCAAGACTTTAGCTGGAATATTCCCGAATCTAAATATTTTGATTTATATAATAAAATAAGTCAGTTTG
>JABDGV010000005.1:18122-114726 GCA_013285825.1 Bacteroidota bacterium
TCTAGCAGTTTCAAAACTGTTGGAGAGTATTTTTATTCGTTTTTTGATTTCGGGACTATAGGGGACTTATCATTTGTTCCTGATAGAGAACTTTTCGTATTCCATTCAAAAGACGATGTCGTGAATCTTACCGATGTTCCTGAAGAAGAGCGTATAGTCAAAATTGTCAATCATCCTAAATACAGATCTCTCCTCAAGGCTGGTCTTAAACCCACCGAATCGAAGGTTAGCCAAGTCGTAGAGAAATTTTTAAGATTCATACATTTTATAAATGTCGATTCTCAATTTATCAAAGAATTTCGTAGTAAAGTCGCAACCTTGGCAACCACTGCTACTGGATTTGAGCTGCTCGAGCAGATTGCGAATTATGAAAGAATCCTCAATGTCGTCAATAGGAAAACAGAGGAGAGTGGATTTTACTATCTTGCAATACTGCTCAATATTAATTTTGACAAAAGAGGATATTACATTGCAGCTAACGAGAATGGAGAAAAAGTAATTCAAGAGTACCCAGACTATTTAGTGCTGTTTCATGAATTGCTTCATGTAAAGCAAGCATTTGATAGTCCATCTGAAGAAAATGCTTACATCATGAATCGTGTTGATATTCTTGCCCAGTCTATGAGTACCTGTTCGGAACAAGAGACAATTTTATCAGTAATTTCAAAAATAGCAAGAATCGAGAAATCCCAGCTCAATATTTTTTCAGAAAATTACCTTGGTGAGCATATTCTCAGTGCTGTTTGCAATATTCCTTCTGAAAACAAACTCCTTTTGGAGTTAGGTCTATTGCCCCGGGTGAGCCATAAAGATATTAATAGCATTTCACCTACACTTTCCGAAATGGTTGCGCATGACCTTCTCACAAGCCTTAAAGAGACAGTAAAAAAAGAGCCTCTCCAAAATAATCAACTTTTTGAAATAGATTCTGAATACAAGATAACCCTTGTAACCCTTGCTGCAGCTACTGGGAATGGGAAAATGTTTAACTTTCTTACATCCCAGGGGCTGTCAGTAAACATGAATGATGACTTAGGTGGTGCGCTTCATGCAGCAGTTCAGTTTAGGCGCTATGAATTTGCGTACGAACTTGTTACCAAAAGAGGCTTAGATATTGATTTAAAAAACAAAGCAGGGCGGACAGTGCTTCAAGAATTGCAGAAAAAAACTGGGGACGTTAAGTACCCCTTTTACTCTCAGCTTGTGCAAGCAATTGAAAAGAAGCTGACCTGAGTTTAAATTGCACTCTCATTCACAGCTCTTTTCTCGCCAAAGAAATATGAAACTGATGGCCATGCAGTTTTGGAGTTTGTCCATACTTTTGCCTGAGCTGTTCTAATTGAGGGGCCTCTACTTCCAAAATTGCGAAGGTAGTTGTTTTCGTCGGATTTACTAGAACGATCTTTTTCAACTTAAAGCTGAAGGATGAGCCAATTTCTATAGGTTGAACATGTTCATCTGCAAGAAAGACGTTGATATGAGCGCCTGGTGAGTCAGGAGCACGGAAATAGGGTGGTTCGCTATAGCCTGAGTTTTGAAGACTGAGCATGGGGAAAAGAGAGAAGATATAGTTATCATCAACTTTGAGATAGACATAGCCATCAGACTTAGCTTTTAGTGTACCGGTTTGGGGTAGGTGGACTTTGGCATACTCTACAACCTTATTCCATTTTTCTTTTAAGAATGGACAATGTTTGGCTTCTAAATATTGAGCAACACGATCAGCTTCCGTCGGTGCTGCTGTTAATGATCCAATCAGGCCGCATAAGATAATGAACAACAAATTAAACTCTTTCATAGCAGAACTCATGGGGGTTGTTTTAACGAGTAAAAACTAACTCATACTTTCTTCTTTGTCACTTAAAATTGTACAAAAGTGTTTGCTTGCTTCTGGTCAAAGAATAAAATATAATTACTTACACAAAACATAAAATCACTATTATTTATGCGTCATATAGAATCTTGTTCCAGTAAAGAATGTATAATCAACCTTTCAGATGTGCCTGATGGCGAGCGTTTCATCAAGGTTGTACAGCATCCCATATATTCTTCTACCCTTAGGTCATACGATAAGCCGTCAGAATCGAAAGCAGAAGAGGTTGTACAGCAGTTTTTTACAAATAGCTCTGTCAGTGAGATTGATTCAAAATTTAATAAACAAGTTATGAAGGACTTGGCATCTCTTGCGAAGACTTCAACAGGCTATGAGGTGCTGGATCGGATAGCTAAGACTAAGAAAAAGCTTTTTATTATCAAGTGCGATGATGGGGAGCATTCTCAGTTCATTTCAGGTTTTTCCTATCTTACATTACTTCCTGAGGAAAAATATTACTACATCTCGATCAATAAAGATGGGGAAAAAATAATTCAAGAAGGTCCAAATTATGTGACCCTTTTACATGAATTAGTTCATGCCATGACTTTTTTTGAGGATGCAGCCGCGCATCGGATAGCTTACAAGAATATCTCGACTCTTGATTCCTGCCTGACCTCTGTCAATGAGCAAGGAACGATCGCCTCTGTTCATGAAATAGGTATAACCTCTGAAGCACCAATCAAAATACTCTCCAAAAATAATGAGGGTAAGAGCGTTGTGAGCACTATTTTAAATTCTCCTTCTGAAAACAAACTTCTTCTTGAGCTGGGACTTCCTCCGAGAGTTACTCATTGGGGTTTTGCAAGCTATCCGCCGACACTTGCAGAAATTGTCAAATTGGAACTTATAAATGACTTTAAGGAGAAATTGTCAAACAATATTCTCGACAAGAACCTCCATTTTGTACTTATTAAACAACAAAAGATAAGTCTCTCAGCTCATGCAATACACTTTGGATCTGTGAAAATGTTTAACTTGCTTCTTGAAAGCGGTATGCCTTTGAACATAGAAGATGACATTGGAGGCGTGATTCATTCAGCCATTAGCAAAGACCGGTTTGAATTGGCTCAATTCCTTATTACAGAAAAGGGCGTTGATGTTGATTTAAAAAACAAAGAGGGTGAAACAGTATATCATCGTTTACAGCAAAAAGACCCTTCCATCCTTTCTTGCAAACATCGAGGTCCACTGATTGACAAGCTAAAAAAAGAAATTGAAGCTCGATCAAAGTGTCACTTTAAATTGCCGTTAAATGGTCTGCTTAAGGATAATCAGACCATATAAGATTTATAGATTAGGTTATTTATGGAGCCGCAGGCGGCTTTACGAGAGCAGATTGCCCAGAAGGTTGATCGAGGAGTTGATCGGATTGTTCACCATCCCATCGGTGGTGCAACGCTTCTTACCTTCGCTAATATCACAACGATTATTCGAATATTTATCAGCCCCATCTTTTTGATGGTCTACCTTGAGTATGAGTGGCTTGGCATCTCTGCCTCAGCTATGCCCTACGTGCTTTTAGGACTTTTGGGAGCTCTTGAATTATCTGATGTTCTCGATGGTTACCTTGCAAGAAGGTATGACCAGGTAACAGACCTTGGAAAAATTCTCGACCCGATGGCAGATAGCATCTCCCGAATTTCCATCTATTTGACCTTCACACAGCCGCCAGTACACTTACCCCTTCTTCTCATCTTCATCTTTATTTATCGAGATTCCATTATCAGCACGCTTCGAACAGTGTGCGCCCTTCGAGGAATTGCTTTGGGCGCCCGATCAACAGGGAAAATTAAAGCTGTTGTGCAGGCTCTTTGCGCTCTCTCGATCACAGCCCTTCTCGTACCCTATTCACAAGGGATTTTGGATGAATCGTCTCTGAGGAAATGGAGTCTTGTCATTGCGTCCGTTGCAGCAAGCTACTCCCTGTATGCTGGATGCGAGTATCTCGTTGCCAATCGCAAATATGTCTATCAGGCGATTAAAAAACGTACCCGCAAATCTGTTCTAGGCGATGAAAGCGATAGCCTATAGCAATAAAAAAATAACAGGATTTTAGGATAGTCAGGATAAATAAAGAGAATTACTCCATTAGATCTTAATGGAAGGTACATTCTCATCCTGACTATCCTAAAATCCTGTTATTTTTTTTCTAAAATTTAATGTTTGGTTAATGTCCGTCTACTAAAGGCGGTTGTTGATTTTGTGGCGGAGGCGGAGGGGGTGGTTGGTTTGGTTGCTGATTTGGTTGTAGTTGGATATTAGGTGGTGTAGTTCTACCTTCAAGGATGTCTTTGTAGCGCACAAGCTCTTGTGTGAGATGATCATTAAACGCATTTGAGTTTTTCAGAAGCTGTTCTGCGTTAAATTGTTTCTGTATAGCTTGAAGTTTGGTTATTTGTGCGCGAGCAGTCCCATCAAGCGCCTCGGGGTGTCCCGACTCTGGGTTGAGCAGATTTGTGAGGGCTTCCGTACACTTAGTATATTTTTCGATGGATTTATCTAAGAAGAACTTAATATCACCCTCTAACCAGTCTATAAGGGACGTTTGAAGGCGCTCTTTAAAATTTTTTCTTTGTGTTGGATACCCATCTATTGCACTTTTTAGGCTGTTAAGTTCTTTTAGCTCATTCTC
This sequence comes from Bacteroidota bacterium, assembly GCA_013285825.1. Lineage (GTDB taxonomy): Bacteria > Chlamydiota > Chlamydiia > Chlamydiales > FEN-1388 > JABDGV01. Next base: position 22,631 of record JABDGV010000005.1, read on the forward strand.
ATCAAGGGGTTGTAGTTGCTGTCTATCTTCAAGCACCTTTTTTTGGTCCTGCCACTTTTGTAACTGGACAGGCAAGTATTGATATTGGGCTATCATTCCAGGTGGATCTCTGGTTAACGTAATGAGAACTTTCTTTACCTTACTCTCTGTTTCTTCCGCTGCTAGTGAACCTTTTTTCTCTAAACGATCAAGACGGTCCTGATATGTTTTCGCAAAAGTTTCAAAATCTCCCTTACGATTAATGTGTGCGAATTTTTTAAGAATCTCGCTCATTTCATTGATGCTGGTTATAGCCTCATTCGTTGCATATTTTGCATAATCGCTAAAGCGTGTTACTTCCTGGTTGGATTGATCTGTTACTGTTCCCTTTAGTTCATCGGGTACCGATTGAATATTCCTAAGACCTTTTTCTAATTTATCGCAGCCCACTAATTTGATTGGCTGCGCTTGGATCCGTGCTAGAGAACTTTGACCCCACTTCGTAGACTTGAGCGTTTGTAAGTCCACGTCGTTCATATAGTTGCCCGACATTGTTGAAACTTTCGTAATTGAGCCGAGCAATTTGGGTGACGAGTCTTGAAGCCCTGTCCATCGTGTGACGCGCCCTCTAAATCTAACGGTGTTCGATGGATTAGTGAATAGATTAGGTGATCGAGTGAAGTGAAAGAAGGTTGATTTGTTTTGGATGAGGGTTTGAATTGCTGCCTTATCTTGCAGGGCAAGAGGAGTTCGAATTTCATCTCGTAGGCCGATGATCATCGAATTGATTTTGTCTTTGAAATCACCAAATTCTCGAGAGTCTAAATCAACATTTTCAGGGATTCTGAGATTGGTAAAGTAGTTTTTTTCAAAGCTGATTTTTCGTGTTGCACCATTCTCATTAATTGTCAGTTCGACTTTAAGAGGGAATTTGGCGCAATCAACACCCTTTCTCTTATACGACTCAACTTTGATATCTTTCTTTTTAGCAACTTCACCCTTCTTTGTGGGATGCTCTTCAGAGTATTTAAGTGATTTCCCAGTCGCTGGATTTTTGAGCTCTTTTAATTCATCGTTTTCAGGTATCCCCTTGATCGATACTTTTCCTAAGCTTTCTATAGGAATATTTTGATCATTTAAAACAGTCATGATCGCGTCCATAAAGGACTTATCTTTAAGCTCAAGCCTATCGAAATCTGCATTGGAGATCTTTCCAGAAACTACAGGCTGAAGTCGGACGGTATTATCAAGTTGTTGCTGGGGAGGTTGCTGAATTTGATTTTGAATATTGGTATTTGGTTGTCGCAATGGATTATTGACAGTCATATACTACTTTTGTAATCTTTAAGCATATTATAACGTATTTATGACTTCTTTGACTATCCAGCCAGATCTGCCTGCTATTTTAGATGGAGAAGATAAAAGCTCTCCTCTGAAGAACTGTATACGAAATAACTACCGCCATATCCGGAAGTGGGCAAAACGTACGAATACCAACTGCTTTCGTATCTACGATCGCGAAGTGCCCAACTACCCACTTGCTATTGATTTTTACGACGGACGCTATTGCGTTCATTACTTCACAAAAACTAAAGGCAATAGTGAGCCTTCAGTGTATATGAAGAATGAGGTAGTACAGGTGCTTGCCACTCTCTTTGGCATCGAAGATCAGGCAATCTTTTGGAGGACAAGGCTTCGCAGGGAAAAGACACAGCAGTACGAGAAGGTAGGGGAGTCGAAAGAGTTTTTTACAGTGTTGGAGTATGGCTTAAAGTTTAAAGTAAACCTGCTCGATTACCTCGATACCGGACTTTTCCTCGATCATCGAGAGACAAGGAAGATGGTTGCATTGCTGTCTCCTGGCAAACGACTTCTGAACCTTTTTGCCTATACCTGCTCCTTCAGCGTTCATGCGGCAGCTCAAGGCGCCTCCTTTACCAAGAGCGTAGATATGTCCAATACCTACACCGCTTGGGGCCGCGATAACTTTCTCTTGAATAATCTTCCTTTAAAAAATAACCCCATCGTTCGAGCAGATTGCTTAGTCTTTTTGGATGAGGAGATTCGATTGGGAGAGAAATACGATGTTATCGTGATTGATCCTCCGACGATTTCTCGATCGAAGAAGATGCTGGATATGTTCGATATTCAAGAAGATTATGTGGTTCTTATTCAGAAGGCTCTTAAGCTGCTCGCAAAAGAGGGAACGATCATCTTCAGCACTAATTTAAGAACCTTTCAGTTGGATGAGAGCCTATTTCCAGGGGTTTCTTTCCAAGAAATTACCCATAAAACCATTCCCATCGATTTTCATAATGAGAAGATTCATCGCTGCTGGCGTATAGGTTGTTTATAATTTTTTTGGCCAGATTCTCCAATAATATTGGAGAATTTGGAATAAATATTCATTATTTCAGCATAAAACTCCAAAATAATTGGAGATTCTGGTAAAATAAGGGTAAGAAGGAGTTAGCTCATGCACTCTCTATTGCGTTTTGCCAAGACAGCTTATGTCGAAACTCAAAATCTCAAACCTCTTCTTGGAAGTTATACAAACCAAGATGATTTCATCTCAAGAATGGTGAAGTCGGGAGAGTTAATCCGCTTAAAAAACGGATTTTTTTTGATCGCTGAAAAGCTCGATGAGTCTCCTGCCCCTTTTGAGCAAATTGCAAATTTACTATATGGCCCATCGTATATCAGCTTTGAATGGGCGCTATCTTATTATAAGATGATCCCGGAAGGTGTATATGTGGTCACAAGTGCTTCCACAACTAAATCTAAAGCCTTCGATACACCCATAGGAACGTTTGATTATACCTATTTGAGTCATCACCGTTATGCGATTGGTATCGATCAAAAAGAAAATGGAGCTGGAAGATTTCTTATTGCAACGCCGGAGAAGGCGCTTGCTGATTTAATTCATTTGAAGAGCAAAAAACTGGAAGGCAAGGATTTGTTGGTCGATCTCATCGAGGCTAGACGAATGGATGAAGATCTACTTAAGAATTTGAACAAAAAGCATCTGCTAGAAATCGCAGAAAATTATCGCTCAAAAGCTGTCAAGAACCTTAGTAATGTTTTAGGATTGCTTTGAACGTGCAATGTTGTAAGGACTTGGAAAGCCAAGGACCCTACTAGAGACTCACTTTAAGCTACTTGAAGTCGTTTAAGGATATAAGAGTTAATGCTTAAGCGTTCTTGGGTTGCTTGAGCTGCGACCTTAACATAGACATCAGGAGGCTTTCGTAAGTTAAATTTGCCCGAAAATGCCTTTTCGGGATCTTTGCCTCTCTCCACACACCAATCAAGATAATCATCGACTGAATCTTTAAATGCTTGCTCAATTTCAGCTACGGTTGTGCCTTGAAAGGTAATGACAGCTCTTAATCCAACAACTTCACCATGAAAAATGTAGGCTTCATCGTCATAGATGACATAGCCTGTGTACCCTTATGTGTTAACATGGCTTAACTCCTGCATTTTCTAATAACCTTGCACTAATAACTTAAGCAAAAATTTCATTGAGAAAAGCTTCTATTGCGACCCAAGCGCGCTTAGCCGAGAGGGGATTGTGCAGAATGCCCGACTCTGGGGCATTGGCTCCAGGCGTTGCAAAGGCGTGCATTGTGCCACCATATATGTGCGCTTGCCAATCTACCTTCTGTTCATTCATCTCATTTTCAAAACGGCTTAAGTCGGCTTGAGTTGAGACCGGGTCGTTATAACCATGAAGGACGAGGATTTTAGCTTTAATTGGTTTTGAGAGAGTGCTAGATGGTGGATCAAAATGGCCATAGACGCTAATCGCCCCCTTTAAATTTGCCCCAATCCTAGCAAGATCGAGTGCGCAAACAGCTCCAAAGCCATATCCAAGAACTGCTATCTGGTTTGGGTCAACGTAAGGCAATCTGCATGCTGTTTCATACGCTTTGAGGAGCCGTTTTTGGAGGAGCTTGCGGTCATCCATAAATGGTTTTTTGAGGAGAGCATTCTCTTCTTTTGATTTACCTAAGACGCCTTTGCCATACATATCAAGAGCAAAACCAACATAGCCTAATTGAGCAATCGCTTGCGCTTTCTCGCATATAAAATCATCTCGTCCTTTCCAAGCATGACAGAGAAGTACAAGGGGTCGCCTCTTTTTATCTGGATAGGCAACAAAACCTTCGAGCTCAACGCCATCATCGTGATAGGGAAGAGTTGCGGTATGCATTTGTTACGCTCTCGCAACAATCGCTAAAAAGAGGGGAAATTCTTTCCTAGCGCGGTTTTCAGTGCGTGCTTGGGAGCCAGTGCTCTTTTTATCACTGCACCACTCTTCAATAGCTGAAATCAAAAAGCCTGCTTGTGCCAGCGCCTTGATATAGTATTCAAGGGGATAGTGGAAGGAGATAGTTGTCTCTTGAGGCCCTTTGCCTGGGCGCATTGATATAGGGATCTTTTGCTCGGACATATAGCTGCGCATCTGCCGAGTGAGCGATTTGCTTCCATCATCAAAAACCCATTGGCTATGTCTGGGGATTCGGAAGCAGGGATGGTTCAAGACAATCAGAAACTCGCCTTTCGGCTTCATATGTGCATGGACATTTTGGAAGACGGCAAGGGGATTTTCAATGTTTTGGAGTGCCAGAATACAGGTCGCATGCGAAAAAAGAGCTGTCTTGGGCAGAGGAAGAGGCTTTGTTGCATCGCCAACAAGAAATTGTCGGTTTTTAGCACTGACTGTGTGCTGTTTGGCCGCTTGGATAAGCCCTTTTGATATGTCTATCCCTGTATAGGAAACAAAGGAGGGAAGAGAGCGGGCAAGGACGCCCTGGCCGCAAGCAATATCTAAGAGAGAGGACTCTTTCGAAAGTTGAAAGAGCCGCTGAATTGCAGGTAAAATAAGATGCTGATGATAGTAATGACCCTCTCGTCCAACGAGAGAGTCATACCAATCATGAACGCCTTCCCAACTACTATTTTGAGTCATTATTGGCAAGACTCGCAGCTTGGATCGGCAAGAGAGCACGCTTTAACTGAACTGGATTGGGGAACCTTTTCAAAGTCCACATTATTAGCAGGCATGTCCTGCATCTCTTGACGTTTACGCTTGATATCAAGGCTCGCATCTTCGATGTCAGTAACAGACTTGTTCTTCAAGTAGTAGGTTGTCTTCAATCCCATCATCCAAGCTTTGAGATAGATTCTGGAAAGAACCTTCTCATCGGGCTTATCTAAGAAGAGGTTGATTGATTGCGCCTGGTCGATCCACTTCTGACGAACAGCTGCCCCTTTTAAGATCCAGATAGGATCGATTTTAAAGGCAGTCCTGTACTCAAGTCGAATGCTATGCGGAATTGCTTCAAGTTCATCGAGCTCGCCCTTATGGTACTTGAGCTCTTCAAGCATCTCTTTACTCCAGAGGCCGAGCTTTTTGAGCGCTTGGACTAGCTGGGGAGTGACGCTTAAGAATTCGCCAGAGAGGTTAGACTTACTGTAGATATGTCTAAAGTCAGGCTCTATGCAGGATGAAACACCAAAGATGTTTGAAATAGTTGCCGTTGGAGCAATTGCCAACACGTTTGAGTTGCGCATGCCATGCTTTTTGATCTTCGAAGAAAGCTCATTCCAAGGCATTTTGCTGTTTCTATTCACTTCCAAAGGAATGCCGCGTTCTTTTTCCAAAAGATCGAGGGTATCAAGCGGCATCATACCGCGATCCCACTTGGAACCTTTAAAGCTTGAGTAGGAGCCTCTCTCCTTCGCAAGCATACAGGAGCCTAAATAGGCGTGGTAGGCGACAAACTCGGTCAGTTCATCAGCAAGCTCTACCATCGCTTCTGATTCAAAAGGAATGCCCATCAGATGCAGCATATCCTGCCAGCCCATCATCCCCATGCCGACAGGTCGGTGGAGGAGGTTGGAATCTTTTGCAGGAATAGTTGGATAGAAGTTGATATCAATCACGTTATCCAACATGCGGACTGCTGTTTGGATCGTCTTGGCAAGGTCTTCCTTGTCAACTGTCCCATCGGGGCGAACAAACGTTGCAAGATTTAATGAACCCAAGTTGCAGACGAAATGCTCATCATCCGAGTTGTTGAGCGTAATCTCTGTACAGAGGTTTGAGTTGTGGATCACACCGCAATGGTCTTGAGGAGAGCGGACGTTGCAGGGATCTTTGAAGGTAATCCATGGGTGGCCAGTTTCAAAAAGGGCACCAAGCATCTTTTTCCAAAGAACAGCGGCACGGATCTTCTTTCCATAGATCTTGCCCTCTTCAGCCATCTTCTCATATTTTTCATAGAGATCTTTGAACTTGGATCCAAAGGCATCATGAAGACCTGGGACCTCATTTGAACGGAAGAGCGTCCAGTCTTGACCGCGAATACAGCGGATCAAGAATAGATCGGGGATCCAGTTTGCTGTATGCATGTCATGCGTACGGCGGCGGTCGTCTCCGACGTTTTTACGCAGCTCTAAAAACTCTTCGATATCGTTATGCCAGGTTTCAAGGTAGACGCAAACAACGCCGCGCCGCTTTCCGCCCTGGTTAACAGCCAGAGCTGTATCGTTCATGATCTTTAAGAAGGGAACGATTCCAAGGCTTTCGCCATTGGTTCCAAGGATATGCGATCCCATGCCGCGAACAGAGGTAAAGTCAACGCCGAGTCCTCCCGCATATTTGGAGAGGTGGGCGCAGTTCATGAAGGTTCCAAAAATTCCAACGGGAAAATTTTGACCATTCTCATCTGTCTTAATCGATCCAATTTCATCGCTGGCAGTAAGCCCGTAGCAGGATGAGAGCTGAGGACGCATCGTTCCTGAGTTAAAGAGCGTTGGCGTTCCAGAGCAGAACTTTTTGGAAGTGTAGAGGTTATAGAAGGAGATTGCAGCCTCTTCCATCTCTTTTTCGTTATAGGCTAAACCCATAGCGACACGCATCCACATAAATTGCGGAACTTCAATACGGCACTTGCCCTTTTTGTCCACGAGCACATGGTCTAAAGACATGTCTTCGTGTCGCTCATGAAGCAGGTAGCGGTCGTAGAGAGTCATGATGCCGAGGAAGTCAAACTTCAAGTCGGCCATTGGGTTGATTCGGGCGGCGATAGCGTTCAAATCAAACTTTTTGAGCTCAGGACTTAAAAGTTTGAGTTCGATTCCACGGTCGATATAGCGCTTAAAGCCATCTTGGTGCGCTTTCTTCAACTTACCGATTCCCTCTTCAACTTTCCACTGGAGAACCTCTTCATAGATATAGGTAAGTAAGATTCGGGCAGCAAAAAAGCGAAAATCGGGATCAAGTTCAATGAGGGATCGAACGTTCATCAAGATGGTATGCATCTTTTCTCGTTCTGAAAGCGAGGGGCTCATGGAAACGACAAGTTTATTAGCGAGCTCTTGGCGAGAATAGGCAAGATCTAAATCGAGCATGGCAAAGTCGATGCGCGCAAGCAAGTTAGCGTTGACCACTTCAGACCAGATAAGCCCGCTCTCTTCTTGTGATTCTTTCAAGAGTCTCAGGCGTGTTCTTTCTGCACGATAAGCCGCATATCTCTTAGCAGTTGCTGAATACCCCATGAGCATAAGCTGGCGCTCGATGACATCCTGGATCTCTTCCATATAGATGACATCTCGGCTGGAGTCGAGGATTTCATGAATAACGCGTTGGGTGATTTGAGATGCTTTATGTCCAGCCTCTTGACGATCGGCCTCTTCAGCCTCTTCCTGGTCGTCGAGACACTCAGATAAAAATGCCTTGTAGACGGCATTAAAGATCTTTTCTGGATTCCAAGCTACCCGTTTTCCATTTCGGCGAAGAACTTCAATCATCTTCGATGTTTGAGACCGTCGCTGCTTTTGGATGCGGAAGAGGAGGTATCCCTTTGCTGCAAGTGTTTCACCCTCTTCAAGAAGGCTATTTTCGCAGATCTCATGCACCTCTTCGCTATTGACACAGCTTCTGCCTGTGCTTGCAAGCTTAATCAGAACACGGTTAACAGTGCTTACAACCTTGAACTTTGTTTCAGGCGTGAAAATCTCTTCAGGTTTGAGGCAGCCGCGAGCCATGCGTTCATCAGAAATAGCGGCTCCAATGGCTTTTAAGAGCTTTTCAGAATTACAGTCGGAAATACCTTTTGAGCCCTGAATCTTTGGAAGATTTGCAGGCACGATAAGATTTTGAACCAAATCTCCCCAGGGAAGTGTCGGTTTCAAAGACTTCGGAGTCTCAACATAGACACGTATGTCTTGTACTGTAGGAGTCAGAAGCATGGGGGCGTCTCCCTTATTAAATTTGGCTCATGTTGTTAAATCTGTATACCTTCAAAAAGCTCATCTTCATTCTTCACCTCTTGCAGGTTTGAAACCTTGCCATACTCGGTGACAGTTGTCTCAAAGAAGTTTTCATTCTTCTTGAGATAGATAATTTCAGACGACCATGGGAATGGGTTATCGAGGATAACTTCTCCCTTGCTATCTGCAATTGGCTCCCAGCCAAGCGCAATGAGTCTTCGGTTTGCATTATAGTGGACAAATCGCTTGATTTCGTCGGGAGAAAGTCCTGCAACAGGCTGTGGAAGAAGGTCATCAACAAAGGCAACTTCTGCTTCAACGCCGGCTCTCATGAACTCGATCAACTCATTCTTAAAAGCAGGAGTTAAGATGTCTGGGTTTTCTTCTGTAAGCGCTAAGAAGAGACGTCTTCCCAATTCAATATGGTTTGATTCGTCTCGAAGTGTATAGCGGAACATTTGGCCGATGCCAGGCATTTTGCCATTTCGCATGAGGTGAAGTATGGGCAAAAAGAGGCCATAAAACTGTGTGCCTTCCATGATCTGCGTGATACCGAAGACAGTCTTTGCAAACAGCTGTTTGTTCTCTGTTTTGCTTAAATCAAGATCGCGGCGAAGCTTAGGAAGATGGGCAGTAACAACCTGATTTTTCTTCATAACAGATGGGAGTGAGAGAAAGAGAGCGGTTACTTCGTGCGGGTTGATGCCGAGCGATGAGATCATATAGAGAAGCGATTCTGTATGGATGTTTTCCTCATGCACATGGCGTCCAACTGCGAGCTTGAGCTCAGGAGCTGATAAGTTTTCTCGGATGATTGTTTGTGCGCAGTCGCCGACGATTCCTTCAGCAGCGCAGAAATAACCAATGCCGATGCGGATGATATTCTTCTCTCGGTCATTCAACACTCGAGGATCTTTCCACTGCTGGATATCATCAAACATGGGAACTTCTTGAGGAAGCCAATGGTTTGCTTCCATTTCGCGATACAAATCATACGCCCATTTATACTTGAGCGGCATAACGTTAAATTCTGGTCCTTGACGGCCATTAATTACACGTTTTGCATCGAATGCATCTTTTGCTTGTTTGGCGTCCAGGATGTATGTTCTGCCGCCTACTTCATAGGTAAAATTTTCAGACTGACGCACTGCTTTAGGTCCTCGTAAAATTGTGCCGGATAGTAGCACGCTTTTTGTTTTTTGACGCTATGCTTTTTCTTATCATTTTCCTTGGCAAACGAGGGTTTGCCAAGGAAAAATTTTGGAAAAATTTTTATAAAAAAATTACTTGATTGTTTTTTCCAATTCGCATTGGGTTGCAAATTTTGATTCACGTTTGGATTCAAGTTTTGATCCGAGATACATAGCAAAACAGTTGAGCCCAAAGCCTGGGATCATTGCTGGAATTGCTCCGATAATATCTGCCTGTATCAAATAGAGATTAACCGATGGCCAAACAGCAGATGCGATCCCGCCTGTAAGTACTCCCCAAAGAGCTCCCTGTTTGGTCACCTTGGTGCAATAAAGCGATGCAATGACTAAAGGCGCAAACGATGAGCCAAGCCCTGCCCAAGCGTAATAGACCGTGTCCATAATGGTAGCGCTTCGAGAAAGGGCTACCCAAAAGGCACAGGCAGCGATGGCGAGAACCGAAAACCTAAAAAGGGTTGTCTTGGAAAAGCCCTTAACAAACCTTGGCAAGACATCTTCAGAAGCAAAAGAGGCTGAGGTCAAAATCTGCGAGTCCATAGTTGAGATGGTCGCGGCGACTATCCCGCACAAAACAAACCCTGCCATTAATGGATGGAAGAGGTGTTTTGTCAGCTCCACAAAAATCAGTTCGGAGTTTTCAATGCCGTTTTTGAAGAAGGCAATACCTACAAGGCCAACGAATACCGCGGCCGTAAGTGTAATAACTTGCCAGCTGATACCGACATACATGCACTTCTTAAATTCGTTCGGATTTTTGATCGCCATAAATTTCGTAATAATGTGCGGCATTCCAAAGTAACCTAAGAGCCATCCAAAGAAGGGCAGGACGATATCTTTCCATGAAGCGATATCGAAAACATTAAGAGAGACTTGCGCCTTTTTTGCTGCAAGTTGAATAGCCTCGAAGCCTCCGACTAAGTTATAGCTTAATGCAGGAACGAGCACGATTGCGACGAGAAGGAAGAGCGCTTGGAAGAGATCAACCCAGGCAACACTGACAAACCCACCAATAAAGGTGTAGCCAACGACAACGCCCACAGATACAAGCAGGCCAATGATATAGTTGAGTTCAAAGATCGACTCAAATAAGGCCCCAATGGCAATCATGCCTGCAGCTAGGTAATAGGTTAAGAATAGAAGCGCCATAAGCCCTGTGACTAAGCGCAAATACCCGCTATCATCCTTGAACTTTCTTTCAAAGAAGGTGGAAAGGGTTGATGCTGATAGGGCTTCTGTTTGTACACGCAGACGTGGAGCAATATAGATCCAGTTGATGTACATGCCCACGACTAGGGATAGGGCAAACCAGATCTGAGGTAGGCCGCCCATGTAAAAGCTAGCTGGAAACGCTAAGAAAAGCCAGGCGCTCATATCGCTTGCGTGAGCGGAAAGCGAGGTTACCCAGAAATTTAAGGAACGGCCGCCCAAGACTAAGTCTAGGGATGCGACTTTGTTTTTTCGCTTGATATAGGCTCCAATCATGAAGAGGAGCGCAAAATAGGTGATAAATGCCGAAGCAAATGCGAGCTTCATATATGTTTTTCCATACTAAAAATTCTTAAATGCAAAAGTATTGAGGGAATTATCTTTTACCCTAAGCGGGTGGAGCAAAAACGGGAGGGGGAAGTACTGAAAAAACAGATTCTATGCAAAAGAAAGAAAGGTCGAGTGCATCTGAGCACATCTTTTGCTGGCTCACAAATTCTCCTTAAAACACATGTAAAACTATAACTGATTTCCAACTATTTATCTACCACAAAAAGGCCTTAAGGAAAATTTCACGATCTGATCATAGAGGACAAAGCCGCCTGAAATAAGAGTACATACGGCGATCGCTCCATAACCTATTGCTTGAGGTATTTCACGTTCTCTTGCTTTCTTAAGAAATTGATATCCTGAAAAGAGGCCAATACCTGTAAGTCCGATTCCTGCGATTATCTGACCAACAGCTCGAGGTGTGATAGATGAGGGATCATCTTTAATTTCTTGATATGCTCTTTGAGTATGCTGTGTGACTAAGTGATAAATATTAACCACCTTTTCACTTATCGTTGCAGCAGCTGTTGTATATGTCTTTGGGTCCAAGAGCTCTTTAACGAAGGTGCAGTTGGGGGAATTCTTTGCGGCAGGTGAGTTGAGATAGGTGAAGATAGATTGAATGGGTGGAATTGAATTTGGCATGTAGTTATTTCCTATTCATTACAAAAGTAATTGAGCGAGACTTTGACAACGGAATCATAGAGAATATAGGAGCCTGAAAGAAGGAAAATAGCAGAAAATGTTCCCGATTGAAGAGATGGGGACACTTCTCGTTTTAAAGCGCTCTTGATACAGTGGTAGCCTTCATAGAGGCCAAAGCCAACAAGGCCCAATCCAAAGAATATCTGGAAGCGGTTTTTTTCGCTGATCCAGCTGGGATGTTCTTTGACTTCTCTCCACGCCCTTTGAAAGTGGGTGGACGCTATTTTAAAGGTGCTGCTGACCTTTTCGGCTATTGTTGTAGCATTATTTCCATAGAATCCACCGTTGAGAATCCTCTTAGCATAAGGGCAGGTATAGGGGAGGTTGTTGGCACATGGTGCGACATGAAGATCAACATAGTGACCGATGAGTCGAGCAATCTCGTCATTGGTCGTGGCTCCTGTAATGATTGGATCTGACATATCGGTACTCTTTTTAAACCTTACAAAAAGGGGATAGTGAAATTTTAACGATACCATTATAGATGAGATACCCGCCTGACATGAGCGCAGGTACTGCAAGTCCACCATAGACATAAGCTTTAGTCTTCTCACCCTTGAAGAAATTCTTTATACAGTGATAGCTCTCATAGAGACCGAAGCTTGTGATAAATAGACCACAGCCTATCTGTGCAATATCTTCGTCGATGAGTGCATTTGTATCAAATTTTACTTCTTTGTAGGCTCTTTGGCAGTGTGTTAATACCGTCTGAAAAGTATTGTAGACTCTTTCTGATATTGTTGCGCCATTTTTCCCATTAAATTCATAATTGAAAAGCGACTTAACTATATTGCAGCACGTATCGCTGCTGTTATCGCTGCTGCAATTGGGCGCATACTGCGCGCAAAAATCAAGAATTTCTTGAGTTGTATTGGAAGTTGTAATGAATGTCTGTCCCATAATGGTATCTCCTGGAAATTTGCTTCTTGTACAATATATACATAACCAAAGTCTTGAACTTAGTTTATGTATACACGCCTGCAGAACAGCGATGCTTCTAGTTAAAACATCTCTTCTGCTGTGGCGTGTTAGTTTAATTCCCTATTTTTCGCAGAAAGGGGAGAGCGAGATGTTGTAAATCCCATTATAGATGAGATAGCCGCCTGTCAGGACCGTACCTACCGAAACTCCGCCATGGAAGGAAGCTTTAATTTTGTTACCATTGAAGAAATTCTTGACACACTGATAGCCCTCATATACGCCAAAGCCTGCAAAAACTACTCCAATGCCTATCTGCGCAAGATTTTTGTCGATGTATGAATTTTGGTTGGTTGCAACTTCTTGGACTGTTTTTTGGACGTGATTTAATGCTATCTGAAAGGTACTACAGACTTTATCAGTTATTGGTGCACCTTTGTTGTCAAAAGAGGCGCAATTGAATAGCGATTTGGCTATGCCGCAGCACTCGTTGAAGGAGGTCGGGTCTTTGGATTTATAATCGGTACAATATTTTAGAATTTCTTGAGTTGAATTCTGTATTGTAAGGGTTCCTGACATATAGTTATCTCCTTTATGGTTTTCTAGTAAATTCTTAAAGCTTGCTGTTGGTAAAATACCGAGGATTATAGAACAACAAATCATTCCTTAATTTTTGCAAAAGGGTGAGATCGAGATATTTAAAACTCCATCATAAATAAGGTAGCCGCCTGACGCTATCGCAGCTAACGAAATTGTGCCATGGCCGAGAGCTTTAGTCTTTTCACCATAGAAGAAGTTTTTGACGCACTGATAGCCCTCATATAGCCCAAAGCCTGTCAGGAGTACACCAGAGCCTATCTTAATAATGTTTTTGGCGTTGTTTGCAAGTGGATTTTCTCCTATTTCTCGGATCGCTTTTTGAACGTTTACCGATACGATCTCATAAGCTTTGGAAACTTTCTCTTCTACAGTTGTTGGAATTTTAAGAGAATAGGTGCCATCGAAATAGTATTTGGCTTCGCGGCAGTAATTAGGTACGCTTGGATACTCTTTCATCAACTCAGTAGATTCAATGACTCTTTTAATTCTTTCATTTGGTGTTAAGGCTGTAACGAGTAGATATGCCATATTGTTCGCTCCTTATTTTTTACAAAAGGGAGATAGCGAGATTTTTAAAACCCCATCATAAATAAAATAGCTGCAAAAAATAAGCGAGGCTAAGGAAAACCCTCCAAATTTGAGGGCAGAAGCAGTATCACGGTTGAGCACTTCCTTGATGCACCTATAGCTGCTATACAAACTTAAGCCCACAGCACCTACTCCAACCGCTATCTCTATAAATTCATTGGCGTGGTTTGAAGGAGAGTTTGTTTTTACTTCTCGGAGTGCTCTTTGAACATTTACTGATACGATCTCAAAGGTTTTGCACACTTTCTCGGTTATTGTTGTAGCAGTGTCTGCATAGAAGTGGCCATTGAGAAGGGATTTGGCGTAACCGCAATAATCAGGGTCCGTTACTACCGGACCTTCCCACTCCTCTATTATTTCTTTAATGTATTGATTTGTTGCTGAGCCTGTAATGAGGAGGTAGGACATAATCTTAACTCGTTTTTGTTTGTGAGCAGGCATTTGAAAGAATATCTACGCTTATTTTGTGTAAACAGTAGAAGCTTCCAGTAAAACAGAATAATGAGGCTGTAGTATATCCTAGAGCACTCTTCAGATGCTCTCTAGAGTACATGACCGTATCGAATGTTTTTTTAACGGCTTTAATTCCACAGTAGATACCAGTAATTCCTAGTATTACACCCGTGCCAATAGGGGTGAGATTGCTGTAATTGATCAGGTTGGGATTTTCCTGGGCTGCTTCAGCTGCATGGCAGATCGTATTCACAAAAACCTGAGGAATTCGGGCAATTTCTGATGTGATATTGTTGAAGTCGATATTTAGCCCTTGATCGCGTAGCTCTTGGAAGTACGTACAAGCGGATGAGGCTGCTGAGGAAATTGGACCTGTGTTTGTGTCTGACATCGTTGCAACTCTCTATAGTTTGCAGCTCGACACTCTAATTCGGGATAGAATTTGACGCAACATTTCATCAAATTATGAGAAGAATGCAACACAAAGGACCAAAGTCACTTTATATCTTTGCGACTTTGCGCCTTTGCGTTTAATTAATCACAAAAATTGAATTAAATCAAAAACTCTTGAGGATTAGTTAAAGAGGCCTGTATGGTGTCGTGAAGGAATAAATAGTTTCCCTTTTCCCACTGTACCATTGAATTTTCTAAGGATCGACCTTCTACACGATCAGCATGAATAAAGCGCCTCTTTTTGGCGTCTTTGTTTGCTTGATCAAGAACTAAAAGTTCATACGTCGTTATTCCGCCAGAGCGTGAGACTAAATCGCATTCCAGCATCAAGCTTACGAGTTGGTCGGGATCTTGAAATGAAAGGGGTATGGCTTCAAGGTTTGTTGGCCAATGAGCTTTTTTGCTTTGGATATAGCTGCACAGAGTTTTGTAGAAACACTCTTTACCCTCTTCATACTTGCCTGCAAATGCAAAGAGCCGAAACTTTTCTTTGGGAGAAGCTATAGCCAGCGCCATGAACCGATCAACATAATCTTTCACTGCCTGTTCTGTAGGCTGGCTTCCAAGCATTAAGAAAACATTCTTGTCTTCTGGGTTGATTGGATGTTGTACTACCTTATTGTCTATTTGATCGATGAAATCGGTTGAGGCTTTTTGAGCTTCTAACGTTTTTTTGAGATGCTTTTTTTCCTCTTCGCAGCTGATTTTAATTTTTACTGCTGAATGGCCGGTTTTTTTGTGGTAGTCCGTAACAGCCTTTAAAAATGCAGGGCGCACAGGAAGTTCATTGGTTTCTAGGATATGGATTTGATTGTCTGGAAGTTTGCAGAGGATTTCCCATGTGTCGTCATTTTTTGGCCTTGGAGAGTGTAGGATAAGGTTTTTTTTGCCGCCGCTTTCCCACAAAGAACGAATGGCTTTAAAAAAATGGCTAGCATAGCGTGTGGGCATATCCGTCATATAGAGGTTAAGGTGCAAATCTTTTTCGCCCTTAGGCTTAAAGAGAATGTTATAAACCGCAACAGCTAAAAGCATCCCCGGGATGCAAACTGCTGTAGTACAAACCAGCTCTTTGGGTTTCATGGTTCGTAAGTTATGCAAGGTCATTAAAAAAATAAGAGGGCCCAAGATGAGTTCAGAAAACCACTTAATTGAAAAAAGGAATTCGAGCTTACGAATATTGCCAGCTTTTTGAGCGTTATCCCACTGATTAGATGACCATTTTCCTAAGGGCCCTAAATAATCATGAAACAGATCTTTTTCTTGAATGAGACCTGCTTCCCTGCACCAATTTTTCAGTTTTTCTGTACTTGTCAATCGATCATCTGCAGTGGGTACCACTTTCTGAATTTTGCTGAGCAAGTTGGCAATGTCTTTATCAATAATGGCATTTTTAGCCGCTTTATGACCTCCGCCGCCAGAAGAGTCGGTATAGAGTTTGGGCATATGCAATGATTCGGCCACTGTGTGTATCGTTTCACCAACGGCATCATGCGTTAGTGTGAATGTATCAAGTGATGTTGTGCGAAATATTCTTCTTCTAAAAATGTCTGCAACTATTGACTTGAGCTCTTTATCTTGATTCTCTTGTCTATAGGTGATTTTATTTTTTGAAATGGTAATCGAATCAATGGTTGCCAGATCTCGAAAAGCGCGTTTAAGAAAGGGAAGTATCTGCTTTTTAAAGAGTTCTCTATTTGTGTTTATTTGCGGATGTGTAGATGTAAAGTAATTACCACAAATTCCCAAATCTGTATCAATAATTGATTTTAATTTCATTAAGTTATATTTTTTTGTTTATTATAGTGTATTTATTAATTTAGGGAAAGGAACATCAATTAACTGATAAATCTTCCGGAATCATAGAGAGACAGGCATACTTACCGCCCATTTCTTTTAAGAGGGTGCTCCATAAATCATCAGGCGGGGTCTCAAAGATATGTTTTTTTGTGGCGGGATAGAGAAACCATCCAGCATCGAGAAATTCTCTTTCGAGCTGACCCGAAGACCAACCGGCATAACCAAAACAAAGATAAATAGGGTCGCCCGATTCATCACTCAGGATTGTATGTAAAAACTGAAGATCGCCGCCTAAATAAACGCCTTCGCATATTGTGAGCATCTGCTGTGTTGAATCAAAATGGGTGTGCAAAAGCATCATCTGATTTGTTTGTACGGGACCTCCTGCTCGAAGCCCTACATTTTTATTAGAGATCTCTTTGAGGTTGAGGATTTCTTCTGGAAGTTCGATGTCGAGCGGCTTATTAATCAATAAGCCGAAGGATCCTGTTTCATTATGCTCACAGATAAGAAGGACGCCGCGCACAAAAAGGCCGCTTTCAACTTCTGGACTTGCAATCAGAAAGTGGCCCTTTTTTACTTCACTCGGAAGAAGATAGTCCATTCGACTCTGCCCCTAAAACGGTTCCTACAGTTTTGAGCTTAGTATCAAGCTCTTTGACGTTACGTACAAGGTCCTTATACGATTCGGTAAATTCACGTCGGACGTTAGGGTTTTTGAGAGATTCTGGATTATCAGCGCTCACTTTTGCACGATCAAGCGCATCATCAAGCCGCTGGAAGGAGACATTAATAGTCTTCATCTCTTCATCAACAAAGGTGCGAATTTGAGCAGGTGTTTGAAGCATCTGAGCCTCTTCAACGCGGTTTCTGCGAAGCCGCTGCCAAGAGCGGTCAAGATGGAACAGTATTCCATAGTTATTAATGTCAGAGAGAAGCAAATCAGTTCGATTCATAACGCGAAGCGAGCGGTAGTACGCTTCATCATCGTTGATAAACTTGCCAATTGTTCCCTGGCCATCTGCTAGTTTGTTTGCAATATCATTGAACTTTTGCATCGTATTTTCAAAATTTTTGATGAGCTCTTGAATCGGGGTTATAATTGATCCTTGCGAAGATCCTTTAAAAGAGGCGAGCATTTCAGAAAATTCATCTGTGCATCTTTGTATTGAGGCCATGATTTCACGCGTTTTTTCAGGCTGGTCGATACTTGCAGCAATAGAGCTGAGATGTTTTGAAGTCTTCTCAATATTTTTTATCGTGCCATTAGCTGTAAATTGAGACAAAATCGATTTAATTTGATCGGTGACATGTTCAGCATTTGCCATAGTTTTTGATGCTGTTGCCATGGTTTTTGAAGCAGCGCCTGGAATATCGACTTCGTTAATGCGGTTCATGAACTTTTCGAACTGAACCGATGCACGCTCTAAAGACTGCATGGTCAGGTTTAACCCAGCCTGGTTTTTCTCGATGAGGCCATTTAAGGTATCCATAGTTTGTTCTGCTTTTTTAGCAACATTGGATAGAGCTGAGGCTGTCTCTTCCATATTTAAGCCGCTGGAAGCATAAACAAGGGCGCCGTTTTCTAAAAGTTCTGAATGCCTTCCTGGAGTCACTGGAAGTGGAGTAACGGCAATAAACTGTTCACCCATTAAGCCAGCAGTCTTAACGGATATTTCATCGGTATTATAGACCCGAAGGCTTGAATCAAGTGCTAAAGTGAGTTCGTAGGGGTAGATGCCTGCAATGGAGGACTCTTCACGGGAATCTGCAACAGGTGTTATGGCGAGAACTTCACCAACAGGCTTGCCTGCAAAAGTAACTTTTGTTCCCTTAGTCATCTTATCGATGTTTTGAAAGCGAACTTTGAGAATAAGCTTTCCATCACCTGGTTTCGGATGGAGGAAAACGAGTGCGCGAATCGAGAAAAAGAGCGAGACTAATACTACAAGCCCTATTGCAATGTTTTTATTACCTGCTTTCACCGTAATACCACCTCTTTGACATGCTTAATATCTGACTGCCCAATCGGTTCTTCAATCCCTTCTTGGATTATTTCCTGGAACTCGGGGGGCACTATTGCGTGCTCTAAATAAGAGCGTACTAACGAGTCTCCTTTTTGCAAAAAGGCCCGTTTTTCATCAACATAGGCAATTTTCCCCTCATGGTGAAGGGCAAAATAATCGCCAACTTCAAGAGCGGAATTTAGGTCATGAGTTACAACGATTGCAGTCGCCCCTAAAGAGCGGACAGTTGATGCGATAAGTGTGTTGATATTATTTGCAGTGATTGGGTCAAGGCCAGTCGTTGGTTCATCAAAGAGTAATACTTTTGGATGGTAAATGATAAGGCGGGCAAGAGCAGCCCTTCTTTTTTGTCCTCCAGATAGTTCTGAAGGCAGTTTATCTTGATAATCATCAAGTCCGACTTGATTTAAGGCTTTTGCTACGCGATCTTTAATTTCAGAGGTAGATACCCGTCGGTCTTCATGAAGCTCTCCATTTTGCTTTAAGTGAAAAGCGACATTATCGCCGATGGTCATAGAGTCAAAGAGTGCAGAGCTTTGAAAAAGCATGCCAACGTCTAAAAGCGATCGCTGTTTAGCTTTGCCTTGTAAAGTGGAAATGCAGGTATCCCCAATCCAGATAGATCCTTCGTCAGGTACATCCAGACCCATAATTTGTCGGAGAAGAACGCTTTTTCCTGCTCCGGATCTACCTAAAATGACAACGGTAGAATGGAGCGGAACATCCAACGAAAGTCCTTTAAGGATTTGGTTGTTGCCGTAGCTTTTCCAAACATTCTTGGCCTGAATCATCAGAGCCTTATGTGAAGATCTTGTATCCTCCAAAAAACACCCAAAAAAATGCGTTTAAAAACACCGTTAATAAGAAGTTAGTTATCAAAATGCAAGTATAGCACATTACAACACTTCTTGTAGTAGATCTTCCTACTCCTACCGCACCGCCAGTTGTGTTCATACCATAAAAACAAGAAATTGTGACGATTAAAAGTCCAAAAATAGTCGATTTGAGAAGTCCAGAGAAGACGTCATACCAGGTTAAATAGTCAGGAATGGGGGATAAAAAATCGGTAGGAGACATTCCATAAAGATCAACGGCGACTAAGTAGCCGCCATAAATTCCGGTCGTACAGCTGAAGGCAGTAAGACAGGGCATCATAAAGAGCATAGCAATAAAGCGGGGAGCGACTAAGTAGCGTATAGGGTTTACAGCCATTGAGGATAAGGCATCAATTTGTTCGGTAACCCGCATACTGCCAAGTTCTGCACAAATGGCAGCCCCAATTCGACCTGTCATCATAAATGCGGTAAGCAGCGGGCCGATTTCAACAAGCATGGATTTGGCAACCATTATACCTGTAGTTCCCGTTAGCCCTTTATCAGAGAGCTGGAAGAAGGCTTGTGCTGAGAGCACCATGCCAATTGAAAAGCCAGTTACAAGGATTACAGGAAGGGAGCAAAAACCAAACTCATACATCTGTTCTCGAATCAACGTCCATTGGGGAGGGTGGGTGAAGCAGATACCAATAGTTTCACAAGTAAGTAATGTGTACCTGCCGACTCCTTGAACAAATCGCATCATACTTTGATTTATTGACTTAATGAGCTTCATGCACATTCCTCAATAGGGAAACTAACAGTTCTGCAATATGGTTGATGCGGGGAGAATGTCCATATCTTTGAATCTGTGCTCGGCATGAAGTTCCATTGGTAACAACACATGTACTTGTACCACATTTTTCTAGTTTGAGTCCTAAATCTCGATCAAAAATTTTTTTAGATATACCAACATGTTCTATTTCATAGCCAAAAGATCCTGCCATTCCACAGCAGCCCGTTTCAAGCGGGATGATATGGGCATCGGGAATCATCCTCAAGATTTGCAGTCCATAATTATTTTTAAACAAGCTTTTTTCGTGGCAATGGACATGGTAGGCGATAGAGTGAGGAAATCGATTGAGCTCCAGTTTGTGGCAGTTGGAATGAAGGTATTCTTCAAAGGAAACAACAGGCGCATGCTTTGTGAAATCGAACCCAAATTCTTTAGCTTCATCGATAAAAGTGGAAAGACAAGAGGGCTCTAATACAACAAGAGGGCATTGACTCACGCTAAGCGTGTTGTAGAGTTTTGTTAAAAGTTTTTTGGATGCCCCTAGAAATCCTTTGGAGATGGCTGTACGTCCACAGCAGCTCCAGGGGAGCACCTGTACTTTTTTACCGCATGCTTGCAGAACCTTAACTGCTGCAATCCCTACTTTTGGGTCTAAAAACTCAGTAAATGTATCGCTAAAGAGAATCAGATCGGGGTTTTGAGTGGTGAGGAGATGATTTTTAGCAGCCCAAGTGGAAAATCTCTCGTTGGCCAAATTTGGCAGCGATTTATAAGTCACTTTTAAAAATCGCCCCAAAAAGGAGTGCATCATCCAATTTGAAATTCTTGGGAAAAGGGAACCAAGTTGGAAGTAGCTGCCAATTTTTCCAAAGATATTAGAGCGCAGCGGCACGCGTTTATTTTGATTTGTGAAGTTTAAAATCTCAGCTTTTAGCTTTGAAGCATCAATATGGGATGGACACTCATGTGCGCAGCCTTTACAGGAAAGACATAGGTCAAAAACACGTGCAAAATCCTTGCCGAAGATCTCCTCTTTTGAGACCTCTCCAGTAAGCACTCCCTTGAGCGCTAAAGCTCGGGCTCTTGTAGTATCATGTTCATCTAACGTTGCTTGGTAGGAGGGACACATCGTTCCGGTTTTTTTTCTGCAGGCGCCATTTCCGTTGCAAAGGTCTAACGTCAGCTCAAGGCCGCCTTGTTTGTAGGATTTGAAGACTGGCTCAAAGGGAAGGAAGCTGGGGCTTTCTCGAAGGTTCTCCAGGAGTGCTTGATTGGGAATGATTTTTCCCGGATTCATTATCTTATTTGGATCGAAGAGGGACTTGATCTCTTTCATAGCTTCAAAGAGTTTTGAGCCAAAAAAGGGCTTTGAGGCCCATGAACGAAGAATCCCTTCGCCATGTTCGCTTGAAAAGACCCCATGATATTTTTGTACTAATGCAAGGGCCTTTTGGCTGAGCTCTTCAATTCTTCTTCTATCTTCGACGAGATTAAAGAAGGGGCGGATATGGAGGCAGCCAGCGCCCACATGGCCATAGATGCCTGCTTGGATCTCGTTTTGGGTAAAGAGAGAAGAGAGCTCTTTAAAAAAGGGTGCAATCTGATCGGGCGGGACTGCCATATCTTCAATAAAGCCGATTGCGCGCCTTTTAGAACGTCTGGAAAGAAGAAGGCCGAGGCCTGCTTTTCTAATCGTCCAGATTGCTTTACACTCTCCTGGATCTTTCAAAAGGACCGATTTGTAGTTTCCAGGCAGGGTTTGGAAATTGGTCTCATTTTCAAATTCAGCTACTAAAAGCGCTCCTGCGTGAGGATCAACACCTTGAGGAAGGGGATAGTTTTGTTGAATTGCAGCTTCAAGGATTGTTTTATCGATGAGTTCAAGCGAGATGGGGTTCATTTGAGCAAATTGAGGGGATGCCTCAATTGCATGCGTAACCGTATCAAAGGAGAGGACTAACAAATATGTCTGAGGAAGCTTTTTAACAAGCTGAAGCTCGACAGCAGTTATAACTCCTAAAGTGCCTTGCGAGCCTGCGATAAATTTTGCAAAATCAACAGACTTGGGGTTGAGAAGCTCTCGAAGTGGGTAGCCAGTAGAGCTTCGTTTGAACTCTGGAAAGCGATTTTTGATCTCTTCATGATTGATGCTGGCAATGTGAACAAGCTCTTTGAGTAGAGGATGAGAGCTATACTCCTGATCGTTCATACTTTTCAGCCAGAGAGTCTCGCCAGTTGCAAGCATGAGTTCGATACCGACTACAGCATCCCGCATCGAGCCGAAGCGTAGAGATCTCGAGCCTGCAGTATTGCAGCCAACCATGCCCCCGATTGTTGCCCGATCGCCGGTTGAGGTATCTGGGCCTAAGCGAAGCCCATATTTTGAAACAGCTTCATTGAGGTCATCTTGGACAACGCCTGGATCGACCACGATCCGGCCACTCTTCTCGTCAAAAGTTCGTATAGATCTGAGATGTTTAGAAAGATCGAGCACAACGCCTGATCCTAGCGCCGATCCCGTGGTATTGGTTCCGGCCCCTCGGGGGGTTATGGTTAGTTTGTTGGAAGCTGCATAGTGAATACTGTTCTGGATTTCAGCTGAATTTCGAGGGCAGACAACAGCTTGAGGAAATATTTGATAAATGGATGCGTCTTGACTGTAGATGGTCCTTGAAACGGAATCTGTATAAAATTCGCCTTCGAGTTTCATGAAACCTATCCTAACCTGATACTACTTTGAGGAAGGTAGGGATTTAGCGCATTTTTTTTAAAAACTTTTTTACCTTTGTTTATTTCCAAAAAGGGAGATAAAATTTTCCTAATCTACTTTTTCTGGAGACGAATGAAAGCTTTTTTGACTGCGTTTAGTATATTTGCCTTCTTCAAATTGGATTGTGCTCAAGCTAATTCTTGCGCCTTCTGCAATAGTGAAATTATAGAAAGTCAAGCTGCTTTTAAGAGTAAGTACTTCACAGTTGCAGTTGACTACGCACCTCGCGTGCCTGGGCATCTCTTAGTCATCCCTAAAAGACATATTATGAAGGCTCATGAACTATCTAGTGAAGAATGGGAAGAACTCTCACTCATTATTCCAAAAGTCGTGCAGATATTTTCTGAATATCTTCACACAGATGAATATATCATTTTAGAGAAGAATGGTCCTGGTGCTTTCCAGACGGTGCCTCACGTCCATTTTCACCTATTTCCTGTACGTAACCAAAAATGGCCTGAGATTTTCGATATAGTACCCGATCGGCTAAGTGCAGAAGAGCTTGAAAACGAAATAAATAGATTTCGCAGCTACTTTTTGATGGTTAATTCCATGGATAACAAAGAGCATTGAGAAGTAATTTAATCTGCAATTT
The DNA here is from genome assembly GCA_013285825.1 of Bacteroidota bacterium. GTDB lineage: Bacteria > Chlamydiota > Chlamydiia > Chlamydiales > FEN-1388 > JABDGV01. Next base: position 46,157 of record JABDGV010000005.1, read on the forward strand.
TTTCGATAAAGTGCTTGAAGAAAGATGCATTCCATAGGCCAAGGCTTTGGAGTTCTCTTGGTTGCAGAAAAATCTCCACGTCCTTTGAAGCTGTAGACCAATTAATTGCTTGAACTTTCTTCTCTAATTCTTTGCAAACCCAGTCTCGATTGATAGTGATTTCTTGTCCTTTCCAAGGACCTTGTTGTAGGAGAGCGTGCTGTAAAAAGGAGTAGTTGATTGCTGTTTTTCTCGTTACATACCAAGTAAAGTCGTACCAGTCCCGCCCTTTCACATATTGCCTGCATAACAAAGCGTGCAGCTTACCTGCAAAGAGTGTTGGCATTGTTTGAGCAACGATTGAAAACGGTGTTGGAAATTCTACGAATTTTGATTCAAATTCTGACCCTTGCGGTGGATTTGTATCTATCTCCAGTTTGATATTGATAGCCTGGACATCAGATGAATCTCTTGCATAGGACAATTGAAGAACTTTTCCGAATGAGTTTTCTTTGAGAAAAGCCTTTTTCACGACATTATCGGCTTGCGAGCGATCCTTTACTTCTAGTGTCAGCCCAAAGGATTCAAACTCCAATTTGATATCATTAAGAAAGGTTTGCCATGAGAAAGATGGATTATGGCTATTTAGAATAAAATCGAGATCTTCTGAGAAGCGAGGCAAGCCATAGACAATTCTCAGACAGGTGCCGCCCTGAAAAGCAGCATGTTTGAAAAAATCACCACGGGCGAGAGAAAAGAGAGCGATTTCTTGTGCAATTTCTTTAAATGCATTTAGCTCGTCTCTTTTTGATTTGGGATTGTATTGACGAATCCGATCTTCGATAATGCGAATATCCATTACTGGAGCTCCTCAGCAAATCGAGACAGAGATGTGCGCACACGAGAGCTATCGTAATATGTGGCAATATGCAACAAACTATCTCGATTTGATTGCTGCATTGTTTCGATTTCGATTCTCATATCTGAGGAAAGATCGTTGATTGATTTCCAAGTTTTTCTATAGCAATATATCGCATCTGCAACTGCCTTCCAGGGTTCTGCAAGCAGGAATGAGCTCTCTTTATTTGCGATTCGCTCGACATTCAAAAAGAAGTGGGCACTTGGTGTATGTGCATAGCGAAAGTTACCTATAGAGGTCTCAATGGTTTTAGAACGTTTCGCACACACCGAGGTTGTTACATACACAGCCTCAGGAATCCAGCCATGAAAAGAGAGGGCTGACTCTAAACTGATGTAGGATGGACCATAAAGACTTTGAGCAATCTCAAAAGCATCCAGCTCACCTTTTTTATAAGGTGGTCCAATCAGATACAATCCGCGCTGCAGACGGATCAAAATACCCTTTTTAATAGCATATTTGACAACGTCGTAACGTTTTCCATCTTCTCCGGAAAAGAGTATGGCTAAATCTTGATCACGGAGAAATGGTTTTTTCCATTCCTGTAGTAAAGTACCTAATCGGGTATCCATATAAGTCAATTCTTGCAAGAAACTGGAATTATTTTCCAGTTTCTTGCAAGAATTTTAAATAAATATTTGCTAATTCCAGGGATATTTAAGGCTGATTACCAAGATAAATAAGAGAGCAAAGAACAGGAGCATAAGGTAGGCAACACGAAGCTGGCCAGGGGATAAAGGTCTTTGGCGCCTTGGAAACCGGAATCGTCTCATTTGTCCCAGGGGTAACTGCTGCAGATAACTAAGAAAAATAATCCAGCAAAAAGTATAAGCAGCAATGCTGCTATCCAAAGCTGGCGATAGTAAACAGGTCCATCTTTCCAAGGAAACTTAAAGCCCATTTATTAACATCCTAATAAAATTTGTATAGCACGAGTGGTTGATTCCAGTGTTCGAAGAGTGTCGCTCGTTACGGTTTCTGGTGAAAATTGGGTTGGGTAGAGCGCTTCAATTGCACTTTTTAGATCGTGATAAAGAGCGTTGGTGAGGAGAAAGCTTTTTGGCAGAGCATCAATTTCTTGTCGTGTGAGAGGGATGCGAAGCCGCAGGCAGGCGGGGCCTCCGCCATTTCTCATGCTCTGATCAAGGTGAATGAAAACAATTTCTCGTATGTTTGTTTTTGGATCGAGCTCAAGTCTTTTTAAAACGCTCATCGCCTTTTCAGAATGGGTACATTCAAATGGGGCAAAAACTACCTTATGGTTGGTTTCAGGGCAGGTGACGATCTGGCTATTGAAGAGGTAGGTTGCAACGGCCTCCTTAAGGGGAAGCTCCTCATCCGTAATTTCAATAATCTGAATGTCTTTAAGCTGAGTGAGTAACTCTTGTTGATTAACGAAGGCCATTTCATGCACTAAAAAGAGATCCTCATGGCCTGTAGAAATGACATCGTTATGGAACACTCCGGCGTCGATAGCCTTTGGGTTTTGTTGTGCAAAGAGCACATTGGTAAGGCCGTGACGCGCAGCAATTTGTTGAGAGGCAAGTTTTGGCTGGCGAGGAAAAAAACGTTTGGTGATTGGTTTTAACTCTTCTCGGCCATAGACAAAGAGATGAAGGCCATTAGAAAATCGTGTGTGGTTTGCAGCACCTTCATCATGAAGTTCAAGGGTTGGGGGCAGCGGTTCATGAACCACAAAATGTTTGGTATTGCCAAAGAGCTTTTTGAGGAGTGCAACAGTGCCTGGAACATCGATAAAACGGTGGAGGTGGGAGGCGAGATTTGCTGGAGTTATGTGCACTTTGCCATCGGGTGAGTCGCAAGAGGGTGAAACGGTTGCAGCGTTCGCAGTCCACATATTTGCACTTGAAAAGAGAGCCGACTGAATCTTTGGATCGAGCCGTTTGATTTGTCTGAGAGATGTTGAGCCTGTAAGGGTTTTTAAAAACGCTTTATTGGGCTTAAATTGAGGTGGTAAGACAACTTGCGGAATCCCTAAATCCATCAGATACTTCATCTTCTCAAGACATTGAAGAGCAGCCTGTTTTGGATTCGAGGGCATGCCTTTGCTGGTAAAAGAGGGGATATTTCCATGGGCAATCCCTGAAAAGGCGTGCGTCGGGCCAGGAAGTGTATCGATATTAATTTCAATCATTTGTTGAGCAGCCCTTTCGGTATAAATGTTGGAAGGGTCAGTTCTGGATAGGCTGTTGTTGCAACTGGGTAGGCTGCCGAGTCGCAGGCAAAGAAGCCGGCTGGGCGAGCGTTGCCGCTTTTTCCTATGCCTCCAAAGGGGGCCTTGCCGCTTGCTCCCATAGTGGATCCGTTCCAGTTGATGATGCCCGCATGAAGCCGTGGGAATATATATTCCCACTCTTTTTGGTCTAAGGTGAGGACTGCAGCAACAAGTCCATATTCAGTTTTATTAGCAGCCTCTATGGCTTTGTCGAGGGAGGGGACACGAGTGACTTGAAGGATGGGCCCAAAAATCTCTTCATCGAAGGTTTCACAATCGGTCATATCGATAAGTCCTGGTGTGACCAGCGTTTTCTCTAAAGTATCGAGCGAGAGAAGGACTTGGCCTTTGGCTGCAACTGAACGTTTCCAACCAGCAACTACTCGTTTATACCCGCTTTCCGAAGCCAGAGGACCTAAAAAAGGATCAGATGAGTCGCTGGGCATGCCTGCTCGATATGAAAGTGCTCTCTTTTGAAGTATTTTTAAAAAGGTATCAGTTGCACTATTTTCAACGACAATCAGGCGTCTGGCACATGTGCAGCGCTGTCCCGACGTGATGAAAGCCGATATAGCAGCTATCTCTGCCGCGATCTCTGTTTGAGCGGACGGGCATATGATGAGTGGATTGTTTCCACCCATCTCTAAAGCAACGATACGTCCAGGTATCTCTAATGAAACACGCCCAATTTTTTGTCCGGTTTCAAAGCTGCCTGTGAAGTAGATAGCCTTTACAGATCTATTTTGAGTAAGAAGTTCGGCAACTCTGCCATCACCTTGAAGAAGTTGCAGGGCATAGGGGGGAAGGCCTGCATCGCTCCAGAGCCGTGTGTAGACCTCTGCAATCGAGGGTGCAAGTTCGCTCGGCTTAAAGAGAACACTATTTCCTGCCAATAGCGCAGGCATAATCTGTGCATTGGGAAGGTGCATCGGGAAATTGAAAGGTCCAATAACTGCTGCAACTCCATAGGGCCTATACGTTGTCGTCTCTGTAGGCTTTAGCCTCTGCTGCATAGCTGAAATGGATACGTCGCCTTTAGCTGCCGTTGATTCTACTTCTAAGCGTGATTCCCAAAGAGGCTTTCCAATTTCATCACGAATAAGCTTAGCAATAGCATCCTTTTTTTCGAGCAAAAGCTTTGAAAAGCGCTGCACAATTACTATTCGTGATTCGAGGGGAGTCATGCTCCATTCGACAAAATTCTTAAGGGCATAATCGATGGCATCTTCAACATCGGATGCAGAGCTGCATCTTCCCTGGTAGGTGATATCTGATGTGATTGGGCTTCGTCGTTCAAAGTCAAGCCCGCGTGCTTGAGTCCACTTTCCCCGTATAAAAATTCCTTTCATGACTTCCTCGCAAGCGGAGTGAATCGAACCTTATCATTGGGCTTAAGATCCACGAGCTCTTTAGTTTCAGAGGAGAGTTGTATTGTCTTATCAGATAGAGCAATAGGCGCAATGGTCGCTTTGAAGTCGAGTGAGCAGTTGGCGATTAAAAAGAGTTTTCCTTCTCCCTGAAGAGGTTTTTCATCGAGAGGCAAGATGCGCGATTCAACAATCGACTGCACCTTATTGGTTTCAACGCTCAATTTAGGCCCTCCATCGAACACATCTATTTCTCCGGTAGGCACAAAGCCTTCAGACGTGAGAAGAAACCTTGCCGCATCCGTTTCCACATGGGTCTTACCAATAACCTCTTGAACTTCCTTTGGAAGAAGGTCGATATAGATCGGATAGTGAGGCAGAAACTGTGATACTATTGATCGTCCTTCAGAGATTAATACCTGGAGCGCTTCTTGAAAGGAGAGGTTGTAGAATTTTGAACCAATGCCTGTCCAAAATGGAGATGTGCCATCATCATGGATGACGCCGCGAAGCTCTGTATAGAGTGTGTCTGTGACTCTTCTTCTTTCCTGAGCTATAAAAAGGAACCGAGCCAAAGATAAAAGTCTTCCTAAACCCTTGCCACGCATCTTTTGACTTAAGAAGAGGGCGGCAATTTCCGAAGGGCCTCGAATGTAGGAAATTGGCTGCAGAACAGGAATTGATTTGGGGATATGGAGATGCTTTGATTGAGATTCAAGCTGTTGAATTTTATAGAAGAAAAGGGGCGCTGTGTGTCCTGTTGTTGCCCGTATCTCTGAAATTCCTACAATTTCTTTCGAGCTGCAATCTTCAAGAACAAAAACGTAGATCTCAGGCCCTGGGACTTCTATCTTCTTGCCAAAAGATTTAATTGACGTTTGAACAAAATCTTCAAGTTGCTGAGGAGTTTCTGGTACATGGGTAAAGCCGGTATGTCTTTCTTGTAGAAGATTGTGAATGGCAGGAAGATCGCTTTGTCGTACAGGTCGAAAAAGAAAGCTCATGCCATCTCCTCTCGGATTGTTTTTTCAACGATAGCCATCACTTCATCAATATGCTTTTCTTCCATAGCGCCGAAAGGGGGAAGCATGCGGACGCGTGCCGTATGGCTTCCAGCTTGAAAGGCAATGACACCATTGGCATAGAGTCGTTTGAGAAATGAGGTGACTTTTTTCAAATCCCAATCAAAAGGGGTAAAGGCGAGAAGCGCTCCTCGGCCATAAGGTCCAACAGCTGATCCTGGAATCTTCTTGTTTAACTTGTTAAGTGCTTCATGAAAGTATTTAGAAAGGCGTGCGATTGCGCCCTCATGTCCATAGAGGTTGAGTTCATCAAGATGCTCTAAAAACCATAATGCGGCACGAATACCAGCTGTTGAGCCTGTAAATGTCTGGCTTAAGAGGCCTGGCTTTGGAGCAACCTCTTTACTGAAGAGCGTTGCGCAGGTTTGGGATACTTTTCCAATAGAGATAGCGTCCACTTTGCCTTTAAGTCCGTAGAGATGATGAGCAAAGAGGGACTCAGTTCTTCCAAACGTCTGCACCTCATCGACATAGACTCCAATATTTTTTGACCGAAGGAATTCAATGATCGCGTGGAAATACTCGCTGCTGCCTTCAACAATTCCACCTTCTCCCTGGATAAGTTCAATGCAGAGGCAGGCGTGTTTGCCTGGGTAGCGATCAGTAAAAGTCTTGAGGGCTGAAAGAGTTTCTTGGGTGCTTTCTACAGGCCTTTTGTGGTTGTAAAAGGGGATATAGTCAACAGATAATAGTTCAGGGACGCCTATGCGATAGGAGGGTTTGTCGGTGATTTGCGATAGAGCGATCGTTCTGCCGATAAAGCAGTGTTCAAATGCCAGGATGCGAGTGGCTGGAGCATAGTGCTGGAAGATAATCTTCAGAGCGTTTTCACACGCCATTGCGCCAGAGGTTGAAAGAAAGCAGTGGTCGAAGCCTGAAAGCTCAACCAGCTTTTGTGCGAGCTGAACCGCATCGACATTATGCATTAAATTGCCCTGCATAACAGTATCTGCCAGGCATGCATCAAAGAGGGCTGATGCGAGCCCTAAATGGTTATGGCCAAGTAAGTTTGGGCCAATGCCTGAGATCATATCGAGCTTGACGCTACCATCAGCAAGTTCTACATAAGGGCCTGATCCAAAACCGCTTCCAATAAAGGGATAATAGAGGGGAAAGCCGCGGATTTTTTCGAGAGCAGAACATAGGGCTTGATGGTCGGAGGTGGGTGATTTTAGGGCAGACACTTCCTTCATATGATCGGACAGGGCACTGAGAACGAGCTTCTTGGCTTCAATGATTCGTTTGTCGTTTTGAATGCTATTCATGCGCTTTTCCCATCTGAAAGTTTGCTCAAAAGGAGCGCTGATACAAGCGCGCGTTCGGTGAACCGATCGATGTGCATATACTCGTTTTCAGTGTGAAGGTCTCCTCCAACAACACCTAAACTATCGAGTGTTGGAATTCCATAAGAGGCAAGATCTGATCCATCGGTGGCACCATAGCTTACATCCGTTTTAAAGGGGATCTGGAGCTCTTGAGCTGAAGACTTAAGAAGATCGAAGAGCTTCTTCGTCTTCTCGTCGAGAGTTTTTGGAGGGTGGAAGCCATCTTCGATGAGGTTCATTCGGATATCTGCATCTAGGTCAAATATATCGATGAGATCCCTGAGGGTTTTTTGGGTAAATTGGAGAGCGTTTAGCGATGTTGAACGGATATTTATTCGAGCTATGCAGAAATCGGGAACAATATTGTATGCGGATCCGGCCGTAAGTTTGCCGACGTTAATAGTCACTTTTGATCCTGTCATTTCTGTGCAAATGCGTGGAAGTTCGCGGAGCGCTGAAAGAAGCGGACTGAAAGCTAAAAGGGCGCTTTTTCCCTTTTCAAAATCGCGTCCAGCATGGGCAGCTTTTCCTCGAACATCGATGGTAACATTGTAGGAGCCTGATCGCTGATCTACCCAGGCGCCTGTAGAAAAGGCTGGTTCAAAGATGAGTGCTGCCAGGCAATCTTTAGACTGTTTTTTGTAGAGGCTTTTTGATCCTGGAGAGCCGATCTCCTCGTCTGGAGTAATGAGAACTTTCCACTCTATTTTTTTGCCCGTGTAGCACGATTCAAATGCCTCGAGGGAGGCAAGCAAGACAGCAAGGCCGCCCTTCATATCGGCAACACCGGGGCCTGAAAGGCGATCTCCATGTCTTGATGTATGCTGGAAAGGAGATGTTGGCTTATAAACTGTGTCGTAGTGGCCTGCAAGCAATACAAAATCTTTAGCATTGTTTTGGGAAAATATTTCAAGAGCCTGTCCTAGAGGCAGTTCAGTCGTTGATCCATCGTCTGCAACAATTTTGTGATGAGAAAGTGAATGCTCTTTTTTGTTGGGAAAAGTAAAAGCTTGTGATATTGCATGAAGACATTTTTGTAGGCCAAAGGTATTATATGAATGGGAATTAATGGCTGCCCATTCCTCAATTAAATTGAGATAACGAGCCTTGTTTTTTTCGATAAATATGCGGCAGTTCGAGATATAGGACATGAAACCTCACAACAGTTATCTCCATATATATCAATATTTCCTTGACAATCAAATAAAATTACAACAAATCAGTACTGAGGTCGAATGCCATCTCCTAAGTTAGGGAATAATCTGAATGAGCAAGAAATCGAACGTAGTTGCAACGATTGAACCGATAGAGACTGATGCATTGGCAGAACTCGATGGAGTTCACGGCCAAGTGCGGCGAATGATGACAGCTGACCATTTAAGCTATGTTTTGGTCACCTGTAAAAAATCATCTCGCAAAGGGGAGATGGAGGTTCAAATGACCTATGAAGGCGATCCTGTTTTGGCATCCTATCTTGTTAAAGGAGCCCAGGACCAGTTTGAACAGGATTTTTTAGAGCAAGAAGTGGATGAATGAATAGGCAGAATTATACTATTATTGTGTAAAGTTATGAGGTGAGGCATTGGATCCATCTGCACTGTTGATAAAGACGACATTGGTTTTTTCTGGAGCGTATCTTTTATTCTTTGCTCAAAAATTCAATCCAGTACAGCCATTTACGCGCCAGAATGATGATGGGATTATTGCAAATCTTACTAAAGAAATTACCGGCCGAGATAACCTTCTCAACGAATCACGAAAACAATATGCAGAACTTTCACAAGCTCATGCAAATTCACAAGCTATCGCAAGTTCATTGGAGCAATCCCAGGGTCAAATTCAAACGATTCAAAAACAATTAAAAGAAGCCGAAGACAAACTTCAGTCAGCGGATCAAGAGATTGCAAGTTTTAAAGACGGCTCTCAAATCAAGCAGTTTAGAGCTCAGTTTGAAGAGAAAAAGCAAGAGGTGATAGAGCTGAAAAAGAGTCTCTTTGCAGCCGAAGGCGAGATCGAGATGCTCTATAGGCGCTTATCTGACGAGAAAGAGCTTAAAGAGACAAAAGATTTCAACAGCGCTAAAGATTTTTGCGCTCAACTTTCATCAGAGCTTGAAAACCTCATTCAAGAAAAACAACTTTTGGAAGATATCATAGCTCGTGTAAGCACGGGTCAAAGCAAAAATCAGCTCCATGATTTAACCACCACATCGTCAAAAACCAAAAAAACAGCCGAATCCCGCTCAGTCGAATCGCTCGACTTATTCTCGCACAATCCTTGAAGGGAGAAGCCCATGCCACTCGTACCGTTGCGGATTCTCCTCGATGACGCTCAGAAGCGCGGCTATGGAATTGCTGCCTTTAATATCAATAACATGGAACAGATTCAGGCAATTATGGAGGCGGCACATGCCCTCCAAGCTCCTGTTATTTTGCAAGCGAGCAGAGGTGCTAGGACCTATACTAACGATCTGTTCCTCGTCAGAATGGTTCAAGCAGCACTTGAGCTTTATCCAAATATTCCTGTAGTTCTCCATCAAGATCATGGAAATAGTCCTGAGACATGTGTGAGCGCTATCCGCCTTGGCTTTACAAGTGTTATGATGGATGGATCGCTTGAAGCCGATGGAAAGACACCCTCATCTTTTGATTATAACGTCTCAATTACCAAATATATTGTCGATATCGCTCATATGGTAGGTGTATCAGTTGAAGGTGAGCTAGGCACTCTTGGCTCTTTGGAGCACATGTCTGCAGGTGAGAAAGAAGATGGCCATGGGGCCTCAGGCAAGCTTACTTTAGAACAGCTCCTCACCGATCCTGATCAGGCTGTTGAGTTTGTACAGAAGACGGGGGTTGATGCCCTGGCAGTCGCCATTGGCACAAGCCATGGAGCGTATAAGTTCACAACTCCACCGACCAGCGATGTTCTCGTAATCGACCGTATACTTGCCATTCACGAAAAGCTTCCCAATTGCCATCTCGTCATGCACGGCTCAAGCTCCGTTCCTCAGGATCTCCTTAAAACCATAAATGCACATGGTGGAAAGCTGAGACAGGCCTATGGAGTTCCAGTTGAAGCCATTCAAAAAGGCATTAAGGCGGGAGTGAGAAAGATAAACGTTGATACCGATATTCGTCTTGCAATGACTGCCGCAATTCGTTCCTGGTTTGCTGATCATCCCGATAGTTTTGATCCTCGCGACTATTTCAAAGAAGCGCGCTCCGCTGCTCGTAAGCTCTGCGAAGAGCGGATGCGGCAATTTGGCCAGGCAGGTAAGGCGCCAGGTATTGAATTTGTTTCTCTTCCAGAAATGGCAAAAAGGTATAAAGTAGCCTAGCTGTTTTTTTTGGAGAAATCACATGATTAATCGATTCTTTACTTGCTTCTCGCTCCTTCTCTGTTCTTTATTACTTACCTCTTGCAGCTCTTCTCAGAAAGAGCCGAAAGTCATCACTACATTTTTAGAAGATGCAACTCCTGAGCAAAAGCAGGTATTGAATGCCCTTAAATCAATGAACCAGCTTGGCAACTTCGTCGAAGGGGAAAGAAGACTTGCAAATCCGCAAAGAAGGTTAATGAATTCTATTAATCAGCTTGTCGCCATTAATCAATTCTATGCTCCTATAGGAGGCCTTGAAGGGTACAACAATACAGTTTTCTCCCTCCTCAATAAGAAAAATGGACCATCAAATGCAGTAATTACATCTCCTCCCTTTCTTGATTTGCGAACGAAAACGGCAAATGTCTGGAAGATTTGTAAGACGGGCTGCCTATCTCAGCCGAAGAGCTTTGAACTCTATGTTGTCGGCGGAGCCGGTGATCGATTAAACCTTCTTGACAAAACAACAGGCAACCCGCTTCCTGCTGCGAAACTTCTCTTTTTAGGGAAATCACTGCTTGAAAGGTTATTCCAAGATTTGGAAGCAAGAGAGTACTGGTACTATAAAACGACCGGAAAACAGCTTCATATTCCAATAGTTCTCATGACATCGGTTGAAAAGAACAATGATGCTGAAATTGAGAAGATGTGCAGAGATTCCAACTGGTTTGGTCGGCCTCAAGGATCTATTGTGCGCATGATCCAGCCGCAAGTACCTCTTATAGATAAGCAGGGACGCTGGGTCGTATCTTCCCCGCTTGAATTTGCCATGAAGCCTGGAGGGCATGGTGTTGTCTGGAAGCTTGGCTTTGATACAGGTGTATTTCCTCAGCTTATGCAATCGGGAATTGAATATAGCCTTGTCCGTCAGATCAACAATCCTTTTGTTGGGCTTGATAATGCTTCTTTTACCATGCTGGGCTTTGGAGCTTTAAACGATAAATCTTTTGGGATTGCGACTTGTCCTCAACGTCCAGGGTTTGCTGAAGGAATGATCGTTCTGAAGAGAGAAGAGGATAAGGGGTGCATTTCAAATATCGAATACACGGAGTTTGAGACGCTGAAAAAAGAGAAGCCAGAGCTTTTCAAGGGCGAATCATTAGCCAATGTGAACTTTCTTTTTGCGAAGCTTTCCGATATTAAGCAGGCGATTGAAATCGATCCTATTCCAGGCATGCTGGTGAATGCTAAAACAGAAGTCGATGCATTAGTTGAAGGCAAACAGGAAAAGGTAGTTGCAGCGCGTCTTGAATCGACGATGCAAAACATCTCGGATGATTTTACATCTCAAGTACATGAACCTGTAACAATTGAGCAGCTCAAGTCCTTTGTAGAGCTTTTTGGCCGTGATAAGATCATGTCGACGGCTAAGCGTGCCTATGTAGCGGAAAAGGTGGTCAATGAAACACCCGTTTCCTGTCTTTACGACTGGCATCAAACGAATAGAAACCTTCTGCTTAACTATGTAAAAGCTACTCTTCCATCTCAAGAAAGCTTGGAACAGTTTATCAAATCGGGTCCCAGCTACTATTTTGATTATAGCCCAGCTCTTGGACCTCTTTGGGAAGTAATTGGCCAGAAGGTAAAAAATGTCACTTTTAAACCTGGTTCTGAGCTTGTGCTCAATATTGCTGAAGCAGCAATTGACGGCTTAACTATTCAAGGCTCATTTATAATCGATGCCGATTGGATAACTGGTGAGCCGTCAGAAAATGGCATTCAATATTCTGATTCCGTGGGCCGTGCTTATTTGAAGAATGTGAATATCAAAAACGTATCTACAACATCGTCGGATATGGAAGCTATTCTTGAGGGCAATCAAATACGAGAGGGTGGCTGTAGAATTCATTTACGAGGATCTAGTGAGGTATTTGCTGAAAATGTAACTATTTCCGGCGACTTTAATTTGGAAGTGCCTAATGGCATCAAAGCAATCCTCAAGAACGGACCCAAGGGTGAAGTGGTTGTAGATATGCAGCCATCTCCATCACCATCCTGGCAGACTAAAGTTGATTGGCCAGAGGGTCAAGCTCCCATTCTCATATTTAAATAGAGTAGTATTATTTTTGAAGCAGCTCAAACTATTACCGATCTTGTTATTACCGATCTTGCGTTTTGTTTGAGCTGCCAGTATACTTTACCGCAATCTATGTAGTGAGAGCTCGGAATTCCTATATAATCTGAGCAGTAGCTTTTACAATATTTATAAAGAGGTTTTGCTATGAGTTTAATTTCTAACATCATACAGCGCGGAATGCATTGCGGATATGGGCTATTGGGTTACGGTGAAAAAATCGTAGAGTCCTGTAAAAATGCATTATCGACTCCAGTTGAGTCTAATGCCAAAATTAGAAAGAAAGAAGCTCAGTTAAATGTAGGTGATGTTCTTAAGCTAGTAGGTTCTTCAGTTGCGACAGTGGTTTCAGTCAATTTCATATTGAAGAATAAGCATGATTCCATTGCACATGCAAAACATACAGCTGGAGTTTATCTGACACCTGTTGGAGCTGGTTTAATCCTTGCAGGCGGCAGGATGGTTTATAGTGCCATTACCGATCAACAAATGACCCTTCTTAAAAAGACTAATAAAGCCGTTATAGGATTACTTGCTATTGGAACGGGTACTCTTAGCTTTGTGACGGGCTATAACGATTTAAAAGCGTAAAGTTCTCGAGGAAGATCTTCACTCTTGTCTGAAAGGAGAGCAGGGAGGATCTTCTCCGCAATCCATGCATGATAGAGAAAGCCTTTTGAGCCTAATGCGCCAATAGCCCATGTTTTCTCTCGTAAGCGAGAGATGATGGGCAAGGAAGAGGGATTTGTGCAGCGAAGGCCAGCCTGGGCATCCAGGGGTTTAGAATGAATAAGTCCTGGCCAAAACTCAGCTATTTTGGGCAGGATGATTTTTTCAGCCTCTTCAATATCAACACCGTCGGTTTTCGGAAAATGCTCATAGGTTGCACCAACAGTTAAGAGTGAATTGTTAATAGTCAGATACGCTCTAGCGGAAAGAGCTATATTGGTCGTCTCATTGGTTGTATATTTTAGTATCTGCCCTTTTACTAGGTTGAGTTTTCCTAAAGAGTCATGAACGAGCCCTTTCATGCCGCTGCCAGCAGCTACAATAATACGATCATAACCTTTGAGATCTTCAAGAGACGAGATATGCTGTTCAATGAATTGGACAGACTGTTTTTCACATAGCTGTTTGAGGGCATTCATATACCGTTCTGCATCGATAGCTAAAGCTTTGTCAATATAGATCCCGGGAAGATTGAGAGGATCCGGGTAAAATTGTTTGCCATGGGTACACCAAGCAGCTTTTGATTTGGGAAACCACTCTCTCATTTCAGGAGTTGCAGCTGGACGAAAGATGCCTCTATGAATAATGCACTCTTTATCAACAGAGGTAATGAGTTTTGTCGCACTCTCGAGTGCTTCAAATCCTTGGTAGGCGAGGTTGGCTTTCATGCCGACAAGGGGATTGATAAGGCCTGCAGCAATACGAGAGGCAGATGAAACTTCAGGACTTGAGAAGATGGTGACTTTATGAGCCTGAAGCTTGAGCGCAACACTCAGCCCAATACAGCCCGATCCTATAATTGCAATGTCCATGGAAAAACTGTAGAATATCTCCTCATTGTACAGTATTTAAGTAGAACGCGACAAGTCGATCTGAAAAAGGGCAATTATATAAATCTACCACAGAGATCACAGAGCACACAGAGAGAAATTGCTGAAATATCTCTGTGCGCTCTGTGATCTCTGTGGTTAAAATTAAAACAAAACTTTCATTTACGAATGTTAGCACAACATGTTCAGGAGTAAATTTTGATTGAAATAGTACTTAAAAAAGGGCGGGAAAAGAGCCTTAAAAACCGCCATCCCTGGATTTTCTCAGGCGCATTGGAAACCAAGCCTAACTGTAAACCAGGAGAGATTGCTCGCGTAGTGAGCAGTGAAGCGGAAGTTTTAGGCTTTGCCTACCTCAACCCCCATTGCGACATCATTGCCCGAATGATCTCCTTTTCAAAGGATAAAGATCCCATTGAGGCCGTTCGTGAAAATGTGCGAAAAGCAATCTCTTTGCGACGCAAGCTTTTTGGCGATTTTTCAAATCAAGCCATTCGACTTATCCATGCAGAAGCGGATGAGCTTCCGGGGCTTGTTGTTGATCTTTATGACAAGACTTTAGTCTTTCAGAGTTCTACCGCAGGCATCGATGCTCTCAAAGATAGTATTCTACAAGTACTCTTCGAAGAGCTTGACCCTCTCTGGGTATATGAGAAGTCCAATAGTCCATCTCGAAAAGTGGAAAAATGTCCCATCATTCAAAAGTCGCTTTTCGGAACAATAATTGACCCCGTCCTCATTGAGGAAAATGGAATTCAACATGTGATCCCCATTGAGAAGGGGCAGAAGAGTGGATTTTTCATTGATCAAAGAGAGATGAGATCACTTGTACGACGTTTGAGCAAAGGAAAGAGGGTATTGAACTGCTTTAGCTATACTGGGGGATTCTCTCTGGCTGCGCTTAAAGGGGGAGCTATAAGCTGCACCTCGGTTGATTGTTCGGAAGAGGCGCTGCAAGTACTCGACGAGAACCTTCAAAAAAATAAGCTACAATCTGCTTCACATACAGCCGTTTGTGACGATTGCTTTTCATATTTGCGCACCGATTCACTCGACTACGACCTTATTGTGCTCGACCCTCCAGCCTTTGCTAAAAAGCGAGGCGACATTGCTCAAGCATCAAAGGGCTATCGAGATATAAACTTCCAAGTGATGAAAAAGGCGAAGCCGGAAACTCTTCTTCTGACCTCTTCTTGTAGTTATTACATTGATGAGGCGACCTTTAAAAAGGTTCTTTTTCAAGCGGCCCAGGCAGCTCAAAGAGAGGTTCAGATTCTCTCTCACCATATACACTCTTTTGATCATCCCGAGAGTATATTTGTTCCCGAAACAAGTTATTTAAAAAGTTATCTTCTTCGAATTGTGTAGTACACAAACAGCTTCCTAGAATTGGATGTTGCCAAAGCCAAAACTGATTATTGAAATTGTTTTGTGTATATATTCATCTCTTCATTAGACTGCCGCCGTCTGGAGCTTACTAAATTATGCAAATAATTCTTGCCAAGCTCCTAAAAGATATCGGAGGTCAATGATGCCAACATGTTTAGATCGAATTCAGGGATGCGGGACGACTGTAGTAGATTTTGGTAAATACTGTGGTGAGCAGGTTAAGCATGCTGCAGAACAGGTTCAGACCTTTGTCTATTGGTTGGAGCGTAAAGTGTGTCAACTGATTGACTATGCGCTTCCTGAAACACATGCTTTTCTTGTTCGCAAGATTATAACTTCTATTCCAGAGATTCTCTTCACTGCTGCAGCGCTGACTGGATACATGACTATTCCCGCCATGCTCTTTTGGAGTACTCGGCTGCTTTCAGCTTCATGGCCTGTCATCAAGTGCGTTGTAAAAGGACAAGTGACAGCTGAGCATTTAGGGCCTGCTGCGAGTGCCATGTTTGAGAACTTTAAACAAAACTATAAAAAGCTCTGGCCTGCGATTGCAGTGGCCTTTGCCACAACGTCTGTTGTTTATGGTGCTCTAGGATGGATGACAAATGATATGACCCTTTTTGCGCGCTCAGTACTCTTCTTTGGAGTATCAAGTGTTGCAAGCTGGGCGCTTATCCAAGATGCAAAAAATCAATCTCAAGAACAAGCTCCACAACAGCAACCTCTACCTATACAAGTTCAATTAAATCAGGTTCAAAATCAACCTGTAGTGGTACCTCAGCAAGTTCAAAAACAGCCAGTTCAAGAACCGCGTGTAAACACACCTGTAGTAATCGTTCAGGTACAACCGCTGTTAAACTCAAATAATGTTTAGTTCGTAACCGACTCAGGGGAGAGTATTCTCTCCTGAGTTAATAACCAGAGTTTTGGGTAACAAACAAAAAAACTAGGGGTTAATAGCTCTGTATACGATTTAGCCAACCTTTCAGCCAGCGTTCTTCATTTCTCTCGGGAGGTGAGTTTTTGACACGTTCAGTCAAAATCTCTTGGGCAGATAGGATATAATCTTCAACCGTAGCGCTTTTCATATTCAGAAGCACCTGAAGAAGACCCCATCCTCGGTCGTTGTAGGATTCGGTTTGTAGAATCCCCAGCCCCTTAAAATTTGCATAATCAATTAGGGCAAATGCACCGCGAGGGGTTTGGGATAGTTTGGTAAAGATTAAAATGACATTTGCTTGTTTTTCTTTTGGGAGTGATCGGATCATCTGGGGCAAGCCTTGGCTTAAGCGCTTTTCGATGAAAGCTGCTTGCAGGGACTTTGTCTCTAGGAGAAATTGGCGCAGCTCTTTCATTCGAGGAGATTCAATATCTTGATAAAAGGCGTCTCGTGTTTTCCAAGGGCAACCATCAGCTTCTAAAAGCCATTTTGGAATAGTTGCTTCTTGCGACTGTATATATTTTAATAGTTCGGGAAAAGTTTCTTGGAAGGGTTCGTGGGAGTTTGCTGGAAACCAGATAAAGTGTCCAATACCGAGCGATGCAAAATTTTCACCCTGATTCCAACAGGTTAAGCCTTGGACAGTGCCGCCGCACTCATTTTTCCAAATTCTCACCGCAATTGAATCTGCATCTTGCGGTGAGAGTGAAAAGAGACTTTGGCAGAATAAGAGTAAAAAACAGACCAAGTATTTCTTATTCATAACCATGGCTGGAGCCGCAGCCGCAGGATGATCGGGCATTGGGGTTTGAGATCTTAAAGCCAGACTGTAATCCATCTACATAATCGATCTCGCAGCCGAGAAGACGGGAAAGTGAGAACTTATTGATGTGGATTTCAACGCCGTGAGATTTGTAAACCGCATCATCGGCATCCGCTTTTAACGAGAAGTCGAGAACATATTCAAACCCAGAGCAGCCTGCAGCTTGTTCATCAAAACGAAGGCCGCAGTTGGGCTTGCCTTCAGCAGCGCTAATTTCAATAAATTTACTCGCCGCTTTCGGGGTGAGAGTAATGGTCGTAATGTCCATCGGCTCATCGAGGCAGCTATTGAGCTTTATAACCAGCTCTTCTAAATCGCGGGCGCTTTTACCATGCTTTAAAACGCCTGACTCAAGGGTCTCCCAGGTAGATGCAGAACATCCAACACACTGAAGACCATGCTTCGAGAGGATTTGTGCAAGTTTTTGAGCTCTTTGAGGAAAGCATGCAAAGATCTCATCGATTGTCATGGAGGGTACAATTTTGGATGAGGCGTTTTTTTTGCTGCTTGGATTTGTGCTATTTGGAGCTTCCTCACAGCAAGAGGTTTTTGAACTACAGCATGACTTAGACATAAGATATTAATTCCTAACTCGGACGGTTCCATTCTTAATTTTACACTGGCACATCATGCGCTCAGTCTTCACACCATCAGCACCCAAAAAATCAAGCTCTGCTTGAGTAGGATCTGAAAGGTTATCCATCCCGTCTAAGACAGGGACAATACAGGTTCCGCAAATGCCTTCGGTACAGGCAAAAGGGATGCCATGTTTTTCACACTCTTCCTGGCAAGGGGAGCCATCGGGAAGATCTTGCTCTTCATCTGTCGAGTCAAAAATAAGTCGTGCCATAAGTTTCGCCTTAGTCCTTTTTCAGCTTTTTAGTAGTATTGGTTTTTACCACGTTATTTTTGACTTGGGGGTGGCAGTCAACCCATATGGGACTTGACCAGCCAACGTGGCCATCTTCTTGTAGAACGCGCAGGTAATAGAAAGTAAAGGGTGGCTTATCTTTTTCCGCGTCAAGGCTTACTTTTGCAAGGGGAGTTAAGTCATCATACTCAAACTCAAAGCTTTCCCCTTCAGGCTCATAGGTCATAAGTGGTTCGCCATTTCGAACGAGTTGAACAGCTATGAGTTTGCAAGTCCCAGCAACAACAGCATGAACGTGGCGGTTGACATGAAGGCCAGGTTTTGTAGCAGTGGAAAGCTCAGTACCCATTACTGCTCCAGCAAGAGAAAAGTTGATAATGATCCTTTCACCAGTTGTTGCGTAGCAGTGACGGTTGTAAAGCGCCTCGATGATGGCAGTCCTAGTTAAGGTCTCTGCCATAACAGCTGTTAAGCCTGAAGAATACTGTTCTTGATCAGATGCATAGAGGTCAGAATAGATTCCACGGTCATCAAGGCCGCCGGCAACAAAACCTACACGCTTATTGTTCATAAGAGCTGTAAGGAGCGCTCCCTCTTGAGCTTCGATAAAGCCCTTCTTGTCGCTGCAGTAAATGGGACGCGAATTTCCCTCTTTGGCACTCTTTTCGCTGCTTCCCCAAGCATTATAGATCTCTGCAAGCCGTTCGTGCTCTGAATCCCACTCTTTGAAGTTGAATTCATTACCTTTGCCCATAGAGAAAGTGACAATGGAGAGAAGTTCTTTGGGAGTATAGAGCTTGTAGATTTTTTGAAGAGTAGGTGTGCGAGCATCCTCTTTTCGAATGATGGGACGTTCATCTTTGGGGTAGATGAAGAGCCTAGATCCTTCCGATTTCGGGGCGCCTACCCACTGCTGGCCTAAAATTGCTGCATAGCGATCATCTTCATCAAGCTCTGCAATTGTCTGGCAGGTCATCTTCCACAGCTCATTAGAAGTTTCTTGAGCGGTGTCGAAGTGCGAGGTTCCGTAAAAGTTCATAGACTTTTCATCTCGGAAGTGGCGTAAGCAGCTGTCGATATGCTCGCTCGAATCGTAGCGTTCAGATTCTCCGTGGAGAGTTCCCCAGAAGAGTTGCTTTGTTTCAGTACCTGAACAGCGTATTGGGCTTGAACGGCTTACTTCACCGGTTGCGATATTCTTGAGTTCGATGTTGTAGATGCCGGGCTCATTGAAGTAGAGATTGGGCAAAGCAATGAATCCAGTTTCTGGAACAAAGAGCTTCCATTTAAGATTTTCACGTAAGTTTCCATGCGTAAGCTCAATAAGAGTGTCATCGGGTGCATTGGAGGTCAAATTGCCAAACTCATCTTCGAAGCGAAGAATGATGTCAAAACGGCGATTTTTTGTTACGAAAGAGGGGACGATGATCTTAATAGTTTTTAAGATATTGCCTTTAATATCGACTGTGAATGTCTCAGCTTCTCCAAAATGGCCTTTGCCTGAGGTGTCGATGTAGAGATTGAAGGGACGGCGGCGTTGAAGGACGAGCTGGCAGGTGTTTCCATCTTCTTCTTCATCACCTTTTCGAGTACCCATTCCGATGATAATAGTTTTGCCGGCCGGAACATCTTGCGGGAGGATAAAATCGAAGCAGGGAATAGGCTGATTTTTGAGCTGAACAGCTTTAGCAGGGATAATTTTGCCATTTTCAAGCTGTGCCCAGATAACGTTGGAATCTTCTTTGAGCTGCGTAGAGGGTACTTCCCAGTCGATCGCCCGGCCCTTGCTCCCGATATCAAATCGGAGTACACATCCTTTTGGAAGCGTGCTCGCTGGTGTGTAGACAAATTGCCAAGTGCTTTTCTGTCCTGCAAGACCCATCGCTGGTTCTACGTAGCAAATTGAACGTCGCATGCGTGTATTATCCTCATTACCCTAAAATTTGGTACTGCTCAAAAAAAAGTGCTGATAACTAATAAATTTACCACAGAGACCACAGAGCGCACAGAGATATTTTCAGCAATTTCTCTCTGTGTGCTCTGTGGTCTCTGTGGTGAAAATAAAACAAATACCTCAAAAATATGATAGTATCGCTCAATGTTTAGGACTAGCTAAAATTTTGCCTTAAATCCACTTGCTTTTCAATAGATAACTTAAATACAGAGACCGAAGTATGTGTTATTTAACTTTTTCTCAATGTTTCACACATTAGTGGCTACTTGAAAGGAAAGGTTTTTTATAGATGGTATTGAATTGAATATTTGCCGTTTAAACCCTTCATCATTAACTAGCTCTTTCGCATCAGGTTTAAGAATGAGATGGAGTGTTTTTCCGCCATCTTGGCAGTAGGCTTGCAAAATTCCGGGGAACTGGATAGCCGTCTCTTCTATAGCTTGGGATCGCGCTTGCAGCTCTTCTAATGAAACGAGCCGCGCTCCTGGAATAGAAGCTGAAAGCGCATCGGCGATTGGAATAAGTCTTGCTTCTGGAGTTTTGGGAGCCACTTCTCGATGATGGGCAGCGACTCCATTTGCAATATCTTCGCCAAGACCTGCCTTTCGAAGAAATTGAGCACCGATCAGTGCATGGGAAGAGGTTTCGTTTAGAATTGTTTTACCGATATCATGTAAAAGGCCCATGAGGGCAGCTTTTTTTCCGTCCAGTTTGAGCTCAAGGCTTAAGTTTTGCGCAATTTGAGCGACCTCTATTGAATGAAGAAGTAAGTTTTGACCAAAGCTTGAGTAAAACTCCATTTCAGCTACTTGGCTTAAAACGGACTTAGGCAGCTGCACGCCCAAATCATCAGCAGTTTTTTGTCCCATCTGTTGGAGTCTAGTTTCAAAATTCTTTTCAACTTGGGCTGCAAGATCTTCGACAATTTTTAGAGATATTTTCCCTGACTCAAAAAGCGCATGGGCCAACATTTCAGCTTGGGCCCTTCGTTTTCCATTAAATGAGGAGATGAGCAGTGATTTTGTCGATTCATCGATCTTGGCTGAAACACCCATAAGCTCTTCAAAACGGCGTATTGTTTTGCCCTCTTTTCCAATCAATTGAGGAATAAGAGACTCATGAGGCAATGGGAGGGAAATGGAGCTGCTATCACGAGTTGTGGGAAGTGATGCTCGCTCTAATGCGCTAAGGAGAAGGTTTTGCGCCCGTTGAGCAGATTCTTGTTCAAGTTGATTAAGCTCTATCTGTGCGAGCTGTTTTTTTGCTTGGAGCTCTTTTTCGGCTACTTTTTGAATTAGCTGTTCAAGAGGGGCTGATGCATGCTTTTCAAGAAGGGTAATAAGCTTTTTTTTCTCTTGATCTATCTGCTGTTCTTTTTCTTTCAGACGCTTTTCTTGGAGCTGTAACTTATCTAAAAGGAGCTCTTGCTCGGTTTTTTGCTTGTGCAGCGAATGCATCGACTCTAGCTGCTCTTTTTGAAGAGATAAACGACCTTTTTCCTGAAGATGGCTTATTTCTTGTTTTTTGAGCTTTTCTTCCTGTTCAAAACTAAACCGGAGCTGATTGATCTTCTCTTGAGTACGGGCTTGAAGGAAGTTCCAGCAAAAAAGAAAGACTAAGAGTACAAAAGAGGCTCCCAAAACAAAAGAAAAGAAATCGAGATTAGAGATAAAACTCATTCTTTTACCTCGATGGGAGTAATCTGCACCTCTTCAACAGTGCGGTCATTGCTTTTCAAGATGGTAATTTCATAATTTTGTTGATGAATAGTTGTTCCTGGAGCGGGAATTGATCCTGCTTTAAAGAAGATGTAGCCTGCAATGGTGTCATATTCATCTTCTTGAGGCAGAGAAATTCCTAGCTCTGATTCAACGTCCATCAGGTTCATACGCGCATCGACAATCCAGGAATTATTTGGACCTCTTTTGAATGAGCGCTCATGAGTGTCATACTCATCTTCAATTCGTCCAACAATCTCTTCCAAGATATCTTCAACGGTCACGATGCCCGATGTTCCGCCATATTCATCGACAATGACGGCCATATGGGACTGACGTTTTTTTAACTCTTGTAAAAGGGAGGGGATAGGCTTGGTTTCAGGGCAGTAAAAGACGCGCTTGGCAATAGTTTTAACTGGTTTTTCAAGATCGCTTTTTTTTGTCTCATGCATATAGAGAGGGAGTAGGTCCTTATATAAAAGAACACCTACAATATTATCGATTGACCCTTTGTATAGGGGAATGCGGCTATAGCCCTCTTTGTTGATAAGGGAGGCTGCCTCTTGTATCGGCATATCTTCTGGAATACAGAAGAGGCCAACTCTTGGCATCATGATTTCACGAGCTATTTTGTCTTTAAAATGGAGAACTGCTTGAAGCAGCTTCTGGTCGCCGTCGCTCATGACGGAGCGGTCATCAAGTTCTCGTAAAAGCTCAACCAACTGTTCACGGTTAGGGGAAAATGTTGAAACTAAGCTTGAGTTGAATATGGAGAGGATTTTTTCAATCAGTGAAAAGAGTGGGATGAGGAGTGTCGTAGCTAAAAGCGATGGAGTTGCTGTCACTTTCAGGACATGATCGGGTTGTTTTTGAGCCCAGTTTCTTGGAAGAATATCGCTCATGATAAAAAGAATGGATGCAATGCCTAGCAGGGAACCGATAAACAATCCAGCTGACTGCCATGAAAATAAAGTGTTTGTGAGGAAGTTGTTGATGGGAACTTCTTGCGCTAGTATGGAAAGAATAATACAGGTAAAAAGTACTCTTAAAAAGTGCTGAGTCCCGTTTAAGCAGAAGAGGAGCGCTGAAAGTTTGCTTTGTCGAAACATTGCTTCTAGAATTTGTGCAAGCAGGTTGTTCTCTTCAAGAAACTTCCTTGTAACACGGCCTCGCTGGTTTCTACAAAGGTGATAGAAACTGCTGACAAATACCAATTCGAGAATTATTACAATCGCGGCAATGCTAAGTAAAAACATATGTACTATTTATTCGTTATGGAGACACTAGTGACTTAAGCCCTTTTTCTCAAGTCGAAGCATATGCATTTTTTCACGCGCCTTCATTTTCTTGCGATCAAGAGATTTTTCATCCCTATAGCCGACCAGATGAAGAAGTGCGTGGACCAGGTAGAGTTTGAGTTCATAGAGGGGAGTATTTTTTTGTTTGAGAGATTCAAAAATTGCGGTTCTCGGGCAGATAACAATTTCCCCTAAAAATCCATCAGGGAGGGCTGCATCCTCTATATCATCAATCGGAAAGGTCATACAGTCTGTAGGAGAGGGATCATTGAAAAACTTGTTATGTAGATCACGCGTTTTTGAATCGGAGAAAAATGAGATATGCAGGCGGGTAGGAGGAGAGCCCTCGTAGGCTAAAACATCGCGGGCAATTAAAATAAATAAGCGCCTCAGAGGGGATATTGCAATATCTCGCTGGGCGCTTGTAATTGTAACTTTAGTCTGTACTTTGGCCATCTTGTTTGCCTCGTCTTCCAAGAGAAAAGACCTTAAGAAAGACAATTTGCAGTGGGGCCATTTAAACGGAGGGTGTTTTTGGAAGGCCTGTTACACGGCTTCCCTTAGCATCTTTCCATCGGCCGAGCTTTTTCAAAGCTTCAACACGCTCAAATCGCTTGAGCACATTTCGCTTTTTTACGCCCTTATTGGATTTGCCGTAGCTTGCATGACGGGTCATGGAATTACCTATTCTTAGTAATTGAAATGGGGTACGAACATCGTATTCGCAATATCGCCTGAAAGGGCATTCTTATGTATGCGAATATCGATTTTTTTAGCTTCAGCTTTCTTAGCTGAAACTTTCTTATTTTCCGACTTAGCTGAGCCAGCGCTGGATTTTACTTGAGTCGATGTTTTTATCTTGGGCCGCTTTGTGCTGACAAGTCTTCTTCGAGCTACTTTACTGAGCCGAACCATGGTATCTACTCCAAAAAACTTAAAACTTAGGGACATTCTACTAAAATTGTGCCATAACCCTCAAGTTAAATATTCGTGCCCGTGCCCGATTATAATTTAACTAAAGATCTGCCTTCGGCGGGCAGGATAAACAACCAAAGGTAAAAAGCGAAAATCCATTTGGGTACGTTCAAACGTCTATTTTGCCTCAATTTAAACAGAATAAACTTAAAACTATTAGTTTGATGGTCAATTTTACAAAAAATCGATCAACTTGGGCCCATTTTCGGCACTTTGGGCTCTTCTTCGAGTTTTTTTTGAAAATTTTTTTTAATTTTTTTTCTCTCTCAAATTCGACCTTTGAATATACTGTCAGGTCGTTTATAAATTTATTACAGAAAATTCCAAGATTTTTTTGTAATAAATAGTTGTAAAAAAATAGCGAAACGCGATACGGGATAGTAGACCTTCAAAGTAAGGTTTCAACAAGGAGAAGGATCCTATGAAACGTTTCATTGCTCTGTGTGCTTTGACTGTTGCGCCTTTTGCACTTAAGGCCGACATGCAAGGTAAATCTGGAATGGGCTCTGACGACATGTTCGTATCAGCAACGTCTGCTGCAAACGAAACATGGTCGGACAGAACCGGTGTAAGCGCAGCTTTCACCAATTCAAAGAGACCACTGTGGGATGTATTCACCATTCAGCCTATCTATCGTACAGAAGGCACAATGATGAACACAGTGTTCGTGCAAGGCGACTTCGGTTTCCAAAAGTGGGATAGCCCACAATTAAGCTTAGGCTTAGGATATCGTCGTCTCGCTGCTAGCAACGACTATATGTATGGTGCTAACCTGTTCTACGATCATGAGTGGGATCATAGCCACAATAACGTAGGTACAGGTCTTGAGTGGTTCGGACGATTCTTCACGATTCGTATGAACTACAACTTCCGTGTCCATGATCATAAGGGACATATGAAGGAGATCACACACTACTTTGGTTCACACCATACAACAGGTAACCTCGACTTAGACTTCCAACTTCCATATTTACCATGGACATTGGCAAGCTTTGGTCCAACCTGGCACCATGATAGAGAACATAAGGGTGAGCAATCCCATCATTGGAAATATGCTCTCCGTATGAACCTCGCTGGTCCAGTTGCTCTCGAAGCTGGTTTCGGCAGAGGCTGGGGTCAAGGTGGTTATGTTAAGCTTGCTGTCAACTTCGGTCGAGCAGCATTTGCTGAGCATACACTCTCTGACGCAGGCATCATCGCTTCTGAAGCATTCACCGCACGTGATCTCAAGAACTATACTCTTGAGACAGTAGGTCGCTTCGGATGGATACGATAAACTGCTTTAGTTAGTATTTAGTCGATTTCTCCACGTGGGCTGTTAGCTGAAAAGCTAATAGCCCTTTTTCTTTTCCATCTCTTGTGTGAAATATTATTTTTAATTACTGTTTAATAAATGGACTACGGAGTCGGTATGTCGGACCAATTGGATGCTGTGCGTACTCAACCAAAACATAGCTATGAAGAGAATCAAAATAGAGGAGTTGATACTCGTACTCCGACAGAAATCCAACCAACTTCTGAAAGGCGTGCTGTACACGCTCAAGGGACTCAAAAATCTCAATCAGCTTTTAACAAAGCCCTACATATTTTAGGAAGGATAGCTGCGGTTCCTGCTGGGTTAGTTTGTTTGGCTGCGGCCTTTACTATAGGGCTGCCTTTAACTATAGTTGGCGGGATAATTGCGATTTCAGGAGCAATTAATATGAGCAAGGCTCCCAGGACCTCAGGTTTTATTGCTGGAGCTGGCCATTTTTTGGGTGGAGCTATGCAAGTAGCTATTGGTGCGACAATTGCTTTTCCTTGCACCCTTTCGATTGCTTCGTTTTACTATACCGCTACTGGGAAGAATTTTTTGTCCGATGGACGTTGATAATAGATCTCCTATTACCTCGATTTTACCTCATCCCAAGTTCTTAAGTAGAGCGTTTGCGCTTTTGGGACATGCCGGATGACTTCAGGTGCTATCATCTCTTTGCTTGGAAACCTGAGCCCCTCCATGCGTTCATCCACGGTCATCTCATCGAGAGCTTCAAGGTTTGGACAAAAGGCGCAAGTTGTGATCATGTTGAGCTTGGCGCTTCGTCCTTTGTGGAGATAGTTTATAAAGGCGTGAGCGAGTCTTTTGTTTTGAGATCCTTTGATAATAACTAAGCTATCGCAAGAGGCTACAGAGCCTTCAACAGGGTAGGAAAATTGCACTTCAGGCAGTTCTCGTGAAACTTGAAGCATATCGCTGCTATAGCCATGGCAAACGAGAAATTCAGCTGTTGCTATTCCGTTTTTGTACTGCTCGCTTTCAAACTTTGCCAAGTTTTGCTTCCACTCCACAAGGATATCACTTGCCTGCCCGATCTCTTTAGGATCTGCAGTATTGACACTATAGTGAAGATAGCGAAGGGCAGCTCCAATTGTTTCTCGAGGATCGTTAAGCATGGTCATGCGGCCTCGAAGACGTATGTCTGCAAAGATGTCCCAGCTGGTTGGCTTGTTTGTTCGATCTGCGCGATACCCAAGCCCTGAAAAGCTAATCATGTAGGGTAGGCCATAATCGGATGGTTCAAGACCCCACAATTTAAGGCGATTCCAATCAATATTCTTAGCGTTAGGGATTAAGGTCATATCCAGCTTATCGACAAAGCCACGGTCAATCATTAGGCTTAAAAAGTAGGTGCTGGGAAAGACGATGTCATATCCTTCAGCTCCAAAGAGTAGTTTAGTATACATCGACTCATTCGTATCGTAGGTGTCGACCACTACTTTGCAGTTGAACTCCTTCTCAAATTCACGGATGAGATCGGAGCGGATGTAGTCGCTCCACATATAGATATGTAGCTTATTTTGCTGGGAAGAGCAGGAGAGGAAAAAGAGAAGTACGAACGCTATCCTGTACATATTAAAAACCCCTTTTAGGCATTTTCAGCAAAACGAATTTTAGGTATCTCTCTCGTAAAAATTCAACGCAAAGACGCAATGGCGCAAAGTTGCAAAGAGAACAATTTTGTAGACGATTGAGAATTAGATTTTTTCTAACTCTTTGTGTCTTAGCGCCATTGCGTCTTTGCGTTGAATTTTTACAAAGCGTTCCCCGCATTTTAACAAGGCCCACTTCTAAACCTCTTTTAAAAACCGTTGTCCAACCCAAGCAAGAGTAAAGGTGACGACCAGGAGTAGAGTTGAAAGGGCGTTGACAAGAGGCGGAGCGCCAAACTTAATCATGCTATAGACATAGATGGGAAGCGTTGCAGCGCCAGGACCTACAACGAAGAACGAAATAACGAAGTCGTCAATTGAAAGAGTAAAGGCTAAAAGCGCTCCGCCTAAAATGGCAGGAAGTAAAATAGGCAGCTTTATTCTCCAAAAAATATCCCAGGACGAGGCGCCCAAATCATATCCTGCTTCAATTATCGACTTGTCAAAAAGGCGCAGCCGTCCCTGAATAATCATAGCCACGTAGCTGATGCAAAATGTTGTGTGGGCAAGGAAAACGGTAAGCAGGCCCAGTTTAATATGAACAAGAGCAAAGAGGACAAGAAGGCTTACGCCCATAAGAAGGTCTGGAACAATTAAGGGAGAGTAGAGCAATCCCCAATGAAAACGCTGAAGGGTTGTTTGATAGCGGGTAAGAGCGAGTGCTGCCGTAGTCCCCAAGATGGTTGATACAACGGTAGTTGTGCAGGCGACAAGAAGAGAATTTCGTACCGCTTGCCAGAGAGCCTCTTCATCAAAGAGTTTTTGGTACCACTTCAATGAAAAACCTGTCCATTCGCCTCCAAATCGCGATTCATTGAAGGAGGAGATTATCAGAACAACAATGGGCAGGTAGAGAATGAAAACGGAGACCCAAGTGATTGTTCGTGCAAATCGTCCAGCGGTCATTGGCTACCTCTTGAAGTTGCAAGAGGTTTGACGTAGGACCAGGCAAAAGCTGGCAGTAAAATGAGGAGGGTAAGAGCTGTCGATAAGACACTCGCTTCTGGAATATTTCGGTCGTAGAAGATTTTTTGGGCTATCTCATTACCAATCATCTCAGCGGCAGTTCCTCCCACAAGATCAGGAATTACATAAGCGCCTATGCAGGGGATAAAGACCATGCTGGCAGCAGATATCAGGGCCCACTTAATATTGGGTAAAAAAACTTTAAAGAACGTGACCGTTTTATTAGCTCCTAGGTCATAGGCTGCATCGAAGAGTTGGAAATCAAACTTTGAGAAGGCGGCATAGAGGGGCAGAATTGCAAAGGGTAGGTAGGTGTAGACCATTACAGAAATAACCGCCAAGTCGTTGTAGAGGAGCTGGGTAGTCTCTGGGATAATGTGGAGAAAGACGAGTGTCTGTTTCAAAACGCCGTCGGGATGAAGAAGGGATTTCCAAGCAAAGATACGAACAAGGAAGCTGCTCCAGAAGGGGACAACGACTAAAACCAAGAGGAGGTGCTGCATACGCTTTGAGCTGCGGGCCATTGTATAGGCAATAGGTGTAGCTATGAGTACAGAACCTAAGGTTGCAGCAAGCGATAAAATGAGTGTTCTTATGAAGAGTTGAAAGATTTTTGGGTCGAAAATGATGTCTAAGGTTCCAAAGCTCCAGCCTTGACCTAATCCGCCATTAGGTTCAGGAACGCGTATAGAAAAGGAGGCAACGATCAAGGTTGGAATGAGGAAAAATAGGGTAAGCCAGAGAAGAGATGGCAAAGTAATGGACCATTCTTTTAGCCATTGCTTCATGGAGAATCCTCTTGTGGTCGATCAGATGATTCTACAGGTTGCGTTTCAATCAGTTTTTGGTCTTTTTCGTTATAGCGTTCAAGGATGAAGCCATCATCAGCATGCCACCAGAGGAAGACGTTATCGCCCCAAGTTATTTGCTTGGTGTCGAGTAAAAATTTGCTGTGCTGCTGGATGACTGCGAGTCGTTGAGAGCCGACACGCACCCAAAACTTTGTGTGGTCGCCCTTGTACACCACATCTTCAACTTTTCCCTGGACGCTGTTCTTCAAGGGGTGCGGTTCAGGAACGTCCTTAGAAATATGCAGCTTTTCTGGGCGAAGGGAGAGGTGGACAAGTTCGCCTACTCGAAGATGCTTGTCATTGAAGCAGAGAATGGGCGGGATATCTTCAATGATGAGCTGGCTATAGTCTTGTTTTACCTTCTCAGATACGATTCCGTCCAAAAAGTTTGTGTCACCAATAAATGCTGCAACAAAGCTGCTCTTCGGGGATTCATACAGCTCTGCAGGTGTACCAATCTGCTCGATTCTGCCCTTGTTAAGGACTAAGATTTTGTCGCTGACAGCCATCGCTTCGGTCTGGTCGTGGGTAATGAATAAGAAGGTGATTCCCACTTCATCATGGATGCGGTCGAGCTCAAAAAGCATTTTTTGGCGCAGTTTTAGGTCTAAAGCTGCAAGCGATTCATCGAGGAGAAGTACCTTTGGTCGGTTGATGAGGGCGCGAGCGATGGCAACTCTTTGCTTTTGGCCGCCGGAGGTTTCATCCGGTTTTTTATCTCCATGGCCTTCCAGCTGGATGAACTCGAGCATAGTATCGACTTCACGGTTGATATGGCCTTCATCCAAGCCTTGTACACGAAGCCCAAAGGCTATATTTTCACGGACTGTTAGGTGGGGAAAGAGAGCGTAATTTTGGAAGACAGTATTGATCGGTCGTTCATTGGGGGGTAGGTCTGTAACATCCTTTCCATCGATGAGTATGCGTCCGCAGTCAGGTTTTTCAAAACCTGCAAGCAGGCGTAGAATTGTTGTTTTCCCGCAGCCGCTTGGACCTAAAATGGAGAAGAACTGACCGCCTTCGACAGAAAATGTTACATCGTCGAGAGCAACAGTGTTTCCATAGCTCTTGCTGACATGATCAAACTCAATAGAATGCGCCACTCTTCTTTCACCTCCAAAGGGATATACTCATTAAAGAATGAGTATAAAATTCTAGCATACAACGAGTGGCTATTTCAATTCATTTTGACATGAGATATTTAAGCCTTATTTCTTAATCTCTTTCTGAAGATCGTGCAATCTTTTTGGAGCAGTATCCGGAACCGTGCATCCTTTTAAAAGAAGCTCTTGAACTAACTTCTCATATCCTTTGATGAATGCTGTGACTACGAGAGTGTTCACGGTAAATATCGAACTATTATATGGCGGGGATAACAGTGAAATAATAGTTGGAGGTAAGTTTAAGAAGTACTTTTGAGTGAACCTAATATCCTGACAAGAAATTGGGGCATTGATATCGAGATATCCCTTTATGACTAGGAGGATCAGCTCCTCTTCCCTCTTTATGATCTCCCGTCTTTTATTCATTGAAATGTCGAGCGCTTTTTGGCTGGTAAGTTCTCCAAACAGCAATGTGTTTAAGCGATCGATGTACTCTATACTCTTTTTATTACCTTCAGTTGTATCCAATATTGCATCGGCAAGACGTAGGGCGTTTTCCATAACTATTTCTGTCTCTTTCTTGGTCTCCTCATTTTCCGAAGAGTAGGAGAGCAGTTTTTTTAATTCCACATCTGTTAAATTCTTAAACTTTGCCCCATCTTCGATTGCTTGATACGCTTTCTCGCATTGATCGTTCTCGAGAAAAAAATTGACTAATGGGGTTCCTAAGAAGGCATCAAATCTCTCTGTATTCATTACTGCTGTGGATGAAAATGTCCAGGCTGTTTTCAAGAGCATTTTTTTTGCACTCAGCGGCATTGTACATGCTTGAAATAGGCTTAAGCAGGCATCCAGTGGTGGGCAGATTTTAAAGAGTGAGTTCATGACGAAATGGGGGACTTCTGGGGCGTTTTGAAGATTCTTAGGGGTCAATATTTCTTTAAGGAACTCTTCATTAACATATTTTCGAGCAGCCTCGTCCTCGATGTTGCTCATTTTAACCATCTCTTGAATAAACTGTTCTTTATTCTTGAAGAAGAAATCAAGCATGGTATTGCCAATTTCCGGGCAGTCATTGAGATTCCATCTCTTCTCAAATTCTTTTAGAAAATCGTCATCTATGAGCTTTTCAAAAGCTGCATCGTCCTTATCGCGAAGGGCAATAAGGGCCTGGACATATTTATCTTCAGCAATTTCTTTGCTTAATGGTATGCCCAGTTTTTGGAGTTGCAGCCTCAATGAAATATCTTTGGCAGCTTTTTCATTCATACAGAGCTTTTCTAAACTTATTAGATCGACTTTGGAATGGTTGGCGCCGGCTTTGATTGCCTCATAGGCTCTTTCAAGCAGATCCTGGTCGAGAAGAAATTGTACTAAAGGTTTCTGTAGATATTCTTCAACGACTTCGATCTCTTCTCTTTGGATGGGGGCATCATTGAGGAGTTGGTATACAATGAGTTTGAGATCCTTTTGACATGCAAGTGTGATGAGGCGGTTTTGAGTGATAACGGCGAGAAACTGTCTGTTTGTTTTTGAAGCGATATTTTCTGCAACGGTTGTATAAAGATCCCGCATCTCCTTCAGCTCTTCAGATGTCTTTTGAGAGCTTGTGGGATTTTTTGAGATCTTCTTAAGCAATAGGCTGTTTATAATGTCGATTAATCGAAAAAGTGCCTTTTCCTCTTGAGCCTCTTTTAAGCTCTCTTGAGAAATTTCCGAAATTTTTATTCGCAATTGTTTTGAAATTTCTATGGCGTTGGATGGGAATTTCCATTCAAAAAATGACCTTCCAAGCGATCCTGCTTTGAAGTTTGTAAACTCAATATGGTTTTTATCTTTGTTGATAACAAGCGTGGGAATGTTAAATTCCTGTCGGCTGCTGATTTCTTTGTATTGTTCAATTAATAAAGTAATTTCTTGAATCTTGGTCATAATAACTCCCGGTCATTTGGACACTTGAGGGAAGTTATTCCGATGTACTATTTTCCGATATCACTTTTTTCTGGCCGTTTTTTGAAGATCGAGCAATATTTGGAGCGCGTCCTGAGGAAGCTTGCAGCCCATGTAGAGAAGCTCTTTAGTTACCTCGAGATATCCTTTATTGTTTGATAAGTATAGGTAGCGTGTAGTTTTAAGAACCATTAAGAAAAGAGCTCGGTAAACGCAAAAGTTTTACCGTCAAAGAGCCCCTTATCGCTAAGTTTTAACTCAGGGATTACAAGTAGGGCCATGAATGAAAGAGTCATAAAAGGATCGTGAAGAGTTGTTCCCAGCTCTTTTGCAAGGATAAGCATCTCAGCGTACTTGTTTGCAGCCTCAAAGCAATCGATATTGGTCATAAGTCCTGCGACCGGAAGGGCTAAAACGTTCTGCTTGTTTCCATTCACAACGGCAATGCCGCCCCTGTTTTCGATAAGCAGGTTGACCGCTTGAGCGATCTCTTCATCGCTGCAGCCAACGGCAATAATATTGTGCGAGTCGTGTGCAACCGACGTTGCTATCGCCCCTGATTTAAGCTTAAAGTTTTGAATGAAGGCAACAGCAGGTGCTGTATCTTTGTATCGGTTAACGACTGTAAGCTTGAGGATATCGCGATTTATACTTGGAACGCCCGATTTTACCTCAAAAAGCTCACTTTTAGTAATCAGCTGTCCATCGACGGCTTGAATGACACGCACCATTGATCCCGTTGCAGTAATTTTGAAATCGCTCGGCAGTTTTGCTGTGCAGTTGAACTGATTGGGAGTCTCTGCTTGAACAGATTCAATAAGCGACGTACCCTCTTTTGCAACAAGAGTGCCTCGTACATAGGTTTCAAGCAGTTTAAATTCAGTAAGGTTATTGACCACTATAAAATCTGCCGGATCGCCCTCTCTTAGAAGTCCTACATCAAGTCCGTAGTGTTCAACAGGATGAAGGCAAGCTATTCGCAGGACATCCATGAGATCATAGCCATGATCTACAACAGATCTTCGAACTAAATCATTAATATGCCCTTTCATTAGTTCATGGGGATGCTTATCATCGCTGCAAAACATCACGAGTTCAGGATATTGTTTGATGATAGGATGGAGGGCTTGATAGTTTTTTGCAGCCGAGCCTTCACGAATAATAATCTTCATTCCAAAGCTAATTTTGGAGAGAGCCTCTTCAAGAGTATAGCATTCGTGATCGGTTGTGATCCCATGATCAATATAGGTTCTGGCATCGCTTCCCATGAGGCCTGGCGCATGGCCATCGACTGGCTTGTTGCGTATATGGGCAACGGTCAGTTTGGCGAGTACTTCAGGATCGCTCTGGAGTACGCCTGGGTAGTTCATCATCTCGCTTAAGTATTTCAAACCATCTTTGTCCAAAAGCTCTGCAATATCTTCAGCTGAAATTGAGGCGCCCGCCGTTTCAAAAGCTGTGGCTGGGACACAAGAAGAGGCTCCAAAAAAGAAATGGAAGGGCACTTTTTTGCCATTTTCAATCATGTACCTTATACCTTTCATGCCCAAAACGTTGGCAATTTCATGGGGATCGGAGACCGTAGCGACAGTTCCGTGCACTGTTGCAAGTCGCGCAAACTCGGAAGGAATCAGCATCGAGCTTTCGATATGGACATGAGCGTCGATAAAGCCGGGAAGGATATAGTCTTGCGACTTCGGTTTTTTGTCTTGAATAATGCGACTGATTAGGCCGTTTTTTACTTCAACAGTTCCTGGGAAGGTGGTTCTGGAATGGATGTCAACAATAGTGCCTGAGCGTGAAAATGAGCTCATTAGAGTACTTAAAGAAATATGTGCCTTATACCCTATCACATTTTGGATTTGTGTCTTCTAAATTCGTCTATTGCTTTTAAGAAGAGATCTGCAATTTTATCAGGGGTGAAGTCCTTATGGGCAAAGTACTCCTGGAGATATTCTGTAACTTTGGTTGAGTAGCCTAATTGGGAAATGGCCACTAATTTATCGCTCATTGTATTTACGTAATCAACATCGGGGAAAAGAATCCTGTCAATTATTTTGCTCAAAGAGAGCTCATCTAAAGACCATGAGCTTTTTAAGCTCTTGTGGAACTTGATTTCTTTTTTCGAAATTTTTGCGACACCAAAATCGATAAGATCATACCGATTTTTCATCTTGTCATAAGCGATGTTGGAAAGCTTAATATCATTATGCTTAATGCCCAGTTTCTTCAGCCGTGAAACTCCGCGACTGATCTGATAAATTGCATCGAGTTTTTGTTCATGAGTCAGGGAAGAGATGCATTCCTTCAAATTGCAATCGTACTTGTGCATGACAAGCAATTTCGTAGTTTGGTCAGAAAAAAGAGCTTTTGGGCGCATGAGTAGGCCTGGGGCATTTTTAGGCCATAAAAAGGAATAGGCGTAATCTTTTTCGCAGCTGTTTCCCCTTTTGACTGCTTTCGTTTTTCCTGTACCGTTTGGCTTTAGGGAGTATACTGTTCCTTGTCCGCCCGACCCGATTAGTTCACTTAGATTGTATGCAGTTGTATAGCTAGATAATAGGCCATTAACTCGTTTGGTTTTTACACGGGTAATGACACCCGATTTTTCATCCCGATGCCATGTAGGGGACGGGAAGTCTGTTTTTGGATAGATTGAAGACGAACTGTAGGGGTTTAATGGCGCTGACATTGGCTTTTAAGTCCTCAAAATTGATGCAGCTTTTATAATGGACTTGAAAGCTAAGAGAGCAGCTGTCTCGGTATCTTCCTTATCGATCAAAATTTCAGCTTGGGTAAGCTTAGCGTTTATTCGTTCAGGATTGAGGTTAAATTGCGAGCTTGAGGTTGCGTCAATACCCATCATAACTAAACCGCCAGGAAGTACATAGGTGAGTACAAGCGGACTGAGCGACCTAGTAATAGCTATCGTCTTTGTCTCATGGCCAACCCTTCTGATTTCAACCGTATAAGGTGATGATCGAGCAAGGGATAGTTTTTGAGTTGTTGCAATTTTTGATCCATCATCATTGCTGACGATAACGAGAGTATCTTGGGGAAGATGGTCAAGATGAATTGTTTGGTGGCTGCCATTGATCATTTTGGCACAAGAAGTACAGATAAACAAAATCGGAATTAATAACTTTTTCATTAAAATACACTATTTATATAGTTATATTTTTAATGATTTCATTAAATAAGTCAAGGAATTAGTTGATTTCTTTTCGGAATTAATATCAACGTACTTAAAAAGGGGAGTTGATTTACTGTCAATCAAGAGCTTATGGCCATTCTTCTTAGCTGATTTTTCGACTTTAGAGCGAAATTCAGAGGGAAGCCGGGTATTGGGGAGTTTGAGGTATTCAAGGTTTTTGAATTTATATAGGGGAGATGTGGTCTGTTCATAAAGCGAAATAGTTCCATCGATCCAAAGAGTCGTAAGATTTGGGAATATCCGATTAATAGACAAAAGTTCCGAGCTGGAGATGTTGCCATTAGTATAAAGGGAGATGACAGAGGGAAAATGGACTGTTTTATCGACCTCTGTCCAGTGCAGATTTCTGCAATCTTTAAGGGAGAGGGTTTCTATAGAATTCTTTGTGAAAATAGCCTCTAAATCTTTAGCTCCCAGCCAGGGAGCTCCATGAATTTCAAGCGATTTAAATGCTAATTTTTTCAGTATGTTTTTACCTGGATTGCAATTCCATCCCAGAATTTTGACATTTTCAAGTTTTGGAGAGAGCGAGATGAGGTCTGACAACCAAATATTAGCGTCTGGATAGGATAAGAGGCTGTGGTGGATTTTAAGCGTTTTTAAATTTTTAAGTTGGTTGAGGTTGAGTGGTGGGAGTGTTTTTGTCTTATCAATTCTCTCAAATTCAAGATGGGTGATTGTGCGTGGAAGAGTGGAAAAGAGAGAAAGGTTAGAGCCTTTGAGAAGGAATTTTTCTTGGCCTTTGAGGCTAAAGTTGGTGAGGTTTGAGAGTTCAAGGGGGGCCCAGCTTTCGATAGAGGAAGTTTTTTGCACGTTTGTGAGGGAGAGCCTTTGGATATTTTGATGTGAGTAAATAACCTCTAAAAGAGTGGGAGTAGGCTCTACCCTATCCAAAGAGATCTCTTTAATTAAATGTAAAAATGCACGGAATGTTTTTACGTATGTTTCACCGGAGTTGTTGTAGAGCAGCGCTGCCACTTCAAGAAACTTTCTTCCCTCTGTAAAAGGCAGATAGCTTGCAACAGTTGTCAGAAGCTCAGGCTGATATAGGTCATGGAAAGTAAGACGTTTAGTGACTGGTTTATTTTCTACTATTTCTTCAGAGATGGGAATTTCTTCTACTTGATTTAACTTTTTGGAAAGGATCGCTTTGATGGTCATGCTGCACACTCATGTCCCTCAATTCCGACAATAGCTCCAATTGAATAAATCTATGCAAGAAGAATTTTTAGAGCTGTGAAGGGCGTCCCAGGAAGATTTTTTTGTAAAAGGCACAGCTGTTCCTAAAATATTTTTTACAATACAAGGAGAGTATTGAGATCGAGGATATCATGACTTTCAAGGATCCCTTCCAGGACTTCATCTATTCTTATCCGCATCCTCTCGATCCACTCTTTCATCCCAACGCTGTAGCTGTTATCGGAGCCAAAGATGACGTGGGATCTGTTGGCCGAACCCTTGTCCAAAACCTTATCACAGGGGGAATGAGGTCTAAGGTCTATCCGATCAACCCTAAGCGAAAAACAGTGCTAGGGCTTGATTGTTATCCAAATCTAAAATCTCTTCCAGAACGAGTCGATCTTGTTCTGATTGTCACTCCAGCCCCAACTGTTCCTGGGATTATCAAAGAGTGTGTTGATGCTGGCGTTAAGACAGCGATCGTTATTTCTGCTGGGTTTAAGGAGCTGGGCAGCGAGGGGCTTAAATTGGAGCAGCAAGTATTGCAAGAGGCAGCTCGCGGCTCTCTTAGAATTATCGGGCCAAACTGCTTGGGCCTTATGAATCCGCACTTTGGCCTTAATGCCTCCTTCGCACGGGGAATTGCGCTTCCAGGCTCCATCGGATTTATTAGTCAATCGGGTGCGATGTGCACAGCGGTACTTGATTGGAGCTTCGAAGAACGTATCGGCTTTTCAGCTTTTGTCTCGATTGGTTCTATGGCCGATATCGACTGGGGCGATCTTATTTCCTACCTTGGAAAAGATCCTGAGACGAAGAGTATCTTGATGTACATGGAGACCATCGGAAATCCTCGATCGTTTCTCTCCGCTGCTCGTCAAGTTGCTCTCGACAAACCTATCATTGTTATCAAAGCGGGAAGAACTCAGGAGGCGGCAACAGCCGCAGCATCTCACACAGGATCTTTGGCAGGAAGCGATGCCGTTTTTGACGCAGCCCTTGAACGGGTAGGGGTTCTTCGAGTGGATACCATCAGCGAACTCTTTGATATGGCAGAAGTACTGGGCAGACAGCCTCGTCCTATGGGACCCAACCTCGCCATCATTACCAACGCTGGAGGTCCCTCAGTCCTTGCTACCGATGCAACGATTGCCTCTGGGGCAAAAATTGCCAAACTTTCGTCTACAACTCTTGATCAACTCAATGCCTTTTTACCTAGTGCGTGGAGCCACTCAAACCCAGTCGATATTTTGGGGGATGCAGGCGCTGATCGCTATGATAAGGCTTTGGAGATCGTTGCAACCGACCCTCAAGTCGATGGGGTCTTAATCGTTCTTTCTCCTCAAGATATGACCGATGCCATAGGAACTGCCGACTGCCTTCGCCGCTTTGGCCACCTGAAAAATAAACCGCTCCTTGCCAGCTGGATGGGCGGAACCTTTGTCAAAAAGGGGATCGAGATTCTCAACCAGGCGCATATTCCGACCTTTGGATATCCCGATGCAGCAGCCCACACCTTTGGCCTTATGTGGAACTACTCCGACCGACTCCGAAAGATCTACGAAACCCCTATGATTGACGTTGTGGGCATGCAGCTGAAAGCGACCAAAGAGCGGATTTTTAAAGCGCATGAACTCTTAAAGCCAGCTCTCAAAGAGGAAAGAGTGCTTTTAACCGAATATGAATCAAAAGCGCTTCTTGATCTTTATGGGATTCCGACCGTTCCAACGGAACTTGCGCACTCTCCGGAAGAAGCTTCAAAGGTCGCTGAGGAGATGGGTTTTCCTGTTGTTGTTAAGCTCCATTCGGACATAATTACGCATAAGAGTGATGTCGGCGGCGTTCGATTGAACCTAAAGTCTGGCGCTGAGGTGTCCCAAGCCTATAAGGAAATTCAGGAAAAGGTGATTCCAAAATATGGTGAAAAGGCATTTTTGGGTGTTTCTGTTCAAAAGATGATTACCGAAAAGGGTATTGAGCTGATCATGGGTTCGTCGACAGATCCTCAATTTGGCCCCGTGATTTTGTTTGGTGCTGGCGGCGTTTATGTCGAAATCTTCCAAGACCGTGTTCTAGCCCTTCCACCGCTGAATACAACTCTTGCTCAAAACGCCATTGAAAAAACAAAAATTTCAAAAGCTCTCAATGGTTTCCGCGGCATCAAACCTATCCTCAAAGGGTCAGTTGAGGAGGCGCTTGCACGCTTTTCTCATATGGTTACCGAGATTCGAGAGATTGCCGAGTGCGATATGAACCCCCTGCTTGCAACACCGAATGGTGTGATTGCGCTCGATGCGCGTATTGTCCTTCATAAGCCGAATGAAGCTATTCCACCCATTGCGATGCGCCCCTATCCTATCGAGTATGTTTTTGATCGGACGCTGAAAGATGGAAGAGCAATCCTTATCCGTCCTATCCGCCCTGAAGATGAACCTGAGATAGTGCAGTTTCATAAGGAGCTTTCTGAGCATAGTATCCGGCAAAGATACTTTGAGTTCGTATCTCTCGATCAACGAGCGGCTCATGAAAGGCTTCTTCGTATTTGTGCGACCGATTTCGATAATGAAATTGCCCTTTGTGCAGAAGTAGATCAAGGCGCAATTGCAGGCGTTATCCGCATGACCAAAATTCCTGGGACAAAGAAGTGCGACTTGAAGCTCATCATACGCGATGATTTTCAGAGGTCAGGCATTGGCCGCGTTTTAATTGAAACCTGCCTAGAAGTTGCTAAAGCGGAAAAACTCGAGTCCATTCACGCGACCCTTCTCAACGAAAATAGCGGTATGATAGCTCTTGCCAAGAGTTTTGGTTTTGAAATTAAGCCAGCTAATGAGCCTTTCATAACAATCTCAAAAGCACTTTTGTAGATTATTTGTTTTTTTTGTTATTCTTATTCGTAATGATTCTTAATTAATTTGACTTTATCATATAATTATATGTATAATGATTTTAATTAAAAAAATTTAATCAAGGTATTTATGCAAGTTATACCAGGATCTAAAGTAGTTCAAGCTGAAGATGTAGAGAAATTAATAATTAGCTATGAGCGCAATATTAAGGGAAACCGCCACCAATCTTCCATAAGCGAATATGCATGCACTATCATTCTCAAGGATGGAAGAAAGATAACTAAAATCCAATTATCAAGTTTTGATACTTGTCGACTATTTAAAGATATCAGTGATAGAAATATATTCTGTAGCGAAGAATCTTATGTTCTAAGGCTTAAAGAGGATCTTAAACACATCTACGAAATGAATCCTTCTTCAATTAAATCAAGAATATCTGGAGATATTCTTACGACGATCTTCAATGCTCCAACATGTAACAACAAACCGGCCGAGAAATGCATAGTATCCTAAAGATCATCAATTCGTAACCTTGTGCTCTTATTGACAACCTCCTTAGCTGGACGCTGCCATGAAAATTCCAAAAGAGCATAGGGCGTTGGTCCTGAGGTTAAATTTTTCGTTGTATAAACGATTTGACCAGACATTACATAAAATCATAGAGCCAACAGCAAAACAGGGAAATAAAATTGCCTGTTCAAAGGGAAGTGCATATTTGGTTGCCAATAGAAGCAGGCAGGTAGATGCAAAATTGGCAACACCTCCCAAACAGCCATAGATAACTTCGCTCTTTTGAAACCTTCTCTTCTCATGTAGAAAGAGCACTGTTTGCATCACAAAAGCCGCTCCAAACATTCCAGGCATAAACCATATGTCATCAGCCTCAGTAAAAGGTGCGTCTGAAAAGAATGTGCTCGCGGCATGAGAATCATATAAAAGACAGCGCGCCTGAATGAATGTAAGGGCAAGGATTTGGATAATAAAACAGCCCAAAGCTAACTGCAGCCAACGAGCTGAGGCTTGAGAGCGTCCAGCTGTTTCATTTTTAGCTCCTAAAAAAAGGCCGTACAAGACAAGCGCCATTCCTGCCAGCTGGATGTAGGAGTAGCTAAAGCCAAATTCTGAACCCAGCAGTACAAAAAGGATGAGGCTGGGGAAGATAGCGCTCGCATTGTGGAAGGCAAATGTAAGGCCTGCGGGCCCCTGTTGCAGCGCACGAGAGGTTACGACCATCAATGTTGAGGTCAGTATGCCTACACAAAGTCCAAGAGCTACTACGACATAATTTACATTCCCATTCCAAATAGCAGGAAAAACAAGAAGGGAGATGATGAATGATAGAAAATAAAACAGCACTAAATAGCCTGTAGGGCTGCCGCTAGTCGTTGAAACGTCATTATTTTTACGAAAAATCAAACTCGACAGAGCTGAGCAGCAAGCTGCCAATAGTGAAAAAACTAAAGAACTCATATTTATAATTCTAATCTTTATAATTTCGAATTAAACAATAGTATATAAAAATACATATTTTTAATATTCATTAATATTAAAACAAACCACATAAACCATTTTTGACAAAATTTCATGATACACCCTAGCGTTACGTTTACAACTTTAAAAGGACTAAACCAATGCTTAAATATGCTCTCTTTGCCTCAACGCTTATCTCCCAGTTAGCGCTTTTTGCTGACACATCTCTTGGCGAATCTCTTGAAAGAGAGTATTGGGAAAACACGAAAAAGCGTAACTGGAAAGCTATTGAGGATAGCACTGCGTCCTGTTATCAAACCGTGCTTGTCGATGAGGTTCTCAAGAAAGAACAGGCTATAAATTTACTTAAAAAACTCAATGTCACCGACTATACCATCAGCGATTTTCTCGTCACAGAAAGCCCTGGAACCATCATTGTCTCTTATGCGATCGCAGTTTCAGAATCTTTTGAAGGGCGCCCAGCTATCTCTAAAGCAAACCGCCTCAGTGTTTGGCAAAAGAATGATAACAAATGGCAAATAATTGCTCATGCCACTCTCATACCAATGGTCCCTTCAACTGCGGCTCAAAAGTGATAAAGATTATCAAAAAATTAATGCGCACTGCTATCAAGTAGTGCCTAAGCTAGGTAAAAATATGCGATCACTCTTCCTTTTCACCCTCTTCATCAATCAAATGTGGGCTACATGCTGCTCTTCCGAGCTTCCCGCTCGCTTTCAAACTCAAGATTCACCTCTTGGAATGGTATGGGTTCCAGGCGGTACCTTCACAATGGGTTCAGACAACAAAGATTCACGTAAAGATGAAAAGCCTCCCCACGAAGTAAAGGTCGATGGCTTCTGGATAGATGCAACCCCCATAACCAATCGCCAGTTCAAAGAGTTTGTCGATGCGACCGGCTACATAACCACAGCTGAAATTCCCCCAAAACTCGAAGAGATCATGGCCCAAGTGCCTAAGGGCACCCCTGAGCCTGCACCCGAACTTCTCGTTGCTGCATCCCTCGTCTTCAAGCCCTCCAAAGGGCCAGTCTCCCTCAACAACAACTTCAACTGGTGGGAGTGGAAACCAGGCGCTAACTGGAAACACCCCTTAGGCCCCGAAAGCTCGATCGTCGGCAAAGAGGATCATCCCGTCGTTCAAATCTCCTGGTACGATGCCCAAGCCTACGCCAAATGGGCAGGCAAAAGACTGCCCACTGAAGCTGAATGGGAATTTGCCGCCCTCGGCGGTCAAAAGAATGCCATCTACTGCTGGGGCAACGAAGAGTTTTCAGAAGAAAATCCCCAAGCTAATATCTGGCACGGAGAATTTCCTCACAAAAGCACCAAACAAGGCGGCTACATAGGCACAACAGCTGTAAAGACATTCAAGCCCAACGGATATGGCCTCTACGACATGTCCGGAAACGTTTGGCAATGGTGCTCCGATCTCTACAACGCTAACTACTACCAGCAAGAAGCTAAAAACGGCCTCTCCATCAACCCCACCGGCCCAACCTCCAGCTTCGACCCCGACGAACCCCACGCAATCAAATACGTCCACCGCGGCGGCTCCTTCCTCTGCCACAAAAGCTACTGCAAAGGCTACCGGATCACCGCCCGCATGAAAACCTGCCCCGACACAAGCCTTAACCACCTCGGCTTCCGCTGCGTCATGACAGCCGCTATGTTGAAAGATAAATCTCAAGAGAAGTAAGTGGAGAAGAAGAAGGGGGAGCTTTGCTCCTCCACCTCACCAGAGGGTTGAAAACCCTCTGGACTCTAAGTTTTGTCTTCTTTGAGGTTTAGTTAGGCTGCGGTTCGTTTATTTTGTATTGCTGCCAGCAGCAATACAAAGAGTGCCAGTTCACCGCTTGTGCTCATGCACAAGCGGTGAAAATTGAGGTTTACTATGAGCTCAATTGGACAAGTAGTTTCTACGACCTTTGATCTTGTGGTAGACCAATTAGAGGCGGATAAGATCGATTTTTATGATATTCGAGCGACTCTGCGGGATTGGGAGAAGGTAGCTAAGAAGAAAAAACAAATTACAAAGATCGAAAAGGAAACACTTTTTTTCGAAAAATCAGCCCATATTAGCCAGAAGATGCAGGAGGCGCTCCTTCCGTATGAGGAACATCAGAAAGAGATCACCATATGGACTTGCAAGGATAAAGTTTCAAAAACCATACAAGCCATAGCCATCACATGGGAAATTGATCTTTGCAAAATCAAGTCGTGGGAAAAGGTGGGCAGATATATTGATATCCATTGGCTCATAACGAACCCAATTAATATTCGCTCAGAGGTCAATAAAGAGGAAATAAACCGTGTAACTGGCGCGGCTACCAGAGTTATTGCTCAAATTGCTCAACGGGCGCTTATTGAGAAAATGGGTCTCCACGTTCCTGCAATAAAATCTACCATCCCTTTTTTTGAAAAATTGGGATTTGTTCTCGATACCAGTGTTATGCCTTTAGAACAAAATGTGGATGCCGATTTAATGCAAATATCAGCTGAAGAGTTGGTAAAGAAAGAGTGGATAAAGCTTTAAGACTTTGTATTATTTTTTTTTGACCTCGATACAGGCCTTTGTTTACTTTGTGTCACTGTTGTGTTTTTTTCAATATTGCATAGCCCCAGTTCCTCTTTTGCAGCACTCCAAGAAAGAGTACCTTTTTTTATAGCTTCTTCCTTAGCGGCGTCTGCCGCATCAATATCATCTTTATCTTCTAAGGTATATTGAGCACATTTGCGTGCACGTTCTTTGACACGTTTAACGTTTTTGACAGATACCCATTCACCTTTTTCAAAGGTTGCTAGTATAGACCTTTCTTCGTCGTCAAAACTGGTTTTTTGTTTAGAATTCATGGGGTTTCAACATTACATGTTACTTGGCAGTATATTCTGTCTTTTCTTTTTTATCGCAGCTTGGCTGCGATAAAAAGTTTGCAACTCTCTGTTGGTGCGGTAGCACAAACAGAGAAAAATAAGCGCTGATAAAAATACAAGAAAGGAGTCCAGAGGACTTTAAGTCCTCTGGTGAGGAGGGGGAAGGGGGGAGGAGCGAAGCTTCTCCCCTTAAAACTCTACGAACGCTCAGCTGTGACGTCGAATTTGATGACGTCGCGGGTGTCTTTATCGATGATGGTGATGGAGAAGTTGGGGTTGTAGAACTGTTTCGACGTGAAGACGAGTCCTGTATATTTGGTTCCAGGAAGGATGGTCTGTTGGTGGATGCTTTTTTGCGCGTAGTCGCTGTCGAGCTGGCTGTTGGCATCGGATGATTTGACTCCGTCGACGATTGCAGGTATGGCGAAGGGCCAGGCAATGAGGGAAGCTGCGCCATAGCCGGTTGCTCGTCCAACGGTTGAGGTTTCGACAGAGCTTGCGACAGCTTTATCTGAGGAAAGCGATAGGCTTATGCTATCTTTAGAGATGAGCATATTGCGGTTGGTGTCGTTTTGAACGGTGATCTGGATAGGTTGAAACCCTTGCGCTAGAAGATCTCGGCCGAGATAATGCATACAATCAGCTTTGTTGTACGCTTTGACGGTCACGGTGACGCCGTGGTGGGTATAGGTATTACCCATGTACATACCCATCTGTTTATCGAGCGGTTCAGCTTGATATTTTGCACACGATGCAAATAAAACTAGACAAGCAGTGCCGGCTAGGAGAAACTTCTTCATAGCATTAACTCCATTTTTTTTTTGTTATATATAGTATGAGCCCATTTATTCAATGCCGGAAGATTTCAAAAGCTTTCGGCTCCAAGAATCTTTTCACTGATATCACCGTCAGCTTCTTCGAGGGAGATAGGGTAGGCCTTATCGGCCCCAATGGCTCAGGCAAGTCCACGCTTATGAAAATTTTGTCCAACCTTGAAAATCCAGATGTTGGTGAA
Organism: Bacteroidota bacterium; assembly: GCA_013285825.1. Taxonomy (GTDB): domain Bacteria; phylum Chlamydiota; class Chlamydiia; order Chlamydiales; family FEN-1388; genus JABDGV01. The sequence goes on from JABDGV010000005.1 coordinate 90,509, forward strand.
GTAATTCGACGCTCGCAAGTAAGGGTGAGCTACATTCCTCAGAACTTTTTGGAGGCTCATGGGACCATTTTTGAGACGGTTGAAGCAAGGCTTGAGAGTGTTCATGCAGATGAGCGCACCCATAAGGCTCAAAAAGCTTTGAGCATGTGCGGCTTTAACGATTTTGAAGTTTTGGCCGAGTCGTTGTCTGGTGGTTGGAGAAGAAGGCTCGATATTGCTTCAGCGATTGCTGAAGAGCCCGATTTACTGCTATTAGATGAGCCTACGAACCATTTGGATATCGAGTCGATTGTTTGGCTTGAGAACCTGTTGAAGTCGCGAATACGCAGTTATGTCATGGTCAGCCATGACCGGGTTTTCCTTGAGAAAACAACGAATAAAACCATAGAGCTCAACCGCACCTATCCTAAAGGGCTTTTTGAGATCGATGCCAACTACAGTTCGTTTTTGGAGAAGAGAGAAGAGTTTTTGGAATCGGAGCTGAGCCGGAAGGCGTCTTTAACTTCTCGAGTGCGTAAAGAAATTGCTTGGCTTCGGCAAGGGGCAAAGGCGAGAACAACGAAGCAGCAGGCGAGGGTTAAGGAAGCGGAAGGGCTGCAAGAAGAGCTGTCTCAGTTAAAGAGCAGAACGAGTAAAAGACAGGTCGAGATTGACCTCTCTTCCTCTGGCATTGAGACGAGAAAGCTAATTCAAGCTAAGGGAATTTCAAAGAGCCATGGCGGACGCGAGCTTTTTTCAGGTCTTGATATCTTGATTGGCCCGAAAACAAGGTTAGGCCTTGTAGGGCCTAACGGTTCGGGAAAGACAACTCTATTAAAGATACTGGCAGGGGAAGAAAAGCCCGATTCGGGAACTATAAAATTTGCTCCCTATTTAAAAATTACCTACTTTGATCAAAAGCGAGCCAAAATCTCTGAAAACCAGACGCTGAAGCAGGCTTTAGGCGATGGACGCGAGTTTGTGGAGTTTCGAGGCCATCCCATCCATGTGCATGGCTGGGCGAAACGCTTTTTATTTGAGACGGAGAGGCTTGATCTTCCATTGAGCCGCCTATCAGGCGGGGAAAAGGCGCGGCTCCATATTGCACGCCTTATGCTGCAGCCGGCCGATGTGCTGCTCTTGGACGAGCCGACCAATGATCTGGATATTGACACTTTAGAAATTCTCGAAGAGACCTTTGACGAGTATGATGGAGCGGTTGTTTTGATTACCCATGATCGACTTTTTTTAAATCGAGTGACTACCTCTCTCATTGGGCTCGGGACAGATCTTGAGATGCCCTATTTTGCCGATTATGACCAGTATGAGATTTTTAAAGCTGAGAACAAGGAAAAGGTCTCTCAAGCTAAAGCGCAAGCGGCTAAGCCAAAAGCGAAGAAGGCTTTGAGCTATAAAGAGGGGAAGGAGCTTGAAGTGCTTCCTCAAGAGATTGAAAAGCTTGAGGCTGAGCTTGAACAGGTATCTAATCTTTTGAATAGTGGCTCAGGCGACCTTATTGCCCTTTCAAGCAAAGCGGGATCTCTTCAGGACGAAATAAATAAGCGCTATGTTCGCTGGGAAGAGCTCGAAAAGCTTAAGTAAGAATTGGATTCCTATACTCCTCGAGTGCCTTATGGAAGAGGTGCGAGATTGCTTGAGCGCTGTAGTTTTTGTGGGTTGCGACATCTTTTATATACTTTAAAACCTCTTCTGAGTAGCCAAGCTTTGATATACTCTTTTCATTTAGTCTCAACTCTTGAGGTGTATACTTTCGATCGCTCAATATGCTGTGAATAACTTCTCTGAAATCTTCAATATCATCACGTCGATTTGGGATGTTATTTTTGGGAGTCTGTGAATACTCAAAATCAATAATGTCGTATCTGTTTTTTCTTTTGTCGTAGAGAATGTTAGTCAACTTAATATCACTATGATTTATTTTGAGGCTGTGCAGATCTGCCAGACCGCTGCTTATTTGACAGATGGCTTCTAGTTTTTGCTCAGGAGTTAAGTTCAGTATGCGCTCATACAGAGTGCCATCATATTTATGCATGATAAGCAGCTCTTTATCGTCATCAACAAGATGCGCTTTCGGACTAATCATGAGTCCGACAGTTTTATTTTTCCAAAGCTGAGCTATTTCGTACTCGTGCTTGCAAGAACCAACTACCTTCATAACCTTTGGTTTGCCTTTCCCACCCTTTGGACCAATAATAAAGACCATACTTGAGGAATATGATGAACCTACAGCATCTATAACCTCATAGGTTGTTGAAGAGGTGACCGGCTTTCCATCGACTATTTTTGTCTTTATGCGTGTGACTGAATAAGCTGAATTTGGCTCGACGTGCCATGTTGTTTTGGGTAGAGAAGGGTGCTCTGCAATCTTCTGAGACTTATAAATAAGCGACTCTGGCGATTGGTAGGCAACAAGCGCTGAAGAATTTGTGGGTGGTGATATTGACATAGTATTTTATCGATTAAATTAATTATTTAAATTATTTTAAATTAAGTAAAATATTTAATCAACAATTATTTAACGGTTACTGCTGTAAGTTTGTGGTCGCTTCCTCTTAAGTCCTGATCAGGAAGTTCAAGGTATTCAGGCTGCACGTTCTGAACAAACAACCAATCAATGCGGCGCTCCCGACTCTTAAGTACATCTTTCAATGCTCCGCCCTGGAGATTTTCTAAATCGCTGATTTTATCAACGCCAAATTCGGTGCTATTAAGGTTTGTGTCGACATGAAAGTTCTTCTTAAAAAGCTCTTGAAAGGCCGATGCTTGATGAGCTCCAGGTGTTGCAGGTCGTACCTCGCCTCTGTTTCCCCATTGATCCTGGTTCCAATCTCCTGCAAGAATTGTTCTATCAACTGTGTAGCCTTGGGGTTTGAATGCTTCAACGTCGTGGAGGATTTTATTGACATGGAGTCCTTTTTCAGTTGCTTTAAGGTCTCGAGGGTCTGTTGCATGGGCTGAGACGACACGAAAGACTTTGTTGGTCGCTATATCTTGAATGTCAATCATGATGTGCGATCGGGTCTGTTCGCCTGGTTTGTTATTAAAATTTGTTGGGAATGTGGCGGTCTTTGTCTGAATAGAGAGTTTGGTGAATTTATGTTTTTTAAAGGCGACGGCTACGCCGTGGGCAGCTTTTTTATGCTGGGCATAGTAAATGTCATAATCCTTCCCGAGCCGTTTTTGAAGATCCTCTTTTACATCTGGAGTGACCTCTTGGAGAGTTATCACATCGAGGTTGCTCTTGAGGATGTTGTTTGCGATGACTCCAACCCTAAAGGCGCTATTTTCAAAATACTTTCCCTCTTTGTCGACGCCGTAGCCCATGTCCGTGCGAATAGGGGGCAGATCGCCCGTTTTCGTAAACTTTTGAGGAAAGAGGATGTTATAGGTTCCAACTGTGATTCTTTCGGCTAGAGATAAGACTTTTGGATTTACCTGCGGCTGAGTCGGGTTTATTTTAGGATTTGTAATAGGAGTAATTGTATGGTTTGTCAAAGGATTTGGTTTGGGCGGTTGGATATCCCTATTCTGGAACGGCTGGCTTTGGACGATTTTTTTCTGGCTGAGAAGGAATTTATGCGATTGTCTATAGACTATTTTACCGCAGAGCATTATGAGGGGAATAATGACAGTAAAATAACTGGCTAATTTCAAGAGGGAGAGGGCTTTTTGAGTAAAGGATGCAGATCTCTTATCAGGTCGAAGGAGGGCGGTATTTCCTCTCTCTGTAATGACGCTGTATTTGTTTCCACCGAGTTTTGAGGTAATGCCCTCAACATAAAAATAATTTTCAAAAGCGTTGTTTTGGACGCAATCAATAAATTTCGGTCGGAAATTTGCGTCAGACATAAAGATGCTCACTCTTTAATATTATTATAATATATTTTTGATTTAATTCTTGGGGATGATTCGCCATTTATTGAGGTGAGCGATGGGCCTATACGCCTCTTTTGCTTGCCGGATTCCCTCAATCCCCAAATCCTGCTCCCAATTTAAATAGAGATATTCATGGGGGATTGAGCAGGCAAAATCTTGATAGAGATATTGATAGAGTCCCTTTTCGGGGCCGACCGCTTTTGCAAAATGGAGAACAGCCGTGTTAGCGTTGAGCTTTTCTCCAATGGTAAATCCCTCTGGTTTTCCATCGATATAGATTGTTTGTCCAAAGAGTGAAAGCTCCGACCAGTGTTGAAGCGCAAGCTTGCAGGCAGTAACTTCATTTTCTGCCTTCTTAAACTCCTGATACCAGTTATTGAGGACCGTGTGTGAAGCTTCAATATTGAGCGGCTTTGAAATAGCTTGATGTTCTGCTTCAAGTTGGTGAATTAAATTCCGCCGTCCATCGAGCGCTCGTCCTTTATACGTCCGAATCGTATCGGTTGCATAGAGGTAGTCGCTTTCTGAGTGGAGCACTTCTGTTCTCCAATCCTTTTCATCAAAATGGTTTTTTGTCCGATCATCGATGGGGTAGAAGTAGCTTGCTTTAGAGTGTACAAGCGCCTCTTTTAATTCCTCCGGATCTTCGATGGTGAAGAGGGGAATTAAGAACCACTCAGAGGTATAGGAAAGCCCTTTTACGTATCTTTTTCCCTTGAGCTCAAACCATTCATACTTATGTGTAGGCTGGAAGAGAAAGAGATTGCCAAAGGTGTACTCGGATAGGGTAGCATCTATTGAAAGGAGAAGGGGTTCAAGCCACGCTTTATCAGATAACGTAATCGTATTCATGGTTATCGTATTCATGCGATTAAAAAATTTTCTTACACATAAATGATATCTAGTTGTATAGCAAGATATAATCACCTAAATTTGTGGGGGTTAGTATGATGAAGGCGCTTGATGTTATTACATCTATTTTGCTGATCATTGGAGGTCTTAACTGGGGTCTTGTTGGACTTTTAGATTTCGATCTCGTCGCATCACTAATGGGCAGCGGTACAACATCTGCAAAAGTTGTATATGATCTCATTGGTCTTTCAGCTCTTTATCAAGCTCTCTGCTGGCAGCAAATTCAAGCACGCTGGTGCGGTAAGTAATTTTCTTTTCTGCAGCATTGAGATTTCTTCTCAGTGCTGCTTTCGTACTACATACGAATCTACAGCTAAATCATGAAGTCCCTGCTTATCTTTTGAGAAGAACATAGGGATGGCGAAGAGAAACAGTGCCGGCAGCGAAAGGAGCTTGCAGACGTTTCGTACGCACGCTTCTGGGAATGTGATTGCCTCTCCCTCTCGATGCTGAACTTGGATATTGAACAGCCTCTTGCCGAGTGTTGCTTTCCATGTCGAGCTTTCCATGATAGCAAAATAGCCTACAAAGATGATGGGCGGAACCCAGAAGAGTGAAATGAAGATGGGGTTTGTGAAGAGTGCCAGTATAAAAAGATCGATCAAGAAAGCAAGAAGGCGTCTCGTTAATGAGGATGGATTCAGACAATTATTTTCCATATACTCTCTATCCATTCTGGCGAATCGTTAAGGGACGGGACCAGGTTGCATTCATCTCCGCCCGACTCCAAAAATTTATGTCGTACTTCAACCCCAAGTTCATAGAGGGTCTCGATACAATCCATAGTAAAGGAGGGGGAGATAATTGCAATACGCTTAACTCCCTTTTGGGCGAGCTGTATTGCTGTCTCTTGCGTATCAGGCGTAAGCCACGGGTCTTTGCCAAAGCGCGACTGGAATGTCATGAGAGCATCTTGGGGAGATATGTTTGCAGCTTTAAGGAGAGCATTATAGGTTCTAAGACAATGAGATCGATAGCAGCAGATATTTCGTTCGCAGCAGTTGGCAGCAGAAAGACAGCCTTTGTTTGCCTTTTTGAGCTGCTTTTCCGGAAGGCCATGAAAGCTGACTAAGAGTTTTTCATAAGGGCCAATGGATTTTAGCTTTTGTGCATGGCAATTAATAAAGCCTGGATGGTCGCAAAATTCCGTAACTACTCGAATTTTCGGGATAGTTTCCCATTTGGAAAGGAGGTTGAGTGTCTTTTCAAGGGCAGAACCTGTTGTTGCAGATGCATACTGTGGAAAGAGGGGAACCAGCACAAGCTCGTCGAGGGAATATTTCTTTAATCGATCAAGGGCTTGAACGAGCGAGGGCTGTTGGTAGCGCATGGCGCACTCTACAAGATAGTTTGAGCCAATTTTCGTTTGCAGAGCCGTTTTCAGATTCAGCATGTGGACAAGAAGGGGAGAGCCCTTCTCTGTCCAAATGGACTTATAGATTTTTGCAAGCTGAGGAGCTCGCTTCGGGGCAATCGATAAGCGGACAAGTAGGTTTCTCTTAATGGGGTTTATGTCGAGCACTCGAGGATCAAGAAGAAACTCTGTAAGGTACTTTCGCACGCTTGCGGTATCAGGGGCTGAGGGTGTACCTAGGTTGAGGAGAAGAACAGCTTTCATGAATCAAACAACCGTCTAATAGGGGCATCATATCTCAAGTGAAGATTGAGATCTTTAAAAAATCTTTACTCTATTTTGCTAGAATAAATTGAAATATAATAGAGAATATATGAGTGAATCTAAAGAAATTTTTTCCAACATACCAGCTTGTACTCAAGATAATAGCGTTGCTGTAATCACAGAACCTTCAAAACAAGAAACTACCGCCCAAACCGAAGTCACAAAAAAGGTAGACACTGTTTCTAAAGAGGTTCTTGAAAAAATCAAGCTTTGCCAAAATGACTTTCTATTAGCTTGTAATAACGACATAAGCCTCTACTTAACGCTGCTCAATATTAAGCCGACGGATGTTGTTACAAAGACTCTTACGAGAACTGAGAGAGCCTGTTTAAACCTGATCAAGACAGCCATGCTTCCCACATTTAATAATGTCTATAAGTCTCCAGAGCGTGGAATTGAGTTATATCTTTCCGAGAAGATTCAAGCGCATGTACAAAAGCTTGAGGAGATATCTCCTCAATTTGTTGAAAATATTGCGATGCTTGATCCTGTCACGCCCTATCTTCCTAAGATCTACAATCTCTCTGAAGATGATTTGAGACAGTTGATAGCTGTGCTCCAATCGAGCAAGAAAGGGGAGTGTTCAAGAGAGGTACAAGAGCTTGAAACTTTTTATTTAAACTCCAAATCAGAAATTGTGCGTTTAGGATTGCTTGCAGCCGCTCAAGAGCAGTTGAAGAAAAAAGAGGTGCCTATACGTGTTGAATCAACTGAAAAAGTGGAAGATGTTTCAAATGAAGTGCGTGCGAAAATAGGTGCTATTCAGACGGAATTTGTAAAAAAATGCTTTAATGACATGAATTTTATATTCAAGGTCATGAAGGCTCAACCAACAGATGTACCTACAAAAATTCTCACAAACGAAGAAAAAGCGTTTCTGAACCTTATTAAGATTTGTCTTGTTCCCGCCTGTAAACAGATAAATAAAACTCCAGAACATGGAATTGAGCTCTATCTTTCGGAAAAGATTTCAGACCTTGTAAAGCAAATAGATGCGATCTCTCATCAACATGTGGTGAATGTCACCTCTTTTAATCTCTCTTTGCCCTACTTAAATAAGCTTCTAACATTTACTAAGGAAGATTTGACTCTTCTTTTAACCTCGCTTGAGGATGTAAACAGCTACAAGAAAGAGAGCTGTTCAGAGGCTGTTCAAGAGATTATGACCTACGTTATCGATTCTAAATCAGACGATGTTCGTAAAGGTTTGATTGGGGCATTTAAGAATGAGCTGAAGAAAAAATCCTAAAAGAGCACAATCCCATTTGATAGGGGATCTTGACCATTGATAACACTTTTTGATCGGCTCTTCTGCGTCTTTTCGGCCCTGCTCTTTACCCAAGTGCCTCGATTTATTGAGCTCTATACCACTCGGCTTGCAGGACATGTAACTGAGGCTGAGCGTATAGTCAATCGATTTGTAGAGGTGGCCAAGGGTTTTAATTTAACGCTTTCGAGTTATATAGCCAAGTTTTTGGCTTTGAGCGACCCTGAGATTCGATCTCAAGGGGAGCTTATGCAAGAATCGGTAGACCGCTTGCACGCACTTTCCACTGGCTATACACACCTTATAGATGCAAGTTGGTACATGAAGCCCATGGTCTTTATTCGGTATGGTGATTGGGATATTGTGCGAGCGACAATGGATAATTTTAGCTTTGGTTTGAGCTTCACCACCCAGACTTTAGCCTGGATGGTGATTGGAATTGCTGCAGCTGTTGCAGTTATGAAGATTGTTTCTTGGCTCGTTCGTTCTTTGAAATCGTCATTCGGTTTTCAGAGCGCTTGACCTCTTCGTCGACAATTCGGTGGTGTTCTTGAGCGGCTTCCTTTTCTACTTTCTTTTTCTCTTTAATGCGTGTTCGTTCAGCAACAATTGCCTTCTCTTGTTCACGCGCTTTAGCAACTTTTTGAATCGTCTTTGCAATGCTTTTAGCAAAAATTAAGCCCGCTTCGCTTGATTTCGTTTCAATAGATATAATGGGTTTTCTACTCTTCTCGAGCGGTTGTGCTTGAGGCTGAGGAGATTTGGCAGTTGTGCTTTTTTCTGTTGGATGTTTTGCCAGCTCTTCTTTTTGGGCCTCTTTTTCTGCCTGTTCAAGCTCTTCAGCTGTAATTTCAGCTATTTCTTCATCTGATAGCGGCTCGCCTGTAGGCTGTCGATTGCGATATGCTGCGACTGCCTCTCGAGTACCTGTAACTCTAGGTCTATCCCCGGAGTTATCTACAAGCACTGCGAGATTGAGTTTCATACTCATGAATATATGCGAGATAATCAGTTCAGAGGTGAGCTGTTCGGCTATTTGGCGCGGAGGTGGAGCTGCTGGGTCGAGCTGTACCTTTTTTAATGTATAGGTGCGGCCAGTTAAAGGATCTGTAACCGTAAGTAAATTTGCTTTGCCCTGGACGTAATCGTGGGCCATGTTCAGAAACTTCTGTTGATCCATGCCGCCGATAAAGTGCTTGATGAATTGATTATTAACCATATGTTTCCTATTTGTTTCCTTTTATCATTTTACTACTTTAAAACCTTTTTACTCATGCTGCCATTTCCGCCGCGAGTCTTATTATCACCTTTTTCATACGAGTTATAGTGATCAATAAAGCCAGTTTCTAGCTCCATGCTAGAGGGAGTGTTGCCCGTTTCTTCAAAAACTCGTTTCTTAATTTTATCCGTTTGAATGGCTTTAATCACCATCTTTTCTGGAGATTGAGAAGACTTTTCATGAACAGGGTTGATTTTTCGCTTATATTTGGAGTTTTCGGTGTTATTTATGTAGAAGTTATGCTCTCGGAGCCTCTTAGGAATGTCTTGTGAAGTGCCTACGTATTCTGTTTTCTTTTCCGTGTGACGCATAAAGTAGATATCAGATTTTTTAGCATCTTCCTTGAATAACTCGGTCGCTTTTAGTCGAACTTTTTTACTTGTAGGGCTTCGGACGAGTGTTGCAGACTTTTCAGGGGTTTCGTGGAGCTCTTGTATTGCTTTTTTAATTGCTCTTTTAGTGCGAGGTGTTGTTTCAGTTGATTTACGCTCAACGCTTGTCCCGCCGCCGCCACCCTTTCGTTGGTTGTAGCCGTTGTTAATAGAGTCATAAAACTGGATATAGTCATCTTCAAGCTTATCAATATCATCACTATTGGACACTTTTTGAAGGATAGTAACTGAAACTTGATCCCCATATCGGACGTCAAATTCGAGTTTTTCGGGGAGCTGATAACTCTTCATTCGCTGAACAAAGTCATCGGTTGCGCCAATAAGTCGTTTGCCGTTGGTATGGTTGGTAAAGCAGTAGATAACGCGTTTGAACTTGCTGGCATCTAGCGAAAGATCGATCTGAATTTGATCATTTTTACCGACAGAAATTGGACAGGAAAATTCGGGACAGGAAAATTCGGGCTGACTGGATTCGGGCAGATTGGATGCTATGTGATACTGGGAGAGAACTGGTGCGGTTGAAATACGTTGAATTTTCATAAAAATAAATTATTTACACTTATTATATACTAAAAATGTATTTAAAAGCTAACTTTGTTTAATTAATGACAGAACTTTTGCTTCTGCGGTGCCGAGTTGAATAGGTTCACCCGTGAGTATTCGAATGAGTTCAAAGGAAGGCAGTCCATGAGTGACAATAAGAACGTTGCCTTTCACACTCTTTTTCAAAATAGCTTGGTAGATGTCTTCCATTCGATCGCGAATATCTTTATTGGTCTCGCCATTGAGAGTTTGCCAATTATACCAATCCTGTTTTTGACCTGTTGCTGTAAGTACTGTTTGTCCCTCTTCATCACCAGCATTAACTTCAATAACTCGCGAATCAATCACCATATATTTTTCATTAAACAGGCCATATTCAGCTAAAATTTCGGCTGTCTGAAGGGTGCGCGGAAGAGGGGAGACAATGACAAGATCAATATTGTCTTTATTAAACCCTTGGGCTAGTAGTTTCTTTGCAGTTTCAGCAACTTGCGCTCTGCCCAAATCGGTAAGATCTGCATGGAAATAGTTGGGGTGAAGTGGGTTGGAGTTGTGCAGCTTCACAAGGTTGTGATAGCCCTCTCCGTGGCGAACCACAATGAGTTTGCTTTCTTGGTCTTGTTGACAGGTTAAAATTGAAGAAAGAGCAAGGCTGAATAAAAATATAAAGTGCTTCATTATAGTATCCAATATAAAATATTTTTAATACATTACAATAAAACAATATATTTAATCAATTAATTACTGACAATTTTGCATTATTTAATTCAAAGACTTTATCGCAGGATTGCGAGAAGGGTCTGTCGTGGGTAACAAGAAGAAGTGTCTTCTGGGTTTCATCGACGATTTTGAGGAGGAGCTCTTTTATGGACTTTGCGGTCTCAAAGTCCAAGTTTCCAGTTGGCTCATCGGCAAAGATGAATTGGGGGTCAAGAATGAGCGCTCGAGCAAGCGCTACACGCTGTTTTTCACCGCCAGAGAGATAGGAGACCTTTTGGTGGACAAGATGGCCGACACCCATCTGATGGAGAAGCTCTTCGGCCTTTGGAAGAAAGACTGCATGGGGCAGGCGTGCAATTGAAACAGGCAGAAGGACATTCTCTAAAACAGTGCTTTCTTCAAGCAAATGGAAGCTTTGAAAGACAAAGCCGATGTTTCTAAGTGCTGGAGAGAAGGGGAGCTCTTCGGAAAAGGTAATTATTCCGGAAGAGGGTGTATCAAGAGTTGCCAGGATATGAAGCAGTGTTGTTTTCCCAGAGCCGGAACGCCCGCAGATAGCCACCTTCTCACCTGAATAGAGGTCTAAAGAGAGATCAGAAAAAAGTGGCGGACTTGAGTTAAATCTTTTTGAGATGCCTTTGCAAGAGAGAAGTACTTTCTTCATCCTTCACCTCTCAATGCTTGTGAGACGTTGACGCGGACAGCAGAAAGGGAGGCAAGCAGGCCTGATATGGTTGCTATAATGAGAGTCGAAGAGATTGTAAAGAGCGTTGCAGAGGGGCTTAATGAGTTGGGAATGACGGTTCCATAGAATACTTGTGCAAGTACTTCGTGCCCTTGAATATTTCCAAGGAAGGCAAGTATCGAATTCAGGTTCTGCATAGTCAGCCAAGCAGTTGCAGTGCCCAACAGTATGCCAATAAGTCCAATGAGAAACCCTGCGATGACAAAAATAGTAAGAATGCTCGCTTTACTTGCCCCCAAAGCTCTCAAGATCGCAATCTCCTGCCTCTTGGAATGGACCAAGATTAAGAGGAGGGAGATGATGTTTGAGCAGGCAACTATCATGATGATGAGTGAGAGAAGCCGGAAGAGGTTCTTTTCACTCTCAAGCTGCTGGAAGAGGTCTGAGGTAAATTCTAAACGGTTATAGGGCTCAACTTTAAAGAAAGTATCTAACTTTTGTTCTTTAAGCTTTGCGTCCATAATCTCTTGGAGATGAACAGTACTTCCAGGATGCCATACAGAGTACCCGGTAGAGGGAAAGATCGAATCGGTTTGAGGTTCTGGTTGAATACGTTCAATGACTTCAGGAATAGTTATCAAAAGCTTTCCGCCTATGGGAAGAATTCCCGGATCGTAAAATCCTGCAACATATATTGGGAGGTTTCTGTTTTTGGGCCCAGTCGGAGTTACTTGAGCATACTCAAGAAAGCCTGTATCGTTCAGTTTTGCCCCCGTTCTTTGGAAAGAGAGAGGGAAGAGAACAGGATAGTCACGGCCCTGCTTTTGCATGGAGAATTGTTCGGGCATAGGGTCGAGGCTTAAGAGAAAGGAGAGCTGGTTTACGCTTGCCTGTGGAGATCCTGGCACATGGATTGACAGGGCGAGATAAGTAGTTGCAGCTTCAAAGGAGCTGTAGGATATATTGGGTGAAAGGCTTGAGAGAAGCGTTTGGAGCTTTTTTGCAGGGTTTTCAAAAGAGCCTTCAGCCCATGGAAGGGGCGAATCTATCTCTGGGTTATAAGGAGAGGTATCTTGTTTTGCCTTTTGCTGTAGATAGAGACCATGTTCTGAGCTTTTAGATGAGTAGTTATCGATTTGAAAGGATTTGGATTCAAAATAGGCAGGCTTCGGGGTAATTCGAACAGTGCCAAGAACGGCAACAACGTTTTCAGACCAGCGTTTAGAAAAACCGTCAGAAGCTGAGAAAAAAACGAGAGAGAGCCAGACGACCGCTGCGATCATCAAGGCTGAAAGAACCCCGATAAACGAAATCGAAAGAGTTCGTTTTCGGGGCGTAATGTAGCTTACGGCCGTAGCAATTTCAAACAAATTTACTTTGTCTCTTTGAACTCAACTACTTCACGTACAACGGGATCAAACTTCTTCAGAGTGATACGCTCAGGAGTTTGTGTCTTGTTCTTTGTTGTGTAATAGAAAAAGGAGCTCTTTGAGCTCTTTAATTTAATGTTTTCGCGCTTGCTTGCCATAGGTTATTCCTTGGAAAATTTCAGTTACTATAGCAGATCTTCAGGATTCTTGTGTAGAGGAAAAAAGTCGGTACAATTTTTTCTAGAATTTTAAATATTAATTATTTAATAATTATATATAAATATTCAAATTACTGGTTTTTATGATAAATAAAATACGCTGGACAAGTGAAATAAATAAAACAGTATCAGATCAAATTAATGCTGATCGATCTGCAAAACAGCCGACAGATTGGCAAAACTTGCATTTAAAAATAAATAAGCTATTTTATCTGAATGCATCTTGGAGAGAATTCAATGAGCACTGTAAGACCCTATTTGGCCTTAGACGACATGCATATTCAACAGATAACAAAGAGAATGAGGGAGCCGATAAACAACAAAGTGCACGAAAAAGTAAAGGAGTAAGAGATACGCTTGATGTTGTGAGCAATATTGAAGGGGTAAAACGGAAAACAAAAGATAAGCTTCTAGTACCATCTTTAGTTGTAGAGAACAAACCGAGTACGTATGCATTTACGCTCGTTGATAAGAAAAAAATTGTTCTCACCACAGATAGTAAAAATCAGAATATTTTCCCAATAACTCCTCTGCCTTCAAATCAAATCGATGAGCACATTCAAACAGGCTTTTCTAAAGTTCTTAATCGATTTAATACTAGTGATGCAGACGACAGTTCGGTTGATGAGGAAGACAATTCATTGTACGAAGAAGCTCTCAGCCGAACGGAATCAGAGCGTCTTCTTCCCGAATCGGTTAAAATTCAATATGTCAGTAAAGAAGTTGGCTTTGGCGTCTTTGCTGCAAAAAAAATTACTAAAGGATCGGTTGTTGGTGAATACACAGGCAAGATTAAAACAATAGTTAGAATCGAGAAGGAAGATCCGAAACAAGAGTACAGCTTTATTTTTGATAAAAAATCGATATATGACGCTTATGGCCTCGACGCTCGCAATCAGGGTAATTTTGCACGCTTTATGAATCATAAGCCGGATAGAGATGCAAATGTTGAATCGGGTATATACTATAACCAGACGGGACCACATATCCTTCTGATCGCGAAAGAGAATATCAAGAAAAATGAGCAGCTGTTCTTTGATTATGGGAGCAAGTTCTGGAAAAAAAAGCAGGTTACGCCTGAACGGTTGTAATTATCAAAAGGTGCGTTACGATTATGGTACGTATCAACAAACAGACAAATAGTGACTCTTCGACCGTTTCAAGCACAAAGCTACCTCAAACAAAGCACTCATCTCATTTCGACCAGGCAAAAGCCATCTTTAACAAACGGCAAATCACTCAAACAGATGAGTGGGATAGATGGCTTGGATTTGATGTGGGCGCTCCAACATCTTCTGCCACCGGTATTTCAGGCTATAAAGATGCCTCCCGCCTTTGGAAAGTGTTTTTAAATCCAACGAGGGATAATTTTTACCAAGTGTTGGACCGGGTGATTACAGCGGCCCAAAAAGAGGGGATCTCTTTTGAAGGCAAGCTAGTTGATGACATACTTGGAAAGCATGGGATTTCTGATCTCGACGATCCTACCGAGCCCAAATTGCTTATTTACGTCACAGGCAAAGATGAAAAAGAGGGACGCTCCAAATTCGTAGAAATGATGAAAATGCTGGAGTCTGAATTTTCAGAAGAAGAGATGAAAAGCCTTGCACATGTGCAAGGAGAACGTAAACGTGAAAGCGGAGAAATCGTACAGCAATGGGGCCCCTCTTTTACACGTCGCCACACAAATTTGATCTTTTATTCTCATGGAGGATTTGAAGAATCGGGTCGAAAAGACCATCTGGATAAGCTTGAGAACTATTTTCAAGGAGAAAATTTCTACCTATATAAAAACCGAATAGATCCTCTTTTATTGAAAAATGAAAAGCTCGAACAAATAGCAATAGATAGGCTCAAGCGATTTGTAAAATTCCAACTGAACAGAAAAGATGATGTACGAACTCTCAACAAGCTCTTTGAAGCAAGCTATCTGCATAAATATGTTCACGCACAAGTACTACTGAGAAAAAACAAACCCTCTCACGAGGAAGTTGCATCCCTTCATAACATAAGTGTTCATGATCTTCAGATGCAACGAATTGCCGATTGTTATGTTTCCCTTTGCAAAGAGCAAAAAAAAGATCTCGATTTTTCAACAATGAATATCGCGAAGAAACTGGGCATAAGCGAAGAAGAGATTGCAAGTGCTCTTCAGCAGTCTGAACTGCTTTTGAACAAGCGGGAGCTTTTGGCAACGCTTGGAACTCAATTCAACCACGCTTTTTTAAAATTTTCTGAAAGTCAATATGGTGGATTGTCTAGGCAAGAGGTATCTCAAAACCTTGATTCTACAAGTGAGCTTTTCAGGTATATAAAGAGTAATTTTTCCTCTTTCTCCCAGCCAATTTCTTTGATCAAGCTATTCAATATTTCCCAAAACCTCGAGTTCATCACTTCCCACAATAACCTCTTTGATAAAGAGCATATGCAGCTAGCAAAAACTCTTATGACAACGGCTGAAGAGCTTACGGGAGATATCTTGAAAGTCATGGAGCTAAAGCGGCGCGGATCAGTCTGGGAGATGATGGAGGCGCAATCAACTCCTGAAAAATTGCGGGATGCTATTGCGCAAAAGACATGGGGAGTATCAACTCTTGAGAACGGCACCTATTCGATGAAAAAACTCAAAAGCTCTCTCTCCAATGAAAAAATCATTGAAGGAGTACTTGAGCGCGCAAATGAATTGAAAGCCATGGTAACTTCTGCACAGAAGAATTTGCCCAAAGAATTGAAATGCGGCTCTAAAGAAATAGATGCTTTTTATAAATCAGATGCAGTCCCCGACAAAAAAAAGGCCTGTCAGGTTATCTTGCAGAAACTTGACAATGTGATCGCCCGGCAAAAATCAAGGTTAGATCAGATCAAGAAAGGCGAAAAGATCTCGATCCCGTTGATCTTTCATGCGACTACCAAAGAAGATATCTTATTCCAAATAGCCTCTTCTGAAATAAGGCACTCTCAAGCAACCTACGATGGTGCCTTTGTTGCTACGAACCCCGCTATGCTGAGATATGGAGCTGCTGTCTTAGGGCTTGATTTAGGAGTTTCATTCTCAGCGGAACTTATAAAAACAAATGCTAAAAAACCCTTTGTGCTTCCCGAGAATGAGCCTTTTGGACTAGATCCAAAAGGGTTTCGCGACCCAAAAATAGAAAAATGGCTAGGCTTTTCTGAATCGGTAACAGTAAATCCAAAAGTTTTTGAAATGGAGAGGAAATTTCAGGAAAAGCTGCAGCCGATTCTCATACAAACCCTTCTTGAGTGCGATCAATCGTTATCGATTGATTCACCCGAAGTTCATAGGACCATTGAAGAGATTTTATCTGCGTTGAGTCAAAAAAAGCTCACCTTGTCGCCAAGCGAGAATAGATCAGAGTGGACCCCTTTTTTGCGTTCAAGCAAAAAAACGTATGAGGAATTTTCAAAGAAGAGTGCGGCTACTATAATTGCAGCAATAAAAAAGAAATCTCAAGAAGCAAAAGTCAAAAAGCTCTGTAAAGCCCTTGAAAGCAATCTAGATTCCATTTGGTTAAAACTTGGCGGGAATAAAGAGGGCAGTGGTATCAGGATTAAAGGGGAGTTGCAATTTCCAACGACTCCCTATTTTATAGGTATCGATGATGAACCCTATATCAAGAGCTACTTTGAAAAGGACCCTCATTTTCAATTTGTCGGCGGCAAAGAGGTTACTTCAATAGATTCTATTCGTAAGAAAGCACGAGAAGGGGCGCTGCAGGGAAAAAAACTAACAGCCGAAGAGCAAAAAAAGCTCGAAGAAAATGTTAACCTCCACTGCATACCTCTTATGGAGCAGATCATCGAGTTTGACTGCATTTCAAACCAGTTTGGCGGAGCTCTGCTTCTTAAGGAGTGGATGGAGTAACAACTTTTAGTTTCTACCCTTCTTGAACATTCTAATGTGTAAATTCGCTTCTTAAGTTACTCGAACTCACATATAGGAAGAATTGGGATTTTTGTTTTTGAGGTTTAGGAGTACCTGTCAGTATAAAAGATTAGGAGGGAAATTTAATGAAAGTAAAAAACGCAATAAAAATACTAAAAAAACGGCTTCAGAGCAATCCAAAATTAAGGGTGGCTTATGAAAAAGAAAAGCGAAATTATCAGATTGCCTGTAAGAAACGAGAACAGCATAAACGAGCAAAAATTACAAAATGTTGAAAAGAAAATTTGTTGATAATTTTCATATTTCTTTTTTGGCTTTTGACTGACAAGATCGTTAAAATCTACTTGGATGTTAAATACTTGAGCGATGTTTTGTTAATTATTCAGGATGATGATTGTTAAATATAACGAAAATTTGTACGATGAAATTCGTATCCTAGCACATGTTTGGGATCTGTATATGTTAATTGTCATCGGTTGTGTGTGTTAATTAATAGGAATAGGTGATTGAAATGAGAAGCAGCAAATTTGTACATTTTGATTTAGAACTTGCTGAGCCTACATTTAGTTCTTCTTTGACCGATTTGATTATCGAGTTAGATTATCTCCGAAGAAAGAAAATTAGAGGCACTACACATCCTGAGATTTTTTTTCAGCTAAAGCACATATTCCACTTTTTAGAAAGCATAGGTTCTGCCCGTATCGAAGGTAATAACACCACTGTAGCTGAGTACATTGAGACAAAACTTGAAGGGAAAAAAAAATTGCCTTATGCAATAAAAGAAATTCAAAATATCGAAGACACTATGGCCTTTGTCGAAAAGTCTGTAAAGAATCACTCAATTAATCGGGCTTTCGTAAGTGAAATGCATAGGATGATTACCGATGGTCTTCTTCCGCCACCTGATGGAGAAGGAGACCATGCTCCAGGTAATTATAGAACAACAAATTTACGGATAAACATGTCAGATCATACCCCTCCTGATTTTCTCAAGGTAGGGGATTACATGGAAGAGTTGTTTAATTTTATCCATAGAAAAGATAGCCCTAAATATGACCTCTTAAAAATTGCGATAGCTCATCATCGATTTGTCTGGATACATCCTTTTGGTAATGGGAATGGTAGGACTGTACGACTGTTCACCTATGCTATGTTGGTGAAGCTTGGATTTAATGTTGACGAAGGCCGAATACTCAATCCTACAGCTGTTTTTTGCAGTAATCGAGACGCCTATTATAAATACCTTTCTATGGCTGATAAAGGTACAAAAAAAGGTATCTTGGAGTGGTCTGAATATGTCTTAAAAGGGCTAAAGGAAGAAATCGAAAAGATAGATAAATTGCTAAATTATGATTACTTGAAAAAGGAAATTTTATTACCAGCCATCAATGATTCAGTTGATAGAAAATACATTACCGATACTGAGGCAAAGGTGCTTAAAAAAGCAGTAGAGTCTCAGGTTATTCAAGCAGCTGATATGAAGGACATTTTTGTTGGAAAATCCAGTCAGGAAGTCTCTCGCCAGATAAGGAAATTAATCGAAAAAAAGATGTTGATGCGGGAAGGTGGAGACAAAACAGCAAGAAAATATTTGATTCGTTTCGATAATAATTATTTATTGCGAAGTGTAATTAAATTATTGGGAAAAAAAGGTTTTTTGCCTTTGCGTGAGAGTATTTAACACTCAGAAATATTTCATTCTGATTGATTATCAAAACTTGGACGAACTCAGACTGAAAGGAATTCTTGTCTTAGGCGCTAAAGAATAGATATCGGTTTCGGGCTGATAAAAGCCAAGGCCTGCAATCATTGCGGCATTGTCTAAGCAAAGCTCATCTTGAGGCCAAAAGCAGGGTATTGAAAGTGTGTTCATTTTCGCTCTTAAGGCTTGATTTCGAGTAACCCCTCCACCCAAATAGACTGCTTGAGCTGGAAACGATTGTAAGGCCAAAAGCACCTTTTCATAGACAGCATCAATGGCAGCTTGTTGAAAGCTTGCACAGAGATCAGGAAAGTCCTTGGGATCCAGTTCTTTGAGCTTGTAGAGGACTGCAGTCTTAAGTCCGCTGAAGGAGAATGCAAAGGGGTTGTTTTTTACCTTGGCAGGGCTGAATTGAAAAGCTTTTGGATTTCCAAGCTTTGCCATCTTTTCAACATTTGGCCCTCCAGGATAGTCTAGTCCTATCATCTTAGCTACCTTGTCAAAAGCTTCCCCAATAGCATCATCTATCGTCTGGCCGATCAGCTGGTATTTGCCGATATCGTGAATGAGTACAAGGCTTGTATGGCCTCCGGAAAGGACAACTCCTAGAGCTGGGAAGAGTCTCTCAGCACTCATTATAGAGGCGTAAAGGTGCGCTTCGATGTGGTTTATTTCTACGACAGGTAGTGAGGCTGCAAGGGAGAGCCCTTGAGCAAAATGGATGCCTACTAATAGTGATCCGACAAGGCCTGGTCCATTAGCAACAGCGATGCGATCAATATCTGAAAGTGTGAGGTTTGCATCTTGAAGCGACTTTTCGACAACCCAGTCTATAGCTTCGACATGGTTTCTTGAGGCAAGCTCGGGCACAACACCGCCATATTCTGCAAAGATGGCATCTTGGGAGTAGGTGACAAGCGAGCAAATACGTGTGCCATCTTCCACAATCGCGGCCGACGTCTCATCACAGGTCGTTTCAATGCCCAACACGTACATAAATTATCCACTCAAGCCTGATCCGTAGGCAGCTCGCTTATCAAGAATGTAGAGCGCAGGAGTCTCTTCTGTGCCAAGTCGTTGGGCTGGGATTAAATCAGGCGTAAAGTCTCCTCGAAGGATCTTTTTGACAACCTTCGCTTTTGATCTGCCCAAAGCAAAAACAATCACTTTGCTCGCAAGATCAATGCAGGGAAAGGTGACAGTCAGCCGTGTGCACTCTTTTTGGGGTACTTGGTTTGCAACGACGAGACGTTTTTCTTCATGAAGCGCCTTCGTCTCAGGAAAGAGAGATGCTGTATGCCCATCGTCACCGATGCCGAGGAGGATCAAGTCGAGCTTGCCTCCAGGACATGTTCTCTTGATAAGGTTTTCATAATCTCGGGCTGCACTATCTAAATCAACCGCTTCGCCCATCATACGATGGGTTTTTGCTTGATTGAGGGGCGGTACAGAGAAATACTCTTGAGCCATGTGGAAGTTGCTTTCGGGAGAATCGGGAGGGACAGCTCGTTCATCGCCCCAGAAGAGGTTCACGAACTGCCAGTTGACAGAAAGAGCGAATGAGGGCTCTTGCAGTTTACGGTAAACGGCTGCAGGCGTTGATCCGCCAGCTAAAGCAACTGAGAAGGAGGATTTTGCAGCAATTGCCCTTTGGGCCTCTTCAACAAATAGCTGAGCACACTTTTCTGCAGCTTCATCTTCGTCGAGCGCGACGATTGCTTGTCTTCGTTTGTCAACACGCACACGTTTCATTGGCATCTTTAAAGTTGTCTATTTTGGTTCAGTTTGCATAGCGTGCTGATTCCAAATATCGGAATCAAACATCTCAAGCATCGAGGCATAGTGCGCAGAGGGAGGTTGATAGAATATCTCTCCAATAAGCGCCGATCCTCTTTGGTAATTACTCATAAAGATCGTATAGGGCATCTCGCAGCGATCGGGACCTGAAGCATGCACTTTGACATGCTTAGAGTCACGCTCATGGGAGATTAAGAAATGGTGATCTTTATCGCCCATAATCTCAACAGACCAGATAGCCCCCCGATCGAGGATTTCACTGTCTTGAACGCCGAGGGAAATAGTAACGGTTCCGGTTTTTGTTGCATAGGTGATTCGAGGAGTAGACCTTGGGCCATCAACACCCTTAACTTTCCATCCAAAACGGGAAGCGAGCCACGCTTGTAAATAGAGCGCCTGCAATTCATAGCGATTGCTTGCTGTTCCTGGCAGCGCTGTAAAGACAATGTGGATGCTCGTTGCTGCTTCGAGCGCTTCAAGTTTTTCAGCACTTAAAAAGACCTTGGCCAGTACTTCTCTCCATGCTTTTGAGCGCGCCCAATGAATATCGATGAATTGACGATGGTTTGTCTTAACCAGCTGACGCACAGATCGAGTAAAGCGCTGCATGTTATCGACATAGGGCGTTCCAAAGATAATGCGGTTGGCAAGCGCTTCAACTTGGTGGAGTAGAAGGGTGTCTTTGGTTGGGTCGTGAGCTAAGACAATGTAGACAGGAAGGTCTGGGACAATATTGGGGAGGATTAAAAAGGGGACCTGGTTAAATTGTTTAGAAGTTGCCTCAATCGAGATGAAATCACAGACGATTCTGTTATTTTCAGAGCCAACGACCTGCATACTCTTGGACATCCGTGCAAAGTCAAATGTAGAGTCTTGCTCTCCGCGCACAAATATAATTCGGCAGGGAAATTTTTCTGTGATTATTCGAATGAGCTCTTGGCAATAGACAGAGCTTTCCAAGTCATAACTGATGACGAGAAGATTGAAAAGGCATGCTTTAGTACCCCCAACCTGTGAATCAGCTTTGGGTTGAGTAAGGTCTTGAAAATCGGACTCGAAACTATAGGAAACCATAGTAAGTTACCTCTAAAGATATCGCCACGTTCTACCGTCCTTTTGAAGAAGTTCATCAGCTTCTTTAGGTCCCCAAGAGCCTGCCGCATAGTTTGGAAAATTCTTAGGAGCAGTATGTTTCCAATACTCTAAAACTGGAGTGAGAAGTTTCCAAGAGGCCATTACCTCATCTTGACGTGCAAAAAGGGTGGAGTCGCCAAGGACGCAGTCGCAAAGAAGACGCTCATAAGCTTCTGGAGGTGTTGATCCAAAGTAGGAACCATATCGAAAGTCCATCTTTACAGGCTGGATCAGACAGCTTCCGCCGGGAACTTTTGAATTAATTTTAAGTGAAATGCCTTCATCAGGCTGAATGCGGATGACAAGGGTGTTGGCATTTTCTGGACCTAAAGCTCGGTTAAAAAGTACACCTGGAGCCTCTTTAAAGGTCACAGCAATTTCTGTAGCTCGTTTGGGGAGACGTTTACCTGCACGGAGATAAAAAGGGACGCCCGACCATCTCCATGTGTCGACAAAAAGCCTTAAGGCCACATAGGTCTCAATGCCTGATTGAGGATTGACATTGTCTTCTTGACGGTAGCCTTTAACAGGTTCTCCATTGACAAATCCAGGTCCATACTGCCCGCGGACGATGTGGTTGTCAAACTCATCAGGGCTGATAGGGCGAATAGATTGAAGAACTTTTACTTTCTCATCATGGACGGAATTAGCCTGGAGTGATACGGGCGGCTCCATACAGACTAGAGACAAAAGCTGCATCATATGGTTTTGAACAATATCTCGAAGCATGCCAGCCTCTTCCCAGAATTTACCTCGAGTTCCAACACCAATGTCTTCACTCACAGTTATCTGGACATGATCGATATATTTGTTGTTCCAGATCGATTCAAACACGGCATTTGCAAAGCGTAGAACCATGAGGTTCTGTACGGTCTCTTTACCTAAGTAATGGTCGATTCGATAAATTTGTGTCTCTTGGAGGCAGCTTTCAAGTTCTCTTTGCAGCTTGATTGCAGATTCAAGATCTTGGCCAAAAGGTTTTTCGATGATGATTCTCGAAAAGCGATCTTGAACTACTTCTGGATCATAAAGAAGGCCATGCTTTGATAGTTTGTCAACTATCTGCGGAAAGTAGCTCGGAGGAGTTGAGAGGTAGTAGACTCTGTTTCCTCGAGTGCCAAATTGAGCGTCGATATCTTGAAGAAAGTTTTTGAACTTTTCATAACCCTCATCGTTGTCAAACTCTGAGCAGTGGTAGAAAAGCTGCTCTGAGAAAGAGTCCCAGATTCCCTGTTCTATGGGCTTTGATCTTGAGTGTTTGGAAATGGCTTCGAACATCTCTTGGCGAAACTGTTCATGGCTTTTAGGACGTCTAGCAAATCCAGTACAGACAAAATGAGAGGGGAGCAGTCCATCTTTGGATAAGTTGTATAGAGCGGGAACGAGCTTTCTCGCTGTCAAATCGCCGGTAGCCCCAAAAATGACAAGTACGCAAGGATCGGGGCTTTTGGACGCTGAAATTTCCTCGAGGGGATTGCTCATCATTGCCATTCGATGTTTGCTCGATTAATCTGTCTTTAGAGATAGCGGATTTAGGAGATGTAAGTCAACAATTCAACATCTCTTTTTCCTCTTAAGGAAGAATTAAACATGAGAGACGCAAAGGCGAAAAAGGCGCAAAGAGGGTAATTGAATTACACTAAATCTCTCCAATCGTACTGAATCTTAATGGTTGTCAATAAATTTATATAAACAATATGAAGTTATTAAATCTTAGAAAGGGGTTATATGAATTTGCTGCGTTCTTTTAAAGCACAGCTTGCAACTTTACTGTTCAGCGCATCTTTGTTGTGTTTGGGCTGTCTGGAAGGAAAGGAAAATCTCTCCTTTGAGCTTCCAACTCTTATTGTCACTCCTCTTGTAAAGAAGAGTCATCATAGTAAAAAAAGTACTCCGGCTAAACGCCAGCTTGCCTTCATATCTGCATTTGGCACAGATAACTGGGATACAACCATGTTTGGAGGGAATGCTACCTATCCTGTACCGTGCACCAGGTCTGGCTTTAACTTTCCAGTGGATAACATAGGATTTATTATTCCTCAGAATGGTAGCTACCTTATCGAAGCGACTTTTCAACATATGGCTGTATTCCCTACAAGCCCAGGAAATGTCTATTTTGTTATTCAAGTTGATGGACAGCCTGCTCCAAACGGTGTTTATGAGTTGGGGGAGGATGAAATTGTTGGCGGTAATCGAGTTCCTAGAACGGTTTTATCACGGCTTATCCCTTTAAGAAAGGGACAACAACTAACTATATTAGTCACCTCGGACACTGGCAACATGCTGGCACTTGGTCCGACCGATTTTCTCTATCCCAACTCATCCAATAGATCGATAGCAATCATTCAAGTTAAATAGTCACTCATATACAAGCACACGATGTCTATTGATGATTCATCAATAACCCAGCGAGTAAGAGCTGGGTTTTAAGATCGGTCTCTTTCATCCAGCTTAAGATGAGCTTTTGGCAGCAGGGTTCGTCACTTTCAATAAGCGCTGAGATCGCTTCAATAGAAAGTCGAGTGCGCTCATCAAATGTTAATTCTTGAAGCTTTGGTTCAGGCTGCGCAAACCAGGGAAGCAGGGGGCGCGGGCGGAAGAGCTGGAGGCCTTTTTCACTTTCCAGCCAATCAATAAGTGCTTTATTCCAAGGTCCATCTTCACGAAGAAGAACGAGTGATTTTGCGGCATATAGATGCATCAATTGGGAAGATGTCTCTTGGTACGTTTTTTTCAACCAC
>JABDGV010000006.1 GCA_013285825.1 Bacteroidota bacterium
AGGGATCGACTGACATTTTCAGCAACAATGTTTTTTCGCTGTTTCTTCTTTTTTTCATAAATGTCATTTTCCGGCATACTTAACGCAACTTATTACTAAAACAACAAACGTGAAATTTTCTAAGATTGCACTTTACGCCTTTATTGCTCTGCTCCTTACGCGAGCTATCTATTATTCTATATCTGATGGATTTGCTCGTAACCGTATTGAGTTTCCTCCTATTGAACACACTCCATCTAATGCACCTGATCCTGAGCAGCTCAAACTTCTCTCTTCCATTTTCTCCGAGCCCTTCTACTACCTTGCAAAGGGATCTCAATCCTATGCATTTCAGAATAAGGACAAATCACTGATACTGAAGCTCTTCAAATGTCATCACTGGAACGATGGATCATGGGCTGAAGATTTGCCCGTACCGAATCTTGCTCAAAAATGGCTCAACTCTCTTGTAGTACGCAGACAAAAAAGAGTTGCAAATACAAGAAACAGCTTCCAGATCGTTCATGAGAGTCTTATGGCTGAATGCGGAGTTCTTTATATGCAAGAAACGCCATCAACTTCTTATGATCTACAGATTACTATTATCGATGGTGCGAAGAGAGAGCATATTTTACATGCGTCGCAAATTAGCTTTACTGTTCAGCAAAAAGGGAAACTTATATTTCCAACACTTGCAGAGTGGCTGGCAAATGGCCAAATTGAAGAGGCCAAACAAGGAATCAGCTCTCTTGTTGCTCTTATTTATAGAAGATGCCAAAAAGGCATTTACGATTTAGATCCCGATATTCATAAGAATGCTGGATTTATTGGTACAAAAGCGATCTTCATCGATATCGGAGGCTTTCAAACCAGGGAATCTTTAATAAATCGTGACGAAACTCTTTGGGAAATCAAGCGCTGTCTAAAACAACTTGGAACCTGGATAGAGCAGCATGCGCCAAATTTAAATGACTTTTATATTCAGGCTTTAAACAACCCTGAAGAATGTGCCTGGGAGGGCAATACTTAAAATGATCATCTTATTCCGAACAGTCGCTTTGTACGCTATCCTTGGCGCAAGTCTGTTAAATGCCAGCCCCCGCATTTCGGCATTTATTGCCGTAGATGCAAGAGGAGATTATAAGATCTCAGGCAAGCCCAATATTCAGCTCATTCAAAATACATTAAAACTTATCTCTCTTGGCGCTGGGCTTGATCTCGATATGGTCCAAGCTGGTAAAAGACCTCTTGATACTGCCATTTCATCCTGGGCAAAAAAACTTAAAAAAAGTGATATAGCTATTTTTTACTTTTCTGGCCGCGGCTATAGATTATCATCAACTGACGGACCATGGCCTATACTATCTCTTAAAGGCACAAGAAGCACCTTTGATGCCAATGCGCTCGTCTCCCTTATCAAGAAAATCAAGCCGCGGTTAGGACTCATTTTACTCGATTGCGGCAACAACAATATTGATCTTTTCTCAAAGTCCGAGTCTTTAAGATCACGCCTGCAGCTTGCAAAAAAATCAATCTACAAAGGGATTGAAAAGCTGTTTAAACAGTCCAAAGGACTCATCGTAGCTTCCGCTACACTGCCAGGCAATTTTTCATTATTATCAAACCAAGGTAGTTATTTTACCTTAGCTTTTATCCACACACTGTTCCAGCTAGCTAAAAAGAGAAAAACTTCCTGGGATGAGGTCATGCTTAAAACAAAAAATCTATACAACAACATTCAAACAGCCCAGTATGAAGTCATTTTAAAGTAAAGGGCCCTCATGACTATCTTGAAAGCAGTTACAGTATCTCTACTCATACTCCAGCAATACCTAGCATCCCCTTTTCTCTATTCAGATTCCCCAAGAAAGTTGCAGGGGCTTATCGCGGTTGACACCCTTTCAAACCTCCGACAAACGGCAGGCAAAGATGCCGATAACATGAAAGAAACACTTGAGTTTGTAGCCATTGCTCTTGGCCTCAAGCCCAATCTGTACATGCTAAAGGATAAAGAGCTAACAGCTAAGAACTTAAAAACATGGACCGATACTCTTAAGCGAAAATCAGATGATATTGTCGTCTTCTATTTTTCAGGGCATGGTTTTAGAACCGCTGACAGCAAAGATCAATGGCCCTATCTATATCTTTCAAGTGATCGAAATGCTGTTGAAGGTACATGGTTTATTGAAACAATAAAGAAAATTCAGCCTCGATTAGCCCTACTCATCTATGACTGCTGTAACAATGATCCTTATAACATTCCCAAGTTCTCCTTCCCCTCGCGTCAATTTCTTATGCGAAAAGCTCCCGACTATTCAGGCCTTCAGCGCCTGTTTGCACAGACAAAAGGGCTCATTATTGCTTCTGCTTCAATTCCAGGTAAAAGCTCTTATGGAGGCGACAAAGGCGGTCTTTTTACTTTGGCATTTATAAATCGACTTTGGAATGAATCTGGCAATAAAGATATTAATTGGGAAAAGCTTATGAAATCGACGAAAGAGCTCTGCAGCAGCGTTCCGACGCCTACTGGCCCTCAAGTCCCTCAGTACAAGTTAACAATTAAATAATTTATCATAATTTTATCTCATCCTAACACTTTCTTTATGATGTTTAATTAGCGTCTCGAATCGATCAAGGACTAATGGTTTAAGTCCAAAAAATGGCGGGTGTTCTTTAACCCTGCCTACAAAAGAGGTATAGATTATGAAGCGTGTCTGTTTAGCACTTATGATGTTTGCTCTGCCCCATGTATCTAATCTTCAGGCAGCTCCAACTGCTCGCCACGTTCATCTAGGAGAAAGAGGCGATCCAACTCAATACTTTG
Source organism: Bacteroidota bacterium (assembly GCA_013285825.1). Lineage (GTDB taxonomy): Bacteria > Chlamydiota > Chlamydiia > Chlamydiales > FEN-1388 > JABDGV01. The sequence continues at coordinate 2,804 of JABDGV010000006.1, forward strand.
CACCACAAGAGCTGATTGCAAAAAACCCCTCTGCTGCAGCGTACCAAAAAAGTGCTGCTTGGGATAGCTACAATACTGTTCGATCTGCAAACAGCGTAGGCGTTAATGGATTAACCTTAACTATGGATGATCAGACAGTTTGGGAAATCGCTCCAAGTTCTGCATACGTTGCAAAAAGTTGGGGTCCAGGCACACGCTTTATCATATATCCTAATAACTGGACTATCGGCGGCTGGTTCTCAAAATATGAGTATGCTCTTTATAACCCTGACACACGCAACTGGGTTGAAGCGCAACTTTCTGAAGGCCCTATGGTTAAATATGCAGTCCTTACAACTAACATCGACCAAAACCAAGGGTATATCCGCCTTGACAATGGTTCTGTTTGGAAATTGGTGAGATCAAGTAAAGCATTCGCAAAAATTCGCGACTGGAAAGCACGCCAAGCAATTCTCGTTGGACGAAATACGGGTTGGTTCACCAATGGATTCATCCTCATCAACCTCAATGAAAATGAGTATGTCCCAGTTGATTTCTTGGGCTACAATTAAATAAGGCAGGTTTTATGTGTTGTTTAGACTCCATAAATAACTTCATTCCCTGCATGGGGAATCAAGCTCCGCATGAAATGGCAAATGAACCTCAAAGTGGTCAATGCAAAATCGTTAAAATTTTCTTAGGCGTTATAAGTTTACTAGTAGCGGCGCTCTCCGGCGTTACGCTTATTGCAACAGGAAGCCCATTTGCGCTTCTTGGCACAGTCACATTCGGTTTTGTGGCCTGCTTCCTTCTCAGCTTAACCGCTGACCAAAGGAATAATCAGGTCGTTGTGGTGAACCGCCATTTGCGGCAGAACAATCCGAACTTTCAACAGCAAGATCCTATCTTCATTCCACAACCGATCATAGTTGAACCACCTGTTCAATTTAGGGATCATGGTTCACATTTCCATCATCAACCAATGAATCCTCAATTCGTACCTGTTCAAGAAAACAGGCAAGGAGGAGAAACAAAGATTGAGATTGGTAATGGAGCTACAGTATACAAGCCCCCACAAACCTTTCAACAACCTATTTTCCAACCACCTGTTTTCCAAAACAGCCAGGGAGAAGAAAAGGTTCAGATTGGAAATGGCGGGCAAGTATTTAAGCCGCAACAAACTATTCAACAACAACCTTTTATCACGCAGCCTGTTATCCAAAACAGGACTCAGGAAACGAAGGTTACAATTGGCAATAGTGGAACGGTCTATAAGCCCCCACAAATCATTCAACAACAACCTTTTATCACACAGCCTGTTATCCAAAATAGGCAAGAGGAAAGAAAGGTTACTATTGGCAATAGTGGCACTGAAACCAAAAGTTCTCAGTCTTCTGGCGAGAACAAGGTTGTAATTGGGAATCAGGGAACTGTAAACAAAGATTCTGGATCCACAGGCGAAGAAAAGATCCAAATCGGAAAGAAAAAGAAATAGTACCTATTTAGGTCTTACTGTACGGGCATGCACAAAAATGCGTGCCCTTACTCTTTCTCTTGATCCTGCCCGCGAGCGGATCTTAAGTTTTTTTATTTGAGAGAAGCGCTGTCACTCGCACAACCCATCACGTGCATTCCGCAATCGACATGAAGCACTTCACCAGTTATTCCCGAAGCTAAATCTGAGCATAAAAAGGCTGCAACAGCTGCAACTTCTGAAGCGGTAATCGGCCGCTTTAAGGGCGCGTTATTTGCACTGTACTCAATCATCTTCTCAATAAAGCCAATCGCCTTAGCAGCTCGGCTGCCAAAAGGACCCGCAGAGATCGAATTGACCCGAATGCCATATTTTTGACCCGCTTCATAAGCTAATACTTGTGTATCGCTTTCAAGGGCAGCTTTTGCAGAGCTCATCCCTCCGCCATAGCCAGGAATTACTTTTTCAGAAGCCATATAGGTAAGTGAAACAACAGAGCCATTCGGCTTCATGATTGGGGCAAAATGGGCAACGAGAGAAATAAGAGAATACGATGATGAACTCAAGGCAGCTAAATAGCCTTTACGAGAAGTTTCAAGAAGAGGTTTTTGAACTTCAGGACCATTGGCAAGAGAGTGAATCAAAATGTCTACTTGTCCATAATCGCGTTTTATCGCTTCAACAACTTCTGAAATCGTATAGCCAGAATTATCCTTATATCGCTTATTCTCTAAGATATCTGCAGGCACATCCTCGATCTTGTCAAAGGTTGCATCCAAGGGATAGACCTTATCGATCTCAAACATGCGACCATCGGGAAGCTTTCTCGATTCATCGAATTTTCCAGCCTGGAAAGCAGTAGTAAAGATCTTCATCATGGGAGTCCAGGTACCGACAAGCACAGTGGCTCCAGCCTGATAAAGCGACTTCGCAATTGCCCAGCCAAACCCATTGTCATCGCCGACGCCAGCAACAAAGGCAATTTTTCCAGTCAAATTAATTTGAAGCATGAGATAATTCCTCTTTGGGAGAAGTATACGGAAACTTATTACTTGAGGTCAAAACCTCCAAAGCATCAAACGCGATAACGCCATTGCGACGATTAACCTGATCCCTAAGTGCCCACTCTAAAGTTTCAGGAGTTGAAAGCTCAAAACCTGAATACTCTTTCTGACTCCAGAGCTGAACCGGTATGCCGAAAATCTCTCCGCGCTGTGGAAGTTCATACCAACTGGATACCTCAACAGGGAAGCCCGCAACTGCAAGACAGGTCGCTGCAAAATGAACGCAGTGATGATTAAGCAAGTTGTAGGAAGCAAAATCATAGCCATCGCGTTCAAGCAGCTTCAAAACTTTCTGAAAGGACTCTTTATTAAGTACAAAGGCTACTGCAAAGGTAGGTTTATGCCCCCCATTTCCCTCTTCAAAGACACCATCTTGCCGAATTTTGAAGAGCGCTGAAACAGGGTTTGGATCATTCTGCTTCACTAAATAATAAAAGGTATCCAGATAACGAGGAGCTGTCTGTCCAAATTCACCTGAATGGCCGCCCATAAGACAAACAGGCATACCATTAATATGTCCTTTAAGGGCTACCCAGGCATGTCCTACATCTCGATGCTCATCAAGTGTAAGAGATGTGAGATAGGATCCTAAATCGGAATAGTTAAAATTTTTGGCATCAACAGCAACGATGAGGAGATACTCTTCTTTAAGAATTGCAACTTCGTGATGAGATGATTTAACCGAGCAAGCTGTAAGAAGCAAAATGAGTAGATACTTCATAAAGCAAAAGGCTTGATTGTGATGAGGACTTGTTTTGGCAAAGGAGCTCGAACGGGCCGGACAAAAAACTGCCAATCGTAGCTGCTAAAGCGATTTGCACCCTTTGCACAAACTTCAGCTGGCCTATTTCCTCGAACCACATGACCCAAAACGTCGCAAGCTTCAATTGTATAGGTTACTTCAAATCCACCATCCATCATTTCAACTCGGATACTCTCACCCGAACGTACAATATTGGCATGGGATCCCTCAACTAAAAAACTGCCCCTAAGATTATGGTTCCCACAATGATGATTCCAATAAATAGAAAAAAGAGGGGCAGCCTCCTTCTCAAACACAAACTCACCCTCTTTCGGCAGCAGTCGAATAACTCCACCTTCATGCTCAACAGTGCATTTTGAACTCGATACAACCATGCTCCAATTACGGAAAAACAGATGGTAGGGCGTTGAACTGCTGTTCGTAGCTATCATGTAGGTCGAACCAAGAGTTGATTGACAACCATCCGTTTGCACCTCCTGTTTTGGGACAAAAGAGACTGGCGAGAGGTCCGGAATTAAGGCATATTCAAGCCCAAGTTTCTCTTTGGGTACTTCCATGCCATTGAGGGCAAAAAGCGCAAAGTCGAAAAGAGTAGTTGGGATAACTCCTGCATGCTGCTGAACCGTTGTTTGCAAGACCCGTATGCGTCCCACATTTGGGGCCCAGAAGTCCATCAACGGGATAATTTCTGGCAAAAGCGTTGGCTGAAGATGCAGGACTGCGAGTACAAGCGCTCCTAAGTCGCCTATTTGAATAGCAGCTACATTTGCTAAAACATTTCGGACTATATTTGCATCAATTGACCCATCCGACATGCGAATAACTAGCTGTAAAGCTACAGGCAGATGGTCATAAATATTTTGAATGGCAAGAGACATCTCTTTGAGAACTTTTTCCAACTCCTTTTTAAGATCAGCCCCAACGGCCTCCTTCAAAAAAAGAAGAAACAAAAGGTAAAGCCGCGCCTGCAGATGCCTATCGTGTGAAAAGGGAAAATCGGAAAGAAGGCTTGGGAAAAATCCCTTATCGCTGCCTTCATGAATCTGAAAAGCAAGTACACGTTTTAAACGGCTTCTGCCCTCTTGAACCTGCTCAACGGTATGCGCCTTCATAAGAGCATAGGCATAAAGCGCATTGTCCCATAAAGGAATCAACGCCCCCCGATCTTGATGGATAAAGCCTGATTCAGATGAGACCTGCATCTTTGCAGCTGATAAAATCGCGTCAATATTTTTAGTCACACAAATACTTCATTTTTTAAACAAGTATAGCTTACAGAAGACGAAAACCTCCAGACACTTCAATGTTCTGCCCGGTGATATATCGAGCTTCATCACTTAAAAGAAATCGAACGACAGATACAACCTCTTGAAAAGATACCGGCCGATGCATAGGCAATTTCAAACCGCCCTCCTTAAGGTCTACTGAGTTTTCCATTGCGCCTGGAGAAACCATATTCACTCTGATCCCCAAAGGCAAAAGCTCCTTAGCAAGCGATCGTGTTTGCATGAGGAGTGCAAGTTTGGAGGCATGGTAGATGGGGGCATAGGTATCAGCATGTGGATATCCAACTCCCGCCGATCCAATGGAAATGATATTTTTCAAAGTCTTCTGGAACTGTTTTGTTAACTCCAAAGACGCTAGAACATTTGCTTGGAACATCTCGAGCGCTTCTGAATAGGTCGTACTGAGTGATGGGCCTCGATGGTAGACGCCCACATTATTGATCAGCAAAGAGACGCCGCCGTCAAGCTTTTTGCATTGAGATGCAAAAGTATCTAGATCTGTTTTAGAGGTAAAATCGGCAGTAATAACTTGGGCTGAAACTCCCAATTTTTGACAAAGGCTTTGAACTTCATGAGCCTCTTTCAAGCTTTTAGATGCATGAACAGCCACATTCCAACCAAGTCGTGCACATTCAAGTGCAAGCTCTTTTCCAAGCCCCTTTGCAGAACCAGTAACAACCGCCCAGCCCTTTTTCATTATCTTTTCACCTCAGTTTGCACATAGGGAATTGCTCTGCCCGACAGAATGTGCGGTTTTCGAATAGTGATTAAAACCGATTCAACTTTCACAAATCGCTTTAGAATTGCTTCCGCAATACTCTTTGCCGCTATTTCCAGCAAAAAAAAGGCACCTTTTCGAGCAACGGTTTCAATAAGTTCAATCACCTCGTCATAACTTACAGTATCGTGTATATCATCTATATTAGGCTCAGATAGCAACTTGAGCTGGCAATCAACTTGAATCTCTTGATGGACTCCCCTCTCTTCTTTGTTACAGCCTATTTCGCAAAGAATGGATAATTTCTCAATTCCTATAATCATTCAGCGCCCTCTCCATTTGTTCAGCAATCCCATTTTGATCAATGATACCATCAGATAGAGAAACGAGTTCTTTCGGCGCTCCCTCTATTGCAAAGGCACGCTCTGCTCTTTGAAAAAGAAAAAGATCATTATGATCGTCTCCAAAGGCGACTATGGGGGTATTTCCTGCGAAAAATTGCGCAGCATATCCTTTGTCGGCATGCTCATTAGTTACCTGAACTATGCAGATATCAGAATTAAATGCGTCCCTCATTACAGCTACAGAGGCATGTTCATTCCTAATTGCGTTTGCAAGTTCATGAGCTTCGTTTTCAAACAAGAAGAGTCGCAGTGCAAGCACAGAAGATACATCCTGTTTGGTATGGGCATCCCAATTTTCGCCTTGAGTAGCTCTTCTCTTCTCTAGGTGGTTATGAAAAAACTCATCTCCATCTAGTCTGCGATAGAGAATCTTGCTTTTAGTATAAATAATTGCTGGAGCGTGAGATCTTTTTAAAAGCTCTTCTACATACTCAGCTGTCAGACATAACGAGCGTAAAAACTTGCCCTCAGGAAACTTGAAAAGCTCAGCGCCATTTAAAGCTCCTAAATAAAAGGGAACCTCTAATTTTTTCAAAAAATGGAGACTCCAGGCTGCAGTCCTTCCCGTAACAAAGGCAAGGTTTGCGCCTCTCGAGTATGCAGCACGGCAGGCATCAATAAGACCTGGCACCCAGCTTCCATCGGATAATGCACAAGTTCCATCAATATCAAATGCGAAGGTAACAAAAAATTGTCGAGATGTCATAAGATGCCCATACTACATTTATTATAGTGAGCGGCTGAAATGTTATCTTCATTCATTCGTTTTTTTGTTGAAAGCTCAATTGATGTTGACGATACATCTGCGACTGGTCCTATGGTCAATCCGCCTGAATTTCACGCGCTTTTTATTAAAACCATGCTCTTAGTCGGAGCTCTCTTAGCTCTTACTTTCTTTGCCCTATGGGTTTTAAAACGAGTCGGCGGAGGTCGTTTTGAAGCATCTCATAAAGATTCACTCATCTCCGTCATCGAACGTAAAGCACTCACCCCAAAAGTATCCCTTTGGGTGGTTGAAATTGAATCAGAGAAATTTTTAATCGCCGAATCGCATAATGGTCTCGGAATAAAACGAATTAATCAGAAGGAATCCACTTAAATGAAACAGCTACTCATTACCGCATTTCTTATCACACTTCTCGCCTCTTGCTACCGTATGCCGTCTGAGGGAGAGGTAAGTGTCGTTCCTAACACAAATAACCCCCAACTTATCCACAAGGAATCATCACCTTGGGCGCCAGGTGTTGATATGTAATTGTGAAAAGATTAGGCTCAAGAAAAGTTAAAGTTAATGAAGAGGTAGATGATGAAGCAAGTATCTGAACAAACTATTGAGTCATTACTCAAAGAAGAGGGTCTCAAAGCACATATTGAAGAGCCATCCAATCAGATCGCATCTTCACTGAAAATCGATTCCCGTGATTTTCCTCTCTTTTGCCGTATTCTCTCCGAGGGAGATCTGCTTCAGGTTATCGCCTTTATTCCAGTTTCTGTTGAAGCAAAAGGGATGATTGATTTAGCTCGATTTCTCCACATGGTGAATAAAGAGCTGGACATGCCAGGTTTTTGCGTCGATGAACAATCGGGAACTGTCTTTTATCGAGTTGTTATCCCAACTCTCGGCAAAAAGATCGATCCTAATCTCTTTAAAGCCTATATCAAAACTATTCAAAACGTCTGTCATACATTCGGAACCATTGTGCTCGCTCTTGCTGCAGGCGCTATGACTATGGATGAAATTATGGCCATCTCCCAAAAAAATAAGAATGACCAAATTAAGAAATGACGCTAAGACTAATCTACTTTGACACGGAAACAACAGGAACGAGAACAGATATAGACAGGATTGTAGAGATTGCAGCCTACGATCCTGTTTCAAAAAAAACTTATTCATCCTTCGTAAACCCCCAGCGTTCCATTCCTAAAGAATCTATTGCTATCAGCGGCATTACGGACGAGATGGTCAAAAATGCTCCAACCTTTGACATTGTGCTCCAAGATTTTATTCAATTTTGCAACGGGCCTGTTGCTCTTATCGCTCACAATGCTGAAAACTTCGATGTGCCTCTTCTGGTGGCTGAAGCCAAGCGCGCTAAAATAGCGCTCCCCACCGACTGGATCTTTCTCGACTCTTTAAAATGGGCACGAAAATATAGACGTGATCTTCCGCGCCATTCACTTCAATATTTACGTCAATCGTTTGAGATTCCACCAAACCAAGCACATAGAGCTCTTGCAGACGTCTATATGCTTGAAGAGATCTTTTCCTTGATGATCGATGATTTAACCGTCGAGCAGCTTATAGAGAGGATGGGAAAGGTTACTCTTAAAAACCAGCAAGGGCAAGCAATCCCCTCTCAGCAGCTGGAGCTGCTTCCTGCATGAGCATTTCTTTAGCGATATCTCCATGTCCTAATGACACATTTGGTTTTTACGCACTCCTGACAGGAAAAGTCAAAGCCCCAGCTCCCCTATCAACGACTCTTCTCGATATTGAGAACTTAAATCAATCAGCAGCTCTAGAAAAATACGATATTATCAAGATGTCAGCTGCAACTTTTGCATCTGTATCAGACCGCTATCGGCTTCTTAAAACAGGAACTGCTTTCGGTACAAAATCGGGACCGCTTCTCATTGCAAAATCCAAACAGATCGATCTCAAAAATGCACGTCTTGCAACTCCTGGGAAAAACACAACAGCCGCCCACCTCTACCATCTTCTCTTCGAATCTCCCAAAGAGCAAATCGATGTGCCCTATAATACTATTATCGACCTCATTGAAAAGGGCGAAGTCGAAGCTGGCATCATCATTCATGAGAGTCGATTCTCCCTGCATAAGACAAAGCTGAAAATCGTCGCTGACTTAGGCTCAAAGTACTTTGAAACCTTTTCAGCACCCCTTCCGTTAGGGATTGCGGCAGTTCACAACCGAATACCAAAAAATCTTCAACATGAGATCGATAGAGCAATCTTTTCCTCATTTCAATATGCAAAAAATCACCCTCAAGAAGCGCTATTGTTTGCCCAAAAGTTTGCTCAGGATAAGAGAATGCCTATCATTCGAAAACATGTTCGAGCATTTGTGACGAAAGAGACCTATCTGCTCGAGGAAAAAGATATAGAGTCTATTCAACATTTTTTTGCATGTTGTCTCAACGTATAAATTTATTGGGCCTCTATGAAAATCTTAAACGCAAAGACGCAAAGAAAGTTTGTTTTAAGTTTACCTTTGCGTCTTCGCGTCTTTGCGTTGAATTTTTACAAGAGTGTTACTTAAAATTCGTTGTTGCTGAATCATGCCACAAGAGGAATTAATGGACATGAAAACGCTTTTGATATTTGCAACACAAAGAGAAGCAGCCCCGACACTTAAGAAACAGTTCAAAAATTGCACCTCAATTATTACAGGCATGGGACCTTTGCCTACTTTTAAGGCTATATCTCAACAGATTCAGCACTATGACCGAATAGTCAATGCGGGGATTTGCGGAACATTCGATGAAAAAACCGCTGTAGGCTCAATCCATACGGTCTCACGACTTGAGTATCTTCCCCTAAAACAGCACCAAGGAAGTCTATTTCCATCATTGCGTATTCATCCTGAGGGACAAACACTCTACACCTCTCCGGTACCTGTTTATGAAAGTAAAAGGGAAACTGGACTTGTGGATATGGAGGGCTATGTGCTCGCGCATCTAGCCCTCAAGCACAAAAAGCCCATCCAAATGTATAAAATAGTCTCAGACTTCTGCAGCAAAGACTCGAAAGAGCACATTCTAAAACGAATAGATGCTCTCGCCCTTACTTTGAGCGACTATCTGGAGACTGTACTGTAAAAATATAGCCTAAAAGTATGCAGGAGACAAAGACAATACCGCTTATGCATAAAGCTGCTACTACCTTTGGTCCTTGATCAACAAAGATCTTCCACCAAGAAAGGACCGCTCGATACCCAAGTCCAAAAATAACAAGCATGAGAAAGGCAACTAAAATCCAAAAGGCAATGTCGGGCCATTTGGTCAGCATATGACGAATTCCAAGGGTAATTGCAACGAGGGCAACCCCTGAAAACAGTGCGCTCAAGGCATTCATTGGATTTGAGAGAAAGGCGATCAAACAAAGGGTTCCGACAGCAATCGCATACCAAAAAAGAGCTTTCTGAGAATTCATTTTTTTACCTCTTGTACAGGGTTTCCAGCAGCAATCCATCCCTCAATACCAGCGGGATAATGAAGCACTCGGTTATAACCCATTCTGATCAATCGCTCACAGAGCCAATGGCTCACAGGGCAATGAAGACTTGAGCAGTATGCAACAATCAAGGAATCTTTTGAAGGCACAATTGTTGTTATTTGCTCATCGCTCATGCGGTGATAGAGGCAAACAGCTCCAGGTATAATATAACCAGTATAAAACTTCTTTGCCCGTGCATCTGCAATGACAAGATCCGTTTTAGATGAAATAAGCTGGCATAATTCAACCGTTGTTATCTGTTCTACACTAAAAACCAACGATGTTGCTGCCAAAAAACTCGCAAGCAAATAACGCATGCTTTCCTCTTAAGGGATTTTCGATTATTTCTATACTACGGAAGAAAATATTAGACCGCTTGCGAAACTCGCTTTGTTTGGAAAAATCAAAGATTTTGTCTTAGATTCGTTTCCTGACGACGAGACATACGCCTTAGCGTAGGCGAGTTGTCAGGAAACGAATCTAAGACAAAAGGTTGGTTTTAACAAGCAAATGGAGTTTCACAAGGGGTCTACAGGTCGCTTTTTCTTTGGATTTTCTATCCAGGCTCCTTGGGCCCAGAAAGAGCCTCAAGGAAGAGCCGTTCCCATTCCCTTTCGTCATATGACGACCGATTTCTTAGGCAATAGAGATCGTAAAGAAATAGAGCTCTTAATTCCCCAAATCTCTTTTCCCTCTTTTTTCCTCACAGGAATATTGAAAGAGCTCATCTTCCTCCCCTTCGATTCTCCTCGAACCGTTTCTACAACATGTCAGTTCTTTACTGGTGAAAAAAACCTTTATGAGTTCGTCAAAAAGGAGTTTCTTCCCCATACAACCTTGTGCCGCTCCCCTTTTGATAAAAAGGGATGGGTTACGAGCTTCAAACCGTTGCCCTTCTTCAGCCAGCAATTTGCACTCTTTGAAACTGTTGGAAGCCTGCAGTATGAAATTAAACACTCCTGGCCGCTTCTTATCCCCTTTTCGCCAATCGATCATCCGGCAGGCCTCTGCTTCAAGATTCAGGCATTTTCCTATGAAGAGCTGTATTATCATGCAGCAATAGCTTTGAGTTTTTCCTTTCCTACCGCGGTATCATTTATTCAACTAGCCACCCCTCAGGACTTTGATTCTGTTCTTGACGAACTCAACAAACTCATTGCACGACTTGACAGTGAACATGGCAGCCCCTTTAAGTCGGTAAGCGTGCATGGCGAGGCTTTCTTTAATGGCCCAATTTTGACTTGGGAGATGATTGTCCAAGGATGATTCTCTTTCTCTCCATCATGTCACAAAGCGGATCTAAGTTATTTTAAAATTTAGCTATTTCTTTTAATGATGTTTAAAGGTTGCATAGCTGATGGCCGTACCATCTGGATAGGGCTGATTGCTGCCCACAAACCACATCTTGCCCATATTATGCTGCGTCCCCTTCGAATCTTTAAATGTGCCATACAACACACAGGGCGTATAGGTGCGATCTGTTCTCCAATATACCCCATCAGTGTTGATGAACGTAGGGTTGGTAGGATCTTTAACCCAGTTAATACCATCCTGGGAAGTTGCATGGCCAAGACCATGAGCAAAATTGGTTCCTAGAGTCTGGTCTCCATTGGAGCCAGAATAGTACATATGGTAGGTGCCATTAACTAAGATGATACTTGGACGAAACATAAAGAGGCCATCCCAGTCGCTTGCATTTCCCGAAGGTATAAGTACCGGTACATTTCCATATCGAATCCAGTGCAATCCGTCTGAACTATAGGCTAACCCTATTTCTTCCTGAGCATTATTTCCTGGCACAAGTCCTGCACCCGATGCATCAAAGAACATCACGTAGCGATAGGTGTAGGGCATTAGGAAATCATTAGAAGCGTTAGGATTATAGATGACGAAGCCAGGACCATAGAGCTGCTGAAAATAGCTGCCCGTTATGCCATCGGTCAGGGGGAAGTTAGGATCTTGGGTAATAAGGGTAGGGGTGGTCCAATTCATCCCATCCGTTGAGAAGGTTTGGTAAATATTGTTCAAGGTGCCTTGCGCTACATTGCCATTCCAAAACCACATCTGATAAGTATAGGGAGTTCCGCCAAAGCCATGTTCATCATAGATCACACAAGGATGACCCACAGAAGACGTAAGATTTTCAATATTGATCAGCCCTTTGAGCACCCAGTGAATCCCGTCATTCGATCCTGAGAATGCAAGCTGGCCCGTAGCACCGCCACTTCCATTATCCCCTTGCTGCCACATCTTATAGTAAAAACCATTGTCTCCCTGGTGGAACTTATCTTTATTGTAGAGAACAGCCGGGAAATAATCGTCATAAAGAACGATTGGACTTGGATAGGGATTGTAGATGGGATCATTTTTGGATTCTTTCCATCCGCTTTTGCTTAAAGCTGCAAGAGGCGCTGAAACAGAAAGAACTGCCAATATAGACTTCAAGATCGTCGTGATTTTCAAGTTAATACCCTAATCTAGCCAGCTTATGCCAAATTAAAGTAAATCTTACAAATAGAGATAGGCCACTGTAAGTGGCCTATCCGGTTTATTATTTATGGGATCTCTTTTGAACCTCTTTAAGAGACTCATTGAGGAGTAAAAAGAGAGGGACTACTATTGCTCCCATTAAAAACCTCAAAGTAGCTTCCTTCATACACTCACGAGGTATCCAAGTGACCTTTTGATCCCTTTTAAGCCTCGTAGAATTGGTATCAAAGGGAGTGCTCACGTAGCAAGCCAAACCGCCTGCGAGGGATCCACCGATGAGAGTAGAGATCCATTTGTTGCGGATATAGGGCTCAACCAAACCTGAAATTTTGGGAGCCAAATATCCGAATGCAGGAACAAAGCAAAAGCCTTCTCGAGCCATAAGAAGCTTTATTCCCTTCATAAAGCCTCGAGGACCTTTTCGGATGTAGATATCCGAAATTACCTGTATATAGGTAGGTTTAGGCTTATTTTGCTTTATCGCCTCTTCACTCAACTCTCCCATTCTCGAGATCACAGTCTCGTTTATATTGTTGATGGGTGAAACAAAACCTCCTCCGCCAACTGAACTCAAGATCTTCTCTCCATCTGTTGGATTCTCTCCTCCGATTTCCTGAAGGATTTTGTCCTTCACTGAATTCTGAAGGCCAAAGAGTACGCAATTAACTCCTGAGTTAATACCCACTCCCTTATAAACTCTGTTCTCTAAGGAGAGTTTCTTAAAGGCATCTATAAGACTGCCGCCCTTCTTTGTTTGCGGGTCAATCTTGAGATTGGTTTGCTGCTCAATTTTTGCATTGAGCAATGGTTGATAAACCCAAGGCGTAACCCCTCCTGCAAGAGATCCTGAAATCAAGGACTCGGTCGGAGTTTGTTTAAAATCGATACTAGACATAGGATTGTACCTAATATAAAAAAATTTAAATATCAGTAGGTCTCAAGAGATCTACTGAGTGTTACTAAAATAGGATGTGAAGAAAAGAAATATGGTTGTGGCTTGTCTTACGCCACAATCAGATGAAAGAAAGGTAGAATGCAACCGACTGTCACGAATGTATAGTCGCTCACAAAAATACCTTTTGATGAGTTTAAATTGAAATAAAGATAACTAAACTACCAATTAGTAAGCAATAACAAAATCACTTATGCAGTTGCTTTTGAAAATCTTTGATGATTCTGTTGATCATGGTGAAGAGGGAGAGTTCCATTCCCACATAAAAACATCTCGTACCTACACCCTGAAATAATTCCTTGGGCACTCTCGTGACCTGCTGATCTTTTTTAAGTCTTGTTTGGTTCGTATCAGCAAAATGGCTTACTGAACTTCCTGAAGCGCCGGCCAGAGAGCCCCCAATCAGGTCTGATATCGGTTTGTTATGGATAAAGTTTAAGATAATATTGGCAATCCAGGGGCCACCTATACAAAAAGTTGGGACAAAAACTAATTCTCGGAGAAACATAAATTTCCAACCCTTTGCAAAGCCTTTTAGACCTTGGTTGCGATAAATATCGAGAATGACTTGAAGATAGGTAGGTTTTGCCCGATTTAGTATCTTGAATTCATCGATCATCAGCCCTTTTCTAATGATCACCATTTCTGTTGCATTGCAGGGAAGAAAGGTAAAAAAGGCTGACCAAAGGGAGGCAATAACCTCCTGTTTTTTCGAAGGATTTTCTCCCCCAATAATCTTCAGGATTTTTTTATAGCAAAAATATTGGGCTCCATAAACTGCCGCATTTACTCCTGAATTAATCATCACTCCATTATAGATTTTTTTCTCTAAGGTGAGCTTCTTGAAAGCCTCTATAAGACTTCCGCCATTGGTTTGCTGCTCAATTTTTGAATTAAAAAAGGGCTGTGAAGAAAAAGGGGTAAGAGCGCCTGCAAATGTTCCTGAAAACAGCGCTTCCCCGGAGGTTTGCTTGTACTCAACTGACATAAAAACTCTACTATTACTTGATTATCTCAACTTCGCCGCTGCGTAAGTTATAATACCCGCCAACGATCTTAAGCGTTCCTTGTTGAACACGTTCAGCGAGAACAGGTGATTTACTCAGCTGCTCAGCGACCATGTGGATATTTGTTTTAACAGCGTTTTCGAGCGGATCGCCCTTCATGGATTTCGAAGCTTGAACTGCAGGATCAAGAAGAGTTGCGACAGCTTCGATATCTTTGGTATTGCCTTGTAAAACTGCATCCACTGCTCCACACGACTCATGGCCTAAGACCATTATTAGAGAAGATTTAAGGTAGATGGCTGAAAATTCAATGCTATCGAGCTCGATGGGGCCGACCACGTTTCCGGCAACACGCACCACGAAGAGATCACCTATTCCCTGATCAAAAACGATCTCTGGCGTTACTCGGGAATCAGCGCACCCAATAATAATAGCGTAGGGAGTTTGACCAGAAGCTACAAGCACTCGGCTCTCATGAGACCTATTTGGATGAAGAAGCTTCTCTTCTTGATATCGCTTGTTTCCGGCCATAAGCCTTTCAAGCGGGCTTTGCGCAGCGTCGGCTTCCGATAAATATGTCATAAGTACTAAAAGAATCCCTCCAACATATCTCATTTTCGAATACCTCTCATTAGTATATCTTATTCCTGAATTCTCTCACGGCCACGAATCCACCCACGAATTTACGTACCATCATTAAACCCGTCCCCAATGATCACCTCGAACTGTATCTGCTTTTTTTTCAATTTTGCAATCTCATTGTCAGTTTTCTGCATCTCGTCTTTTTTTTGGTTGTTCTGAACGGTCTCTTCTTTGTCTACCTCTCCCAATTCAACATTAAAATGGTCGGGATCACCACCTTCAACTTTGTTGTACGTATACGACATAACCACACCTTAATACAAAATAACGCACTACCAAAACAGTAGTGCGTTTATAAAGGCAAAATGCTTACTTCTTCTCTTCCGGCTTCTTCTCCACTGTGCTTGCAAAGGGTGAAGTAAGAACTTTATCGAATTGACCCATTGTATACCAAAATTCAAAGGGCTTTGTTTGTTTCCTTTCGTAATAGTCAACGCACGAGATATACCAATTTAATCGATGAACCAAATCCTCCGTTCGACTTACCACTTCCTTCCAGGTCGAATCAAGCACGCTTAATTGGGTTGATCTATCCGAGTTGAGCGTCTTCTGTTTCTCTTGATGCTCAATTAATTTTTCAGGATTTTTAAACTTGATTGTCCTCAAAGTATCAACTTCAGAAATACCAAGCTCTTGGAACATTCCGTTAAGCACCTTCTCCTGAAGTTTATCAATTTTATTATTGATTGCATTTGTATGTTTTTTTATATCCTTAGAGACCACATCAAAACGTTTTTTTAAATCTTCAACGGTTGCTTTAATTGTTCTTATTTGAGGCGCAGTATTAGTTTCAAATGCAGTCGTATATGATTTTACATCACCACGCAATGCCTCTATAATACCATGTAATTTTTTCACCCTCTCGTCAACAGTCAACTGTTCTAGAGGAATTTTATCGGGATCTACTTTAACCTTTTCCTTTTCAACCTTTTGTACTTCTTTTGGAACTCCAGAACTGCTTAATTTTTTGGTTTCACTCTTCCATGTTGTGCAAATAGTCGTAATCTCTTTCTCTTTTTTTTCCTGAACAGCTCCTTCGATGCCATCAATTGCTTTTCGTGCCAGCTCTTTTTGTGCTAACAGATTTTCTGCAATTGTTACGAGCTTATCTTTTGATAACTGATTTAGCTTCTCTGATAGTGTCTCCGCTTTTTTATTACTATTCGTATCTTTTGTCGATGAAGTGGACTTTTCGGTTGATAACGCCTCATTAACGAATCCTACAAGTTCACCCCAAACTTGCTCAAGAATGTTTCCGCTCTCACTAGGTTTCTCGATAGTAGTCATAACAATTTTCTCCTCATCTAGATGATTAGGATTTATGTGATAAATCCATTACGACATATACTCTATTCGCTATTTAGCAACTGAATTATTTAATACGTACAATTTTCTTAGAGCTGCTATACTTTGGACCCAATTTATGATCTTTGAAGGATGAACGAACTTATTTTTTTGCTGCATTGTCTGGCTGTACTCATTTTCATGCTCGGAGCAGTGCGTCTGGGTAAAGATGCGCTTGTCGCATTCGTCTCTGCCTCATGGCTTTTTGCAAACTTTTTCGTAACCAAACAGATCATGCTGTTTGGGTTTGAAGTGACAGCAAGCGACGTCTACGCTATTGGCGGAATGCTGGGAGTAAGCTTAATCCAAGAATTTTTCGGAAAAACACAAGCCATTCGATCTGTCTGGATCAGCTTCTTCATCTTAGCTTTTGCCGCGCTCACATCCTTCATGCATATCAACTATATCCCAAGTCCAAGCGATACAATGCATGGCCATTTTGCTCAGGTGCTGGGATCAACGCCAAGATTAATTACAGTCTCATTCATAACTTTCTTCATCTCTGGAAGACTCGACATTATCCTTTTTGGTTTCCTCCAACGAAGTACAAACCTCTCCTTCGCTCTCCGCTCAGGAATTTCAACCTGCCTCGTCATGCTGATTGATACAGCTCTCTTTACCACCTTGGGACTCTCAGGAATTGTAGGATCCTTACTTGACGTCTTTCTCTTAAGCTATCTGGTAAAGCTCTTTGTGGTGTTTATACTTATTCCTTTCTTAACTCTGGTACCACCTGCTCATGACACCGTTTCACTTTGAAGTTCTGCACAGATCGAAAAAATCGCACGCACGGGTAGGCCGCATCCACACGCCTCACGGCATCATCGACACCCCAAGTTTTGTGGCTGTGGGCACAAACAGCACCATCAAAGCACTCGATAGTAAAACTGTCGACAGCCTTGGCCTTCAGCTCATGTTTTGCAACACCTACCATTTGATGCTGCAGCCGGGAACAGAGGTGGTAAAAGCCGCAGGCGGCCTTCACACCTTCATGAACCGCAAGCTGCCAATCATCACAGACTCTGGGGGATTCCAAGTCTTTAGCCTTGCCTATGGAAATGTTGCCAGCGAATTAAAAAGCTCTGGGAAAAAGAGTGAAAACTCAAGCGTTTTAAAAATTACCGAAGAGGGCGTTCTCTTTCGCTCCTACCGAGATGGAGCACGAGTCCTCTTAACTCCTGAAACCTCTGTTCAGGCACAAAAAGATCTTGGGGCAGATATCATCATCCCCTTTGATGAACTTCCGCCCTATCATATCGACGCAAACGCTTTAAAAGAGTCCTTTGATCGAACCCACCGCTGGGAAAAACGGTCAATTGAGGCGCATAGGCTCGCCCCCAACGGCCAGGCTATGTATGCGGTGATTCATGGAGGACTCGACTTCGATTTGAGAAAAGAGAGCTTTAACACTCTTCAAAAGCTTGAATTTGACGGCTATGCCATTGGCGGAAGTGTTGGGAAAACCAAAAAGGACCTCCAAAGCCTTCTGCACAACATGTCCTCCTATCTGCCTCAAGAACATCCTGTCCATCTGCTTGGCATTGGCGATCTACCATCTATTGCGGGAGCTATTCCGAATGGGATTGACACCTTTGACAGCTCTTTTCCAACAAAGGCTGCTCGCCATGGCCTCCTCTTGAAAAGCGGCGGCGATGTGCGCATCAAAAATGCCTGCCATGAAAAAGATCAACTTCCCATCGATCCAGAATGTCCCTGCTATACCTGTCAGCACTATTCAAGAAGCTATCTACAGCATCTCTTCAAAGCCTCAGAGCTTACCTTTTATACCCTTGCAACTATCCACAACATCCATTTCATGGTGCAGTTGATGAATAGCTATCGAGAACAAATTCTAAGGGATGAAGTTTAAATTCTGTTACCATGAACGTTTTTTTGTATTTTACCACAGAGGTCACAGAGCACACAGAGAGACAAATCATCTCAATTATCTCTGTGAGCTCCGTGTTCTCTGTGGTACAATCTAAATAAAAAACTGTACAATACGATATAATTAAGTACTTATCTAACTATCAAAAAAAGCCAGATGCGATTTAGAAACATGACAGAGCAATTTTCCAAATATTTTCATCGATCTGATCGACATATCGACTAGAGAGTGTGTCATTGGTCAGATATTGAGAAAGAGTTCCATTTGCAACTATCGGATAGATCCGTGCAATGGCTTCAATAAGCTCTTTAGTAATCCCATCAAGGTAGGGGCGAATATCTAGTTTCAAGTCCAAAACAGCTTCATGATGTACATTTGAAATTGAACTCCAAAGGGCAAAATCACTGCTTTGAATGGCTTTTGCAGCCTCCATCTGTGCCTGAAAGAAGTTTCGAACAAAGGCTTGGTCAAGAGTATACTTCTGGCATTGGATGCATAAGTCATTCAATATCTGCCCTTCTCGCACTCGATCTTCAATTGGAAGCTGCAAATTCCATTTGATGCGGGAAACTTCATGCATCACTGAAAGCCGCTTCTGCATCAAAAGAAGGAGTACATCAACATCTTTTTGAGCTGTGTACTCCGCAATTGATTGATGAGGAGGAAGTGATGCATCGGCAAAACAACTTCCAGAGAGTACAAAGAAGAAAATAGAGAAAAGATGTGTGTAGAATCGCATATCAACCTTATTTTTGAGGACTTTAAGAATATTGATTCTCTGGCAAAAAATGCAATTTGTCCCTACAAATTTAACTCCGTGCGACAAACACACTAAGGAACATACATATGAAACTATTATCAACATTAGGCTTGGTAACTATAGCCTTCGCTATGAACTCGGCAGTACAGGCGAAAGAATGGTGCACAGAAACGCTCCATAATGATTGGAGACAGACATTTCGAGTAGATAAGATGCTCTATGAAGAAAAAACAGAGCATCAAGACCTTGCCATCTTTTACAACAAAACCTTTGGCAACGTACTCGTTCTCGATGGCGTGATCCAAGTCACGGAAAAAGATGAATATGTCTACCACGAGATGATGACCCATGTTCCCCTTCTTGCTCATGGAAATGCGAGAAATGTGCTCATCATTGGCGGCGGCGATTTCGGTATTGCTCGAGAGGTTCTCAAACACAATACAGTTGAACGAGTCGTGCTCTGCGAAATCGATGGTTCAGTAGTTACCTTTTCGAAAAAACACCTCGGCTCTATAGCTCAGGGTGCATATAACGATCCACGTCTTGATGTGATCATTGAAGATGGCTGTACGTTTGTTAAAGAGACAGATGAACTCTTTGATGTAATCATCTGCGACTCAACTGATCCAATTGGTCCTGGCGCTGTTCTCTTTACTCCTGAGTTTTATTCAGACTGCCATGACATCCTCACTCCAGGCGGTATCTTTGTAAACCAAAACGGCGTTCCCTTCCTTCAAAGAGAAGAGCTCCAAAGCACATATAACAGCCGACTGCTCTCCTTCCAAGACGTTGGATTTTACCTAAGCGTAATACCAACATATGTGGGCGGCTTTATGGCTATGGGTTGGGCATCGGATGATATTTCAAACCGAGAAGTTCCTTTAGAAGTTCTTGAAGATCGCTTCCAAAACATCTCTGGAGAATTGAAGTACTACACACCTGCTCTTCATAAAGCAGCATTTGTTTTACCGAAATTTATTCAGGACGCACTCACTGAAAGTTAGTTTTTAGCACCTTAGAGTTTTGGGTCATAAACACAAAACTCTAAGGGCGCCTTTTGTACGATGGCTAATATTGTTTAAAAAAATTATTGCCCGAGTTTTGCAAAAGGAACTATAAGTAGCCATTATGGTTAATCAAATACAGTTACATGCTTAAGAAAAAAATAGCTCTGATCATCATCCCCGTTGCACTCATTCTAATCTTATTCTCCTGCATGTACTTTCGTCATGGGACAACCAAAAAGTACATAACACTCTATGGAAACGTCGATGTTCGAGAGGTACAGCTCGGTTTTCGCGTTCCTGGCCGCATTCAAGAGATGCCATTTGAAGAGGGAGATCTAGTCAAGACTGGCTCCTTCATGTCCACTCTCGACAAAGAGCCCTATATCGACCAGGTCAATGAAGCAAAAGCGTCAATCACTTTGGCAAAGTTTCAACTGGCAAATGCAGAAATCATTCTTGAGCGTCGTGAAAAACTTCGAGGCACGGGAGCGATATCAGATGAAAACTACACCGATGCCCTCTCTTCCCGTGATATAGCCTTAGCTCAACTCAATCAAGCTGAAACCGTTCTTGCCACCGCATTAACAAACCTCAACGATACGCAAATCTTTGCCCCGACCGAAGGAACCATACTCACCCGAATTCAAGAGCCGGGAGCAATCGTCAATGCCGCAGACCCTATCTATACCCTCTCAGTCCTCTCCCCTGTCTGGGTTCGTGCCTATGTCTCAGAGCCTGAGCTTGGCCTCATCTATCCTGGGATGGAGGCAACAATCATAACCGATACACCGGGCGGAAAAACCTATAAGGGCCAAATAGGCTTTATCTCCCCTGTTGCAGAATTTACTCCTAAAACCGTACAGACTTCGACACTCCGCACAGACCTTGTCTACCGTATTCGTGTCTATGCCTCGAACCCAGACCACTTCCTCAAACAGGGCATGCCTGTCACTGTCGAGCTTAAACTCGAAAAGCCCATATCTGACGAAGGAGAAGAGACAGCTGATCCATCTGATGATCAAGACGACCAAGAAGACGAAGACGACCAAGATGATCAAGATGATCAAGATCTTCTTATTATTGAAGTGCCTGTAGATTCTGACGAGCCTCTTAGTAATGGGGATGCCCCTTGAACAGTGCTCTGGTAGAAATCAACGATGTCTCCAAAAAATTTGATCTCTTTACAGCCCTTAAAAATATTCAAGCAACCATTCCTAAAGGAAAGCTCATTGGATTAGTCGGTCCTGACGGCTCTGGTAAGACAACCCTCATTCGCCTGATTGCAAGTCTGCTTGTTCCCACATCTGGCGATATCTTAGTTGGCGGCTTCAATACTAGAGGCGATCCAAGCAATATCACAAACCTGATCAGCTACATGCCGCAAAAGTTTGGCCTCTACGAGGATTTGACGGTCATGCAGAATTTAAACCTCTACGCAGACATCCAAGGAGTCCTTGGTGAAGAGCGAGAAGAGGCGTTTAAGAGGCTGCTTGGATTTACAAGACTTCAACCCTTTACGGACCGTTTAGCGGGCGCTCTCTCTGGCGGTATGAAGCAAAAGCTTGGCCTTGCCTGCACTCTTGTTCGAAAACCTCAGCTGCTCTTACTTGATGAGCCAAGCGTCGGTGTCGATCCCATCTCTCGCCGCGAACTTTGGAAAATGGTTCAGGATCTCCTTAAAGAAGATATATCGGTTGTCTGGAGCACTGCCTATCTCGATGAAGCGGAAAAATGCGAGACCATCTTGCTCTTAAGCGAAGGAAACCTCCTTTTTTATGGTCCCACGCATAAACTTACTGAACGGGTCGAAGAGCGCGCCTATCTTATCACCGACATCCATGAGAATAAGCGGCAGATTTTAGAAGATATCATGGCCCACCCATCTGTTATCGATGGAACGATCCAAGGCAAAGATGTGCGCCTCGTGGTCAAAGATAAGAAAACACCCCCTCAAGTCCCATTCAAGATAGTTCCCACTAAGCCGCGTTTTGAAGATGCCTTTATCGATATCCTTGGCGGAGCACCTAAAGAGGCCTCAAAGCTTGCTAAAACAATCAAAATAGAGACATCCCGTGATATACTTGTCGAAGCTGAAGGGCTTACCAAACGGTTTGGATCATTCACCGCAGCACAAGATATCACCTTCAAAATACAAGCAGGAGAAATCTTTGGTCTATTAGGACCCAATGGAGCTGGTAAGTCGACGACCTTTAAAATGCTCTGCGGACTGCTTAAACCCACATTGGGAACATCCTTTGTCAATGGTGTAAGCCTCCAAAAAGCACCCGGAGAAGCACGAGCCCAGATCGGCTATATGGCGCAGAAGTTTTCCCTCTATGGGAATTTAAGCGTCCTTCAAAACATGCAGTTCTTCTCCGGTGCCTATAACCTCTTTGGCAAAGAGCAGAAGGATGCCATCGATCAGATGATCGAGACCTTTCACCTCCAGCCCTATCTTCACCAATCCGCCGAAACGCTTCCTTTAGGCTTTAAGCAGCGCTTAGCCCTCTCCTGCGCTATCATGCATAGGCCCAAAGTGCTGTTTCTTGATGAGCCAACCTCAGGCGTTGATCCAATAACTCGAAGAGAGTTCTGGAGCCATATTAACGGCTTAGTGCAACGCGGAATGACGGTGATGGTCACAACCCACTTTATGGATGAAGCGGAGTATTGCGACCGAATCGCCCTCATCTACCAATCCAAAATGATTGCCCTGGGAACCCCAGACGACTTAAAAGAGAAAGCTGCAACTCCTCAAATCCCCTTTCCAACTCTTGAAGATGCCTTTGTAGGGCTTATTGAGCAGTATGATAAGGAGAGAAATAATGTCTCCTCGTAGAATTAAAGCTCTGATCATCAAAGAGTTTCACCAGATTCGACGCGACCCCTCAAGCTTCCTTATCAGCGTTGTCCTTCCCCTCATCCTGCTCTTTGTTTATGGATTTGGAGTCTCTCTCGATCTCGACCACTTAAGAATTGGCCTTGTGCTTGAAGACACCTCTCCCGATGCGCAAGACTTTGCTCGCTCCCTTATAAACTCTCCCTATTTTGAAGTACATTTCGGCAAGAGCCTTAAAGAATTTGAACCGCTGATCGTACGCGGCAAGATTCGAGGAGTCGTTGTTGTCCCCACCTATTTTTCCGCTTTTCGCTATGGAACAGATAAAATCGCTCCCATCCAGGTGATTGCTGATGGATCGGAACCTAATACTGCAAGCTTTGTCCAAAACTATGTCAATGGCGCTTTTCAATCGTGGCTCTCCATCCAACAGAGCAGCAACAACATCGCGGGTTTAGCTCCCGTCTCAATAGCGTCTCGCTACTGGTACAACGAAGAGCTGGAGAGCCGAAACTTCCTTATTCCTGGATCTTTAGCCATTATTATGGCGCTTATTGGCACCATGCTTACAGCACTTGTCGTTGCGCGTGAATGGGAACGGGGTACCATGGAGGCTCTTCTTTCAACCAAAGTGACGATTACTGAGATCATTATTGGAAAGCTTATCCCCTACTTTATTTTGGGATGGCTCACCATGATTATGTGTATGGTTGTGGCCATCTTTTTTTATGAAGTGCCTTTTCGCGGTTCGTTAATTGCCTTTAGCATTGTCGCCTCCTGCTTTCTCTTCTCCTCTCTTGGCATGGGCCTGTTCATCTCAACCGTTTCCAAAAACCAATTTGTCGCAGGACAGATTTCGATGTTTACCGCCTTTCTTCCAGCCTTTATGCTTTCCGGCTTCATTTTTGAAATAACCAGCATGCCCAAGATTATCCAGTACGTTACCTACATACTTGCCCCGCGCTATTTCGTATCAGCCCTTCAAACGCTCTTTTTAGTTGGAAATGTCTGGTCGCTTTTTGTGATCGATATCGCCATGATCTTGTTAATAGGAACCGCTTTCTTTTTAATCACAGCGAAAATTTCTAGCAGGAGGCTTGAGTAATGTTTCATCGGATTCGGGCACTTATCTACAAAGAATTCCTCGCTATTTTAAGGGATAAAAAGAGCCGTATTGTCTTGATCGTTCCTCCCATTATGCAGTTGTTTGTTTTCGCCTTTGCAGCAACCCTTGACGTGACTCATGTCTCTATGGGCATTGTGAACCTTGATAGTGGAAAGCAGGCGTATGAGCTGGTACAGCGCTTTAGAGGATCGCCAACCATTACCGATATCACCTTTCTTCCTTCTGAAACGGCTATTAAAGATTTCATAGATAATAAGAGAGGCTTCATGGTGCTTTCTATCGATGAGCAGTTTTCACGGCTTGTCGATGCAAAGCTTCCAGCAACAGTACAGCTCATCCTCGATGGAAGGAGGTCGAACACCACCCAAATTGTTGCAGGGTACGCTGCAAGTATTATTCAGCAGTTCAATAATGATTTAAAGGCCAATATTGGGATTAAAGAGCAGCCGGTGCAGATTGAGCCGAGAAACTGGTACAACCCAAATCTTCTCTACTACTGGTTTAACGTTCCCAGCCTCTGCGGCATTCTTACCATGGTTGAAACGATTGTCATCACCGCTATGTCTATTGCCCGAGAGCGAGAATTAGGCACCTTTGATCAGGTGTTAGTCTCGCCTATGTCGCCAATTGAAATTCTTATTGGAAAAACTATTCCTGCTGTCATCATAGCAATGTGCGCAGGATCTTTAATTTTATTGGTAGGTATTAACTTGTTTGGAGTGCCCTTTACCGGCTCTCTTCTCAACCTCTATTTCGGAATGCTCATCTTTATTCTATCGATCGTTGGCTTTGGCCTCTTTATCTCATCGCTCTGCTCAACGCAGCAGCAGGCTATGCTCGGCTCATTCATCTTTATGAGCCCATCGATCTCCCTTTCTGGCTATGCAACACCTATCGAAAACATGCCCGAATGGCTTCAAACATTTACCTATATCATCCCGTTGCGCTATTTCATCGTAATCACCAAGGCCTCATTTCTAAAAGCCATGCCCTTTGATGCTGTCTGGAGCAATGCATGGCCTATGGCCATCATTGCCCTCTTTACGCTATCTGGCGCTACCTGGTTCTTCAAACATCGGCTTGATTAATCACTAGTTTTTTGAACGCTTTGCAATTGCCCGCTTTGTGATTGCCCGCTTTGTGATTGCCCGCTTTGTTCTTGTAAAAATTTTTCGATCCATTCCAAAAATGCATCGTAGTAGCTGTTCTTGAAGGGGTCATTGATACAATTCCTCATTATAGTATAGGTCTCTTGAAGATCCACCAAGTATGCTTTTAAAGAATTCTGACTATTTACCTCATTCAGGCTAGATTTGAGATTCGAAGCAACATCATGAGAACCCAGCCCTTTCGAGAAACAAGTGTCGATCTCTTTCGAAACTCTATCTATCTGTTCTTGGAGCTCTTTACTTATGACTTTGGTAGGTTGATTGGGCGTGACTTGGGTAGGTTGATTGGGCGTGACGGAGGTAGGTTGTTTGGGCTTGACTAGTCCCTTCAATATATTACTTGCGCCCTGAACTATACTACTATTCCCAATACGTTGTTTTAAGCCTTGAGTAATCTTTTGGAGCTGTGGCACAGAGTCCTGCTTTTTGATACTTGGATTCTCTACCTTGATTTGGCTCTGATTGCTACTTGGAATCTCTACCTTTGGGCTCTGATCAACCTTTTCGTCAATTGGGACAGAGTCCTGTTCGTCAATTAGGACAGGGGCCTGCGTTTGATTGAGTTGTTTAATTGACTCATTTTCAATCCTAGAAAAGTCAATTTCTGCAATGTCTTGGAATTTTTTATCTTTGAGTTTTTGATCTTGAATAAAATTGTTAACCTTCTTAGCAACCCCTTCACAGAGCTTATGAATATGCGATCTAAGTTCTGCCTTCTCCTTCTCTGACTCCTGCCAAGCATTAGATAGATTCTTTTTAATCTCAGAAACTTTTTTTTCAATCATTGATGGGTCATATATAGGATTTTTTATACTGTCACACGTTAGGAGCCTAGCGAATTTCTCACAAAGGGCGGGCTCTTCTTCAAAGAACGATCGAATCGATTCAGCCCCTTCTGATAGCTTATATATTTGCTCTAGAGAAGTCTCATAACTTTCTTGATTGTTTAAATAATCTTTTGTAGTAGCAGTTCTCATTAGTTTCCTTTTTAATTGATTGATTATAACAAAATAAACTATTTTATTTCAAGGAGTAAAAAATGTAAATTTTCCTACGATTAAACCCCAAAAACCTGTCATCTGCAAGCTAGTTTTCAAACATAGGCTTGATTAATCTAAGGCTATTGCCCGCTTTGTTTTTGTATAAATTGTTCGATCCGTGTCGAATATTTATCGATGATATGGTGCTGGGATTGATCGAGATATCCCTTATAATTAGGAACACTCCCAAGAACCAATTCTAAAAATTCTTTTAACTCATCCCAACTCTTTATATCCTTTACCTCAGTTTTGGTATGCGACACAGCTATGTCGAAAGGGAATTGAAGTAACCCAAGAGACAGCTCACCCGATAAGTTGTCAAGTTCACTCAATAAGAATGATTTCTGTTCTTCGAGTGTCAGCTTTTTAGATACTTCTTCATGTACGACTTTTATTGGTTGTTTGGTCCAGAATAATCCCTTAATTTTATTACCTACACCCTCAAAGCCTTTTTTAACGCCTTGAATGAACTGTTCAAATTTTAGGGAAGCGTGCGGCTTTTCAGTGGTTTGTTTAATTGACTCTTTTACAATCTTAGAAAAGTCAATTTCTGGAATGTCTTGGAATTTTTTATCTTGGAATTTTCTATCTTGAATAAATTTGTTAACATTCTTAACAACCCCTGCGCAGAGATCAAAAAAATCACTACTGTTCTCTAAATTCTGTGACTCCTTTTGAGCAATAGATAGATGCGTTTTAATCTCAGAAACTTTTTTTTCAATCTTTTGCGGGTTATATATATGATTTTTTATACAGCAGCACGTTAAGAACCTAGTGAGTCTCTCACAAAGGGATGGCTCTTCTTCAAAGAACGATTGAATCGATTCAGTCCCATTTGATAGCTCAATTATTTGCTGTACAGAAGCCTCATAACTCTCTTGAGTTTTTAAAGAATTATGTATAATAGTTTTTTTCATTATTTTCCTTTTAGAAATGACGATTATATAAAAAATCACTTTTAATTAAATAGTTTATATTTAAAATAATTAATTGATTAAAAGAATTAGCGTAAATGAGAAGTGTGTTTGTCAATTATTCTCGCATAAAGGCGAAAGTTTGTAGCTAACGGCTGCAGCACAATCCTCGCTACCATCGGCATATTGACATTGGAAAAAGCGAAGCGAGTGTAGCAATATGCTCTAAGATCAGTTCATCATACCCGCCTAATCAAATTAGAACTATGTTGATTTTGCTCTAACGTTGTCTGTCACTTCGCGCAGAATCAAACCTAAGTCAATCTCTGGAACATTTGTAATTTTTTTATTCCAAAGAAAGTGATTAACACTTTCTACTGCCCCAGCACAAACAACGAGACAACTAGTAAATAAATAATTTGATTGTGATATTGCTAGAGCGGTATAGAGATGCTTTTTGATTTCAGTAATTTTTTTCTCTATCTTCTGTGAGTCATATTTTGAACCTTTAACCATGCAGCAGGTTAGATAGTGCATGAGATCCTGAGAGCAAGCTGGCTTCTCTTTAAAGAAGGACTTTGCCCCATTTGATACAGAAGTCAATTGTTCGATTGCAGTTTGATAGCTTTCAGCAGTAATTGAACCCTTGGTTATTAAATCATTCAAATTAATTTCACTGGACATGCCATACCCATTTTTAAATGGAATAACGATACCACAATAGACTCATTCGAAACCTATAAAATCTTAAGATCTCACTTTTTCAAAAACTCGGCAAGCCCCTTGCCTAAATCCATCACCTCTTTTTGCTGCTTGGGATCTTTGAGGTTGCCGCCTACATCAAACGCTTCCATCGCATTGTTGATGCATTTTTGCTTTGGCAAAACAAGGCTGAAGATATTTCCAAACATGGCTCGAACGTGAACTAAGCCGCGAAGGCCGCCCAAATTGCCTGGAGAGGCGCTCATAAGGACAACTACCTTATCGATAAAGGCGCAAAGGTACTTTTCTTCCTTTGATGCAGGACGAGACACCCAGTCGATCACGTTCTTGAACGCAGCCGACATAGAGCTGTTATATTCTGGATCCGAAATCAAAAAGCCGTCATTGTCGAGCATCAGCTTTTTCAGCTTCAAAGCATTCTCAGGAATACCTGTTGAATCCTCAATATCTTGATCATAGACAGGAAGCGGATAATCCTTTAAATCAATCAAGGTCACCTGAGCGCCGGCCTCTTCAGCCCCTTTTACAGCAATCTTTACAAGCTTCTTGTTATAAGAATCACGTCTCAAACTGCCAGCAAACGCTAAAATCTTTGGTATCTTTGCCATAAAACCTCTTTCAAATCAAAATTCAATATAATAGAAAAGATTAATTTCAGGTAGAGCCGGAAATATCTCCCGAAAGATAGAGCCATCTGCCATCCACCTTTTCAAACCGGCTTTTTTCGGTGAATGTGGCATCTTGTCCATCGATTTCAAGATGGGCCGTGAAGGTGACGTAGCCCTCTTTTTCCCCATCAATAAAATTAATAATCTCCAGTTTTTTGAATCGAGCGCTTTTGCAAAACTGCAAGATCTCTTTTGTCCACTCCTCTATGTTCTTTTTATACTGAGGATTGAGAGGATGGGTCGTAGCAATGATATAGGCAGCCTTTTGCAGAACATACGCCACGTAGCGAGAGCGCATGAGCTGCAGAGGATTTTCAGGCAAGGCTCCCTCATGTAAAATTCTGCAGCATCGCTTGTACTCCTTGGAGCTTCCACAGGGACAAAAGTTTTTCATGGCTAATATTTCTGTTTAGAGGGGATGACGCCTCGAACTCCCCCTCTCGGATCCACAATATCACCCAAATACCGAGGAATCAGATGCATATGCAAATGCATCACAGTCTGACCCGCAGCTTTGCCGCAGTTTAATCCAACGTTATAGCCATCAGGATGAAACTCTTTATCCAAGCGCTGCTTCATGAGGGTAAGAACATGCATCATTTCGGTCTGCACTTCCTCTGAAGCAGTAAACCAGTTGTCCGTATGCTCATTAGGGATAATGAGAAGATGTCCTAAAGAGACGGGAAAAGAGTCTTTCATGACAAAGCAGTGGGTAAAGCGATCGATGATCTCGGCAGGCTTTTGCCCGCTTGCAAATCGGCAGAAGAGGCAATCTTCACTCTTATTCATTTTGACAACGTTATTTCTTTAACTTTTTTTATAAAATAACTTGCTGTGACTTGAAATCCAGCATAACTGCAGTATGCGTCAAGAGCATAGAATGAAGCGTTAAAAAAGGAAGATGCGATTGTATCCACTCTATCCCTCATATCGCCCCCTCTTATCCCCTTAATAACCTCGACAATCGCTTCGCCTCCAGAAGTAGCCATGCAATAAAGGGAATAATTCCCTTTAACAACCATTCCAATTGCCAAGCATCCTACTCCAAACAGGATTGGGGGTGGCACATAGGACACGCTTGGAAGAATACTCGATACTTTATCCGAAATAACTTTAACAGCATTATCAATTACGTCTGTAAAATTAAAAAGCATTGCTTCGTTAGTCAATTCTTTCGAATAATTTTTAGCGAGGTAAAATCCTGCATAACTGCAGTACGATTCAAGAGCGTGGCATGAAGCGTTAAAAAAAGAAGATACAAGGGAGCCCACTCTATCACACAGATCATGATGTATTAACCCATCAATAACTTCGACAAACGCTGTTCCTGCATCACGAACCATACAACAAAGGGAATGATTACCTTTTACAATTGTAACAATTCCCAAGCCACCAACTCCAACAATGGTGCCTTTAGGAATTGGGGGTGGCACGCGGGACATACTTTGAAGAACACTCGGCGCTCTATTCTGGACAACTTCAAAAGCATTATCTAGAACGCTTGTAAGATTAGATAGCATTAATAAAAATCGTTTTTTAATTTTAATATATTAATATAAGCGAAAAAATCTAAGCAATTTAAATCCTAAACAGCTTTTTCTGGAAGATTAAAGGCAGCAAAACTTGCCATACACGAAATTCCGCCAGCTACAATATAACAGATGCTTTTACAAATACGGCATGCCGATCCATCTCGATTAATATAAACAATCTCTTTAATCCCTCGATACACCATATACAACGATACAAGCCCAGCTGTGACCCCAATGAACTGATCAATTTTTTTCGGATTTCTCATTAGCTCCTCAGGTGAAATATCGTATTTGTCAAAACAATAGAAAAATAGATCATAGACCCTGTTGACCAAGCTTGCCAAGTACCCAGATGTCTTTTCAGGCGGTATGGATATTTCTAATGGCTGCAGAAAACAGATATTTGATGAATTTGTTATTTCTTGCAATCGCTCTACAAATCCCACATATGCCTCCTTCCCCACCTGGCCCATTCTTATTTTTCAAATGCTAAACTTTAAGTTTACCACTTGCTATAAGCAGCACTCCTGCTCCTACCATATACCAAAAAACTGTACCAATCTCTTTATCAGTAGCAGTCTTGTTTTTAAGCCCTTGAATTATTTCGTATACAGCTCTGCCTCCACAAGCAATTCCGGAGATAAAAAGGATTGTATCAAGGTTTTTTCGATACATTTTGCAGTTTTTTCCAACGCTGACCAAATAGTTCGCTATGTCCTCAAAGGTATTGGCTGATATGGAATGCACTTTCTCAATAGCTTGAAACTGCCCAGATTGAATCTGAGGCATGTACATTTCGTCCCATCTCTCTAAAAGTTGCTCAAGTGTAGTTTTAACAAGCACTCTTAAAACTACTTCGGTGCTATTTAAAGATGTCATAATCAACACTCCTATCAAGAATAGTAATAATCGATCTCCTCATTTTTTTTAGGCCCAATCACGCGAATATTGAGATGTACTTTTTTTTGATCAAAAAAAATCTGCCCGAAATAGCTGTCCTGGCCGCACTCATGAGATTCGACAGAAGCAAGAGAGTGATTACCAGTAGGCGATAGGTGAAAAAGAAATACAGGAGATTTGAGACCATGCCGGAGATGCTCTAAGGAAATAAGCCCTGCCTCTTTATCAAGAGTCCATCTGAAAACATTACTAAAAGCAATTTCTTCACCTTGTCTATTCTTATGAATCCCCTTCTCATGAAATACAAGGGCATTATCTTCTTTCACAATGTGTACATCGCACTTCGATTCGATACTCTCGCTCTGCGATTTCGTCTTAGCATGAAAGGTCAAGTGATGAAGAGAATTGAGCCTCTTCCACAAAGCAAAAACTACTTTTGAAGGGGATAAAAGGTTTGGTGACTCAGGCGCCACATAGTAGCTCCGCTTTTCTCCCGCAGGCATAAGGGTGTATGCCTTCTTTAAGAGAATTTTGAGCTCGTCGAGAAGAGGAAATGCGGGATTAAAATGGTAGAGCCGAGTCTTACCTTCGTAATAGCTTAAGATAAGCCCTCCCTTTTCAAGTCGAAGAAGCGATTTTTGAATCGGAGTTAAAGGGGTTTTTAAGAGCTTATGCAGCTGGGTGCCATAGCACTTGCCATTGACGAAGAGAAAGATCAGAATCTTTTGAACCGTTTTATTTCCAAAGAGCACTTCAACCATTTCAACACACCAGTGATTCCAGAATTGGTTTTAACCTAGAAAGCAATTTTTATAAACTACTTTATAGTTTATAAAATCAAAATGTTGCTGTTTTTTTGACGATCCAAGTAAAGTACAGTGGTTATTCATTAACAAAGGATGCAAAACAATGGATTCTGTAACAAAAAGAGCCTCTTCCTTAAGCGCCCTCTATCCCATAGCTTTTGGCTGCTCGCTGATTATAGTAGGATCGCTCATTCGAGTCCCCTTTTTTCCTGTAGCTTTTACCTTGCAAACTCTTGCGATCTCTTTTCTTGCCCTCACCCAAACTCCAAAGCAAGCACTTCTCTCAACTCTTGCCTACCTCGCCTGCGCAACGATGGGAGTACCCGTTTTTGCAGGCGTTTCCAACCCGTTATGGATTTTGGGCAAAGGGGCTGGATATTTAGTCGGCTTTCCCATCTGTGCTTATGTCTCAGCATCTCTAGTTAAACGCACATCTCCCTTTTTAGCACTCTGTATCGGCCACCTTATCATCTATGCGCTTGGATTTCTCGGACTAACCCTCTTCTTTGATGGCTGGACAGCTTTTGTGCATGGCGTTCTCTTTTTCGTACTCTCCGATCTATGTAAAATTGTCCTTGCTATCGCTCTTGCACAAATCTGGAATAAAGGAAAATGCTCATGAAGTGCTCCCCTATCAAACAGGTCATTATCTATTCAGGCCATGAAATCAATGAGCATTTTGGGCCCTACTACGCAAACATCGACAAGATGACCGAATTGTTTAAGCAACTCAACTTGCTTAGAGAACAGATGTGGGAGGTGAGCCAAGTTCCAGGAGAAAAACTGATCGAGCGCCTAAAAAAAGCGAACCCGAAAGAGACCCTTCTTGTCATTCCTGCTGGGGAAAGTTCATCATTCGACAAGGTCTTTACCAATACTGAGACAACGTTTTTGAAAGAAGAGTTCTTTAATGTAGGGGGTCGAGGCTTTTTGACTTGCGGATCTGCCTATTGGGTGACTGCAAAAAGAGATTATAACGACTTTCGTCAAGAAGAGAGCGAAATTCGAAAGCGGGTTGTCAAAACAACCAACTTAAATCTCTGCCCATGGACTTCCAAAGGCCCTCTCTGCCCACTTCCAGGAAGTAAGTACACGCCGGGCTATTTTTCCGATGCTATTCGTGTGACCGATGATAAAAAAAATGAGTGCTCATTTTACTTAAGCGGCGGAGGAAGCTTCATAAAGGATGAACCTTCAGAGCTACTGCCTTTTAAAAAAATGAAACTAGACTCGGATGAAACGGACAAAGTAAAAGTTCTCGTTCGCTATCTCCCCTCAGAACTTCTCCGCCATAAAAAGACAACACAAGAAGAAAATGCAGTAGTCATCTCAAAGGTCGGAGAAGGCGCAGTCCTGTTATCAATGTTTCATCCCTACTATGGTCCAGACGATGTTGATGTTGAAGCCTATGAAAAATTTTTCCCCGACTCTGGAACCAACTGGAAAAAGGTGAAAGAAAAATTAAGCCCTCTCGAGAAACGGCTCGACTTTGTTTTTAACAGCATGATTACAAAACTTGAAAGAATGGATTTTTAAACAAATTAATTATAATTGATTAAATTACTTTTAATATTGTAAATTATACAAAACAAAGAAGTAATTTATATGCAAGTAAACAATACAGAATCCTATGACCGATACGACGTCCTTGATAAATTGGCTGAACCTTGGCCGGAAGGAAGTGTACTTTCAAAGAAATATGAATTTGTCTCCTCTCCAAGCTATCTAGAGTATCTCTGCTGTTGTCTTACAGTCACCTGTTTTGATGCCTACTCACCTGATTATCATAGGGCACAGCGCAATGCATCAACAACTTCAGCAAATCTCACAAAAATCTTATTCCATAAGCTGATATCTTCAAAGAATGATACAGCAGCAGTAGACCTCTGTAAAAACGTTACAAAGAACTTCAATGCATTTATGAGTGAGTGGACATGGCAATACCTCATTGATATTGATGCTATTACCAATCTCTCAACTAATGCATGTAATGAAAATAACAGAGAATTCGACGAGATAAGAAACACAAATACAGTTGATGAAAAGGTCGAACTGCTCTTCAAAAAGCTGCCTGGCTTAAAGCAACTTTCATTGGTTGATAAGAAAAATAATTAATTGATTAGCGATTGCAGAATTTTCGTTTAGGGTGATAGAGTTCACTTGTTTGACTTTTTCCAACAAGCCCTAAATGAGAGTAGAGACTATGTCAATAACCAAACCCACTTTCGATCCTAAAACAACTCTTGAGCAGCTGTCTGATGTAAAAAACTGGGACTATGAAGGTGCCTTGAATCAGGAGTATAAATTTGTTGCCCCTCCCTCTTTCGGAAGACGTCTATTATGTGCGACTTTAGGATGTTGCAGAAATCCCTACTCTGATGAATTCAGATCGGCACAGGAAAAGACCTCCGACACGACCAACAATATCAAAGAGATGATCATCACCATCATCATAGCAAACCACGAAAAGCAAGAAGAGCTTACTAAAATTAAAGAGACATGTAGAAACGTCGTAGAAAACTTCAACACATACACGCATGCTTGGCCAAAACTCCGTGACCACAAACTCGATTTCAGTAAAATTGTTCATTCAGCTCAACATAAACTAACCGAGTCTCAAAAGAAACAAACCCCCGCTATTCCAATGCTGCCCCCTTCAATTGAAGAAGAGCAGAAGATTAAACCCAAAAAAGAATTCAATGCTGAGAAAGATTATACCCCTGATACATCTGGACGCCAACTGAGACCACGTAAGAATATTAACTATAGCGAAAGCCAATAGAAACAAAAAGAAAGCCTGCTCAGGACGAGCAGGCTTCTATTAACACATTTTATTCTTGATAATCGACAGGATCAAGCTCTTCGATAACCTTCTTAGTTCCTGCAATTACTTGCTTAACCTCTCCAAAAGTCGCTCGAAGGGACGCTTCGTCAAAATCCAGCCACGCTCCGCTTTGAACTTCGTCAAGCTGAAGCGCCTCTTTACCATCCACAATTGCTGGATAATAACTTACTGTCTTGTCAACGACTTGGCCCGATCTTGAAAACCGGTAATGTTCAAAGAGCGGATACTTGGTCAGCCACTTTGATACATACAACCCAGTCTCTTCTTCAAGCTCCCGCTCGGCAGTGCCCAGCGGACCTTCGATACCTTCAGGCCTGCCTTTCGGCAAGGACCAATGGCCGTTTTTGTGTTGGATAAGAAATACCTTCCAAACACCATCTTTTCTTTTCAATGGCACAACGCCATAGGAATGCTCAAGGAGCATGGATCTGCCTCATTTAGTAACACGGCCAAAGACGACGCATGCATTATGCCCGCCAAAGCCGAATGAGTTTGAAATAGCATAATCAACGGAAAGCTTGAGCGCTTGTGTCGGAACGATGAATGGTAAATTTTCAGGATCCGTCAAATTAATTGTCGGATGAATGAGGCCGGTCAACAAGGCTTGTACCGTTGCAACAGCCTCAATACCACCTGCAGCACCCAATGAATGTCCAATCATGGACTTCGTCGCGTTAATGGCAACTTTTTCAGGATGTTTGATTACCTGCAGGATCGCTGAAATCTCAGGCATATCCCCGAGCGGTGTCGATGTCGCATGGGCATTGATATAGCCAATTTGATCTTCACGCACACCGGCATCTTTCAAAGCATTCTGTATACAAAGGGCAACGCCCTTTCCATCAGGCCTTGGCTCGGTCATGTGATAAGCATCACCACTGGCAGCTCCACCTAAAATTTCAGCTAGGATAGGAGCTCCACGCTTGACTGCATGCTCATAGCTTTCCAGAACTAAAATACCTCCCCCTTCACCCATGACAAATCCATCACGGCCCTTATCCCATGGACGGGATGCAGCCTTTGGATCGTCATTACGTTCTGAGAGCGCTTTAACAGCGCAAAACCCTGCAAGACCAATGGGTGAAATAGGCGCTTCAACGCCTCCACACACCATCAAATCGGCCTCGCCATATTGAATATGGCGTAAAGCTGCAAGGATTGCGTGATTGCTTGTTGCACAGGCAGAGGAAACTGAATAGTTTGGCCCCATAAAGCCCATATCCTGCGCAAGCAGCCCGCTGCTCATATCGGTGAGAATATAGGGAATAAGAAAGGGAGAGACGCGGTTCGGCCCCTTCTCAAGCAAAACGGCGCAATTATCAAAAAAAGTGCCCATGCCGCCAATGCCCGAGCCGATGATAACACCAGCTCGTGCAGGATCAATTCCATTCTCTTTAGAGAGCGGAATTTTTGCATGTTGAAGCGCTTTCTTTGCAGCTACGAGTGCAAAAGCGATACATCGATCGACGCGGCGCGCCTGCTTTCGATCAATATATTCGCCAGGGTCAAAATCATGTATATATCCTGCAAAGCGAGTTGAATACTCGTCGCAAGGAAAATGCGTGATTGGACCGATTCCACTCGTACCGGCAAGGAGCTTTTGATAAAAAAGATCAGGGTCATTTCCTAAACAAGAAAGTACTCCTAATCCAGTAATAACAACTCGTCGTTTTGCCATTAATCCCTCGTATCAGGGCAGGTTATTGCAAGAAAAAGAATACTATAAAGTAAGTATCAATAGCAACTGTTTACGAGGGATCTTCATAATTCCTTTATTTTCCCAAGAGTATTAATGAAAACAGCCAATCGTGCCCGTGCTTAGCGAAGTGACCGTGCCCGATCGAGTTAAAAGGATATTAAAGTTATTCTATTTTTACGTTATAATTCGGGCACGAGCACGATTATGTCTTCAACACTTTGCCATAATCTATTGAAACAGAGACAATTTTACCCGCTTTCCAAACTTGTTCGAGCTGATACTTTTCTCTCATTTCCGGAGTAAAGAGGTGAACTAACACATCGAGATAATCAAGTACTATCCAATCGCCATACTCACGCCCTTGAGCACGAAACGGTTTATAACCCATGATTTCTTCGACTGCATCAGCAAGAGTCTGCACATGGCGATCCACATTTCCTTCAGCGATGATAAAATAATCTGTAATATTTGAAACTCCGCGGACGTCAATAGTGACAATATTCATTCCCTTTTTATCAGCTATTGCCTGGCAAATTTTCTTCAGCATTTGTGTAGACATGTAGTTCCTCAATGAGTGCTAATGTGGCATGTGGGACAAGATGACCGCAGTAAAGCCTCTTCTTCAAGCGCTCTCTAATTTCGGTCGAAGAAATATCAATAATCGGACTATCTATCTTTTGAATAGTATAAGTTGAGAAGACCTCGTCAACTCCCCGCCTTGCAACAACCAATTGCGCAAGAGAAAAGAGCTCATCTGGACTCTTCCAAGAGCCTAAATCGGGCACGAGATCATCGCCAACAAGCAAAAACCGCGTCGCTTGTCTGAACTCTTTATCATTGTCCATGAGCCAGTGCAAAGTATCGACTGTATAGCTCAACCCAGAACGCTTAAGTTCACAATCCAAAACGGTAGTTTTGGGAATATCTTGAAAGGCGAGCTTTGTCATTTTCAGGCGAATATCACTCTTGGTCTTTGTAGTCTGCTTTAAGGGATTTATCTGTGAAGGAATGATATAGACACGATCTAACTGCAGTTTTTCAATCATCGAGCAGACTAAAGAGATATGACCAAAGTGGGGAGGATCAAAAGTGCCGCCAAAAACTCCTATACGCATGCTTTTTCCTCTCCTAAAATTCGCCATTTATGCTTTTGAGCATAACGACGGAGCTTTCTATCAGGATGTACTGCTACAGGCACATCCACTTTTTGCAAAAGTTCAAGATCTGAAAAACTATCAGAAAAGGCAATTGATTTTTGTTGTTTTGTAAAAGTAGAAAACAGCTTCACCTTTGCTGCCCCATTCATAGGTTCTACTGCAATGAATTCCCCTGCACTATTGACCAGATACTTCGATGCAAAATAACGCTCAATCCTCAGCTTTTTGGCAAACGCTTTGACAATGAAGTCTGGAGAGGAAGAGAGTAGTATAACTTCAGCGCCTGACGAACGTAAGCTCTCTAATTCTGAGTATATTTGGCTACGGACGACACTATCATAAACCGAATTGCAAAACTCTTCAGCCTCTTTATAGACACGATCTGCCTTCTTCCCTTTGAACAATATAGAAAACACTTTTTCCTGCATCTGATCAAAGGAAAAAATACCTGCATAAAAGAGTGAGTAGATGAACAGTGCATGGAGAAGCTGTATTTTTGGAAATAGGTTTTTTCGAAGCAAGTAAAGGCCAAATCGAACGCTCATGTTGCCCTGGACTAGAGTATCATCAAGATCAAAGAGGGCAAGCAGCTGGGGTTTCAAACTGTCGATCCGCTTTTTAGCGCGCGCTCGATCTCTAAAATGCCTGTCTCAAGATCTTGAAGCTTTTCTCTTTCAACCTGCATAGCTTCTTGAACCTCCATAGCCTGGCTAAAATCGAGGTTTGAAGCAGATGACTTACGAAGAGACTCGATTCGTGCTTTTACTTCCGAGCGACGCTTTTTGCGCTCTTCCAACACTTGACGCATAGAAGTAATTTTATGGGCTGTGTCTCCATCTTCATGCAGAAGTTTGTCTTCTTGGGCTAATGAGAAAGACTCTTCTACTTTACGAAGAAGGCGGTCGCACTCCATTTTTTCCCGTTTGGAACAATCAAGTTGAGAAAGCAGATTTCCAATTTCAGCAATGGCTTCTTGAACACCTACAAGCTCTTTTGACTCAATCTGGGCAAGGAGGTTTTTAAGCCTGGATGAAACCTCTTCTACTTTTTCAACTCGAGCTCTTTCCAGCTGCTGTTTTTCAGTCGTTAGACGGTTTCGCTCATCATCTTTTTGTGCATAGAGCCGAGATTTGAGGGCATGCATCTGATCTTTTAAGGCAAAAACATCCTGGCGTCCCAGAGGAGTTGCCCGAATCTTTGCGTGAATCTGATCGATAAGCTGAAGCGCTTCATCGGGGTTCATTGAACTGATTTTAGCTTCTGCATCTTGAAGGAGCACAGCAATTTCATCTCGATTTTGACGATGCTGAGCCTTGAGATCGTGCGTCGCCTTCTTTCTCTCGGTAACAACTTCGCGAATACTATCCCAACACTCGCTCAACTGCTTTCTGGTTTTGGTAAAAATTTCGGTATTGAGAGTAAGCGCCTTTGCAATTCCCTGTAGAGCCTTAATTTCTTCACGAATGTCAAAAAGTTCAGCAGTTTTTAGCTCGCCGATAAATGTATTTTGAATAAACGCATCGACATCTTGTTCAAAAAGCTCCGAGACTTCCCTGATAAGAGATTTTCGTTTGGGGAAGAGCACATCACCTAAAGCGCTTAAACGATCAAAGAGTTTATTCTTTGTGCGGAGGCGAATCTCTGTTCTCATCAGCTCTTTTCTCAGCGCAGATATTCGCGCAGCATGGGCGTTATAGAGATTGAGCTCTTTTTGAAGATGGGTGTATTTGTCTTTATTTGCCTCAATTGCCACGGAGAGAACAAACAGCTCAGGCTCTTGCAAACTTTTGAGCCGTTCATCAATTTTCGCAATATCCTCTTCAAGAGCCGCAACTGCCATATCAATCTGTTCACAGGCAAAAGAGCTCTGTTCATCAAGTAAGTCTTTTAAGCTCTTAGCTTCTCGGCAAATCTCGCTATAATTCGACCAGAGATGGACTCGAATGGATGGATTGATGTGCTCTTTAAACAGCTCTAAAACGAGCCTCTTCGCTTCCCAAAACTCTTTAAAATGGGGAGTTCCGCCTTGAGCAATAGCGTCACGCATGAATACAATTGCCTTCTCAAGCTTACTTTCGGGCAGCTCAATAGCTTTGAGATCTTCAAGAAGCGCTAAATACGCCTTTGAAAACTCATGAGGATGGCTATGATGTTTTTCCTCAGGTTGGGGCAATTCTATATTTTCATCCATGCGCATTTTTCAATAGTTTGTGGTTAAAGGCTAGTTGCTCCTTTGAATTAATTCAAGAAGATGGCACAAATCTTATGAGATAACTGCAATAATTATGACTGACAGCCGAATTCCCTTCGATGAAGGATTGAGACTTTTCAAATTCGCACCGTTAAAAGAGCTGCAGCTACGTGCTCAAAAAGAACGTATCAAACGCCATCCGAAAAACTATGTCTCATTCGTTCTCGATTCTAATCCCAATTATACCAATATCTGTGATGTTGATTGCACCTTTTGCGCCTTTTATCGAACGCCCAAAGCAAAAGATGCCTACATGAAATCGCCTGAAGAGGTAATGAAGCATTTTGCATTTGCCAAATCTGCAGGCCTTACAACGGTCTTGCTTCAAGGCGGCGTCCATAAAGATATCACCTGTGACTATCTTGTATCCTTAGTCAAGCTTGCGCGAAAAGAATATCCCGAAATCCATCCCCATTTCTTTTCAGCTGTTGAAATATGGAATGCTGCCAAAGTCTCAAACATGTCTGTCCATGATGTTCTCAAAGCGCTTTGGGATGCAGGACAGAGAACTCTACCTGGCGGCGGGGCTGAAATTCTTTCTGAAAGTGTACGCACGCGTGTCTCCCCTAAAAAAATAGGGCCCAATGGCTGGATTGAGGTGCATGAAACTGCCCATAAAATTGGTTTTAAAACGACTGCCACCATGATGTATGGCCATATTGAGACCCCTGAAGATGTTTTAGAGCATTTAGAAACGATCCGAGCGCTCCAGGACAAAACAAGCGGCTTTTCTTCCTTCATTCCCTGGAGCTATAAGTCCAATAAAACAGCCCTTAGACGTCGTGTGCACAACTGGGCAGGAATAGATGCCTACTTTCGCATTATTGCCTTCTCAAGAATCTATCTGGATAATTTCCCTCATATCGCCTCTTCATGGTTTGGAGAGGGAAAACAGGTAGGAATTGACTCCCTACAGTATGGCGCTGATGACTTTGGCGGCACCATCCATGAAGAAAATGTCCATAAGGCTACTGACCACATCAATACTACCGATCTCAATGGCATGCTCAGAATGATCCGTCAGGCTGGTTTTGAACCGGCTCAACGAGATTCCTTCTACAATATTATCAGGACTTATGAAGGGATTGATTCAGTCGAACTTACGAAAGAGGGCAAAGTCGTAGAAGTTGAGCAGATGGCCCACACCTAATCTTCGAGTTAGAGATCACGATTTTTTTTTAATATAAGTTGCTACCACCTCAACCTATTCATGTTGCCAATTCACATTAAAATCAAAAGTAACCTTTGATGGTACGGTGGGCGAATAGGCCAAACCTGATGGCTGAGCTTTTATGACTTTAGATTTAGTTGCCATAGTTACAGGAATAAGTGCATTCAGAGGGATTTGCTTTGCAAATTCGCCATAGATGTGTGAAAGACAAAGCTCAAATGTAATAGTACCAAAATTTGCTAGCGAACGTACTTGTTTTCCTTCTGTTGGAGCCTCTACTATGAAGTTTGCAGATGTTCTTTTAATCTTTGAGGATTTTGTCATATCTGGAGGTACGAGTAAACCTTCATGTTTATCCGGTAAACCAAAAGTAATATGGTATTGATTCATTTTTGGAGATGCGACAAATATTTCAACCTTGTCTCCTATAGAAATAGGTAGATTTGTCACTATTTGTGCATCATGAGGATACACTTGAAACCAGAAATAATTTTGCTGAGCTTGATTTTTCGGATCAAATGTGCTTGTAAAACCAGCAGCTATCATCTGTTTTGAGAAGTACCCTCCCAGGCCTGTCCAAGCTGACACAGAAGAATGGTGAGGACTTGGGATAAGTGATGGAACAAGGGTTTGGAAGCGATTAACCCATAGATTCTTATGACCTATTTTCAAAACATAGCCAGCCCAGTTTAAACTCGTCTTGTTCTTATTAAAAATACAAGGAGCGTAATGAAGCTTATCTGACTTAATGTGTAAGGGTCCTTTATCAGTTAATACTGCCGGCATAATCTGATATCGACTCAGCTCCTCTACACCATATGTCAAGTTAGAAAAAGCCATACATGCAATAAAAAATATTTTATTCATAACCCTTCCAGTCAATAGCCAAGGTATGCGGAATAACCACTATTTTTGCTATTGGGATTATTTTGGGGAAAAGAACCCCCCTCCCTCCTTCTTCGGGGTACCTCAACTGTTACAATCAAATGGCTTTCCAAGAATTAAGAAATCTTCAAAAAAGAGCTATGGCTGCGTAAGGTGAGTTATTTATATTAAAGTATCGGCAAAGTAGAGCAGATGGCCCACACTTAAATTACTTCTGACAATTTTGAAGAGTTAACTCAAACGCTTTGACACATGATAGCATACCGTTTTCTGATACCATGTCTTTTCTACAGTCGCGCATTTTGTAGATGATTTTTGGCAGATTGACCTTGCATTCATCTATCTTTTTACCTTTTGCAAGTTGCTTCTGAACCTTTCTGATAAGCGCGCGCATTGCGATGAACTCTCCTGCACGGCCCATGCCAGCAGCGCAGTGTACAGTCAATGGTTTTTGATCCGAAGGGTGAGATACATCGACTATTTTGATGAGCTTAATAAGGAGCTCTGTTGATGGTCCTGCCTCAAAGTCAGGCCAGTTTTGAAAGTGAAATTGGGAAATCTTTCTCTCTTCCTTTGTATCACTATTTATCGCAAGAAAATCGCGCTGTACTATGGCATACTCATTATCTTCAGCTACCACCTTGCTATCGATGCAGAGTATGGTCCAGGTATCAAATGAACAGATGTTTACAGCTTTTGTGCCTTGATCTAGTTTTTTAATTTCTTGCCACTTGTCCCAATCTGTACCAAATTTATCTGGATTTTGTTTCCAGTATTCTACAGGCCTAGGCTCTGGTTCATCTTTGTCTTCTTCTGACATGTTCAGGGCCACAATTGTGGGAGAATTTTTATAGATCACCATCTTCCAGAAATCAACATAAGTTGTAGTGAGTGGAGACTGGGAAGCAATA
This sequence comes from Bacteroidota bacterium, assembly GCA_013285825.1. Lineage (GTDB taxonomy): Bacteria > Chlamydiota > Chlamydiia > Chlamydiales > FEN-1388 > JABDGV01. The sequence continues at coordinate 45,452 of JABDGV010000006.1, forward strand.
TATTTTTGGCCATACTTTTCAATGTCGCTTGCATTTACAAAGAAGTCTTTCCCAATTTCTCTACAGGTACGAGCGTGATCAAAAGGATAGGTATAGCGTGTCCCGTTTGATCCTGCGATATATTTATTCCTATCAGTCTGCCAGTAGAAATCGGCAACGACGTGGTTTTTCTGGCAATGTAGATCTGAGTAGTCATCAATCCTTTTTGCAAAGGACTCTAACTGCTCTTTGCCTTCGACTTCAGCCTTGAGCTCTTTGAGCGTCTTTGACTGAGCTTCAAGCCACTCTTCATTGAGTGTATAGGGAGGTATTGTTGTACTTATTAACATTGCATTTCCAATATGGGTAATTAATTTTAAATTAGAATTTAATAATAAACAACAATTTAATACTATTCTGAAAACAGGGAAAAAGTATTTTTAAAAATAGTACCTAATTCATGAATTAAACCACTCTCTACAAGTTCTTGAACCTTTCCTAAAGCCACCTCCGCTCTTCGTGCAAACTGGATTTGAAAATCCTCATCCCCTCGTAGATCATTATGAGCATATTTAAAGCATTTCCAATTTCTAGAAGCGGCGTCCAACAAAAACTTCTTACTGTTCTTCAAACCAATATCCGCAAACTGAAATGAGTCTGGATCGCTCTTAATTGCCTTTAAGACGATTTTCCAATCTCTTTTTAGTTTCTCACTTGCAAACTGAAGACTTGATCCCTCTTGTTTGACAGCCTGAAAAACAATTTCTTTATGATCTTGTAAAACCCTGCTTGCAAACTGAAGAGTTGATCCCTTTTTTCGTACTGCCGGCCAAACAATATTAAGGGTATTTTGTAAATCTTGAGTTGCATGCTGCAAGCTTAAACCGTGAAATCGAACCGCATGGGAAACTATTTTTGGGCAACCTCTGAGCTTCTTATCTAACAACTTGAGGTTATCAACATCAAGCTCAACTGCTAAGAAAGCAACATCGGGATCACCATACAATTGCTCACACAATAGAAATGAATTAAAATTCCCTCTTCGAAGAGCCTCAATAACAATCGTTTTATTGTTGCACCAAGTAGACTTTCTAGTACCTTCAAATTTCTTAGTTCGAACTAAATGATATGCTTGAGCTTGAGAGATATCCTTGAAGGTCTCGTCTGTATAGCTATTATTGTTGAGATGGATTGTTATGCTATCCGCATTTATTAAGCTCAATTTGGCAATTTTTTGTTCATCTTGAGAAAAGAACTCTGGAAATACTTGCGCTTTTTTACTATCTAAAAGAAAGCTTGCAACAGCTGCCTCTTGAATAGCTTTTATTCGATCTTCTTTATTCTCAATATATTGTAGGCATGAATAGGGCAAAGAGGTAGTTCTGAGAATATTGAGAATGAAGGAGAGGTCTTTCTGATAGGACCTGGATAATTTTTCAAACATTTCTGGCTTCTTGGATATCCACAGCAAAGCCATATGACGAGGAATATACTTAAAAAAAATATCACTAACTGTCTTTGATGCACATACCCAGTTATAACAGCTTTTGGATGGAGAAAACTCAAAAAACCTGCCCCAAATCTCATTGGGAATTGCTTCTACTTTCATGAAAGATAATCATCTGCAATCATCTGAACGATTTCCATCTCTGGAAGCTCTGATAGGTCAATCCAGCGAAAATCTGGCTCTTTTCGAAACCAGGTAAACTGCCTCTTAGCTAAGTGGCGAGAGGCCATTTTAAACTGTTCGACATAATTTTCATAATCTTCAGGGGTTCTGGAAGAATCGAGAAAATCAAGCGTTTGACGATAGCCGACAGAAGCTGAAGCTGTAGAGTTACTCCTAATGCCGATCCGATCAAGTTCTAACACCTCTTGTAAGAGACCATCTCGAATCATCTCATCGCAACGACGGCTTAATCGTTCGTAGAGTTGATCTCTGGGCCTATGCAAAAACCAGCAATGAAAATCAAACCCCGGAAGGTGCTTTCTCTGCTTCCAAGCAAAGGCAGATACTTTCTTCCCAGATATTTCAATAATCTCTAACGCGCGAACGATTTTATGCCGGTCATGAGGAGTAATAGTTTTAGCATACTCAGGATCAAAAGAGTTCAATTTTTCGTAGAGAAATTCGGCGCCAAATTTTTCCTCTTCACGCTCGAGCATAGCGCGTATTCCTGGGTCAGAGGGCGGCCCTTGAGGAGGTCCAAAAAGTAGACTGTGGATATAAAAACCGGTTCCACCAACAACTATTGGGGCATGATTTCGACTCGCTATCTCGATGATGGATTGGATAGCTTCATCAAAGAAATTGCGAACATTATAGGGCTCCCAAATATCTCGAACATCGACTAAGTGATGGGGAATTTCATCTTGAACTTCTTTAGATACTTTGGCCGTCCCAATGTCCATCCCACGATAAATCTGCATCGAGTCGGCGGAGATAATTTCTCCAGGAAGAAGGCGAGCGAGTTCCAAAGAAAGGGAAGTTTTACCAACACCCGTAGGACCCGAAAGAATGATCACCTTAATGGGCTTACCCAACATCCGCTTTTCAAGCTTCTCTTGAATGCTATACGCAATCTCTTCGAGAACATGCTCGATACTGTAGTATGGGGCAACAGGCGGAGAAGTGCTCATCTAGATAGTGGTTATTACTCGTGATGCTATCTGAAGCTATTGAAAATTTCAATGACCTAATTAATTAATTAGTTTATACTTAAATAAAAAAATTATATATGAATACAGTTCCAGTTTATAGAATTAATTATTCCGATAGTTCCATTCTTTATGAATTTCCGGCTGGAAAACCAGATCGATCTCAAGAATTCAAGACAGGTCTTGAAAGCCGCAATCGTGTCTATCTTCCCAAACAAAAAGATGGATTTACTTGTATAAAGTATGCACTCGACAGAATGAGAATACGAATAGGCAAGGTCTATGACAAAAACGATAAAGATATGTGTCAAGCGCATCATGTGGAACAAACTATCTCTGAATACTACAAAGATGACCGCAAAATTATTGAGAAAACCACATGCTCATTGCCGATACCTGACATTATCCTACAAAATTTAAGTACCTCATTCTCATCTTGTAAATCACAATCCGATAAATATGATGTTATTGAACGATGTTCAAATTTGCTAAAGTCGTCCTCTGATAAACAAAACTTCATAAACAGCTTCAAACGCATTACCAACAGTTTTGAAAAGCAAAACGATTACAAAGATTTTTATACGTACTACGCTTCCCTTGAGTTGCAAGCCAAACAAGAGCAGTTGGAAAGACTTATACAAGTTTTTAAGGACTTACATGCATTTAAGCAAATAGAACCTGTTATTACATCACCCGATATAACAACTCAGCAAAAGCATAAAGGATTTTTAATACTCATACCAGAGCTATTTCTCGATAAATTTGGCTTAAAAAGTACTAGTTGGACACCCAACAGCTCTATCAACACTCTGTATACGGAATTGAGACTTCGTAAAGTGCTTTACATCTCAGGATTTTTTGGTAAGCCTTATTATAAAGATGACCCAAAACTCATGAACAATAAAATGGGTGATAGAGAAATTTATTATTGGCCTAAAGGAAGTACGAAAGTACTCAACGGTCAAGCGCATGCAGTATTAGTTGTTGGAGTAGATACGATCAATAATCTTGTTTTGTATATCGACCCAAAAGACCCAAGCGATCCAAAGAGCAAATCAACACAGCGCATATATGCAACCTCCTATTCATCTGTTCAAGAAAATAGCGTTTCAGTAGATGGATACCTAAGCAACCGACTTTCGAAATCGCAAAAAGAAGAAAAAAAATGGCACTACTACAGCCCGTTCATGGAAATTGTTGAACCTAAGGTAGTCTCTCTTGAATCAAAAACGCATGCTCAAAACGGGCATCAATGAGAGAACTAGCCTTTTGGTTTGTCTGTAAGAAATCGTGAATACGATCTATGACTTCATCATAACCTTGGACAGGGAGCCGTAAGAAGGGGCCATTTTTTAGCGTTAGAATGATCTCTCTCCTATAGGGACTGGGATGAGCAGAGAATCGTAAATCAACCAGCTTTACCTGAAAGGATAGCTTTGCTTGCACGCTCTCAGCAAGCTTAGATGCAAGGACAGCCTCTTCAGGCATAACCGATGGGAATCTCCCCTCAATAGCCTTTGAGGGAAAAAGAATGGGTAAGTCAAGTGGAAGAAAAATGGGAACAAGCGGAAAGCCGACTCCTTGGCTGTCGCATGCAACATTTTCAAAACCTCCGATAAAAAAGAGAGGTTTTCGTAAAGAATAGTCAATATAACCAATCCCATTTTTGCAATAGCCTGAAGCCGAATCAAATGCAGGACATGTTTTAAGACGTGCCACATATAAATTCCACGCTCCAGAATAGGTGGGAACGTCCTTCGAGAGGCCGCACAGTTCTGCAATTATTTGTGAAGGGATACTATTTTTAGGCTCTACAACTAAAGCTGAAATAGGCTCTCCCCGTTTCACATAGAGCTGGGAGGGCTGTAAAACTACGTTCCAAAAAAGCCAAGATCCACCGAGAACCAAAAAGGTAATAAGAGCAAGCCTCTTTAAACTGCGCACGACTTCTCCAAAAGCTTTCCAATCTGGATTTGCCGAATAAATGCTCTCTTTTCATTCCAATACTGTTCGAAAGCAAGAAGAACCAAGTCTTGGATAAGCTCTGGATAGCTCTTTCCATTATCAGCCCAAAGAGAGGGATAAAGACTTATCGACGTAAACCCTGGAATGGGATTGACTTCATTGAGAAATAGAGCTCCTGTTTCATCCTGGAACATATCGACTCTCGCCATGCCGCGGCAATCAACTGCACGATATGAAACTAAGGCAATCTCTTGAACACGTTTTGCTACTTCTGGACTAATATCAGGATTCAAATTGGTTTTAAAACAGTCGCTTCCATATTTAGCTGCATAATCATAGATCCGCCCATTAGCGCATATCTCTCCTGGCCTAGTGGTACGAGCATCTTCATTGCCAAGAACAGCACACTCAAGCTCATGAGCAATTTTGATGCACTGTTCAACAATAACCTGCCGGTCAATAGAACAGGCAAGATCGAGAGCAGAAGAGAGAGAGTCCACATCTTCCACCTTTTCAATGCCAACACTAGAGCCTAAATGGGAAGGTTTCACAATCAGCGGAAAGGAAAGATGGCCAGTAATTTCATCGATACACCTATCTTTTCGGCGCATCCAGTCCTTAGAGCGCACCTCAACAAAAGGAACGACAGGGACGCCAAAGGCCTCTGCAAGCCGTTTAGTCTTCGCCTTATCCATGGCACAAGAGGCGCTGACAACAGAACATCCGGTATAAGGTTTCCCGAGCATTTCAAAAAAGCCCTGGATCGTTCCATCTTCTCCTTTCGGTCCATGCAGAATAGGAATAAAACAGTCGCACTGCTGAAGTGCAATAACAACATCAGGAGGAAGACGAAGAGCGGATGAATCTTCATGGCTTGACTCTTTTGAGACATTCAATCTCTTCTGCCAATGGCCTTGAGAGGATATCTCAAAAATATGAAGATCATAAAGATCTCGGTTCAAATGCTCATACACAGAGCTTGCAGAAATTTTAGAGATTTTATGTTCAGAATTTTCACCTCCGCACACAAGACCAATTTGAAGCTTCTTCAATCCCTTTGATGCGAGTTCAGTGAGCTCTTGAGCCGCTTGAGTTGAATCCCCTGCTCCAAAAAAGATGACAGCTTCATGCGGATAGAGCCTTTTATGAAGCTCTGCACAAAGAATTGCTCTTGGAATATAGGTTACAGGAACTGTTTGTGCAGCTTGTATAGTTTGAACAATCACCTCAGTTGAAAGACCAGGAACAGGTGCTTCTCCAGCAGTAAAAAGGTCGGTGATTACAACTTCATCTGCATCTTGAAAGGCATTTGCAAACTCATTGAGAATGTACTGCATTCGGCTATAGCGATGAGGCTGAAAGACAGCCGTTACCTTTCTTCCGCCTACACGCTGCCGAAGTGCATGCAGAGTTACCTGAATTTCCGTTGGGTGATGTCCATAGTCATCAAAAATCAAAAGATCCGATGCGCTCCCCTTCAAATCAAGCCGACGCTTAACGCCAGTAAAGGTACTAAAGCTTGATCGAATATTTTCTTCTGTAATTCCCATGAGACAAGCAAGCCCAAAGACACTTAAGGCGTTGAGGACATTATGTTTTCCGCAGAGCGGGCTTTCGACTTGAGAGTATTTCTTTCCCTTATATGAGATATCCATGACGGTACCATATCGCTCATATCGAACATTGGAGGCGCGTAGAGCACATCCTTCATGAAATCCGTAGAGTGTTGCTTTTCCCTTAAAAGTTGCAAGGAAAGGGTCTTCACCACATACAAGAATCGATTCGGGATTTGGGGATTTGAGAATAAACTCTTGAAAAGCAGCTTTAACACCATCCATAGAGCCATAATGCACAATATGGTCGCTATCAACATTGGTCACAACAGCAAGAGAATAGGGATACTTTAAAAAGGTGCCATCGCTTTCATCTGCCTCTAAGATAAAATAGCTGCCCGTTCCATGCATTGCATTAGTCTTTGTAGACTTAATGACACCGCCTACAGCATAGCCAGGTTTGACATTAGATGAGAGAGCTACGTGAGCTAAAAGCGATGAGGTTGTTGTTTTTCCATGGGTTCCACCAATTGCCACAATTGCTTGCTCTTGAGCTAAAAGCTTAAGCAAGTCCGAGCGATGGATGATAGGAATATTAAGTGCTGCTGCGCGATCAATTTCAGGATTGCCTTTTGGAATATCCGAACTCACTACAACGTATTCAACTGGAGCCAAATTTTCTGCTCTATGCCCTAAATAAATAGATGCGCCAAGTGATTGAAGCTCTTCCAAAATTGAACTATTCTTGAGATCGCTTCCTGAGACTTTTTTTCCCCGCTCCAAAAGTATCTTGGCAAGGCCGCTCATGCCAATGCCGCCAACACCTACAAAGTGTACTGATTTCATAATTGTAATTGCCTCAACACTTCTGCTAATAATTCATTTTTAGAAACCGATTCAAATCTCTTCGCTTGCTCAAGCTTCATTTTAACAGCAGAGTCTTTATTAAGTAGCAATTCTACTTGCTCCGACAATTTCCCTGGACAATCTCTCTCAAGAACTGTTCGAGCACACCCTAGCTCCTCGAGAATATTGGCATTTACTCTTTGGTGGTCATCTTGAGCATGTGGATAGGGAACAAAAAGAGCGGGAAGTTTAAAATAAAGCACCTCAGCAATCGTCGAAGCACCAGAGCGCGCAATGATAGCATCTGCAACCGAATAGGCCTTTTCCATATTGGGTTCAAAGGCATGAACAGATGCTTTTCTATTTAGATCTTTATACCCTTTTTCAACGGCTATCTTTGCATTCATACTTCCTGCCATATGTAGGAATTGAATATCTGCTGGAAGCTTTGAAACAGAGTTGAGTACAGCCTCATTTAATCCGCTTGCACCTTGAGATCCCCCAACAATCAAAAGTACACGACGATGAGGATCAAGATCGTAGTTTGAGCTTGCAAGCCGTAAAAGGGACTGCCGAAGGGGCAGCATCTGAGAGAGGGAATTTCCTCGAAGGTATGCTTTGGATTCGGGATAAAAAACCCCTGTGGCTTGAGCATAAGGGGCAAATAAACGAATCACTCTTCCAGGAATTGCATCGGCAGAAAAGAGGAAAAAGGGGGTTTTAGTCAAGGTTGCAGCAAGTAGAATTGGCGCTGTGTGATAGCTTCCAAAACCAATAACAGCATTTGGTTTATACTTCTTCAGCAAGGCATATGCCTGAACGACCCCTTTGGTATTTTTATAAAATGACCTCAAGAGCTTATGGGGCATTTTGGATAAGGGAGCAGCATCAATATCGACACTCTCTTCTGCTTTTTGGAAAAAACGGTTTGTAGAGAGGTCATGCCCGGCAAAGAGCAGCTCTAAACTTGGGAGCTGTTTTTTTAAAAACTCCGCCATCCCCATTGCTGGAAATAAGTGCCCGCCAGTTCCTGATGCCGCTATTAATAGCTTCACAAACTAAACTCCACAATTTTTCGAGCAGGGATGCTTGTTTGGCTGGGTAAAGAGCAATTAAGTAGCAACCCAAGCCCTGAAAGGTTAGCAATAAGCGAAGAACCTCCTTGGCTAAAGAAGGGCAGGTTTAAACCAGTGCTGGGAAGAAGCCCTGAGACAACACCTAAATTCATGCACGCTTGGAAGCAAAAGAGAAACGCAATGCAGCCTGCCAACAGCTGTGCTTGCAGACCATCGGCAAAAAGCGCAATGCGAAGGCCTATAAGACCAATGACTATATAGCAGCTCAAAAGTAAAAAAACTCCGATAAGCCCAAACTCTTCCGCATAAATGGCAGCTATATAATCGTTTTGCGCCTCAGGAAGGTAGCTTAACTTCTGCATACTCTTACCTAAACCAAGGCCAAAGAGGCCTCCTGAGCCTGCAGCAATTTTTGCCTGGTGCGGCTGATGACCTTTGCCTTTAATGTCTTGCTCTGGATTGAGGTAGGTGTTTATCCGAGCACGCACATACCCCTTTTTCCAGGCAAAGAGAAGGGATAGAGCGACAAGACAAGCTGCAGGAACTATCCAAAAGCGAACAGGAATGTTGAGGAAGAGAATCAAAATCCCGGAAGTTAATGAAATAACAAACGCTGTCCCGTTATTAGGCTCTAAAAGAATCAGAAGAAGTGCAAGAGCAACTGGTGCTAAAACAGTATAAAATTCCTTTCGAGTTTGCACTTTGCCATTGGATAAAACGCTGATCAAGTACATGGGAACGATATATTTGACAAACTCTGAGGGCTGAATGCTAAAACCAAAGAGGCCCACCCACCTGCGAGCACCGTTTGCAGATATGCCAATGCCTGGAATGAATACCATCAAGAGAAGAACGCAGGCGGCATATAAAAGAGGGCGGCTAAGTTTTAGAAAATTTTGATAGCCAAAGCGATAACAAAAGGCTCCAATGCTCACTCCAGCTACTCCCCAAGCCAGCTGCTTAAGCATTGCTCCCCAAAGAGATCTGTGAGATTTGGTATCGATTAATTCCCCAGCCGAAGCATCGAATATGGTGACACAGCCCATGAGGAAGAGAAGAGCGACAATAAAGATAAGTATGAGTCGATATTTCGCCATTTGTGTACGTACTATTTTTTGGGTATCACCTTAACTGTCTGGCCGATTTTGAGATTTTTAGCACTCTTGCTATCGAGTCCATTGATCTTAAGCAGCTCCTCAAACGACATCCCATACTTCTTAGCTATTTTCCAAGGGCTATCCCCTTTTTGAATAATATGGAGGGTAAATTTTTGAGATGCAGGCTGAGCTTTAGGCTGAACTTGTGCCGGTGAAATGGAGTTGGCTTGGACAGTGTTGGCTTGGACAGAATTGACTTGATCCGCATCAGCAATAGCCCCTTTCTCATACTCTTGAAGGAGGGCATCGATCTCATCGAGGCACAATGGCTCATCTGCAGGCATAACACGCGCTTCTTTAACGGAATGGGTTTCAGATTGGACGACAGTGTTTACAGGCTCTTCAAATCGCATAGAGGTTGTTTTTGCATCACTATGCTTCTGAACAGAAGTCGAAAGCACTAAAGCCACTACAGCAATATTAATCAGCGATGCAAGTACGACTACATCTTTAGCCCTGATCATTAGATAGCCCCGTCTTTTAACTCTTTTACCGCAGCTTTAAATTGTATGCCACGATCTTTATAATCTCGAAACATATCATAACTTGAGCATCCTGGCGACAAAAGAACTGAAAAACCTGGAACTGCTTGTTTAAATGCCACTAAAACCGCCTCTTTCAATGAGGAAACCCGAGTGCAGGGAATCATCCCTTTAAGATCACTTTCAATCAATTCAGCCGCTTTTCCAAGTGTAATTATATGATGAACACGATCTTTAAGCGTTTGCCATTGAGTATAGGGTTCGCCCTTATGAACACCTCCGGCAATCAAAATAATGGGGTCTGGGACAGTGTCGACTGCTCGAATGGTCGCCTCGACTGTCGTACCCTTACTATCGTCCCAAAATTGCACGCCTGAAATGGCATCGACATACTCAATTCTATGGGGAGGCTTTACAAAAGTAGCATAAGAATCTACTGCCTGTTTAAAGGTGACTTTTGCCGTGCTGGCCAAATGAAAAGCTGCAAGAAAATTCAAAACATCATGACTTTCAGCCTTTCGAATTGCTTGGGGTATCTCACCGAACCCTTTCACTTTTCGGCCTTCAAGATTAGTCGCTCTTCCGAATCGAATTCCATTTGTACTTGAAATCTGATCGTACACAAAACAGTTTTCACGATTTAAAGCTAAATCTAAAATATGCAGCTTAACTCCAGCATACTCTTCCATGGAGGTATGGCGGTCTAAGTGGTTGGGTGTGATATTTAAAACTATTGCAGCATCCAATAAAGGAGTGTGAATGGTCTCTAACTGGAAAGAGCTGAGCTCCAACACCAAATAGTCAACTGGTGTCTCTATATGCTTCAAGATTGGCTCTTCGACATTTCCAACAGCCACAGCATGGAATCCAGCAGATTTAAGCATATGGGTCGTAAGCAAGGTGGTAGTTGTTTTTCCATTCGAACCTGTTATCCCAATAATTTTGGGTCGTCTTTTCTTACCCTTAAACTCTCTAAATGCAAGCTCAACGTCGCCAATAACTTCTGCGCCCTGTTTTAGATGCTTTTGAACGAGAGGATGGCTTTGAGGAATTCCGGGCGAGAGAATTAATCGGTGAATGCCATCGATCTGTAAAGCCTCGGCTGAAGAGATGACGCCAGGCTCTTTTACCTTGTCATCAACAGCAACAAAAGAAATTCCTTGGCTTTTCAAAAACTCAACGACTGATCGTCCCGTTAACCCAAGCCCAAAGACAAGTACTTCTGATTTCATTTACGTTCCTACTGAAACTTAAGTGATGCCAAGCCTGCCAAGGCTAAAATAAGACCAAAAATCCAGAAGCGGATAACCACTTTTGACTCATGAATCCCCTCATACTCATAATGGTGGTGAAGGGGTGCGCATCGAAAGATGCGCTTTCCTGTTAACTGGAAAGAAATCACCTGCAGTATTACTGAAACAGTTTCAGCAACAAAAATGCCGCCAACTAGTCCCAAAAGCCCTTCACGCTTGAGCAACACAGCTGAAATACCAATAACTCCACCCAAAGCAAGCGATCCCGTATCACCCATAAAAACTTGAGCCGGGTGGCTGTTGTACCACAAGAAGCCAAGGGCTGATCCTGCAACAGCTGCTAAAAAGACACTCACCTCTCCTGCCCCTTCGACATACAAAATATTGAGGTAGGCAGCAAGCTCTTGATTATTGCTTGCAAAGCCAAATATAGCTAAAACTCCAACAACAAAGATAGAGCAGCCTGCAGCTAAACCATCGAGGCCATCTGTCAAATTGACTCCATTGCAAGAGCCTGAAATGACGATCAGATCCAAAAATCCTAAAGAGAGTATCCCGAAAAGAGACGTTGCCAAGATTGGGTTCTTAACAAAGGGAATATAGAGCCTTTCCATATACTCTGAAAGGGTTACCTTCGATTGCGATAGGGAATCAATAATTGTTGGTTTTATAAAACCTAAAGACTCAAAAAAACCAGACAAAGCGGGAAAATAAAAATAGGAAAGTAGAGCAACCCCGAAGAGCGCTTGAATAAGAAGCCTTGTTTTGCCAGAGAGACCTCGAAAGCTATTGCTTTTGAGTTTTTGAAGATCATCGAGTGCGCCAAGGCCGCCCATAATCAAAGTGCCAAGAACAAGAAACCAAGTGAAGGGATGCTTCAAATCAATCCATAAAAGCGCCCCAATCAAAAACGAGATGATCATTAAAACTCCGCCCATCGTCGGCGTGTTTTTCTTGTTTTTGTGCAGCTCTGCAAGCAAGAACTTGAATCCCGTAAAGTCGCGAATAGGTTGCCCGATCTTTAGTTCATAGAGCTTTTTAATGCAGTAGGGGCCAAAAAAAAGAGCAATCAGCAAAGAGAAGAGAGAAGCTAAAATGATACGGGTGGATGTGTAGAAAAACACAGCTGGGACAGTCCAATGAAACCACTCAGAAAAATATTTCAAAGCCAACGGAATCATATGCAACCTTCTAATAGTTCAAGCACTCTCCACATTCCATTTGAACGCGATCCTTTTAGCAGCAACACATCGTCTTTTTGAACGTTCTTCGCAACTATATCCTTGAGCTGATCAAAAGTCATAGCCCATTCTACGGGCCTTTTAGCTTGCTTCCACACTTCAACTAAAGGACCGCACTCTTCACCCAAACAGAGTAAAACATCTGCTCGCTCGAGGGCATGCTGCCCAACTCTTCTATGGCACTCAGCTGAAAAGCGTCCAAGCTCTCTCATCTGCCCCAAAATTGCAACCCTGCGCCTGGGCTTAAAGCTTCCAAGATAGTCGAGACCTGACTTCATTGACATCTCGCCAGCATTATAAGAGTCGTTAATACAATCTACAGAGCCTTTCCGTATAAGCTCAAGCCTTCTTTCCGGAAGTTTCAATGTGCCAATGGTTTTAATGAGAATTTCCCACGGCATATCGAGCGCTCGAACAGCTGCAACCGCGGCTAAAAGATTGTCATAGACATGACGTACGGGAAAGTTGGGCTTTGGAGCTTCAATTTTTTTGCCCTTCTCGATAAAGACAAGACTCTTCTCCCCAATTTCAAGAAGGAGGTCGGCCTGTTTGTTACCCTGAGATGAAAAGCTTTTCTTTGGAAAAAAGCCTGTTTGAAAAAGCAGCTGCGTATACTCGGTATCAAGGTTGATCAGTCCAAGCTTTGTTCTTGGATGGGAAAATATCTCTGCTTTTGCCTTTGCAATACCTTCCAAACCATCTTCAAAGAGCACAGGATGCATGAGCGCTACTTGAGTAATGAGAGCGATATCAGGCGGAGCGATTTGCATAAGTTTTTTGATATGGCCTCGGTTGGTCATACCCATTTCGATGATTAATACGTCCTCATCGCCTTTGACGTTATTGACAATAGTCTGTGAAAGCCCAACTTGAGAATTTTGGTTGCCCTCTGTTGCAAATGTCTTCCATTGAGCCTCTGAAAGTGTTCGAATAAATTCTTTTGTTGTAGTTTTTCCCACAGAACCCGTGAGCGCTAGTACTTTACCGGAAGCTTGCTTCATTCGCTCTTTGGCCATATTCTGCAAAGCTTGAAGAGTATCAGGCACACGAATAACCTCAAGCCCTTCAGGAATCGTTCCTGAAAAATCGGCGCGAATAATAGCTTTCTTTACGCCTTTCTCTTTCACCTCATGTAAAAAGAGATGGCCATCCGTTTGATTACCCGGAAGCGCAATAAACAAATCAGTGGATTTAACTGCACGTGAATCAACAGCTACTTGTGATGTAGATATTTTAGTCATAAACAATCTCCTACCAAGGTATATAGCACGAAGTACCCATTTTCTCCTTGCAGTGAAGATTGATTAAGTTGTACCATTTCAAGCTTAAGCGGTGGCATAGCCAAGTGGTAAGGCAGAAGCCTGCAAAGCTTCCATTCCCCAGTTCAAATCTGGGTGCCACCTTTTAGTCTTAAGGACACGATTCATTGCTTACACTTCTTGCAACCCCAATCGGAAACCTTGAAGATCTCTCTCTTCGAGCAATCCGAACATTAAAAGAAGCCGATCTTATCCTGTGTGAAGACACAAGACGCACTAAAATCCTGCTCAAACATATTGAATCAGAACAAGTCCCCTGCTGGAGCTACCACACGTGGAATGAAAATTCCCAGCTGGAGCCAGTTCTCAAGCAGCTTCGAGAGGGAAAAAATCTTGTTTTGGTCTCGGACGCAGGAACGCCTCTCATCTCTGATCCAGGTTTTGAACTTGTACGAGCAGTCGTTCAAGAGGGACTTAAAATCGATGCAATTCCCGGCCCTTGTGCCCCGATAGTTGCACTCCTCCTCTCTGGACTCCCCTGCAGCCGTTTTCAATTTATCGGGTTTCTTCCCAAAACCGCAGGCGAGCGAAAGGCTCTCTTCGCAGAATGTTTAGAATACCCGGGAACCTCCATCTGCTTTGAATCGCCTCATCGCATTGAAAAATCCGTTGAAGAGCTAACTGCCCTTGCGCCTGATCATAAATTGGCCCTCGCTCGAGAGCTGACTAAGATTCATCAAGAGTGCATTCAAGGAACAAGTTCGGAACTTTTACTCCATATCCAACAGCATCCGCCCCGAGGAGAGCTGGTACTTCTTATTGGACCTGGAACTCCTGCAAAGCTTTCTATTGAAGAGGCAACGAAACAGGTAGTCGCACTCTACCGAACAGGCACCTCCCTTTCTGACGCTACTCGAGAAGTGGCCGATATGTCTGGACTTCGTAAAAAGCAGCTCTATCAGGCGGCGCTAGAGGTTTTAGCACTCAATTGATCCAACTGCTAAGATTACCTCTTGCAGGAATGGCCCCTGGCGTTATATAAAATATGAGAAAACTAGTGAGAGGAACGATTCCCATGGCAAATGCAAAAGAGATCATTTTTGACGAAGAAGCAAGACAGAAACTGTATACTGGACTCAAAAAACTTGCCGATGTCGTCGCCTGCACCTTAGGGCCTCGCGGAAGAAACGTAGGTCTTGAAAAGAGCTGGGGAGCACCAACCATTACGAATGATGGAAACAGCATCGTTCGAGATTTCGAACTCGAAGACACATTTGAAAACATGGGCGTCTCTCTCGCCAAAGAAGCAGTACAGAAGATCAAAGAGAAGTGCGGCGATGGAACAACATCGGGCACACTTCTACTCAAAACACTCGTCGAGCAGGGACTCAAGCTTATCTCCGCAGGCGCAAGCCCAATCGGCATCAAGCGCGGAATTGATAAATCTGTCGAAGCGATCATCAAAGAGCTCGATAAGCTCGCTATTCCTGTTACAACTGATGCAGAAATAATGAATATTGCTACTGTTTCTGCCTCATCAAACCAAGAGATTGGCAAAGTCATTGCTGATGCAATCAAAAAGGTTGGAAAACAGGGCGTCATTACCATCGAAGAAGCAAAAGGCACTGAGACAACTATTGAAGTTGTTGAAGGTATGCAGTTTGACCGCGGCTACCAGAGCGCCTACTTCTGCACCAATGCTGAGAAGATGATTTGCGAGATGCACAACGCTTCTCTCTTATTGGTTGATAAGAAGATCTCCTCGATTCATGACCTTCTGCCCGTTCTGCAATCGATTGCATCGACCGGCAAAGAGCTGATGATCATTGCTGAAGATTTCGAACCAGATGTGTTGTCGACACTCGTTGTCAACAGACTCCGAGGAACTCTTCGAGTTGCAGCTGTAAAAGCTCCAGGCTTTGGAGACCGCCGAAAAGCGATCCTGCAAGACATTGCTTGCCTAACGGGCGCAACGGTTATCTCTGAAGAGGCCGGCCTTACCCTTAAAGATGCTGCAGCATCAGCTCTTGGCACCTGCGACAAGATTGTTTCGACAAAAGACACAACAACAATAGTCTCCACTGCTGATAACAAAAAAGCAATCGAAGCTCGCCTCAAACAACTAGATGCCGAGCTCAAACAAGCGACAAGCAACTACGACAAAGAGAAGATTGAAGAGCGGCGTGCAAAGCTCTCTGGAGGCGTCGCCCTCATTCGAGTAGGCGCTGCAACAGAGCCTGAACTCAAAAACAAGAAACAGGCTTTTGAAGATAGCTTAAACTCAACAAAGGCAGCTTTAGAGTCTGGCATTGTTCCTGGCGGCGGCGTTGCGCTTTTAAAGGCGTCGCAAGCAATCAAGAGTTTGAAGCTCGAAGGCGATGAAGCGCTCGGCGGCAAAATTATGAGTGCTGCGTGCGAAGCCCCTATCCGCCAAATTATTGCCAACAGCGGAATGGACCCTTCTGTAGTTCTTGCTGAAGTGCTGAAAAAAGGCGGCAATTTCGGCTTTAACGCTATCTCTGAACAGGTTGAAGACTTGGTGAAATCAGGAGTTGTTGATCCATGTAAAGTGGTTCGCACCTACCTGCTTCATATTTCTTCTACTGCTGGAATTACTCTTATTTCCGAAGCGCTTATTGCTGACGCTAAAGAAGACAATAAGTAAGCTAAACCTGAAAATGCCCGAAATCACTTTCGGGCATTAATAATATCTTAATATTTTAATTATATACTTCGATCTAAAATATAAGGTATTATTATGAGTCAATTAGTCATTCATGATGTTTCAGCTTCACATCTCGTCCCCTTAAAAGAGACAACAACTGTTTCACCTCTTACAGAAACTTTAAAGACCCCTGTTACAAAAGTGGTAGACTTTGCCACACGGAAATGCTCTGATCTATTTAGCTATTTATTGGGCCTGCCAAAAAATGCTCTTGTAGACTATACAAGTCCGCTTTTACCCTATCACTGGCTTCGCAAAACCTTTTTTTGCTGGGATTCTGAGGCAGGACAAACTCTACTCAAGATTAAAACAGTTCTACAGCAGCATAAAATCCTTCCTGAAATGTCACTAGAGGAATTTAAATCCGATCTCGAAGCACGACTTTATTATGAAAGCGCCAATACGGGAGAGGCTTTTGCTCAACTCATCCATATGACTGGCCTCAACATCGATATTAAGAAATCGATCATTCCATTGACCCTTCTTCAGAAAATTGAAACAATGATACTTGAACGGCAAGACGACATTGCGCTCATATCCAAGTCAGCAAACTTGCAATATGAAATTGAGAGGCAAAAACTCATCTCTGGTTTCTATGAAGAGCTTGAGAACTTTAAAAAAATAAAAAACGACACCGATACATCAAAGCTCGAGAAGTTGGGCAATTCTGTTATTAAGAACATCGTTGCAAAAACTGAGAAGATAAAAGAGGAAAATGAAAAAATTAATACGTACATAGATACGTGTGATGAAGCCACAGTCGTCCTCTGTAAATTTGAGACATCTCTCTTTCAAAATAAAAATATCACTTTTGTAGAGAAAAAAGTGGTCAAGAATATTTCTGACGCACAAAAGATTGCAGCTCTTTTGGCTGGAACAACCGATACACTTTTTATTAGAGCCATCAGCGTGAATAAAAAACACATTGCTCAAGATGTCTTTTCTGCAAATATCGACCCGGACAAGTGTCTCTATTTTGCTCCTCGCATCGGAACCGCTCGCTTAAGCAAGACAGACAGTAAAGATGTGCTCGAAAAATTCTTTATGGACAGCCTCAAATCGAACAATAGTGTCCAACTTACCATCTGGAAGAAAGCAACACCTACTAAGGTTGATATAAAACCTGTACAGCTTAAAGAAATAAAATAATCATTTAGCTTTTAAGAGCCTTTTGCAAAAGGCTCTTAAATCAAAATTTACGAACTCTACATCTCCAGTAAATAGTTCTCAATTATCAATCTCATTAACTAAGGGCAATTAGCTCTTACTATAGGGATGAAATTATGAGAACTGAACCAAAAGCAACCACACAAGAGACTAACAATGGCTTCTTTGGAATAGTCAATGAAGAGCTTTCAAAAATTATTCAAAATGACAACCCAGTGAAAAATACACTCGAGGGTGCCGTGATGACGGTCTTCGGCGTTGTCTTAAACAATGTTACCCATTTTTCAGAGAAAATAGGGATTATCTCAGATAAAACAGCCCGAACCTTAACTGAAGAGAGCAATCGATATGTTCGAGGAGGACTTCATCGATTTTTCATGGGAATTATAAGATCGGTACACTCGCCAAAAGAAGATAAGCCTATCTAAACAACTATATGAGGCTCACTCAATTGTGGGTGGGCCTTTAGACTTTAAGCTTTCCAAACTCATTTTCCAGTTTAATCATATTCTCTTCGTCAAGCTCAAACTTTAAACCCACTTTCTCAGTAAATCCAAATTTTCTATAAAAAGCAGCTGCCGAAATATCTGCTTCAAGCCGCAAATTTTTTTCTAATTCAGGATTGTTACGTATTTCCTTGATGACACGCATGATAAGCATTGAACCCACTCTTAAAACCTGATTTTTTTCTGTACCAAGTATGGGTGTGTTTCTAGGACTTGTTCCGAGCAACTTAAGATGCGTCATCTTTTTATTCGATCTAATTTCAACAGAAGTCATTGCAACTCCCTGTACTACGACATCTTTAGATGCGACATAAACAGACATTGAGGCGTTTTGAATATAGTGGCATATTCCTGACCAAACATCGCAAGAGCTTCTTGCTAACATTTGCTTTCCAGTTGAAGCATTTACTACACAAGTTGCAGCCATCGACTCTTTCCAACTCGCCTCAGCCTTATAAGCAACAGCAATATCTTGAATTCGCTTTCTACAACTGATTACTTTATCTACCTCAGAAAACTTCAAGAGCGCTGGTTTACATGGTAATGCAGCTTTTATCTCCTCTTGAAAAGAGCATAGCCGTTTGTACAATTCATCGATTTTTATAAACAGCTGCTTATCAGATGCATACGAATGGGGATCATCTTGCAAAGGAGCGCTGCGTAGTATGCTGAGATTTGTTTCTATGGATTTTTGAAACGGACGATTGTTAAACCAATCCTTCTCGCAAATCAACGTTTGAGTTTCATGTAAAAGAGCTGTCACCGAAGAGCTTTTCAAACCGAAAGAGTTGAATAATACTTTCGAAAGCAAAGGCATTTTGACTCCGATATATCAAGTTACGATGTTAGGACATATTAGATTTTAAGCTTGCCAAATGCATTATTCAGTTTGATCATGTTCTCTTCTGTAAGCACCATATAATCTTTATATAGATGAGTAAAGCCCAACCCTCCATAAAAATTCCAAGCTGAACCCGAAGTCTGCAATTCTAACGATTTATCGACTTCCGGATTCATAACAATGTCCTGACAAATCTTATGAATAAGCCCTGAACCAACCCCTTTGACCATATTCTTTTCATTACCAAGGATTAAGAGGTTTGCGGGATTTGTCCCTAAATATTTCAGAACCGTTATCTTCTTATTCATCTTTTCCTGAATGCGAACTATTGCAATCCCTTGTGTACTCTCATCACAGTCAGTGGCGATATATATAGATCTATCCGCAATACGAAGAGATTCAATTACTTCATTCCAAAGGGCTTGAGAATCATCTGCAAGTTCCTTTTTGTATCGTGAAACAGCTGCAACTTCTGAATAGGCAATCTCTTTTTTCCACTGCGCTTCCAGCTCAAATTTTCTAGCTACTTCCCAATACTTCCTCATCAATCCAATTGTTCTTCGTATTTTGCAAAATTGAAGAGAGGTTTGTTTATACGATATTCCAGACTTCCGCTCTTGAATCAACCTTTTAAGTCGGCTATACCATTCATGAATGTTTTCAACAGACTCTTTAATGATAAAGGATCCCTCTCCATTATCACGAAAATAGCTGTTCTGAAGTTGTTTGAGATTTTTTTCAATAGTGGGCTGAAGCTGCTTGTTTTCCACCCAATTTTCATTACGTATTAAATCGCGCGTTGACCAATAAAGATCACTATTCAAATCTTTACTGTAGTTTCTGTGGACAACAGTTGAAAAATTACGAGCAAATTTAAAAGATACACACATAAAGCGGCCTGATCAATTCTTGCGATCTAAAGAGAATACTACCCGGTAAAAAAAAGGGCCATTCAATTATTGAGTGGACCTTTAAACTTTAAACTTGCCAAATGCATCGTTCAGTTTAATCATATTTTTTTCATCCAGCTCATATTCTACTCTACCTTTTTGAGTGAATCCAAGTTTCTCATAAAACTTCCTAGCTGATGCGGAAGTCTGAAGGCTTAAAGTCTTTTCTAATTCATTGTTTGAAAGGATTTCCCGTACAACTTCATAGATGAAGCGGGAGCCAACTTCTGGTACCATATCTTTCTCGCATCCAAGGATTGGGAGATTTTCAGGCCTTGTTGCCAAATAATGTAGATGAGTTATCTGTTTGTTCTGCATCTTAAGAACCTCAGTAAGAGCCATTCCTTGCAAGGCTCCCTCAATATCACGAACGACATAGATTGAAGTATTTCGAAAAGATAATGCCACACCAATTTTTGACCAGAGGCTTACACAATCTGTCGCAAGCTGCAGATTATCATTTGTGATAGCTGCAACTTTTGTAGTAGCCATCTTCAATCTCCAATGAGCTTCCGACTCATATTTGATGGATTGATTCCATAACCCATTTATCAATTTTGCTGACGTATTTAATTTAAGACATTTGAGAGGGGTTTTCTTATATGAGATTCCCGATTGCCGCCCTCTCACCATTTCTTTAAGCCTACGAAACAATTCATCTGCTTTTTCAAACTGCTTCTGATCCGTAAAATAGGAGCCTTTATCATCCTGTAAATGGCACTTCCTTAGAAAATCAAGATTAGCTTCGATGATTTGCCGACTTTGAGGATTTTGTACCCAATCTTCCATCTCTATAAGTAGGCCTAGTTCAAAAATACGATTGGTGTGCTCATTTAAATAGGAATGCGCTTTAGGAGGTATCTGAAAAGCTTTTCTACAAACTGCAAACATAGTGTTATTAAATTTTAAACCTGCCAAATGTGCTATTTTAGTTTTTTCAAGGCAAACAAACAATCACCTGAATTTTTGTAGTACTAGAACTTTTGTAAATATCTATCCACAGAGAGATTGAGAGCTCACAGAAAAAGAATCTTATCTTAAAGCTTCTGTGAGCTCGTTCTTGATTCCAATTAGTTTACGTAACATCAAACGTATCAATCTACCGGGTATCCGTCTTCATCTAGCTTAGGCTCTGGCCATTTTTTTATATCGCCCAGACCGTTGCAGGCGAGCATTATTCGTAATTCATCTGTTGTTATAGAATTTGGGTTCGACTGAATATACATTTCATACTTCTCGAAGTGAACTTTCAAGTCATTGTACTTTGCTAAACCAAGAACAGTTTTATCAAAAAGATTATCAAATTTAACCAATCCAAAATTCATGAATGTTGATTTTATATCATCTACATGTTTGTTATTTTGCCAGGGCAGGTATTTGACTTTCCACAACGACTCTTGAGGATTTATTTTTTCTACTCCACCAAGATTATTTTTAATTCTAACAAATTTGGAGAATTCCTGAGATGATTTACACCCATCTTGGAGCAACAAGTTACGCAAGGCGAAAAGATCCCTGTACGCTATAGTAGCAGTCTTAAAAACCATGACGGCCCTCATTCGTTAATTCTGAGGATAATTTTACGTGAGTATTAGTTAAAAAAAATCAAAAAAAAGCCCACTCAAAACTTGAGTGGGCTCTTATTACAAGGAGAGAAATTTTAAGTCGGTACGGAAACGAAGTCAAAGATAAGCGGCTCTTCAAGAGCGCGCTCGACTTGTCGCTTAACTTCCATATGCTGCTTAAAGCCAGTTCCGCCTGGGATCAGGTGACCCATAATGACGTTCTCTTTGAAGCCAAAGAGATAGTCGGTCTTTCCGCCGCAAGCGGCATCAGTCAAGACACGAGTGGTGTCTTGGAAGGATGCGGCAGAAATGAACGAGTCGGTCGAAAGAGAGGCTCTCGTAATACCCAAGAGCTGAGGCGCTGCCTGTGCAGGCTTGCCGCCCTCTTTAGATACCTTGTTATTCTCAACTTCGAAGTCACGTCGATCAACCTCTTCACCATAGATGAAGGCTGTATCGCCAGCATCAATAATTCGGACCTTTTTGAGCATCTGGCGAACAATGATTTCAACGTGCTTATCGTTAATATCAACACCCTGCAGACGATATACTTCTTGAACCTGGCGTACCATGTACTTTTGAAGCTCGCGAACACCGCAAATATCGAGGATCTCATGTGGGATTACAAGGCCGTCAGTCAACTGCTGGCCCTTCACAACACGATCACCCTTTTGCACGATCAAGTGCATGGTGTGCGGAATCAAATGCTCTTCTTCAACACCTGTCTCATCATCGCGAACGATAACAACGCGCTTATTCTTCAGAACGCCTCTAAAATCGATAATGCCATCGATCTTCGCAATAATGGAGGGAGAGCGAGGCTTGCGCGCTTCGAAAAGCTCAGCAACGCGTGGAAGACCGCCCGTAATATCCTTCGTCTTAATTGCGCTTCGAGGAATACGAGCAAGCAATACACCCGCCTTCACATAATCACCCTCATCAACGCTCAAAATAGCGCCTGGAGGAAGTGAATAGGTACCAACGAGGTTCTTAAACTCTTTATCTGCATAAATAGCAATCTGAGGATGAAGCTCGCCACGGTGAGGCTTTACAACCAACTCAACCTGTCCAGTCTGACGGTTTGAATCTTTTTGGGTCGAGATACCCTCTACCAGGTCATCATACTTCACATAACCAGGCTTATCGCAGATGATCGGTACATTGTGCGGTTCATACTGGGCAATTTTCGCGCCCTTCTTAACCTTCACACCGTCAGCAAAAAGAATATGCGTTCCAAGCTCTAAGTTGAACGTTTGAAGCGGCTCAAGCGACTTCGTCGACAAAAGCTTCTTATACTCTTCTAGCGATCTGCCCTCATCTTTAACGATGTTGAGCGATCCGTTCTTATTCAAAGCAATGAAAATGCCATCTTCGTTTTGAACGGTTCTCAAGTCAAGATAGACTAAAAGTCCTGCTTGGTCAGTTAAAAGCTCTGGGTTAGCTCCTGCAGATGCGATACCGCCCAAGTGGAACGTTCTCATCGTCAACTGTGTACCAGGTTCACCGATCGACTGAGCAGCGATAATACCGACAGCTTCACCCATCGAAACAGATTTGCCGTTCGCAAGGTTAATGCCATAGCACTTCGCGCAAACGCCGCGGCGAGCTTCGCATGTAAGCACAGAGCGGATCTTGATCGACTCATAGCCTGCATTATCAATAGCTTCTGCCTGCTGAACAGTCAATATATCTCCAGCACGAGCAAGTAGCTTGGAGGTATCACCAGGAAGGTAGATATCATCGCAAACGGTTCGGCCAAAGATACGATCCTTCAACGGAAGAAGCTCTTCTTGACCCTGCTTAATTCCTGAAACATCAATACCATTTAACGTTCCGCAATCTTCTTCAGTAATGATCACATCTTGCGATACGTCAACAAGACGCCTTGTAAGGTAGCCTGAGTCAGCAGTTTTCAACGCTGTATCGGAAAGACCCTTACGGGCACCGTGAGCAGATGTAAAGTACTGAAGAGGCTGCAAGCCTTCTCTAAAGTTTGCAGTAATAGGAGATTCGATAATCTCGCCTGAAGGCTTCGCCATCAAACCTCGGAGTGCTCCGAGCTGCTTAACCTGCGACTTGTTACCGCGCGCACCGGAGTCCATCATCATGTGCAGCGGGTTCAACCTTGAATCTTTAACTTCTGAAAGCAGATCAAAGAGTTGGTTCGAGAGTGTATCTGAAGCTTCTGTCCAGATCGTAATGATCTTCGACTTACGCTCACCTTCAGTGATAATACCATCTTCGTATTGCTTACGTACAATTGCAACTTTAGCTTGAGAATCGTTCAAGATCTTCTCTTTGCCATCGGGCACAACCACGTCGCAAATACCCATCGAGACAGCAGCTTTTGTCGCCTCTTGGAAACCAATATTCTTTAGGTTATCAAGGAATCGTACTGTTGCTTCAAGGCCTACTTTTTTGTAGCACTCAAGAACAAGCTCGCCCATTCGTTTTTTAGGCAAGTTGTAGTTCTGGAAGCCCAACTCTTTTGGCACAATCGTGTTGAAGATAACGCGTCCAGGCGTTGTCTCGATAATGCCATTTTCAGTTCGAAGCTTGATCCTCTCATGAATATGAAGACCGCGGCCAGAAAAGTCCAAACGACCTTTTGCATTCGGATAAAGCTCTGACCATTGATAGCTTCCGCCAGCGCTCATTGCATGGATAACTTCTTCAGCATCCTTAAAGACCTTGACTTTCCTTTTATGAGCTTCTGGATCATAAAGCGGATCGCACATGAGGTAGTACAATCCAAGAGTCATATCCTGAGAAGGTACAGCTACAGGCTTACCTGACGAGGGCAGGAAGATATTATCCGGCGCCATCATCAATGTTTTCGCTTCGATCTGAGCCTCAACGGAAAGAGGAACGTGAACAGCCATCTGGTCACCGTCAAAGTCCGCGTTAAACGCAGCGCAAACGAGCGGGTGAACACGGATAGCCTTACCTTCAATCAAGGTAGGCTGGAATGCCTGGATACCAAGTCGGTGCAAGGTTGGAGCTCGGTTCAAGAGAACAGAGTGGCCCTTGATCACCTCTTCAAGCACATCCCACACTTCAGGATCCTGCCTTTGGAGCTTTCGCTTTGCAGAACGAATCGTGTAGACATGTCCTAAATCTTTGAGCCGTCGAATAATAAATGGCTCAAAGAGCTCCAGCGCCATAATCTTCGGAATACCGCACTGGTTGAACTTAAGTTCTGGGCCAACAACAATAACCGATCGGCCGGAATAGTCAACGCGCTTGCCAAGTAAGTTCTGACGGAAACGTCCCTGCTTGCCCTTGAGCATTTCTGCCAAGGATTTCAACGGACGGTTGCCAGCACCCATTACAGGATGGCCATGGCGTCCATTGTCAAAGAGAGCATCAACGGACTCTTGAAGCATCCGCATTTCATTGCGGATAATGACTTCAGGAGTTTTCAGCTTCAGAATGGCTCGAAGACGGTTGTTTCGGTTAATAACTCTTCGGTACAGGTCGTTCAAGTCTGAAGTTGCAAATCGTCCGCCATCAAGAGGTACGAGTGGTCGAAGATCGGGTGGAATAACTGGAATTGCAGACATGACCATCCACTCGGGACGGTTGTTCGAGCCTACAAAAGCTTCAACGATCTTCAATCGCTTAGCAATCTTCATACGAGCTTGCGTCGACTTAGTCTTGCGGAGGCGCTCTTTTAAGTCTTGTAAAAGGGCTTGCAGATCTTCAGTTGCCAAAAGGTCGCGAATAGCCTCACCGCCCATCTTTGCAACAAATGCATCCTTACCCCAGCGCTCTTGAGCCTCTCGAAGTTCAGAATCATTTAAAAGCTGCTTACGAGTTAAGTCAGTCTGGCCTGGCTCGATGACAACATGCTCTTCGTAATAGATCACACGCTCTAGATCGCTTGTGGACATTCCTAAGATGTTCCCCATACGCGACGGAGCAGACTTAAAGAACCAAATATGCACAACAGGAACTGCTAGCTCAATGTGAGCCATTCGTTCACGGCGCACTTTTGCCACTGTCACTTCAACACCGCAGCGATCGCAGACGATGCCCTTATGCTTGATCTTCTTATACTTACCGCATGAGCATTCCCAGTCGCGTGTAGGTCCAAAGATCTTTTCGCAGAAAAGACCGCCCTTTTCAGGCTTAAAGGTACGATAATTGATCGTCTCAGGCTTTTTAACTTCACCGCGAGACCACTGATTACGGATCACATCCGGAGATGCGATATGGATCGTCAGCTTATCAAAAGAGCTTTGACCAAAGACTTCGTCGTCATAGCGGCTTCTTCGACGCATGAAATCATCATCGTCAAACTGGAAGCTCTGCTTAGAGCTTTTTTTATCTTTGCCTTCTTCGAGTTCGCCCTCTTCTTCCAATTCATCATCCAATTCGGCTTCGTCGAGATCTTCTTCATCAATGGCTTCAATATCGGCGCTATCACTATCTTCGAGCTCATCCGCCTCTTCAGCTACATTGAGATCGTCCGAATAAACTGTTTCGTCATCTGACATGTTGTACTCCGACATCGCAAATTATGAAATTTGAGTCATCTCAGTAGGAGACGACTCTTGTGCTACTCTTTCTGGTCGAACATCTAAACCAAGGCCTTGCATTTCCTTGATAAGAACGTTGAACGACTCAGGGGTCGACGAACGCAGGATATTTTCACCCTTTACAATCGATTCATAGATTCGGGTGCGGCCTGCAACGTCGTCTGACTTAACTGTTAATACCTCTTGGAGAAGGTTTGCAGCTCCATATGCTTCAAGAGCCCACACCTCCATCTCACCAAATCTCTGACCGCCATGCTGAGCTTTACCGCCCAATGGCTGCTGAGTAACAAGTGAGTAGGGGCCAATCGCACGCGCGTGGATCTTATCAGCCACCATGTGCGAAAGTTTTAAGAGGTACATGTAGCCAACTACTGACGGTGCATCAAAGCACTCGCCGTTGCAGCCATCATAGAGGTAGAACTTACCATCTTCTGGCTGACCTGCAGACTTCATCATCTCCCAAATCTTCCACTCAGGGAAGCCTTCAAACACAGGAGCTGATACATGGATTCCGGTCATCTTAGCGGCCATGCCAAGGTGAGTCTCAAGAAGCTGGCCCAT
>JABDGV010000007.1 GCA_013285825.1 Bacteroidota bacterium
AGGCGAAAGAGGCCATAAAGGTCATAAGGGTAAAGAGGGTAAAAAGGGTAAAGAAGGCCATCGAGGCCATCGAGGTAAGAAGGGTGATCGAAGCCATGATCGCGGCGAGCAAGGTAAAAGAGGCCATCGCGGCTTTACAGGTTTGCCAGGAGGCCCTACAGGCGCACAGGGCGCTCAAGGAGCATTCGGAATTGGCAATTTTATCTCTGCCGTTACAGACTTTACGTTTGTTAATGACGGTGCTGCAGGTTCAATAACAGCCGGCAACAATATACTTTCCTTTACCATTCTCGATAGCAGCGGCATGACATTTGCTCCTGCTACCGGCGTATTTACCTCCAATGCTGGCCCAGGATATTATGAAGTAATCTATGGAGCAAATTGGACCCCAGATACAGCCTTTCTGGTATTGTTTGTTGACGGGGTAGAAGTCCCCCTCAAAGCGAGCCAGTTGACTATAGCTCCATCTGCTCATGACTATGCGTCGGAAGCAATAATTGTTCAGTCACTTGCAACTAATCCGACTTTCTCGCTTGGAAATTCAGGTGCAGCAGGTTCAAACATGCTTTTAGCAGGTACTGGCAGCAACTCAAGTGCCTTTATCTCAATTAAGAAAATACAATAGGTTTTGTGTTTTAGTTCTTTGAGATATGTAACTCTGAAGCGTCCGCTGATCTAATCGGTCAACGGACGCTTCTTCTTTTATCAACTCATAAAAAAAATTATACCTCCCCTCTACTTCCCTGGCGATTGAATATCGCGGTTCGTCATGCTGTTTCAAAACCGTACTGGACTTAATTAAAATTTTAAATAGAATGAAAAAAATCTTAAGCAAGATGACGGTAACAATGAATACATATCGAATTGCATTGAAAGGTTTGTTCTTTATTTTGCTGACAATGGGCAGCACTACATTCGCCTATGAACCGATTCAGCCAGACATGTTGATGATGAAAGGGCATAGTAGTAGCAGTAGCAGCAGTAGTAGCAGTAGTGAGCGTGGCCCTAGGGGTCCTAGAGGACCTAAAGGTAAGAAAGGCGATAAGGGTGATCGAGGGTCTAACGGTCCAAAGGGTAATCAAGGTGATCGCGGTCATAAGGGTAAGAGCCCTAAGGGTGATCGAGGTCATCGAGGCAAAGAAGGTAATCGAGGTAAAAAAGGTCACAAAGGTTCCAGAGGATCACGGGGATATATTGGTCTAGGGATAGAAGGACCCCAGGGTCCACAGGGTCCGGCGGGCGCAACAGGCGCGGCGGGACCAACAGGCCCAACGGGTGCGGGTGGTGGAACTGGTGCAACTGGTGCAACGGGTGCAAGCCCGACAGGTGCTACGGGTGCGGCGGGTGCGACGGGAGCAAATGGTGGAGTACTCGACTTTGCAGATTATTTTGCGTTAATGCCTGGCGACAACTCTGCAACCGTTGCAGTAGGTACCCCTGTAGAGTTTCCTCAAGACGGACCTAACGCTGGTGTTGGAATCACCCGTCTCACTAATTATACATTTAATTTGGCTGCTGTTGGTACCTATCAGATCCTATTTCAAGTAAGTGTGGATGAAGCGGGCCAATTGGCTGTAGCTTTTGGGGGATTGGAAGTACCACAAACAGTCGTTGGGCGAGCAACAGGTACTAGCCAGATTGTAGGGCAGTGTTATGTGACTACCACAGTTGCTGATACAGTACTCAGTATTATAAATGCTCCAGGGAATAGTACAGCGCTAACTATTACCCCAACCGCTGGAGGACAAAATCCTGTTTCCGCGCATCTTGTTATTATACGGGTCCTGTAAATGAGAATATTCGCAAGGATGAGGAGTAGATAAATGAGTACATGTCGAATTGCAATGAAAAGTTTGTTCTTAATTTTGCTGTCCATGGCCAGCACTACATTCGCGTATGAACCGAATCAGACAAATATGCTCGTGACAAAAGAGCATAGTAGCAGCAGTAGCAGCAGCAGTAGTAGTGAAACCAGTAAGCGAGGCCCTAGAGGTCATAAAGGCAAAAAAGGCGAAAAAGGTGATAAAGGCCCTCGCGGTCATAAAGGCCACAAAGGTGATCGAGGTCATCAAGGCCCTCGCGGTCATAAGGGTGACAAGGGTGATCGAGGTCATCACGGCAAGGAAGGCCATCGTGGACATAGAGGCAAAAAAGGTTCTAGAGGACCACAGGGATTAATTGGCGTTGGTTTACAGGGACCCCAGGGAATACCAGGTTTGGCTGGTGCAATCGGTCCGGCCGGTGCGGCTGGTCCGGCTGGTGGCGCGACTGGCGCAACCGGTGCGAGTGGCGCAACTGGTGCGACTGGCGCAACCGGTGCGACTGGTGCTACTGGAACTGGTGGAGTAATCGACTTTGCAGATTTTTATGCGATAATGCCTACTGACAACCCTGCTGCGAGCCATTTCGTTGATGCAGGTACCGATGTGGAGTTTCCGCATGCTGGACCCGCTGCCGCTGGTACAGGAATCACCGCTTTCTCTAATACTGAATTTAATTTGGCTGCCATTGGTACCTATCAGGTCCTCTTTCAAGTAAGTGTATCTACATCAGGACAGCTGGTATTAGCCCTGGATTCTGGAGCAGGATTAGCAGAGCTAGCATATACAGTCGTTGGGCGGGCAACCGGCACTAATCAGATTGTAGGTATGGCTTTAGTGACTACCACAGTTATTAATTCAAAACTCGCTGTTCAAAATCCTACAGGAAGTGCAGTATCGCTCATTGTTACCCCAGATGCTGGAGGGGTAGACCCTGTTTCCGCACATCTTGTTATTATGCGGATCCAGTAAACTAAAAAAGTATTTGTTAAGAAATGTCTGAATGATGTCGCACCTTAATGGTGCGACATCTTATCTCCCACCCTTTTGCCCATTTAAACCAGCAATAAGAACTATCAACAATCTCCTTCGATTTCTCTAATGAGAATGCCTATCCTGCCCGCCGTAGATGAATCCTGCTAGCGCAGCGGATCAAAGTTAAATTTGTTAGGAAGTTCAAAAGCTAAGGAAGAGAAGAGCTAAGGAAGAGAAGAGCTAATGAAGAAAAGCCCTTTGCAAGATTTCGGCATCAGATCTTTGCAAAAGGCTCTAGAAACTAAGGAGTTTTGGGAGTTTCATCATTGATCTCGAACGTGCCGGTGAATTTGTTGAAATGGCTCAACAAATGCCCCTTTACACGATCAACAACGGTTAAGACATAGAGTCTTCGGCCGTGAATGAAGGCTTTTGATTTGGTCACAATCTCTGGACTTTCAAGCATAAAATCAAGAGCTAGAGAGGATTGAAACATCCCCTGACTCGAGTCTACCAACTTATTCTTTTCATTCCCCATTAGCATCTCTTTCTGAACACCTTCGAGTAAAGACTGCTGGTTAGACATATCATACCCTTCAGGATACTCAATAACCGAGATCATAAAAGTAGCGCCTGATTTGGACTGGGAAAGATAAAGATCATACTTCATCATCCCTTGAGCCGCAGGAAGCGGTACGCTCTCTTCTGCATGTTGCGGGGTTGTAGGAAGTAGAACTTTGAAGGCGGGTTTGACCGATACATACTCCTTCCAATCAATATCTTCAGGAGGAAGTGTTGGATCCTGCATCGATATCGTGGGAGAAGTGACAAAAGCGCTTGGCCTAAAGAGGTAGTACAAAGTAGCACTCATCAATGCCACAAATAAGATTAAGATAATCCTTGGTTTGGTCATCATAGCTCTTCTTAAATCCTTATCAAGTAATTTTTATCCTAGCAGAATTTTCATAATTTATCATAGATAACATTCATCGCATTTGCAGCATCTCGCGCAGTCCCTCGTTTTTTCGGATCAAGGTCGAGCAATTTCAGCATAATTGAAAGGAACTGTCCCTGCTGTGTCTTGGCTATTTTCTTCACCTCTTTTCTAACTGGATTGGTGTACTTTTCAAGAAGCTTAACATGCTCGTTATAACGGCTTTTCAATGATCCCTGAGTTGATCTAAAGAGCTTCTTTTCTCCCCATGGATTAGTCTTGCCATAATACAGTTTCCAAAGCACACAGCCGAGAGCAAAAACATCTGTACGGACATAGTCATAGTCATGCATTTTTTCACGAAAAAAGCCTTCTGGAGCAAGATAAGCGGAGTTTCCTTGCACTCGACTGTTCTTAAGGTCTTTATAAGCCCTTGCAAAACCAAAATCAGAAACAACTGCTGTTATTTCTCTGCCGTTTCCTTCACCCACGATATTAACTAGGTAGTTTTTTGTGTTTAAATCGCAATGTACATAACCATGTTCATGGATGTTGGCAACGCCATTAAAAATATCTTTAGCAATTTTCACCCTCTCTTTAAAGGTCAATGAAAACCCTGATTCAATCAGTTCGTAAAGACCGCCTGGAGAATAAAGTGGAGTGACAATCCCATAGCGATCATCCCCATATAAGAAAGAGATAGCCGAAAGAACGCCGTCAAGCCCCCGAAGGGCTCTCATACAATTAATTTCCTGTTTGATTCGCCTTTTAGATATTGCAAAAGCTACAACTTGAGGCGCTACAGGGCTATAGAGAATTGATTTGACAACGACCTTAAAAGTGCCAGCTCCTAAAAATTCGCTGCCCTTTTTCTTAAAGAGAATATAGACATTTCCTGTTTCAGGATCGCGCTCTACATCTTTAGGCAGGTCCCATCGAGATGCTGAAAAATAATTATCTTTTTGGCTAAGGAGTATTTGTTCAATAAATGTCGACAGCGCAAATGCCTCTGAAACATCAAGGTGAATGGATTTTTCTAGTGCTTTTAAATGGAGGGTCGCTTGGACAATCTTTAACAAATCATGCGATGCAAGCGTACGTGCTAATGATTCTATCTCAGCAAGAGTAAGACTATTATCTTGAAGTCCACTCTGGCCAATCTTCCTTACCCCTTCCCAATTACCAGTAAGGAGGGCAACTTTCAGGTCATCTAAAGGACTAAGAGACTTGTACTGCAGAACATGAACAGTTGCTGCTGGTACTTGAACAGCACTTAAGGAAATAGAGGCTAATAGAGGTATAAACAGCATAGCTTTATAGTTGGTAATAAAGTTCATTCATTGAAGTTGCAGCCTCACGTGCTGTCCCCCTCTTTTTAGGATCAAGTTCAAGTAATTTCAGCATAATAGAAAGAAACTGCCCCTTTGAAGTAGTAGCAATTGACTTACACTCATTTCGTACAGGACGAGTATACTTTTCTTGAAGCTTTACCTGCGCATCACGCCGGCTTTTTAAAGATCCATGAGTCGATTTAAAATAACCTTTTGCACCCCAGGGATTTGTCTCGTCAAAATAGAGCTTCCAGAGTACACAGCCCATAGCATACATATCCGTTCGGACATAGTCATATCCATGCATTTTAGATTGAAAAAAACCTTCAGGAGCAACGTAGATGTAGTTTCCTTGTGCTCGCATATTGGAAAGATCTTTATACAATCTAGCGGTACCTAAATCTGAAACAACTGCTGAAACCACCCTCGAGTTTCCTTTAGAGACAATACGGACTAGGAAGTTTCTTGAGTTCAAATCACGATGCACATAGCCCATTTCATGGATATTGGCAACTCCTGTCAAAATATCCCGGGCAATTCCCACCTTCTCTTTGAAGGATAAAGAGAAACCAGATGCAATCAGTTCTTTAAGACCGCCAGGAGAATAAAGGGGTGAAACAATCCCATAGCGATTATCCCCATATAAGAAAGATATAGCCGAAAGAACACCCTCAAGACCACGAAGGGCACGCATAGCCTCGATTTCATGATTAATCGGCCTCTTAGAGATAGCTAGAGCTATAACTTGCGGGGCTGCAGAATCATAAAGAATTGACTTGGTAACAACCTTAAAGACACCCTCACCTAAAAAATCGCTGCCCTTTTTATTAAAAAGTATAAAAACAAAACCTGTTTCAGGATCGCGTTCAACGTCTTTTGGAAGGTTAAAACGAGATGCAGAAAAAAAAGACCCTTTTTTACCTTTAAGTATTGTTTCGATAAAAGTTGAGAGTGCAAATGCGTCAGATACATCAAAATGAATCGAGTCGTGTAGACCCTTTAAATTGGCTGTCGAATGAACTATAGTTAACAAATCTTGAGATGCAACTGTACGTGCTAGCGATTCAATTTCAGCAAGTGTAAGACTTTTATCGTTAAGCCCCTGTTGACCTATCTTCTTAACTTTTTCCCAATTGCCAGAAAGAAGAGCCTCTTTTAGGGCATCTATTTGACTTGGGGATTTATGCTGAAGTACATAAGAATTTGGTGCATGAACCTGAAGAGCACCTAATGAAATAGAGACAAAAAGAGGTATAAAGAGCATGGCATTTTGCTATATCACCAAGCAGCAACCATAAAGAAATTTCACAATTTAGAATATATGTCATTCATCGCATTTGCAGCTTCTCGCGCGGTCCCTCTCTTTTTAGGATTAAATTGGAGCAATTTAAGCACTATCGAAAGAAACTGACCCTTTGGGGTATTGGCTATTTTTTTTATCTCTTTTCTAACAGGATCCGTGTATTTTTCAAGAAGTCGAACATGCTCTTTGTACCGGCTATCTAAAGATCCATTCGTTGATTTAAAGAGGCACTTTTCTCCCCAGGGATTGCCCTCTTCAAAATAGAGTTTCCAGAGGACGCAGCCGACAGCATATACATCAGAGCGTACATAGTCTTCGCCATGCATTTTTTCTCTATAAAATCCTTCAGGAGCAAGATAGGTGCAGTTTCCCTGTACGCGAGTATTAGTAATACCTTTATAAGGCCTTGAAAAACCAAAATCGGAAACAACAGCTGAAACAGTTCTCCCATGGCCTCGGTCTTTAATATTTACAAGATAGTTTCTTGCACCAAGATCAAGATGTACATAGCCATGTTCATGGATATTGGCAACACCTGTCAATATATCTTGGGCGATTTTCACTTTCTCTTTAAAGCTGAAATCAAAATCAGCTTCAATCAATTCGTTGAGTCCGCCTGGAGAATAAATCGGTGTGACAATGCCCCAGCGATTATCCCCATATAGGAAGGATATAGCTGATAGGACACCGTCAAGCCCTTGGAGCGCTTTCATCGCCTTAATTTCATTCTTAATAGGTCTTGTAGATATTGCCAAAGCAACAATTTGCGGCATTTGTCGGTTATAAAAAATTGCTTTACACACCTTTTTAAACTTTCCAGCGCCTAAAAAATTACTCCCCTTCATATCAAGGAGAATGAAGATATTTCCAGTTGCAGGATCGCGCTCAATCTCTCTGGGCAAGTCCCAGCTGGATTCTGTAAAAAAGTTGGATTTTTGCCCTGTCATCGTTGTTTCAATAAATGTCGAAAGAGCAAATGCGTCCGAGACATCAAGATGAACAGAGTTGTGTAGAGCTTTTAATCTGACAGTCGCTTGAACAATATTTAACAAATCTGAAGATAAAAGCGTGCGCGCTAAAGAGTCGATCTCTGCAAGCGAAATAGTTCTATCTTTAAGCCCCTTTTCACCTATCTTCTTCACTCGTTCCCAGTTGCCTGAAAGAAGAGCATCTTTAAGGTCATCAATGTGACTGTTGGACTTGAACTGGAGGACATAGGGACTTAAAGTAGGTGCTGTAATTTGAACAGCACCTAGCGTTGCAAAAGCAAAAAGCGGGAGGAATATCATAGAGGAATAAAGCTTACTTTATGTACGTTTTAACATCGTCGTTTGGTTTTTGGGCTACTGTTAGAACGGCATCTGGAAAAAAGAACTCTAAAATTTCTTTAGCATTTTTTCCATTTTGAGAAAGCTTTACAACCTCTTCATGCGGTACTGCAGAGAGAATTTCAGTAACCTGATCATCTCCTCCAGCTTTTGTTAAAGGGCCGACATCTTTTCCAATAAGAACAAGCTTGCGTGTACCCTTGATTGCATCTTGAAACGCTTTATCGCGTCTCATAACGCTCTTGCCATGATAGCCAAACGCGGAGGCTTTAGCATCCCAAAAGGTGTTCTTAGGGCTAATTGCAGCAGCAAGGCCTTTTGTTCGAAATGCGATCGCATACGCGGCTAAAGTTTCTTTCGTATCATGAAACTTTGGAAGAAGTGTGCAGCTTAAAAGAGAAGATGTAAGGTCTTCAAGGGATAATGAATTTACAGCTGCGAGCTTATCGCCAACTTGGTAGCAGAGCAAAATGCCTGGATACTCGACACCGTTGACACGAATGGGAGTCTCTGGACTGTCGGGAACAATCATCATTTGAAATATGCCTGGAAACTCCGTTCCCCATTTAAGACCTTCAGGGGATGGCATCATGGCATATGAAGAATTTAAGAAAGAGGCTTCAAGCTTCTTCCCATTTTTTGGATTGTAAATGTTGTGTGAACCTGCAACTTCTACATCCATAGATTCTTGATTTGCAAGAAGAAGAATACGCACAGATGGCTCTTCAGGAAGGCCGCGAATACGCGCTAAACGCTCTATTGCTCCTTCATCCTGATTCATCTGGGTTTGGTTCATCTGGTTTGCATCTTCAGCAACGCTTACGCTGTTCAAAAAGCAGCCAAAAGTAATAAGTGTAAGCCCTAGGTGCTTCATGAATTCCTCCTAATATGCCGTTTCCCATTTGGGGTAATCTCTCGACCTCGAGGCGTTCTTTGCATAAAACCCAAACCGATTAAATAGGGTTCATACACCTCTTCCAGGGTATGCGACTCTTCACCCACAGCAATTGCTAGGGTTTGAAGCCCAACAGGACCTCCGGAAAACCTCGTCTCGATAGTCTCGAGGATCTTTATATCCATTTCATCTAGGCCAACATGATCAATAGTGAGCATATTCAATGCTTCTTTTGCATGCGGCAGAGTTACAATACCTTCCGATCGAATTGAACAAAAGTCTCGAATCCATCGAATTAAATTATTTGCAATTCTTGGAGTCCCTCGACTCCTGCGAGCAACTTCCATTGCTGTCTCTAAATCCAGAGAGAGTCCAAATATTTTGCCGCTTCGAATAACAATTTTGCACAAAGTTTCAATTGGGTAGAGATCGAGCCTTGTTGAAAAGCCAAAGCGGGAACGAAAGGGGGCAGAGAGAAGACCAAGCCGAGTCGTTGCTCCCACAAGCGTAAAAGGATTGAGCGGAAGTCGCACGCTTCTGGCATTTGTCGAAGAGTCTACGACGATATCAAGTACAAAATCTTCTAGAGCTGAATAGAGATATTCTTCAACTGAACGATTCAAACGATGAATTTCATCTATAAGGAAGATATCCCCTTTTTGCAAACTATTGAGTATGCCTGCGAGATCCGAGGGTTTTTCAATAGCGGGACCAGAGGTTGCAACGAGGTTTGTTCCCATAGAATCGGCAATAATATGAGAAAGCGTCGTTTTCCCAAGTCCTGGAGGGCCGCAAAAAAGACAGTGCGAAAGAACATCGCCCCGTTTTTTTGCTGCCTGGATGAGGATTTTGAGCTGCTCGCAGACGGTTTCCTGGCCCATAAAATCGGAAAGCACTTTGGGGCGCAAGGGAGACTCAAACTGCTCATCTTTTACCGCCAGTGCTGACTCTACAAACTTTTGGGACATGAATACTCAAATTCAGTTAAGAGCCCGGAGCATAAAACTATACCCATTATGGTTCAAGAGTTGGATGTCTTTAACTATACGTGTCCGTGCCAGAAAAAAAATTTCTGCTCGCATCTTTGCAAAAACTTAATCTTATTTATCCACGACTAAACCGTGATCCCAATTTATGTATCTAGGGAGTCGCTCTTTCGCCTGCTAGCCGAAAACAAACCCAAACCGTATATTCCAATCGACAACATCTGGAGTTTACTCATGGTGCATATACCAATCATCTCAGATATCTATAATTTATTCACTGGCAGCAAACCTACAGAACA
Source organism: Bacteroidota bacterium (assembly GCA_013285825.1). Classification (GTDB taxonomy): domain Bacteria; phylum Chlamydiota; class Chlamydiia; order Chlamydiales; family FEN-1388; genus JABDGV01. The sequence goes on from JABDGV010000007.1 coordinate 9,872, forward strand.
ACCCCCTCAAGCTGAACCTGGCCAGCCACCTAATGTTGAAGCTACAGTATCCCCCACCGATGCTACTGTTACTAAAGAAGTGCCGCATGCCCCACATCGTCAAATTCCAAAGCCTCCTCCTGCCAAAGCATCATTAGACCACCATATGGTCCATTTTGTTAAACATTCAGAAGCATCTCTTACAAACCAGATGGAAGGCTTATACCAGAAAATCGAGGGAAGAACAGGGAAGATAGAATTGGCCGATAAGCTCATACGTCAGATGAGGCAAGCTCGTAATGACAAGGACATGAGCTGCGATCTTTCTGCGAATGCAGAAGCTAAAGCGAACATGAAAGCTTTGAAAGATGCAGGATTTGAAATAGATTTAAACGTAACCAAATTTACTCGGGAAAAGTGCGATGACTGTATTAAGTCCTTAGAGAACTTCTCACAAAGCGAACACCATCACATCAACTTTGACAGGATCAAGATCGAGAAGCTCCTCAACCACTTAAACCATGCCTATAAGGTCGCCGCCTCTCATGAGAAAAACTCTCATAACACAAAACGAACGATCTCTGGGAATATGGCAGGGCGATAGCACATATGTTACTTGAAGAACAAAAGCTCTACGAATCTGGTTTTTCTCATTATGGATCAGGCCTCTACAGTCATGCTGAAGAGATTTTTCTAGCCCTGTGTATGAAAGATCCGCTCAATCATCTTAACTGGTACAGCTTAGGATCTTCGCAATTCATGCTAAATGAATATCACAAGGCGTGCCAATCCCTTTCTATCGCACATACATTAAACTCTTCCCATGTAGAAACCAGGGTCTTACTTGCCGAAACGTATCTCTTGTTGAATATGATCTCAGATGCTGAGGAAATTCTTGCTCCCATAAAAAAGAGAAAAGATTTATCACCATATCTTGAGAAAAAATGTGAATGGCTGCAATTTAAGTTAAGCGAGTTATCAATATGACAGAATCTATCACTAGCGGACATCTAAGCCTTGTACGCAGAAGACAACTCGAAGAGATAGCTGCGACGGCCATTGCACAACCTTACCAAATTCAACCCATTGAACCTATATCTCTAGGATGCCCAATTATTCCAGGGATAAAGATTGATCCAACTCAGCGTCCCAAGCTTATTTCCCCCGAAAACTATTCCAAAGAGGCAGAAAAAACTCCCCATCAAAAACTCATTGATCTTGCCAAAATGCTCTATCAGCTAGAAGCTAAAGGACTTTTGAGGAAAGAAGAGCTCTTTATTCAGGTTAAGGAGTACATGAAGATAACCGAACAAGAGCATGCACAAATAAGTAAAAGCCAAAATACAAATTCAACTTTCCGTTGGTTTACCGACAAGATCTCAGCACTGCTTGAAAGCTTTGGCTTAATCGCTGCAGGTGTTTTTTCAATTGTTGCCACAGGCAACATACCCATTGGTGTCGCAGCAACGATCTTTGGCGGGTTATTGCTTGTCGAAACACTCTTCGATAATGTCATGAAAAAACAGGTAGCTGCCTTATTGCAAAAGATGACCCATGAAAAAGAAGAGGCGTGGGTGTATCGGCTCCAACTCGTCTGTTCAGCTATTGTCCTTGGACTCGGGTTTGCAGCAACTCCCTCATACGCCTTTGAGCTCGCTAAGAACGTATCTGCTGCCGCACTCACTTCTGTTCGGACAGGGCTTGATTGGAAACAAGAGGGCTACTTACAGAAAAAACTGCATGCAGACAATAACCTTCAAGATAGTCAAAAGTTTGTAAAGCTTTTGACCGATGTGCTTTCGAAAGGGAGCAAAAACCAAGCGTCGCTGGCACAAGCAGCGTACGAGGTGGCGAAGAACCAAAGACAAACTGCACAAATGCTTCAAGTGTAACCTTAAGGAGATAACCAATGAGTATGCTAGTAGAGAGACAAGCGGGAATCCCGATCGTAGATCCCAGCACATTCGAACAACCTACCTTCCACAGCCGCGCTAAAGGGTTTGAAGATCGGATCATGGAACTTTCGTTCAGGATCACAGCACTTATGAAGGACCTTCAAAGGCTTTCAGAAGAGCAAAACCGTGATATGCACAGAAATAGCTTTGATGAGCACTCCAGAACCTATAACACAAAGAAAAAAATTGCCTGTGATTTTGGTTCCATCCTAGCACCGGCTCTCAAAATAATTGCCCCTCTTATTCCAAAAGTAGGACCTGCTATAGGCGGTATCTGTGATGTCTCAGAGAAAGGCTTTAACGTAGGCTCTTCGATCTGCCGCGACCACGACCTTCGCTATCGCGAAACCCATAAACTTGATAGCGAAACCGGCAAAGCCGACAGCGAGCGTGCAAGCAACAAACAAAACACCTTAGATCAAGAACAGCACGAGATCCTCGAAGCACTCAGAAGAATGCACGAGCAGGAAAACAAAACCAAAGAAGCAATGACTTGAAAAGTTCAAAGTCATAAAGACGAATACTCCCACAATTCCTTACTAGGGATTGTGGGATTCACACCAACAGAAAATCTACTATTTAAATTTCATACGTGGTGTCAATTTTTACATGACTTTGTACATAAGTCTATGTATAATAATGGTAATGAGAGATGAAGAAGAGGGACCTTGAAAAACGTTTGTCCAAATGTGGTTGGTATTTTTATCGACATGGTGGCAACCACGATGTTTGGACTAATGGCCAGATCTTTGAGTCTGTACCTAGACATAGCGAAATCAACGAGAACTTAGGACGAAAGATCCTCCGAAAGGCCGAGGCAAACCCTTCGATAAGTGAAGAGAACAAGAGTCAAGGAGAGTAAATTATGGAACTCGAAGGAAGAGTTTGGAAAAGTAAACAACAATGGCTTGTCGAGGTGCCTTCCTTAGATATCATGACGCAAGGTGAATCATACGAAGAAGCATTAGAAATGATAAAAGATGCTCTTATTGAGCTCGTCCGATGTTATTTTCCGACAAAAGCTGGAAAAGATTTTGATGTGAAGGTGCATGACTACAAAAAAGGAGTGATCGGTATCACTACAACTGATAATAAACTTCTCCTTGCCCTCTCATTGAGAAGACAGCGTGAAAAAAGCCAGACAACTATACGAGAAGCCTCAGAGCGATTAGGTGCAAAATCCCCAAACGCCTATGCTCAATATGAGAAGGGAAAAATTAGAATTTCCCTGGAACAATATGAAAAGCTATTACATGCAGCAAATCCCTTTCAACATACCTTGCTTAGAGTTATTTGACTGACTGTTTGCAGCAGAATTCTCAAGGCAAATTGAATGTATAAGTCGTAAGTTAGGTTGAAGTCACAAAAAATTACTGCAAGTTCTTTTGAATATTCTCAAGAAACGCATATTCATTATTTTTTGTAGCCAATTCGGATATAAGTTTCTTCGCAGAAGTGTTTAACTTAAATCAAGAACTTTATTCTTAACTAAGGAGCCTTTCAGTCCCTCATTTTTTAAAAATCCCTGAATCTGACTTACGGTAATGGTAAACTTCTGTTCCCCTGCTCCACCAACTGTCACAACCACCCCCGATTCACATCAAAAGCTACTATATCAGAAAATTATTTAACAGTTTTCAAACGCTGAATATACCCCACTGTCTCTCCCCACACAAAACGGAGATTGCAAGTAGCAACTAATTCAAACTGCTCTGGCAGATACTCTCCAAACCAGAAACTGACTGTCACAATATATGCTTTCGTTTGGGATCGTATCATTCGCTTTCCAAAGTGGTGGAGCTCATCATCAGATAAGTGAAGGATGAAAAAATAGATTAGATCAAAAGAGAAGTCCTTAATCTCAAAACAGGATTGTTCTTTAAATGTTGCTGGGACGTTCCAACGGTGAGCAATTTTTTGAGCTCTCTTGATAAACAAGCTATTGATGTCCATTCCAGTAACATCAAAACCTTTGACCATTTGCAGCCAAAAGGCAAGACGGCCGCGTCCACAACCAATATCAAGCACTTTTGATGATGCCTTCAGGTAAGTAAGTTTTAAAATAGTGTCCATCTCACGAAAGGGAGTCTCTCCATAGGGGCCGCTCTCGGGATATGCATTTCGGGCAATGCTGTAGGGGCTTTTAAAAAAGTAGGAGAGCAAAAGATTGGTATCTACGAGAGCAAATTTAGGATTAAGCAGATAGTAGAAAAAGATATTTCGCAGCCAGTCAAAGAGGTTAAAAAGCCGCACCCAGAGAAAGAGCATCCCGTCATCCTCACATTCATTTGCATATTTTTACTCTCAGCCTTAGATTAAAAAAAACAACATTACATATGATCACTCCATTAGACAGCTCTGGAAAACCTCCTCCAATAGATCCCTTCAAAGAGAAAAAAGTTCGCGATGTCGAAGAGAAGGCGCATGAAGTTGGTAAAAAAGCAATTTCCATCAAGCAAGAGGTCAAAGAGAGCTACAATACATCTAAAATGCTGGGCAAGTTTAATGCTATCCAGGGTGGATTGACAGTCGTTCAGCAAATATTGGTTATTAGCAGAACCCCAATGCTTGCAAGTGCAGGGTTTGGATTTGGCTTAATTGGATTTGCGCTTGGCGTTCCTTTAGGAATCAGCGTTTTCGTCAAATCGATTACTACATGCAAGAATTTGGTCTCTGTCCAGGTGCAACTCAATCGAGCTCAAAAAACGGGCAATAAAACAGCAATAGCAGAGCTCGAAATAGCGAAGCAGAACCTTCAAAAAGCGCTCTTTGGCACACTTAAATCGTATCCCCCTATTCTATTAAGCATTGCAACAGGCGCAATAGACATCAGCGCAGCCTCATGGAGTCTTGCTCATACAGTTGCGCCGGTCGCCCTAGCTTCGATAAGCCTCGCAGCTCAAGCGCTCGGATGTGCTGCTGGAGGTGTTACGGCTCTTATTGGTCTTGTTAAAACAGGTCTTGGCATTCATCGTCTCGTCACGACACAAAAAGAGATAAATAACCTTCAACTAAAACTTGACCATTTAGAGAATGATACTCATGCGAGCGAAGTTGATAAAACTCTCCTCACAAATGCTCTCGAAGTAAAGCAGAAGCAGCTGAAAAATGAACGAATACGGGCATTTTTAAAGGTTGCAGCCGGTATCCTTATCACCACCGCTGGAGTCCTTGCTATAGCCGCCGCGTGCTCAACAGGCTGGGGTGCTTTAGCTTTAGCTCTTGTTGGTGTTGGAGCAACGGTAACTGTTATTGGGGTATCAATACTCTCTACCTATCTCAAAAATAAAGCCAAAAAAATGAGGTCCGAAGTTGCAGAAATCCCCACTCAGCTTACGATTGAACAGCAACAACTGTATGCCCAGTACCTTCACTGTAAACCCGATGAAGCACTGAACGTATTGAATTCGTTTCTTAAAAAACAGGAAATAGCTAAGGTATAACGAAAAAATCGGAGTATACATGATTCCCCTAACACTCGAAGCAATCTCAGAGAGCCTGAAAAAAGTAGGCTTTCAAACTCGCCTTCAAAAGAAGAGCAAAGAATTTCCTGCTGATATTCTCTTAGTGCCTGTGGGAATGGATGATGAACAAAAGACTTTTGTCTTACAGATCCAGCATTCGACCCAAGATCTCTCAATTAATATTGGAAAACCTGAAGAAGCAAAAAAGCAGCCACTCACCTTTATCACTTTCCTGCTCGGTTTCCCCTACGAAATCCCTGAAAAGCTCTCCCAAGATGTGATGAGAATGCTTTTTATCGCAAATAAAGCGCTTCCTCTCCAAGGTTTGGGATACTCAGAGCCTGAAAAATCGGCCTACTTTCTCTTCACCTATCCAAATAACGAAGAAAAAATTTCAGAGGCGACTCTCTATGGAATTCTGGGAAGCATCGGCTTTGTCGTCGATAACGTAGCACCTATGATCCGCGACTTAAGTACGAACAGAACAACTGTTGCTAAACTGCTCGCTGATTAAAACCCAAGTGCTACCTATACCTTCTAAACGATAGAGCGAAATATCTCAGCTACAAGATGAACGACGAGTTCTAAGTTTAATACCTGAATGAGGAGTGAAGCGAAGTAGATGGGATGTTGCAGCCTATCGTTTTGCGGGAATAGGTAGCAACTTCGGGTTTAAAGTCTAAAGTTGCACGAAATAGCCATTCTCTCCGATCATTGAGGGAAGAGACAACTTAAGAGTACAAATGCCACATATGCATGGTGAACTTTTGTTTCACCAATTTGATCAACCATCGATCATGTCCGAACTGGGACGTGATCGATTGCTTTTTGCTCTTCACGAAATGCTTCGTATTCGGCAGTTTGAAACTCGTGCCGAAGCTGCCTATCAGCAGGGGCATGTTGGCGGCTTCTTCCACTCCTATGTTGGACAAGAGGCAATACAGACTGCTGCCATTTCCGCACTCGGCAAAAAACATTGGTACATAACGTCCTATCGTTGCCACGCACTCGTTCTCCTCTTAGGCGAAAAGAGCAATGAGATGATGGCTGAATTATTTGGAAAGAAAACGGGAAATGCCAAAGGCCGCGGCGGTTCGATGCATATGTACAGCGAACGAATGCTTGGCGGATTTGGAATTGTGGGCGGTCAAATTCCTATCGCAACTGGTGCTGCATTTCGAAATAAGTATTTGGGAATTACCGATGAAATAGCTATCTGTTTCTTTGGAGATGGCGCAGTCCCGCAAGGAACCTTCCACGAATCGCTCAATATGGCTTCGATCCACTCAATCCCCTGCCTCTATGTCGTTGAAAATAACCACTGGAGTATGGGAACGCCTCTGCATAAAACAATGGCGAACCATAACCACTTTGTTGAGAAGGCTGCAGAAGCATACGACATCCTCTACTATCGACTCGATGGAATGGATTTCTTCTCCTGCTATGCAGGCTTTAAAGAAGCCTTTCAACATATAGTTAAGACTTCAAGGCCTGTCATAATCGAATGCATCACCGATCGCTTCAAAGGCCACTCTATCTCAGATCCAGCACTCTATAGAACCAAAGAACAGCTCAAAGAGTGCATGAGCAAAGATCCTATAGGTAAATTTAAGATTGCTCTCCTTGAATCAAAAATCTGCACTGAGAATGAGATTCAAGAGATAGAAACAAAATCACGTGAAGAGATGATCCAGGCGATCAAATTTGCTGAAGAGTCCCCTTGGCCCGATATATCTGAACTTGAAGAGGGTGTATATGTCTGAACTTGATATGCGCGAAGCGATTCGACAAGCAATCGATGAGGAGATGGCCAAAGACTCAAACGTCTTCATCCTTGGAGAAGAAGTTGGCGCCTACCAAGGTGCCTACAAAATAACCAAAGGCCTTCTCGATAAATATGGCCCTATGCGAGTTATGGACACGCCCATTAGCGAAAATGGGTTTGCAGGCCTTGCAATCGGCGCTGCCATGACAGGCCTTCGCCCCATCGTCGAGTTTATGAGCTTTAACTTCTCATTCGTCGCCTTCGACCAGATTGTCTCCAATGCCATTAAAACCCACTACATGTCCGGAGGCAGGTTCACAGTTCCAATAGTGTTCCGAGGACCAAATGGAGCTGCCGCACAAGTATCGTGCCAGCACTCCCACTGCGTTGAAGCTCTCTACAGCAATTTCCCAGGGCTTAAAGTCATTGCTCCAAGCAACGCCTATGACGCCAAAGGGCTTCTTAAAAGCGCTATTCGCGATAACAACCCTGTGCTCTTTTTAGAGTGCGAACTTCTCTACAGCGAGAAAGCGGAAGTGCCAGCGGAAGAGTACCTCATCCCCATCGGCAAAGCAAAAGTCGTTCGTGAAGGGACAGACATAACGTTAATTTCCCACGCCAGGATGATCAACCTCTGCAAAGAAGTTGCTGAAGTGCTTGCACCCCAAGGAATCTCCTGCGAGATCATCGATTTAAGAACCATCAAGCCGCTCGATATAGCTACTATCGTCTCCTCTATTCGAAAGACTCACTTTGCTATTTGTGTTGAAGAGGGCCATATTTTTGCAGGTATTGCCGCAGAAATTGCATGCGAAATTCAAGAGCGCGCTTTTGATATGCTTGACGCCCCCGTCGGCAGAGTTTGTCAAAGAGAGACTCCTATGCCCTATTCAAAAGTGCTTGAAAAAGAGACCATCCCGACGGTAGAAAGAATTATTGCTGAAGTGCGTAGAACAATTAACAGGTAATAATATGACGACAGCGCTCACCATGCCTAAACTCTCCCCTACAATGACTGAAGGGGTTGTTGCCCGCTGGCACAAGAAAGAGGGAGATTTAGTTAAGCCTGATGAGCTTATCTTTGAGGTTTCGACCGATAAGGCAACAGTTGAGTATAACGCCCTCGATGGTGGCTACCTGAGGAAAATCCTCATTAAAGAGGGAGAGAAGGCAAACGTTGGCGACGCCTTAGCTCTTCTTACAGCCACTAAAGATGAACCAATCAAGGAAACTCCCGCTCCAAAGGTAGAAAAGCCAGCTCCCCTACCTCAACCGAAGAAGGTTGAAACTCCCAAAGTTGAAGCTCCCAAACCTATGCCAGTACAATCGCAACCAACTCCTAAACCACGCACAGGTACAGGTCCTGCCACTGCATCTCCCTATGCTAAAAAGCTTGCTGAGCAAAAGGGGTTAAGTCTTGATGGGTTAACTGGTTCAGGCCCGAGCGGTCGAATTATGAGCCGTGATCTAGAACAAGCCCCTTCAAAGCCTGCAACAGCTGTTCGCTCCCAAGCGCAGCCCACTGAACAGACGATGACGCCGATGAGGAAAGTGATTGCAGAGCGGCTTGCCTATTCAAAAAGCACAATCCCCCACTTTTACTTGCGGCAGCTGGTTGATGTAACAAGCTTAATTCAAATCAGAGAGCAGCTCAAAGCTTCCGGTTTTACTATCACTGTTAACGATCTCATCGTGAAAGCAACCGCCCAATCCCTCAAGAACCACCCCAACCTGAGAACGACTTTCGATGATACAAAAAATGTGATCTTGAAGCATCCTCATGCAGATATTTGTGTGGCAGTAACGATCGAAGGCGGTCTGATAACACCGATTGTCGCTAATGCTGAACTAAAATCGCTTACTGCTATCTCAAAAGAAGTTCGAGAGCTAGCTGAAAAAGCAAAAACGGGAAAACTGCAGCCTCAAGAATATGTTGGCGGCTGCTTTACCATCTCAAACCTTGGTATGTTTGGAACGACTGATTTTATGGCGATTGTCAACCCGCCCCAGTGCGCAATCCTCGCCGTCGGTGCTGCAATGCCGTACGCCTTTGTGAAAAACGGACAAGTTGTTCCCGGCCAAGCCATGAACCTCACCCTCTCCTGCGACCACCGAGTTGTCGACGGATCCGATGCTGCCAAGTTCATGAAGGAGCTTAAAGAAGCTCTTGAAAACCCCTTCAAAATGTTAGTGGATTAAATTTATTTTACTTTTTCAGCACATATATAGCGAAATAGTAGCTGTTTTCAAAAAATACTCTTTATATTAAAAAAGAATTAGAGGGAAACAAACTATGACAGGAAAAGTGGGCGGAAAAGGTGAGATTCCTTTTGGAACTCTCCCCGAAACTAAAGGAAAAACTACTGAAGCTAAAGGAAAAACTACTGAAGCTAAAGGGAAACGAAAAAAAGGGGAAGAAAAAGTAGAAACGGCTTTTCAAAAGACTTCTCAGGAAGAGACTCAACCTATCCAAAAGAAACAAAAAACTTCCTCTTCGAGTACTCAAAATTTTCTTGCCGACAAAAGTGTAGCTAGCAAGCACATGGTGAGTTTATCTCAAGCGATTAAATCAGAAAAAAATATGGATAAAAGAATAGAAAAATTAAAAGAACTTACTGCCTTTGAAACTCAAGTGCGGCAAAAATTCTCTAAAGAAGAATTTGAAGAAATTGTTGAACCTCTAAGGAAAATATTTGATAGTTTTCAGTCTGTGTTTGAAACACGATAGAGGTCACTCTTTTTCCTGAAGGGCATCAACACGCTCTCTTAAGCTTTTGAGCTCTTGAACATACGTCTCGATGTTACGAAGAAAAACAGATGTCTTATTGTACTCGGCAAGATTGACAGCAGGAAGGCCGCCATATTTACCGGGCTTTGTGATGGACTTGGAAACGCCCGAACAGGCTGCAACCATCACCTGATCGCAAATCTCGATATGGCCATTGATCGCTGCTTTACCGGCTAAAACAACATGGTTTCCAATCTTGGTCGAGCCTGCAATTCCTGTCTGTGAAATGATAAGGCAGTGGCGGCCAATTTCAACGTTATGAGCAATTTGAACCAGGTTATCGATTTTCGTGCCCTTGCCAATCTTTGTTGATTGAAAGCGGGCTCGATCAATTGTTGTGTTGGCACCAATTTCAACGTCCTGATCAATCTCAACATTGCCCACATGCTCAAGCTTTTCATGCTGACCCTGAGGATCGGTTACATAGCCATAACCGCAAGAGCCAATAACGGCTCCAGGTTGAATAATAACATTTTTACCAAGCACAACCCGCTCTCGTATAACTGCGTGTGCGTGGAGCAAACAGCCTTCACCTAGTACAGCATCAGCCCCAACATAAACAAAGGGATGGATAACTGTTCCTGCACCAATTCGTACGCCAATATCGATAACAACGTAGGGGCCAATAGATACATTTTCAGCAATATCCGTTTCAGGATGAATGACTGCTGTTGGATGAATCCCCTCAAAACCGCTCTTTCGAAGAACGCCGTGATAGATCTCAATAAGCTGCTGAAAGATTCGCGTGGGCTCTGGATGGATAAGATAGTTTCTCCCCTCTTGGCAGGAGGATCGATCGGGAACTACAATCAGGCCCGCCTTGGAAGTTAACGCTTTTGCTGCATATCGAGGATTTCCTAAGAAAGAAGCATGCACTTGAGTTGCATGCTCCAAGTCGGAAACGCCAGAAATAACGTGCGCACTATCACCTACAAGTTCGCACGATAATTTTTTCGCCAGCTCTTTAGCAGTATACTGGGGCATCTTACTTCTTCTGACTATCAAACATAGCATCGAGCTCGGTGATTACATCTTTGGTAATATCAAGAGCATCGGTTCGGAAAAACGCTGCATCATCGTTGAAGATAATATCAAAGCCCATCTTTTGACCCATAGTCTCACTAAGCGTAGTCACCTTCTCAATTATGGACTGCATTGCTTGCGCTTGCGCTTGATTCAAAGTCTGGAAGTACTGGTTTTGTTGAACGGAGAGATCTTGAGAAAGATTCTTAAACTTCTCTTTCAGTTCACGTTCAGCGTCAGGTGTAAGAGCATCAAGGGATTCTTCAGAAAACTTTGGAGCTAAATCATTGAGCTCTTTTTCTTTAAGTTCGATGGACTGCTCAAGCTGTTTTTTCAGCTTTTCGAAACTCTCTTGCTCTGCTTTCCCAAATTTGGAGGTCTCAACGCACTTTCTAAAGGATACAAAGCCAATCTTCATACTTTTTGCTGACTCAACATCAGCTGCCGAAACCTTTACGAAAGGCACCGCTAAGAACGTACTCGCGAGTAGGGCTGCAACTAAAAACTTTTTCATAACTCTCCCAGATATAATGTACTATACCGTACTAAAACTGTGACCCAATTGAAAAGAAAAACTTCTGCACATCGTCTTTATGCTGTGCATGAAGCGGATATCCCCATCCAAAAACGAGCGGCGCATTTTCAGTAATTTTAACCTTGCCGCCAAAACCCGTAGTAACAAACAAACGACCAACCTTCAACTGCTTCCAATAAGCATTACCAACATCGGCAAAAACAAACGCACTTAAACGCTTCATGATTGGATAGTCATACTCAGCAGAGAGAAGAACGGAAGACATACCGCCGCGAGGCGTATGTTTATCATCGTGGAAGCGAGGGCCAACTGTATTGAAACGATAGCCGCGCATCGATTGCTCACCGCCCATATAGAGGCGTTCAGCTAATGGAAGCTCTCGAGGATGGGTCCCAAACACAGTCTTGATCATATGCAGATTTCCTCGAAAACGGAAACCGCCCTTCTCAAAAGGCGACCAGAAAAGTGTGTTGACGTAGCCGAAAGATAAAAATCTGTGATCTCCGCCAAGGCCTGCATACTCAAGTGAGATTGAAGATCTTAAGCCCTGAGAGGGTGTTGTAGGATGGTTAGTTGAATCGTAATTCCAGTTCACACCCATAGCGGAGATGAGTCCGCCGTTATGCGACTCACGAATAAGTTCTCGATTGCGGTGGTTATATTCAATCCCTTTCAAGGAAATTTCAGATTTTTTAATACGGTAGTGGCCGCCAACTTTTACAAAAGCGTTGTAAGGGTAGTTCAAAGTTACGTTTGCGCTTTCTGAGTTGATCGTATAGTCAGATACGGCATAAGAGTTTCGCATCTTTTGAAGATCGACGGTCAAGATCCATTTCGTATCCATGAAGTAGGGCTTTGTCCAGGTTGCATTATACTGCAACTGCTTTGTACCGACCTGCACGTTGATGCCTGCATATTCACCGCCGCCACGAAGAGCTCTAAAGCCATCGGTAAACATGCGTGGAATGCCAGCCATACGGAAGTTGCTTTCACTAATACCTGCACCGCCCACAACGCCTTCTGTTCGGCTATAGCCGACGAATGCGTTAAAGTTTGCTGTTGTCCCCTTTTCATCTACTTCGATATGGATATCGCGAAACTGCGATCCTGGCGCTGCAAGCTGGCTTGTGCGTACGGCATAAACGTTTACTGCTTGGAAGTAGCCGACGTTTTGCAAACGCTCTTGGGTCTTCTGTAGAAGAGATGTATCAAAAACTTCGCCCGGAACAAGCGGGGTTTCGTGAAGGATAACGGAAGCATCAGTCTTGATGTTGCCGAAAATTTTAATCAGGCCAACCCGAAACTGCTTTCCTTCCTGAATGCGGAATGAAATTGTATAAGAACGTTTTGCTCGATCGAGCTTACCTTCAGGCGTGATCATCGCATCGATATAGCCCTTCTTTCCATAAAGTTCATATACGGAACGGGCAGCTCTACGAAGCTCTTCAGGTGAATAGGAATCACCTGGCGCTATATCTATTGCATTGAGAAGGTCTTCGGCTGTAAAAAGAGTGTTTCCTTCTACTGATACGCTTGAAATTGTGTAGAGCTCTCCACGATTACAGATAAACTCGACACGCACTTTATCAGATTTACCTTCGACAGGAACTACTTTCGATTCCACAGAGGCGTCTGCATAGCCTTCATTTTGTAAAAGGCTTAAAATACCAAGTTCATCTTGGCTAGCACGCTCTTTGTTATAATAGCCGGTATCTGTCAGCCAGCTATGCCACCAAGCATATTCTTTAGTAGCAAGCATATCGTCGAGTTGCTCAAGTTCTTTGTCTGTAAAGTTAATGAAACGAATCTCATCGACTTTGCCGCAAGGGCCTTCATTGATTGTTATGATGATATCAATTTGTCCTGGCTCTTTGGCCGGCTTTTGCTCAAAGGATAGTTTGGCATCAAAATAGCCTCGCTTGATGTAGTAGGCGCGAAGCTTGTTAAATGCCTTCATGAAGGCTTGGCGATCAAAAACAGTTTTATCCCCGATGGCAAGCTCTTTTTGGAGCTTATCTGTTGCATACTCGCTATTACCGGTAATTGTTATTGAGTTGATGATAGGGCGTTTGGAGAGTAAAAGACGAATTTCTAAAGCGCCGTCTACGACCTGTACTTTCGGAACAACTTGTGCAAAATCGGTTGATAGCTGCTTTAAATCGGCATCGAAGACCGCTTGAGAAAAGAACTCGCCCTCTTTCGTTTTAAGACCACTCATCAAAGATTTCGTCTGAGCGGAAACTCCTCCGTCTTCTTCAATGATGATTTTTGAGACGCGAAGGGATTCATAGTTAACTCGTTCCTGAGCAGAAAGGTGTGATCCTGCAACTGGATTAAGCATTGCAGCTGAAGAGACGCAGAATAAGAGGAGTAGTCGAAATCGTTGCATAGAGATTATCTATATAATAAATGTTAAGGATCAGGCTAGTGGATTTTTAGGTTTTAACTCAAGGGAGTTGTTAAACAACATCCACGCAAAGCTCTTCGCCTCGCCTGTAAATTAAAGTATATTATATATACAATGAATATAGGGTTCAAAAGTTACTTCTAAAGAGAAAAGGGAGTGGGGTTATGGCTATCGACGGCAGTTACGGAAAAAAACCTGATTATGAAGAGATTAAACAATGGAATACAGAGCTGAGTAAGGCACAGCAGCCTGGAAACTGCTTGATACGTGATGAAAATGGTAAAATTAAAGCGATCAAAATAACAGAATTAAAAGACCGTCAGATCGCAATAACATTTAATAAACAAGGGGAACTGAATCTGGATACTCCAGAGAAAGTGGAATTAGCGAACCAATTAGAAACGACTGCTGCAGCAGTCAGATCTAGATATATGCAGGAACATGAAAAATATCTGAAAAATGAACAAAAAATACCCCAACAGCAACAGCATCCGAATATTGAAGATCAACAACGCCAGCAACAAGTTATGAGCCAAGTTAGGACACCAAACGTTAGACCCCCGCTAAATGAAGCACAAATACCAAAAAATTTAAACGAACAAATAAACGAACTTGAAAGTCAAATTAATTACATGAAAGGAGTTCCTTATAATTTCTTGGAGCACCAAATTGCGAGCACAACAGTGGAACTGAACGCGTTGCTAGACAAACTGCCAGCGAACGAACTCAAAAATCAGATTAACGACGTAAACAGTAAACTGAGTACACCCCACAATAGAAAGGAAGATATTAGGCTTGAGAGAAAGAAGAGTGAGCTTATGATACGTCTGGAGAAATTAACAGGCCCAGGGAAATCCGGTTTTGAAGGAGAAAATCCGAGGCCACAAACAGAAATACAAAAATTCATGGAACCAATAAGAGTTCTGCGAAGCGACATTGAATCTATGAAAGATGATCGGAAGCCTACGAACGAAATTGCAAGAAAAGAAGAGCAACTAAAAGAATCACTCGCGAAACTACCAACTGACCTGAGGGAGAGTCGAATAAAAGAGTTAGATAAAAGACAGGGTCAATTTCTAGAATCAATAAAGGACTCTATGCGCAAAGAAGGGAGGACTGAGTGGAATGAGAGCGAAGTTGAAGATTACAATGGCGTTTTGAATGAATACAATGAACTGAGAGAGTCTCTTGTATCCTCGCCTAAACTAGAAACCCCAAAGACTCAGAAACCCGAAAGACCGCCACTACCAACAATACCGCAGAACCAGAAAACCCAAGAGTTGAAGAAACCAATTGTAGAGGTATCTTCTGGGGGAGATCTAGGAAAGGCTGAGGCAAAGCTATCGCGTTTAGAGGGGGAACATGAGCAGTTAAAGCAGCAAAGTGATACAGCCGAGAAAAAATTGAGTAATTTTTTCAATAACCCTAGCGACGCTTTGATAAGAACCATACTTAGTGATTATCCCAGTGATAAAAATACAGATGATATGAAGAAGAAGTTGATTAACGATGACCCAGGTCTCAAAAATATTTTTGATAAGAACACAAAGGGTGGGAGAACGGACTGGGTGAACGTGAAAACCCAGATAGATGTAGCCAGTAAAAACTTGACGCAAGGAAGTGACAAGTGGAGTATCTATAAGTCTGTCTCAGAGCATGCCGACCATTTCGCGAGAAACATGGAGCATTTAAAACCCGGCACAAACGTTGAGGAAGTCAAAAAAGCTGTTTGGAAGTTTCTTGAGCTGAAAGATCTATATCGTGCGAAGGATACAGAATTAGATGAAGCACGATCTGAGTTTAACAAGCTCAAACGTAGTAACACCACTGTCCCACCAAATGTGCGCCCCGTGAAGAAATAAGTAGCTTGCTTGCTTAATACCTCACACGTCCCTCAATCGCCATTCCGAGCGTTCCGCCATCCACATACTCAAGCGTGCTATGAAGCGGTATCCCAAAGGCAAGGCGGGAAACCTTCACGCCTTTGGACTCAAAGAACTGCTTTAGGTAGCGAGCAGAGGCCTCCCCTTCAACCGAAGGATCAAAAGCGAGCAGCACTTCTCGAAATGGCTTTTTCGCCATACGCGCATCAAGCGCTTGGATCTTTAACTTTTCAACGCCGCGCCCATCCATGGGAGATAGAAGCGAGTCGACGATGTGATAGGTCCCTGAAAATCTCCCTGAAGATTCGATAGAAAAGAGATCTTTTAATGAAGCTACACAGCAGAGAAAGTCCAAATCGCGTAGTGGATCGGAGCAGATAGAGCAAGTCTCTTCTTCTGAAAGAATACCGCATGTTGTGCAAAGCTTAAGTGAGTTGATATCTTGAAGAATTTGGATCAGATTTTTTCGCTGAGAGTCAGACCAACGGGAAACTATTTCAACTGAATAACGCTCAGCAGTTTTTCGACCGACACCTGGGAGCATTGCAATCTGTCTAATTAACGCTTCAAATGCTTTTGGAAATTTCACCCGTTCCTCGATAGAAATTGTTCAAATGAAGTATACTATGGACTCAATTTATTTGGGATACACATCCTTGTTCAAGGGTTAGAATTTGGCAAAAGCAACGCTCAGCAAAAGCAACGCTCAGTCATTCTGTTAAAAAATCGCACGCATAGTGTACTATTGGTAAGATTTTTTAACAGACTGACTGAGATGTTGCTGAAGCCAAAGCCAACTCTTGAACAATTATGTGTATATAATGCAAAAAGCTGTTATTCGAGCAATTGGTTCTTATTTACCGGAGCGGATCCTCACGAATTTCGATCTTGAAAAAATGGTCGATACTTCTGATGAATGGATCGTCACGCGAACAGGTATTCGAGAACGAAGAATTGCAGCAACCGATGAATTTACTTCAACAATGGGCATAAAGGCCTCTCTTCAAGCGCTAACACGAGCAAATATTTCGCCAGAAAAAGTCGATCTCATCATTGCCTGCACCATGACTCCCGATTATCTCTGCCCTTCAACTGCAGCCCTCATTCAACAGGGAATTAAAGCTCCAAATGCTGCGGCCTTTGATCTTCAAGCTGCC
Organism: Bacteroidota bacterium; assembly: GCA_013285825.1. GTDB lineage: Bacteria > Chlamydiota > Chlamydiia > Chlamydiales > FEN-1388 > JABDGV01. Next base: position 26,828 of record JABDGV010000007.1, read on the forward strand.
TGCTCAGGTTTTCTCTACGGTTTGGCAACGGCCAAAGCATTTATTGAGAGCGGACAAGCAAAAACGGTTCTTCTCGTATCGACAGAAAAAAATAGCGCTGTAACAGACTTTACCGATAGAAATACCTGCGTTCTTTTTGGAGATGGGGCATCTTCATGCCTCCTAACCTCTGGCGGTCCCGGCCTCGTTGTAAATAACGTCTGCTTAGGCTCTGAAGGAGAACTTGGAGAGCTGCTCACAATCCCTGCAGGAGGCTCTAGAATGCCCTGCTCAAGCAATCCGAAAGATCATATGATTCACATGAACGGACGAGAAATCTTCAAGCATGCTGTCCGCCGAATGGAATCATCTGCCAAAGAGTGTTTAGATGCAGCTGGCGTCAAGGAAGAAGAAATATCCTGGCTCATCCCCCATCAAGCAAATATCCGAATTATTGAAGCTATGGCTAAACGATTCTCAATTCCTTGGGAACGAGTTGCCAAAACTATAGAGCACTTTGGAAATACTTCCGCATCAACCATTCCACTAGCTATCGATGAAATCCAAAAAGAACACAAATTCACCCAAGGTGAAAAACTTCTCCTCGTCGCTTTCGGAGGAGGACTTTCTTGGGGATCATCGCTCCTATCGTATCAAGAGGTCGAATGAAAATAGTGTATCTTTTTCCTGGGCAAGGCGCTCAGTATGTCGGCATGGGGAAAAGCTTTTATGATACATCTCCAGATACTCGAGAGCTCTTTGAACAGGCCGACGACATTTTAAAATTTCCTTTAACAAAGCTAATACTTTCTGGAGATGAGTCTGAGCTTATCCAGACTAAGAACAGCCAGCCTGCAATTTTTGTAACTTCTCTTGCCATACTAAAAGCCCTTGAAAAGATGTTTGGGCTTACGCCTCCTGCCTTTTGTGCAGGCTTAAGCCTTGGCGAATACAGCGCATTGACAGCAGCAAAAATACTCACCTTTGAAGATGCCCTTAAAATTGTCGCCACACGAGGCGCTCTCATGCACAAGGCATGTGAAGAGCAAAAAGGGACCATGGCCGTTGTTTTAGGGCTTGATGATGATGCCGTCCAAGAAGCTGTTGATTCGCTTAATATGCCTGCAGCTATTTTCTGCGCTAACTTCAACTGCCCTGGACAGGTAGTCATCTCTGGAACTTTTCCAGCAATTGAAAAAGCAAAAGATGTACTGCTGCAAAAGGGTGCAAAAAGGGTGCTTCCCCTCCAAGTCCATGGCGCCTTTCACTCAGGCCTTATGGAGTCCGCAAAAATTGGCCTTGAGCCCTATTTGAAGACTCTTCCAATTTCCATTCGTGAGACTAAAGTGGCCATGAACGTCACAGGGCGCTTAGCTGAAAGCAGCGACGAAATCAGAACGCTTCTCTTCAACCAAGTGACCTCCCCTACTCGATGGGCCAATGGTATTCGCGCAATAGATAAAGAACTTCCCTCTCTCTACTTAGAAATCGGATGCGGATCGACGTTGATTGGCATGAATAAGAAAATTGGGGTGTCAGCCCCCTCATTAAACGTTGACAAGACAGATGATCTGTCTAAACTGGAAGAACTCTTAAAAGGTTGATCTGTATATGCGTCTTAGAGATAAAGTTGCAGTTGTAACCGGAGCTACCTCCGGAATCGGTAAAGCCATCGCGCTCGCCTTCGCAAAAGAGGGTGCAATAGTTATTGGTGTTGGCACAAAAGCTGAAAAAGCCGATGCGATTTTAAAAGAGTCTCAACTCTCCAACCTCTCCTTTTTCTTGGGCGATATTTCCAACAAACAAGATGTAGAAAAGCTTCTTGAAAAGGTGATTGCCGATCACGGTAAAATCGATATCCTCATCAACAATGCAGGCATCACGCGCGACGCGCTTTTAATGAAGATGAGCGATGAGGACTGGTCTCGCGTCCTCGAAGTCAACCTCACCTCCTGCTTTTACACATGCAGGCAAGCGATCCGCCCGATGATGAAAGCTCGAGCAGGAGTCATCATCAACATAACCTCTGTCGTTGGAATGATTGGCAATCCTGGCCAGTGCAACTATGCAGCCTCAAAGGCAGGCATGATCGGTTTTTCAAAAGCGCTTGCAAAAGAGGTTGGATCAAGAGGAATCCGCGTCAACTGTATAGCTCCAGGCTTTATTGAAACAGATATGACCCATGTTTTGGGTGATGCCAAGAAAGAGCAGGCAGTTGCTACAATCCCGATGGGCCGTATGGGCCAAGCCAGTGATATAGCATCCGCAGCCCTCTATTTAGCCGCAGACGCAACCTATATGACAGGCCAGACACTCGTGCTCGATGGCGGACTCTCGTAAAATAATTCAACGCAAAGTCGCAAAGATACAAAGACGCAAAGAAGGATAATTAACTGCCTTCTCCTTCGCGTCTTAGCGTCTTTGCGTTTAATCTTTTAAATCTATTTTAGCTTTGTTGTTTTTTGTACAGACCCATTAGCTCTGTCTTTGCCAGCACATGGCCCTCCATTGCCTCTTCAACATCTTGTTGAGAAGCACCTGACTGTAAGTCAAGAGTTGAATCTAAAGCAAAAAGCTTAAAGAAATAACGATGAGTGCCGCTTGGAGGGCAAGGACCTCCATACCCATAATTTCCAAAGCTATTTGTTCCCTGAAGGCTTCCATCGGGAAGTTTCTCAATTGTAGGCCGATTCTCGTGAAATACAAGGGTCGAGGCAGGTATGTTGTACACAAGCCAATGTGTCCAAAGCCTTGGGGCATCGGGATCATCGCAAATGAGTACAAAGCTTTTCGTGCTAGAAGGTGCATTCTCCCAAGATAGAGGCGGAGAGATATCTTTGCCCTCACAGGTATATTTTGAAGGAATCATTGCCTCTTGCGAAAAGGAGGGGCTTTTTAACAAAAAATTCATAGAAACCTCACCGTAACAAAGTAACCCTAAAGTACAGAACATGGCTAAATACATTTAAAAACCATTTATAATTTTAAAACCCATTTATAATTTTTCCTGCACGCTTAACAGCTTCCCAAAGAAATTCAAATCCAGTTTTTTCAGCATTGAGACTATCAAACAAGTTTTGCATCTGCAATTCGGAATAGTTATGCTGTTGCATAAATTGTTGGATATACTCCATCTCTTGACTTGGATTCCAAGCTTGCCCCATAAGCTTAACCAACTCATCAAAACTGCCAATAGAAATTTTAGTGGATTCATCAACAACTTTCTCTGTGGCCTTCTGGAAAACTTTTGCAGCATTCTGAGTCAACATGTCTTTAAATTTATCAGCGGTAGATGTAACAACATTCTTCGATCGGTCCAAGCAGATCTCCTGAACTTCCTGAACATTGCTCTTCATGAAATCGAACATTTTTCCTTTAAATTGAGATGGCGCTTCAGAAAGTAATGTAGGAGCATTACCCCCTATCGGTTGTGTGCCAAATGCCGGCTGAGTTCCAGTACCAAGAGAGCTATCACCTACTTTATCGATAAAGGCTGTGGTTGTAGATACATCAGAAACCATATTCAAGACGCCGCTCGCTGTCCTCGATGTCACTTCGGCTAGAGCAAAACTAAAGCCTAAATTTAAAAGAAGAGTTGCAGTTGGACGATATTTTTCATCGATGTTGCTCGTAATCTTTTCGATAATAGGGTCAGTAACAATGCCTGTGAGTTTGGAAACAGCTGTACGTGCAAGAATAAGGCCAATAACAGGGGCAAACCCAGTCGATGCAACTCCGAGAGCCACCGATCCAAGCAGCATGGATTGAATGACCTTTTTACTTATATTTTTTATTGTAGCATTTGTTGATTGGATTTCCTTTAAGGACTTTCCCCATAGGGTTTTTGCCGCTTCAAGTTCTTTAATTGTTTCATCGATTTCGTTAGTTGTTTTATATCCTTTCAAAAGTTCAACGGCTGTATCAATGAAATCGCACATCTGCTCAAGATTTTCTACATCCGTTGTTGTTACTTCAGCTTTAAGCGTTTTAGCCATCGGATGCAGCGCCTGCGCAGTCATAGAAGCTTGAACTTTGGAGCCCTCTACTTGAAACTGGTTCCAAGCGTTAAAGGCAAGGATTTCTTCAAATCCAGCTTTCTTAAAGTCTGAGACAAAAGCTTTTGATTTAACCTCAAACAAGTCTGCAAAAGATGCCATAAGGGTATCTAAATTAAAAGAGAGCGTCTCATCTTCTTCAAAGGTTCGAATAATGGGTTTGGTCCCCTCACTCAGCTGTTTGCTGGAATAGTTCACATAGGCATCTACAACTTTTTGAAGCACACGCTTATTTTCAAGACCGGAGGCCTCCATCAGGCTCTTGGCAAGCTTAAGATCGCCAGATTTGGCCGTATGCTCAATAACACTCTCAATTCCCTTTTTAGCGGATTGTGTAAGTTCATTGGGTGAATTCTTTACTACTTGGATAAGTTCATTTAATGATTCAAGATCAAAGGTTGAGTCATTCACGGAAATCAGATTTTCAATCTGCTTTTGATATTTTTCTTTTGCAACAAAAGATTGAATCGACTTTTCCGTTTGGACTAGTTTCTTATCCATCTTGTTGAGATCATTTAACGACTTGGCGTCAAAAAGCTTTTGTTCCAAATCATCAATATCTAGGGTAAAAGCAAGATTTACTTTGTATTCAGAGAGCTTTTGTACGCGGGAAGTAATGTCTTTGCTTTTTGCGATATAGTTTTCTAACTCTACTAAGGATTTATTCAGCTTTTCGACGCCTTCTAGATCAACTTTTTTCTGTTTGACCAAAACATCGCACGAATTTTTAAGTTTCGAATAGGTTGTCTTCTCTATTTTATTTTCAAGCTTTGAGAGCCGTTTTGACATCTCACCTACTCGCACAGATTCAAACTCTGAAACCGCCTTTTTAATTTCAGATACTTCTTTGAGAAAACGCTCTCCCTCAAAGTTACTTGCTTTTGTAATCCTTTGGTAGAGTTTGTCAGTCTTTGGAACATACTGCATGCAGACTGTCAAAAACTCATCAGCCGCAACCACTTTTTGCTGCTCAATTTCTTTACGTTCTTGTCGAACGTCTAAGAAAATAGATGCCTTCTCTTTTGATTCTTCAAGGGTTTTAAGAACGAAGTTGTGAAACTGAGTAGGATTGTTTGAATTGTAGGAGATGATTTTATTATACACTGATTGAAGATCATCTCGAGCTTTGGTATCTGTTGTATCCAACGAAGGTTTGTTGTCTTTAAGGATATTTTTAATGACATCTTTTTCATTATTAAGCGCCTGAACATTCGCTTCCATCTTCTGAAGCTGAGCGATGTCGATATTCATAGCCTCAACTTGCACTAGGTCACTTTCCTTCAATTTTTTGATCGCAGAGGTAAGTAACTGAGCATATACTTTCGAAGGTACATTCGCTTTTTGCAGATTTACAAGGAGAACACTCTTTTCTTTGTAATATTCTTTTGCATCCTTGATGAGGGTAATTTCTTTTTCAGCATGTACTAGCTGAGCCTGATTCTTTGCATTTTTGATATTCTTATCGCACTGCACAATTCGTGCATGAACTCCTTCAGATACATCGGATGAGATATCTAAAAGAACTTTTACAAGATCCTGTTTCTTTATAAGCAGTTGTACTCGTTCATTAACTGTAGAAAAAACTCCCAGCTCTTTACACGCCTTAGCAGAGAGTAGAGTCCCTAAAAAGATCAGATCATCACTAGAAGAAATGAGCTTCTTAATGTTGTCAATTTGCGCCTCATAACCCTTAAACCCATCGTTGATGAGGACTTTTTTAGCATTTACCAAGAGTTGATTTGCAGTTTTTTCGCTTCCCGTTACTTTTAGAAGCTCTGTAAGAGAGTTTGAAATGGATTCAAACTGCTCAAGATCCCTCTTCATCTGATTGAGTGCAACTTCAATCTCAACTACAGGTTTTTTTAAAAGATCTACACCTTTTTCTTTGATCCAAGAGGGAGCTGTTTTAGATTGCATAAAGCCGTCCAAGAGAGTCTTAAACTCCTTCATGCGGTTTTCAAGCATCTCTTGTTCTTGCTTATAGCTTTTGAGTTTGTTGATATCTTTGACGTTGATGCCTACAAGCGCATCAAGACGGTTAAGCTCTTTATGAACAAGCGAGCAGCTCTTTTGAAACTCTTTATACGTACTCAAGTCTCCCGATTTGACTTCCTTGTGGAGCTTTTCATATTCTTGGAAAGTCTCGTTCTGCCCCAGTATCGACTGTATAGCTTTGAGATCCGGAATGTCCTTTTCAAGTATCGAGATGTTTTTAGCGATTTCAAAGCGCTGCTGAATCTCGACAGCTTCCGTAAGGTCCTTTTGAAAGTGCAATGGTTCAAAGGCAACTTTTGAAAAGGTATCAATTTTGAACTGCAAATCCTTAGAAATAAAATCGCCCTTAAGCGCTAAAACTTTTTCCTTTTCACTGTCGAAGAGCTTGTTGTACTGAACGTGTGCCTGTTCAATGGTCTTTGAAACACTCTCTTGAACCATGTTAACGTGCACATGACCGACAGTCGACGGATCCTTAGATTCAATTTGGTCATTCAACTCATTGAGGTCGTAGCAGCCTTTTAAGATATTTGCAGCATCTTCTTTACTAACCCCAATCCTTTCAAATTTCTTAATATATTCTGCAACGTCAGTATCGATACGCTCTTTTTTAGAAACGAGAGTGGGAAATCTCCAATCCTTAGGGACTTCTTTCTCCTGCTTCTGAATAAAAATTTCTCTATGCGCTTCAAAAAGATTCCATATGGTAGTCACATCCCCTTTCAAAGCAGCGGCATACATCTTTTCTTTTACCTTTGCCTCCAGAGCATCGTTCATTCTCTGATGAACAGCTTGGTAGTTATCTTGAAGTCGTTGAACAACCTGAGAGGTAACAAGAAAGCGGAAGAGGGTATCCCAATTTAAAGAGCCATCCTTTGGCATATCGACAAAGGTCTCCATCTGGGTCAAAGCCTCGTCATCATAAGCAAGGACCCCTCCCATATCATTTTCAATGCCTCTTAATCGGTAAATACCTTGCTGGATATCGCGAAGAATATTCTTCTTCCCAATGGACTCTATGCCTACTGTGTCAGGTGCCATTTTCTCATCAGCACCTACGCACTTATCTTTTTTATAAATTCTAAACAGGGCGGTAAGCGGAGCGTCTTTATCGCCTATTATCTGCAATTTTCCGTTCGTATCGTAAAAGGAAACGGCTTTGATATCGGGGCGCGCCTTCATAATATCTTGAGGAAAAGTATCGATATCAATATCGGCAAGCCAGCCGGCCGTATCGATCAACGCACGCCGTTTTGGGTCTGCCTTGATAAGGTTTAAAAGTTCATCTTTTTTGGAAAGAGAGCCAACTTTTGCAAATTGAATTTTCCCAGTTTTTGTCTTTTCCTCAAGACCTGCAAGGGAGCGCACCTCAGCCTCTTCATCCGCAACTATTTCATCGATGAGTTTCGAAAAAGTACTTTTGTTATATGTAGTTCCCGTTATTCCTGAGTAGGCATGTGAGGAGCTAACAAGCTTTTGACCATCGCTTGAAATATGCTCAGGATGGATTTGAACTTGAGGAAGGGCGTAGTTAATTAAAAATGAGCGGAAAAGCTCCTTATCATTCCAAGTCTCTTCAATGGAATGGGAACTTTTTATCTCTTGAAATGCTGTCTCAGGGATCCCCATTTTACAGAGTGCCTGTACCATTCGTGCAACGATTTCAGGGCCATTACTGAATTGGGTATTAGCAGGGGTTCCTCGGCTTTTAAAGGGTTTTGCAATGAAGTCCTTTTGATCTTTAGTAACACCATATTCATCATTACATTTGCTAAAGAAAGTTTGAGGAAGAACATCGACTAATGTCTCACGCAAATCGAGCAAAAGCCTCTTATTTACTGGATCAAGTGAGTTAAGAAATTCTTCTGCCTGTTTTGCTTTTGCAGAATTTTCGGGCTCTTGTTGGCTAGTCAAGATAAGTTCGATCAACTCTTTGTTTTGCTCGACATATTCCTTTTCTAATCCAAGAAGACGTATAGCTTCTTTAGCAAGTGGACCTTTTACCTTTTCATGATAGGACTCAATTGTAACTCTTGGCCCTTTTGAATCTTCTACAAAGTCAAATGAAACCCCAAAATCATGATCTCTTACAAAGAGCACAAGATCTGTGATTATCTTCCCTTGAGTCTCTTCAAATGGCTTGGGCTGGCCCAAGCTGATAATATATTGCAGATTTGTCTTAAGCAGCTGGTCCACTTCATCAGCAAGTACACTTTCAGAACTTGAAAGAAGGTACAATATTTTAAGTGTTAAAAGGAGTTTTTCATTGTTTGATTCACTCTTTCCTCGGCTTAAAGTCGCTGCGAGTGAGTTTAAAAGAGCATGTTTGCTCTCGGGAGTCAATACCAAAACTCCCTTATTCGATTTGATATCGTGCAAAGTTAACAATAGGTTTTGCAGGTCTGAAATCGTTGCTTCTCCCTTAGGGACAGGCAAGGAGGTCACCATTCGTTGAAAGGAGACCCCAAGCTTTTCTTGAAGCTGTTGCATAACTTCCGGGGATAGTGCCTCTGGGATCATGACTGATGAAATACTCTCTCCATCCGCACGCATGAGGGCGAGTATGGGCAGCATGAGATAGGTTTTTCCCGAGTTCATCAAGATTTGGAGTATCTTCTTTATCTCAGCTGCACCCAACTTGCTGATGTTTGATACTTGTCCGGCAGTTGCGTAGGTATCTGCAAAATATTCGAAAACCTGGATAAAAGGTACTTTGAGAGGATCTTTGTAGGCCGGAACAAATGCTTTAAGCTGTTGGAACTTGACCGGATCACTAAAGTTATTAATAAGGCGGTTACATTTCTGCAGTGTTTGCTTCAACGTTAAGAGCTCAGAGATGCTCTTCATGCTCTTTACATCGAGTTCTCCTACTGCATAAAGCAAGAGCAGCTCTGGTAGAGTGGGTGCAAAGGGAGGAAGATTTGCATAGAGTTTGAGCTCTGAAACCTCTACAGCCTTTTCAAGCTCTTTCTTACGATCCTCAAGCTTTGAAAGATTAGTTATGTTGGTAAACTCATCCGTCAGTGGAGGCTCTTTTGGCTTGTTCTTAACTATATTCTTAATGCGCTCAAATTCTTTTAAAGCCTGCTGCACCTGCGGCATAAATTCTGGCTTCTTCTTCTCTCCGACTTTTTCAGTAGCAAGCTCTTTAGGCTCTGGTTTTGTTGAAATATCTGCAGGCTTCATCTCAGGAAGCTTGATTTGAGCTAAAATAAGCTTTTCAAGCTTATCGTCTTTAAGCTCTTTGATTTGCAGAAGCGAGTGCACCTCACGAAGTGCGATAGGCAAAACGCCCTCAGAATACTTCGGAAGAACTCCCTTAAGATACATAGGATCAACTATGTGGCCGCTTTCCTTTAAGAGATTTGCTGCCCGAATTACGATTGAGGGATCCTTTTCAGTAAGAAGGCTTTGAAGAATTTGGGCAGATTCTGGAGAGATCTCTTTGCCGATGAGAGTTGGGGAAAATACTGAGGGCAAATGGTTAAAATTGCCCGATCGAACAAGCGCTTGTACTAAAATTAGACGCTCATGCGGATCAAGAACATCAAGCTTATCCTTCTTATCTAGAGTCTTGAATGGGATGATCCCTTTTTCTGTAACCTTATACTTGTACTTGCCTAGGGAAAACTCACCGCCCAGCTGTAATTGATAGAAAGGAATAATGCCCGATTTAACTTCAATTTTGACTTTAGAAAGAAGGTGTAGCTTTGATTCAAGGACTCGTACGAGGCTGTACTCAACTCCGCCCTGCTCCCTCTTGATTTTTGCGATCTCGGTACGATTTTTAGTAAAAAACTGCTCCTGCTCCCTCTTGATTTTTGCGATCTCGGTACGATTTTTAGTAAAAAACTGCTGAAGACTTTCATGATCCTGTGGGTATTTTAAAAGATCAACAAGGCTTTTCGTTATTGGTTTATGGCTTTTGATTGCATCAGTATTGAACGCATGAATACCCTCAGAAATTATTCCAGGGCATCGTTCGATAAAATCGGACCTGCTTGATAAATCATCAATAACCGACTGCAAGTCCCCTTGAATAAATCGCTGAACGTAGGCTGTTTGCTTCGCAGCAGGCAGCTGTAGAATGAAATCGGTCAGCTTACTGCGCGACTCATGGGAGATCATCTCATGAGGAATAGAGTCCATTAGTTTGTTAAGGCCAGCACGGTTTGGATTTTTAAGGAGATTATCTAAGAGCTCATCTCTTTTTTGGCGCAATACCTCTAATTTGCCTGCATTCCACCAGAGTAGCAGCCCCGCAAACGCATGTTTGGAAAGCGCCTTCTTATAAGTAGCATAGAGACGATTGACATCGACATAGGTCAAGGTTTGCTGATCTTTTTTAAGAACTTCTATAGCAGTCTTTACGACATTGGTTAACCCAACGCGTTTCGTGGTTTGAATAAGAGCTTGGCCTTGTATATCAAAATATTTGCCCGGCTGAATCGCACTCATGTACACTCTTATAATTATTTATACGTACCATAATGAAGTTGCCAATCTCTTGCAACTACGGGGTAGCTCGATAACAAAGAGTAAGCGTAAGCGGTCAAAAATCGAGGGTATTATTCTATCAATTCTAGCCAGCCATCCTCATCCTGTTCTGTGCCATATTGAATACCGCAGAGGGCATCATATAGGCTCTGAGTGATTGGTCCGACCTGGTTGTCATTGATTGTATAGACAACCCCTTTGTATTTAAGCTTGCCTATAGGAGCTATGGCTGCGGCGGTACCTGTGCCAAAAGCTTCCGTTAACCTGCCCTCTTGTACTGCTTTGATAACCTCATCAATGCTGATTTTTCGCTCAGACATGTTAAGGCCCCATTTGTTTCCAAGAGCAAGTATCGATTTTCGAGTGATGCCTGCTAGGATGCTGCCGCTAAGAGCAGGGGTTACTACTTCATCGTCGATCACGAAAAAGATGTTCATTGTACCCACCTCTTCGACATAGGTACGCTCTTGGGGATCAAGCCAGAGCACCTGAGCGCAGCCCTCTTTTTTGGCCAATTTTTGTGCACGCAACCCAGCACCGTAGTTGCCGCCAGTTTTGGCTTCACCAACACCTCCAAAGGAAGCGCGGGTATACTGATCACAGACAAAGATGGGCACTGTGTTGAAGCCATTTTGGTAGAACGATCCAACGGGCGAAAGGAGGATAAAAAAGGTGTACTTCTCAGAGGCCTTCAAATTGAGAGTTGCTTCAGTTGCTATCATACTGGGGCGAATATAGAGCGAAGTACCCTTCAATCCCGGAACCCAGTCAGCGTCAAGAGATACGAGCGCTTTTAGGTATATAAGCACCTCATCAACATCGATTTCGGGCATCGACATGATGCGTGCTGAGCTGTTCATGCGCTTCAAGTGATCCCTTGGCCGAAAAAGTGCACACTCACCGGAAGTCATACGAAATGCTTTAATCCCTTCAAAAATTGTCTGAGCATAATGCATGTGAAGAGATGCTGGGTCAAAAGAAAAGGGTTTATAGTCTTGAATGCGTGCATTGTGCCAGCCGTGATCTTGCGACCACTCCATCACAAACATATGAGGAGTAAAGATTGTACCAAACCCACGTTGATTGATTTCTTCAGCACTGGGCGCTTTGGCAAATGCGGGAGATATAAAACCTACGAAACAGATCAAAAAAAGATAAAAATTGCGCATAGTCATGAATATTTTAATGGCGGGGAGAATACAGAGTATGGCTTATGATTGTCAACGAAGTTGCCACCCAAAAAATTATAATTTTATTTAATGACTCCTTGCCACTCAAGTTCTTTGTGGAAAAATAATTAGGAACATGATACTTTGTTTAACGAAAAAAAAGGATGAATCATACCTATGGCAGACAAGGCAAATGTCCAAGAAATTATCTCTATTGTTGCAGAGCAACTCGGGGTTGATGAAAAAGATGTTACGCCCGAAAAGTCGTTCGTTGAGCACCTCAACGCAGACTCTTTGGATTTAACTGAGCTTGTAATGACACTGGAAGAAAAATTCAAAATTGAAATTCCAGATGACGTAGCAGCGAAATTAAAGACTGTTCAAGACGTTATCAATTTCGTATCCGTCCAGAAAAAATAAGCTAAACGCCCTTTAAGCGCTATGATCCTATTCGGTCTAGCGCTCTATCAAAGACACCCTCTTTCCCTTTTCTACTGTACTTTTAGTAACTCTCATTTATACTTGTTTCGTCAATAGTAAGTAGTGTTCTTTCTATCGACGGTATTCTTAAAATAATTAAATGTGGAGTTACACATGTCTACCTATTCTGATTTTACAAAGCTTCAAGCATTTGCAGCTTATGATCATAAGACCTTCTTACCCAATTTAGATCTTAAAGATCTTGTCGACACAAGATACACGCTCAAATTGCTCATCTTGGCCATTAATAGCCCAAAAGTTAAGGAACTTGCTTTTAAGGTCTTAGCCGAAGTATGTAATGGCGAAAATGCATATGGCATCGGAAAAATTAAGAGTTTTGATGGGAAGAGAAATCAACAAATCACAAACGACCAAGGCTTAACAAATGATCAAAAAAAATGTGTAGAAGCCTCTACAAGAGCCTTTGCAAAAGCAATTCTTAAATTTGAAACCAATTCAGCATCGAAAGTGATATTTGATAACCACAAAAAATTGCGCGTTGAGTTTAAAAATGAGATTCTCGCAGTTGAACAAGCTATCTATGACGAAGATGCAACCCAGTCAAAAGAGACTGTTTTGAAAAGATCTTTAAAAGAGGCTGAATCAGCTATCGAATCCCTAAAAGTCGATGACCTGACAGCGGATTACGTTCGATATAAATTTGAATACATGCTGGATAATTTGAAACTTGCTCAGCAGAAATAATCGAGTCGGCCCGGTCCAAGCGTGCAGCACTCCTGCTGCACGCTTAATTCTTCACGCTTTAGCTAACTTACGATATTCTCAAAATAATTAAATATGGAGTTACACGTGTCTACCTATTCAGATTTTTCTAACCTTAAAAAATTTGCACTGTATGATAGTGGTACCTTCTTGCCCAATTTAGATCTCAAAAATCTTGTCGATACAAGATACACGCTCAAATTGCTCATCTTGTCCAAAAACACCCCAAAAGTACGGGAACTTGCTGAAACGGTCATAGATAAAGTTATTTGTGAAGGAAAGAAATATGGCTTTAGCCTAAGTTCAGAGGCATATATATACGGCGTAGGTAAAATTATAGGTTTCGATGGTAAGCGAGATAAAACCATAAAAAAAGAGCAAGACTTAACAGAAGCTGAAAAAATACTTGTTGAGACAACAGCGAAGGCATTTGCAAAAGCAATTTATAAAGTATTCTGCAATGATGCAACAAAAGCAATTTTTGACGAACACCAAATATTGGGCAATGATTTCAAAAATGAAATTCTAGCGGTTCAACAAAAAATCTATAATGAAGATACAACCCAGACCAAAAGTCAAGTTTTAGCCAAATTTTTGAAAGAAGCAAAGTCTGCGACCGAATATTTGTTAGAAGATGAAGTCAAAAGATTAACAGAAGTCGAAAGAGTAACGTACGATCACATTCAATATAAATTCGCAGACATGCTGGATAAATTAAAACTCGCTAAAAAGAACTAATCGAGTTTGCTTTTCCAAACAAAGCGAGTTCCGAAAGAGGTCTATTAAAAAAAATCCCCAAAAGGCCAATGGCCCTTTGAGGATTGTAAAGACAAAAGGTACTTGTAAAAATTATCGCTTGGAGAATTGGAAGCGCTTACGTGCTCCAGCTCGGCCATACTTCTTACGTTCTTTCTTACGGCTATCGCGAGTCAAGAAGCCCTCTTCTTTAAATGAGTGCTTCCACTCTTCGTTTTCACGAACGAGTGCTCGGGAAATCCCTAAACGAACAGCTTCAGCCTGCGCTTCAACACCGCCGCCCGATACTCGAACGAGAATGTCAACAGGAACTTTATAGCCAATCTTTTTAAAGGGCGCCATAATCATATTGCGCTGAAGTTCGAGAGGAAAATAGTTCTCAAAGCTACGGCCATTAACTTTCACATCGCCCTTTCCATGTCGGATTCGAACGGAGGCGACTGAAGTCTTTCTTCGGCCAGTTGCGTATGTTTCTTGCTGCATATGATCCCCCTTATGCGTTCACGATGATTGGCTGTTGAGCTCCGAGGTCATGTGCATCTTTTGCATAGACTCGAAGACGACGAAGCTGCTGCTTGCCTAAACGTGATTTAGGCATCATACCGCGAACAGCGTGGTCGACAGCATAGGTAGGATGACGTGCATGCATCGTCTCAAAAGGAACTTCGCGAAGACCGCTCATATGACCTGTATAGTATCGATAAAGCTTACGGGCTCTTTTCGAACCGGTCAATTTGATCTTCTCGCAGTTAATGATAATCACACCATCGCCTGTATCGGCATGGGGTGTAAAATCAACGCGATGCTTACCCTGAAGCACTTTCGCAACTTCAGAGGCAAATCGCCCTAAGGTTTTTCCTGCTGCGTCAAAAAGAAACCAGCGTCTGGAGTTCTCTTCGCGCTTGACTTGTGTTGTCAAATTCTTATGGTTAATCATCAATTTAAGGCCCCTACACGGATAAATAAATTGGGACACGTGGGTGATCGTAAAGGATACACAATTTGCATCTTTTCAGCAATACTCTATTTTGATATTCTTTCGTCTCTATATATTACTACTCATGCGACACGTTAAAACATTCTTCATCAAAACCTATGGCTGCCAGATGAATGAGCTCGATTCCGAGATCATGGTTGGCCTGCTCAAATCACGGGGGCTAGAAAGAATTGATGATGAAACAACCGCAGATCTTATTCTCTTAAACACCTGCTCGATTCGCGATTTAGCTGAGAGAAAAGCGCTCGGAAAACTTGGCCGTCTTGCCAAAACTCGAAAAAATTCCGCCCTTATTGGCGTTGCTGGCTGCATGGCCAATGCCAAAAAAGAGGCTCTTCTTCAAAAAGTTCCAAACATAGATTTCGTCCTTGGAACGAACAATATCCACGAGTTAAATACTGTTCTTGATGAAGTACTGCGTACAGGCAACCAATCGGTTCGCGTCGACCCTCGCTTTGAACACGAACTCGACTACCAAATAACTGTTCGTGACGACCCTGTTAAAGCTCATGTCTCCATTATCCGCGGATGCGACAAGTATTGCACCTACTGCGTTGTTCCCTATACGCGCGGTCCTGAAGTTTCCCGCCATCCTGACGATATATTCTTAGAGTGCAAACAACTTGTAGATAAGGGATATAAAGAGATCACCCTCTTAGGCCAAAACGTCAATAGCTACGGCAAAGACAAGCCTGAATGGAATATACTTTTTCATGACCTGCTGCACAGGATTGATTCACTTGAAGGCCTCGAGCGCGTTCGTTTTATGACAAGCCATCCCGTCGATATTACTCGAGAGCTGATGGAAGCTATTCGCGATCTTCCAACACTTTGTGAATTTGTTCACTTTCCCCTACAAGCAGGCTCAAACCGCATTTTGAAAAAGATGCACCGCATCTACACAAAAGAAGAGTACTTTGAAAAAGTAGCTCTCCTTCGAAGCATTGTTCCCAATGTTGCTCTTGGAACAGATATTATCGTTGGGTTTCCAACAGAAACGGATGCTGAATTTGAAGAGACTCGAAAAGCGCTTGAAGAGATCCGCTTCTCAGTTGGCTTTATCTTTGCCTACAGCCAACGTAAAGGCACTCCAGCCATGCGCTGGAAGGATGATATCCCTCAAGAGGTAAAGGATGAAAGGCTTCAGACTTTACTCCATCTTCAAGAGCAGATCTACAAAGATGAGAGAACAAAGCTCTTAGGACAGACACTTGAAGTACTTGTTGAAGCCCCAAGCAAAAGAGAAGAGACGCTTTTAAAGGGTCGAACACGCTGCTGGAAAAACGTATTATTTCCAGGAACGCCTGACTTAGTTGGAACCCTTCAGCAGATCAAGGTTCACAGCTTCACCAATCAGACGCTCATGGGAGAGATCTTGCAACCGAAAAAATTACTTATTGTCGGTGCGTAAGTCTGTAGAACGGTTCAAAGATAACCGTATCATGCAACGTATAGGGAGTATTGCGCACAGCTTCATTGTATGCCCTTTGTCCGACTCCGACAACTCCACCAATGACATTGCCAATCCCGCCTTGGCCAATACCATCTACATCAGCTAAATGACGGCTGATGTTATGTCCAATCCGCATTAAGTCATGGGCTAATATTGCTAATGCAACTGACAAGATAACACCAATAATTCCTGCTACAGGAGCGGATACCGCGCCTACTACGCTTGCCACAAAAGAGGCAACTGATACAGCAGCAAAGATCATGCCAATAATGCGCAAAGCTACTGCTAAAATACGCTGTTGTTTAGTGTCTCTATTTGTATCCTGGTTTTTTACAACCATACCAACGTCGGTTGCAAAAGCTGTGAAATATTGACGTATGGGTTCCATATATTTTCCTCTAACTGGTTATTTGAATGAATTCTGCCTCATCGATGATTTTTATTCCCAACTTTTTAGCTTTTTCATATTTTGAACCAGGGTCTGCTCCTGCTACAACAAGATCTGTCTTTTTGGATACCGACTCAGAGACAATTCCGCCGCGCTCTTTAATGCGCTTCGTTGCCTCGCTACGAGACATTGTTTCTAATGATCCGGTCAAAACAATCTGAAGGCCTGAAATTTTTGACTCTGTAACTTTTAAAACCTCAAATGTGACTCCAGAGGAAATAAAGCTGTCTAAAAGCTGCTGATTTTTTGGATCTTGAAAATAGGCTACAAGTGAGTCTGCAACTGCTTCGCCTATTCCATGAATTTGCTGCATTTGGGCATGTGAAAGATTTCGAAGTCCCTCTATCGATCCCACCTTCTTTGCAATAAGTTCTGCTGTAGCAGTTCCAACATGGCGTATGCCTAAAGCTAAAATCAATCGGTCCAGAGTTGTTTTTTTTGCCTTTTCTATGCCTGTGAGAAGGTTATTTGTTGATTTTTCCTTAAAGCCCTCCAACTGACTTATCTCATTGGAGTTAAGTTTGAGAATATCAGCAGGAGTTTTAACAAACCCTTTGGCATAGAGCTGACGAACGACTTTATCGCCCATCCCCTCAATATCAAGGCCATCTTTGCCTGCAAAATGGGTAAGGCTTCGAATGACCTGTTCAGGACAGTTATGGTTTGGACAGCGGACTGCCACCTCAACCTCATCGCGTACTACTTTTGTCCCGCAAGATGGACATGATTCTGGCATTCTCCAAGGGGTTGAGGAATGGGCGCGAGCTGTAAAATCAACAGCAACTACCTTTGGGATGACATCACCCCCCTTCTCAATGATGACTCGGTCGCCAACTCGAATATCTTTCCTAGCAACCTCCTCCTCATTATGAAGAGTTGCTCGGCTGATGGTTGATCCTGCTAAAAGTGTAGGCTCGAGTTCTGCAACAGGCGTCAAAACGCCCGTCCTCCCAACCTGAACAGTGATCTCTCGTACACGCGACATTGCCTGTTCAGCTGAGAACTTAAACGCAAGAGCACTTCTGGGATGCTTTGCAGTTGCCGAAAGCTGTTCGGCATCGTGTAGATTATCAAGCTTAAAGACAACCCCATCTATGCCGAAGTGGAGCTTCTCTCGTTTAGCTTTTATCTTTTCAGCAGACTCTATTAACCCTTCAGCAGTAGTGTAGATATGCTTATCATGCTCCAGCACAGGGAAGCAAAGAGTGTGTAAAAAGGGAACTACATCATGCTGAAAATGAACTTTAGGCTCTGACATTTGCGAGATGCCATAAAAGGCAGCTGTCAACCCCTTTCTAGCAGCAACTTGGTTTGGGTCGAGAAGTTTAAGAGTGCCCGCCGCGGCATTTCGAGGATTTGCCCATAAGGGCTCTCCAGCTATTTCTCTTTCGTGATTAAGGGCCTGAAAAGCATCTTTTGGCAAATAAACCTCTCCTCGAACCTCTAAAAGCTCAGGAACATGTTTGCCGTGGAGTTTGGATGGGATAGTCGAAATCATCTTGATGTTTTGAGTAACATCGCTTCCCACCTTTCCATCGCCGCGAGTAAGCGCCTGCATCAGCTCCCCCATTTCATAAAGAAGAGAGATAGCAAGGCCATCGACCTTCATCTCAGAAGTAAAGGCTACAGGCTTCCCCTCAAGCAGCTTTCTAGCTCGGTCAATAAATGCCTGAACCTCATCGAGAGTAAACGCCTTTTCCAGTGAAAGCATGGGAACAGCGTGTGGAACTTCCTTAAATCCAGATATCGGCATCTCCCCCATCTTGAGCGAGGGTGAATTTTCACCGACCCATTCTGGATGGAGTTTTTCAAGTTCAGAAGCTTTAAGAACGAGTGCATCAAAAGCCTCATCTGTAATTTCAGGCTTCGCCTCTTCAAAATAGAGGCGGTTGTGGCGGGCAATCTCTTCGCAAAGTTTTTGATATTCCTGATAGCTCATATAAGATTATATTAATGTCCTAATGAGGGTTATACATGATCAAACAACTGATTGCACTCCTCTTTGTTAGCAGCACTCTCTTCACTCTTTCGCCCATAGTTGAAGAGACGATTGAACAGATATTTCAAAAGCCTATTGATCAACTCATCATCAATCCTCTTTCTGGCGGATACTCAAAAGCTTCCCTTTATAAGATTCAGGACATTGGACAGACCTACGTTTTACGTTTTACTAATGAACCCGATAGAGAACATGCTCAAAGAGAAATCTACGCGATGGTAGAAGCCTCAAAAGCAGGGTTTGGGCCACATATTTATTCCATATATCATGGAACTGAAGCAATTCTCATGGACTTCATACCTCTTCACACTACTTCAATCGAAGATGCAAAAAAACCTGAAAACTGTTTGAAGATTGCCAAAGCTCTACAAAAGTTGCATCAAACAGCTCCAAACCCCTTTGCAAGACCTTCAACTCCTGTCCGTTCTGCAGCAATCTATCAGTCGTTATGTGAGGAAGGCGATGCTGATTCATGCTGTTTAGAAGCGCTTGAACTTGTCAAACAGTACTCCGAAATTCTCTCGTCCTTTCCTGCGCCAAAAGTCAATACGCATGGCGATTTAACTCCTAGAAACCTCTTCTTCACTGAAGAGTCTGCAGTTCTAATTGACTGGGGAGAAACTAACTACGAAGATCCAATGTATGACCTTACCTGCTTTTCTCTTCTCCATGCCTACACACCTCAAGAGGAAGCTTTTCTTATCAAATCATATCTTGAACACGAGCCCACTTTGGATGAACTCAAGCGGTATGAGTTGGTTAAGAAAATCACCTACGCAACCCTTGTTTTGAGCGTGCATGATTTAATCCCAATATTAATAAAACCCGAAGATCTGCCTCTTGATCCCAACAGCCCAATACAAGATTGGGCCTATTATGCCGATGCCTTTTCCAAAAATGATAAGGAACTTTCGGCTCAATTCTTCCATGACTGGGCGCGAGTAGCACTAAAACTTGCTCACTGAAAAGAAATAGTCTCCCTCTACCCTTTTGCTAGCAATTAAAAAAAAGACTACAATGAACAGATGGGTACGTAAGATTCTATGACCACTTCAATTTCTTCGTTTAATCCTCACATACCACATAAAAAGGACGAACTTAAATCCCCTGTCTCTGAAAAAGTTGAATCTGTCACGTCCGTATTCCAAACATCAAAACCTTCAACTCCTCCTCAAACAAGAACTGGAGAATCATTCAATCAATTAATTACCGATGTAACCCACACTATTGAAGAGACAAAAGTTACTCCAAAAACTGAAGAATCCTACCTCTCCAGCTTCTATTCAACAGTTGTAAACACAACGGGAAATGTCATTTCATATGGAAAAGATATTATAAGCAACGTAGTTGAAACAGGCAAAGGTAAGCTCTATAGCGGCCTCTTTACAGCCTTATCATATGGAAACCCAATTCCTCTTGAAGAAACCAAAGAAAAATTAAAGAATACCTCAGGAAGTGATATCCCCTTCTCCGCTGTCAATGCCCTGATGACTTTAAGCTCTATCAAGAAAGAGGAAAAGATCACCCATTCTCCTCTTCCAAAAGAGGCTCTCCAACATCCCTATTGGCAAGAGCTCCTTGTCAATCTCGCAGCAAATATGACCAATAAGCTCTTTGAAAAAATGGAAGCAGTAGAGGGAAAAGAGATGTCAAAATTTCTTATCTCGACCCTTCACACGATCAACGCAGAAGGTTCTAAAGATAAAAATAAACCCTCATCAAACCCAGAGGAGTTTAGAGCGCAAACAATCAAATCAATGACTGAGTATCTCCTCCATCTGATGCTTCCTGAAGGACGCGACTCTCTGCCAATCACAGGTATTTTAAAAACAGTCGACTCCAATACAGGAAGTTACATCGAAGAGCGTCTCTACTTAGCTGCTGAAAGAAAAATTGAAGCTATATGCACGCAGATATTTGACACATTGAGTGATGAAGTTACTCAGAAAGAATTAGATTATAAAATCCTAAAAGCAGTTCATAAAGCTGTAGGAAGTGCTTCATACCACCCAAGCACAGAAGATATCAGCATACGTGAATTAATTACTTTCAAGGACTCTACCTACACGCCAACAGAGAAGGAAATTAATCAATGTTCAGGCGAAGTTCAAAACGTACTCCACAACACATTGAAAGATGTTATATCGCCTGCAGCATTCTCCTTTTTAACCATAAAACATGTTGGGCTCTTAGCTAAAGATAATAAGATCTTTTCCTATATTTCTCATGAAGCGACGAAGGGAATCCTCTCTGTTATCGGTTCGATAGATCTTAAAGAGACAACTATAAAACTTCTTGAAAAAGCAACTTCCAAAGCACTCCCCACAGGTACTTGGGAAAATGGTCAGTTTACCTTTGATAAAGATATCGAACGAGAAAGAGTAAAAAAAGTACACGAACAAACAAAAAAACGGGAAGAGCGCCTCTCTGTATTGAATCAACAAATCGAAAATCTAACGAGTCAAGAGGCAGTCTCAAATTTACTCATAGGAGTATCTGGCAAACTGGAGCATAAGCTTTCAAGCAAATTTGAAACCTTGCTCAAAAAAATTACATTCAACACCAAAGTATCGATGGCCCTTTCATCAGGATTAAACACTATTGTGAGTAAATTCTTATCCCTTGTTCAGTACATAACGGCAAAAATAGTGCCGAGCATCATCAAAAAACTCTCCTCTAAAGAGTACTATAAAAAATCACTTCTAAAAGTAAAAGAAACTATCAGAGCTGCACCCAATATTGCTCTACAGCAAGTGGACGTACTTAAAACCGACTTTAAAAATCTGACCAAGAAGAAATAAGTAGTATTTTTGCTTATAATTAAAGTAAATATTACAATAATTCTAGGTGTAGAATATGGAAAAAAACGTGTCTATATCTCCATTGGATTCAAATAAAACTCCGTTAAAACCCGATGCTGAGGTAAAGCTATCCCCTCTTGAAACAAAAGCAAAGGAGACTGTAAAAGTCTTTAATACAGCCATTACTCAACAAGAAGCTCCTGGTCAAACAGCTAAGCTCTCAGAAGAGCATTCAATCAAACCAGACTCTACTCAAAGCCAAGAAAAGTCACTTTTAGAAGAGTCCCATATCTCGCAATCAACAGGCAATATAGAAACATTTAATTCTGACACTACTAAAGAGAGCGGTTGGTTCTCGTGGCTCTATGATCAAGCTGCATCCGTTGTCAATGCCACAATTGAGTTTGTAGAAACTATGCATCAACCTCACATACCTGAAGAGGAAAAAGTTGAAGATCTAAAGACAGCTGAAGAAGACGAAGAGAGTGTTCGCTATATAAGTGATGATGAAGATGATGAGGAATTTTTTGACGCCGAAGAAGGTCCTCCATCCCTAGAAACGAAGAGTGAAGAAGTCGTAGTTTCATCCCAAGTAAAAGAAGTAGAAACAAAACCCGAAGAAAAATCACTTTTTGATTCCTTATGTGACAGTGTCTCGAAAGTCTCTGGGACCCTTGTTTCCTTTGGTCAAACCGCTGTTGAATATGCTCAATCAGGTGGTGAAAAAGTGAGAGAAGGAATTCAAACCTCTGTTGAATACCTGTCGGAAAGTGCCCAAACTGCTATCGATTTCACTAATGAAAAAGTTATGGACATCGTCCATATCGTAAACGAAAACGTTGTTCAACCAGTTGTTGCAAAAGTTGCAGAGACAGGAATTGTTGCAAAAATCGTACAGACAGGAACAAACGTAGTTATAAGTTCCCTTAGCTCCTTGAACAAAATAGATACCGCCAAAACTAAAGAAAAACTAAAAGATGCAACCGGCAGCGATATACCCCATTCAGCCATCGATGCCTTTACAACCTTTGGCTTCATGAAAAAAATGAGCACGCTTTCAACAAGTGCAAAAGATGTAGCCATCAAAACAGCTCTGGAACACCCGTATGTCCATGACGTCATGCTTGAGGTTATGTCAACTGCTACTGAGGGCATGTATAAAAAGCTTGGAGATCTGCAGGGCGACCAGATGGCAAACCTTGCCATATCGATACTTGAAGATATCAATTCAACAGAAGAAGTTGCAACTGTTGCCCTATCTGAAGAAGATAAAGCGAAGCTCATAAAAGAGAGGAACGAAAAAACAGCAGAAATACTTATGAGTATTTTGCTGCCTAAAGGGATTGACTCTCTTCCCCTATCCAAAGAGGCATGTGAAAAACTCGATGGGATTTCTGATACATATAACTCATTTTATGCCCATTTAACTGGATCTGAGGTTGAACTTCTCAATCTTCGCAAAGAAATGTATGATTTAGTCAAACAGAGAGTAATGAGCATGGCTGAGACCATGAACAAGACAATCTCTGATCCCGTTTTTCAAAAGGAAGTGACCGTATCAATCCTTAAAGATCTTCATAGGGAAGTAGGGAGCGGGGTTGTTCCAGGGAGTGAAAACCCACCTAAATATGTATCCCAGATTGCCAATACTGAAAAAAAATATGAGCCCTCAACGGCAATAAAGAAAGAGATGTCTAACCAACTTAAAACCTTTACGCTGAATACTCTTAAGGATGTAACAACTCCAGGGCAATATAAGGCACTTACTAACAAACACCTAGGCCCATTAAGAGATAGTGGCTACATCATGAACTATTTGACTGACAAAGTAGGATCGCTCATTCTTACAAAACTTGGGTCGATTGATTTAAAACAGACAGCTACAAACATGCTCAAACGAGGAGCTGAAGTAAAAATACCTGAAGGTACGTGGGAAGGGGAAAAATTTACATTTGATAAAGATACGATTCAAAAGCGCATCGAATCAAGCAAGGATGCATCCGTCGAGCAAAAAGTAGCTCTTGATCAAAATGAGAAAATCAAAAATCTTGACTCGACCATTGAAGAGCTGACGAATGATGAATCAATTAAAAAATTCCTTAAAGGTGCTGTCAAAACTGGTCACAAATTGTTGGGCGACAAATTCTCAACCTATTTTGAATCCTCAAAAATCATCGTTCCGACACTGAGACGTTGGATTACCAAAGCAGCCAGTAAAGTTACTACATACTTTGTAAATAAATTCCCCAACATTCTTGAAAAGCTTGCTACGACTGATTTGTATAAGAAATCAAAAGGGAAATTAAAAAACTTGGCTAAAAAAATACCTGACGTCGCATCAGAAAAATCGTCAACTCTCACTCTTCCGCAAGAAATACAACACCTCAAAAAAAGAAAAAGTAATTTTCACTAAAAATGAATCTCAAAGACCTGACATGCTAGAGGGGCAACAGATACAGTCACATTTCCAAAGCCTATATAAACTGGGCCATTAACCTTGCCAGAGCCTCCAAATCGCTCCTCGTCGGTATTAAAGATCTCACGGATAGAGGAGACATTCCCTATCTGAATCGTATAGCGTTCAAAATACTGCGGTGAAAAGTGCAGGAGCACAAGAAGTGCTTTTTGAGGAGTAGCTGGATCTTTTCTTAAGAAAGTGATGATGCTGTTATTTGAATCTGAAAAGTCGACCCATGAAAAACCGTGATAGGTAAAATCATCCGCCCAGAGCTCTTTTCTCTCTAAATACAGATGGTTTAGCTCTTTGCAGCAGGTTTGAAGGCCGCTATGAATTGGAAACTGGAGTAAGAACCATTCTAAAGATTTGGCCGAATCCCACTCATTCCACTGTCCAAGCTCTGCCCCCATAAACAGAAGCTTCTTACCCGGCTGAGTCATCAAATAGCCTAAGATGAGCCGCATATTGGCAAATTGCTGCCACACGTCTCCCGGCATCTTGGCAAGCAGGCTCTTTTTCCCGTGAACGACTTCATCGTGGGAAAGTACCAGCACAAAACGCTCTGAGAAGGCATAAAGCAGGCTGAACGTTAGCTCATTTTGATGATGAGCGCGATGGATCGGATCTTTTTGGATATACCTGAGCGTATCGTTCATCCAGCCCATGTTCCATTTGAAATCAAAGCCAACGCCGCCACTGCTCAATGGATGGGAGATTCCAGTAAAGGAGGTGGACTCTTCAGCAATGGTTAAAACGCCAGGGAAGCGGTCGTGAATGATGGCATTTGCGTGCTTTAAAAACTCAATCGCTTCGATATTTTCCTTGCCGCCATACTCATTTGGAATCCAGCGGCCATCTTCTCTTCCATAGTCCAGGTAGAGCATTGAGGCAACGGCATCGACACGAAGGCCATCTATATGCATCACATCGAGCCAGAAAAGGGCCGATGCAAGAAGAAAGTTTGAGACCTCATGACGCCCAAAATTGAAGATACAGGTGTTCCAATGAGGGTGAAAACCCTTCCTCGCATCTACATGCTCATATAAAGATGTCCCATCAAAGCGGGCGAGTGCAAAATCATCGGTTGGAAAATGGCCTGGCACCCAATCAAGAATTACCCCAATCCCATTTTGATGAAGCGTATCGACAAAATATTGAAAATCCTCTAATGACCCAAATCGAGAAGAGGGGGCAAAAAAGCCAGTTACCTGATAGCCCCATGATTCATCTAAAGGGTGTTCAGATATTGGAAGCAGCTCTACATGTGTGTAGCCCATCTCTTTGCAATAGGTAGCAAGCTCTGAAGCTAAATAGCGGTAGCCAAGAAATTCATTCTGCCAGCCACGCCTCCAGGAACCTAGATGCACTTCGTAGATGTTGATTGGCCGATTGAGATTTTGACTCTTCCTGGCTTCTAACCACTCCTGGTCATTCCATTCATAAGAATCTAAACTACAGACTAAAGAGGCAGTCTTGGGCCTATGCTCAAACTGATGTCCGTAAGGGTCGCTTTTTATTCTTCTATCCCCTGTCTGAGTTTGAATTTCAAACTTATAGGCAGACCCAATGGGCAATCCTGGGACAAAGAGCTCCCAAACACCTGAAGATCCAAGAGAGCGCATGGGGTTTACACGGCCATCCCAGTGGTTAAAGTCGCCGATGAGTGAAACAGAGCGAGCCGACGGTGCCCAGACAGTAAAAGCAACACCTTGAACGCCTTGGTGCAACATAGGCCTTGCGCCCATCTTTCTATGAATTTCATAATGAACTCCAGCCCCAAAGAGGTATTGATCGACCTCTCCAAAGGTTGGCCAGAAGGCATAAGGGTCATTTGTAAGAGAACCGTCTGTATGATACACTCGGTAATCCTTAAACGTTGTATCCGCTGGCGCCGAAAGCTCAAAAAGCCCAGAGTCGTGTACACGCTTCATCTCAACAATATAGCCATATAGTTCGATAAAGACTTGGGCCGCTTCCGGCCGGTAAAGCCTGATAACCGATTCTGAGCCATTTCTATGAAGGCCTAAAATTCGATGCGGGTCATATCGCTCAGTATGGGCTAGAGCTTCAAGCAGGTGCGTTTTCATAAGCCTGATAGTACATATTAGCCTTTTCCAAGGAAAGGGGTAATCTACTCTAGAGACACACGCTTTGTAAAAATATACCTTATATTGTATGTCTTGTCACACTCCTATAAGGCTATAGTCCTCATGACTGACAATATCTCAAATTCTATCTCAGCGATTAACAAGTGGGCACAAATTGAAAAGGAAAAACCACATTCTGGAATTCTACGACTCGATAAAAAAACGAATCAAATTCAATTTGTCACATACGCCGATCTAAAATTTATTGATAAAGTAAAACTTTTCTTTGGAATCGGAGTGACAAAAAATCTTAAAGCGATTGTCGATTCCTTTGGCAGGGATAATTGGCAGGGATTAGAGAGAAAATCGATTACCCTTCTCGATTCAAAAATCAACGACTGGAATAACCATAAGTTCTTGAACATTTTTAGGGGAACTGTTCGAGCTGAAGAAATTCACACTATAGCTGCTGGGTTAGAAGATATTGATGCAAGAATCAACACAGCTTTTACAAATCAGGGATTAGATAAATCTAAGCTCAAGCCCGATAATTTTAAGCTCGTGTTTGAGAACAAAACAGTTACCCACATCAAAGTGAAGAAGCTCGGTGAAGGGGGTCAGAAAATAGTTACTTTGCTCTACGACATCTCTAAAAAGCTCTTTGAGGCCTTAGCTACGCCATTACCTTATACCGAAAAGCTGCGAGCTGAGGGCATACAAACTATAAAAGAAGAGCGAGCCATATCGGAGAAGCTAAAAAAAGAGGGTATTAAGGGTGTTGTTGAATATCACGAAATAAAAACTATTGATGGTGAAGTTGGCGTGTTGATTGAGTTTTGTGCTGGAGGTGATATGGGTAAATTTTGGTTTGATAAGGACGATAATTTGATCAAACCTAACACACGTCCCGCGAAAGAGCTCAAAGAGATTTACAAAAAAGTACATAGTTTTGTCTCGACGCTTGATCAAATGCACAAGAAAGGCTACATACACCGCGATATAAAACCTGATAATATTTTTCTTACAGGCAAAGGTCAGACGCGCATTGGAGACTTAGGGATGGTAGTTCATGAAAAGGAGAAAAGGGAGGAACAATGCGGTACAACAATGTACATGGCCCCTGAGCTTAATAGAAAGATTCCAGCAACGACAGCTCTTGATTGTTGGTCGCTGGGTGTCATGCTGCTTCAATTGGAAACTGGCCACAATGTTTCTAGAGATGGAGTCGATAAAACGGAAGGGTTCAATAATATAAAAGATAAGGGACTCAAAAACCTTATAAGTGGATTATTGAATAAAGATCCTCAAAAACGACTTACCGCTGCCGATGCACTCCCTGTCCTCAAGCGGTTATCCCAATAAAATACTGAAACGATTCTATCTGTATTATACAAAGTCGATATAATATAACAAATTACTTACTTTTAATTTTAAATTACTATATAGTTTATTTATTATTAAATTTAAGGATTAAATATGATATTAGAAAAACAATATATTCATGAATTAGAAAATGCAACGATTATCATTTCCACGAGTAAACATAGTATCAATGAGAACTATCTTTCTATACAGCCAAGTGTTAGCAAGAGAAAAATAACCGAATTATTTGCAAGAGCCATACCTAAAGATTTGCATCAAGAAATAAAAACTGAAATCATTTTCAAAAGTGATGAGGTTCGTAAAGGAATTACTTATCTCGTAACTCAAAAATTAATCACTACTAAAGAACAAAAAACAATCGAACAATCAATAGAAAAGCTTGATAGATCCCTAAAATCTCTCCAAAAGAAAAATCTAAAATCAAACTCGAATGAACAAAACCAACTCATTACCATGAAGAGGGAAAAAAAGAGGATCTTTGTTCTTGCCCCCGAATCAGATTCAGATGAAACGTGGGACGTATTAGTTAGCAATGACGATGTCAAGAATACCAGTAAGGATGACCTGAGTGCATTATTCTTAAACTGCATAGGTCTGGGAATAGACAATAATTAAATTAAAGTACGCATTTCGTGTGTGAACCTATCAACTTTCGAACTGATCCAGATAGTAGCGCTCCCCTTTTTCTAATGAAAGCGGCGCTCCACCTGCAACAACTCTTCCTCGATCCGATTTACTTGTTCGCAATCTGAAACGAGAAAGTCCGTCAGGCAATTTCAAATGAATTTCAGCATCCTTATTTGACTCGATAAAAAGACGGCGAAGCTTTTTCTTAGTCCATTCAAGATGCACCACTCCAAAGCTTGTAGGAATATCAATAAAGCGGCCAGCAGGAGCCTCTAATGGAAGCTTTGGCAAAAGCGTGAGAGTACTACCCTCTTCCTGGATAAATAGCGCTTGAATAGAGGCTGCAAGAGTTCCCAAGAACTGAAGAGGCTTTAGCGTTGTCGACGGATTATCATATCCCCAATAAGCATTAGACGTTGGAGAGAAAATACCCTCAAATCCAGCTCTAAGCACGTCTTGGACACGGATAAAGAGCTTTAACCGATCAGTTTCCCCTTGAAGATCTTTAAGCAGAGAAGGCCCCTTTTCTTTAGCTGTTGGATAGCCATAGCTTGCGGCATAGAGCAAAGGAACCATTTCAACCATCGATTCTCGGTCGATCACTTGGCTCCAGTTTAATGCTTTGTGGCTGCCAAACGAAAGACGAGGCTTTGTAGTGCTGTTTTTCTTTCGAACGAATTTTCTGTAGAAGCCTTGTTGTGTTCGACCTTCAATAGAGACTTCCCCCGATTCAAGATCAGCTCGTACGCAGAAATCATCTACAGGACCGTTTTGATCCAGCTCAAACCGCTGCTCTTTACCCGTCTCGAGATTCTTGATGATGTAATAGGTTGGGTAGGAGATAACTGCCTCAGGAGAACCTGGGAGAAGGATAGGAGTTCCAGGAACTTTTGTCCAAACAGTTGTATGCTTAAATATCTCAATCTTCACAAAAGCTCTCCCAAACAGGAATCTGCAGTATTTCCTACTAGTCGTACACGAACGAGTTGATTTGAAGGAACTTGTACATTCTCAATGGTAACAGGAAGAAAGTTCGCTGTGTGACCAAAGGCACAGTTTCCATCACTGTTTTCGGTTAAAATCTCCATCTCCCTGCCAATATATTCATTTCGAAGTTGATAGGAAACCTCTTCAGCTAGACGAAGAAGTCGCGATTTCCTCTCTCTAATAAGTTCGTGTGGAACCTTATTAGTAAAGGTTGCAGCTTTCGTGCGAGGGCGGGAGCTATAAGGAAAGGTGTGCACTTTCGTAAAACGAACTGTTTTCAACGCATCCACGGTCTCTTCAAAATCAGCCTCAGTCTCACCTGGAAAGCCTACAATTACGTCCGTGGTGAATGTAAAATCGGGTGATGCAGCTTTTAAACGCCGAACCGTATCAAAGAAGATCTGTTTTGTATATTTCCTGTTCATCCTTTTCAAAATGGAGTTGGATCCAGCTTGTAGTACGACATGCATCGAATGGCATGTTTTTTTTCCGTTGATGACAGCATCTAAAAGATCATCGTCGACTTCATCGGGATCAATGGAGGAAATGCGGATACGCTCGACACCTTCGACCTTGTCAACAGCTCGTACGAGATGATGAAGACGGATGGAGCCATCTCCTCCATCAAAGTCGCCGATATTAATTCCTGTAAGTACAATCTCTTTAAATCCATTCTCAACAAGGGTCTTTATTTCCCTTAAAATATCATCAAGGGATCTTGATTTTGAACGTCCTCGAACATAGGGAATGATGCAGTAGGTACAAAAGGAGTTGCAGCCATCTTGAACTTTTACAAACGCTCTAGTATGCGCTTCAAACTGACGTATGGCAAATTCAGGCACCTCTTCATCTGGGAAAAGAGCTGCAACCAAGAATTCTTTGTCTTTATTAGAGACAACCTTGGTTACACCCTCAATAGATTCAAGAGATTTTGGATCGCGCTCCGCAAGACAGCCGGTAACCATCACTTCAGCGCCAGGATTTTCTCGAATGAACGAGCGAACTTGGTGGCGCGAGGATGCATCGGCACTTTCAGTCACCGTGCAGGTATTGACGACATAAATATCGGCTTTTTCGTCCTCTTCTGCTGGCCTGTGCCCGAGTGCTTCTAGCTGATCACGGAATGCTTGCGCTTCGTATTGATTCGTACGACAGCCAAGTGCTACTATTTTAAACTTTTTTTGCATAGTGAAAGAGAGGTAATCCTAGCTTTGTATTCCTAAGTTATATTGACTATTAGCTATTTAATTTTTCACCACAGAGGTCACAGAGCCCACAG
Source organism: Bacteroidota bacterium (assembly GCA_013285825.1). Lineage (GTDB taxonomy): Bacteria > Chlamydiota > Chlamydiia > Chlamydiales > FEN-1388 > JABDGV01. The sequence continues at coordinate 57,001 of JABDGV010000007.1, forward strand.
AGAAGGAAGGTATGTCCAATTCACCTACTAGATGACAGATCGTTCATATAAGAAACTGTATCACTATTCCTATATCCTGCCCGCCGTAGGCGGATCCTGCTAGTGCAGCGGATCCTGTTGATTCAATTTCTATGCCACTCTCTCTGTGTGCTCTGTGATCTCTGTGGTTAAAATTTCTATAAAAGACCGCTTACTTCCAAAGAAGTATACTATTTCGATGCGATATTGCGAAGCAGGTTTCTGATAATCTCAAGAATAATCTGTGCTTGCGCTTGCGTTCGAATGCTCAAAAACCAGGCGCCTAAAAACCTCTCAAGCCATGCCCCCTCTTGCAGCTTTTCAACGACAGTAGATGAAAACATTTCAACAGCCAAGCTTTTAGAGGTCTCTTTAAACACAAGTTTCATCGCCTCAAGACCCGAATCCATACTCAAAGCTGCATATTCAGCTATCGACGTCTCAGGAAGAGAAGCTTCTGAGATGAGCCGCATAAGTCCCTTAGTATCTCTGCTAATTTTTGAAATCAGTTCGATGATCTCTTTCTCTGCAAGCTTTTGAGGGAGTGACTCCCAGTTCGGTTTTATGAGTGAAAAAAGCACATCCTCATCGCAGGTCGATACGATAAAGTTTGATATATGGACAGCAAGCGGGTGAGCTGTGAAGAGAATATCCTCTTCGCGCTCATGGAAAAGTGCTGGACTTACTGACTTAATATATCGAATGAAAAAGGAGGCAACAGCCTTTTTCAAATGTTCAGAGGTGTGGTTAGGCCTTGGAGAATGCTTTTTCTGGTATCCCTGCATACCTTTTTCAACGCATTGGAGGAGATAACAAAATAGCGCTTCTCGAGACTGGATTGATATAAACTTTTCTAAGTTGTTATGGCATTCTTTCCGAATGCTCTCAGAAAGCGTTGTCCATATTTTGGGACGGATAAACCGAGCAAGCATCCCTTCAATCGGAAGAATAAGATCCTCTCCTCCCTGTGGAAATGCTACATGCATAATTTGATCGATTATTTCATCGAAATAGACGGTAAGAGATGGTTGAGAATGTTCAACAAGCCCTTCAAGGGCAATTGCAAGGCTTTCAGCTAAAAATTGAGGATCTTTTTCATGGAGCTGCTGAATTTTTCTAAGCACACGCGAAAAGATAGCAAAGATATTGGACTCAATGACTTGAGAGATGATGGCGTCGTCAGCAAAAACATCCCCTCCAGGTATTTTCTTTTTAACTATAGGCAGTAGTTTTTGAGCGAGCGTCATGCCAAATTCAATCAACTCCTGTCCTCGATGGTGGGAGCCTAAAAATTCAATATCTTTTCCAACTCTGCTTTGAGGATCAGGTGCTTTCAAAATTTGCTCCTTAATCGCTGCGCTTCTCCTTTTGGAAGCTCTATATCGAGCACGACGTCGTTATCTCTATATTCTTCACTATACACACGTCCATTTTTCTTCGCTTCCAGCACCAGATCGTAACGACTTTGCGGTATGAGAAGCTCTAAGCGCTCACGGCCAGCCTTAAGTAAAAGCTCCATCTCAGCAAAAAGCGCATCGACACCTTCTCCAGTTTTTGCAGAAAGCAAAACTGATCGAGGATAGGCAATCTTGAGCTTCTGAATCATCGATATTTGCTGTTCGTTATCCGAAAGATCAATCTTATTGATCACGGTTATCATGGGCGTTTGCCCAGCATGAAGTTCTTTTAAGAGATGAACAGTTGTCTCTGCTTGTCCTAGAGCATTGGGATGGGAGGAATCTATGAGGTGAATGAGGAAATCGGCTTCAACTGCCTCTTCCAGTGTACTTTTAAAAGCTGCAACGAGCTGGTGAGGAAGTTTTCGGATAAATCCTACCGTATCGATAAGAAGCACCTCTTGAGCAGAAGGAAGAGTAAAGCGCCTGGTCGTTGTATCTAGCGTTGCAAAGAGCATATCTTCAATATAGACATCAGCGCCTGTAAGAAGACGTAGTAAGCTCGACTTGCCCGCATTGGTGTATCCAACTATAGCAAAGACGGGAATGGCATTTTTTTCTCTGAGTGCCCGTTGCGTAACCCGATAGCGCTCAATTTCATCAATTTCCTTTTGAAGCTGCCCTTGGCGCCTTTTTAAAATTCGACGGTCGATTTCAATCTGCTTTTCGCCCTCGCCCTTCAAATACCCGCCGCCCGACATGCCGCCGCCTCCGCCAGCTTGGCGGGAAAGGTGCGTCCACATGCGCTTGAGACGAGGAATTAAGTACTGTACACGAGCAAGTTCCACCTGCAGTTTAGCTTCATGGCTTTTTGCTCGGTCAGCAAAGACCCCTAAAATAACCTCTCTTCGATCGATGACAGGAAGCTTAAACTCCTCTTCGAGATTTCTCTGCTGAGATGGGGTGATCTCATCGTCAAAGATAATCAGGGTACAACCCTTTTCTAAAGCTAGCTGTTGAAGCTCTTCAATCTTTCCTGAAGAAATAAAGGTTTTAGCAGAAAAATCACGTGCATGAATCAAAGCCGTTTCGCAAACGGAAATCTTATGCGTTTCAGATAGAAGAGCAAGCTCTTGGACATGCTCTCGAGCTGCACTCTCTTCATTTTTAGAGGTGTATACGCCAATGAGAAGAGCTTGAGCTGTTCGAAGTCTGTTTCTATCTGCCCAAGGAAGGGTATCGTCGACAAAGGGTTGAGTAGTTGCCATCTTTATAACTGTATTCTAAGACCATCATAGGCAAGATGCATACCTTGACGCAAGAGCGTATCTGCATGGCTGTACTCTATATCGTGAGAAAGGTGAGTAAAATAGGTTGTTTTTGCACCTACCCTTTGCGCAAAAGCAATTGCTTCATCAAAGGTAAACTGGATTGGAGTTGGAGTAAAACGCTGGGCACTCACAATAAGTGTCTCAACACCTTTAAGGCGATCGAATATACTTTCCGGATACTCTTTGATATCGGTGATATAGGCGAGATTTCTCACACGAAAGCCTAAAACGTCCATGCCCCCTTGAGTATAGCTCACGTACTCAAACTTTTCCCCAAACAGCTCGAAGCTCCCCTCACGCTCTTCTAAGACTTGAAAGTCAAATTCAGCTGTGTAATTTGAAATTTGCGACTTATTTGAGAAATGATAGTAAAATAATTTTTTGAAAGACTCCATACTGCTGCTGGACAAGTAGCAGGGAAGCTTTGCCTTTTTTCTGAAATTGAAAATACGAAGCTCTTCAACTCCTCCAATGTGGTCATAGTGAGTATGGGTTAAGAAGAGTGCGTCAAGAGTCTTTAGGCCCGCCCTAAGTGATTGATAGCGAATATCAGGACCTGCATCGATCAGTATCTGCTTGTCATTCAACGTAAGAAGTACTGATGTCCTTAAGCGATGATTTTTGGGATCTTTTGAGGTACAAGTAGGACAGCTGCAGCCAATAACAGGCGATCCTGCAGATGCTCCAGTACCTAGAAATAAAAGCGAGGATTCTTGCACAAAATTGTCCCAACAAAAGTCCCTTATTTGTACTCGATTAGGACAGAGTTGACAAGGGAGTTTCTCTGTTTTTGATGCGAAGCTCCCTTAGTCATGAATAGATTGAACCCATTCATCAACTTCAGATTGTTCAAATCTCTGCGATTGATGTAAAAGATCGATTCTTAGTTCTTCAGCTTTGGATGAGATCGAAGATATAAGCCTATGGTCAAACGATTGTTTTAACTCCCCTTCCAGCCTGTATTTAATTATTATCAAGATATCTGCAATTTTTTGCGCTCGATTCCACAGTTTCGATTCGATGTCAATTAGTTGGTTAAGCTCTAGTTTATTTGAATTCGATGCAAGGGCTACAAGTTTGTCTATATGTATTTTTACTGATTCAATTGTATTTTGGACTATTTGGAAAACTCTTTTCTGTCGATGATTTAATCTATCAACTGATTGAAAAACATATTCTGAAGTATTGGTAATGTACGTCCATTTATCGTTCGGTATATATAAGTTACCCTCTTCGTCCACATTTAGAATGTTACCTGTTTCTAAATTGCCAAGAATATCGAGATTTCGAACATCTCTATTGTTTAAGGTGAGGAGCTCTAACATAAATCCTCTATTTAATTATTTTTAATATTATAATTCTTTATGATAAATGAAAGCAATTTGTTTTAAACCAGATAGTTTTTAATATAAATAAATGATTCCCTTGAATTGGCCTATCCTGCCCACCGAAGGCGGATCCTGTTTAAATTGCTCAATTGAATTCTAAAAGCAGCATATCCTAGTATCTTGAAAAATTGACGATATCCCATGCGCCTTTTCATCATATCCCTGTTCCTAATCTGCAAAGCGTTCGCAATTGAAACTATTGCCGACGGCATAACCTATGAAGTCAGAAAAACTGATGAGCCCTTAACAATCCATATCTTGCGCGTAGACCCAACAAAAATAATCATCCGTCCGGTGCATGCCTTAAACAATGGATTTGGATGTGAATCGACATCCCATATCGCCAAACGAATGGGCGCTCTTGCTGCGATTAATGGGGGCTTTTTCAAAATGGCTGGAACCCTTAAGGGCGCTCCTGCTGGCATTCTCAAGATCAATTCCGAATGGTACTCACTTCCCCACAAACCTCGAGGTGCTGCAGCGTGGAATGAATTAGATGGAGCACTCACCGTCGACCGAGTCGTTGCAGAAGCGAAAGTACATATAGGCCCCACAATCGTTCGTACAGACAACCTGAACAGTGAAAGAGGCGATAGTCAAGCCGTTCTTTTTACACCTGCTTTCCATAGAACGTCGCTCACAAACCCAGGCGGCAAAGAGCTTGTTGTCAAAAAGCAGCATCTGGTCGATATCAAACAGGGAATTAATGACTCCAAAATCCCCTCTCACGGATTTGTCCTCTCTGTAGGAAGATATCACCCTCTCTTTAATGCTACCTACAGGCTTCATGACCCAGCCTCTTTTGAAATACTTGTGACTCCCCTACTTGATGCTGGAAGAGAATCAAATCGAATCTGGAGAGAGGCTCAACACATTATTGGTGGAACACCTGTGTTGATTAAAAACAATGCTCCCCTCAAAACATTTAGCGATGAGCAGGTACAGGAGACATTTCTTACTAAAAAACATCCGCGAACGGCTATTGGAACATGCGGCGATGGCACGTGGGTATTCGTGGTTGTTGACGGTCGATCAACTCTCTCATCTCTTGGCATGACCATGCTCGAGCTGCAAAAGCTCATGATCGATTTAGGCTGCACACAAGCGTTAAATCTCGATGGAGGAGCCTCCTCCACCATGACGATTAAAGATCAGGTTGTAAACGTCCCTTCAGGCGGCTATGACGACAATCAAGATCTTCCTGAAATTGATGTTTCCGATGCGATCGTACTTCTTCCAAAACAATTTATCCCAGAGCTCATAGAGAGCAAATAAATTCAAAAAACCTGTATTTCATTTAACAAATGGTGGAAAAATTCCTTGGACCAAGTCCTTTTAATGGCTTCTTGGTCCCTGATATAATGGATAACGTCTTCAATTGAAGAAGCAACATCTAGCTGATCAATACGTTCTTTAGCTATCTTTAAGAAACCTGCGCGATTCAAAACAGCTTCTTGCCCGCTTAATTGCGAAAACAAATTCAAGTTTAAAGGAATTTTTTTTCTGATAAACCATACCATATCATACCAATCCCTCCCTTTGACTCGCCCCTTCCATGCGCGAAAGAGAGCGGCATGCATTTTGCAAGCAAAAAGACATTCTTCACTAACACATCTGATGGACACTGGGACCGGTTGGATCAAAAACTTCTGTTCGTACGCATACCCTAAAGGAGGATCTGTATCTATTTCGACTTTAATACGAATGATGGTGTCAGGATGCACCCCTTTTAACAGATCCGAATGAACGCCAATTTTTAAAAGCTCTTGAACTGTAGGTGTTTTTAGAAAAGCAGATTTTACAGCTGTTTGAGCCTTTTTTTCCTTTTCTACAAATGACACTTCAAATCCAAAAGAGGCAAGTTCGTTCTTGATCACCTCTCCGAAGGGATTCCAACTCCAATTGGAGTTGGGTGCGAGTAGTGTAAAATCGAGATCCTCTGAGAAGCGGTCAAGACCATAAAAAATTCGAAGAGCAGTACCGCCATAGAAAGCCGCATGCTCAAAAAATTTTCCGCGCCATAAGCCTACAAGCGCAATTTCCTGCAAAATTTCACGTAGAGCCTGCTCATGTTCTTGCATAGAACGACATTGATATCTTTCCAGCATCTGCTTAATGGCACTATTCATGGCGATTCCCTACATTGTATGAGATACTTTATTGCGCTGTGAGGTCGAGCTTGATAGATCTCGTTCAACAGATCAAGATTTAAGCTGTCAAGGTCTTCTTGTTCTATTCGTAAATCCTCAAAGATAGTTTCTTTGAAATGTTTTTTTGATGAAAAAGCCCCTCTTCGTAAAACCAATAAATCAGCTAGCGCTTTTTCTTTAGTAGCAATCAGGCCTTGTTTCTGATCAGAGAGTTTAATCATTGTGACCCCGATAGAAAAAATTGATATCGGCTGATGGTCGTATGTGAAAAGCCCAAGAGGGGTCTGAAATTGCCTAGATCGTTGAGTTGTGATACTTGTAACTGTTGTTACTTTTTCAGGAATTAAACGGTAATACTGACATGCCCACTCCAAAGAAACATATGAGGGCCCATAAATCATGTTCGCCAATATTTCTGAAGAATATGGTTTGCGTGCAAAATTTTTCCCGAAAATATAAATCCCTTTTTTAACCCGAACTAACGCCTTTATTCTTAAAAGATGGTTTAGTTTCACCCGAGGATTCTTGTAAGCTTTGAGGCAATCCATAACAAAGCCATAATCCAACTCTTCTCCTGGAGCTTTATCAAGCAAAATAGCAAGAGCAGGATCAATCCCTAAAAACTCAATCGCTGAAAACCTTTCCATATTTTACCAGTAAGTTAGCTTAATACTAACATACTGGTTAATTTTAGCAAAGTCTGAGTAATAGTCAGGCAGACAGGCACGGTAGCAAACTTGACTCAATATAGATCGTATTCTAAAAGCCGGCACTCCAGCTGACCGTTTTTAAAGACATGCCGTTTGGTGGCCTTTAAGCCAATCTCTTTAGACATGTCATAGGTAGTAAAAATAGCGCCTCGAGAAGGATGTGCGCCTTTTAGTTTCATGAATTCGCCAAGGGAGCGGTAGAGAGGCCGTAGATCTTCACTCTCTTGAAGGCGTACGCCATAGGGAGGATTTGTCACAAAAAGTGTCGGAGGGGTTGAAAACTCTACCTCTTGGAAGTTTTGCGCTTTGATAGTAAACGCCTCTTCAAACTTCAACTTCTTGACTGCCTCTTTCAAGAGATCTAAAGAGTCGCGATCGTTATCAATAGCTATAAAACTATCATTTTTTAATGGCCGAATTGCTTTTTTAGCCTCATCCTGAACGCGTGTCCACATCTTATAATCGCATTTTGGGTGCTTTAAAAAGCCCCATCTATTTCTTAATATACCTGGAGGTGTATTTGATTGAATAAGAGCTGCTTCTAACAGCATGGTTCCAGAACCGCAGCAAGGATCACAAATGATATCATCTTCTTTCATACCAACAGTCAAAAGAAGTGCCGCCGCAAGCGTTTCCCGAATGGGCGCTTCATGCCCTTTTAAGCGGATACCGCGTTTATGAAGCGAATCTAAAGAGGTGTCGAGGAAGACTTCTAGCAAATCATCTATAATGGTAATTACAAAGCGAATCTGAGGATTCTTAGTATCAACCGATGGCCTTTGATCCAATATTGCCTTTAAGCTATCACATAGACCATCTTTTGCAATTTGAGCTGCATAAAGAGAGTTTGTAAAGCCGCGATGCTGCACTAAGGGGGCATCGATCATAAATGATTCTAGATGAGGAAAGTATCCTGTCCAGTGACGCTTACGAAATGCCTTATACACATCCTGAGGATAGCGGCAGGGAGCATCAAAGAGCTGCATTAAGACGCGGCTTGCCGTGCGCAAGTACAAGTTGAGCTTCATAATCTCTTCAAATGAAGGGACAGTCAGTGAAACCCCGGCGTAAGCAATCTCAGGCTCGATGTTAACAATTTGTTTTACTTCATTTGCAAGTAGAGGCTCAACACCTGGACTGCATGTAATGAATAACTTAACCGTGGTGGAGGAAGAGAACGACATCGCCATCCTTCATAATGTAATCGCGCCCTTCAGCGCGAGCTTTTCCAGCTTCTTTTGCCCCTACCCGCCCGTTATACTTAACGAAATCATCGTAGGAAACAACTTCTGCTCGAACAAATCCCTTTTGGATATCACTGTGGATTTTTCCAGCAGCTTCCCAGGCAGTCATACCTTTTGTAATTGTCCAAGCGCGGGTCTCAATCTCCCCGGTTGTCAAGTAGTTCATCAAACCCAGCAAATCAAATGAGGCGTGCACAAGCCTTTGAAGTCCCGATTCTTTTAAACCAGCACTTTCTAAGAATGCTCCTTGATCGGCAGGATCTAACTGAGCGATTTCTTGTTCCAGTTTGGCACAAAGTGCAACAACGCCTAACCCATGGGATTTTGCATACTCTTTGACACGCTCAACGTGCTTATTGGTCATGTTGGGAAGATCTTCTTCTCCCACGTTGCAGACCAAGAGTACTGGTTTGCTTGTCAAGAATCGGTAGGGTAGAAGATGAACTTTTTCCTCTTGAGTAAGCGCCAAGGATCGTACAGGCTTACTTTGATCTAGATGGAGCTTGACTTTTGTAAGTGCATCAAAGACAGGTTGCAGCTCTTTTTTAGTCTTGAGCTGTTTTTCCACTTTTGCAAGGCTATTTTCGCAAGAAGCAAGATCAGATAGGACAAGTTCAAGAGTAATGATTTCAACATCTTCGATGGGATCAACCCGCCCTTTTACGTGAATAACGTCGCCTTCAAAGCAGCGTACAACCTGAACAATTGCGTCTACATCACGGATATGGGATAAAAAGGCGTTTCCTAACCCTTCGCCCTTGGAAGCCCCCTCTACGAGACCCGCAATATCGACAAACTCCGTAGTGGCGTAAATAATCTGGTTACTGCCCGAAATCTTCGATAAAACCTCAAGTCTTGAGTCTTTTACCGCTACGTTACCAATATTGGGGTCGATAGTGCAAAAGGGGTAGTCTGACGCAGGTACAGAACTCCTCGTTACGGCATTAAAAAGAGTCGATTTACCTACGTTCGGGAGTCCAACAAAACCACAAGAAAGCCCTGCCATTCTCATTTCTCCAAAAATTGAGTCTAGTGTGTCTGTTTATGTAAATTCATTGCATTATTTGCTCTATCTCTTTCTCTCTGGTTGTGCACTCGCGCTCAACAACTTAAGTAAGTTGTCTCGCACTCCGTGCTTCCCCATAGAGAAAAATCTGTGAGCAACTAATTGAACGAATTTACAGAAACAGACACAATTCTACCTTTCTATCCGATTTTTTGACATGGTATTCATAGATCAACGTACAAACATGCAGTATACCTAATTCTCCCTAGGGAAATAGGGCTCTTCAAATGTTGCAAAGTCGAGCGTTTAAGAGTATACTTAATGTGTAGGGGTCTATCACAGCCAGGAGCGTTAGCGTATGGGCGAAAAGACCGAGAAGGCCACACCGAAGAAACTTCGGGACGCGAAGAAGAAAGGCCAAGTTGCAAAGTCTCAAGACTTTCCGGCAGCGGCTACTTTTGTGATTTCGTTAGCTACAGTAATTGCATCTACGACTTCACTGAATGAGCAGCTCTCCGGGTATATGCTTTCATGCTTTTCTCTTGTTACGCGTGATAACTTAACGGACATTATTGGTCCGATGTTTTTTCAGGCCTTGTATCTCATCTGTATGGCCAGCTTGCCCATCATGTGCGCCACCTGTGCTGTCGGCGTACTTGCGACATTCCTGACTGTTGGCCCCGTTTTTGCCCCCGAAGTCTTTAAATTCGACATCAAAAAGTTCAACCCCGTCGACAACCTCAAAGCTAAGTTCAAAATGAAGACTGTTGTTGAACTAATCAAATCTCTCTTTAAAATCTTTGTGGCTAGCATTATCGTCTTCGTTGTGGTTAAGGGAGGTCTTGCAACACTTCTCCAGACGATTAGTATGCCTATAACCTCAGCTGCGAAAGTCTTTGCCTATTTCCTATGGGACGTTGCTATTAAAGTAGGTCTTTTCTTCGGAGCCATAGCTATCTTCGACCTGATGTACCAAAAGCACACATTCGAAAAAGAAATGATGATGGAAAAGTTTGAGGTCAAACAGGAGTATAAAGATAGTGAAGGTAACCCTGAAATCAAGGGTAAACGCCGAGAAATTGCTCGAGAGATTGCCTTCTCAGAAGGTCCTGCCGCTGGAGCATCTCGTGCAAATGCCGTTGTCAGCAACCCAGACCACATCGCCATTGCCCTTGGCTTTGAAAGAGAGCTTGACCCATGTCCCTATGTCTTAGCAATGGGACAAGGCCATAACGCTCTCCAAATCATTAAAGTAGCTGAAGACAATAACATCCCTGTCGTTCGAAACATAAAACTTGCCCATGATCTCTGGGAAAAAGCAAAAATCTATGAGTACATTCCAGAAGAAACCTATGAGCCTGTCGCTGAAATCCTCCGCTGGATAGCAGAACTCCAACAAGAAGAATCAATCAAAGGAATCAGGCTTTAAACCTCTATTATTCCTGTCTTTAAGCCCTTTTAGGCCTATTGTTTCCAATTAATAATTCACTTAAGGTCATATACACAAACAAGTTGACGATTGGCGGGTAACTTGTTAGTGTAAACCTATGCTTCAGAAAATTAAGTTCGTACTTGATGGTATCACAGCCCGACTAGGCGGAGACCGCTCTCTCGAAAATGTTTCGAAAGCTAGCGACCTTCTTCTTGCCTTTGTCCTTATCGGCATTCTTGGCATGATGATTATGCCCATGCCCCCGCATGTGATCGACTTTTTGATCACTTTTAATATGGGTGCATCGGTATCGCTTCTCATGGTCGCACTCTATATCCCTGGTGCTACCCACCTCTCGATCTTTCCATCCCTTCTGCTTATTACAACTCTTTTCCGTTTGGGATTGAACATTACTACCACAAGACAGGTTCTCCTCCATGCATATGCTGGAGAAATCATCATGGCATTCGGAAACTTCGTTGTTGGAGGAAACTTCGTTGTCGGTGGAATTATCTTTTTGATCATTACTTTGGTGCAGTTCATCGTTATTACAAAGGGTGCTGAGCGCGTAGCTGAAGTTGCTGCCCGTTTTACCTTGGACGCTATGCCCGGAAAACAGATGTCGATCGATGCTGATATGCGTGCAGGAATGATTGATGCAAACCAGGCGCGTGAAAAGCGTTTAGCTCTGCAGAAAGAGAGCCAACTTTATGGTGCGATGGATGGTGCCATGAAGTTCGTTAAGGGCGATGCCATTGCCGGTATTGTCATTACAACTATCAACATCATTGGCGGCCTGGTTATCGGGATGACAATGATGAATATGACTGCTGGTCAATCAGCTCGCACCTTCTCCCTTCTTTCAATCGGTGACGGTCTTGTAACTCAGATTCCAGCCCTTCTGATCTCGATTACTGCAGGTTTGGTAACTACTCGAGTATCATCCGATGTTAAAGATACCAACTTGGGTAAGGAAATCTCCCTACAAATCTTTAAGCAGCCAAAAGCGATAATGGTTGCTGCAGGAATTATTATGGGCATGGGCTTAATTCCTGGATTCCCCATCGTTCCATTCACTATCATGTCCTCGGGACTAGGTCTTCTAGGCTATGCTCTCTGGAGTACTGAACAGCTTGAAGGCGAGGCAGCATCTGGAGCAAGGCCTGGAGGAGGAGCACCTGGAGCTGGTGGTGGTCCTGCTGCAACAATTGAATCGGCAGCTGTTGATACACCAGTAAAAGGCCATAAGGTTATCACGGGCGGCGGGGTCGACAGCTACGGCCTTACTCTTCCTGTAATTCTTGAGGTTGGTAAAGCGCTCAGCGTTGAAATCCAAAAGAGCGGCAAGCCTCAAGGCTTTATCGAGCAGATGATCCCAAAGATGCGTCAAGCGCTTTATGCTGACTTAGGCATCCGTTTTCCTGGCGTACACGTGCGTACCGACTCACCCAACCTCGCACAAGACGAGTACCTTATCTACCTCAACGAAGTACCTGTCGTACGAGGTAAAGTAATTGAAAACCACTACCTGACGAATGAAACCGAAGACAACCTGAAGCGTTATAACTTAACATTTATCAGCTATCGAAACTCCCTTGGCCTTCCCTCTCTCTGGGTTGATATGAAAAACCGAGAGATTCTTGAAAAGGCTGGAATTAAGCACTGGAACGCTTTGGAAGTGATGATTCTGCACCTTTCCTACTTCTTTAGACACTATGCTAATGAATTCATCGGGATCCAAGAAGTCAAATCGATGCTTGAATTCATGGAAAAATCCTTCCCCGACCTTATTCGGGAAGTTACTCGATTAATCCCACTTCAAAAGCTTACGGATATTTTTAAGCGCTTGACCCAAGAGCAAATATCAGTCAAAGACCTTCGTACCGTTTTGGAATCACTCTCCGAATGGGCGCAAACGGAAAAAGATCCAGTTCTTTTGACGGAATATGTCCGCTCATCTTTAAAGCGCTATATCAGTTTTAGATACTCTCAAGGTCAATCGGTCCTTTCCGTCTATGTCCTTGACCCGGAGATTGAAGACCTTGTCCGAGGCGCTATCAAACAAACGTCTGCAGGATCTTATCTTGCTCTCGACCCCGACTCTGTTCAGTTAATTCTCCAAGCTGTCCGATCAACAGTAACTGCACCGCCTCCAGGTGGCCAGCAGCCAGTTGTTCTCACTGCCATTGACGTACGCAGATTTGTGCGCAAGCTTATAGAATTAGAGTTCCCAGATATTTCTGTTGTTTCGTATCAAGAGATCGTTCCCGAGATTCGGATTCAGCCTCTAGGCCGAATCCAGATATCATAATGGGAGGATAAATACCTATGGGCGACGCACTTAAAGCTGATATGAAAGCGGTAGCCTCAGATTATTCCGCTGAACAGGCCTATCTCAATAAACAAGCAGCAATAGCTGCTAAAGTAGCGGCTTCT
>JABDGV010000008.1:0-8609 GCA_013285825.1 Bacteroidota bacterium
TAGGGCAGGAGTAGATGGGCATAGGCGTTATACTATTTTATTCTCTTAATAGACTTTTTAAATTAAATTTACCACAGAGATCACAGAGCACACAGAGAGGAAATTTTAATCTCTATGATCTCTGTGGTGATATATTTTTACGGACGAAATTTTGAACATGACTCATAAAAATTTGTCAAAAAAAGCGGCCCTCAAGTTTGTCATCTTTCTTGGCATAGTCAGCCTTTTTGCTGATATGACCTATGAGGGAGCTAGAAGTATTTCAGGGCAATATCTTGCTATTCTTGGCGCGAGCGGTACAGTTGTCGGCATTGTTGCTGGATTCGGAGAATTTATTGGGTATGGGTTTCGGCTTGTCTCAGGCTACATCAGCGATCGATCGGGGAAATATTGGCTCCTAGTCTTTGTAGGCTACGCCGTCAACCTGTTCGCCGTTCCCCTATTGGCTCTGGCAGGCAACTGGCCATTGGCAGCATCTCTTATGATACTGGAACGTTTCGGTAAAGCTATACGAAGCCCATCCAAGGATGCCATGCTTTCATACGCAACTAAAGAAATAGGCCGCGGATGGGGATTTGGCCTTCATGAAGCCATGGACCAGATTGGAGCCATTCTTGGGCCTTTAATTGTCAGCGTCGTTCTTTATTATCAGGGCAGCTACCAGCAGAGTTTTGCTCTCCTACTTATTCCAGCTCTCTGCGCTTTAAGTGTGCTTACAGCTGCACGCTTGCTCTATCCACGCCCACAAGATTTAGAGATTGAAAATCCAGACTTTAAATGCAAAGCCTTTTCTAAGACCTATTGGCTCTATATTTCTGCCATTTGCTGTGTAGGCGCTGGCTACGTAGATTTTTCATTAATTGCCTACCATTTTGAAAAGGTATCGATCATCCCCAAAGCATGGGTTCCCATCTTTTTTGCAATTTCTATGGGGGCGGCTGGTCTTTCAGCACTTATTTGTGGAAGGCTTTATGATAAAAAGGGTATTTCGACACTCATCTATGCCACAGCGATTTCTGCCTTTTTTGTTCCACTTGTATTCATCGACGGGTTTTATTGGGCACTAATTGGACTTGTTCTTTGGGGGGTTGGAATAGGGGCTCAAGAGTCTATCATGCGGGCCATTGTTGCCAATATGGTGAGCAAAAATATACGTGGAACGGCGTATGGCATGATGAATATTTGGTTTGGTGGATTTTGGTTTTTGGGCAGCTCCCTGATGGGATTTTTGTACGACACTTCTCTTGTTTCATTAATAATTTTTTCGTTGTGCATTCAACTAGCTGCTATCCCGATTCTCTTTGTAGTTAAGAGAGCACAGAGCTCACACATATAGAAATATTAAACGCTAAGACCCGAAGGCGCAAAGAAAGCAATTTATTTAATATTCTTTCTAGATGTTTGGCTCATATAATCAATATGTCATGCTTTGCGTCTTTGCGTTGAATTTTTCTAAAATCTCAATCACCCTGTGGTGAATTTTTTAATATAGTTGGATGGCCGCTTCGTATTGCCATTGTGCCAGCAATGGCTACAAGTGCGATTCCTGCTATATCGAGAAGGGGAGGAACGGCTCCCCAAACTACCCAGTCGATAAGTCCTACAAAAACAACTGTCGAGTATTGAAATATGCCCACCTGGGCAGCTGATGACACTTCATATGCTTTAACAAGATACATCTGTGCCAAGGCAAAGACAACACATCCCAAAATAGCCCAAAGAAAGCTTTGTTCGGCGGGCATCGCTGCACAGTTTGCAAGAAAGGGCAGCTGCAGAAGTGTTGCAAGGGTAAAGAAGTAAAAGAGGATGCGTGCCGGAGGATCAGTGGGGGTCAGCTTTTTGATATAGACATAGGCAACAGCAAGAGAAAACCCCGAGGCGAGGCCAATCAAGTCTGCAGGATTACTCAAGATGTTTTTATTCGGGTGAATAATGATGGCGATCCCAATAAGGCCTAAAAAGACGGCAAGCCAGCATTTGGGGGAGACCTTTTCATTCAAAATAAAGAGCCCTAAAATGGGAATAAAGATCGGAGCGGTATTGAAGAGAAGCGTTGCATTGACGAGGGGAATATATCGGAGAGAAAAGAGATAGAGAAAGCTTGCCAGCACCCCGAAAGCTGCTCGAAGAAAGTGGTACAGAAAATACTCTGTTTTAAAGAACTCTTTTCCCTGCTTGATCATGTAGGGCAGGGTGAGGAGGGTTGCGCCCAGATAGACCGTAAAATTTATGGTGAGCGATGAGCCTCCCGCAAGCGATGCTGCCTTTACAAAGACGCCAAAGAGAGCCATACAGAAGAAGGCTGTGAGTGCGTTGAACATGATGCATCACTCGTTTTTTCAAGTAATCGTGGCATAAACGATTAAGCTCTTTCCTGTCTATTCTTTGCTTTTAACATTAAGGTTTGGGCTGGTACTTCTAATTTTCGAGGGAACACTTGCTTCTGAAGAGAGCGTTAAGCCGCCCCATCTTTTCTTCGGGAGCTGTACTATTTGTTAACTGTTTCAGTTGTTTGGCACTTTCGGATAATTTCTGCTTTTGGGATTCAACTGTATAGCGAACGAGTTTTACTGCAGGGCCTATTTCTGACTCTTTTTCTGTTTGAATGGTGAGAACGATTTCATTGTTATCTATTTCAACATTGAGAATAGGGCATTTTCGAGCATATTCATTTACGCGCAATAATTTCATCTCATCGTTGGTGAGTAGGGTCTTCAGGTTAATAGAAGCAATCTGCTTTTGTTTTGTTATAGAGAATAGCTCAATCGATTCGCCTTTCCAAACGGCTATAAAGTCATTGCAGAGCCATTGATGCTGCTTATCCTGTATTAGGTCAAGCATGCTCTTCTTTGAAAAATGTTGATAATCAACCTCAAATAAGCATTGCAGTTGGGAAGTTGTCGTGTAGACCTGATACACTATGTGCGAGGTCACAGCTTCGTCGATAGTGCTGCTCTTAATTTCCAGATTTGAGGTAGATAATTCTGCATAGCAATTTGCCACAACGACCCACTTATCGCTTACTGCAACTACAGATTGATTACTGTAATTAGATGATGTAATGATTTTTTGGGGCCTCTGATTCAATGGCCAAGAAATAAAAAAATCATTGAGAAAGTTAGTGTCGCAGGAAAAGAAAATTTGCTCGGGGCTCATATTCTTTAAGTTAAAATACTTTTTATTTCCTTCAAATTGCTTGATCGGGATCACTTCACCAGGAGACGGTTTTTGCAGATCAATATCTAAAGTTGAAATGGCTAGCAATGATTCAAAATAGATGGTTTTGTTGAATAGTTTTGCAAAAGTGTGGGGATTTAGAATGGAGTTCGTACGTTCATTATACTCAAGATTTTCGTTGGAGTTTAACTGACAGTACCCCGTGCATTTGCTTGTAGATAAATCCCAAAAACCAAGAGTGCCGTTCTCTGTTAAGGTTGCAATGTGAGTAGTAGCGATAAAGAATGCAGATTGGAGCTTTTGTACTTTTAAAGTGGGGTGGTTTTTTTCAGTGTCGTTGAGCAGCTCTGTTAGATCGATATAGGCGCTCTTTTTTGATTCGGTATCTACAACAATGAGTTCGTTATCGTTTTTGGAAAGCAGCAGATGTTTTTTTGTTTTTTCGTAAAATCGAATAGGATTTGTATTATCAAAAGAAGAGATGATTTTGAAAATAGCCGGTGAATTAAGTGCCATCCTTCTTGCACGTGTGCACTTGGCAAAGTCGGTATTGGACGAAAGGAGAGAGTTGCGCCAATCGGAGCAGACCAACGATAATTTGGCCTGCTCTATATCACTTGTAAAGGAATTAATGTGCTGTAGAACATTAATTCCTGGATAGGTCATCTTCCGCCACTAAATCTTGAAGAGCGTTGAGGTCCACGTTGAGGCCCTCGTCTAAAGCCACCTGCTGGGCGTCCACGAGAAGATGGACCTGGACGCGATGAGCGGCTTTCAGAGCGCGCTTTCGGTTCAAGACCTGGAACAGTGTGCGTAGTAATTTGCTGGCCGGTAAAGCGTTCTATCTGAGTTACCAGATATTTATCTTTCATGGCAGCGAGCGAGAGGGCAATACCTGATGCACCAGCACGGCCCGTTCTGCCGATTCGGTGGACATAGTCTTCTGTAGAGTTTGGAAGATCGAAGTTGATCACGTGGCTGATCGTTAAGACGTCGATACCGCGAGCAGCAACATCGGTTGCTACGAGTACCTGAATTTCGCCTCTTCGAAGCCTGAGGATCGTTCGATTACGCTGATTCTGGTTCATATCACCATGAAGAGCTGCAGCCTTGCGGCCTTTTTCTAAAAGTTCGTCGACTAAGCTATCGGCAAAACGTTTGGTGGAGGTAAAGACGATCGCTTGGTTGATGGTTGTGTCATTTAAAATATGATCGAGTATGCGGAACTTATGATGAAGATCATCAACATAATAGATTCTCTGCTCGATATGGTCATGACGTACGTGCTCAGGAGCCACTGCAATCTCGATAGGCTTGTCCATGAGCTTTTCAGCAAGCTTCATGACATTTCCTTTCAGCGTTGCTGAAAAGAGAAGCGTTTGACGTGATTCATGGGTTGCAAGCGCTGCAATTTGCTCAACAGGTTTGATAAAGCCCATGTCCAGCATGCGGTCAGCTTCATCAAGAACCAGCATTTCAACGCCTGATAAGTCAATCCGTCGCCGTTCGATATGGTCGATAAGACGGCCTGGAGTTGCAACCAGAATTTCATAGGGACGTGACAGCTGCCTGTTTTGAATTGGGTAGGGAGCGCCTCCATAGATGCAAACAGTCTTTATTTTGGGGAGGTATTTGCTGAACTTAACAGCTTCAGCTGCGACCTGAAGTGCAAGTTCGCGAGTGGGGACTAAAACGAGTACGCGTGGACCATAGACCTTAGTGCCTGGTTTTTCTGCAAACTTATGAAGTGCTGGCAGCAAGAACGTGGCAGTTTTACCTGTTCCTGTCTGTGCGGAAATTTTGAGATCCTTTCCAGCGAGAACATGAGGAATTGCCTCTTTCTGGATAGGTGTCGGCTCGGTAAACCCAAGTTCAACAAGAGCTTTCTGGATGGACTCGTTTAAATCTAAATCTTTAAATGACATTGTGCTGGTACTTTTCGTTTGGGGGCAGAATTAAGAATCATGAATAACAAACACATGTTATTCATCTTCTGACCTACCCACTTGAGCTCTTTGCAAACTCCAAAGAAAAGTTCGAGTTTAAGAAAAGCTCGGTAGTTAATAAGAAGAAAAGTTTAACACGCCGCAATATTAAAAGTATCTATTAATTGTTAAAATTTCTATGTACACTTTGAGACCCAAGTTAAAGAGCCCATTCTGGAGTTTCTATACTTCGGTTGAGCCTCTTAGCTTTTTGGAAATAGCCATTTGCTCGTTCGAGATCTTTTTCAACGCCTTTGTCGCCAATGGCGTACATTTCTGCAATTGCTAATAGGGCGCGCTCATCGGTTTTATCGAGTTCAAGGAGTGCTTCAAAAAGTTTTTTAGCTCCGATAAAGCTATAAGGTTTTAGTCGATTCGCATGAAGACGTATAATTGATTTATCTTTTGTCTTGATTGCTGTTTCGAGTAGCTTGTTTAGCCATTCGTGGAACTCAATTTCATATGCTAAAAGTTTCGAATATTGTTGGGTTATACTTTCAATTTCATTGAGGGAATCGGGCTTGGTCAAAAGCTCTTCTCGATAGTAGGCTATAAGGCGTAGCCGGACCTCTTCTGCTCTTTGTATATCGACTTTTACATCTTGATTTTCTTCACTCAAGATATCTGCTAGGAGAGCAAGTGCATCAACATTATCCTTATCAAGGGTAAGAGCATATTCCAAAAGCTCTAATGCAAATTTGCTGCCATTTTCAAGCTTTTCTCGAATTGCTTCAACCGTCATGATGATTTTATCGACGTTTTTAGAGTCTAGGGCGATTTTGCAAGCTTTAGAGATCCACTTCGTTGCTGTTTCTGTTTCCCCCATTTGTTGGTATAAACGCGCTATATTTATCAGTACTGTCGTATTTTCTTTGTCCGTTCGTAATTCATCATTCAAATATTCAATATGCTTTTTGTGTATAAGTTGAGCAATAAATAGGCGTACCTCTTTGTTTTTTTGGCGAGAAATTACGGAGCTCCAATTCCAGTCGCCGGTAGTTGCTGAATAAGCCTCTTGATAGAGCGCTTTTGCTCGCTCTCTGTTTTTTTCAACGTCCTCTTTACTTTCTGAAAGAATTTCTGCGAGCAGTATCCTTATGTTGAAATTTGTTTTATTGATTTTGAGCGCTTCTTCACAAAGCCGTTTTGCTGCATCGAGATTGCGTCCATAGATTCGGCCTCTGCGAAAGTCTTGGGCGAGAAAGGCCATCTCATGATTGCTTTTCTGTTGAACATAGGCATCAATGAGCTTTTCAACCCATGTGCTGTATTCATTTTTATATTCTGTCCCGAGTTCAAAGTAGAGAGTCGTGAGCTTTTTCAAATCATCGCAAGGGTCGGTGAGGTTCGTTGTATAAGACTCCTTGTGGAGATTTATGAGGCGAAGCCGCAGCTCGGTAGCTTCCTTGCGATCTCCATCATTCGTATCAAGCAAATGCAAGAGACGATAATGAATTGAGAAGGTCTTGTCGTCAAATTCAAGGCTGTTTTGAAGGAGGGTTCTTGCTGCCCATTCATGCTGGGATGATAGCTTATTTGCAACTTTTAAAATGTGTTTTACATCCTGTGTATGAAGTGCAGTTGCAATCACCTTGTCACACCAGATGTTGCGTTCAGTTTCATTGTATAATAGAGCATATTGAGCAGCGATTTTCAGCATGACATCAATACGGAACTCGATCGATACATTTTCATCTTCTTCAGAATCGTCACTATCTACTAATGATCCTGGCAATCCATTTTCGAGATCAAGTTCATAGAGCTTAATAAGCTGTAATCGATACGCCTCTTTTGAGGGATCGAGTTCAAGTCCATGTATGAGATGTTCTTTAGTTGTAGGATCGAGAGTGACTAGCTTTTCATACAGTTTGCTTGCGTATGGTAGGTTTTCTTCAATGCCATTTCCGCCTATCTTATAGAGTGCTGCCAACTCTTTTAAAGCTGAAATGTTATTTTCATCGATTTTTAAAATCTTCTCTAAAAGGTCGCATGCTTGCTTGTTGGATTGGGATGAAAAATAAGTTACAGATTTTGATAACAGCTCAGCATATTTTTGCATGATGATGATGTCATCTGAATCAAAAGCGATTTTAAATGCCTGATCAAGGCAGATTTTGATTTTCTCTTTATGTTCCTTTATATCTATATCACCTGGAGATCCATATCTTAATTGACTTTGCTGATGGATAATATTCATTAGTATATCTAAGCGATTTGCCGCGTCAAAATTGATTGCGTCTTGGAAAATAGAATCTTGTGGTGCATGAGTTGTGTTCTGAGCGTTTTTGAAGTCCTTGTGATATATGTCGATCAGTTTTAATCGCCATTGGACTGCGCTCGCACTTAAACCTTTTTCAATTATTTCTCTAATAATTGAGCTATCATTCGGTGTGATTTCAAGTGCTTTTGTGTAGAGAGATAGTACCGGTGCCCTTTCCGTCACTTCTACCAAATTCCAGAGCCACTTTCCAATTTCGATGAGGCTTTTTACAGTTTTTAAAAAGTCCGCGGATTTAAGGGCCTTGTCTATCCACTCCTGTTTTTCGGTTTCTCGTTTGAGTGATCCATAAAGAAGTGCAAGTTCAAACATCAATTGTGTGATTTCTTGTACTGCAGCCTCGTCTGTACTTTTGCAGCTATTAATTTTTTCTCTGTAGGCATCAATAAGTTTTGATTGTACTTGCTCGTTATCTTTATCGAATTCGATAACCGATTTTATAAATTCAATATTGCTTGGATCGAGTTCGACAGCTGTAGTATACAGTTTTTTTGCCTGTTCGATATCTTCATATTTAATTGTATCGGCAAGAGTTGTTATGACATCCACATTCTTTGATTCTAGAGCGTAGTCAACGGCTTTAGTAACCCATACTGTTTCATTCTCTATTTCTCTGAGCTCAGAATATAGGGATACAATTTCAACCATGACTCGTACATTCGCTGAAAAGATGAGTTTTTTCGGCTTGTTTACTTTTGAATTGGACTCGATCTCTGCTTTGTAGGCCTCGATGAGCTGTTCTTTTAGTTTTCTGTTTGAAGGATCGAGCTGAAGAGCTTTTTTAATAAGCTCAATATCGTTGGGTTGCACCTCGATTGCTTGGGCATAAAGGTTTTTAGCTTCTGCGAGATTTTTCTCTTTTACACAGATATCTCCAAGAGCGATAAGTGCTTCGGTATTATATGGTTCTTTTTCAAGCGTGCATTTGTAGAGTTTCTTTGCGTAGGAGATGGTTTTCTTTACCTCTTCCCCGAGTGTAAAGGCTTTGGCATATCGATTGATTTCAGCAGAATTTAATAAGGTAAAACATGTAGATCGAGTGTTCAATTTCGTTAAATTTCTATCGATAGCATAAACGTAATATTCTTTTGCTTTGTCGCGGTTTTTTTCGAAATTATACCCACCGCGAAAATATAGATCTGCAAGGTATAAAGCGGCACGGGGTTTGT
>JABDGV010000008.1:8619-43431 GCA_013285825.1 Bacteroidota bacterium
GGGTTTGTAGATATCAGCTTTATTTTCGAAAGCTTGTGTGAAGAAGCTCACAGCGTTTTTAAAATTATTTGTTTCAAAGTTGATTATGCCGAGAGAGTATAGTGAATCGCAGTTTGTTGGATCGTTTTTCAGTACTTCTGTAAAGCAAGAGGATGCATTTTTATAGTCTTTTTGGTGTAAATAGATACCTGCAAGGGCAAGCTTGGCAAGGAGGCTGCACTCTTGGTCTTCGGAAAGCTGAGAGAGTCTATCCATCAACTTTTTGTCCCACTTAAATGTGAGAATCAATGCCATGGTCTCGGCTTTTGAATTATTTTTTATTTTGGTTAGGAATGTGATAATTGGTGCAGCTTGATTAGCCAATTTTTTACTAATATCGATATAATTTGAAAGCAACGAAAAAAAACTCTCATACATCCTATCAAGCCAGAAATTGAGTACCTCAGGTTTATTTTCAGTTTGAGCTTTGGATGCAAGTGCGCTTTGGTTTAAGAATCGATCTGGATGATTTTCGTTCATGCAGGCGTTGGTAAGCTGCGTAATTTCCTCAAGAGGTTTTAGCTGTTTTTGAAGATTCGTTGGATTTAACTCTTTATGGTCGAATGTAATTTCTGCAGGAGTTGCGAAGTTGTTAGTTTCAAGTATTAGATAGGTAATGCGTTGGATGCGGTTTCGCTTAAAATATTGTAAGACCTCTTCAGGAAGATATCCATTTTCAGAGAGAGGCCGTACTTTTCGCGCTCGCTCATTAATATGATTATTCACTGACAGGGCGTTGTAATCTGTTTCCCCATACTGTGTCAGAACGCGGGCGATAATAGATGGGAGTTTGATTTCGTTTTGATGTTTTTGAATGTCTGAAAATAGATCGCCGCACGAATCGCATGCTTCGTTTTTCGGTGTAAATTTTTTTGAATTAACATTTGTTAGGGCATGCATTATTAAATCACATTTTTTTAATTATTACGATGAATAATAAAACAATTATTTGATTAAATCAATAAAAAGATGCTAAGTGGATATTTATTAGGTGAGAGAGCTGCTCGAAAATTGGCTATTTTATTTTCATAAAATAGCCATGTGGAAGGTTGGTTACTTATGTCGATGGTCGATGCTGCAGGGGCCTGCTCCATAATAGATCAGGAGGAAAGCGCCGCCGAGCATGGCGAGGTTTTTGAAAAACATGATCTGTTCAATGCTTGCAATCATTGGGTCTGTAGCTGTCCAGAAGGCGTGCAAAGTGATGGTTACAGGAATAAGGAAGAGGGCAATAAGGGTTGCTCCGAAGCGCGCCTTATAACCAAAAAGAATACTTAAGCCGCCGACGAGGATCATAACTCCTGCAACAGGAACAAGTATTTCGGGCCGTGGAACTCCGTGAGCCGCTGCATACCCAATGGTTGGCGGAGCGAAGTGATTAAACGATGCTAAAATAAAAATGATAGAATAAAAAAATCTACCTAAAAGAACAAAAATCTTCATACACACATCCTTGGTTTTTTATATCTTGGATGTATCGCAAGTAGACTGAATAAATCAAATAATTTCTTTTATAGAGACTGGTTCAAAGTGAGCATTTGTGTCGTTAATTACGGTGTGAATAAGCCGTACAATGCCAATAAGGTTTACAAGCAGCATTAAAGAGATGCAGACATCGGCAAGGGCCCAGACAATACTGACATGAAGCAGGGTTCCAACCGGTACAAATAAGATGAAGATGAGGCGTAAGGGTAGAATAGCAGATCGTCCAAGAAGAAATTCAACCGACTTATCCATGCAGCAGGCCCAAGCCAAAACAGTCGTGTAGGCGAAAAGGACAAGCGAAACAATTACTATGTATTTGCCGAAGCTTGCACCGAGTCCCGATTCAAACGCATAGGTAACCATGTTGGTGCTTTCAAGGCCCGTTTGCCATGCGCCAGTAACAAGCAAGACGAGTGCTGTTGCCGTGCAAACAAGCATCGTGACTACAGGTGCTAAAAGGGCATTGATTCCCGTCATAACAGGACTCTCAGTTTGAGCGGTTGCCTGCAGAATCGGGACAATACCTGTTCCAGCATCGGTTGCAAAAAGACCTCGGCCAAAGCCAGTGGTAATTGCTTTGACTGTCATAAATCCTAAAAAGCCTGAAACCATCGCTTCAGACGATTGAGCTGTGGTAAAGAGAAGAAAAAATACTTCTGGAAGCTTCGATGCATTGAGGAAGAGAATAGCGCCTGCACAACCTAAATAGAGAAATGCTTTAAAAGGGACAATCGATGCTGCAACTCGAGCAAATCGTTCAATGCCGCCCAAGATGACAATAGCAACAACTCCGGCGAGAACAATGCCAACATGTAAGGGGTTGTAGCCAGCCGTTTCAAGCGGTAAAACGATTGAGTGGATCTGGACTAAGTTTCCAACAGTAAACGCTGCAAAGATCGTGAAGATACAGAATAGGTAGGCGAGTGTCTTTGATTTTAAGCCATCTCGAAGGTAAAACATCGGGCCGCCTGAAAACTCGCCCTGACTATTTCGAACTCTGAATTTCGTGCCCAAAAGACAGTTAGCATACTGGATGGCAGAACCCAAAAAGGCCATGATCCACATCCAGACAAGAGCCCCAGGGCCGCCGCATGTAAGCGCTACAGCCATGCCGGAGATGTTTCCCGTTCCTAAATTTCCTGCTAAAACAGCTGAGACAGCTTGGAAAGGCGTGATGTTGCCTTCACGATTTCCAGAAGGTGCAAAGAGCATTTTGGCGCTTAAAGATACTTTGGTAAGTTGGATGCAGCGGAGCTTGTAGGTTAAGTAGCCGCCCAATATCAAGATAGCAGGGAACACAAACCAGATAGTGATAAAGGTATTAATATTTTCAATTAAGTCGCTAACCATTACTAATCCATTATTATTTGAAAAAAATTTATACCATATTTTTTAGTTGATTGCAAAGATTTTTGCCGTTTTGTGTGATGCGGACATTTCCGCTGCTCAGCTTTTTCACAAAATTAACTTGAGCAAGCTGGTTTATCATCGTTTTGCATGTTTTTTCGGAAATGCCAACGGATGCGGCTGCAGGGACTGGATTAACGCCTTCATCGATATCGCTCGATTCGAGTGCGAGCAGCAGCTTTTCATCCTTAGTGAGTGCTTTTCGGCTTGACATAGCTTCCTTTAGGTCCATCTTCAACAATAAATCCAAGTTCAGAAATTTTTTGCCGCAAGGCATCTGATTGAGCAAAGTCTTTTTTGCCCCTCGCATCTTGACGCGCTTGGTGCAGTTTGAGCACCTCTTCCGGAACGCTGTTTTGTGCAGTTGGAAGAAGAGCAAGAACTGTATCGAACGTGAGAAGCGTATCCAAAATTTCTTTCACGCCCTGAGGAGATATTGTCTTTTTATCTAACAGGCTGTTTCCTTCGCGGATTAACTCAAAAAGAGCTGCAAGAGCCTCAGAGATATTCAAGTCCTCTTGAAGCGCTTCATCAAAATGAATTTTTGCTTTCGAGCAGATATCTCCAGATGATTCACTGCCTGTTGCTTCGTTTTGTGATCGCAGAAGGCGTTGGTGAAAGTCATTAATTCGAGCGAGCGCTTGGTTTGAAGCTTCGAGCGACCCCTTAGTAAAGTTGAGCTGCGAACGGTAGTGGACAGAAAGCAGCAAGTAGCGGATGGCTTTGCCCGAAAAGCCCTTTTCAATGAGCGTACGAAGTGTGTAGAAGTTTCCAAGGCTCTTGGACATCTTCTTGTGGTCGACAAGCAGGTGCTCAACATGAAACCAATACTTGGAGAAGAGCACGCCATTGGCCGACTCACTCTGTGCAATTTCATTCTCATGATGGGGGAAAATCAGATCGACGCCGCCCGCATGAATATCGATCGTGTTTCCCAGAAGCCCTTTGGCCATAACGGAACATTCAATATGCCAGCCGGGACGGCCTTCGCCCCATGGGCTTGGCCAGGAGATGTCGCCATCTCGATCTCTCTCGTGACGTTTCCATAAGACAAAGTCCGAGATGTGCTCTTTGCCGTAATCGTCCATTCTAGTTCTTTCGGACGCATTTAATTGGAGCTCTTCTAAATTCAGGTGTGAAAGGCATCCATAGCAGGGGAAGGTATCGAGTTTGAAGTAGACGCTTCCATCGTTGGAAACATAGGCCAGCTTTTTTTCAAGCAGCGTTCTAATCATCTCAACCATTTGCGGGATATAGTCGGTCGCTTTTGGATAAGCTTCCGCTGGATCAATTGAAAGGGTTTTCAAATCATCGAAAAAGGCATCTGTATAGCGCTGAGTGAAGGCAGCAAGCGTAGTATTTTCTTGCAGAGCCCCTTTAATAGTCTTGTCATCGACATCAGTCAAGTTCATCACTTGAAAGACGCCATATCCTAAATGTTTCAATGTCCTTCTGAGGAGATCTTCAGCGACAAAGGTTCGAAAGTTGCCGATATGGGCATAGTCATAGACGGTTGGACCGCAGGTGTACATCTTGACCGATTTTGGGTCTTGAGGGACAAATGGCTTAATCGTTCTTTCTTTCGTGTCAAAGAGCTTAAGAGGCATGGTGTTTATCCTCCTGCGAGCTTATCGAGTTCTCGATAGGCAATCTTGCCAGTACCAAGAAGGGGAAGTTCGTCCATAGTTACAATCGAGTCAATTTTGACAAGATTAGAAAAGCCCTTTTCACGCAGCCTTTGGTTTAAGTCAAAGACGTCCATATGCTTTGTCGAGCAGAGGATAAGCTGCGGCCGACCTTGATCTTCGCCTCGAGCAATAACGGCATATGCAGGCACGTCTGTTTGATCGCCATTTTGAAGCGCCTGTTCGATAGCTGCCAAAGAGATCATCTCTCCGCCGATCTTTATAAATCGCTTAAGCCGTCCGGTGATTGAGAGCGCTCCCTGCTCGTTGAGTATGCCCATATCGCCTGTGTTGTACCAGCGGATGCCATCCATCGCAATAAAGGGAGAGCGCACATCCTTGTTGAGATAGCCTGAGAAGATATTGGGTCCTGCAGCCAAGATTAACCCCTCTTCTCCGCATTTCATCTTTTCGCTTAACCGTTCGTGATGAACGATTGTGAGTTTGACATTTGGAATCGGCCGACCTACTCCATTCTTTCTCTCACCCGTGGTATTGGCAGTGAGAACAGGAGAGCATTCGGTGATGCCATAACCTTCGACAAGGCTTGATTGAGGGCAGAGCGAATCAACAAGCTTGAAGAGATCGTCTGGAGCGCGCTCTGCACCCGATACAAGAAGGCGCAGCTGCTTAAGAGTAGAAACGGATGCTGCCTTCAAAATGTTCTTTAAGAAGGTTGGAGCGCTGCATAAGATGGAGGTTGCAGTCTGATCCATACAAGAGACAAGCCGTTTTGCATCCGTTGGGTTGGGAGAATAGGCCACTCGTATGCCGCTTAAGATGGGCATGAGGCCAGTGATCGTAAAGCCAAAGGAGTGGAAGGGGGGCAGCATGCCCAAAAACTTATCTGTCGAGTAGATCTCAAGCACTTGAAGGGATGAGCGAATATTTGAGATGATGTTGAAGTGCGATAGAGGCACGCCTTTAGGCACACTTTCAGTCCCTGATGTGAAGAGTACAACCGCTTCATCTTCAGGATGTAGGTTTCGAACATGCTTCATCCTCTTCGATTTCATGAAGAGTCTTGTGGGCACAAAACTTAAAAACCAGGAGATGAAGATCTCTTTTAGGGGCAGCGTAACCTTGATCTCTTCTAAGACCGACATCATATCTTTAATAGCTGTTACATCGACATTTTCAAGGTTATCGAGGAAGGCCCATGAGGTGATAACTCGTTTAATCCCTGAGACTTCAACAACAGACTGAAGATGTTTTCCGCCGAGTGTCCAGTTAATCATCACAGGGGTTTTGCCAGCTATATGGCAGGCAAGAGTGACTATTTGTGCACCAACAGATGAGGGAAGGAGTACGCCGATTCTTTTCCCAGGGAGCTTTTCAAATGCCTTGGCAAGAAGAAGAGCTGCCCGTTTCATTTTGCGGTAGGAGATGGTGCCAGTACGAACATCTGCGCAGGCGATAGATGAGAGCATACGGTCAGCAGTGTTCAAGAAGATTTCAGGAACGGTTTTTCCTTCTGGCAGGAACAGGCGCTCTGGATTTCGAGGTTTATTCCACCCTTTTAAATTCCACTGAGGCTCTATCTCTTCTTCTTTGATATATGTGTGGGCGGCAACTGCAAATATTCTTGCGACGGTAGTCAGCTCTTGAGGTGCGATTTTATCCACCTCAAATTTTGTTTCTAAAAAGGTGACAAGCTCTGCGATATTGAGAGAATCGAGTCCCAAATTCTCAATTAGACCGAAGGTGGGTTGGATCTGATCGACAGGCATATGGGAAAGCTCTGAGAGCTTTTGCAGGATGGGAGTTTTAATTGCATCGCTGACTGGCTCTTCAGCGTTTTTTTCTGCACGGATAGGTTTAATTTCAGGGATTTCTTCTTTCCATGCAGAATAGGAGACGAGCTTTAAGGGTTCTGCATGGTCGGGCCTTGATTCAAATGGTTTGTTGTACCAATCTTCAAGCCAGCGGTTGAGTGTGAGCTTATCGGCGTTCTTTGGAAAATCATCTGGTGCCATTATGTATTCAAGCTTTACATGTCTTCTTGGCGTGAAGAAAATAAGGTTTTTCAGTAAATCGATGAACGAGCGATTAATTCCCTCTTGCATATTGGGAGTCTTTCCGCCCCATTGTGCGCGTGAGAATCTGCTTCCCCAAAGACCAGTAAGCCGCACTAAAACTACTTTGATTTTTGGATTTTCTTGTAAGAGCTTATGTGCTCCATAGGAGCCTCCGATGATTTCGCGTGCTCCATGCTTAGAGGTTCCTGAAGGATAGATTAAAAATATTTCACCTTTGTGTAAACCGGCGCTGACTTCATCGAGTACTTTTTCCAGACGTTGAATTTTGATTGGGTTGACGCTTGATGCAAAGTTTGGAATGGGGAGTGCGCGTATGGCCCTCATGAAGGGATAAAAGAGTTTATTGAAGTACATGTATTCAGTAACGAGAGGTCGAAGGCCAACCTTTATAAGTGGGCCCGAGACCATAATTGGATCGACCAATACGGTCGGGTGGTTGGGAAGAAAGAGAACGCCATGAGGGTGATCTTTAACTGCGTCAAGAACTTCTTTTAATCCAGTGGTGTGAATTCTGTACCGAAGGCGAAGGGACATACGCATTATAAATGTGCATAAGAGAACCAGGTAGTACTTTATCTTCTGAGCCATCGTTCCTCATAACATAATATTGCAACAATTCTTACCTACTTCGAGATTAATGAGAAGCCTTGAAATACATTGTCTATCAAATGGATTATATGTTATTATTTAAATAAAATAATAAATAGAGAAACTATTTTGTGGTTAATTTAAATTTAAATGGTACTTTTCCATATAGTTTGTATCCAGAAGGGGATCTTGATTTTATTCAGCTTTCAGCTGAAAGCGACTGCAAGAATTCAAAAAGCTCCATGTACATCCCCGCCTGCCTGACGATCAGTTTTTTGAACAATAAATCAGTGACGGATGTAAATAAAAGGCTTAAGATAGCCTCCTTTCTTTATAATATCGATCTCGAGACCTTTTCAGTCCTTCACGATTGCGCCAGTGATCTTTGCTGCGGTTTAGAAAATGCAGATGAAGATGAGGTTGAGCGGTTAATTAGCGAGATGCAAGCCAAGGGTGAAGATTGGACTTCGACCACTCTTTATTACCCATACACAGCACTAGAGAACTTCACTTGTGAGCCAGAAATGAAATTCTATCTGTCAAAACTGCTTAATGGTTTTGCGGGTATCGTAGATGAGGATATGAAGCGTTTGGATGAAGAGGCCCTTAACTTTCGGTTAGGGGAGTTAGATAAGCATGTTGAGTTTCATTTTTTTGGAAAAGATCATAATTTTGATAGCAACCAGCTTTTAGAGATGCTGCTCCCAGAAATCTCGATTCGAGAAAATAAGTGGTTCCCTTTTCATAAAAGAATTTATCTACAATGCGCCTTTGAAAAGGTAGCGAGGTTTGTAAAGGACGATACAGAGTTTTTCAAAATCCTTCCCATGATATTCGACTGCATCACGCAGCAAGAATATTCTAAAGTCATTCAAGATATTCATCGATTAGAGCTAAATGCATCTTCGAGCGATATAGCAAATGCCTGCCTTAACGGCTCTTTCGAATTTTATTCAATGGATTCAATTGTAGCTTGTGTAGAAATCAAAAAACAGATCAAAAACCATTTTTGGGATGGGTTTGTTTCTCAGCTATTCAACGTTTTGATCGATGATTATCGGATTATCGAGCAATTGAATTTGCTCAGTAATCAAGTAAAAAACAGATCAAATTCCAGTGAGTTGCTCTCTCTCTTTATAAATTCAAAGGCTGTGGATCAGAACAAGTTAAATGCCGTTGGGCATAAATACACTCTTTATGACTGTTCCCTAAAAAACAAAATTCCCTCTTTTCAACCTCAAGCTAAACTACTTCAAGAATTATTGGATGAAGTCCTTTGCTCAGTCCCTGCCGTGAAGTATCGAGAACAAATTGTGAAATTCCTTTTTGGTATGTTCTTGAATATATATCCTGAACAGGCAAAGGAGTGGTTTAAGGCGCGAATTGAGGTAGATGATTTAGAAAAGAGGAACATCCTACTCGAAATAATGTACGAATGTGATGACAATGCGGAAAAATATTTCTCTCTCTTTTTGCACGAAAGGCGTTTTACCAATCTGGGGACTGAGTTGGGTATGAGAGTGTACCTAAATGCCAAAGTAGAGAAAATGTGTCAGGTGATTGATCTTCACCAGGTAAAAAAAATCAAATGGGCATTTCCCTCGTACTGCGTCATTAAGGAGTTAAGCCACTATGTGGGGGTTTATTCATTCCTGCATAAGAATCAACCTGTTGCTATTATTTTTGATTCTTTGAATAACTTTTCCAATGTCACCATACTTCTAGATCTCCTGCCAGAAAGATTCGAGAAAATTATTCTCGGCGATTACGTCACTGAGAATTCGTTGTACGATATGCAGGCAGATAGGTGTAATTGCGCCATTTTTTGCTTAGAAGTGGGCAAGCAGCTTCTCAAGTATCCCGAGATTTCTGAAGAAATTGTGAAAAAGAGGGTTTTGGCTGAAGGGGTTGGGGTTTATTCTCTAAACATTTCCGATCTTCCTTGGCGGCTCTATTTGGGTGTCCAGTCGATGACTAAATTGAAATCGTTCGCACAGCTATTGAGTACATCCGATCGGGATCATTTTTTGAAAAAAGCTTCTAAGTACATTCGAATAGACGGATTTGGAAAGGAAGTCAACAATCGTATCAATGACAAAAGCCGAAAGGTTGAAAAGGCGGTTGTCGAATCACTCTTTCAAATGCCGAATACGCAAATGCTGAATACGCAAATGCAGAGTTTATTTAAAATTACAGATTAAACGCAAAGAAAGACAAGTTTGTTCACTTGTCTTTCTTGGCGCCTTTCAAGTGTAAATATCTACTCAGGCTTCATCCAGGGGAAGAAGAGCACGTCGCGGATCGAGTAGGAGTTGGTAAAGAGCATGACAAGTCGGTCAATGCCGATTCCAAGCCCGCCAGCAGGCGGCATGCCTTGACACATAGCTTCAATAAAGTCTTCGTCAAAGGGGTTTGCCTCTTCATCGCCCTTGGCTTTCCTCTCAGCTTGTTCTTCAAGCAGTTTTCGCTGGAGAAGGGGGTCATTGAGCTCTGAGTAGGAGTTGCAGATCTCTTTTCCAAAAATAAAGCTTTCAAAACGCTCGATAAGCCCTTCAGCCTTAGCAGCTTTATCTCTATGTGGTTTACAGAGAGGTGTTGTCTCGATTGGATGGTCGGTAATGTGGTGCGGCTGAATGAGGTGATGCTCGACCTTGGTTTCAAACAGGTGGGCGGTGAGAAGACCGCGGCTTGCAGCTTTGACTTCCTGCGGCTTCATTCCAGATTCTATCAAGATGGCACGTATCTGGTCGTCGGAAAGGGCATCGATATCGACTCCTCCATAGACCTTAATGCTCTCCTTCATAGTCATGCGTTTCCAAGGAGCCTTCAGGTCAATCTCGACAGGGGATTGACCATCTTCACGGTTGAAAAGGATGCGTGTTGTGTTGTGAAGAGCAAGGGCGATCTTTTCGAAGAGGGTATCGACGACTCGCATCATGTCGTTATAGTCCCAGTAGGCAGCGTACGCCTCAAGCATAGTAAATTCAGGGTTGTGTGTGCGGTCGATCCCTTCATTTCTAAAGACCTTGCCGATCTCAAATACTCGGTCAAAGCCGCCAATAAGCAGTTTTTTCAAGGAGATTTCAAGCGAGATTCGAAGAAACATCTCTTGGTCAAGCGCGTTGAGCTTGGTCAAGAAGGGTTTTGCTTGCGCTCCGCCATAAATAGTTCCCAGAACAGGAGTTTCTACCTCTAGGAATCCGAGCTCTTCAAAATGCCTGCGAATGAGCGAGAGGATTTGGCTTCGATGCTTAAATGTTTTGAGAACATTTTCGTGGCAGATGAGGTCCAGCCAGCGCTTCCGATAGCGCATCTCTTTATCCGTAAGGCCTGCATGCTTGTCAGCGAGGGGGAGCAAGCTTTTGGAAAGAAGAGTTACTTTTTTGGCATAAATTGTCAGCTCGCCCTTGCCTGTGTAAAAGAGATGACCTTCTACCCCGATGATATCGCCTAAATCAAAACGCTTTTCAATCAGTTTCAAGGCATTGGGCGTATCTGTAGAGGCAAGAGTTTCATTGGAGAGATCTGTAATATTTGTATTTTCTCGATTGAACATGATTTGGATACGGCCTGAACGATCCTGGATGGTTCCGAAAGCGTTTTTGCCCATGGCTCGAAAGAGCATTAAGCGTCCGGCTACTGTAACGAGCGGAGTTTTGCCAGCTTCAGCCTCTTCAAAATGGCCCAAAGTAGTGCCTTGAGCAATTTCTAAAAGCCCTTCTGCATCATGTGTCGGGGCGAAGCAATGGGGATAGGGATCAATTCCAAGAGCCTCTAAGGCGTTTTTCTTCTCAAGCCGGTTTTGGTATTCTTCAATTGACCGATAGTCGTGCTTCAAGTTCATGATCGGATACTCCTAAACATGTAATGCTATAAAGTCTCGTATTTATTTAAAAACCACTTCAGTAATTGGCATTGTTTAACAACAATACATTTTAGGTAACACACTTTGTAAATATTCAACGCAAAGGTGCAAAGACGCAAAGAAAACAACTTTCCAGAACATTGAAAATTCGGTTATTTCTATTTTCTTTGCGTCTTTGCATCTTTGCGCCTTTGCGTTGAATATTTACAAAAGTGTTACGCATATTTGAGCTAGGCTGAGTTGATATTGCCTTTAGCTTTATGTTGATCAGACTACGCGTCCAACCAGATCGTAGCCTGCAACGTCTGTGATTTCAACTCTGTATCGCTTTCCAAATGCAGAAACTTTGCGTCCGTCATTAATCAACACTTCGCCGTCAACTTCTGGAGCTTGGCCCGCATGTCGGCCGCGCATGAGAAGCTTCGTCTCGGGATGGTATCCTTCAACGACGACATCGAAGCTATTTCCGACGAAATTTTTAAGCCGTTTGAGTAACACTTTTTGCTGTACTTTGGCAAGCTTTTCAAACCGCTTCTGCTTTATTTCTTCAGGCAGATGGTTGGGAAGTGTTGCTGAATGGCTTCCCTCTTCTTTGGAATATTTGAATATTCCAATATTGTCGAGAGGGTTTTCTTGAACAAACGAGACTAGCTCATTAAACTGCTCTTCGGTCTCTCCTGGAAAGCCAACCATCAAGCTTGTTCGGATTACAACATCGGGAAGCTCGCGTCGAAGCTTGGCAATTGTTTCGATAATCTGTTTTTTAGACGTTGCTCTCCGCATTGCCTTCAGCATGGGGTCGCTGACGTGCTGGATCGGCATGTCGAGGTATTGGCAAATGCGAGGGTTTGATTTGATCACTTGGATGAGCTCGTCAGTAATCTCATCTGGGTAGAGGTACATCAACCGGAGCCAAAAATCGCGCTTTTCCTCTTCCATAATCTTTTTGAGGATATGGATGAGGCCGTCTGATTTATGGAAGCCTGCATCTTTGCCAAAGTCGCCTAAATCTTGTGCGATCAGAATAATTTCCGAGACACCGCCATCGAGCAAGATTTTGATTTCTTTGAGGATTTGCGCTTCGTTTTTGCTCTTCAAAGGACCCTTAATGTCTGGAATGATGCAGAAAGAGCAGCGCTTGCGGCAGCCTTCAGCAATTTTGAGGTAGGCGTAGTTTTTGGGAGTAGAGAGTGTTCTGGGAACTTCACCCGATTCTAAAAAGCTTCGAGCGTCGGTCACGCCATCTCCTGCCTCTTCTGCTTGAACGGCCTTCAAAATTCCATGCACGTCGCCAGAGCCGAGAAGATAGTGAATCTCTGGACACTGTTCGCGGATGCGATCGGAATGGTTTTGCACCATGCAGCCGGTAGCAACGACTTTTGCTGTTGGCTTTTTGTTCTTAATGCTTTCTTTGATCGTATCGACCGACTCTTTTCTGGAGGCTTCTAGAAAGCCGCAGGTATTGATAACGATGTAGTCAGCTTCCTCTAAACTTGCAGATGCTTCGTAGCCTGCTTGAAGGAGAATACCAATCATTACTTCCGTATCGACTAAATTTCGAGGGCAGCCAAGACTGATAAAAAAAACTTTATTTCCGATCTCTTTTACTCGAGGGGCTTTACCCTCTTCTTTTGATCGTTTTTTTTGCGAAGGGGATTGTATTTTTTTCGAAGAAACGATAGGAAGCATATGTTTATGTATATAAATGTTGTTTGTGTTCGCTAGGATACCATACGGTTGCTTATGAAAACAATCAAACATTTCAGTTGATTTTTATAAACTAAATAGTTTAAAATTTAAGGGTATTAAAATGAGTACTCAAACTAATAATAAACCTATGCAAATAAATCAACCAAATCCACAAAAAGATGAAAAGCGGGATGAGAAACGAGAGGAGAATGAGCGACGGCTCGTAGAGCAGCAGCTCCTCGAATTTGATTCTCATAGCTTTTACGATAATTTAAATGCTTGGACAGAGAAACCCTGCCCAAAACCTGAGCATCAAGATGTTCGTGTATCCCTTTTGCGAAAAAAGGATGCGCTTGTGCAGCCGCTTCCTATTGCACGCCATCAAATGCTTGAGCTTCGAAGACTCTCTCGAGGGACTTTGAAACTTTTACGACTTTTACGATCGATAGATCAGAAGGGGATCGAGTGTCCCTATGTCCATACTCAAAATAAGAAAAATATTGAGCTTGCGGCAAAGAAATGCTTAGAGCTTTTAGAAGGTGCATCGAGATATAGGTCAAGCAGAGGTTTTGTCAATCTGATTAAAAGAGTCTTCCATGGTCTTTTCTTAAGCCGTGCAGCCAAAGAAATTGAGTACTTTAAGATTCGGTTAGAATCGCTTCTTCTCTTCTGCCGCCATCAAGAGTTTGCCCGGGAGATCTCTTCCTTAAGCCACGCCATGTCCTATCAAAATCTTGATACGCAACCGACGCCTCAAAAGAATCAAGTAGCTAAAAAACAGCCGCGTACAGCCTTCTTTAGCAATGGCCAGTAAGTACTTTCTAGGAGTTGCTTAAAGCAACTCCTTAGAGAGTTATTTTTTTTTGTCATGCTTTGCTTCAATACTAAGCTCAGATACCAACTTCTCTATTTTTAAATACAAGAGGTCGGCATATTTAGGGTGTTTCTTGGCTGCTGAACTCGCATAGTTGATATATGAGTAGTCGATCTTCATCATTTCTTCAAGAACTTCAACATCATCCAGCGCCTTTTTTGGGAAACGAGGATCTTCGTCGATAACCTTTTCACCATTTTTCCGGATGAGGGATGCGGTCAACTTTGCTAGAGCTTTTTTATTATCTTCATCGTATCTGATACAATCATCTGCAAAGTAGAGAGACCATCCATTCGGTTCATCAATGAGAGCACGACTCACCATTTCAGAATCATCTGAGTGAAATTGAATGATGAACTGTTTGCTTATGCTTTCACACATTTTGCTGTGTTGAAGGAGGTTGAGCATGGCTTCACGTATATCGATGAGTGATGTAAAGAAATACTCTTTGAAGAGAAGCTCTTTGGGTTTGCCCTGATATAGATAAATATTGAGTGAAATCAGTGATCTCATGAATTGCTCATAAGAGAGGTCGAAAAAGTCGCCTGATGCTAAGTCAATATCAAAATTCCCACCTTCTCTAACAGCCTTTAATATCTGAGGATTTTTTTCGAGGTATTCATCCCATCCCTTTTGATTTGAGATTTCTGTAGGCTTTGTTGGAAGGACTTTTTTAGCAAGGTTTATCAGCGCTTCTTTGTGATCTACAAAACGTAGGTTGCCCTGTTCGTCTTTTTCAGACATGAGTCGATAGAGCGCATTTTTTACTAAAGTTGAGTACATCTCACTCTCTCGTACCTCCTGACCTGCTTGGAGTATTATTGAGGGGCTGGAGATATGTATTCCATTGAGGATCGCTTCTTCAGAGTTTAAAAGCTCTTCTATATATTCTTTAGGGAAGCGGCTATCTTCGAAAATGAACGTATGATCCTTAAAATTGATATCGATGCCCGCTTCCAACCAGTAGGGCTTAAGCTCTTTTACGTTTTTAATAGTATCGGTAGCGAGAAGGAGAAAAGAGGAGCACAATTGAGATCCTCTCTGCATTATTTCGAGATTTGAATGGTGGTAGATCATGCAGTTGGGTGTAATTTTAGATCTCTCCGTTCCAAATTCCTCACGTGCAATTTTGAGTGCGATCTTTTTTATGGGAAGGAGAGCAAGAGCTGCAAAATGTTTCTGTTCCGAAGATCCCAAAGGCTCCGTTAAGAACGTAAGGAGGGTTAAGATCTGGTGGTATGAGAGGTCGAGATTTTTATTGTAGAAGGCAACCATTTCCTCATGGCTGATTTTGAATAGCTCGGAATATTTAGCAGCGTTGAATGTTTTATGAAATTCATCGTAGCTTTTGACCTTTGATGGCTCTTTCGGTAGAAGTTTTTCAGCTTTTTTCTCTATGGCCTCTTTTGCCAAGATTTTGTTCTTTTTTTGCTCTTCCAGTTTTAAAGTTACAAGCGCTGTTTTGGCAAACATTTTGAGTTGAGTTTTATCCCAATCGCTCTCTTTGAGATTTAATAGTTCAGATGGATCAGAAGATATTTTCTCTAACAGCTCTTCGTAGAATGGATTATTTTCAGGTTGCTGTTTTGTGCTCTCTACTATCGAGTCCGAACTCTTTTCGACAATCGTCTGTTCATATTTTAATTTCTTTTTTACGCTCTTACTTGCATGCTTAAGAATCTCTGGGTTGATTTTCATCAGCTCGGAGACAATCTCTACATCATAAAGCACCTGTTTTGGGAAGTTATATGACTCGAGAGCCTTTATTC
Organism: Bacteroidota bacterium; assembly: GCA_013285825.1. Lineage (GTDB taxonomy): Bacteria > Chlamydiota > Chlamydiia > Chlamydiales > FEN-1388 > JABDGV01. The sequence continues at coordinate 24,060 of JABDGV010000008.1, forward strand.
CTTTTACGGTGAGCATTGTTGTAACCATTCTCACCAGCTCATTTTTTAACTTTGGATCGTACCTGATGGAATCATCGGCAAAATAGAGAGCTCTTTTATACTGGTCGGTTGCAAGTGCAATTTCTACAAAACGTCTATTTCTTGGGTAGAGTTGCACGATGGTCTGCTGCGTTGTGGAATCCGTTTCGTTTGTCATAACATAGTTCAGCACGTACTCCATAGCTTCTTGAACATCTACGAGTGAAAAAAATGAGTAGTTTTTTAGGAGGTTTTTACCATATGAAATCGGCTTTTCCAAAAGAAGTTTGAGAGCGTTTAAAGCATCTATGAATTGGGTAAAGGAGCAGTTTACGTTTATGTCTTTCCAAGCTTGAATGACCTCGATTGATCCTCCAAGATTAAATGCTTCGCGTACTTTGGGTTTTAATAGAAGGATTTGGTCCAATCCTTCCTGATTCTTAATTTCTGAATCGACGGTGGGAAGATGCTTTTTGGCGAGTGCAAGGAGTTGTTCTTTGTATTTTCCAAAGAGTTCCTCTACGTCCTTGTTAAGCAAGAGTCGAGCGAGTGCATTTTTCAATAAATGCGGAGATACATTCTTTGCATGCAATACGATGGAAGGATTGTTGTGGATGCCTTCGAGTATGAGTTGGTCGGATTTGAGAATTTCTTGTCTATACCCTTTTGGGAAACGATGGTCTTCAAAGACCAATGTATGGTCGTAGTTAATCGCAATGCCAGCCTTTAACCAGCAATCACTCAATCCAGGTGCTTTTTTAATACTATCCGATGCTAACAGCATGAGAGGCGCGAAACGTTTTGAGCCTGCCTTAAAAATATCGATGTCTGAGCGATGATAGGCCATGCAAAAGAAGAGACAAACAGTGGCCTCTTCTCCAAAATCTCCCTTGGCTATTTTTCGAGCAATTGCAGGAATAGATGCAAGAGCTGCTAAGGAAAAAATAGCGGCATTGTGCAGGTTATCTGATTGGGTAAAATCGGTTTGCAATAATTCAAGCATGGTCAGGATCTGATCATAGGAGAGGTCGAGATATTTATCATAAAAACCAAGAAAGAACTGATGGTTATTTTGGAGTATAGATTTTAGATCGGGTTTTTCTTCACATAAGCCAAATTCTTCATCGTTTTTTAAAATCGATGGGTCTTGAGGAAGTACCTTTTTTGCTCTCTCTTTTATTTCATCGATGATTTTTGAATCTTTGATTTTTTTTCCAAGAATTGCGAGTACGAGAGCTGTTTTTGCAAACGCTTTATACTGCTTTTTGTCCCACTGATTTTCCTCGATTTTTAAGAAGTATTGGGGGTTAGTGGAGAGTTTTTCTAAGAGTTCTTGATACGTTTCTTTTTGAGGAGGATGTTTAGGCTTGCTCTGTTTCTTTGAAGGTTCTTCTATGATTATCTCTTCATTGCCTGCTGGAATAATCTCTTTGGCGACCGCTACAGTAGTTTTTTGTGTTTCTCTGTTTTTTTCACCAGTCGGTTTGGGGAGTTTTTTATCGACCACCGTTTGAGTTTTTTTGGTTTGGTTCTCTTGATTTATTTTCTTTTTCTTCGATTCAGAGCTGGCAGTACTTTCTTGATTCGTGACGATTGGATCAGGAACAGTATCAACTTTCAATGGTACAATGTTCATTTCGGGGAGTTGAGGCTCACTAATAACTATTTGCGGTTCCTGGGACAGGTTTTTGTCGACTATCGTTTGAGTTTTATTAGCTAGGTCCAGAGTGGCATTGATTTCATGAGAGTCTGAAAAAAGAATGAAATCCAGGGGATCTACTTTCTTTTTAATTAAATCGATAGAGGTTTCTTTGATAATTGTTTTTTGAATTATTTTAGAGTTCAGATTAGGTATGGGTTCATCGCTGTTGTTTTTAGGAATCGGGAACCAGTTTGGATGTTCAGATATTTTGCACACACTGTCGAGAGGACAATTAGCAATATACCCAAATTCTACTACCGGATTCTCAGTTCCCGGGATTGAAAGTTTACTTGTCATTTTTTAAAGCCTATAAATTAATCACGATTAGTTCTTATTTTTTGTTGATGTCGACCTCAGAGAGTTTTTTCTGCAATGCCTTCATCAAGATATTCGTATATTTTGGCTCGTCCTTAACCTTATTGCTCGCATAGAAGGCTAAAGAGCTTTCGATATTCACCATTTCTTCAATCACGTCGATGTCGTCCAGTCCATTTCTTGGGAAGCGGGGGTCATTCTTGATAGACGCTTCACCTCTTGCCAATATGAGGAAAGCAATCAGGTGAGCTAGGGGTTTTTTATAACGTTCTGCATAACGGATAGAATCATCTGCAAAATAGAGAGAGAGACAAGATTCATCATCTTTGAGTGCACGATTCACCATTTCAGCATCATTTGGGTGTTGTTGGATGATCAACTGTTTGGTTGCGCTATCACACATGTTTGGATGCTGTAAGAGCTTCAACATCACTTCACGCTCATTAATGAGAGATATGAAGAAAAACTCTTTGAAGAGATGTTTTTTAGGTTGATTTTGGGATAAATAAAGATTGAGTAAGATAAGCGATCTTCTGAATTGCTCAAAGGATAGATCAAAAAAACTACCCTTGAAGTCATTGTCAACATCAAAAGTTCCGCCCTTTTCAATTTTCTCTAAAATCTCTGGATTATTTTTGAGATATTCATCCCACGCCTTTTGATCTAAGATTTTTGAAGAGGTAGTTGGAAGAACCTTTTCGGCAAGAGTAAAAAGTGCGGGCTTGTGAACTTCAAAGGTGTTGTTGCCCTCTTTGTTTTTGGCAAACCAGTAGCGAGCAAATGCATTTTTTACTAATTGTTTATATACAAAGCTGATCTGTTTATTTTCCGTTTTCAACCGCTCGCCTGTATGGAATATAATTGCGGGATCGTAGATGTGTATTCCGTCGAGAAGCAGTTTCGAAGAGTTCAGAAGTTCGTCTTTGCAGCCCTCTGGAAATCGACTATCTTGGAAAACAAATTTTTTATCGAAATTGGGAGCAATCCCTGCCTTCAACCAAAAGGGCCTAAGCTCGATTGTTTTTGTAATCGTATCAGATGCGAAGAGAATAAAGGGCGGACAAATTTGAGATCCCTTCTGGATAATTTCAAGGTCTGAGGAGTGGTAGATCATGCAGTTGGGTGAAATTTTTGTGATAAGCTCTCCAAACTCCCAGCTTACGATTTTACGAGAGATTGTTTTTATAGGAACGAGCGCAAGAGCTGCAAAAAATTGATCTTCGGGCTTTCCTAACCTCTCTATAAGTATAAAGAGGAAGGTCAAAGTCTGATTGTAGGAGAGGTCGAGCTGTTCATTATAAAAGTTGAGAAGATCCTTAGGATTTATATTTATTAATTCGGCGTACTCAAACGTTTTTAAAGCTTCAGCATACTCTTTGTAGTTTTTGACTTTTGAAGGATTACTTGGCAGAAGCTCTTCTGCCTTTTTCTTAATACCTTCTATTAGGTTGAGATTTACCTTTTTTGTATTTTCCAGTAATGCACCTGCAAGAGCCGTTCTGGCAAACATTTTGAGTTGAGTTTTATCCCAATCGCTCTCTTGGATTTTTAACAATTCAGATGGGTTTAAAGATATTTTCTCTAACAGCTCTTCATAGGATTGCGTTGGTTTAGTAAGGGTAACAGGGCTATTTTTTTCTGGTTCACAGCGTATGATTTCCGATTTTTGAGCTTTTAGTTTCAGTTGTACATTCTCGCTGGCATAATCAAGCAGCTTAGGATCTAATTTAATCAATTCGGAGAGAATCTCTAGATCATCGAGTACCTTTTTGGGAAAGAGGGTCACAGTAACAAGCTCTTTTGCTCCCATTGCAATTAGGAGAGGAGATAGCGCTTGAATGAGCTCTTTTTTAAACTTTGGATCGTATCGGATAGAATCATCTGCAAAGATGAGCGAGTTACAATATTTATCCGTTTTGAGAGCAAGCTCAACCAGCTGTCTATTCTTGGGATAGAGCTGCACGATCGTCCCTTGTGTTGTTGCAGCGTCATCGTACATTGGGAAATAGTTGAGGACGGCGCGCATTGCTTCTATAACATCTACCAGTACAAGAAATGAAAAAATCTTAAGAGGACTTTTTCCTGGTTCAATAGGCTTTTGATAGAGAATTTTGAGGGCTTCCAAAGCTTTCATGAATTGAGAATAAGAGCAGTTTAAGAATTTGGTTTTCCAACTACTCATAACATCATACGACCCTCCACCGTTCAGCATTTTGTTCAATAGGGGGTTTCCTAGAAGCAATGAATCTAAATCATTTTGATCGGAAATTTTTGAATCTATGGTCGGGAGAGTTTTCTTAGCGAGCGATAGGAGTGTTTCTTTGTATTCTCCATAGAGTATTTCTACGTCCTTGTTAAGCAAGAGTCGAGCGAGGGCATTTTTCAATAAATTTGCGAATGCATCTCTGTTTTTTCTTATGGTTTCTCCGGCATAAATAGGTGCCGAAGGACTGTTTTCGATAGCTTCTAACAATAGGGAATAAGAATTTACGATGAGAGATTTATATTCTTGAGGAAAGCGGGGATCATTAAATATAAATCCTTTGCCGAAGTTAATCTTAATGCCAGCTTGCAACCAGCTATCTTTTAATTCAGGCGATTTTTTTAAAGAATCTGAGGCCAGCAGCATGAGAGGCGGGTGCCATTTCGAGCCCTCTTTGAAGATTTCGAGGTCTGAGCGATGATAGGCCATGCAATAGAAGAGACAGTCTTTGGAGCCCTCTCCAAAATCGCCTCTGGCTATTTTTCGAGCAACTATAGGTACCGAAAGGAGAGCTGTTAGGGCAAAACGAGCTGCAGAGTACAGCTGCTCATTTTTAGTAAAATCGGTTTGCAGTATCTCAAGCATGCTTATGATCTGATCGTAGGAGACGTTGAAATATTTATCATAAAAATCAAGAAAGTACTGGTGATTGTTAGATAGAATGCGCCCTGAAAGGGGTCTCTCTTTACAAGCATGAAATTCTTCACTGTTTGTCAGTTTTGACAACTCTTTAGGAAGTACCTCTTGTGCTCTTTTTTTAATCTCTTCGAGGATTGTTAAATCTTTGAATTTTTTATCAAGGATTGCGAGTACAAGCGCTGTTTTAGCTAAGGTTTTATATTGATTTTCAGACAAGCTCTCTTTATCGATGAGAAGGAAAAGAGAGGGGTCAGAAGAGATTTTTTCTAATAGCTCATCATAGGAGTCTTTTTTAGGAATTGGTTTTTGCTCAGTTGGCTCAAAGACATGAGTGGTCTCATTGAGGACTTTTTCATTGCTCTCTGTTGGTGCCTGGTTGTTTACAGGAATAATCGTTTTGGCAACTCTTTCGGTACTTTTTTGTGATTTTTTCTTTTTCTTACCAGACTGTTTGGGGAGTTCGGTTTGGACTACCTCTTGCGTTTTTTTAGCTTGGCTGTTTTGTTTTGTTTGTGCGGCTTTTCTTCTGTTTTTCTTTGATTTCTTTTTGGGATTTATCTTTTGAGGAGGGAGTTCAACTTCACTATCCGATAAAACAGGCTCTTCCTGATCTTGAATATCTTGTCCTTCCTCTTGTAATTGAACTTCCGGTTCTTGAACCTCTTGCTCTTGAACCTCTTGCTCTTCTAGAGTCTCTGAAAATAAACTGAATTTTAACGGAACAATTTCCTTTTCAATGAGTTGGAATTCACCGATGTCGCTTTCCGGCGGTTGTGAAGGGTTGCTTTCGACTATTTTGTTGAATTGAGGAGTTTTGACTTTTTGCGTGTTCGAAAGAACTAATTTTTTATCGCTTTTTTTGGCACACGATTCTGGAATGATATCTTTTTGACTAAGAAAATCGACTGGCAGATCATTTGGTTCTTGGGGGATTACTTGATTGATCGCGAACCAGCGGCCATCTTCAAATACTAATGAATAACTCTCAGGAGGACAGTTTACTGGAAAGCCAAACTCGATTATTTCATTCCCAAATCCTGGGATAGAAAGTTTGGATGTCATATAATTAATAACCTAAAAATTAAATAAAATTAATAAATAATAAAGATTTCAATTATTATCTTCAATGTTCAATTTTACAAGCTCATGAGTTATTTTACTCATAGTATTCTTGGCCAGATCAGCTTCTTTTTTGAGGCTGTCATACTTCTCTTTGAGTTCCTTTTGTGCTTTTTCAGTCGCAAATGTAAAAATATCAGGTTCGATATCCATCAGAGGGGAAACTATTTCTGGGTCGTCAAGTATCTTTTTGGGAAAGTAGGTGGCATCGACAGCCTTTGTGCCTCTTGCAACAAGCAGAATGGAGACTATCTTCGTCAGCTCTTTTTTATACTTCGGATTGTATCGGATTGAATCATCAGCAAAATAAATTGCTCTTTTATTTGGATCACCTTCTATTGCACGCAAAACAAGACGTAGATTCTTAGGATACATCCGCACAATGTTTTGTTGGTTTGAGGAATCTTTGATGTCCCACTTCATATTGCTCAGCACTCCATACATTGCCTCTTCAACATCAATGAGTGAGAAAAAAGAAAAGTCCTTCAAAAGATTTGTATCGATTGGAAGGGGCTTTGATAAAAGTAGGTTGAGAGAAATCAAAGCTCTGATGAACTGATCATAAGAACAGTTAAAAAAATCATTTTTGAACGGAGTAAGAATTTCCATTTCTGTTCCTTTCTGGAAGAGATCGATAATTTCAGGTTTATCTTGAAGCAGTTTGTTCAACATTTCTTGACCAGTGATTTTGGAATCGGATTTTGGAAGAGAGATTTTGGCAAGTCCCAACAAAGTTTTTTTGTGATGTCCAAAACTTTTTTGGACTTCCTGGTTAAACCAGATCCGAGCGAGTGCATTCTTCAATAATAGTGGGAAATTTTTTATGTTCAAACCCACATGGAGTACAATCGATGGATTGTTTCGGATGCCTTTTAAAAGCAGTTCAAAGGAATTGCAGATGGTTTCTCTATGTCTCGCTGGAAAGCGTACATCTTCAAAAACAAATTTGCCATCGACGTTAATCTCTATACCGGCATTTAGCCAGCACTTCTCTAATTCCTTATCAGTTGAATTTTTAATAGTATCATCTGCTAACAGCATGATATGTGGGAAAAGTTCTGCGCCTTCTTTAAAGATCAGAGGATCTTTACGATGATAGGCCATGCAATAGAAATTGGAATATTCTTTTATTATTTCTCCAAATTTTCCTGTTGCAATTTTACGAGCAATTGCAGGTATTGGGATAAGTGCCATTGCTGCAAAAAGAGCTCCAGTCTGTTTATCCTTGGGTTGGGTAAAATCTATTTGCAGCTGTTCAAGCAGAGTGAGGATCTGTTCGTACGAGACATCAAGATATTGAGTAAAAAAATTAAGTACGTACTGGTGGTCATTTTTGAATAAATTTTCTGCGGTAGGTAAATCGTTGCACATGCTCATTTCGTCAGGGTTCTTAAGTATTGATGGCACTTGCGGAAGGATTTTTTGAGCCTTCTCTTTAATTTTATCTCCGTTTTTCGTTGCCACAAGAGTTGGATGGTCCAGAATTAAGCTGACGAGGGCTGTTTTTGCAAACAAGCTATATTGATCTTTCGGCGAGGCATCTTCCTTGATTTTAAGGAAATAGGCGGGGTCTGCAGAGATTTTTTCTAATAGATCCTCGTGTGTCTCTTTTTTGGGGATGAGGATTTCTTTAGGCTCAATTTGTACCAACTCAAGAGGTTTCTTGGGGTCTACTACTGGAATAATCTTTTTGGCAACCTCAGCTGTTTTTTTGCTTTTATTGCCCGTATCTTTCGGGAGATTTTCACCGACTACTTTGTTGGTTTTTTCAGCTTGGTTTTTTTGCTTTGGTTGGGTTGCCTTTTTTCCCTTGGTCTTTTTTTTCTTGTTGTTGGATTTCAGTTTTGGAGGGTTTTTGACTTCCATAACTGTGATTTCTCTGTCTGATGAGACTGGCTCTTTTTCTTCTTCTACTTCTTGCTCTTGTACTTCTTGCTCTTGTACTTCTTGCTCTTGTACTTCTTGTTCTTGTACTTCTTGCAATTGATCTTCTGAAATGTCTGAAAAGAAACTGAAATTCAACGGAACGATTTCCTTTTCAATGAGTTGGAATTCACCGATGTCGCTTTCCAGGGGTTGTGAAAGGTTGCATTCGACTATTTTGTTGAATGTAGGAGCTTTGACCTCATGACTGTTAATGAAAACTTTATTTTTTAAAGAAGCTACCTTTGTATCTTTTTCATTGAAGAAGGGTGTTTCCTTAGTTTTTCTCTTAGTTTTTCCCTTAGTTTTCTTATCGATATCAGTAACGACTGGCTGAGTATTTTGTTCTTTGGGGATACATCGCTGGATCGCAAACCATTTTGGATCTTCCCATATCTTCAACACACTCTTTTCAGGACAATTTACTGTATACCCAAATTCTATTACAGGACCTTTAAGGCCAGGGATTGAAAGTTCAAGTTTCATAAATATTTTTTCTTTCCAACTATTTTTCTTGTCTCTTTTGTTCAAGAACCATTTCTTTCATTTTTTCGTTTAAGAACTCAGTAACATCCTTTTCGCGAGTCTCTTCACTCTTAAACGGGATAGAATCGATTTTAATTTCCTGCAGGGCAATGTTATACTTTTTTGTAAGATGCTCTTTAGTTTCTTTAGTTCCAAAGTTTAAGATGGAGGGATTGACTTGAAACAATGGGAACAGCATCTCCGGGTCATTGAGTACCTCTTTGGGAAAGGTTGATTGCTCGACAAGCACCTTTGCATCTTTAAAGTTAAGCGGAAAGGAGATCGCAGCCACCAGCTCTCTTTTAAATCTCCGATCAAGCCGGATGGAGTCATCTGCAAAGTAGAAAGCTCTTTTAAATGGGTCTTTTTCGATGGCTCGCTGAATAAGCCGCAGGTTCTTTGGGTAGAGTTGCACAATGTTTATTTCGGTTGTTGTTTCGCACCTGCTATACTGCAAATTGCTCAGCACACCATACATAGCTTCTATAACATCAATGAGTGTAAAAAATGCCCAGTTCGTACGAATTTTTGTACCTTGAGGGAGCGGCTCTTTGAAGAGCTCGTTGAGAGACTGCACAGCACTCAAGAATTGTTGATAAGAACAGTCAAAAAATTCCTTTCGTACTGAATCCATCATGTCTAATGAGTCATGGCTATCGAATAATTTTTCTATATTGGGCTGAATAATAAAAAGGTTATTCAAGTCATCTTGATTCTTAACTTGCGAATCCTTCTTTGGTAGATGTTTCTTGGCAAGTTCGTTCAAAGCGTCAAATTGCTTCTTTTTTTCTTTATGCAGGAAAAAATATTCTTTGAGCTTCGGGTTCAGCAAGATGGCTGCAAGGGCATTTTTCAATAAGAGAGGGTAATTCTTTAGTTTCTTTCCATAGGTGATGACAATGGATGGATCATTTGGGATGGCTTCTAAGAGCAGGTCAAATGAATTGCAGATGGTCTCTTTATGCTGCTTTGGAAAGCGGGGATCTTCAAAAATTAATTTGCCGTCAAAATTAATCTTTGTGCCGCCAGCGATCCATTTCTTTACTAATTCCTGGTCAGTCGACTCTTTAATCGTATCAGAGGCCAACAGCATAAGACGTTGGAATTCGTCTGCACCCTCTTTAAAGATTAAGATATCTGAGCGATGATAGGCCATGCAATAGATGAGGAGATTTACTTTGGCATCTTTTCCAAAATTTCCTGCAGCGATTTTTTGAGCAAAGGGCAATACAGGAATAAGAGCAAGTGCTGCAAAAAGAGCTTCGGCTGAGAGCATATCGGTTTGGGTAAATTTCTGTTGAAAATGGACAACCAAGCTGAGGATCTGTTCATAGGAAATATCAAAATATTTATCATAAAACAGAAGGTAGTAGGCATGGTTATTTTTTAGTATTTGATCTACGCTCGGTCTCTCTTTGCATTTGGCGTATTCAACATCGTTTGTAAGGATTGATGGCTTATTGGGAAGGATTTTTTGAGCTTTCTCTTTAATTTTATCCCCGTTTTCAGTCGCTGCTAGAGTTGGATGGTCAAGGAGTAGGGTTACAAGAGCTGTTTTTGCAAACGATTTAAATTCTTTTTCGGTCCAGCGGTTGCTCTTCTCATCGACTTTAAGAAACTCAACTGGATTAGAGGAGATTTTTTGTACCACCTCTTCGTAGGTTTCCTTTATAACGATTTTTTTCGGTTCAGTTTTTTTAATAACTTTTTTAAGAGGAGTAACTGGAATAATCTTTTTGGCAACCTTAGCTGTTTTTTTTGATTTTTCCTGCTTTGATGGCTCTTCTGGAATGTTTTTTTCAGCGATCTTTTGAGTTTTGTTTGTTGCGCTATCTTCTTCCAGCAAAACGATTTTCTTTTCAGTGATTTCTGGCACTTCACTGTTAGTGTCTTGCTCTAGAGCCAAAGGAGTGGTCGTGACTATCTCATCCGTTTTTTTCGCACTCTCTTTTTGTTCTTCTATCTCTAGAGAGTCTGCATATAAACTGAAATCTAAAGGAACAATTTCTTTTTGACTTAAGTCGGGAGCTCTCTCTAGGATTACCTGTCTTTGAATAATAGGAGATTGTGGATCTGTTGCCCTCTCTACCTCAAACGGGAGCGGGAACCATTTGTTATCGAGAGGAGGCGCTTCATCTTCAGGGCAATTTACTGTGAAGCCAAATTCTATTAGTTTAGTATCAATTCCTGGGATTGAAATTTGTATTTTCATATTTTAAAGCCTGAAAATTAAATAAAATTAATAAATAGTAACAGAATGTCTAACTCTTTTTCAATACAATAATTATTTGGCCAGTTGACGAAAGAGGAGACTATCCACTAGAGTTTTTGGGTTTGAGTTACTGAAGAGAGGCTATGCGTGGACCAGACCAAAGAGGGACTGCCAGTATTAAAAGCGCATATGCGTGTCAAAAATCGCATGGGACTTCATGCACGCCCTGCAACTCATATAGTCAAAATGCTTCATGGGAAAAAATCCCAAGTTTATTTCTCCTACAGAGAAAACCGTGTTGATGCCAAAAGTGTTTTAGGTCTTTTGCTTTTAGGGGCCCCGAGACATGCAACAATTTTTGTTGAAGTTTCAGGCCCAGACGCCGAGCAGACTTTAGAGCTTATCCAAAATGCTTTTGAAACAGGTTTGGGGGATTCAACATTGTGAGCAATGAATCCATCTATGGCCAAGGCATTGTTTCAGGCAAAGTGTCAGGTCCTGCATTCTTTGTCGAATCTTCAAGCGCCTCTTTGAAGGGGAGGCAGCTCAGTCAGTCAGAAATTTCTCTAGAATTAAAGAGATTCATGTCTGCTATCGAACGAGCCATTGATGAGCTTATGCGCTTTGCAGTTTTACTTGATGTTGAGGGGCGAATTGATGAGCTGCAGCTTGTCGAAAGCCATGTTGAGCTTCTTAAGGATCCTTTTGGACTTCAAAAGCTTGTTCTTGAGGGGATTTCAGAAAAGAAAAAATCAGTTGAAGCTGCTTTAAAGTGGTCCTTAGCACATCTCAAAAAAAAATTTCGATTTGTTCAGGACAGATTGCTCTCAGAGCGGTTTTCGGATATCGAAGATGTTATTCAGAGAGTCTTGGAGCAGTTAAAGCCCCTATCTGAAAAAGAGTCGAGCTTAGTGCCGAAGGGTGCAATTCTTGTTGCTGATCAGATCTCATTTTCTCAAGCGCTTTTAGTCTCAAATTCTGTTGCAGCATTTGTAGCTTTTCATGGGAGTGCTTTTTCCCACACAGCTATTTTGGCAAGAGCAAGATCTATCCCGTACGTTGTCCAAATAGATCCCAGACAAATCAAGCAAGGGCACAATCCGACGCTCTTTGTTGATGGTGAGGCAGGGCTCATACTTGTAAATCCGACTGCGACCAGGCTAAAAAAGGCTTTTGCAGTTCAAAAGGCTGTACGAGAACAAGCTTTTGAATTGAAGGATGATAGCCTTCATATAATGGCGAATATCGAGCATCCTGCTGATATTCAAGCAGCTAAAGATGAAGGGATTCAAGAGATTGGACTTTTGCGTACAGAATACCTCTTTTCCCACCAGGCAACTGAAAGCGAGCAGGTAAAGGCTCTCTCGCAGTGCAATCCAACCGGTTTTTTTCGAATTATTGTTCGTGCGCTCGATATGAGTATGGAGAAATTTCCACATCTTTATCGGGGTAAGAGAGGGCTGCAGTTTCTTCTTCACGATCCAGCATTTCTTCGTGTCCACTTCGGAGCTATCTGCAAAGCATTTCCTCAAGGCTGTTCTATCCTATTGCCATTCGTGTCGGATGCTGAAGAATTCCATCGCGCTCAAATGATTTTTAAAGATGTTCGAGCTGAATTTCAGGCTCCTTTTCAACTTGGAGCCATGATTGAAACTCCCAAAGCTGTTTTGGAGATCGAGGAAATTGTGCAGCTTGCGGACTTTATCTCTATTGGCTCGAGCGATTTGATTCAATATGCTTTAGGAATAGATCGTGCAACTACACGTCTTTCTGCTTGCGGCGCTCTTCATCCAGGAGTTTTGGAACTGATTAAAGTTGTGCTTTCGGTTACTCAAAAAATGTGCAAACCGTGCATCCTTTGTGGGGAATTGGCAGCAGATGAAGCGGTTGTTCCAATTTTTGTTCGGCTTGGGCTTCGCAATATTTCGATTCCGCCAAAAAGAACTAAAGAGGTACGAGCTCTTTTAAAGCGTATTCATGATGAGATTAATCGTGAAAAACTGCTTCAACTAAGGGAAAAAACACGTGAAGAGCAAACTCTCTTTGTACGAGCGAGATCTTGAGCGGATTATCCACTCAAACGCCTATGCGCGCTATTTCGACAAAACACAGGTTGTCTACCTTGTGCCCTACGATCATCTCACTCGCCGCGGGCTTCATGTACAATTTGTAAGTATGTTTTCTCGTATGCTTGGGAAACGGCTTGGGCTTAATCTCGATCTCATTGAAGCCATTGCATTGGGCCACGATGTGGGCCATCCTCCCTTTGGACATGAAGGGGAGGGGTATTTAAGCTCAATTTGTAAAGAGATGGGGCTTGGGGCCTTTTCTCATGCCAATCAATCCTGCAGACTTTTTGAAGTTATTGAACCTCTGGATCTCTCTTTTGAAGTTCATGATGGTTTTTTATGCCATGATGGAGGGATGAAGAGTCGTGTTTCTCAGCCCAATCTCGATAAAACTGCCCAAATGCACATTGATGAGCGAAAATTACGAACAGTTACACCAGAAGTTGATCTCATTCCCAAAACGGCTGAAGCGCTTTTAGTGAAGCTGAGCGATACCGTGAGCTATTTAGGACGCGATATTGAAGATGCTATTGCATTGAGGTTAATTGAGAGAAAAGATGTTCCATGGGGCATGCTGGGCTCTTCTAACCACACACTGCTGGAAGCTGCGCGCCATGATATACTCACGCTTTATGGAGATACTGGACAGTTTGGATTTTCTGAAGAGATGTACCAAACCTTGAAAAAGCTGCGAAAATTTAACTTTGAATGTATCTACTGGCATCCCAAGCTGAAGACAGAATCAAAAAAGATTGAACAAGCGTACAAGCTTCTTTTCGAGAATCTGTTAACTGAGTGGCTGGAAAAACGAGAGGAGAGTTTGCTTTGGACTGCCTTTCTTCATAGCAGAACTCAAGAATACCTTGTCAATACAGTGGCGGCTCAATATGTCGTCGATTTTATTGCTGGCATGACTGATCGCTATTTTTTAAAGGTGCTGCAGGAGCGATTAATTCCTCAGAAGATAGAGGTAACAGGTGTACACACTTCTCATTGAGACTTCGACAAATCGGGGATCTGCAGCCATCGGGCGTGATGGGCAAGTCATACGATCTATTGAACTATCGGGAAGCCGTGATGTGGCTAAAAATGCACATGATCTCTGCCAAAAGGCAGGAATACGTTTTCAAGAGCTCGGACTTTGTATCGTAGGTATTGGACCCGGATCGTATACCGGAATTCGAGTCGCCGTTTCTTTTGCAAAGGGGATTGCCGTTGCTTTAAAAATTCCACTTATTCCTATGAGCAGTCTCTATGGTCTTGTTCCAGAAGCAGATGGCACCTTTATGGCAGCGATAGATGCAAAAGTTGGCGGTGTTTTCGTAGCTCAAGGCAGAAAAAAGGGCTTGGATGTTTCATGGGAAAAGGGCCCTGAACGAATCGATGATGGTGCATTCAGCCAAAGAGCGGACCTTGTCGATTATGTAGTCACCATTGAACGCAGTTGGATTACTCATAAACAATTGGAGTTTGCAACTCCTGTCATAACTTCTTGTCCTCAAGCGGATGTGCTTATTCGGCAGGGATGGCAGCAATTTCAAGAGGGGACAAGCGTGCTGCCCAAAGATCTTCATCCTCTTTATCTTCGACGAACTCAAGCAGAAATTGAGAAAGACTCTTGAGTATTTTTCTCCAGAAGGATTATGATTCTTACACAAAACTTAAGCTAATCAAGGATATGCTGCATGACATGCGTGAAAGTTAGACCCGGTGATTCTATCGACAAGGCGCTTCGAGCGTTGAAAAAGCGATTGGATAAAGAAGGCGTGATGAAGTCGGTGAAGGCTCATCGTTTCTACTCAAAGCCGTCAGTTAAGAAGCGAGCGAAATCAAAAGCTGCACTGAAATACAAAAAAACTCGCTCATAATTTCTCTTTAGCCTGAATTTTTAATGAGTTCAGGCTCTAACCCTTTGTTACAGATCTTTCGGTATGGCTGATTACTATGAAATAATCGGAGTTGCAAAAGATGCATCTCAAGATGATATCAAAAAGGCGTATCGTAAGAAGGCGCTGCAGTTTCATCCCGACAGAAACCCTGGCGACCCAACTGCCGAAAAAAAGTTTAAGGAAGTATCCGAAGCGTATGAGGTCTTGTGCGACGAGAAAAAGCGTCAGGCATATGATCGATATGGCAGTGAGGGTATGCATAGTTACGCAGGCGGCCATCCTGGACATCAAGAGACGATGGAAGAGGCTCTGCGCACATTTATGGGTGCATTTGGTGGCGAATCTATCTTCGAAGGGATGTTTGGCGGCGGCTTTTCTGGCCAAGGCGGAGGATCGTATGGCGAAGGACCTTCCCGCGTTCAGCCGGGTGCAAGTAAACGAATCAATGTAACAGTATCTTTTGCAGAGGCGCTTAAAGGGGTAGATAAAGAGCTTTCGCTCAATAACTACATCCTGTGCGAGACATGCAAAGGGAATAGAACCACCTCATCCGATGGCGTTAAAAGGTGTCCTCGCTGCGGCGGCTCTGGCCATGTCTTTGAGCAGCGCGGTTTCTTCAGCATGTCTATGACCTGTCCACAATGTCATGGAGAGGGAGAGATCATCACTCAGCCGTGCACATCTTGCCATGGAGAGGGGCGTACAAAGCAGAAGCGCCGGGTAAACTTCCATGTCCCTCCTGGAATTGACTCTGGAATGCGTTTAAAGCTTCCTGGCTATGGCGACGTCGGTATTGGCGGCGGCCCAGCTGGAGATCTATTTGTCTATATCACTGTTGAGCCCCATGAGTTTTTCGAACGCCAAGGAAACGATATTGTCTTAGAGCTCCCCATATCTATCGGTGAAGCGGCTCTTGGTTGTAAGAAAGAGATTCCCTCTTTTGGAACACAGGCAATTAAGATTGCGATTCCCGAAGGCATTCAGTCAGGCAAAACCTTGCGGGTCCGAGGCGAGGGATTCCCAAGTCTTCAAGGATCTGGGAAGGGCGATCTTCAAGTCAAAGTTATTGTCGAAACTCCAACTAATCTCACTCAGCGGCAACGAGAGATTTTGGAAGAATTTTCCAAACTTGAATCTGCCAATAATTTCCCCAAGAAAAAGGGCTTTATAGAGAAGCTCAAAGATTTTTTCGTCGGTGCAAAAAGCGGGTCTTGAACTATGCTTCAGGGAAAAACTTGTCTTGCGAGCGATAACTATACCTCTGCCCATCCTTCGGTGCTTGAGGCAATACAATCTGCAAATGAAATTTGGGCGCCCTCCTATGGCGATGACATTTTCACTGAGAAGGCAGCAAAGCTTATTCAAAACGCCTTTAGCTCTCCTTGTAAAGTCTTCTTTGTGCCAACAGGAACTGGCGCCAATGTTTTAGCGCTCAAACTTTCGTGCAGGCGGCATGAGTCGGTCATCTGTAGCGATATCGCCCATCTTCATTATCAAGAATGCGGCGCTTCAGAATCGATTGTTGGCTGCAAGCTTTTGCCTGTGCCCCACATAGGTGGAAAGGTTACGCCTGCAGCTCTTGTACATAAGCTGCAAAGCGAGCGTATGTTTGGGAAACATTCAACTTCGCCGCGCGTACTCTCCATTACCCAACCCACAGAGTTTGGAACTCTCTACTCGCTGGAAGAGCTTCGAGCATTATCAAAGGTATGTAAAACAGAGAATTTGCTTTTTCATATCGACGGAAGCCGATTATACAATGCAGTCTGTGCTCTTAAAATCTCTCTGGATGAAATGATACAAACGGCTCAAGTCGATATTCTATCGCTCGGCGGCACTAAAAATGGCCTTATGTGTGCCGAAGCCCTTCTCATCTTTAATCCTGCTTTGCAGGAGGGGTCAGACCACATCAATAAGCAGACTCTTCAGCTTGTCTCGAAGATGCGCTATATCTCTTCCCAGTTTATTCCCTTCTTTACCAATGAACTATGGCGAACACTTGCACAAACTGCCAATCAGCGGGCGCAAGAAATTGCCAAGATATTGACCTCCCATCGAGAATGCAGCCTTTCCTATCCTGTTGAGACCAATCAGATCTTCTTTAAGGTTCCACACGCGTTTGTTCCTATCATTCAAGAGCATATAGCCTGCTACGTTTGGGATAAGGATGAGGCTATGACCGAACTTCGGTTTGTTGCCTCTTGGAATACCACTGAGCACGATGTTAAAAAAGTTGCAGATGTTTTGGCGCTTTGCAAGAAGTAGTCTTATTGTTAACTTGACGATCTGTGCCACATCTGATACAATCTAGGTAAAAGAGAGTGCTATATGAGCTCAAAAACACACAGAATCAACGTAACTTTAGATGATGAAGATCTAGACATTATTCAAATTCTTTCAAGAAAGCGGAAGGTAAGCATGTCTTCTGTAATTAAAAAAATGGTGCATGAGTGGCTTGAAGATTATGAAGATATGAAGTTAATCCATAAGATTGAGGAAAGAGAAAATGAAAAAAATCCTTTAATTTCCCATGAGGCATACTGGGAGATTTCAGAGTGACATATAAGATTTTCTATGACCTCGGATCTAAAAATAAAGACTATAAAAAAATTCCCCCAGCCATCCGAGAAATTATCCGAAATGCAATTGAAAAGAAATTGATGGTTGATCCCATGAGGTTTGGAAAGCCTTTGAGATATAGTTTAAAGGGGTATCGAAGATTGAGGGTCGGAGATTATCGGGTGATTTACAAGGTCGACGAGGACAAGGTCATTGTCATCATTGTAGAGATAGACCATCGCAAAGACATATACGAAGAAGATTAAGCTTCGATTTTTCTTATCAAGGAGAAGATTAGTATGCTTCCAAAACACAGACCGCCGACACATCCTGGCGAAATTTTGTTAGAGGAGTTTCTCAGACCTCTCAACCTATCCCAAGAGCAGTTTGCAAAATATCTTGGTGGATCATGGACGCAGCCTAAAGTAAGTGAAATTATTAATAAGAAGCGTCGTGTAACTGAGGCAATAGCTCTTGACTTTGCTGATGTGTCCGGCACTTCCGCAGAGTTCTGGATGAATTTGCAAAACAGATATGACCTGTGGTTTGCACGATTAGAACACCGTGACTACTCCCTCGCCTAAAGGCGAAGGCTTCTAGGGCTTAAGCCCAAGCTATCTAGCCCGATAGCCAAAATATTCTGTGCTGCATTGAAATCCCTATGTGCACTATATCCACAATGCGTGCATTGATGCTGTCGATGGGAAAGAGATTTCTTTTCCATCTTGCCGCATTGACTGCATGTCGCTGATGTATAGGCAGGATTTACCATTCCAACCTTCCTACCAGCTTCTCCCGCTTTGTAGGCAAGGAATCGGCAAAACTGATTCCAACTCGCGTCTGCTATGCTTCTTGAAAGAGAGCTCCCTAAAGGAGATCCTTCCACCATATTTTTAATGTTCAGCTCTTCTACACAAATATATTGATACTCAGCGACAATCTTTTTACTTTGCTTATGGCAAAAATCTTGCCGTTTGTTGCGTATCCGTTCATGAACCTTGGCAACGATCTTTCCCTGTTTTCTTCGTCCAGGAGTTCTTTTCTCAAATTTTGAAAGCTTTCGCTGTGCTTTTGCAAGTGCTTTTTCTTCTTGTTTGAGAAAGCGTGGATTTTCTACCACTGTTCCATCGCTTAAGTGGGCCCAATGCTCAATTCCCATGTCGATTCCAACAGATTTCTCATTGGGTACAAGCAATTGAGCTTCCTGCTCAACAGAAAGACTTGCATACCATTTACCAGAAGGGTCTCGTCTGAGAGTGCACGTTTTAATTGCGCCAAAGATTGGCCGATGCTGCTTCATCCGAATGGGACCAATTTTTGAAAGCTTCAGTTCAGAGCCAACAACTTCAAATCCACTTTGGGGATAGGTGAAGCTGTCATATCGATCATATCCTCGAAATCGAGGAAATCCTGGTTTTTCTCCGCCTTTTGAACAACGCCTAAAAAAGGCCTCAAATGCACGGTCTAATCGAACGACGACATCTTGTAATACTTGTGAATGTACTTTAGTTAAGCTTGGTCTTTCCTCCTTTAACAAAGGAAGGAACATGAGTTGTTGGTACTTGGATAACGAAATCTCGAGCTCTTCGTAGGCAAGTATTCTCTGCTCTAAGAAAAGGTTGTAGAGCCATCGGCATTCATCAAGCATTTCTTGCAATGCAGATTTTTGCTTCTTTGTAAGCTTCAACCAATATTTATAGCTCTTCCGAACAATCATGAGAATTTGATAGCATTTGGCCTATGGAAAAGTCAAACAATTTTCGACGCGGTAGAAACTGTGTATTTCTACTGCATGCACATTTGGTCTTTGTTACAAAATATCGAAAAAATGTTTTTACTAAGGAAGTCCTTAGTTCTCTTAAAGACATTTTTGAAAGTGTTTGTACTGATTTTGGCGCAAAATTAGTTGAAGTGAATGGAGAAAATGATCACGTCCATCTTCTCATCACCTATCCTCCAACTATTGCCTTGAGTAAATTGGTTAACTCTTTAAAAGGGGTTTCTTCCAGAATGATACGAAAAGCGAACTTTCCGATCGTGGCTCAAGCCTTGTGGGGAAATAGTCTATGGTCTCCAAGCTATTTTGCAAGCAGCTGCGGTGGAGCGCCACTTGAAATCATCAGGGAATATATTGAACAA
>JABDGV010000009.1 GCA_013285825.1 Bacteroidota bacterium
AAGGCTGAAAAAACCAGAACAGACACTAAACACTTAAAATTGGAGGTAGAACATGGTTACAGATCCATCATTACGTGTACATGGCTCAACAGCAATAAGCCCCATGCACCAAGCTCCATCAGTAGATATCAATGAGATCCCAACAACCGCTCCAGTTTTGGGACCGCAATCAAAAGAGAGTGGCAAGGAAACTTCTCTTACTAAAAAACTCAATACGACTCCCCTCCGATCACTTTTAGGCGATGAACGCTTAACGGACCCTGCGATTTTGAGTTTGCCCCTTCTTAATTTTCCCAAATCAAAATAAGGACGGACTCTTATGTGTAGTATAACTTCGCTGCTTCCCACATCAGGCCTTGAGGGCCGTTTTAAAGATGTCATGACCTCCTCCGGCCAAGCCCTGAATAATGTCGAAGGAATTGTAACAGGAGATCCTGAAAAACCCCCTCTTTTACCCCACTGGTCTGTTCTTGTCTTAGGAGCCAATGCCCTCCTTCAGACCATTTCAGCTATCGCACAAGGCGTCATCGGCAATATTGCAGCGTGCATTGTCAATGCAATTGCAGCTGGAACCTCAATTGTTGCCTGCATTACTATCTGGGTCTTTACCCCCCTCAAATCACTACAAGGGTATGTTGAAGCCCTTTCTACCCGAATTCAATTGATGACCCAATCTGTTAATCGCCTTGGAGCAACTCAAGCCCAGTTAAGAACAACTGTTGAAGAGCAAAAAAAGACCATTGCGGATCAGAAGAAACAATTTGATGAGCAGGATAAAAAGCTCCAGCTCAATGCTCAAACGCTCGACAAAGCTGCTATAGATTTGACTGCAACTGAAAAGGGCGCTCTCAGCTTTAATAAACTCATCGATGGCTATTCTGCCAAGACGAAAGATTGGGGAGTAAAGCTCAATCAATTGCTCACCGCATCTCAAGATGCAAAAACAAATAACGATGCGCTCGCTCTTCAATTGAAAACACTACAAGATGAGGACAAGGCGTTTTCTGAGCATATGGCTAAGCTCACAACTGATTCAAACACACTGAAAACCAATGCTCAAACTCTCGAACAATCTTCTCAGGATCTACGAGGGGCAGCTCTTAAGCTTACATCGCTCTTTATCGCTATTCGAAAAGAGCAGGAAGCGGCAAATAAACAGATAGACGACCTCACAAAGGCGCAACAAGCAGTTTCTAATAGCGCCACCCAGATCAAGAACTCAACCGATCAGCTCGTCATCACAGAATCTGCCATGAAAGAACATCTTAAAGATGCTCAAAACGTGGCAAAACTTGCAGAGATGCTTAAACAAATCCAAGACAAAAATAACCAAACTAAAAAATAGGAACGATTATGGGAAAAACAGGATCTCTCTCATGTTGCTACAAAGCTAACACTCCAGTTTCTGAAGATCACCACGATACAAACATTACCACTGTGAAACCAAAACCTCCTGAGGGCTTTTGGGACCGATTTAAAAAGCGAGTCCATTGGATTCAGCCGGTTACAGGTACAAGCATGGCCTGTACTGGTGTATTGACAGGAGTCACAATACTCGTTGATTACCTTACCTACAACAGCAACTGGCCTGTTTTTGGGATCTCAATAGGTACAGGAGTTGTAACTGGCGGTGCAACGGTTGTTCAGCTCTTAGGTCTTATTTACTTGTGCGCTTGGAAGCCGCAAAAAGAGTTTGAGAAGGAAGTCAAAGAGATGGGTGAGCTTTCGAATGAAACTCAGAACACAATCAAAAACCTCAATGATCAAATTCTGAACCTCACAAACCAAAACAAACAATTTGAAACCGATCTCTCAAATGAAAGAATCCTCTCAAAGCAACGCTTAGATACAATTAACTTAGACATTACCAAAATCCAAACCCTTACTACTGACATCGATACCGTTAAAAAAAGCGTCGAGGTTTATAAAGAGCTCGTTGTGAAGTGGCAAGATGCTGCAAAGAGTGTTGCAAAGAGCATTTCAACACTTAAAGTACAAGATATCGGCAAGACAATACCTGGTCTTGAGGATCTCAAGAAGACACAAATAAATATTGATAAAGATACGAACGATTTCAAAGAGGTAAGAATTGATATTGAAAACAGCAACAGTGAATTGAAGACGATGATTGATCAAATTCACTCAGGCTACACAACATTTGTACAAGATATCCAAAAGAAGCAAGACTTGCTTGAACAGGTCACTCAAGAGGTCAATACACTCAAAGAATCAACTCAATCACTTACAGATGAAAATCTAAAACTGCAAAAGCTTGCCAATCAAACAGAACAGCTCCAGAAAGACTATTCAGCGGTAAATATACAACTACAACAGGTACTGCCAACCATTACCCTATTAACGAGCTTTACTGTAGAACAATTAGAGGTGATCACCACATTGAGCAAACTTCCCACAGATAAAAGGGAAGAGCTATTCAAAAATCTTACGAAATTGATCCCCAAGGAGTAGTAAATTAAACAAGCCCAGGCGGTTCATCGGGAAGGCCATCTTCAAAGCGAGCGTCTTCCCGCTGCTCAAAATCTTTAAGCTCTTGAGCCGCAGCCTTTACCGACTGTAATCCATCTGTAAAACCGACGCTGCGCAAAAGCTGATCGACATATTCAAGCTCAGCGGTCAGCTGATCGTTTTGAAACTCAAGCTGAGCGAGACGGTCTAATAACTTCTGAATATCATGCTCATTTTGCTTTGAAGACATTGGAACACCTCGTATGTCTCCCTTATACCTATATTATACTCTCTGACAAAGCTTTTTTTCGACCAATCAGTTATACCTCTATTTGAATCTATGGGCATAGAGGGTATATAATAGAAAAAGGGTGGGAGGAGATATTTTATGGAAGAAACTGGTTCTGTAATCCATCCTATAGCTCAACCTTCTAGTTCAATCCCAGAGACAAAGCCTGTTCTTACTCCCAAGCAAGAGGAGCTCTCTGAAAAAGTCGATCAAGTTGCAGAGAATCAAGGAATTAAACCGCCAGATCAAGTCATAGGTAAACATACAGAGATCCCTGGGTCCGTTTCAGGAACTTCATTAGAAAAAATAAATGAAGCACTGCTAACCAGTGAGAACCCCATTAATCCCATTGAGCAAGCCCCTGAGAAAATCGTTCAAAATGTCAAAGAAGAGAAAAAACAAGATACGACTATCGGCACATCAACTCAACCTCTCAAAACCGAAAATAAACCGATTCCAAAAGAGCTCAAGGGAAGCCCAGAGTTTGAAGAGAAGCATTCACTCCTTAATAACATCCTTGAAAAGCTTCAAAAAGGAGATAGGCTCTCATTAAATAGCGGTAAGCTGGAGGTTAAAGGACCAAAAACTGGATTTGAAAAGTTATCAATAACAGGGAAAAGCACTGAACCGGCAGCTGCTGCTCAATTTTTAGACGATTTTGCTGAGTTAGCAAAGAATGTTAAAACAGAAGATGACTATAAGCTCCTTAAAAATATGCATGATGCAATCAAAAGAAACGACTGGCTAATCAAAACAGCAGGGCACCCAATGATAGTAGAAAAAAGCGAACCTGGGATGCAGCGAGCGACAGTACAGGCATTAAAAAATTGTCATCCTAATAATGCATCCTCAGAATATGTAAATACCCTCTACAAAGACCTCGTAAATACAGGTCTAAGGCATCCAACCACATTTCAAAAAAACATTCCAGAAAATGAACAGTTTCGAGTTGATCTAATACAGGGCTACAACAAGACAAAAGATATGCAGGGAGTAGATGGTGGAAAACTCGAAGAATTATTAGTAGCAACTGGATGTAAGTACAATGGAGATTCAGCTAGTTTACTCAAAAACCAAAAATTGCTTGATGTGTGCAAAGCAAATTACTCTAGGGATGTTTCTGAAGTCTTCGTCCTTATTGACTCTCTATCTGAAATTCCCCAACTTGGCACCGATAAGAGCAAGCTGAACACGGCCTACAACAATATCATCGCAAACCATCTAACTGATAATGTTCCAAATACTGTAAATGTTTACGGAGAGGCCAGGTCAAAGTTAATAAAATTGATTAAAGATTTCATGGAAGATACAAAACCGAAAACTCAAGAAGAAGTTAACAACCTGAATGATGCAATCATGAAAAGTGTCATCACTGCAAGTGGATTCTCGCAGAAGCTCACTAACCAGTTCAATTATGGATTAAAAGGCGGCTAAAACCACGACGTTCAAATTCCAAAAGCTCTTTCTTTATACTGCTTGTCTTTTCACCCATAAATCCTCCCAAACTTTGATCCGATCGAACAACTCTATGGCAGGGAAGAAGCAGAGGGACAGGATTTTTACCTAAGAGATTTCCTGCATAGCGCCAAGCCCCCTCCTTTCCAATAAGAGAGGCAAATTCTTTGTAACTCAACGTCTTTCCATAAGTAATTTTGCGTAAACACAAGAGCGCCTCCGGTGCGTGTAGCGGAACGGCAACATCTTGGCCAGATTCAAACCCTTCAATCCAAGGGATAAGGTAGCGATTGATAAAAGGTCTACTCGCTCCCTCGACTCTCCACTCACCCTTCTCTACAAGCTCGACTCGTATGACTCTATCATTAGAAACAACAAAACGGGCACCAAGAATTAGCTGCTCAGGTTTCTTCAACAACATGCAACGCTCCTGGGGACTGTATGGCTTCATCTTTGCCCACCTTCATCGCTTCAAGGCGCCGAGCAGATGCTAAGAGACGGGTATTAAACGATGCTTCGGCCTGGTTATACGCTTTTACAGCCTTGTCAAGACCTCTTCGAACATCTTTAAAGTGCTCAGTAAAGACTCCTAAACGGCTATACATCTCTTGAGCTTCTGCAAGAATCTTGAGAGCGTTTTCATGAAGCTCTGCCTGCGTCCAGCCATAGGCAACAACGCGCAAGAGAGCGAGCAGGGTTGATGGCGTTGCAAGAAGGACATTTTTCTCAACACCATACTCTAGAAGAAGCGGATCATGCTCTAATGCTGATGAAAAGAAGGTCTCGCCTGGTAAAAACAAAACGATAAAGTCGGGAGATTCTGCAAATTGATCCCAGTAACGCTTTTGAGAAAGGCGTTCGATATGGCCTCGCACCTTTTTTGCATGGCCTTGAAAGCCCAGCACTTTAGCTTCATGGGTTGTTGCTGCGCAAGCTTCCATAAACAATTGAAGTGGGGCTTTGGCATCAATGATTATTTTTCGCTTATTGGGCATGCGGATAACGACGTCTGGGCGAAGGATGTTGTCATCACTTCCCTGAACAACCTGCTCTTCAAAATCACAGTAGGGAACCATTCCAGTAAGCTCAAGCGCACGTTTGAGCTGCAGCTCACCCCATCTGCCCTGCACCTGGCTCGATTTTAAAGCAGTTGCAAGAGTCGATGTCTCTTTATGAAGCTGCTGCTGAGTCTGTGCAAGTGTTGTAAGGTGCTGATTTAAGCCTGAAAAGGCCTTTTCACGAGCAACTTCGAGCTCTCTTGTCCTCGTCGAAATCTGCTCCAAACTCTTCTGAATCCCCTCTTCTCTATGCGTGACGATCGTGTGGTGGCGGGCAAAGGCAGATTCAGCAAGCTCTAAAAACTGCGACTGTGATTTTGTCAGGACCTGGCTTGAAAGTGCTTCAAACTGCTCTTTGACCATCGATGAGTGGATTTGAGAGGATGAAATCTTCTCTTCTAAATTCTGCTTTAACGCTTTCAACCGTTCAATCTTGACATGGGCAATGAAGAGGAGTGCGACCAGCGCTGAAATGACAAAAAGTAGTAATAGAAGCATAGTACCTTAAATATGAAGAATAGCAATACTATACCGATTTGAAGAGATTTTCATGTGAAAAGTCCAACAAAGAAACAGCAACAACTTCTTGAGGCGATACAAGAATACTCACAAAAAAACAGCCGCGCACCCTCATACCGCGAACTCATGCAAATCTTAAACCTTCGCTCGCCAGCAAGCATCTGGAGATTTGTCGAAGCACTCAAGAAAAAGGGGTTGATCGCTTCCACAGAGCGCGCCTGGAGAAATGTCGAACTCAAAGATATCGCTCAGCAAAACGTACATCCTCAATCAGAAGCGACTATCCCCATAATCGGCGCAGTATCAAAAGGAAAAGTTCCAGAATTGTACCCAGAAGCTGAAAAATGGCCTATCAGCTCTAAGCTTTTGCCAGAGGGAGGCCATTACTACGCCCTTCGAATTAAAGACTCCTCCTTCCTCAATGAATTTCTGCTTCCCGAAGATATAGTTGTTGTCGAAGCGACCCAAGAGGTTGCTCCTGGAGAGCTGGTGCTGGCATCAACCAAGGAGACCATCATCGGCCATTTCTTTGATGAAGGAGAGATTATCCGCTTCCGCTCAAACCCCTATTCCCAGCCGACCCAAGTAAAAGTTTCAGCTGAAGAGGTGCAGGTTTGGGGAGTTATCGTATATGTTTTTAGAGGATATCGTTCAGGTTCTTAAGCGCTCAAAATTGTTTTAAACCGCTCTAAAATTTCCTCTACTTTCAAGTTTTTGGAAGCAAAAAGGATGGTATAAATCATCTCTGAAACTTGTCTGGAAAAGCCCATGTCTTGAATGGTTTCGACATCTTCTGCCTCGCGATCACGAAATAAGATAAATTTAATAAGAGCCACTAAGTCGGGGATGTCTTTTTGATTCACCTCTTTCTCAAACTCGTCCCCTAACTCATTTTTTGTTCGGGCGCCTCCAAAATCTGAAATATCAAACCTATTCTTGCGCTTGTCATAAAGAACATTGCCGTCATGAAGATCCCGATGGACAATACCTAAGTTATGTAGAGTGATAAGTCCCTGAATGATCTGGCAAACAGCCTCCACTCTTTGCTGAAGAGAAAGGAAATAGATAGCTATGCTCATCGAATAATCGTACGAGTGCATAATAAGCACTTCATCTTTGACAGATTGTCCCGATATAAAACCTTTTGGATGAAGAATAAGGCCAACAGCACCGTTTGGCCAAAGGTGCATAATCTCAAACTCTTTTATGTTCTCTCGTCTATTGGTAAAGTACCTGTCTTTAAAGCGCTTAATTGCTTTTGTCTTTCCCTTGCCCTCTGGACGCAAAAGGGATACAGCACCATATTTACCCTTGGCCATACGGCCACCAATTTGATACTTGGTGACATCTGCCTGCAATTGACCATCAACTATTTTTACCTTGAGCCTTTGAATCTCTTTTTCTGAAATTCTTTGCCATTTAACAGATGAATCTTCTGCTGGGAAATGAGAAGGATGCGCATGTTCGTTGTATGAACTTAAAAAAGAATTAGCTTCGAGTTTCACAAACTTCCTACCGCTCATCTTCATGAGGTTCATCATCCATATCAAAATCCTCAAGGAGCTTGATACGGCGGCCTAAAATCAAACGGGTAAGGCTTAAGAAGAAGGAGATGAGGAAATATCCCCAGGTAACTACAAACAGCATAATCGTAAAATAGTTCACCGTTCCCACGATCAAAATAGACGTTAAGATCGCAACAAAGGCAACAGTTTCATAAGAACGGATGCGGAAATGAAGTGCTTTTGCACTAGGGAATTTCCAGCGAGAAGCCATGAAATACCCCAAAAGAAAGAGAGCGATAGATGCAATCCAGCACTGTGTCTCTTGAGAGAGCGATACCAGATGCTTGCCCTCATCGCTCAGCATAAATAGAACGAGAGATGTTACAGAGAGAGCAGCAGCTGGAATGGGAAGGCCGGTAAAATGGCTTTTAAAATCGGCCATTTTCTCCACATCGCCCTGAATCTGATGCTGCGTAACGGAAAAACGAACAAGTCGAAAAACACCAGAGACTGCATAGGCCATTGCAGCAGTTAAAACCATAAAGGAATAAAAAGTCCCTAGGACAGGCGATAAACCTTTAACAGCAATAACTGCAGGAGCAACACCAAAAGTGATGGCGTCCGACATTGAATCAAAAAATCCGCCAAAATCACTCTCAACTCGCATAGCGCGAGCGACCGCTCCATCGAGCACATCAAAAAGACCTGCAACAAGCAAGATAACTGCGGCGGTCGTAAGCTCTTTACCTGTGACAGCATGAGGTTCAATCATGCTCATTTTGAAAATGACAAAAAGTCCACAGCAGAGGCTCAGTGCAGTAAAAAAATTAGGGAGTAGATGAGGCTTTCGCATATTTAAATAATCCAATAGTGACTCTATCATACCCAATTTTGGCCTTTCCAAGTAAGATGTTCGAAAAATCGGATAACGAAAGATGAAAATTCCTGAGAATACGAAATTTACAGTTGGGTTCAAGTACAAGAACTTTAAAGTTGTTACAAGCACGCCTATTCCAGAGCTTCGAGTCCATCTTTTTGAACTCGTACATGAACCATCAGGCGCGCAAGTGATGCATCTGGAAGCCGATGATCAGGAAAATCTCTTCAGCCTCTCATTCAGAACTCTGCCCCAATCATCCAATGGCGTAGCGCACATTCTGGAACACACCGTTTTATGCGGCTCGAAAAAATATCCTGTCAGAGACCCCTTCTTCGCGATGAACCGAAGAAGCTTAAACACCTTCATGAACGCTCTTACCGGTCAAGATTTTACCTGCTATCCAGCCGCATCCCAAGTGGAGAAAGATTTTTATAACCTTCTCGAAGTCTACTTAGACGCTGTCTTTCATCCCAATCTCGACCGTTTAAGCTTTTTACAAGAGGGCCATCGGTTTGAATTTGCAAACCCGACAGATCCAAAGTCAAACTTAGAGATTAAAGGGATCGTCTATAACGAGATGAAAGGCTCTTTAAGCTCCCCCATGAACCGCCTTATGGAGGCAGTAGGAGCTACTATCTTCCCTGATGTACCCTATGGCTGCAACTCCGGCGGAGACCCGAAAGAGATCCCCACACTGACCCATAAAGAGCTTTTAGAGTTCCACAAGGAACATTATCACCCAAGCCGCTGCCTCTTCTTCTTCTACGGAAATATCCCTCTTGCCCAGCACTTAACCTTTATAGAAGAGAAGGCGCTCGAAGGAATCTCTCCCCTGCCAAAAGAAAATCCTCTTCCTCGGCAGAAAAGATTCTTAAAACCCAAAAGCCATGAGCTTGTCTATCCAATAGCCCCTCATGAGCTTAAAGAAGATAGCTGCTACGTAAGTTTTGCCTGGCTTACCTGCCACAGCCTCGACCATCTCACCTGTTTAGGACTTGCGATACTCGAAAGCATACTCATGGAGACGGATGCATCAAAACTGAAGCTTCCCCTTCTTCAATCCGGTCTCTGCAAGCAAGCTGTATCGACATCGGACTTCGAGCTTCCAGATGTTCCCTTTATGCTCACCATGATCGGTTGTAATAAAGAAAATGTACAAAAACTCGAAGAGTGTATTTTTAATACACTCACCAAAATCGTTAAAGAGGGCATCGACCACAAGCTGTCCGATGTCGCCCTTCACCTTCTCGAACTTTCTCGAAGCGAAATTACAGGCAATGGCTCTCCTTATGGCCTATCCCTCTTCTGGAGATCAGGGATTGTTAAGCAGCATGGAGGAAACCCGCTCCATGGACTTGAAATCCAGACACTCTGCAGCCGATTTAGAGCAAAGCTTGCTGAAGAGCCACGCTTCTTAGAACGGCTTATCGAGCAATATTTCTTAAACAATCCGCACTTTGTTCGGGTGCTCATGCGCCCAGATCCGGGCTGTGCAGCAAAAGAAGCTGAAGAAGATACTCGTCATCTGCAAACTATTCAAAAGAATCTAACGGAAAAAGAGACCTCCCAGATCATTCAAGATGCATGCGCTCTTATTCAAAGACAAGAAGATAAGCAAGCAAATTCCGACTGTTTGCCATCCATTTCGCTCGATGATGCACCGAAAAAAAGCCGCAACTTAATCCTCAATCGAACGCAGGTTGAAGATAAGGATGTCTTTACCCACTCCGTATTCACAAACCATATCGGCTATCTGGATATCGCAAGACCTCTGCCAAAAATTGATCCCGATCAGCTATGGCTTGTCCGGCTCTTTTCCTACCTTCTTCCACAATTGGGTTCTGGAAATAGAAGCTACCAAGAAAACCTAGGGCTTATTCAGGAAAATACTGGAGGCTTGAGTGTCGCTTTAAGCCTAAATGTCCAAACCATTTCACCAAACGAATATCAACCCACATTCCATCTTCGAGGCAAAGCTCTGAAACCGAAGCTTCCCAAGCTCGCCTCCCTTCTCTTTGACACCTGCGTCGAACCAAACTTCACAGAGAGAAAGCGAATTAAAGAGCTCATCTTAAAGCATGCAAGCTCTCTTGACTCGACTTTTAACTCTTCAGCTTTGAGATACAGCCTCTCATTCGGTGCCTCCTCCTTCACAGCACCGCTTCATCTTTCAGAGGTTTGGTATGGATATAGCTATTATCAAAAGATTCAAGAGCTGGCAAAGCATTTCGACTCGAAAGAAGAGTGGCTTCTTCAATCGCTTCAAAAGCTTTCTTCGGAAATTTTAAGCGCACCAGCAATTGAATTGCTCTATACCGCCGACGAAGAGATGATTGCAACGGCCTTTGAAAACCAGTTTTGGGGATTGCTCGATCTGCCATCTAGAGCCATGCACACATGGGATTTTAGCATGCCAAAAAGTGCACGTGAATCTTCAGCCCGAATTATCTCGTCTCCTGTGGCCTTTTCAAGCCTTATTCTTCCCTCAATTCCTTATGGAAGCCCTCAAGCTCCCTTTCTAACACTCTCCACACAGATCCTGGAAAACACATATCTCCATACCCAAATTCGGGAAAAGGGTGGTGCATATGGAGCAGGAGCGAGCTACAACTCCATGTCGGCAATCTTCTCCTTCTTCTCCTATCGCGATCCTCATATCGTTGCAACGAAACAAGCCTTCATAACATCCGTTGATAGAATTGCTTCAGGCGATTTTGATGATGAAGATTTGGAAGAGGCAAAGAGAGAGGTAATCCAAGGACTTGATGCTCCTATTGCTCCTGGAAGTCGCGGCGAAGTTGCCTATGGCTGGTGGAAAGAGGGTAAAACTCTTGAAATGCGCCAAGCCTTCCGATCAAAAATTTTGAAAGCAACGACCGCCGATATCCAAAAAGCAGTGCAATCTCAGCTCTTGCCCCAACTATCTGAAGGTGTCTTTACCACCTTTGCAGGAGAAGATTTGATCGAAAATGAAAACAGGAAACTACCTATCCCCTTGCCCTACAAAAGTTAAAAGCCGTTTTATAGAACAGGCGTTCAGCATAGTTCTCTCCAAATGCTTTCGTTACCATTTGACGAAGTTTTGGATAGCAGGATGCATTTTCCAAATCATCGAAAAAGTAGAATGAGGCACTTTTTCGTTGGGACGCCGGTATGCAGCTAGTAGAAAATAGGTCGGCGCCAAGGGCGAGTGCATTTTCTATGCCCAAAGTATGAGCATACTCAATATGCTTGAGAAGCGCGCTTGAGGTAGCTCCCACAAAAGGCCGTACGAAATTTAAGCCTATAACGCCTCCTCGCCGGGCAATCTCTTGAGCTATCTGTTTGGGCAGGTTTCTGGCCACTGGACAGACGTCTCGAAAGTTTGAGTGGCTTGCCAGGACTTTTGAAGAGGTACTATTTAAAATATCCTCCGCAAGCTTATCCGAAGTGTGGCTAAAATCAATGCACACGCCATTATGCTTGGCCCATTCTAAAAGCACTTTCCCATCTGGCTTTAAACCAATTGCTTGAGCATTGGCTCCCCCTCCAAAACGATTTTCCTCGTTCCAGGTAAGGCTTATATAAAGGGGTGTTTCTACTCGGGCGACAACCATATCAAGACGATCAAGCCCCTTTTGCAAAGGTTCATCTTCATATACAAGTGCTGAAGCATTCTCGATTGCAAGGCATGTTTTAATATCAGCCTTAAGATTTGAATGAAAAGGAGAAAGTACATTTTTATAACGGTTGGGAAACTCTTGATAAAGAGCTAGTTGACGAAGTCCAGATCGAACAGACCATGGCTTTGTCGGTGTATAAATAACCAATGTTTGGACAGCTACGCCCCCTTTCATAAGCTGAGAAATGGAGGTGCGGCTTTCATTGTTGTATGCTGAGCGAGGAGATCGGGGTGCTAATGCGTTCCCTGCTAAATAGGAAAGTAGGTCGCAGTGAAGATCAAATACAACCATAAATACCCTCTTTTCAGAAATGTTTTCATACGTACACTATTTTTGATAATGAGCAAAATCTATTGCTGCTCATGCTTTTTTAAATATTTACCACAGAGATCACTGAGCCCACAGAGATAATAGAGTTAATTTCTCTCTCTGTGCACTCTGTGATCTCTGTGGTTTAAAAGTACTGATTTCGACTATACAATTTTCATGAAAACGAGTTTTATGACAATGGATACTTATTTCGAAAAACATAAGAAACAAATTATCGAAGACTACAGTAAACTTTTAAGCTTTCAATCCATAAGTGCAGAAACTGGCTATCTCGAGGAATGCAAAGCTTGTGCCTCTTGGATCGAACAGCAGTTTAAGAAGATTGGCTTTACAACTTCTCAGTGGGGCGAGGGGTTTCCTCCTACTGTCTTTGGCACATACCAAGCAGACTCAAAACTGCCCACACTCTTAATCTATAACCACTACGACGTTCAGCCTGTCGACCCAATTGATCTTTGGGAAAGCGATCCCTTCACAGCTACCATTACAGGCGATAAGATAGTTGCTCGGGGTGCTGAAGATAACAAAGGGCAATTTTTCTATATGCTTACTGCCCTCAGAGCTCTGTATGAAAAATATAAGGGCTTTCCCTGCTCGATTAAGGTTTTAGTCGAAGGCGAAGAAGAATCGGGAAGCGCGCACCTTGCCAATCTCCTCCTACAACATAAAAAAGAAATCAAAGCTGACTATGCCATGATCGTCGACCTCGGCATGAGAAGCAGAACGAAGCCCGCAATTACCATTGGGACTCGCGGCCTTCTAGGGCTCACTGTTGAGGTGACGGGCACTCGAGAAGACCTTCATTCAGGCTCCCATGGCGGCCTTGCCTATAATCCCCTCCACGCACTTGTGGGAATGCTTGCCAAAGCTCGAAATGAAGATGGCTCCATTGCCATTCCCGGCTTTTATGAAGGTCTTCAAATCCCCTCTCAAGATCTTCTTGACAGCATTGCATCCTTTTTTGACTCGCTCGATTATGAAAAGACCCATGGAGCCCCTCCCACAGGCGGAGAAAAGAATCTCCCTCCTATTCAAAGGAATTGGCTAAGGCCGACGTTGGAAGTCAATGGCGTTCATGGCGGTTATGGAGGACCTGGTTCTAAAACAGTCATCCCCTCCCAAGCTTTTGCAAAAATAACCTGCAGGCTTGTGCCAGGACAAGATCCTAAAGCTGTTGCACAAAGGATAAAAGAATTTTTTGAATCCAACACGCCCAAAGGCGTAACATCCAAAGTAAAGATCCATGAGGGTCTTGGAGTGGCTGTCCGTACGGATCCCTCCTCTCCCTGCATTCAAGCTCTTGCTCGGGCTATGAAGGAAGTCTTTAAAACAGATGCAGAGTTTATTTTAGAGGGAGCATCTATCCCGATTGTTCCGGACCTTGCCAAAGCATCTGGAGCAGATGTCGTTATGTGGGGCGTTGGCCTTGCAACAGACAAGATTCATGCTCCCAACGAAGAATTTGATTTTTCAAGAATGGAAAAGGGATTTCAAGTAGCTTTTCGTACCATTGAACTTTTAAGAGGTAGTATATGATTCGAATTCAAAAAACAATCTCAATGCTCGCTCTTCTGAGTATAGGATTTAGTCCTCTCTATGCAAACTCGAGCAGCAAAACATTTTCTCAGCCATTTATAGAAGCTGCCCATCTTGCAACTCCTGCAGTTGTTGCTATAAAGGCAGAACTTAGCAAAGACGCCCGCCAAGATATGAGCCAGTCTCCAGAAGGTATCCCTGACGACTTTTGGGAACAGTTTTTCGGCGCCCCCTTCAAAGAAAAGAGGCAAAGAGGCCCTCAATATTCGTACGGTTCTGGTTTTATTATCTCCTCCGATGGCTACATCGTTACGAATAACCATATCGTCGATAAATCGAAAAAAATTACTGTCGTTTTTGACAATGCGCAAGAGTATACAGCACAACTCATTGGAACAGATCCCAACACTGATGTAGCTCTTGTAAAGATAGAGGCGTCGAATCTACCCGTTTTAACTTTTGCAGATACGACTAAACTCCAAGTTGGTGAATGGGTTCTAGCTATTGGAAACCCGCTTGGCCTTACAGCCACGGTCACTTCAGGTGTCATCAGTGCTTTAGGCAGATCTGAACTCGATATCACTCGAGTTGAAGAGTTTATCCAAACGGATGCTGCTATCAACTTAGGAAACTCTGGCGGCCCACTCATTAATCTCGACGGCAATGTGGTTGGTATGAACACAGCCATTGTCAGCAATGGCAGCGGCGGCTATATGGGCATCTGCTTTGCGATCCCAAGCAATATCATCCAGCATGTTACTACCCAGCTGAAAGCAACGGGCAAGGTTATTCGCGGATATTTGGGGATTGCGCCCCAGCCAGTCACTCCAGAAATCGCTCGAGCCCTTGGACTTGGAACTGCTAAAGGCGCCCTCATTGCTGAGGTCGTTCCCGCCGGTCCTGCAGCTGAAGCTGGCCTTCTCTCTGGCGATGTTGTCTTAAGTCTTAATGGACAGCCGATCGATAACGCCGGCTCCCTCCGAAGCACAATAGCCCTTTTAGCGCCTGGAACACACGTTGACCTTGTTGTCCGACGAGGAAGCGACACTTTAACTATCTCAGCAACAGTTGCAGAGTTTCCCGACAATGAACAAGACATGCAGCATGTGGGCAACACCCTTGGTGTTGAAGTTCAAGCACTCACCCCTGATCTTGCACGTCAAGTGGGGACAGATGCCACTTCAGGAGTTATGATTTCAGCGGTTGATCCATCAAGTCCTGCCTACCAAGTAGGCCTTCGCCAAGGACATGTGATCGTATCAGTTAACCGCAAGGAAGTCTCGAAACCTGACGACTTTTACAAAGCGATTAAGGAGACGCCTGAGGGGCAGCCAATCCTGTTACAAGTCAAGGTTGGTCTTCGA
Source organism: Bacteroidota bacterium (assembly GCA_013285825.1). Taxonomy (GTDB): domain Bacteria; phylum Chlamydiota; class Chlamydiia; order Chlamydiales; family FEN-1388; genus JABDGV01. Next base: position 15,065 of record JABDGV010000009.1, read on the forward strand.
ACACGCTACGTAACAATCGTGCTTTAACAGTAGCCTATCATGGCCCCATGGATAAAGTGGACCGCCTGGTAGGCAAAATTTCGCCAGGCGGTATAAAATCAATGATTTTACTCACCTTATTCAGAATCAGTACCCGTAAATCCAGTGATTTTACACCCCGGTGGAATGACTGAGTGAGAAATGTTGGTGGAAGTTATGTCTGCTTCTTCAAGATCCGTGCAGCCGGCGATTGCCTTTTTAAAATTTTCATCTGTTATAACAGAATTGTACGCACACTTGATTATTTTTAGGGAGCTGGGAAGAGTTGTCTCTTCCAAGGTAAGGTTAGTATATCCTATATCAATCACTTCGAGATTGGTGCAGTTTTGGATTGCCCGGTTAAACTTTATATCATCAATATTGTAAGCACCTCCGCAGTCAATTTCTCTTAAGGATGTTGGTAAACCTACCCCTTCTGGAGGAACTAATGCGAGATTGTCAAAGTCAAAAGATGTCCCATGTATATCAAGCTTGGTAATCAACGGAATGTTTTTGATAATATAACATATATCCCTATCTTCAAATCCTTGACTCTTAAGAAATTGAACATCAACCAGTTGACCTGGGTACTTTTTGAGCAAGCTATCTAAAAGCGTAGAATCCCCCTCTTCCTTAGCTATAAATGCATCTGAGAGATCTTGAAAGTAGATTTTCTCTTTATCAGTATCCGTAAATCCAGTGATTTTACACCCCGGTGGAATGACTGAGTAAGAAATGTTGGTGTCAGTTATGTCTGCTTCTTCAAGATGCATGCAGCCAGCGACTGCCTTTTTAAAATTTTCATCTGTTATCTTATAAGTGGACGCACACTTGATTATTTTTAGGGAGCTGGGAAGAGTTGTCTCATTCAAGGTAAGGTTAGTAAATCTTATATCAATCACTTCGAGATTGGTGCAGTTTTGGATTGCCCTCTTAAACCGTATATCATCCATTGTGCTATCTTGACTGCAGTCAATTTCTCTTAAGGATGTTGGTAAACCTACCCCTTCTGGAGGAACGAGTGCGAGATTGTCAAGGTCAAACAAACCATCAGTTTTAAGCTTGGTAAGCAGAGGAATGTTTTTGATAATATAACATATATCAATATCTTTTAATCCATGTCTCCTAAGAAATCGAACATCAACAAGTTCAACTGGGTATTTTTTGAGCAAGCTATCTAAAAGCGTAGAATCCCCCTCTTTCTGAGCTTTAAATGCTTTTGAGAGATCTTGATAGTAGATTTCTATCTCTTTTTCTTTTCTTTTTAGATCGATTTTATCAGATACTATTTTGCTTCTAGAAAGGTCGTTTTCAACTGTATAATCTGCGAATTTTTCAAAAAGTTCATCACCCATTGTTAGACGCATGTAGGCAAGCTTGGAGGCAATGGCACAGTTTCCAACTACCTGCAAGGGAATTTCAGGTTTTTCAAGCACGACCTCGATCTGATTTTCTGGTATTTTATTATCTTTTGTAAAATTTTCAAAACGTGGAAAAAGTTCTAAGTCAGATTTTGCGTTATATTTTTTGAAATTGAGAAGCTCTTCTGTTACGATCGATGCAAATTCATCAGAAAGCAATGATTCGGTGGTGAATAATGATTGATCAACCACAGTTTTTGTATATGAGGAACCAGAAATACTCCCAAATCCTGTATTAATTTTCCGATAAAGTATAGGCCCCTCTTCACCAAGTTTTTTGAAAACTAAAAGTACTGCGTGGTCACCTGTTTCTTGTTCAGGTCTATGTGTTCCTGTAAGTACGATTTCTTCTCCTGGTTTCATATTTTTAATAGCATATTGAAAGGCGGCACCTGTATTAGCTTGATTCCAGGTATAGTCCTTCCCATATACTTGAGTTTGTTTGCTTGCTTTCCAGTTCATTTTGGTATTGAATTCAAAGGCCTTACTTATACTCTTACATGTTGATTCTTCATCTGGAGTTAGAATTGTATGAGGAGATCTTTCTCTCACATTACCTTCTGTGTCAACAGTAGCGTCTTCATATATAAAATATTTTAATTGCTGGTCAAAGAACAATTCAGCCGAATATGGAGTAGTTCCTTCAACTTTTTTAAACTCTTCACGATCGTTCAATGACAATGTCTTTGGATCTTGCAAGCTATAGAACATTTGCAAGCGAAATTCATCGGATTCAACAACCCATTGTTTGTACCGGGCCAGGTCTCCTTTGGTGTAGGTTTGATCTCCTTCTTTATTTTCCTTCAACAGTGATCTTATTTGTCCTATCGTTTGCACACACTGCCTTTGAATTTTCTGTTTTGGGCTAAAACCTATGCCCCGCATCAATTCCACGTTTTGCTCAGGGCTCGCCTTCTCATAAAGGGTTTTAAGCTCTCCCACATACATTTTTTTCGCTTCTTTGAGCTTAAGTAAAATACTTGGTTTGATGGGCGTTTTGCTATTTTCCCGAATTTCTTGAACAAGCTCGTTTGCTATCCGTTGAATGTCTTTAACCTCGGATAGATCAGGGTGATTTTCAGGTTTTATCTCGGGAGAGCTTAGGGATTGGAAATCAGGTTCTATCAGATTATGAATAGTACTGCTACTCGTACGTACATGATCTGTTTTTTCTTCACCTTCTTTATTTTGCTCCAACAGTCTTTCTATTTGATCTATCGTTTGACTACATCTCATTTGAATTGACTGTTTTGGGCTAAAACCTATGCCCCGCATCAAGAGCTGTTCCTGCTCAGGGCTTGCCTTCTGATATAAGGTGTCAAGCTCTTCGTCATACATTTTTTTCGCTTCTTTGAGCTTAAGTAAAATACTTGGTTCGATGAGCGTTTTGCTATTTTTCTCCATTTCTTGAATAAGCTCGTCTGCTATCCGTTCAATGTCTTCAACCTCGGATAGATCAGGGTGATTTTCGGGTTTTATCTCGGGAGAGCTTAGGGATTGGTAATCAGTTTCTATCAGATCATGAATAGTACTGCTGGTTGTACGTACATGATCTGTTTTTTCTTCTACATCTTTTTTTACATCTCCAACTTCCTTAATTGGATTTTTCTCAATAGAATTCTCCTCTTTCTCAACTGTGGGAAAACAATCATGCTTTGTAGGGGTAATATTTAGACTATGCGAATGAGGGGTATTTGTTGTAAGAGGCGTATCCTTATTGATTACATTTTCGGTCTTTTCTGCCTGCGATTTTACCTTCGGACTCACCAATGGTTGCGCTATCGGAGCCCCATCGCCCGTCGAGATACGTAATCTATCAACTCCTCCTGTATCATCCACATCCATCACCCTTTCTTACTCTAATTATACAGGTAAAATAATTTTTATACTGCTGACATAGAGAACGGAAAGACTCTATTAGTAGGTAAACGAAGCAATCGTTGGATCGACCCTCACAGAGTCAAAATCGGAACAGGCTAAAAGCTTCTTAAAATCGTCAAAGCCGAGCGACTTTGCAGACTGCAGCCAGCGGACTGTTTCGATTGTATTATGGCGCTGACCGGATGCGAGTGCTAAGAGGATGGCGGTAGAAAGCTCAGGACGCATACGATAGGCCTGGCTGCCCGCTTGAACGCTCTCATCAAAATGGCTCGTTCTATAGGCTGCCAGCTGCTTGAGCACTAAGAGCTGATAGGGCAAATTATTTTGTAATCCCACTTCTGCTGCCTTAACAGCTTCATAAGCTTCTCGAGCCTTTTCTTGAGCAAGATAGAGCTCGATAAGTTGCTTATAGGCACGAGCGAGAATCGCCTTGGGAAGATTCGTTTTCTCAAGAAGGGCGTGGAGTTTTGCAAAAACTTCCGTATATTGACCGGAAGAGACCTGCGACTCAATCTCATTAAGCTCTTTATAATAGCCGTCGCCTTCTCCTTGGTCCCTCATCAAGCGATAGCTTTGCACACTCTCCCAAAAGCAGAGCATAAAGATTGCACCCGCAAAAATAGCCCCAGCAGAGAAGAAGAAAAGGCTTGCGGCCAGACCAAAACCTGCGCTGACAAGAAATGAGAGCCTTCTCCCTTTTCTTGGGAAAAGCACGAGTAAAACGATCTCCATGATTTTGCCACCATCTAAGGGCTGAACAGGCAAGAGATTGATCACGGTCCAAAAGAGGTTGGCAATAAACATGAGCGAGAGAAAGGGGGTAAGTGCCGCCCCGCCAAGATTGATCTGAATTAAAAGCCTGCTTAAAATGACAATGGAAATGCTTGCCAGGGGTCCCATGCAGATGATGAGGAATTCGCGAAGCAAGCCTCCCGATTTTCCAAGCCGAAGAGTCGCTCCACCCAAAAGTGTCAACTCGATAGAAACGCGCTGCCCAAAATAATAAGCGGTGAGTGCATGGCCAAACTCATGAGCAATAAGTGAAATGAAAACGACCACACCAAACAGGAAAATGCCGTAAATGCCGCTCATACTTGACCAACCAAGGCCTAAGACCAAAAGCCAAAAACTGGGATAAATCGTAATTGGAATCGTACGTCCAAAGCTAATCATCTCTTGCATCCATTTTTGTACCATGGTACATGTTCTTGAAATCGTTGCAAGAAGGATTATTTGGCATGTGCGGAATTTTTAAGATATTTTTTAGAGACGACTCAAATATAGAACTCATCAATTATGATCTTGAGGCACAAACATATAATCAGACAGACACTTGGGAGCCCCCCAGATCCATTGATGAAAAGATTGACGCACTATTTAGAAATGTACTTGATGTACTTTCGTCGACAGCAACTAATTCGATAAAAGCACTTAAATATCCTATTCAAAGATGCTTACGACGGTGCGGAATAAAGGATCATAAAAAATTTCAATAAGCCTGCACGCTTATGCTTGTTCAACTAGCCGAGATTTATTCCAAACAGGTATCATATTTAGATTAGGCATGAACTACAACGGCCTACTATTTATAGAATAACTCTATGTCAACAATCGAAAATAATACCAAAGTACCGATTGGAAATAATCACAACTATACCTTTAATGACCTGTCTTCTTTTCAACGCCATATAAGGAAAAAACAAAATAACCACAGAAAAATTCAAAATATCATCTGTACGTGCCTTCCTCGACTATGCAACAAGCTCTATTCCTCTGCAACCTACCCGCTCAAAGCTATGAAAACAGGTATAACGAGCTCACTCACTTTAGGCAAAACAGCAATAACGAGCTCAATTGCTTTAGGTAAAAAAGCTTTAAAAAACACCCCTTATGCTGTTTCAGAAGTGATCCGATATTCATGCAAAGCCTATGATCAAGTCTCATTATCGTACCCATTTAAACTGGCTGCAACAGCTATAAAGAACTATTCATTTGGGGTTGCAGGCACAGCATTCTTTTCTTATGGCGCAATTGAACTGGCATCATCTCTATCAAATTTGAGCGTGAGATCCATTGTTCCAGTGAGCAATTCAATAATGAGTCTCATCGCGGGAACTACTTGCTTGGCAGCACAATTTATCCCGAAGAAAGAAGTTTGTATTCCTCAAAAATCACCTCTCCCATCAGAGCAGGATTTTCAATAACCCGTACTCGGGCCTTAGCTAACGCTTCCATTTTTTTCCGAGCAGTCCCGATTCCATGGCTAATAATTGCCCCAGCATGACCCATACGCCGTCCTGTTGGCGCTGTTTGCCCTGCAATAAATGCACAGACAGGCTTAGTCATATTATGAGAAATCCATTCGGCAGCCTCTTCTTCAGCAGACCCGCCGATTTCACCGATAAGTAGCACTATTTCAGTTCCTGGATCTTGCTCGAACAGTTGGAGGATGTCTATAAAGTTTGAGCCGTTAAGGGGGTCTCCGCCAATTCCAACGCACGTAGACTGTCCCAATCCTGCATTTGTTGTCTGCCAAACAGCTTCATAGGTCAACGTACCTGAACGTGAAACGATCCCAACGCAGCCTGGTTGATGGATATAGCCTGGCATAATACCCACCTTCGACTGGCCTGGAGTTATAACTCCTGGGCAGTTAGGGCCGATTAATCGAGAAGTCTTCGATCGGGAAAAAACACGCTTAACCTCCACCATATCGTGGATAGGTATTCCCTCAGTTATGCAAACAATAAGCTCGATTCCTGCCTCTTCAGCCTCTAAAATGGCATCGGCAGCAAAAGGGGCGGGGACAAAGATCATGGAAACGTTGGGAGTTGCAAAGCGGCGCGCTTCCCGGACAGTATTAAAAACAGGAAGCTTTAAAGCTTCCGTCCCCCCTTTGCCAGGAACGACACCTCCTACCATCTTTGTGCCATAGGCAAGGCACTGCTGTGTGTGAAAAAGGCCTGCCTTCCCAGTAATACCCTGACAAATAACTCGAGAACCATTTCCAACTAGTATGGGCATACTACCTCCCCTTGACAATATGTTTGGCAGCATCATCCAAGTCTTTGGCAAAGTAGAGAGGGAGTTTTGACTTCTCTAGAAGTGTCCTCGCCTCATGCACGTGCGTTCCTTCTAACCGAACAACGATAGGCACTGAACGAGAAGCGGTTGATACAGCCTTGATAAGGGCTTTAGCAATTATCTCGCAGCTCATGATGCCTCCAAAAATATTGACCAAAATAGCTTCAACCGATGGATCGGAAAGAATAATCTCAAAGCCTTTGATTACTTTTTCTTCAGAAGCTCCTCCTCCAACATCTAAAAAGTTTGCAGGACTTCCACCCCAAAATTTAATCAGGTCCATGGTTGCCATTGCGAGCCCTGCCCCATTGACCATGCAGCCGATATTCCCCTGCATAGCAACGTAGGCTAAATCATTGCGTTTTGCCTCAAGCTCACGTTTCGGCAGCTGTGAATCATCGAAAAGATAGGCAATCTCTTTTTGACGGTAAAGAGCGTTGTCATCGACCGTTGCCTTCGCATCAACTGCTAAAAGCGTTCCCTGTTTGGTCAATACCAAAGGATTGATCTCAAGAGTCAGCATATCAAAGTGTAAAAACAGCTGCGTCAAGGCATCGATAATCTTTCGTCCCTGCTCTGCAACTTCATCTTTCCATTGCAGCCCGCTCAATAAGCGCATGATCTGAAAACTATGCAGCCGGCCACTCTCTGATACATTTTCACGAAGCAGCTTTCTCGGATCTCTTTTTAAGACCTCTTCAATTTCTACACCGCCTTCCGTTGAAGCTAAGACGGAAACAGCAGCAGCGCGTCTATCTACAACCAAACTTATATAGTATTCGTGTCTTACATCGACTAAAGGTGTGAGAATTAGCGTCGAGGAAACAAGGCCCTCTGGCCCGGTTTGCGGGGTTACAAAGCGCTTTCCAAGCATCTCTCGAGCATGCTTAATCAATTCATCGGCGCTCTTTCCAATTTTGACGCCGCCCGCTTTGCCGCGTCCGCCCGCATGAATTTGAGCCTTGACAACTCCCTCTTTAAGTCCCGATCTTTTAACCCTTTCCTCTATCTCCATTTCACTTGTGATAACATAATAGGGAGGCGTAGGAATCCCAAAGCGTGATAACAAAGATTTTGTTTGATACTCGTGCAGTTCCATTACACCTCTTGCATGATCGACTTTCTAAAAAGACTAATAATTTACCACAGAGAGAGAAAAAGAAAGAGCTAGTACAATCTCTGTGTGCTCCGTGATCTCTGTGGTTAAAATCCTCAAAAGCCTCTCTTCAACCAGCAGTTCAAAATAGGTGAAAGAAACGATTTTAACAAGTAGACCGAATCTATTACAGTTGCTCGACAACAGCTCAACGATTTATGCTTACTGAATAATAGAAGGAAATTTATGATTTTTCGCTCCATTAAGAGTGGATTTCAAAAACTCTCGAGCGCTCTTACCTCCTCGCGCTCCTACTTTGCTCATCGACTACGTACCCTTTTTTCAAAAAAAATCGATGAAGCAACGCTTGAAGAGATCGAACAGGTTCTTTTTGAAGCGGATCTTGGCGTTTCCATCATTCAGCAGCTCATGGGGCATATTGAATCACAGGGAAACAAAAATCTCTCTCCTCAAGAACTTCTAGAGCTTATTGAAAATGAACTGGTTATGCAAATAGCAGGGCTTGATCACAGCTTTACAGCCGGCACGACATCTCCCCATATTACTTTAGTCGTGGGAGCCAACGGCCAAGGCAAAACAACCTCTATCGCCAAGCTTAGCTATTTGTTAACCCGCGATCAAAAAAAAGTGCTCCTCGCTGGAGGAGATACCTTTCGTGCAGGAGCCCAAGAGCAATTGGCTATCTGGGCTGAGCGGGCAGGGGTTGATGCAGTGAAGGGAACATACCAAGCAGACCCTGCAGCCGTTGCCTTTGACGCCTGCACTGCTGCAAAAAGCCGAGGCTGCGACTATCTCTTTATCGATACTGCCGGACGTCTTGAAAACAAGAGCCACCTTATGAAAGAGCTTGAAAAAATCAAGAAAAGCTGTTCTAAGGCAGTGCCAAACGCCCCTCATGAAGTTTTACTTGTTCTCGATGCAACTTTGGGTCAAAACAGCCTTGAGATGGCCAAAGCCTTTCAGCAAGCCACTCCCTTAACCGGCCTGATTTTAACTAAACTTGATGGAACGGCTAAGGGCGGCTCGGTTATTGCCATTCAAAAGGCATTAAAAGTGCCTGTTAAGTATATATGTACTGGAGAGACGATTGAAGACATAGCGCCATTTGAACCAAAAGCTTTTGTTCATTCACTGCTATTTGAGGAGTAGACCTCTTCCAAAACTGGCGTCCGTTGTTAAAATCGATCTTTTTTGCAAGAGGTCTAATTGTGAGTTACGTTTTAGCGATTGTTTTAGGAATCATTCAAGGAATTGCCGAGTTTCTTCCCATATCATCAACAGCTCATCTACTTATTGCAGAACACTTCTTAGGAACTATTCCAACCCCTGAAAATAGCTTTGAAGTCGCCGTTCAATCGGGCTCAGCTCTTGCTCTTCTCATCCTCTTCGCTCCAAAAATTATGCAGCTGAAAAAGAGTTTTTTACTCCCCTATATTCTTGCCCTCATTCCAGCCGTTGTTCTCGGCGCTCTCTTTTCATCCACAATTAAATATTATCTCTATGGCCCATCCACCTTCTCCTGGAGCTTGATACTAGGTGGCCTTGTCATGATTTGGACAGAAAAAAAAGCGCAAAAGCCATGCCTTACAGAACTAGAGTCGGTTCAACCCTCACAAGGGTTTTCTGTCGGCCTCATGCAGGCCATTGCACTCATACCTGGAGTGTCCCGTTTGGGTGCAACACTTGTAGGCGCTCGCCTTTTGGGATTTGATCGAAAGACAGCTGTAGAATTTTCCCTTCTGTTAGCTATTCCCATTCTCTTCGGAGCAACCCTTCATGACTTAGTTAAACACCTCAACGTGCTTTCTATGCATGACATAGGCCTTATGAGCACAGGAGCCTTAAGCGCTCTAGCAACAGGACTTCTCGTATTAAAACCATGCATGAAGGCGCTCATCCAATATGGCCTTACGCCTTTTGGCTGGTATCGGATTGGACTCGGAATAGCTATAACACTATTTTAGTTCTGAAAAATACTTCTTGCACACCTTGAGAGCTTCATCGGCTGATGGTCGTGCATCAGGATCTGTAGAGAGAAGCTGTGTAATCAAAACATCGAAGGCATCATTTGGATCTGTAATAGTCTTGAGATATTTTTGCATTTTTTCAACACATGAAAGGAAGGAATCGTACGGTTTGCGTTTCTCTTTAGGCAAACGCAAATTATCTCTCTCGATAGTTGCCAACGTATGCTCTAATTTGAACATTTTAAAAATATTGATCTTATGCTTCAGCAGACACAAAACTGCACCAAGCGTCCAGAGGTCCAATGGGGGTCTGAGAACGGTCAAGTGACCATTCAAATAATTTGCAACCATTTCTGGGGGTGGATAGGTTGAGACTAATTCAACAGAGGTATTCTTCTTTTTAGGATTAAGGAGTTTGCCGCTGCTAAAATCACTTATACGAATAGAAAGCTGCTCTTTTTCATCTTTGGTTAAGAGAATATTCTCCAATTTGTGATCTAAATGGTAGATGTTATTTTTAAGCAAAAGAGCAACAGCAGTTAAAATTTCAACAGCAATTCCAATTCGAACTCGAAGGGGATCATCAAGCTTAAACTCTTTTAAAAGACTCCCATCAGGACACAACTCCATCAAAAATCGTGTGCTTAATTTATGAATAAAGCAGGCTTTCAGATGTACAACATAAGGTATTTGCAATTCAGTAGCTTTAGCGAGAATGGAAGATTCGTTATTGATGACTGATTCATAATACTTGTAGTCCTTCTTCAGCTCTTTCTTTAGTGACCTTCTCTCACTCCTTGAAAGAGTGGATGTTTTGAGTTTCTCTACTAATGGTGTGAAATCACTCTTTTTTCTTCGAGCATACGCGAGTAATGGATCAGAAGAAGAGAGCGGCATTGCCTTAAAAACCTCTTTAAATGCCCCTTTCCCTAGTATACCTTTGGCCTTTGTATAGAGATGCTCGCCAAGTGAGTCCTTATAATAGAGCAGGCTCCAAGGTAGTTGAGATATTTTTCGTGATATCTTCACGGGATCAGTGCCAAAGATATGTATCTGCTCCTTTATTTTTTCCTTTGCAGCAACCACCTTTTCGAGCTGAGTAAGAAACTGTAGATTTGATTGATCAGGAGATTTTTTCTGAAATATAGCTGGTAGATGTGCAGCTATCTCTTTCCCCTCAAGAATAGCTGAGAACTTAGTTTCAACTTTGGCTTTTTGAAATATTGAAAAGAGCTGAGTGATATCTTCAATACGTGGATCAAAGAGTTTCGAACTCGATGATTTCTGAAGCAATTTCTCTTTGAATAGGAGTGTCATCTTGTCTGAAAAAGTTTCAAGAGATTGAGAAAAGAGCTCTTCTTGATGAGCGATTGCCGCTTCATCTGCAACTTGCTCTAACTCCTGAATCCATTTTTCATTACTTAACGCCTTCTCGACAGAAGGTACGTAAGATAACTCAGATATGAATTGCATCTACCCCCTATTCAACAGTCACAGATTTGGCAAGATTCTTAGGTTGATCGATTTCTGCACCTCGAAGCCGGGCGACGTAGTAAGCAAAAAGCTGGCAGACAACGGCTACGAGGATAGGAGCCAACTCATCACGCGTATTGGGTATTTCAATTACTTCATTAGCTATGCTTTTGATGCCTTTTGTCCCTTCATAGACCACAGCTATTGTTTTGCTATGGCGCGCTTTGGCCTCCATAACATTGCTCAAAACCTTATCGTAGGTTAATGCATCAGCACAGAGCGCAAAGGTTGGGCAAGTTTCAGAAATGAGCGCGATGGGTCCATGCTTAAGCTCACCTGCGGCATACCCATTGGCATTAACGTACGCTATCTCTTTGAGCTTTAAGGCCGCTTCTAAGCTTGAGGGATACATGTAGCGGCGGCCGATGAAAAAGAAATTCTCATAGGCTGCATACTTCTTGGCTATCGCTTCAATCTGATGAGATTTTTCAAGTACGAGAGCTATCTTTTCAGGAATTTCTGCAATATCCTTCAAGAACTTCTGGCCATCAACTTTGCTCATATAGCGAAGACGAGCCATCATTAAAGCAAAAAGAGAAAGAACTACTAGCTGGCTTGTAAACGCCTTTGTAGAACATACGCCAATTTCAGGGCCTGCTCGTAAAAAGAGGCAGCTGGAAGCCTCGCGAGCAAGAGTCGAGCCAACAACATTGCAAAGGCCAACGATATAGGCCCCTTTAGCTTTGAGTTCGCGAACGGCAGCAATGGTATCTGCAGTCTCTCCAGATTGGCTGATAGCAATGGCAAGAGTCCCCTTTTGAACAATTGGGTTCTTGTAGCGAAACTCGGATGAGATCTCAACTTCTGTAGGAATGCCTGCAAGTTCCTCAATAAGGTAGGAAGCAACCATGCCGGCATGCAGGGAAGTTCCACAAGCAACAATGACTATTCTCTCGACAGCTAACAGTTCGTCAGGTTTTAAATGAAGATCTTCAAGGACTACCGTTCCATAGTCTTCAAAAAAGCGGGCGTACATAGCATTTTTAGTTGATTGAACCTGCTCATGGATCTCTTTCATTGTATAGTGCTCATAAGCACCCTTTGAGAAGTCCTCAACGTTATGGAGAAGCGTCTCAATTTTATGCGGGATCTTTACGAATGCACTATCAAACAACTCCACTTTATCCGCTGTAATTTTGGCAACTTCGCCGTCATTGACATAGATGACTTCACGGGTATGGTGGATGATGGCATTTGGATCAGAAGCTACAAAATTTTCTCCAATACCAACGCCAATTACGAGCGGAGTATTTAAACATGCAACGACGCACATGTCTGGATGATCTTTGTGAAGGACTGCGATAGCATAAGCGCCTTTCAAGGTAGCAACAGCCACCTGGACGGCCTTTAAAAGGTCTCCTTCATAGCACTTAGCAATCAGCTGAGCAATAACTTCGGTATCTGTCTGCGTCGAAAAAACAACGCCTTCTCGTTCAAGCTCTGCTCTGAGCTCTTGGAAATTCTCAATGATCCCGTTATGAATAACAGCTACAGCTTTGGATGAATCCATAATCGGGTGTGCGTTCTCAATAGTAACTGTCCCATGAGTAGCCCAGCGAGTATGTGCTATTACTGTCGTAGAACTTTTCCCTTGGACAACCTTTTCCAGATTTTCAAGCTTCCCAACAGCTCTGTAGCAATGCAATTTATTCTTTTCAAATACCCCTATGCCAGCAGAGTCATAGCCTCTGTATTCGATGCGCCGAAGCCCTTCGAGTGCAAGCGTTACACCATTTTTAGTTCCTACATATCCAAAAATACCGCACATATACAAATCCTAATCAAGGGTCGGAATTTGGCAGAAGCATTGCTCAAGCCAGTCTGTTATAAATCTTTCGCATACTAAACTAAGGTAAAGATTTTTTAACAGACTGTCTTAAGATATAGCTGAAGCCAAAATTTACTCTTGAACCAAGATGTATATTTACGTTCTTACACGCCAAGTTGGGATTTAAACCCAACTTCGTCACCTAAATCCTAGCTTGAACATAGCCGAACTTGACAAGTGAAATATAAACCACCGAAGGTCATGTTTGTACATTCCCGAGGTGGTTTATTTTTCAATTGCCAAGGGTTAGGCCTGTTCAAGCGTGATTTAGGGGGCAAGTTGGGTTTTAACTAAAGATGCGATGGATTCAGCATGCTGATGGATAATATTGCGTTTGGGGCCCTCTACCATAACCCTTAAAAGAGGTTCAGTCCCGGAATATCGAACAAGCACGCGTCCAGTCGTGCCCAATGACTTTTCAACCTGTTCAATTGCTTCTGTCAGGCCAGGAATTTTTTCAAAAGCTGGTTTGGAACCGACACGAACATTGATTGACACTTGCGGATACTTTTTAAACTGCGAGGCAAGCTCTGAGAGCTTGCAACCGGTCTCTATCATTATCCTGAGCACTTGAAGAGCAGACACGAGTCCATCCCCCGTTGTATTGTGCTCGGAGAAGATAATATGGCCGCTGGGCTCTCCGCCTAATATAGCGTCGTGCGCCAGCATCTCTTGAATCACATACCGGTCGCCTACAGGAGAAGATATCACTTCAATGCCCATAGACTGAAGCGCGGTCACATATCCTAAATTACTGAGGATAGTTGCTACAACACGATTATTCTTTAAAAGACCTTTTAGCATCATGTCCTTGGCACAAATTGCCAAGATAACATCTCCTGCAACGATTTGAGCGTTTTCATCCACCATGACGACTCGATCAGCATCGCCATCAAGCGCTATTCCAACATCGGCTCGGTGGTCAATAACTGCCTTTTGAACCAATTCAGGATGTAAAGCTCCACAGTCGTCGTTAATGTTCAAGCCGTTGGGAGTGTTGGCATAGACAAATACCTCAGCATCAAGCTCGCGAAAAACGAGAGGGGCTACTTTGTAGGCAGCGCCATTGGCACAATCAAGTGCCAGCTTTAAATTCTTTAATGAGAGTTTTCTGGGAAAGGTCGCCTTTATAAACTCGATATAGCGGCCATCAGAATCATTGATACGAGCGCTCTTGCCTATTTCATTTTCATGAGGAAGGGCATCTTCAAAAATCTTGGGGCTCTTGGAAACAAGCGTCTCCATCTGTGCCTCCCAAACATCTGGCAGCTTGAAGCCGTCAGCTGAGAAGAACTTAATTCCGTTGTCATAATAGGGATTGTGAGATGCAGAGATGACAACTCCAGCGTCTGCACGATAGGCGCGTGTAATAAAGGCTACAGCAGGAGTTGGAGTCGGTCCTAGCATAAGTGTGTCAACACCCATAGAGCAAAGGCCTGCAACGAGGGCATTTTCATACATATAGCAAGAAAGGCGGGTATCTTTTCCGATAACAACACGGTGCTTTCCAGGATGTCTTTTAAAAATCATCCCGACAGCCCGTCCTAGAGCAAGAGCAACTTCAACAGTCATTGGGTAAAGGTTAGCCTTTCCGCGTACCCCATCCGTCCCAAAGAGCGTGCGCGCCCCTTCCGCTTTTTTTCTCATTCTGCCAAAATCCTTTCTTGCTCTATTTTATATAGAGACATCTCTTTATCCACTACTGCTGTAACGCTGCTATCTGACCAAACATTCAAGGCAGTTTCAACAGCATCGATAATTCCATACAGCGGCAAGATGGCGCCCATTAAATAAAGCGGCACATTCATTGAAGACAACAGGGCGCAAGAAAGAAAATAGCAGCCCATCGGCACGCCCGCATTTCCAATTGCAGCAATGGTCGCAATGAATATCCAGAGAAATTGATCGAGTCCTGAGAAGACGACACCCTCGCCAGAGCCTACAAAAATAACTGTCGTCAAGATAAAGGCAGCACAGCCATTCATGTTAATCGATGTACAGAGAGGAAATGAGATGCTCGCGATATTCTTACTTAAGCCTGCTCGATTCACTGCGCAATCGATTGCCATAGGAGCTGTAGCACTCGATGATTTGGTTGCAAAGGCCATGCTTAAAGCGGGAGAAAAGGCCTTCATCAGCTTCCAAGGCTCTATTCGTTTCAGCTTCAAGAAAAGCGGCAAGATAATAAGCCCTTGAACCAAGTTTGCAGCAAGAACCGCCACAAAAAATCGGATGATATCTCCAAAGGCTTTCATGTCTGAAATTTGACCAAAAAGAATAGTCAAAAAAGCCCACAAAATTATGGGCACAAAACGGACAATAAAGAGCGTTGTCTGCATCAAAAGACTATAGAGAGAACTAAACAAATGGTGGACACGAACTTTTTGCTCTTCGGGAAGTTTTGAAGCTGAGTAGCCAAGCAGAAGAGCAACAAGCAAAGCAGCAATAGCATTATTATCTGCAAAGGGTCTGACAATATTCGATGGAACAACGTCGAGCACCCATTCAGCATAATTAAATTGGTTCACTTCCGTAGTAACTGCTTGTGCTGCAATCGGACCTGTATGAGAGGTGAGGGAAAAAAGATGAACAAAAAGAAGAGCGACACAAGAGGCGCATAGAGTCGTTAAAATCGTATAGCGAGTAATCAGGCGAGTAACTTTTCCTGCGTGCGCTTGACCATCAAGTGATGAAAAGACCGAAACGACAGAGAAAAAGAGAATCGGCACGCTCACCAAACGAAGAAGCCGCATAAAAACGTCGGCGATTGCTGTTGCCACTTGCATTACGAATGGCAGTCTGCTCCAAGCCGCAACAACTGCAAAAAAAATCGCAATGATAAAAAGAAAAGAACGCCTTAAATACCAAGGGCTGCAAGAAACTTGTGGGCACATAAACTAATATTTTTCGTCATAATACATTATACATGAGTGCGAATTAAATATTGGTGATTTATACTATTCACATGACACCTAAAAAATATCCACTGAGCAAATGGAATTGCTCGCTAACTGATGTTGATCCAGATGCGCTTGACGCTGTTCTGCAACTCCAAAGGGCAGGATATGCCGCCTATATTGTTGGCGGCGGTGTGCGCGATCTACTTCTCGGCGGGCACCCCAAAGATTTTGACATATCGACATCGGCAAAGCCTGAAGAGATCAAACAGCTCTTCGGCAAACGCTGCCTCCTTATTGGCCGCAGGTTCAGACTTGCCCACCTACGGGTTAAGAACAAGATTTTCGAAATATCCACGTTTCGAGCTGGCGATACTTCCACAGGCGCACTAATCGTGCGGGATAATCGTTGGGGAAGCGAAGAAGAAGATGTCTTAAGACGCGATTTTACTATTAACGCTCTCTACCTTGATCCCCACACTGAAGAGGTTATCGATTACGTCGGCGGGATTAAAGATATTCAAGCAAAGATTCTTGAAACAGTTGGCGATCCAATCGCCCGTTTCCAGCAAGATCCTGTTCGAATGATTCGTCTTATCAAATTCCAAGCAAGGCTTCATGGATTTACAGTCGAGCCAAAAACCGCCAAAGCCTTAACTCTCTGCAAAGATGAAATTTTAAAAAGCGCTCCTGCACGTGTTCTCGAAGAAATCTTTAAGATGCTCGAATCAAAAAAAGCAGCCCCCTTCTTTCACTTGATGAATGACCTTGGCTTTTTAAAGCTGCTCTTCCCCTGTTTTGAACACTTTCACACAACCCAAACCAAACAGTTAGCTCAAAACTACTTAAAAGCGCTCGACGCTCTTCATAAAGAAAATAAGTATGTCCTGGATCGATCAATTCAACTTGCAGCTTTAGTCTTCCCCATTTTGGAACAAGAAATCGCGCAGCTTACTCATGACCGAGGGGTTGCCCCCTCCATCCATGAAATTGCGAACCTTTCGCAATCGCTTCTTCATGGCATCAGCTCATCCTCCTTCTCGCACTTTCCAAAAAGAACTCTTGCCCTCTGCCACCTCGCCCTTGTTCATCAATTCAAATTGACACCGATGAAGAGCGCCGTAAAGTTGCATTCTCGATTTACTACCCATTTTGACTTTGAACTTGCCCTCGACCTACTTAAACTTCGAGCCCATGTAGACCACGATCTTGAGTCCATCCTCTCAGTCTGGATAAAAGAATTTCAAAGACGCATGACACGGGTTAAAGAGCATGATCACTGAAGCACTCCGATCTGCCCTCTACCCTTTTGGCTTTCTCTCCTCCATTGCTTTTGGCAGTCGCTTCCTCGTTCAATGGTATGCAAGTGAAAGGCAAAAAAGAAGCGTCGTTCCCAAAGCGTTCTGGTATCTTTCCTTTTCTGGAAACCTCCTACTCTTCCTCCACACCTTGATTCAGATCCAGTTTCCCATGTGCCTGCTCAACTCTCTACATATGGTGTTAGCTTGGCGAAATTTAAACCTTATGGGCAGCCATAAAAAACCGCTCAAAATGGTCTTTATTCTGCTCGGGATTGCTGCCCTCGTCACAACCTCCCTCTTCATCCTCCAAGATCCAGAAACCTGGATCCGTCCAGCAGGAATTGGAAAACAGACGCAAGTTCCCGGGTTTGTCCATCTTATAGGAACGCTCGGCATAGGCGCCTTTTCTCTTCGCTTCTGGATTCAGTGGTGGAAAGCAGAACAGGCAAAAGCTAGCATTCTACCCCCAATTTTTTGGTGGATCAGCCTTTTTGGTGCAGTCTTAGCCTCCTCCTACTTTCTCTATCTCAAAGACATTGTAAACCTTGTAGGACCCAGCATTGCCCTCATCCCCTACATTCGAAACCTGCAGCTGCTCGCCCGAGAAAAATCATCTGAACCCCTCTTTTGCGTTGTAGCAACTGAACCTTCCGGAGATCTGATAGCTTCCAAGATTATACTTAAGTTAAAACAGCGTCATCCCTATATGCGGTTTGTGGGAGTCACTGGACCAAAACTTACAGAAGCTGGTGTTGAAACACTCTTCGATATGCAAAAATTGCGCGTTATGGGTCTTTCAGGAGTTCTCTTAAAGCTTCCAACTATCTGGAGCTGCTTTCGAAAGCTAAAACAAGTACTCAAACAATACCCGAATGCAACTCTTCTTTGTGTCGACAGCCCATCCTTTAGCTTAAGGCTTGCAAAATCTGTTCGAAAATCAGGCTTTAAAGGGAAAATCATCCAGATGGTTGCTCCCTCTGTTTGGGCTTGGGGTGAAAAACGGGTCGATGCCTTTGCTAAATATTTCAACCTGCTGTTAACGCTCTACAGCTTTGAACCAGCCTACTTTGCCAACAGCTCCCTCAAAACTTTGTGGGTTGGCCACCCGATGGTCGAAAATCTACAAAAGTCTCTCATTCCTCGTGAAAAGCTTATCGCCCTTTTCCCTGGAAGCAGGCCGAAAGAAATTAAGAAGAACTTGAAGTTGCAACTCCAAGCAGTACAGCTGGCACTCAAAGAGCTCGAGCCCCATAAAATCGCAGTCTCCCTTGCTCCTGGATTAACAAACGATGAGCAAAATGAGATCACTGAAACTATCAAAAGCTTCAATCTTGAAGCCGACCTGGTACCTGAAAAAGATCGCTACACTCTTATGTCTCAAGCGAGCGGCGCTTTAGCAAAATCGGGAACAGTTACTTTAGAGCTTGCTCTTCATGAAACAGAAGCGGTCGTCACCTACCGCATGAACCAAATAGATTATCTCTTTATTAAGTACATCTTAAAGCCAAAGATCAGCCTCTTTTCCCTTCCCAACATTATCTCGGGCAAGAAACTTTTTTCAGAACACATCTACCCTCCCGTTTCACCTGCTGCCATTGCTCAAGACCTTATTCGCATCCTGAAAAATAAAACTCCGGCCTCCTTTGAAACTGTTCGACAAGGATGCACACCGGCAGAATCTCCAATCACACAAGCGGTCCTTGCTATAGAGGAGGAGTTTTGAGTGAATATCGTATTGAGTATTTTCTTCTATCCTCTCAAATTCCTCATCCACATGTACATCAGTACTCTACGAATTGAAGTACGCGGCAAAACAGAGTTCGAGGAACTCCTTCGGCAAAACAGACCTGTACTCCTGGCTCTCTGGCACAACAAACTCTTTATGCTTCCCCTCTTCCATTTATTGAATAAAACTCGGCCCTTCCAAGTGGTCGTAAGCTACAGCAAAGATGGGAATGTCCCTGCCCGCCTCGTTAACTCCCACAAAGGCTTTCATGCTCTTCGAGTACGGCATGATGCTCGCCACGATGCTGCAAGCTTGATGGTGGAAGTTGTAAAAAGAGGTGATTGCCTAGTTATTACACCAGATGGCCCTCGAGGGCCAAGACATGTACTTAAAGCTGGTACCTTGTATGTCGCAGAGCAGGCAGGCGCGTCGATTATTCCCTTCACCTGGAAAGCAGAAAAGATGTGGAGGCTTAACAGCTGGGACAGGTTTGAAATCCCAAAACCATTCTCAAAAGTAACGGTTCAGTATGGTCCGGAAGTTATGCCTGACCAACTAAAAGATGCTCTTTAAGCTTATCAATCGTTGATCTCTCCATTAAAGATAGTAGCTTTGTAAGAGCACCTGCAAAGGTGTCTTGTGATGAAGAGCCGTGGCATTTCATTAAATAGGCTTCATAACCGACAAGGAGAGCTCCTTGTTGCATGGAGTCTGACATCTTAGATTGAATGGAAGTTCTAACGTCCCCTTTTGGCATTTGAGAGAGCCAGTACAAAGAGATCGCTTCAAATGATTTGAGTAAAATATTGCCTGAAAACCCATCCGTTACGACCACATCGACCTTGCCGGACAAAATATCCTGCGGCTCAATATTACCAACAAAATGAGACATAGAGAAAAGTTTCTCTACAACCTCTCTATGCTCTTCAGCGCCTTTCATTTCTTCAACACCGATATTCAAAAGGCCAATTTTAGGAGATCGAGTACCGCGAGCTTCAGCATATCCTTTGCCCAAATATGCCCACTCCTGCAATTGCTGTGCCGCTCTTTGAGCTGTTCCTCCCACATCTAGTATGTAGACGGGCGACTGTAAAAGGCTCATTTCGGCAACGAGAGCTGGCCTATGGACACCTGGAAGCTTAGAAACATACAAACCAGATGCTAAAACAAAAGCTCCCGTATTGCAGCAAGAGATAAACCCATCACCTGCTGATATGCCCTTTAACGCTTGAACGAGGCTTGATTTTGGATTTTGTTTGATTGCTTTTCGAGGCTCATCATCCATGGCAATTTTTTGAGAGCATGTAATGACTGTAACATTTTCAAGAGTAGGAACAGAAAGAGTTTCAGGAAGATAGAGAAGAAAAGAGAACGAGGGCCATTTTTGAATAACGTTCAAAACGGAAGGTATGAGGACCTCAGGTGGAGTTTCACTCCCCATGAGGTCTACATGAACTTTCAAGTGGGATTACTCAGCTGCCGCTGCTGCTTGAACTATTGTTCGTCCATGATAGGTCCCGCATGAAGGACATATGACATGGGGCATCTTCTTCGTGCCGCAGTTTTTGCAAGAACCTAAAGTCTTCGGTTTCTTTGCATGGTGAGCTCGCTTGGAATTCTTGCGAGCATTTGAATGACGATTACGTGGTACTGCCATAAATATTCTATCTCTAGTTGAGCCGTTTGCAAAACTCGGGCAACGGATTTTTGTATCTTTTTTCGACCATAGACGTATTCGATCTCAAAAACCCTAAAGGGTTTCCTTCGATCTCCATACATTCTATGGTTGAAAACATCTAAAAAAAATCCCAGTAGCCGGAGTTTTTCAAACGGCTCTTAATTTTCACGAGATTTTACCTTATTCCAACAAATCTTGGAAGGGGCGAAATACATCTTCTTGTTTTTCTTTAGCCAAAAATTTTTCTACTTGCTTGCGATTTTTGCAGCTATATCCGCCACAGAGCGCAAAGTGAGGGATCTGCACAAGTATCTCTTCTCGCAAGAGATCTTGAAAATCAAACACCTTGCCGCGAATTTCTTCAAGAGGCTTTTCAAATCGCACGTGATCAAGAGTAACTATATAGGGAAACATCTCTGAACAGACAGCACAGCGAATAGAGAATTCAACCTCGCAGCTCAGCTCGACAATGAGGAAATCTCCTGCGATATAGGTAGCGCCAGATACATCAATTGGCTTCGTGCAGGAAAGATCGGGATCGTCTTTGAGATCTAAAAAAACCGGATCCAATACGCAAGCGAGCTCTTCTTCTTCGCCATCTCTTAATCGATCAATGTGTATATGCGTTTCTTTGGAGCTCATATGAGATTATATGCCTCTATGCAAAGTTCAAATAGTAAAAAGGCAAAGAGAAGGCAAAGCACGTATCTCTTGCGAAAGATTCCAAAAAGGGCCTTTTTACGAATGGCAAGAACAAGAGGAAGTAGTCCTAAGAGAAGAGCGCAGCCAATACCGCCAGCAACGCCTAAAGCGCTTAAAAATATGTGAGGATTATTGACGGCGATTACGGTTGTTGGAACTAAGATGAGCGCAATCAAGCCAAGTGCATGCAGCGGTTTTGATAAAGAGAGCTTTAAACCATCTGCAAAAAAATCCAAAAGCCCAAGGCCTACCCCTAAAAGCGAGGTAGAAATCGCTGCAAATGCAAACACTTCACCCACAGCAAAGAGATGGGGAGCTTGTACATGATGGGCAAGAGGAGCTATTGCATCCTGCCCTTCTCGAACAGCTATTTCAAGCCCGCCTGCATAAGGAACGACACCCAATAAAATCGCCTGCCAGAGAATATAGACAGCAAGAGCAATCCCTGTGCCAATCAGTATAGAACGGCGCACTTTGGCTGAATCGTAGTCCATAATAGATGCAAGGGAGGGAACCGTCCCCTGAAAGCCAAAGGAGGTGAAAAGAACTGGAAGAGCAAAGGGGGCATCGAGCCAAACAGCTCTTTCAAGCAAGTGGCCTTGAATATGGGGAATGCCTACGAAGACGAAAAGAGCATAGGCCCCAAACAAGATCGCCATGAAGAGCGTATTCAAGCGGAGAAGAAGTTGAAATTTAGGCCAAAGAGCAATAGCGGCCCCGATAGCTACCCAAATAATCAAAGAGCTCGCATCAATGCCAAAAAGACGACCAATAAGTCCTGCAAGGCCTACAAGATAAGCAATTATCAATGTTGAGAAGAGAAAGATAGAGAGAATCCAAGCCCACGCTCTTCCCGAATTTCCTAAAGCCTCTTTAGCAAGAGTCACAAGGTTTGGTCTTCCGCCATGACGGCAGCAAAGCTCGCCAAGCATCAACCCAGTAGAGGTCATAAATGCCCAAGAGAGAAGGAGGAAAATAAGGGAGGGCAAAAAACCGCCAGGAGCTGTTGCGACAGGAAGCCCAAGCATCCCGCCACCAATAGACGTTCCTGCGACCAACAACGAGCCTACCAGAATGCTCTTTGTTGAATGAGACATACAATATTAACCTGAGTTTTGGGTTTATCGCCTGAAATTTAGAGGAGATCGTAGTGCAATTTTCGAAAATCAACCCGAAAGAGATGGCCATAGCCATCTTTGAGGATTGATTTTCGAAAATTGCCTTCGAGATCAACTAAAGTTCTGGGTGATGAACCCAAAACTCAGGTTATAAAATTAATTTGCAAAAGTGTATCAGAAAGGAGGGATCTGGAGAACCATTATTTATGAGAGATGTATTAATTACTTCTAGATATGAATCCACAAGGTGGAACGGTGCTCAACAAAGATATGATGTTCCTTATTCGAGAGAACCTAAGAGCATACACTTTCTTACCGACCTCTTTAACAATCTGTTTTTGAATGACAAAGAGCTCAAAGAGGAAGAACTCAAAGCTGCTAAGAGTAGTGCTTTACACGCTCAAGATCTGAAATCATGTAAAGTTCGTTTGCAAGAAGTGGTGGCAAAATCTGAAAAAGAGTCTCTTGGCCTTATTATCTCGTTTATCAAAGACTACACAGCAAGTTTAAAGAGTATCAAATATTCATCCACCTTTTCAGAAGCACTTAAATACAGCATATCTGCTTCTCACATTATGAGAGATTTGAAAGAGATTCTCCTTATGAATAAACCTCTTTCACAACTCAAATACAGCGAATATAATATCCATGAATGGAGCACCAATATTATAAAGTCGCTTATCTCAATTATCGTTGAAGCGCAAATTCCAAATGAGCGATTGGGAGAGCTGCGTAAAGCTCTTTTAGAATTTTTAAAGGGTATTTTAAAACTCAATGATGCCAAGAAAGATGGGCTTGATCTCATTCACTTAGTACAAACAGTTCCAGAAATCGCTTATGTACTGACACAAACCTACCCTTGTAATAACATTAATCGTGAAATGGATCACTACATCATGACCACGAACCTCAAACAGATGTTAAAAATATCACGCATCTTCGATGAAAAAAGTTACAAGTAACGATACGATCAGCGATCAATATCAACGCTTTGTCGACGAAAAACCCCAAACTCACATATTTACAACTCTTGTCGACGCATTGATTCAGCTCTTTCAAAAGAATAAGCCTGAGGAGACACCCATTCCTGACAAGCTATCTCAACATATCCAACAAATACCCACTGATGGCTTGTCACACACTACTCAGGTAATTAAACAATACTCAAAGATCTTAAACAATTGCGTTCTTCACCCCGATACATGCACCTCAATTCCAGATGTCCTCAAACAATTTGAGGATAAAGAGTGTATAGAAGACATTCAGAACATCCTTCATGCAAAAAAAACAGCTCAAGAGATTTTGTTGAATCACGACCATGCATATATGCTCCAGCTTATAGAGCACTCCTGCAGTCTGCTTAAAGAAAATGGAGTTACATTCGACTTCTCTTCAGAAATACGTACAGAACTTACAAATCTATTTAAGAAAATTCAGATGATCAATGCAAAGTTAAAAGAACCTATGGAGTTCATCAAACTCGCCCACGCTCTTCCTGTGATGGCCTCAATTATTACCCAGAAAATGGACGAGGAAGCCAATTTCGAATTTGGAAGAGTTTTCAAAATTTAAAATTATTGCCGTACGATATAGTCAGCTCTTCCCCTGGAGAGACATCGCGAATAGTGATGATATGCGGTATGTAAGGCCCATTTTTTACCCATGAGACTCCCACATTGGGTTCATCGCTGTGGTTTAAAAAACGCATGAGCGAGCCATATCGGAAGCCATCGATGATCTGGCGACGAATGCCTGATCGTGTGGGATAGAGAAGGCAGTAGGGATTGATTTGGGGGATCAAAAGATCAATTTTTCGCAGCTTGCCTGTGTAGATGCCAATTTCAGTTCCAGAGGTAATTGCATTAAGTGCAAAGAGCCCATAGCCCTTTTCTTCTGAGGCAATCTTCACCAGAAGAGGAACTGTCGGGACATCTCCTACGTAGTCCACTCCAAACTCTTGAAAAAGAAGTGCAGGAGTAAGCGGTTCTCTCTTGTTTCCTGGACGCTTCTCAAAAAGAGCAAGCGTTACACTTGTATCCTGGTAACGGGCGTTCCCTGGAGTGTGCGAGTCAGAGGATGTCTCTTTTGCCATTTCATGAACTCTACGTTAGATTGAAAATACCCGGTTTCCTCTTTGAATAAATCCCAGAAATTTTTAATTGGCCTTCCATCAAAAGCGCCCCGTTGCAAATTCTCTTTAGCTCTCGGCGTCTGGTGCCAGCCCATGGCGAGAAGAATGCCAAGATTTCGGATGAGTCTAAAGCCAAACCAAATGGGTGCAGTAACGGCCATAAAAACAGATCGTATAACAGTCCGAATGGCTGATGGAATGAAATTCCAGATCTTGGCTGCAACTGTACAAACCTTTGTGGTGACAGTTGTTAATATTGGACCCAAAACCGGGATATTTTTAATACCTCCCAAGAAGGCAGGAAAGATAAAATTTTCAATCTGCGTTTTAATGTCGACAGGATAGCCTGCAGCCGAAAGCACACTCGCTGCAAAAGAGCCGCAGTTATACTTTAAAAAGCTAAAAGGGGCATTTTTTTTCTGCTCAATTTCCTGAAAAACATTGTCCAAATCCTGGCGAGTCATGGGCAGAGAGGTTAAGAGCCTCTGTTTATAGGGGCGCCAAAGATCATAATCACCCATTACCACACGCCCCTGCCTTGTGCTGAGAATGGCCCATTGGCCAGGAATATCTGACTCACCCTTATCCATGCCGTGCGACATGGAATAGACTTCACCTTCTGGAGTAATTATCTGTACAGCATAGTGAGATGGTCCATACTCGCCGTCTCCACCCATCGCGTTCAAACAGCCATTTCCTCCATACTCGCCTCCAGGCGTTGTGTAGACCTGGACAATTGCTTCGGGCTTCTTGGGGTTGGTTGGATCGCGGGATGCCTCTTGTCGAACACGTGCCAACTCTTCAGGGGTCAGCTTATCAACTGGAAAAGGTTTGGTGTAGTTATACGGGTGATTTTTGACAAAACCGCCAAGCCGAGGAGAGACGAAAGTCCATATCGCAAGCTCTGGAGTCCTTTCGACAAGCATGTTATGCCAAAGTGCAGGATCATACTGAAAGCGGGTTTGAAACTCAGCCCAGGAGATGAACTTGCCCTCAACCATCAGCTCTACATGGCCATCCTTGACGCGCAGCCCCACTTCATCCGTTTCTGGATGGTTAAGGGAACCCATAACAAACGCCATCTTCGTCTCAAGGAGAAATCGAACACAATCGGGAGCAATATCAAAAGCTTGAGGATCCAATCCCGTCTTTGCCCATTTTTTGACGAAAACGCTGCTCAGGGGAAATGGGCGGTACCCATTCTTGACTGCAGCAGATCTTAATCCTAGGCTGTTGTACTGGCGTATTATTTTGTATATCTGCAATTGGAGCTGTTTGAGGAATATGCTCTACGCGCGGAGCATGGCGAAAAACATAAGTCATAGCAATACCATTAAATATTTTGATAAATTGTAAAAAACAGTGATTAAGATGGGATTAAGAAGGGATTAAGAAGGAGCGTGTGGCTTTATCATTTGTTTAATCGAATTTTGCCTCTGATAGACATCCCCCATCGTTGGTCTGTCAGCAGGCTTTGATGAAGCCATCTGCTTCCATAACATGCATTGATCCTCGATAGCTATGAACATGGGCTTATCAAGGTCGGAAGAAAACCTACGATCACTCTTGATATCTTTGATGGCGTCGATATCCTTTGGATTAACTTCAGGATGAAGCTTTTTAAGCTGTGCTTTGATGAGCTTATCTTCCAGAGCATCAACATACTTCCAAGCTTGTTCCTGCGCTTTTTCTAGCTTCGTTGTGTCTTGAACTTTGGGATTCCCTACAGCTTTTTCGATAAAACCACCCCAATATCGAATTTTTGCATGTATAGATTTAGCTGCTGTCTGAAAACAATCTTTATTCATGACGAGGAACTTCTCAAAACCCTTTGATTTTCCAGGGTTTTCGGTTTTATCTAATTGCTCACCGAGGGGAACCAATGTATCCAAACCCTCTTCCTTGAGGAAGGGAGCTTCCACAACACGCATTTGCATTATAAATAGGCTATACACTTCGGACTTCTGACTATCCACTCCCTCAGGAGCCATATATCGAGGATTACCAGTATGTTTGACTGTTTCACCCTCTTTTACCTCTTTAGTTTTGCCTAAATCAATTATTTTGGCGTGTATGTTGTCGCCTTCTCCATAGAGTAAGACATTTTCGTTCTTCAAATCTCTATGGAGATGATCAGTGAGCTGCAGCTCAAACAATCCTTTGCTCAAATCAGTGCAAACACTAATGCCCTGTTCAAAAGTTAAGGGCTTTTCATTAAGACGACCCTCTAATTCACCGCCTGTCGCTAATGTTGTTGTTACTGTATACTTTCCCTCTCTCCTATCCGCTCCTTTTTGCTCTACGAGATCAATTGCTACATTCGATTTTGCTGGATCTTTCAGCTCT
>JABDGV010000010.1:0-266 GCA_013285825.1 Bacteroidota bacterium
TGCTCTAGGCTCGCACTGATATTCCATATTGAAAACATAGGGTTTTAAATTGTTGATACCACAAATTCCGATTCTGGTGTAACATACGTAAATGTAGTAAATACTGATTTGTATAGATTCAGTACTTGTGAGGGATAAAGCATGAAAACTCATCCAAAAAAGCCTCGGACACGGAAAATTAGAACAACTGTTGATTTCTCTTCAAAAGAACATAAGCGTCTAAAAGCTGTGGCTGCTGTAAAGGGTGTCTCTTTCCAAGAACTTGT
>JABDGV010000010.1:276-37249 GCA_013285825.1 Bacteroidota bacterium
CATGAAAAATATGGCGACAAATCTATCGAAGATATGTTGCAAGAATTTGAAGATGAAGAAGATATCCGAGATGCTGAAATTGCTATGGAGCGCATTAAGAAAGAGGGCGGAATAGCTCTAGACAAAGTGAGAAAAATCTAGGCTTATGACGTACCGAATCATCTTTGACAAAGATGCTGAGAAATCACTAAAACATATACCTAAAGCTGATCAAGCGCGCATTATACACAAGATCGAAAAACTCTCACTCAATCCAAGACCAAGCGGTGTTGTAGCACTTCAACTCGACTTTGTTCAATTTTGGTGGGACGATTTCTCTGTAGAGTGCTTCTAGGTGTAATTTAATTTATCAGGATCGGCTTGAACACGCCATCCTGAAAAATTAAATTACAGATGGAGGCTCTCTACTGAGAAAGCGCCACCAAAATTGAACAAAGTCGAGTTCTGGGCATCTGGCATGGTTTTTTTAGATTTCGCGTTGGTACCTATCGAGTCATCTATCACATTAAAGACAGCACCTTAACTATTTGTATTGTTAAAGTTGCTCATCGAAAACACGTCTACGAAGAGTAGCACTTTTTTAAATAGAAATTGCTTACTTCTACTCAAATGCAGATCTAGCATAATCTGGTCTAGACATAAGCCAGGGAACGATCAACCCAAGCAAGAATTTATCTTTGACATACAAGTTTGCACAATTCTGAGAAATCAACCTTAAAGTCCATGTACTCGTTACTTTGAAGAATTCACCCAATCTCTCATCAACTATTTGATTTGCAGGTAAAAAATAGCCTGTAAGCACAATCTCAGCAGCCGCTCGCTCATACTCTCCGAACTTAGACACTTTAAAGAGCTTCTCGCCCTCCCAAGAGGTACGGTTGTATTCTTCCGTAATCAATTCAAGTTCATCCCATGAAACTAATGCTACCAGATCAACTGCATTTGGTGTCTTAACCTTTGCTACAAGATCTTTCATTGTCGTAGATGAAATTGCAATTTCTTGGTTCGAATCTTTTGCCGCCTCGTCAATGATTGAAGAAATAATTGTGCCTTTGAGAGTAGTTAAATTCTTGAAGAGCACTTCGGCCTTATCAACTTCTGAAACCTTTATTCCATTGCCCTCAGGCACCTTATGAATGGCACGTGCTAATTCGCTATCGCCAATAATCATTCTTAATACTGATTCATAGCCCTGTACTAAGTTGGGAATAATATTTAAGTGCTTAATAGTTGCATGATACTCTAAGCACATCTGCAGATGGTCGCTCAAAAATGAAATATTCTGCGTATCTGTCTGCGCTTTCCAGTCAGGTATTATGAGTGAAAAAACTCCAGATGGGGTCGGCTTTTCAAGCAAAACATCCTTGCTATATGTATAGAAAGCTTTTTCTTCGTAGCTACATATTTGATGCTCAGTTTGAGAATGAAAACCGACTTTTCGTTCACTCCTCGGTTTACGTTGGCATTCCCAATCGATTAATTGTAGAATGTCTGGCTTTTGGATTGGGGTTTGATCGAGTTTTTTGGTGGTATTGCGAAAATATTTTTTTAAAGTCGTGAGAAAATCTTTATATTCAGAAGTTACATCTGGAACTCTATCTGTAAATATCTTAGTAATAAACTCTTGTATTTTTTCATCTGAAGTATAAAACGAACTTGAGCTGGTCGATATCACACCATCCATTAAGAGAGGATAAAATTCCTCAGGATGTTCTATGAAACTTGAAAATATACTATTCAATTCTGAAATAGACTGAGAAGAACTCATAACCATCCAAATAATTTTGCAATAGGCACAATAGTTTACCGCTTTTAAATATTTATCGAAAGCTCGCACATTCATGAACCTCTGGGACCAGACACAGCAATTGATATTCTTGCTAATCGCTCTTTGGAATAGGCAAAAGGAGTAATAGCTATATCACCCACTCTCACGAAATTTCTATCTGCCCCCTTTGCAATAGCTCGCTCTTTGGCAAGGTCGATAAGCTCTGGCAAAAGCCTCTCCCGTTCGTCGAAAGAGACAATTCCATCTGATATTCCGCCCACCTCAGAATGTATAGCGCCGAGAGCATTGGCAATGCCAAATGACTGGCTTACATCTAGAGTGCAAAGGTGATTCACTATTTTTTTGAGGCTTGAATAAATGATCGGCGCACCCCCTCCAACTATCACACAGGGAAGATCCTGCCTCTCTCCTCGAACAAGAGTAATTGCATCGGCAATACGGCGAGCGGCTTTATCGAGAAGCGCTTCGCCGTTCTCTTTTGACATGCCTATCTTCGAACTATCCGCTCCCTCTATTTGAAGATGCCCGAGCAATATCCCAAGATCAGTCAGCGTTTCCACATCACCACCAAAACAGCGTGCTTTTGTCATAAGGCTTGAGGCAACACTTGAAGGGCCCACCTGATCGCCATCGACAATGCTCCCTCCGCCTATAGCAAGGGAAACCACATCAGGAGCAGAGAATTGGAGCGAAAGATCTGCAATGACAACATTTCCGGAACTTCTTTTCACAAAACCCTTTTCAACCCGAATCACATCGGTAGAGGTTCCTCCAACATCCACAACAATGCATGTATCCTCTCCTGCTAAGATCGAGCCGCCTTTACCTGAGTTTGTTGGACCACAAGAGAGTGTAAGAATCGGCATCTTCTTTGCCTCCTCGAAGGCCACTTGGCTCCCATCGTTTTGAACCAGAAAGAGCTCTGCAGAGGTAATCTCCTTCAACCGTTCTTGAATTCTCGAAAAGCCACAATTAATTACTGAGAAGAGCGCACTGTTAAGTACCGCTGCATTTTCACGTTCGATATATCCAAGCGAACCAAAGTTCGACGACATGCTCACCTGTATTCGATCAAGGTAGTGCTGTCTGATAATTTCTAGAGCTTTTTGTTCATGCGCAGGATAAATGCAGCCAAAAGCACTTACAAGCGCAATACCTTGAGCCCCCTTTAAAACCAATGAATCGACAGCACGCAAAAGCTCATCTTCTTGAAAGGGAGAAATCTCCCGTCCATCGCACTCAAATCCGCCAGAAATAGTAACCCCTCCGACAAAGAAAGCCTTCTTCAATCGAGGAGGTATCCCCGCTCCAGGAGATACCTTAGGGTTATGCCCTGCAATTCTGATAAGTCCCGTCGGAAGCAAGCCTTTGGCTTCTAAAAGAGCATTTAAAGCATGCGTCGTTCCCACATAGATCTGCGTAATCTGTTGCGGATTAACGCCAAGGGTTAAAATACCCTTGATAATCCCATCGTCAATGCTCTTCGTCGTCAATTGCTTCCGCATGGAAACAATTTTATTTTGCCTATCAAGCAGGACGAAATCTGTATTCGTTCCGCCTACATCTATTCCTAATCTATACATAATAATACCGCCTCTACGTTATATCCAAAAGCTTTCGGTGAAGTAAGCGTAAGCCCTTCAGCGCTTTTCCAAATTGATGGTGCTGCAATCATCGCCACATCCACACTCATTCCAAAACGAACCTGATCGCTCGCTATAGGCTTCAAAGTATTGGAATCAAGAAGTGCAATGATGTCAGGCGTTGTTCCCAACACCTTCCTGTCATCGCGAACTATAAGATACTCGTTTTGAATATCGACCCGAATCCTGCTTGTCTCGCATTCAACAACAACTTCACCTCGTAAAAACCCATCTTCAACGTGCTGAATAATATCAACAATTACTCCTCGGCCAAGATGCTTTGATGGAACTTGTGTCAAAAATTCAGCAACCGTCTTAGATTTTTTTAAAAGCTTACCCAAAGCAATTGCTCGGCTCACGCTTCCTCTCACAAGAGCTCTTTTAGCTACTGCACCTCGCATCGGATACAAAAGCCCTGAAGCTGTCGAGCCCAATACGGTTACTAGAGGCCTTGCTAAGGCTTCCAGCATCTGCGGCGTTGTGCAATGAATAACCACTCCGTCGTGCTGGCCTCCTACCACGCTTGAAGGAGATGGGCTCACACCATGTACTACACAAGAACTTATGTGTACGTAGGGAAATGCCCTTCCCAAAGTATCGGCATCGATCAATCGAGCTCCGCATTCAATAGAAGCAATGATTCCTGCAAAGGCATTCGAGCCTCCAATTTCGGCAGAGGCAATCCCCCAAAACTTCGTACCTAGAAGTTCTGCAGCACGCCTCCACTCCCCATCGGATGTGAGCTTTTCAATAGACACTAGAGGCGCTCCAATAGAGCCTGCGGTGATGATATCTGCGCTATCCGGGATCTCATCAACTGAAACGCAGTCAATAGAACCTATCGCCTGAATCATCTCTTTTGCCAAAAGCAAGTCCGCCGAGGGATCGCCGCCTCCGCCCGAACCCAATAGGGTTGCCCCCAACGCTAAATCGTCTAAGTCATGAACTTCTAACTTCATCTTCATACCTCATTTGCTTCTGCAATAGCTGCGAGAGCAGAAGCGTGACTATAAATACATCCAAAAGGGAGGAGCCAAACATGGCGCTCCCCAATACTAATTCAACAATTCCCAGCAGCGTTCCAGCCACAACTGCAACCCACGAGGCGCGTCTATTTACAGAACGCATAAAAGAGGCGCGTGCAAGTTCAGCGCCAAGTGCAATTGTTGTAACGGCAATGGCTTCAAGTATCTGTTCTATACGACCAAGCAGTTGAATTTGCGACAGCATGAGTCCCAAAGCTCCTATGAATAATATCCCTCTCTTTTCACTCAACTTCGGAAGAAGAGATGTAAGGGCCATTCCACCCGAGTAGAGATTGGCAACGTTCGTTGTCCAGCCAGCTAAAAAGATGAAAACAGCAATCCATACACTCCAGAGATACGCTTGAGAAATCAGAAGCGTCTCCATGAGGCTCTCCGATTCTGTACCTGCAGAAAGCCATGCACCCATGATCTCAACGAAGGAGACCCCAACTAGAAAGCTTGCAACAGATGCTTTAGTAATCTCTTTTTCCGAATGGGCTGTTCGAAAGAAGGTTGGAAGATCAATGATCGCCATGATCGTTCCACCAACAATGACCAACAACCCTTGCTGAAGCGCTTCAAAGTTTTCAAAGGAGGTGGCAAATGCCCCTTCCCGTTTACAAACTACAGCTATGAGAAGTGTTATTGCCATGACAGGGGTTGCAAAACGCGAGAGCCGCTCTATGGACTTCAATCCATATAAACAGCTGCTCACCATCAACATAGTTGCAAAGGCTGTGAAGATAAAAGCTACCGACTGATCGAGCCCAAACAGAAGCAGTACATCCTGCACAATCACCTCTGTTTGAATGGCAAACCAGGAGAGCATGCTTACTGTAATAAGCAGGGAAGCAAGAACACGTGCCCTGTTCCCCAAAATTGAGGCTATGCATTCACTCGTTGTTTTACGTTCACGTACGGCAAGCTTTCCTATAGCTATAGCGAGTAGGGTCAAGAGGCCATTTCCGACCAAACAGATGCCAACTGCCGGCAGAAACGATACTTTGCGTCCTATTTCAAAGCCAATAAGCAGCAGGGGCAAACATATTGCCCCTCCAATTTGAATGAAGGTCAATTCCTTCCAGTTTTGACGGATCATTTTTTCTCTCCTTTAAGAGTATTAGAATAAATATGTACTATCCGAAAAAGGCTTTGATCAACCATCGAACAGCCATTTTTATCTGCCTCGATAGAGAGGTTTGTAAGATGAGTTACAAGGTTCTTAATATCACTGTCCTCCTCAAGCACAAGTTCCTTATCACCCTTCTCATCACTGTACTGATTGTGCCTTGCAGCATTCTGTAAGATCACATCGACAATATTAGCTTCCGTCAACCGTTTGGCATACTCTTGGGTGGTTTCCTCCTTGCCGTACCTTTGACCCTCAATAACTATAAGTGGCTCCTCCTCTTCAACATCCTCGAGCGATATGAGTTTCGATGTGATTTGACCTTGAATAGATGTAAGTGAGTATAGAAGCTGCACATCGACGGGATCTTTCTTCTTGAGCAAGACCGTATGACTCGCCTTCATCGATTTAATCAACAAACGGATGTTCTTTTCAGAAGCTATTTGAAGTGCTCCCTGAACAGTTAAGAAGCAAGGCAGCTCAACCCTCTTGTTAACATTGATCTCTTTCATCAGCTTCTTATTTGTAAGTACATGCCCTTGAAGTTGAGAAATCATCTCTTTGCATGAAATTTCTGAAACTATAGCTTTCGTTTTCTCGATGATCGTTAGTAGATCGGCATCAATTTTTGAAGATCTAATCGACTTTGAAGAAACAGAAATTCGAGCAAAAGCGGGTTGCGACTTATCTTTTGACATCTCGACAAGCTGTTTATGGCATGGGCAGCAGACCTTTATGGGATGTTCTTGCTTTGTTATTGTTAAAAGAGCACAGCGAACAAAGTAGATCAACTCTTCAGGTATAAGAACGTCGCAATCTGAAACGTTGTCCTTGAGAGATCCTTTAAGCTTGAATCCTACAAGATTCATCTTTTGGAATCGCAAATGCAACTTCTTCATCATGTCTTGAAGAGCAGTCGCAATCTGATTCAATAGATCTTTATTCGCCAAGAGCTGCTTTGCGAGCAGGGCGATCCTAATTGCACGCACTTGGCATGCCATATCACTGCAAAGCGCATCAAATTGATTCAACTTGCCTTGTACTAAGCCTAAAATTGCCTCTTTTGCAACTTTTATAAGACTTCGAACAACGTAAATACCCTCTCGAGTCGCCGTCTCATCTAAATTGACCTGCAAGGACTCTAAAAGTGAAACATTTTTTGAAAATGAAATATTGGACATACAAAAAACCTAAATTAAATAAATTACTTTACGTATGCTCGCGAAAGAGAGTACAATGATGCCTCTTAAGTGAGTCTACGGACTTTTATGAGCTAAAATATGGGTGTGGCGTTACCAGCCAAAAAGGTGGAATTGCCAATAAAAAGAGGGGTAAAAATAGAAATATGAAAAGGCGAGCGAGCGGAGTGATAAAGAATTAACGAGATGAATATCTATACTATTTGGTCTACAACAAGACCTGCTTTTAAGCACTTCCATAAAATCCTCCATAGGTGGGAAGCGATTGGGACAACAAAAATGTATTTTAAAAAAAAGAGAAAAGCTGGCTTTACCAGCTAAAAAGAAATTGGCGCCAATAATAAAAGAAATGAGTGTTGCCCTGTTGTGGCCTACAGTGTGATGTAGAAACAGAGTTTTTCACGACGAATCCTCATTTATAGACTCATTATAATTTACGTAATTTGTTTACTTCAAGATCAATTTTTTTACCGCAATTGTCTCCTCAAGATACGCTTGGTAGGATGGAATTTTTGTTTCGTCTCCATTTTCCTTTATGAGTGAAACATCTTCCATTTCCAGAATAGGACTTGCATGCAAACCTTCATGATCGAAAATATGATGGATGTTCCTAAATCCACCTTTAGAAGCTGCTTCTTGTAATTGAAAGCTCATATTCTTTTTAGAATCGTACGAACAAAGATAGTTCCTGCCGCTCATAAGTACATCGAGGCCGCCTCCAACTATGAACAGCTGTGTCTTGTCAACCGATATGAACTTGTGGAGATTTAAGAGCTTCTGCAAGTTGTTAAGGCCATCTCCAAATCCACTTCGATGCTGATCAATCGCAAACTGCTTTCTACATATACTCTCAACAATTGTTGGCAGCACTGGAAGGAGGGAAAAATTTGATACTGCACGTCCTGTTACTTCTGAGGCAGATGTAAAGGTTCGATCCAATATAATAGCTGAAACTTCGGCCTCCTTACCTATCAGCTGAGCAAAAGTAAGAGCTAAGCTTCCGCCTAGCGAATGGCCATACACAGAAAAACACTTTACGCCCAGCTCTAAAAGGAATTTTAGATGAGCTTTGAGATCAAAGTTGAGTTTCTTTTCAGAACAATTTGTGCTCAGGCCATCTCCATAAACTGCATCGCCTGCATAGGTAGGCATAAATACGTTATAACCCATCTTGAGATACATTGAGCATTCTTTCTGTGTAAAACACTCAATACCTGTTCCATTTCCATGATAAAGCACTATAGTCGGGCTTTTAAAGCTATTCCCTTTGGGCCTGACCAGCTTCCCATCAAGAAACCGTCCATCTTCACTCTTCATGCGAACAAATTGACGGATAGCAAGTCTCAGCTTTTTATCCTTTGCAAGAGAGAGATACTTTCGTGTGGAAGGATCTTTCAGATAGCTATCCACAATTTTTCGTTTAGCCTTCGTGAGACTATCCAACGCTATTTTGAATTCTTTTGGGAAGACATCTTTTCCTAAACGTTCATGTGCATTAAAAATCATGTCAGGGATAGAGAAGATAGCATCTCCAATAAACTGCTGAAGCGGCGAATTATTGTGAAACCCCTCTATCCCTCCAGTATTTTCATAATGATTAGAAAGCATGGGACCGATAACAGGCACAAGAGACAAAGCGGCACTTGCACTCTCTTTTACATTAATCTCCATGTTCAAGAGTGTCTTAAAGAAAATATTAGTAATCTTTCGTGGGATATAGAAAGGACTTAACAGAGCACTTTCAAGCACAGAACCTATTGTATCTATTGCCCCGAGTGGCATCTGCTCTGTTGGGAGAACACTAATTGAAGGTATATGCATAAGGATATGGATTAAACCTAAAGCTGTTCCATTTTCACTATTAACTCTTCTAGTTGTTTATCCTGTACTTGAGTCTCCTGCTTCAATTTTATCAATTCTTCCACATACTTGTTTATCGATTTAATTGTTGTCTCTTTTCCCTTCTCATCAAACAGCATAACATTTGTACTGCCCCAGATTGAGGTACTATGTTTTCCATTGGGATTCATGAGGTTATGGACACTCTTGAATCCAGCGTTAATGGCTTCTTTCTGCAATTGAAAGCTCATATTGTATTTAGGAATATAGGACCCAAAAATATTCTTACCACCTGCAAATTCATCTACTTTACTGCTGAATAAGATCAAACTGGTATTTTTAAAGGGCTTCTTTTTGGCAATCTCTAAAAGCTTACGTTTATTGTTTAAACCATCTCCTAACTTGTTCTTTTGCTGTTCTAAAGCAAATTGCTCTTTGGCAGCAGCACGAATAATGGTTGGAAGAAGAGGAAAATAATATTCATTTTCTATATTGCGCGAAGCTACTTTGTATCCGGACGTAAATGTTTTATCCAGAATAATAAATCGAACCTCAATATCATCGTCAATCAATTTCATGAGATTCATTGCTTGAGCGCCGCCTAGAGAATAGCCATAGACCGAGATGACCCGACAGCCTAGAGTTTTAAGAAAAGCAAGGTCTGCCATGGCATCGTAAATGAGCTTGTCTTCGCTGCAAGAGTTATCGGCCTCAGAATTTAGATGAACTGGATCTCCAGCATAGGAGGGTATAAAGACGTTGTATCCCATATCATGGTAGAATTGGCATTCTTCGTTAGAAAATATATCTGGCCCGCCTCCATTACCATGGTACAAAACGATAGTAGGACTGTCGAAAGAATTACCCTCCGCTAGGCGAAGTCGAGCATCATGTATGCGGCCATCAATCGATTTCACCTTTACAAAAGAACGATGCACCGAAGGCAACAATTCGTTTTTTGCAATTTCAAGATATTTTTCAACTGTAGGATTGGCAAGGTAATCCTGCATTTGCCTAGATGACTTTTCATCCATTTCTTCATCTTTATAATGAGAAATATAAGCGCTTCGCATCTGCTGTTTAAAACCATTCCCTTCCTTGCGCGTTGGAACATTATAAATAGTCGCGGGAATGTCGTAGATATAATCGAAAATAATCTTTTGAATGATCGAATGGTTATCAAAACCCTCAATGCTGCCACTATTTAGTACATGGCTTGACAAAAGCGGACCCACAAGTGGCACCATCATCAAGGCAGAACTTTCTATCTTTTTTTTATCTACCTCTTTTCCGCTTAACAGAGGCAATGATTTTTCAATGACCTTATAAACCCCTACTGGGAATAGAACTGGTGCTATAGCCGCACTTGTTACAAATGAACCTACTTTAGAAAAAAAACCGATGTTAATTGATTCACTAGAATTAATATTTACATTTTTATTTGATATCATATTACCTTTTACAATTTTTTATAATTATAAATTATTTCATATTAAATGTGAAGGAGCAAGAAGAATATGAACAGAAACACTTTTCCTTGCATTGTATAGGCAAATTTCGTATTGATGACAGGAAATTCACAATTCAAGGTGGACGATTATGAAAAAACTCTTTCTACTTGCAATACTATCTGTTGCAACACTTAGACTTGCTGCCGACGGCAATCCAATGCCGCAGCCTCCTCAACCAACGCCTCAGCCACAGTCAACGATGATCTCTATCCCGAAAACTGTGAGCGGATTAAAACCAATCAACCTCCGAATCGAACCCCTTTCTGATGACCAAATGAAAAATGGTCTTAGCATGGATGCTCTTAAAGATATGGTTATGAAACGCCTTTCTGATTCTGACATTACAATTTCTGCTAACGTGACCCAGCCCATACTTATTTTACGTGTGCGTTCTATTCCTTCTGGCGTTGATATCGCTACCTACTTTCAGCTCAGCCTCATGGAAGAGTCGATGCTCTTAAGAAACAGATCTATGTACAATGCCATCACCTGGTCGCAAGCATCTCTTCTCAGCTGCCGGCCCGAAGAGCTTCAAAAGGAAGTTGCAGAAAGTGTTGACTCAATGGTACAGGCCTTTGCAAAAGACTATAAAAAAGCATTTGCCCCTGTAATCACAACCAACTAGGCAACCAGATGACCAAAACCCAGCACGAACAGTTCATGAAGCAAGCGATTGAACTTGCTCGTGCTGGGTCAAAACATGGTCAAGGCGGCCCTTTTGGAGCAATTATTGTATTTGAAGGCAAAGTTGTAGGTACGGGATCGAATAAGGTCACCTCGACCAATGACCCTACAGCTCATGCAGAAGTTGTTGCCATTAGAGAGGCTTGCCGCAACCTCAAAACATTTTCTCTTAAAGGCGCACAAATCTACACTAGCTGTGAGCCGTGTCCTATGTGTCTTGCGGCTCTTTACTGGGCTCGTATCGATCAAATCTTCTTTGCAGCTACACAAGAAGATGCAGCGACCATTGGCTTTGATGACGCTTTTTTCTACATTGAATTAAAAAAATCCCCCCAGAATAGACTCATCCCTGCAATACCTCTTCTTCGGGATCAAAGTGTTGAAGTGTTTAAAGAGTGGCATAAAGACCCCAACCGGATTCCCTACTAATGTTAAAATGGTTCAAGTTCGTGTGGCATATCGGTATTCGAACCACGTATGATGGAACGCTTATCCGTGCTTCAGCGCTTACCTATCAAACTCTTTTAGCTATTGTTCCACTTCTAGCCCTTATGCTTGCTATCGCGAAAGGGTTTGGCCTTCAAAACCTCCTTGAGCAGACCCTTAATCAAGAGTTTCGAGAACAAACTGAGACATTGCAATACCTTTTGAAATTCTCTACAAATACTCTTGAACAGCTACGTGAAGGCGCTCTTGCAGCCTTTGGTTTGATAGCTCTATTCTTCACAGTAACAAGGCTCTTTGCCTCTTTTGAAGAGGCCTTAAATTCTATGTGGGGTGTTGTTGAACGAAGATCCTTTCTTCGCATGCTGTCAGCACATATTAGCTTAGTCTTAGTCGCGCCGCTTCTTTTTGCTTTTTCCAGCAGCATAGCGATATTTCTTACGACTCAAATCCAATCGCAGCCTGAAGATGGAATACTTGTTGAATACACAAGGTCTTTTTTTGGAACCCTTTTGCCCATAATCCCCTACTTCACCATTGCGCTGCTCTTCACCATCTTTCTCTACGCTCTGCCAGCCAGACGCCCCATGTGGTATGAAGCACTTCTTTCAGGCGCTCTTGCCTCGATCGCTTTCCAGGTCCTTCAAGGATCCTATATTCATGTTCAACTTGAAATGACGAAGATTAGTGCCGTTTGGGGCAGCTTTGTTGCCCTTCCCCTCTTTCTTGTATGGCTTTGGGTAAGCTGGACTATTTTGTTAATTGGCGGACAGCTCTGTGTTGCCCTCCATGAGCATCTCTGGACCTACTCAAAAATCGAAGACTCTATCTACTCCCCTGCTGTGAAAATCAGCTATATGCTTGCTATTTTAGAAGAAGTAGAACGCTCTCTTCATGTTGATAAGCACTGCCTCTCAGTCGAAGAGCTGGGGCGGCGCCTTCAAATTCCGCAAAGAGTATTAAATCCCCTTTTACTTGAGATGCAAAAAAACAACTCCATCATGCTTTCAATGGGAGAGGAAAATACATCGACCCTTGTCGCCCCCCTCGTAGCCCCAAGCTTTACCGCTGTAGCTGTGATTCAAGAACGCACTATTCAGCAAGTACCAGAGACAATTCAGCCTGTCTGCAGGAAAGTTGCACTTCAGTTAGAACTATTAAAGTAAAATATTGACATTTTTACTATATTTTTGATATTATTCGTTTTAAATAAATAAATAATATAATGTCTTTATCAGAATATAATCCGTTTCAAAATTGTACGAGTGTGTGGGAAACTGCAAAAACCTTTGCATCTTTTGCAACAGCTGATCTTATGAACAGCCTAACAAAGCAAATTTTACCCACTCGCACGCTGTCTGTGAAAAATAGCTTAACAAGCTGCATCCACACAATGATTGCGCTTGGCAAACTATTTCACGGCGATGAATCCAATAAGGTAATCAAAGCAGTCCTTGAAGAGTGCACCTCGATAATTCCCATTCACATAAACTCAAAAAAATTAACAGTTAAGATCAACTCAGCTTTATTTAGTTCAGCCCTTTCTCTTTCAGCACTAAAGATGAGCACGAGCGATTCAAATGACTATGACACTATATGCCAAGAAAACTCTACTCTCATGCATAGCTTATTTACTCAACATGTGAACTCATCCCCATTCAAGTATTTAAACTTAAATCCTGATAGCTTCGTATCTGCCTACAAAACAAAAAAATTCGACTTTAATCAGATCAGTTATGATTCCCTATCCAAGGATCTTGCAACCACAGAAAAGCAGCTAACACAAAAAATTGATTTTATTTACTATCTCACTCTTGTCAATCCTATGGGGAAGGGCTTCCTTCACGGTTTTGTGATTCATCAATATTTGGGTGAAGATAAAGAGCCTCTCTATCAAATTTTTCAGTCAATGGTTACGACCTATACTCTCAAAGAAAGTATGGAAAGTCTTGAACAGAAGGGAATCGGTTCAAAAGGCCTCGATAAAAAGCAGTTCACTGAATTTCTTAAAAATCTAAAGGTAGTTGTTTGCAATCAATCTCAAGGTACTACAGATATAACTCGATGGACAAATGCCTTTGAGCGCTGCTTTCAGCTAAAACCAAGCCCTATACCAGATATGAACATCGTTGGAAAGAGCGACTCATCTGAAGTAACTATTGCCGATGTTTCACTTCGCTATCAGTTTCTTCAGTGTGATACAACGAAATTGGCGGAGCAGTCCTTCAAAAACATCTTTCATGAATTCTAAACAGCCGATGTATTGACGAGTGAAGCAAGTTTAGCTTCTGTAAAGCCTCCCCGCGTTTGCCAAAGAGGAATCCCTTCAGCATTAACAAGTACGACCACAAGCTCATCTTGCTC
The DNA here is from genome assembly GCA_013285825.1 of Bacteroidota bacterium. Classification (GTDB taxonomy): domain Bacteria; phylum Chlamydiota; class Chlamydiia; order Chlamydiales; family FEN-1388; genus JABDGV01. The sequence goes on from JABDGV010000010.1 coordinate 13,904, forward strand.
ATCTTTCTGAAGAGCTGAGAAAAAGATAAAGCCCTCTTCATCTTCAAAAACGGGAACAACCCGCGCATAGTGCTTTTCAGGCACTTTTCGATTTAAGAGAGCAAGAAACCCAGATCTAAAAATTGAGGCGGAAAAGAAGCCTCTGATAACTGGGACAGCAACTATTTGGTACTTCTTTATCAATTCAGGATGCTTCTGTAGGGATGAAAACCAATCATGAATCTGTGAATGAGATTTTAAGGTCGATCCAATGAAAAGCAATTGGTTATTAAGCGGAAAGGTATGGGTAGTTCCTCCCAAGCTCTTCAACACAATCGAATCCTGAGCCATAAGAGATGTGCTGATGAAGAGGGCTATTAAAAAACATTTCATCAGTCCCTGAGCTTTGAACTAGTTGAACACAAATAGCACTAAGTTCAATCTAATGTCAACTATTCAACTTTTTATTTTAAAACCACAGAGATTACAGAGAGACTCAATTGATCTCTGTGGTTCAATATTCCGCAGCTTAAAATGAAAAAATCAGAGCCAAAATAAAGGCGCACGCAACAGGCGCCTTGACAACTCTAACGCCCCAAAGTTTGTACGCGATGTTCAAGAGCGTCAATACAATCAGAGAAGGATAGGTTATCTGTACAACAGGAGTAAGCATCTTAAAAATGCCTGAAAACTCAAGCGTTGCAATAAAGAAAGAGACAACGCAAGTGATGATCAAACTCCAGCAATAAGAGATCTTATTTGCCGTCACATCGTGATGAAGAAACTCAGCAAACACGGCAGCAAGCGCAATCGCTGTCGTAAGACATGCGAGAATAACAGCAGTTGAAGTGACAACGCCTGCATAGGGCCCCAAAATATGGTGCGTAATGGTGCTCAGCACAATCGCGTCGGGGACATTTGCAAGCAGCGCCGTATGGCGGGCTGCAACAAAGCTCATGCCAAAATAGACAAGCCCTAAAAGACCCGCTCCAATCGTGCATGCCATCAAGCTGTTCTTTGTAAGCAACCTCTTATCAAGATGGCCATCTTTGAGCGATACATGCTTGAGCGAGTTGATTACAACAGCGCAAAAGAAGAAGGCGCCGATCAAATCCATCGTCTGGTAGCCAGTAACAAGGCCCAAGGAAAAGGATTTGGTAGCTTCTATTGAAGTCCCCTCTTGAATTGCAGGTACGTCCCAAAGACCCATAACAATGATTAGTCCAAGCGCAATCACAAGCGCCGGCGAGAGCCACTGCCCGATAATATCAACGATTCTCGACTTACGATACGTCGAAAGATAGATCAAGATGGCTGAAAATGCGCAAAAGAATTCGAGATGCAGCGATGGAATCATATGCTGTGCTGTAGCGAAAGAAAGTGCAATGCAGCGCGGCAAAGCGCCAAGAGGTCCAATAAAAGCCATAACGAGCGCAATGACAACAAAGCCCACCTTTGACCCAATTCTTGAAAAGAACGAACGGTAGTCGCCATCAAAAAGTATAAGACCATAGAGCCCTAAAAATGGGACAATGACTGCAGTGAGGAAGAAGCCGAAGAAGGCCCAAATAGTTGTGCCGCTGGCCTGCTGACCAACGAGAAGAGGATAGACCACGTTTCCAGCTCCAAAAAACATGGAGAACATGGCAAGGCCTACGGATAAAATGTAGGCAAAATGGGAAGTTGATTTTTGTTCCATATACACTTTAGTTATTCAATTTCAAAAAAGGAGAAATATGTGTAGCAAGGTTAGAGTGCATGGGGCTGGAGCCCCACAATAATAGACAGGACGACAAAGATGTGACGCATATCTTTTGATGACATAATCTTCTTGAATCCAGTCCTTCATGCTTTATATAAAAAATAGCAGACGACCCCCCATTTCATCAAGTGAAATTTTCTTTTTTATGTTGAGTTCTTATTACAAATATAATAAAATTATTAAATCAAACTTTAAAATGAAATTATATATGAGCGTAAAAAGTATTTCAGATCGAGATATCTCATTAAGAGACGAAATGGAGTTGAGCCAATACCTATCAAGCTTGAGCCTTAAAGAGACAAATAACTGCGTAAAAAAACCTTATAATTCAGCACTATTTGAAAGGATGTTTGGTTATAAAACCCTTCCCCCTATTTTACGCTTTTCCGAACCAAAGAAATATACACAATTGCCCTTAACCAAGTCTAAACCCATTGAACAGAGCAAGCCAGAACCCATCAAACAAAGTAAGCAATATCTAAAAATTCCTGAAATTTCCAAAATTCTAGACGCCCCTGGACTCGTCAATCGGTACGATTTCAACCATTTATCTGGAACTGATTCACATCTTGGAATTGTCCTTGAAGACAAAATCTATACCTACGATTTAAAGACCGCAACGAGTCAAAAATGGAATATTGAAGGAGCTGACCAAATAACCTGCCTGCACCTTATCCATGGAAAAGAGCAAATTGTTTACGGCACAGAATTATCTAGATCCTATAGCGAAGTTCGATTTATGGATTCTCCCACGCATCTCAAATGGGCAATCGGACTTTCCAACGACACTCCCCTTTCATTTGCACAACACTGGAATGGTGTACTCTACATTGGCTCGAAAAAAGGCTCTATTTTTGCCCTTGATAAGCAATTTAAGCAGTGTTTTAGTTTAGTAGACGCTCACACTGCACCTATCTGCAAACTGGTAGCGCATAATAACTACCTCGCCACGGGCGGAAATGACAGCTTAGTCAAGGTGTGGGATTTGAGAAAGTTCAGCTCACCATTGAGAGAGTTTACTTTTGGCGCTCCAGTCCGTGCATTAGATTGGATAGATGATAGTAGACTCATCGCTGGTGGAATGATCGAGGATCCTTGCATTCGAATATATGACATAGAACGAAATAAGCTTCGCTGCAAGATAAACACAACGGCTGCAGTCTCAAACCTTCATATGAGCCAAGACAGCTCATATACATTTATCAGCACCCACTGCAGACTTTCTTTAAATTTTAGCTCAATTAAACTATGGAAATTGAAAGGTGATGAACCTCAACTGATCGATGAAACTGACCCTGAAAAGAGCTCCATCATGTACTCGGCGATGGCTAAAGGCGGAACCACGCTTATCACAGCAGATTCAAGGCAAGAAAATGTCCAAATAAGAGATGAAATCTTTGCGCCAAAGTCAAATCTATCGTTTGAAGAACCATTTACAAGGGAAATTCGGTAATATGTCAGACAAGATTTTAGATCGTTATATACCATTGAAAACCCATGGCACACTCAGCCAAGATCTTTTCGATTTAAATGTAGAAATACCAAAATTAAAGAAGAGAGATCGAGAGACCTACGAAACAGCAACATTTACAAGATTGTTTGGGAATAATGTGCCCAGGATTTTAAATTTCAGCGATCAGCCACAAGAAACAACTTCTCTGGTCCTTAATAAAAATTACGTAACCAGAAACATACAACCCCGAAAAATCCCACCTATTTCTCATAAATTTGATGTGCCGTCTATATCAAATGATTTCTACTCACACGCTCTATCGAGCAAAAATGATCTTCTTGGATTTATTACTGATGATCAGATTACTCTTACTAACTTCACTGGAAAAAAAAGGAGTTTCAAAGAACTCGATTCTCTTCGTTGCCTGCACATATCTTCCTATGCCAATGAGCTGTTCTGTGGCAGAGTAAATTATAGCTATGACTTAGCTAGCGGAAACAAGGGCATAGTGAGTCGATACGATCTCAATTTGATTCGGCAGACCTCCATGTCTATAGAGAATGATCTCCCCTTGGTCATTTCTCAATTTAAAGAGATGAGCATTTGCGTTGGCACAGAAAAAGGAGACATTATTATATCTGACATGCGTTGTCCGAAAGTTGACAACCGTTTACCTGTCATTTCTGAAATTGACAATGCGCATTCTGACAGGATTTGCAAACTCGTTATTAACGGTGATTTATTAGCCTCTGGAGGAAATGACGACCGCTTACGTATATGGGATATTCGAAGGGCTCAATCACCGATACGCACGTTCGAATTTAAGGGAGCCGTCCGTGCCATTGCCTGGCATGGCGATAATCTTCTTGTTGGTGCAGGCAACAAGGACCGAACCTTAAACTACTTCAGAATGAATCGCAATGAACCGATCGACTCAATCGACACTGGAAGCCAAATACTCAATCTGCATTGCAGCAATAATAGAACAAATGAATTTGTCACAACGCACGGTTATGGAATTAATAGAGATGACCCATCAAGCAAAATACAACTTTGGAAAATCACATCAGATATGAAAATACTATCGCTCGATAAAACCAACCCCAACTCCCTAGAAGGTAGAGCGATTCACTCTTGTTTAATTGATATCCAAGGCAGCCCTTCTCTTTGCACCGCTGATTGCTTTGGGGAGAAAATAAATATACGGAAGGGCATTTTTGAGACAAAACCAGAAATACCATTGGAACAAACATTGGAACAAACATTCGAAGAACGGTTACAGAAACGGACACAGATTCGATAACAGTACATATAAATACACTCAAATTATTTTTACTTTACACTTGTTCGATAAATGAAATTGTATTAAAATTATTAATTAAAACTAAAAAAATTATACATGTCAGACAAAATATCAGATCGCTTTATTCCCCAAAGAATTGATGAAGATGATCTCAGCCGTGCCCTGCTCAACTTAAATATCGAACTACCAAATAAAGAGAGCAGGTATGAAACAGAGCTCTTTCAACGAATGTTTGAACTTGAAAATGAGCCGACTATCTTACATTTCAATAAGCAAAAAAAGAAAATAACTCCCCTTAAACCTACTCAAGAGGTTGAAACGAAGGAGCTCAAAACACTAAAAAAAATCCCCTCAATATTTCGAGAATACCAAATTAAAAATATCTCAGATGCCTACTACCATCACTGCATCACAGGAACCCGCAATCGCTTTGGAGTACTCAACTACGACACCATTGTGCTTAATGATTTCAAAAAGCAGCACTCTTTTGTTCAGCCCATTGAACTGAGCTGCATTCAACTTACTCCCGACGCAAAAGGACTCTTTTTTGGCACAGCCAAAAACCCGGGAACGATAACTAATATTGATCTACAAAATGAAAAGGGTGTACGTGACATGAGCGTCTTTGATGATATGCCGCTCGTACTTTCTCAATCTGAAAAAAACCAAATTTTTTACGGCACATTGCTTGGCAATATCTATATGGCGGATATGAACTGCAAACGCTCTATCAATCTCAATATGTCGCATACAGGAATGATTTGCGGTCTTGACTATCAAGACCCCCTTCTTGCCTCCGGCGGAGATGACAACAATCTCTTTGTATGGGATATCAGAAAAACCTATTCACCCATCAGTTCCTTCAAATTTAATTCGCCCATTCGTGCGCTCGCTTTTTATGGTGATCAAATCCTTGCAGGTGAAGAGACCCAAATACATCTACTCAGCATCAATAAAAACAAGATGCTCAACTCTATCGATAGTAGAAGCCTTGTCGCCAATCTCCATGTCAGTACTACGGGATCACATGAATTTGTAAGCACTCACTGTGCCATATATCATGAGCTGGTCCGCAATATCCAACTTTGGAAAATATCAAGTAAGGACGAATTAATCCCGCTCAGAAGAACAGAACTTAAAAAAAATTCCACCCTTCACTCTTGTGTCCTTGACTTCGAGGACTGTCCAACCCTTATTACCTCAGACTCTTCAACACAAACAGTGTCGGCTCGAAGGGACATTTTTGAACAAACTACTAAAAATTTTGAAATGGAAATTCGTTAATATGTCATACAGAATATCAGATCGCTATATACCCTTACGATTGGACGATACAACAAGCAGCGACCTTGTCAATTCAAACATAGAAATCGATAAAAAGAAGAGAAAGCGTGACAGCTACGAAACAGGACTGTTTAATCGAGTGTTTGAACTTGAAGAATCACCCCGCATATTACATTACAGAACGCCAACAAAAAAAATAATTCCATTGACCATTTATAAAGATTCCGAAAAAACGACCCTCAAAAAACGAAGTCTACCTCCTATTTGCAAAACATTGGATGCACACAATATTGCAAATGATTTCTATTACCACTCTCTCTCAGGAAAAAATGATCTTATCGGAATAATCCTTGATAATATGATTGCCCTTACTGATTTCAAGAAAACATGGACTTATAATGAACTAGACAATCTTCGCTGCATCCACCTATCGCCATATTCTAACGAGCTATACTGTGGCAGATCAACTATTGACACTCAGAAAGGCGGAGGAATAGTAAGTCGATACAATCTAGAATTGCAACGGCTGACTTCCATGTCCATTGAGAACGATCTCCCAGCTGTACTGCATCAAAATAATGAAAATTGCATTTGTGTGGGCACAACGAACGGTGATATTTACCATGTGGATATGCGCATCCCTTGTACAAATTACTCTTCACCTACTAGTACTGATATTGAGAACGCACATAAAGACACGATTTGCAACCTCTCTTATAACGATCCTTACCTGGCTTCTGGAGGATGCGACAACTATGTACGCCTATGGGATGTGAGGAAGCAGAAATCCCCTCTAAGCACGTTTGAATTTAGTGGATCTGTTCGAGCACTTGACTGGAATAATAGATATCTTCTCGCGGGAGGAGGCAAAACGGATAGAACCGTAAATATACTCGACATACATCAGAATAAAGTACTCGACTTTTTCGACAGTGGAAGCCAAGTTATCAATCTGCATGCCAGTACTACTAAATCAAATGAATTTGTAACCACGCACGGGCTTGGAAATACCGATGACCTAAACAGCCTAATAAAACTGTGGAAAATCTCACCCGACAATGAAATAACCCTGCTTGATGAAACCAAGCCAGAAACAGGTAGATCCGTTCATTCTTGCTTAATCAATCTTGATAACAGCCCCACTCTTATCGCCTCTCGCTCATTAGAAGAGGTTCTCAATGTCTGGAAGGGCATTTTTGAACAGAAACCAATCCCCCTTCTTCCCCTTCGCGAAAATCGCCTCCAATTCGATATTCGGTAAATGATCAATATTCGGTGAATTAGATACCATCCTTGCTAAATTGACATACTTCGCCTTATACTCTTTTAAAATTTACGCTTTTTCTATTTTCTTCATCATAGAATCCTGTGGTGAAATAAAATAGTAGAAGCCTCTGCAAATATAAACCTCTATGATTCGCTTTGACTCTATTTCTAAAAGCTACGGTGGAAGAACCCTCTTCAAAAACCTCTCCTTCAGCATAGGAAAGGGTGAAAGATGCTCCCTGCTGGGCAGAAACGGCACAGGTAAAACAACTCTCTTGCGGCTCATCTCCGGAGAAGAGACTGTAGACTCCGGCAATATCTTTATTCCCAAGAACTACCGAATTGGAATGCTCGCGCAGCATGCACGCTGGAAAGCTGAATCAGCCCTTGAAGAGGCGTGCCTCGTCACAGATGCAGAGTGGAAGGCATCCAAGATGCTCTTCAACTTAGGTTTTGATGATGCTCTCTTAGAGGGCCCCATCAGCGCCCTATCAGGCGGCTACTCCTTGAGGCTTCAGCTTGCAAAACTCTTGCTTTCCGAACCAGACCTTCTGCTTTTAGATGAACCCACAAACTACCTCGATATTAAAACGATCCATTGGCTTGAGACCTTCCTCAGAAAATGGCCGACCGAGATTATCTCCATCTCGCATGATCGAGACTTTCTTGATGCCATCTCAACACACACCATGGGCCTGCACCGAAATGAACTGATTCGCTTGCCTGGAACCACGGCTCAATATTTTAGCTACATACTTCAAAAAGAGGAGCAGCATCAAAAGCTGCTTGAAAAGACCGGAAAGCAAAAAGCAAACCTGCAAAACTTCATCACCCGCTTCGGCGCTAAAGCTTCAAAAGCAAAGCAAGCGCAATCAAAACAAAAAATGATGGACAAACTGCCTCAGCTTGAAGCGCTCGCCCACATTTATGCTCTTGATTTCAACTTCAGAGAGTCTCCAAGCAGCGCTGAGGTTCTCATAAACTTAGACTCTGTCGGATTCTCCTATCCGGATAAGCCAGAGCTTTTTGATGATCTTTCCCTTACCATCACTCCTGAGAGCCGTATCTGTTTTGCAGGAAGAAATGGCCGCGGCAAATCCACGCTTTTGAAACTTGTTCGGGGAGACCTGACACCCACTTCTGGAACAATCAAGTTTCATCCTGGCTGTAAAATTGGCTATTTCGGCCAGACAAATATAGACCGTCTTAATCCCCAACACACCATTGAGGAAGAAATTGCTACTGCAACTCCAGGACTTAGCTATGAGCAGATCAAGTCCATTGCAGGCGTCATGATGTTTACGCAGGATGACTCAAAGAAGCGTATATCGGTACTGTCAGGGGGAGAAAAAAGCCGTGTGCTGCTTGCCAAGATCCTGGCAACGCCCGTCAACATACTCTTGCTTGATGAACCAACCAACCACTTAGACATCGAATCGATTGAAGCGCTGGCAGAGGCTATTGAGAACTTTCAAGGAGCTGTCTGCTTAGTAACTCACAGTGAAATGCTTCTTTCTCGTCTTTCAGACACACTTGTGATCTTTGAAGATGAAAAGGTCTTTGTCTTTCCAGATGACTATGCAACCTTTATCGAAACTCAAGGCTGGAAAGATGAAGAAGCGGCTGCCAAGAGTGTCAAAAAAGAGACATCTGAGAAGCATCTTCGCGCCCAAACGGTAAAGGATCGATCACAGCTTCTGGGTCCGATAAGGAAGGAGATTGAGCGTCTTGAGAAGAATATTGAACTTCTTGAGAAGGAGAAATCGGAAGTTGAGAAGAAACTGGTAGAATCTCTTGGACATCCTGCTTCTGCTCCACGTCCTGCTTCTGCTCCACATCCTGCGTCTGTTGGTCATCCTGCTTCGCTTGAACAGCTAAGCCGGAGACTAAAACTGATTGAGGAGGCAATTGAGGCTTCGTTTCTTCTTCTTGAAGAGGCTGAGACACAAAGGCTAGAGCTGCAGAATAATGAGAGTTAAGCGTGGCGTATCGAGCAGATAGTCCTTTATCAACTTTATACAGCTTGGACAGTACTAACTTTTCGTGCATTACCTCGAAGATATTATCCTCATTTTTCATTGTGGAATGAAATTCACCATCATCCTCATCTTCGAAGTCGTCGTATGCCATATCAACTGTGTCGCTCTTCTTATCGATTTTTAAGTGCTCTACCATAAGACGAGCAACTTTCAAAAAGAGATCGCGCGACTGCAGGCCAAAGAGCTTCAGAGTGGTTTTCTTAAAGAGCGGCTTGAGATAGCGCCTCCTCTCCTCAACAGTTTGAAGAGCTTGAAGCTCTTGAGTTACTTCTTCATAACTTGAATCAAACAGAGTAAAATTTGCCGTTTTCAATGCGTTTAAGAGCTTCTCAATATTTGAATCGGTTGCAGGAGCCGTTTGGCTGTTTAAAAACCTTTCTGCCGCTCTTTGAACCCTTTGGAGTGTCGATATAAGTGAATCAGTATAATAAGCTGCATTTGATGGCTTAAGAAGATGCTGAGAGAGCTCTCTCATGACAAAAGCTGATTTTCTATCTATGCCCAGTTTTTGAGTATTCTTAACAACTTTCTCCAGAAAATTGAGACGTATACGAGTACGCATCTCCCGACTAAAAGATTTATACTTGTCTCCGCAAGTACGTTTTAAAAGCATTTTTCCTAAAGATAATAGAACGCGGGCCGTGCACGCAGGGCCCAGCTGTTCAGCATCGTGTAGTTGGTCGTTTGAATGACGATTAAGGTTTCCTAAACTTGGCAATACCCTACTGTAAACTGTGTCAGAGTTGGGAAGGTTTGCAGATAGTGCCTGATTCAAAAATTCAAGGAGCTTAGCTCTTGTCACTCCATCGATCTGATAAATCTGGTTGTACTGTGGACATCCGAGTATTTTCTTTTTAGCCCTGTGACGCTGTATATCAAGACCTGTATTGATGATACTCACGGTAAAGGTTCCATCTTCTTTCAATTCTATGAGTGCAATTAATTGATGACTTTCTCTGGGAGATATGGGAATAGCATGAAATTGACCCCGCTGGAGATTATCAACAATTTTGGTGATTTGCTTGCGAGTGGGAAAATATATCCTAAAATCCAAATCGAACAGTTGGTTTAGAGCTTTCTCCAACCCACAATGGCGAGCCCACTCAAGACCTTGGATCGCAGACTTTACAGCAAGAATATTGTAAGAAAAATGGGCGCCTTCAGGCATGTTGCTCGGGAGAAGACGTGATCCAAATAAATAAGCTAGATCTAGAAGTTCATTTTGCGGCAAAAACTTCTGGAGCGATATAAATCGTTTGCGGTTGCATTCAGTCGAGCAGAGCCATCGGGTTGCAGTAATCCAAGCAAGGCCAATGTGATAGACAACTTTGTGCCAAAGAGCGTTAATTTTCGATGATAGGGTATTCGGTAGGCGAGTAAACAGTGCCCCTTCAGGCAAGGATTTATTTAACGACGATTCAATGCTATTTGTATTAAAAGTAATTTTTGTCATATTTAAATCATCTATTTTAATTTATTATAATACAGTATTATTAATTATTTGTTAAGGAAAATATAGCACACTCTCTTTGTTCTTTATCCTGCCGATTGTCATGCGATCCTGCCCGCCGCAGGCGGATCTTGTTATCTGTTTTTTGTGTTCTCTAGAAACCCTGTGAACCCTGTCTGCTCTGTGGTTATTTTTAAAAACTCAAATCGCTCTTCCCAGAAAAGAGCCTCTTCCTGTATGGTTTTCGCACCTTGTCGGAGCATAGCGCAGCTTGGCTAGCGCGGCTGCTTTGGGAGCAGTAGGTCGGGGGTTCGAATCCCTCTGCTCCGACATTTTTTTATGGTCATGTTTTATTATGATCTCTTGGGATCCGTCGCCCATAGCATTTGAAATCTTCTCCTTTCCCATTTATTGGTACAGTATTTTCTTTGCCATTGGGTTCTTATTAGCTGCTTGGACAGTTCGCAAACTCACACTCACTACAATTTTCAGCGAAGAAGAGTATGATCGCTTCGTATGGTATATTTTTTTGGGTATGCTTATAGGTGCAAGACTCGGCCACATTCTCTTCTACGATCTCTCTGGCTACCTTGAACATCCGACGGAGATTTTCATGATTAGAAATGGCGGCCTTGCAAGCCACGGAGCAGGAGTCGGCATGCTCATCTCTTTATGGATCTTTTGCAAACGATATAAGAAAAATATCCTACAGCTTCTCGATCCTCTCGCCCTTGCAGCGCCCTTAGCTGGAGGATTCATACGGATAGGTAACTTCTTTAATCAGGAAATCGTAGGTACACCCTCTTCTCTTCCCTGGGCTGTTCTCTTTGGACATCCTATGGAAAATATCCCGCCTGTCGCCGTTCACCCTGTTCAGCTCTACGAAGCGCTTTTTTATTTTTTGCTTTTTGGATATGGATGCTATTTATATCCATTAAAGAACCCAGGAAAATTGACGGGAATTTTAGTGCTTATACTTTTTATCGGCCGCTTTCTCTTGGAGTTTTTAAAATTCAACAACTCTCAAGTTTTTTCTACGGGTCAGCTGCTCAGCATACCGTTTATTGCTCTAGCCATCTATCTGCTACTCGACAAGAAATCGAAGGCTTAAGGCCAGTCTTGGTTTCTATAATTTTAACTATATCGTTGAACATCTCATCAATGGTTCGATCGCCCCGTACCGTTACCAAAATATTCTTGTTCGCATAGAACTTAACTATGGGATCCATTTCAATGTGATCTTTCTTCAAACTATCAGCAATAACTTCTGGAGTGTCCTGCTGCCTTCTCTGAAGAGGAGTATGGCATGTCTCACACACCATTTTACTCTCATCTTCACCCTCATCAGAATAATATACTTTCCCGCAAGTAGGACAAACGAGCCTTCCCTCTACGCGGTTAATAAGCCAAGCGTCGGCAACATCTATATGAAAGGCTAAGATATTAAAGGTGTTAGAGAGTTTTGAATAAAGAGAATGCGCTTGATCAAGAGTCCTCGGCATGCCATCAAGGATAAAACCTTTTTGACACCCACCTGCCCCAATCCGTTCGAAGAGTGCGTCGAAGAAATATTCATTTGAGAATGCACAGCTTTTTGAGGCCTGTTCTCGAGCCATTTTACCCAATTCTGAATCGTCATGGATATGATCCATAACCAGCTCAGCAGTTGAAATAAGAGGGACAGAAAATAGGGTATGCACTTTTACAACTAATCGAGATCTTCCCGACCCTTTCGGACCTGAAAAGAGGAAAATATAGGGCTTTGAAGGCTCACTCTCAGCGGAGTGTAAAAAAGAGAGGCTCCCAGCTACCCCAAATAAAAGTGCTGAGACGACAAAGAACCGGACTATGCGAAACATCTGCATAACGCCCCCTATTATATATACTAATATCGACCAGTTTCGAGTCTTTCTATCCGCTTTTCAAGCGGTGGATGGGATGAGAAGAGATGCAGAAATGATCCCTTGCTCGAGATTTTAAATGCTTGGAAAGCAGCATTATCGGAACGAGTGTCTGCAACCTGTATACAGCGCTCTAATCCCTTTAAAGCTCCAATCATTTTTTCACGGCTGGCAAGACGCGCTCCTCCAGCATCAGCGCGATACTCTCGAAATCTCGAGTAGGTCGCGACAACTATTGCTCCAAGAATCATAAAGAAAATTTCAAAGACAAAAACAAGCACATTGTAGAGAAGCGGAGATGGCATATCATTACTTTCTCTGCTTCGTCCTGCACGTAAAACGACAAAGGCCAAAACGCGGGCAAAGAACATAACAAAAGCGTTTATAACCCCTTGCAGGAGGGTCATGGTCACCATGTCACCGTTTGTAATGTGAGATATTTCATGCGCTAAGACGCCTTCTACTTCTGCGGTATTCATACGACTTAAGAGACCGGAAGAGACGGCCACTAAAGAGCGAGCCTTCGTAGGGCCCGTTGCAAAGGCATTAACCTCTTGAGATTCATAAATTCCAACCTCTGGCATAGTTGAGAGGCCTGCTCGCTGAGCAAGGCTATAAACAAGCTGAAGAAGTTTTTTCTGTTCAGAATCACGTGTATCAGGATCAATCACCTGCACACCCATCATCCACTTCGCCATCAGGCGGGAAAGCATCAATGATATAAGAGCTCCGCAAACGCCCCAAATGAGGCAGAAAATAAGTAAAGACTCAAGATCGAGCCCTGTTTGGGTCAGATAGGGCTTTACATTCAACAAGTTCAATACGATCGATATTGTCAGAAGAACCATTGCGTTCAAAGCAATGAAGAGAAGAACTCGTCGAGCAATTGATACCATAGTCAGATTACCGTTTAGGTTATGCGTTTTGGTTTACTATACTATAATTGGAATTTCGTACACTAGTGCATGAATCCTAAAACATGAGCAACCGAAGACTCACGCAGTGCATCAAGATTATACCCGCCCTCTAAAACAGATACAATAGGACAGTTTGAAAGAGATGCAGATATTTTCACTAATGCTCGAGTCATCTCGCCGTAATCTTCGCTTTCAAGAGTAAAGCCGCCCAGTGGATCGAGTTTATGAGCATCAAAACCGCATGAAATCAAAATCAATTCAGGTTTAAACTCAAGCAATCTTTCCGGGAGCTCGTTGAGATAAAAATCAAGAAGCGCACTCCTGCTCGAAGGTCCGCCCTCGATTGGAATATTGATAATATGTTCCCCTTTTTTCCCTCGAACTTCCTCTTGACCTGTCCCTGGATAAATACCTCTTTGATGAGTACTTACATATAGAATCGAGGGATCTTTTAAAAATATTTCTTCTGTGCCGTTTCCGTGATGAAGATCCCAATCAATGATTGCAACTCTTGATTTTCCCCACGCGTGCTGCGCATATCTTGCCCCAATGGCTACGTTGTTAAAGAGGCAAAACCCCATGCCCTTCTCTGATTCGGCATGATGGCCTGGAGGACGAACAACTACAAACGCTGAGGGAAAATCGCCCTGCATAACCAAATCAATGCCAAGGCAAACACTTGAGACTGCATCTTGAGCTACACTAAAGCTCTCGCGAACTATAGTCACATCCCCTGTAGGCAAAAAAGCAACCTCCCCTTTATTCAGAGAAGCGCACGCCTTTTCAACTAGTTCCACATATGCTTTTGAATGGCATAAACGCAGCCCATGTGAATATTTTCTCCAAACGCATACTCCATTTTCTTCTGACAATAGTTTATTTTTTTTAAGCGCTTCAAGAATAACATCTACACGATGAGAGCTTTCTGGATGCTGTTTGGGAACAGCATGTGCTTTATATCTGCCATTCCAAACAACTGCAGGTAGCTTTAAAGGAATGTTTTGTGGCATATCTTAACAATTTATTAATGTATGATTGTTATAACCAACAGCGAAATTAATAGGATGCTTAAAAATTGACTAGCACATGCACTGCCGCACTTCAGTTACCTGATTATTTCCAGCGATTCTCCAACACGTCGATCGAACATGGACTTTTCCAAGAGGCTCTCCATTTGTTTCAAAACGACCAGCTTGAAGATGCTGAAAAAACTTTCCTTCAGCTTTCTCTTTTATCTCCTGATAACCATCTCTATGGAGAGTTTCTAGGTGCAATCTGGTTCCAACTAAAACAGTATCAAAAAGCTCTCGAACTATTTTGTCATCTGGCAACTCAATCACCAAATCAAAAAAAAGCACTCCTTTGGTGTGCGGCATGTCTTAAACAATTGAATCGCATGGAAGAAGCCGAAGCATGTCAAAAACTTACCTGTACGATTAAGGAATAGAAATCTTATGACCACACTCGAAAAATTGAGCAACTCAGAGATTATTTCTTTATCTCGCGATCATCAACTTGAACCATTGATTCAAGATAATGCGATTCAAGATAATGAAATTCTCGATCTTACAAACCCGGTAAATGGTCTGATAGAAGAGCTCAAGAGTGTAAACCCACAAACACTTGTTCAAAAAGTCCAATCAACAACTATCGACTTTCTCGAAGGCACCCAGAAAGGGCTTCCTCCTGAACTCATCCGCTCGGCACAACAAAAAGTTGAAAACAAAACCTTCTTTTCGACCATTTGGAATAAACTCTCCAATTTATCGCTGGCTTCTGCCATCAAATCACTCGTTGGACGAGTTATTAGCTGGGTCGTCCAATCTAAAGAGGCCAAGCAAGAGGTAGAGGCTGCAAAGTTTTCAGAATCGATCTCTAAACTCCGTCTTCTTGGGGTGGTTGCACCGGACGAACAAGTTACTCTCATAAATCGATTCCGCCTGCAATCTACTGATCAAAACGCGCGTCAAAACCTCCATGCAACACTGCAAAAGTTGTTTAACCAAATTTCACAGTATGGACGAACGCAGCTGAACTCAAGGCATCTCAATACTTGTCTTTCACAAAATGACTGTATGGGAGCTCTCAATGAAATTTATGCTCATGCTCTCATTGCCGAAATAGGCAAAAACAATAATGGCCTGATTCTTTCACCAAAAGAAGGGCAGCTTCTTTTAGATGTTCAAAAAGTTCTTCAAAATGGGCTTTCGCTCAAGCAATATGCAGACGAACTTGAAGCTGTGACCCTCAGAAATTCCGCTTATGGTTGGATAAAAAAGTTTCCCACCCTCTTTGCCAACAGCTGTCCCAATATGGACGCCTTAACTCTTATGGGTTCTGTCCAAAATAACGAACCTTCCATTGTGCGTAGTGAGCTAAAAAAAATCCTTACGCCCATTTCAGTACTTTCAGAAGATAAACATACGAAGGAAGTTATTCTTGCAAAAGAGATTTTAGCCTGTCTTACGCTCTATAAAGATGATGAGCTTATCTCAACTATTGGACTGCAAAGCATTCAAGAGAAGTTCTCAAATCAATGGCGCAATAAGTTAACCCAACTCAACGATACCATTACTGCTACAAAGGTTCAAAAAGAGACGCTCCCTCTTCTTGAAGAACTATCAAAAAAGGCAGAAGCGCTTCTCACCTGCAAAAAAATAGCTCGAATAGTTCCAAGCATTATTGCACAGCCATTAAGTGCTGTTCGAACCCTGCAGAGAAACATCACAGCTCTAGCGCCCGGATCGTCAAAGCTAGCTGATAAAATTAACGTCTTAGGCGTCTATTTTTCATGCGGACATGGCCACAAGTCCTGCATGAACAATCTTAAAGAATATTTAACTTCTTCCAAGGATAAGTCATTTACTGTTCAGACCTCAGATTTTATTCGCGATATCGCCCCCGACATCGATCCAGTAACCAAAATTTTTGGCAACCTCTTCGTTGATGATAATAAACAGCCTTTTGCTACCGACTCTCTCTTTAATCATTTCATGAACAAGGATCAAATTAAAGTTCTCAAATGGCTGGATAAACTTGCTGGCGCCCCTGCATCAAAAGAGACTCTCGAAATACAATATGCTAGAATTCGTGAAAAACTTCTCCAAGAAGCTCCTGATATGCTTGTGGTGCCTTTTACAAGATATTTGGGCCCATTGCTTCACGTTGCTGAGCAACTTGGCATTCCGCTTATCCACGTTTCAACTGACCGTGATTATAAGCTTAATGAGTGTGATGTCAGGCCCTATAAATATTTCAAAAATGCAGTGCCCGACTTAAATCCGATTTCTAGAGAAACACTTCAAATCGGGAGCCAAATTAATAAGGACCAAGTTGAAGAAATCGGCCTTTCCGTCAAAATGAAATTTGAGTCCGATCTCACACTTCAAGAAATCAAAGATATGCGCCAAGAGCTCAACGTACAACAAGGTGAAAAGGTTGTTGTTATTTCCAATGGCGGTGGAGGCTTAAAAAATAAAATCCCTGAATATCTTGCCAAAAACTACAAAGATGACCAAAACCCTATTCGACTTGTTGTCCTCGCTGGAAGAAATGAGGCGTTTAAAAAAGAGCTCGATGAGAAGATTGTTCCGACCCTGCTAACAAACCCAGCAGTCAAAATGACTGTCTTAGGTTTTACAGATAAGATCCCACAAATCTTCAAACTCCCCGAAACTCGTGTGCTCATTGGCAAGGGCGGTGGAATTACGACCTATGAAGCTGAAAAATCAACTCTTCCAATGATTGTGGATGAAACCACAGATGGGCGCTTCAGTGACCGCATGGATTGGGAAAGAGTCAATGCCAAGGTTTTAATCAGCAAGAAGATGGCTGTAAAGATTACAACAATCGACCAAACGGTACAGGCGCTTACTCAGCTTCTTGCCATGCCTCGACCAGAAATAAGCAAAACTGCTAAAATTTCCGCATCTACGAAATTTGTCGATCTTACTAAAAATTTAGTTAATTTAAGTAAAAATGATGAGAATTTTACTTCAAGAATAAAAAAATGGAATTAAAGGTTTTATATGAGTGCAGCTACCTTTGCAATCCCCGGATGTACACCAAATTTCAATAAAGCTCTTAGTTGGATCTGCGATGAAGAGCGTCCCGTTATCGGCCAGCGATTAAATACTCTTGAAAATCTGGGCTACTGGGCAGTAGAGCCCACGAGAATGAGCATTGCTTGGCTCAAGGGTACCAATAGCACAATATGCAAGATTGCTTGTGTTGCCCTCATGATCCTCTCTCTTCCTTTGATGGTTCTTGGCATTACTTTACGCGCTATTGGTAAAGCACTTCCCCATAGCACAGAAATTAGAACAGATGCCGTCTTTAACAGAACTGATCCGCATCTTGTTGATGAGTGTTACGAACTGCTGCAGGCGTTTAACAAATTTGCTCGTCAGTTTAATTTATTGCACTTAGCTTCGAGCGGAACATCACTGGGTCTTGCTCGGCATGGTGGAATGATTGGTTGGGATGACGATGATGATATCAATGTCCTCGACACGGAAAGAAATAAGCTTGAACAGGTCTTGCAAGCTCTTCGCACTGCAGGGTATTCGGTAACCTCCTTCTTCGATGGAAACCTCTACCAAGTTCGACTGCAAAATCCCCATAGCGCAAACCACCCAGGAACCTTAGACATCTTTGTGATGTCCCGGTTTGACCATCCAACCCGCGGTGCCGTCTATAAGTGCACTTCAGAATTTCAACGCGCTAAACTGCCTAATGAGTACTTCTACCAAGACGAGCTTGACTCCGTTCAAGATTTCAGTTTTGGCCCTGTAGATCGTGGTCTTAAAATCCCAGCTATGAAAAAGATGACCAGATACCTGCACCAAAACTATGGTGAAAATTGCCTAACCATGGGCGTCCAAACCCATAACCACGTTCGGCTCTTTGGCTTCATACCGATCCCCCTGCCAAGACTTCGTATGGAAGGTGTTCGCATTGTTGACCATAACTGCGCACAAGGAAATGTATGGCGCGGGCAATCGCAACAAGCTGTGATTGAGTAGTATATGCTGCTTCCCATCGTCATGTATGGACATCCCATCTTGCGAAAGAAGGCTCAGAGGATTGAAGCGATCGACGATTCAATCCTTCAGCTTATTGCTGATATGAAAGAGACGCTTCTTTCTAAGAATGGCCTTGGGCTTGCAGCCCCTCAGGTAGGCAAAAGCGTTCAGCTCTTTATGACCAATGTCCCGGAAAATGAAGATGAGTTTCGAATGAGGATCGACAATGTTCGAGTCTTTATCAACCCAAAAATCCTCTCTTATAGTAATGAGGGCTGGATCCATGACGAGGGCTGCTTGTCCCTTCCACAGATATACATCCCAATCCCTCGCCCTTTATCCGTTGTTGTCCAATTCCAAGATGAGACAGGAAAAGCATTTGAAGAGACCCTCTCTGAATGGCCTGCCCGAGTCTTCTGCCATGAAAACGACCACATAAACGGCGTCTTAACGCCCGACAGAGCAGATAGCCGTGAGCGTAAACGCATCGAACCCATCCTCAAGCACATCAAAGAACAGTTCAAACAGCACAACGAGCAGTTTAATTAAACGCAAAGGCGCAGAGAAGCAAAGACGCAAAGAAAGCTACATTTGCTAAAAAATCGATAATGGAACTTTGCGGCTTTGTGACTTTGCGTTGAATTTTCCTATAAACCCGAAACGATCTCCTGCAAATCCCCTTGCACCAAGAAATCCTCATCTCCGAGATAGGATGGCTGCTTCAAGTCGATAGCAATAATCTTGCCTGATGGATTGTGCTCTTTGTACCAGCCAAGAAAGCCTCGGTCATCAAAGCTCAAGCCTATACAGATGATATAGTCAATTTGTTGCAAGGTACGCGGATCAATTGACGCACGAACCTCTTCGGCATAAACTCTGTAGGGCTTAATCCCCGTGTATTCATGCAGATAGTCCAGATTCTCCGTCACGATCTGTGCCTTTTTGCTCTGCGCAAGAGCGGTAAGTGCGTAATGTGCATTTGTGGGAGGTGTAAAAAAGCAGGCGTTATGAAAGGTCATTATCGAAGAGGCTAGCTTTTTAGGATCCGATATAGCGTTCTTTATAGAGATGAGAAATGTATCACTTTCGTCCAAACCAAGAAGCTCATTTACTTGACTCATCATGGGAACGACAGGCGCTGAGAGGCCAGCTCCCGTGTAAAACAGCAGGGACTTATTTTGAACGATTTCAGCAAGCTCTTCTTGAGTGAGTTGAGTTGGCTCTGCATCTTGAAAAATGCGACGCTCAGCAATTAAATAGCTTGATGAATCGGGATCGCGATAGGGCTTATCTTCAAACACATTTACTTGTTCCCAATCCCCTTTCTGCCAGCGATACGAATATCGATAGCCTTGATCGCCCTTTACAAACTGATCTTGTATGTCTGTAAAAGAGTCGGGAAGAGTTTTGAAGAAAACAACTTCGAAATAGGCCTCATGGTGCTTACTCGATAGGCGAAAATAGCCATCTTGAAAGCTCCAGGTCATATCCAGAGTTCTATTCAAAAGCTCAGAAAAGCTTTGCTCATTGGATAACGGCTGAGGAGAAGATAAAAGAGTGAACGGGGTACAATTGAGCTCTACAGCAAAGCATAAAGCCGCTAAGAGCCCAAATAAGTATTTCATTATTCAGCAAGAGCTGTTTCTTGCCGCATCATCTCTTTTTCGGCCATCTGGATCTTCTGACGGCTCAATGCACTTGTCCAGAAGGAGAGAAAAATACACATAATTATGAAGGCAAAGCCCATCCATGCAGTGATTTTCTTCAAAATTTCAGGTGTTGATGTGCCAAAGAGTGAATCGCCGCTATCGCCGCCAAAGGAGGCGCCAAGGCCAAGCGATTTCGCCTCTTGGATCAAAATGATCAAACAGAGGATCGGGCAGAGAAAAATCAGAAGAAAAAGTAAAGTGAAATAGAGAATAGTCATTTATTCACGCCTTAAGCTAGTTAAATATTCTACTACAGAGCTCACAGAGCACACAGAGATTTTATTTTGGCAGCTTCTCTGTGTGCTCTGTGAGCTCTGTGGTAAAATGTTGTCAAATAGTATCCCAATTAAGAGCTTTTAGCTCCAAATATTTTTACAAGCTCTGCAGGTTGCAGGGACGCTCCCCCTACCAAAAATCCATTGAGCAGGGCAATTTTTGCAAAATCATTCGCATTCTTAGAGGAGACTGATCCTCCATAGAGAATGGGAGAAGTAATGCCCACCTCTTCAAGATCATCTTGAATAAGAGCACATGCAGCTTCAATGTCTTCGACCTTTGGAGTGAGTCCTGAACCAATAGCCCAAACAGGTTCATAAGCTATAGTACAAAGAGAGGAACTCTCAGAAGATACCCCCTTCAACGCCTCTTTAAGCTGACGCTGTAAGATTTCCTTCGACTTCCCCTCTTTGTGCTCGTCGAAAGTTTCACCGATGCAGAGAATGAAGGGAATTTTATCTTGGATAGCTTTCAATACTTTAGAGTTGATGAAGTCATCGCTCTCATGGAAAATAGTACGCCGCTCTGAATGGCCAAGCAGAACAAACTGAGCGCCAGCATCTACCAGCATTTTACCAGCAATTTCACCGGTAAAGGCGCCTGATGTCGCATCGCTCATATTTTGAGCGCCGATTATGAGGCTTTGCAGCCGAGGATCTTGCTTACATATATCTGCAGCAAATTTTATGGCCGTAAAAGGTACTGCAAGGCCAAAACGCCCTTTCAAATCTTGAAGATTGGGAGCGATCTCTTCTAAAAAGGTCTTAACCTCGGGAAGAGTCTTGTGCATTTTCCAGTTGCCAATAACAGTGTATGGAAAACTGGATTCTGTTTTCTTTTTTGCCACACTTCACCAAAAGTAGTACGAATATGGTATAACTTCCATGCAGGCATTATGGCAACAAACTTGTCGGAAAATACATCTCTTATTGAGACACCTATCATTCTATCGGTAAGCCAGATCACCTGGACGATTAAAAACCAGCTGGAGCAGCTCTTTCCTAATATATGGGTCAAAGGCGAAGTCTCCAATTTCAAGAAGCAAGCATCTGGCCATCTCTACTTCTCTCTAAACGATGAAGGAGCGCAAATAGCCGCCGTCATGTTTCGAGGAAATGCAAGCTCACTGCCTATGCCCATCAATAATGGCGATACGATTATTGTCAAAGGCGATCTCAACGTCTACCCTCCACGGGGAAATTACCAGATCGTCGTTAAATCGATCACCTATGCAGGCTTAGGCGAGCAGCTCTTGAAATTGCAGCAGCTGAAGAAAAAGCTTGAAGCCTTAGGCTGGACGAGCCCTGATCGCAAAAGGCCGCTTCCAACCTCTATTGAACGAATCGTTGTCGTCACAAGTCCCACAGGCGCTGTATTACGCGATATCTGCCAGATCCTGAACCGCCGCATGGCAGGTTTTCGACTGATCGTAAACCCTGTACGTGTTCAAGGAGAGCTGGCAAGCAAAGAGATTGCGCAGGCGATTCGAGAATGTAGCCAGTACCGCTTAGGTGACGTGCTGATCCTTTGCCGAGGCGGAGGAAGCGCAGAAGATTTGAGCCCGTTCAATGATGAAGATGTTGCAAAAGCCATTGTCGAGTGCTCTATTCCCGTAGTTTCCGCTGTAGGCCATGAGACCGACTTCACCATTGCCGACCTCGTCGCCGACGTTCGAGCGCCGACGCCCTCTGCCGCTGCAGAACTTGTCAGCCACGAAAAGCAGGAACTGGTCGATCGGCTCAAGATGCTTCGAAAAGGGATCTATAAAGCCTATACAGGAAAACTCTCCCACTTGAAAGAGCTTACCTCAAAGCTTTTAAACAATAAAAACTTGAAAGGGCTCCCCTCAACCATCATGAACCGCGCTCAGCGCTTTGATGAACTTCAAGAGAATCTGCTTACCATTACCCAGCTTCGCATTCGGATGAAGAAAAAGCAGCTCGATCAAGCAACGAAATTTGTCCAATCGCTTGCGCCTCAAACAAGGCTCATCCAACAACGAGAAAAGCTCAATCGCTTAAACCTCTCCCTCTCGACTCGTATACAATCGATACTTTTTCAGACCAAGAACCAGTTAAAGGCAAAAGAGAGACAGCTTATTGCCCTCAATCCTTTTAATGTGCTGGAACGAGGATATGCAGTTGTTCGTCGAAAGAAAGACAAAAGCGTGGTATCTTCCATTCAAACCCTTAATGTACATGAACAAGTAGAGCTCGTGCTCAAAGATGGCTCAGCTCTTGCAGACGTAACCGAGGTACTTAAAAAATGACAACAGGCCCTAAGAATTTTGAAGCAGCCTTCAAGCGGCTTGAAGAGATTTTAGAGAAGATGAATGCTCAAGACATCGCTTTAGATGATTCTGTAGCTCTCTTTGAAGAGGCAAATAACCTGGTTATTTTCTGCCAGAAAAAACTGGGAGCTGCTGAAAACAAGATTGAAATCTTGCTGAAGACAAGAGCCCAAGAGCTTGCCTTAGGCCCCGATGGAAAACCGCAAACGGCACCGTTAACGCCATGAAAAAACAGATCGGCCTCTACACAAAAGATCTAGAGCCATCAACGCTTGAGCTTGCGCAAAAGATCATCTCTTTCTTGAAGGAACGAAAAGTTGAAGTGGTTGCAGAGGCAGAGGCTGCAGAACTCTTAAACGTATCAACTCTTTCCCACGATATTGTTCCAAAGCTCCTCTGCATGCTCTCTTTAGGCGGAGATGGTACCATTTTACGCTTCCATAAGCGCTTCCCCAACTGCACAACACCTGTCATCGGCATTAACTTGGGTAGTTTGGGCTTTTTGGCAGATATTCCAGTAACCTCATGCTTTGAATCTCTCGATAAAATTCTTGCTGGCAGCTACACAATTGCTCCTCGCATGATTTTAGAAGGAACTTTGCAAAATGGCATAATGACGGTTATCAATGAATTTTCTATCCATCGGGGCCTAAGGCAAGCTCTTGGGCTCTTGTCTTCAGCAAGATTTCAATC
>JABDGV010000010.1:37259-38398 GCA_013285825.1 Bacteroidota bacterium
CTCTCAATCCACGTTGATGGACGCTATTTTAACACTTTTTCTGCCGATGGAGTTATCATCTCAACTCCCCTTGGCTCTACCGCCTATTCACTCTCTGCAGGCGGCCCAATCCTCGACCCCGATACTCAAGCCATTGTCATAACCCCTATCTGCCCCCACACCATATCGACTAAGCCTGTGGTGTTGATGCCTACACATTCGATAACCATCTCATCAACTACCAAGGGCGCACGTGCAGAAGTGGTCTATGACGGAACTGTCGGGCCAATTCTGAAGCCCGAAGATACCTTCACCATTCGGATAAGCAAGCAAACGTTTAATATGATTCGATTAGAGGGCAGTGACTTCTTCTCAACACTTCGGTCGAAAATGGGCTGGAGCGGATCGTTTAAAATGAATCCACTTCAAAAGAAATGTACTTAAGGGAAAGGTGAGGCTTTAAAGTTAAGCCTCACCACTAGTGATTGTGTTTACAATACTATTTCGCGATATGCCCTACTGTTTCTAGTGCATTTTTAAGCATCGGTCTCAGCCTATTTTGAATTCGCGCATTCAGGTCCTCTCTAGCCTGCTTCTGTTTCACTTGGTCAGTTTCCAAGTCTGCTGTCTCTTTCAGCTTTAGTTCATCCTTGAAACTGCCAAGTATGTCTGATTTCTCTTTTTCATTTAGTTCAAACTTGAAATCGGCAAATCCTTTGTTCACGATTTTGCCACCAAGCGACCCAATAATAGATGCTAAATGTTGAAGCACAGGAGCTTCAGGCTTTGTTCCTGGCGGTCCCATGATAAAGAAGTTTTTGCCTTCGAACATCTTTTGGTAGCGCTTGTTATCTCCTTTGCGGGAGACCCAATCTATGAAATTTTTTAATTCGGAAGAAATCGAGCGATTGTTATTTGGAGTAGCCAAAATGGTCAAATCGCTACCAAGAATCATTTTTTGAAACATCAAGGCATTTGGATCCATGCCATGCTCTTCTTCGTAATCTTGGGTATAAAGGGGCAATGGCATTTTTTTTAAATCGCCTACAGTGACTTCCGCACCCATCGACGTTACAATTTCTGCTGCTAGGTCGGTTAACAGTCTATCAAACCCATTCTTCCTCGAACTGCCAGACAGAGCAAAGACCTTTGTCTTTTTC
>JABDGV010000010.1:38444-40887 GCA_013285825.1 Bacteroidota bacterium
ATTAGTTGTTACTGACATAAAATCTGACATATAGTTTCCCTTATTTTTTATTCACTACAAAATAGATAATTATAATTTTGATAACTATCTAATATAAATAAATCTACATTATTAATAATATATTTTCAAGAAAATATAATAGTATAGATAATAGTTGAACTAAATAATTACGTTTATATATAATAAGTTTTATTAAATTAAACCATGCTAATTAAATAGGTAAATTATGTCAGATGCAACTTATTATAGTGCTAAAACTCCATCATTCATTGAGCAAGGTGCTAATTGGATTAGCAGTTGTTTTTGGACGCCAAAAAATAGTGAAACAAGCCCGCTCTTAATCAATAAATCTGAGTAACGACTACAGCGAATAACGTTTTGCAAAATGATAAGGCGGAGCAGGAGCTGTCATACTGGGACAGTATTAAAGGAAAGATTACACCTTGGCTCCCAACGCTGCCTACATTTACTGAACTCAAAGGAACAATCGGGCGCTGTGCACTTGCGGCTTCCACGGTTGCCATACACGGCGTGTCATTTGCCTATGGTGGATTCAGCACAGTTACATCTGGAACTTTCAATTTGATGAACAACAGCTTGGCTGGGCTCATGAATCTACCCGTAGCGAAATTTGATGCTGAGACCTTAAAAAAAGTGACAATAAAATACACCCCTTTTGCACTCATTACCTTCTTAGCTGGCCTCATTGACAAATATGGCTTGGAACAGGATCCCTTCGGCCAGAGAACATTATTTCAATTTATATTTGCAATTCTATTAAACCAATCCAACGGCGATTTTAAAACACTTATGTCGCTGAAGGGCATAAATGCCCAGCAAGTAACCAACCGTCCAGAATTGCTCAAGGCCCTAAATGACCCACAATTAGTCAACAATCCAAGTTCCAGTCCAACTGGGAGCAAAAAAAATCAACCAATAAACATAAACCCAGAAGAGACAACTCTGCACGGCTTTCTCGTTTCTCCAAGGGCTATTAGATTGGGCATAACAGGCTGCTTTGCAGCGGCTCTTGCCGTCATGTATAAAAAAATAGGATGGAACCTCGCGACACTTACCTTCTCTGGCTACACCACTCAGGGTTTGAGAGCCCAACTTGATTTACCCTATGTGAAACCCGATTGTGCAACACTTTCAGCACTGGCAATGAAAATAGGTGCTACGTTAGCAGTTTCAGGCTTCGGCGTTCTTGCTGACTATCTTTCTAATCAAAGCCCTCTTGCACTGAATAGTTATGCAATATTGTGTATGTTTATAGGCTTTAAATTGTTTGAAGAGGACTATACAAGTCTTATTCTTGGAGGTAAAAATATTCAGCAAATAATGAATTTATTTGGTTCAGACAAGGCAAAAGAGGGCGAAAGCAACCCATGGAATACCTGGCTTGGTAAAGCTCTGCGCTACGGTTCAGTACCTGTCGTATCAGCTGTAGCATTAGCCTCCCTTCTTCACTTCGGGCCGAACCCCCTCACTTTTGCTGCCCTTGCTTTCTCGGACAAAGCTTGGAACGCTGTCTGTAACATAGCTGAGTTTAAAGCAGACGACTGTGCTTCCTTTTGTACCACCGTTAAGGACGTTGCACTTAGAATCGGGCCCATGGCATTAGGTGTACTTACTTCTGCAGCTATAGATTACTTTGCCTTTAATCGAAACCCCATTACCACCGTAGCAACTATTACACACTTTACCTTGCAAACCACTATAAAAGTGATAGCTGGTTATCTGAACACAATCACCTCTGGCGGGAAGAACGCTGCTGGGATAGCGAATACAACAAAGTAAGTACAATGGTCCTAAGAAATTGGGACCATTCCTCTCAAAACATATCTCGAACAGGCCCAAAACTCTTTCTATGAAAAGGAGTTGGACCAAGCCTTTTTAAAACATCAAGATGCTTCTTGGTGCCATAGCCCTTATGTTTATCAAACTCATATTCAGGATGGAGCTTGTGAGCCTCAACCATCAAGCGATCTCGAAACACTTTGGCAAGGATAGAGGCTGCGGAAATGAGGAAATGGGTTGCATCGCCATCGACAATTGCTTCTGCCTCCATTTCAAGCCCTTCTGGAACGAATAATCCATCGATAAGCACCTTATCAGGCTTTTGTGAAAGGGCTTCAATTGCCCTTCTCATAGCGAGAAGGGTTGCGTGGTGGATATTGATCGTATCAATCTCGATGACGGACGCTTGCCCAATAGCCCAAACGACATTTTTAGATTGGGTCAGAGATAAAAAAAGCTCTTGCCGCTTTTTAGGCGTCAAGAGCTTGCTGTCTTTGAGATGCTTTTTAGGATACTTTTGAGGCAGTATACAGGCTGCAGCTACGACAGGCCCAGCGAGTGGGCCTCGTCCTGCTTCATCGACGCCCGCAATGAGCATACAGTTTTGTTATACAGCAGCTTCTGCGTTTGATTGGGACTGCTC
>JABDGV010000011.1 GCA_013285825.1 Bacteroidota bacterium
GCCCCCTCAGGGAGTAGTACCAACACTCGATCGGCTTCACTGCCCTGGCTTTTATGGATAGAGAGGGCATAGGCTGTCTCATAGGCTGGAAGGAGCGACAAGGGAATTTCTTTCTCCCCGCTTTTGAAATAATCTCTCAATTGCCCAAAGAGTGCACGCTGCACCTTAAACCCAAGCTCGCCATTAGTCACCTTCAATGTCCAGTCATTCTTGGTAACAATAAGAGGAACTTCATCAAAGAGTGCTGCAGCTTTCTCATTTAATCGATTCAATCCAAACAGACCAAAACGCTGAGGGGTCAAAATAAGCGGAACAGCTCCCAGAGCCATCCTTTTTTCAACCATTTCCTCTGTAAGAGGATACCAGGAGAGCGCTCCATCCTCTTTTTCTCGATGACTCTCTAAAGAAAAGAAAAACTCTCTATCTCCTTCACGAAGTGAAGTGGCAAGCGCCGAAAGAGCTTCTTCGCTTGTCCTCTTCACGGACTGCAAGAGTACTCTTGGAAAAGGGGCATGCTCTGCATAGACAAGGGCTGCAAAAGGAGATCCTACTCCAATGGGCGGAAGTTGATCGGGATCTCCAACGAGAAGCAGTTTGGTTCCTCGGGGAACAAGGCGCAAAAGCTCTGCGAACATGTGGGTATCAATCATCGAACATTCATCGACAATCAAAACATGGGCATCTATCAATACCCCTTTTCGAACCAAGTTGTGAATGGTCTTTACATCGTATGAGAAAGGAATAGCTCCTTGAAAAGCGTGTAGTAAACTCTTTTCCAACTGAACAGCCGCTTTTCCCGTCGGCGCAGTCAAAACAACACGAACAAAACGCTCATCCTGTGTTGAAGCGTACGCTTGCAAAAAGCGCCCCACAGTATAAGTCTTGCCCGTTCCAGGACCACCAGCAATAATCACTGCTTGCTGGCCTAATGCTAGCCGTACAGCTTCAAGCTGCAAATGGTTAAGCTGAGGGTCGACATATTCATCTAAAACTGCAGGCTGTTCTTGAGAGAGCCGTTGAACCTGTTCGACAAAACGCATCTCAGCCGTTGCTATATAGGAGAGCTGCAGATAGCTGCCTATTCTTTGAAAGGGAAGGTTTTCATAAGAAAGGGCAAGCATCTCTTGTTTTTTTAGGGCTTGCAGCGTCTCCACATCGATAGCATCTTCACATTCCGCCTTCAGTACAGTTTCCAAAGAAGGCTCAAGAGCGTTCTCAGTTATATGAAGAGCTGTATAGCCAGCACGGACAGCTAATCGAAGATGTAGAGCGAGCGCCTGCACATTTTCATCAGGAGATACCCATTCGGCATACTGCTTATCCTCGAAAGGGATGTTCTCAATAGGAAATGATGCCACAGCTATCCCCCTCAAGTATGCGGACAAAGACAAATGCTACACCTAAGCAGGGAATTCCAGTTTTTTCAACTGCCTTTCTATACATTTTTGCTTGGCTCTCACAATTCAGCGATTTTGCAAACATCTCTAAAGGCTCATTAGTTAAGTGGCTCTTCCAATCTAAAATAATAGAGCAATCATCAAGCTTTACAATGCAGTCAATCGACCCAACAAGCTGTGTATTACCATCTTGGATACAAAAGGAAGCTTCTGCTAATAATCGCTCTTTTGGGATTTCGGATAAAATGACCTTTCGTCCAAAAAGCTGCATAGGCGAATAGAGTACTTTGAGGATAGCTACAGCGAGATCATCTTTAAATCCCGACCTTTGAACTTCTTGTAGCACAAACTGTTGAATCAACTTTTTGTCCTGCAAATCTTTCTCTTCGATAAGCAGCTTTATCAAACTGTGAATGAAGATCCCAATTAAACGACCATCACTTGTGCCGGAATCACTAGAGCCCTTATGCGCTTTAGAAAAGGAAGTTCTTGATTGCTGAGCCCAGGTAATAGGCTTAAATACTTCAGGTATCATCTGAGGTCTTACTTCTTGCTTGGGCTCTAAGATTGAACCCGTCAATTTCGCAGAGCATAAAGAAATAGTACCTTGGGAACTATTCACGAGAGTTTGACAAGCGGTTTCGACATTCTCAACACTATAGTGATCCGTATTTAAAATAGACTGCAGCAGCTTCTCAAGTGGCGCAGCTATGCCAAAAGAAATGGGCTTTTCATCCCTCTCAACAAAAACGGGGATAATCAGCTTATCTCGAGCACGAGTTAAGGCGACATAGAGAAGACGAGCTTTTTCAGCTTCTGTTTCAATGATCTTTTGTTCTGAATCCAAATTTGAGGGCTGCGGGGATCTGCAAGAAACTCCCAAAGGGATCACCACATCAAATTCAAGCCCTTTGCTCTTATGTGTTGTAATTAACGTTACTGAATCGCGTTCAGGATCAAACCTGCGCTGCAGCCGTTCGCTATCAAGCCCATAGTTCTCTTCAAGCGTCGATAAGTGGAGATAGGCATCCTCAACTGAAAATGGCCTTTTTATTTCCTCTTCAGAAAGTAGATCTAAAAGCAGTCCAGAGTCACGTTTAAGTTCATCTGTATAACATGAATCATCAGCAAAAGATGCAGTTGTGGGATACATTCGGCACTGTAAAAAAGCATCATAAGCTGCTGCAATTCCATGTCGCCGTACTATTTTGAGAATTGCTTCCGCCTCGCTGAGATAGGCGCCAAAAACGGCAAAACCTTGTTCTGGGTCATCAAGAATAGGGATTGATTCGAGCGAAAAAATCGATTTGTGGATCGCTAAAAGCTCTTTTAAACGAGAAAGCTGTTTTGGAGAGGCAAGCCAGCCATATAAAGCGGAAAGTAGCTTTGATGCGGGACTATCGACTACTGAAACTGTTTTCAGGGAAGTTGCGGGAATCCCAACAGTTTCCAAATAACTCTCTAAATCTCTGGCCTGATATCGATCCTTAACAAGAATAGCTATCTGGGAAAAGCCATATCCCTGTTTCTGAAGCGAATAGAGCTCATGAGCAAGCCAAGGCATCAACTGCTCAGAGAGAATCTCATCTGTGGGCCATGTGCGTTTTCGACCAAGCGAGGAGTTAAATAGGACAAAGGATATGGGGCTTACCGAAGAGGCAGTCGATCGATGAGCCTCAACAACATCGACAGCAAGTGCCGACTTTAGTTTCGGAAGATGAAATAGGGAATCAGCCCAAGGCCCTGTAAATATAGTGTTGAGTGCAAGCACAAGTCCATCGGTAGATCGATAGTTTGTCTTCAGCGATTTTTGCGCACCGATTTTTGATTTTGCATCTAGATAGCAATACACATCGGCCGCTCGAAACGCATAGATCGATTGTTTTGGATCGCCTACGAGATAGAGATTACCACCCCAGTTACCATCTAGAAACAGGGTTGAAAGAAGCCCCCATTGCAGAAGATCTGTATCTTGGAACTCATCAACAATAACGAGTTTGAGTGCATCCAGAATAAAAGTTCTAAAATTTATATCCTCTTGAGTTAAAGACTTAGCCCTTTTTATGAGCAGATCAAAAGTAAATAGATTTTTTGAATAACAGACTCTTTCAAATCCCTGTTGCAAGGCATTTTTAAGCTTATAAAAGCTCTTTTTAGGTGAACAGTGGTTCTCCAAAACAGATGTAAGTTGTTCAAGCTTTTGTAAAGCCTGTTCATTCGGAGTACACTTCTTCTTCATCTCTGAGAAAAGCTTCGGAAGAGTTATTGCACTCTTCTCTATTGCATAGAGCGCCTGTTTTCTTGTTTGAGGATCGCAAAGCTCCGATATTGACCTAAAAAATGAGGCTGGCTCGCTATTGAGATTGCCCAACTTATCTCGCAGGTTTTTAAAGCTGAAGCTCAACTCATCCAGTGTTGAATACAGTTCATCCTTGCTGTGGCTTTCAAAAAATGACTCTAAGCTTATATTCAAAGGATCAAATTGCACTTCAGAAGTGTGCGTGATGAGCGCAGCCAAAAGCTTTGCATCATTAAACCCGAAAAGCCTGCGAACCCCTTGAAACTGCCCTAAAGAAATTGTATCAGAGGTTAATTCATACTCAATCAGCTCTTTCATAAGCCGATTTTGAGCCACTGGTTCAACCATTTGAAGAGGAGATCCAAAATATTCTTGTAAAAGCTGCAGACAAAATCCGTGGATAGTTGTGATCCGGCAAGATTCGATATCGCGGCGGAATAGAATCAATCGATTGAGTGCTCTGATCCTTTTTTCTTCCTCATCAAGATAGGGCTTTAGATACTCTAAGCTGTTCTTTTTGTCTTTTAGGGCTTGAATTGCTTGATCAAGAGAATCTGAAATTCGGGATAGCAGCTCTTCGGCTACCGCCTTTGTAAACGTGATAATCGCACACTCTTTAGGCAGAAGAGCCTCTTTTGCCTCCAGTACTTTACGCACGACGAGATGTTGAATCGCAAAGGTCTTTCCCGTACCAGCTGATGCTTCAATAAAAAGGTTGTCTGAAACATTAGAGCTTGCATTGAGAATGGAGAAGGACTCTTTCATCTATAGACTCCTGGATAGAGCCTTTCTGCCCAAGCCTGCAGCTCATCGAGTGAAATGGTTTGCGCACTATCCAGTATGTATTCTGCAGCCGCTTCAGAATATTGCACTCGCCCCTCTTCTTGAAGATGATTGAGGAGCGACTCTCTCGTTAGCTTGTTCTTAAATACATCGGTTACAATTTTCGAATTCAAAGGAATGCACTGCTGCGTACATGCTTTATAGTAATCAATCCATCCCTCTAAAGCGCTTTCAAAATCAATGTTATTAATAATCTGCTCATCCTGATTCAAAATTGAAACAAGCCTTAACGATATAGGAGCAGGAGATTTCTTCTGTATATAGGCCCGTAGAAGCACTTCAGGCCAGCGACGGATTTTTTCAGCGTCAAAATCAGACGAGTAAAATAGATGCGCCGATGGTTGTAGGGATGGGGCCTGCCCTGAGATTCGATGGCTTTTCTCTTTATTGATATAGGCGGGAATAGTCAGATTGCCATTTTCAAAATGACCATTCTCAATGGCTGAAGAGAGAGAAACTAAAATCGGTTCACTGTTTTGAGTACCCATTTTTTGACTCAAAACTTCAATATGACCAATCTCTTCCTTGAATAAATCGCTTAAGTAGCCTGCATAACTTTTTCTGTTATAGAGTGCTTTAAGCTCTAGTTTTGACCTAATCTCCTGAATAACTCCTTGTCTCGGAAGCAGAAGATCATCAGATTCTTCCCAATCAAACTGCAACCCAAACCGCCTCTTCAATGACTCTAAGATTGGGTTTTTCCCAAACCGAAGAAAGTCATCAACCAAGATATCGACAAATTTGCCACAATCCGATTCTTGCCTCTGTTCAAAAATCGCTGAAATATAGTTCGAGTTGGCCTTCTCTGCATACCGTACAAAAGGCCATACAGTCGTGCACGTCTCTACTGCTTTCTCTCCATACCTTTGTGTAATGGATGATGTAAACTCGGTTAAGAGGATTGAGGGCTGGACCATTGAGCGCCGTTCAAATGAATAGTTTCGGTGGGTGAGTATGAGCATGCTTCTTGCTGCAAAAACGGCATCTAAAAAGGACTTTTTTCCAAGGAGCGAGGAATCAAAAACAGCTCTTTTAGAATATTGGTCAAAAAATGGCCATTGAGATGAGATCTCTTCATTTGGATAGGAGTTAAGCTCTTGGCCAACTATAGCGACAACCTCGGCAGGAGGGGGAGTTCCTTTCAAGCTTGTACAAACTACTGGCGCCCAAATATGAACGTGGCTCGTCTTTTCAAAATGGATTCGAACAACTTCCCTGAAGATTGTCAGAAACCTCTCATAAGAGAGCATATCCTGAATGGGTGCATCTATATAGAGCAGCTTCCAGAGCTCCTCATAGCTTTTAGAGCCATCATCTTGAAACGCAAAAGCAAAGAGATCGCGGCAAATTTTAAGCCAGCCACAAACGCTCTCTTCAACAGCATTAAGGCTCTTTTTCACAGCCTCTAAATAGTAGATCAGCCGAGCTAATAGATCTGTTTCATCATTCGATATCCCCTGTTCCCATATCTCCTGAAGAACATCGCTTACGGTATGACCCATATCTGCTGTTTTGACATGAAAGCCTTCATCTGTAAGTACTTGTTTGGCATGTTGTTTGTTTAACCCGAATCGAAATCCCGATCTCTTAAGACGTGAAAGAAGCGCGCCAACATCTTCTCTCTGGAGATTCAAAGCCAATTGTACAGCTTTACATTCTATCAGCTCTTCGATCTGGGCAAGATCCAGCCTCATATGGGGAAGTTGAAGGAGCATGAAAAACTGTTTTACAATTTGATCGTGTTCAAAACTCCACTCCTCAATAATTTGATAAGGTATTGGGTTTAAGCCTGTACCAAAAACTCTGCCAATAGCTCCCTTGTAGTCTTGAATATCGTGAGCAAGAATATAAACAGAGCCAGGAAGCACCTCTCTTCCCTGAAAATGGTTTTCAAACGCATGTCGAACAGCCTGAACTTCTCCGTAGCGAGTAGCTGACTTAATAACCTGGATACTTTGATCTGCACAAAGGTCATTTTGCTCTTTTTCCGATATCAGCATCAGCATATCCGCCTGAACACGTTCTAGAAAAGTTGGGAGCGCTCTTTGTGATGGAACAGTTTTTACCAATGTCTCTTCTCGAATGAGATCTTGATAGGGGAGCATCTTGGAAAGAGCGTCGCTTAGCACATATTTTTCAGAGCAGGTAATTCCAACATCTTCAAGGCTTGTCAGAAGCGATCTGGCTAAAACTCCACTATTTGCTAGAAAAGGGTTTTTATCAGCTAAAAGCTCTTCAAGTCGCTCTCGGATTGGAATGGAGACAGAAAACCTATCCAAACGCCTCATCAAGTATGATTCTTCCGAACTGCTCAAAACATCGCTCCAAAAGAGCATGCAGGGTGAAAAGAGAAGGAGGGTGCACTGTTCTAGCTTCTTTAGATGAGAAATATATGCAGGACAAAGAGAGCTCCATCCGAATAAAAAGAGATGTTCCTCATTTGACGGCAGTGCTGGTATTGGCTCTACCAAATATTCTGACCCTATCCCATATGCAGCTTGTGCAAGAGTTGGATACATATCACTTTTTTTAGAAACCGTCAGAAGCACTTTGAGGATATCTTCAGGCTTTATGGAAGAGGTGGAGATTTTTACCCCTAAAGTACCTTGAGCTCTTTTAGAGCAAAGCGCCTGCTCCAGCCATCCCTTCATTGCTTGTGATGGGACTAAGACATAAGCTCTGCCAAGTTGATCAAGCTGTTCGAGAAGTATCTCTAAAAGCTCTTCTATTTGATTGCTAACATAGGCGTAGCTCATCTACCCCACCGGGATGAGATCTGCAAGCATTCTTGTACTGCCCAATGTTTGACTATTGGGTAGTGTCTCTGGATGATGCAGTTCAAAATAGCTTTTGGGCTTGAAGTTGGGAACTGTTTTCCAAGCCTGAATAAACTGAGGCGCATGCTCTTTAATAGTTGTATTTGAACAGATTAGAACAACAGAAGTCCCCCTATCAGCTGCGTGCGAGATAAGGTCCTCCTTTTCTCCATGGGGCATAACCTCTTCAAGAGAAGTTACATCCAAAATCGGCACCATTTTTCTAATAATACGGGCAAAATAGGAGAGCTTTTCCGGAAAGTTCACCGTGATTAAACGCATACGGCGCCTTTGAGCTGCAATCAGCACAAGAACCCATGGTGAAAAAGAGTGGGGAACAAAGTAAATTGCAGGAGCATCTACCGGTATCTGATCCTTTCCACGTAAAGAGCCTGGGAAAAAGAGGTAAGAAAAGATAAAGGAAAAGAAGCGCACGATATATCCAGACATGGAAATAGAGATGGCAACCACAATCCCAAGCGTCATAATGCCAACGAATGCAAAACCTTTATCCGGAGACATCTGAAAAACCTCAGAAAAAAGGTAAAGAGCTCCTGCAGAAAACAGGACGCCGCAAAAACCAAAGATATTGGTCGTAGCAATCACCTGTCCTCGATAAGTTGGCGGGCTTGCGACCTGTATATACGAATCGAGCGGGACCAAATAGAGCCCTCCAAATATACCGACGATGGTAATAAGGAATATCTCATGGATGAGTGAATCTGAGTAATGATCGAGTAAAAAGCAGCATATAGAGATGCCGATGCCGCCGATGGGAACAAGGCCAAATTCAACAGTGCGTCCTGAGAGTTTACCAGCAAGAAGGGATCCGACGCCTATGCCTAAAGCCGTCAAAAGAAAAAGATACCCTCCCTGAACATCGGAGAGGTGCAGATTCTTCATTGCAAATGGGATCATATTAAGCTGTATGAACGAGCCGATAAAGAGGAAAAAAGCAGAACCAATGACCGCAGATAACAGTGAAGGCTCCCGCCTTATAATGCGGAGCGCTTTTACTAACTCAGTAATAAACCAAGGAGAGATTTTTCGGGTCGAGCCGGAAGGAGGTGTTTTTTTAATAAAAAGACTCGCAAAGAAAGAGACTATAGAAAAAAGAGAGGCCACAAAGACAGAAAAGACAAAGTTTCTGTCGGTAACATCTGCAAGAAATGAGGCTAAAAATGTGCCTACGATAATGGCTACATAGGTGCATGAAGTGGTAATCCCGTTAGCCCTTGAAATTTCGTCCTTTGGAACAAGCTCTGGAATAATGCCCAATTTACAGGGGCCGAAAATTGTGCTATGGCAGCCCAGCAATACGAGCGAAGTAATCGCAAGAGCCTTGCTTTGCAGGTAGAAGGCAACCCCGCCCAGCATGAACACAAGAATTTCTATGAAGCGCGTAATAACAATAATTTTCCGTTTGCTATAACGATCGGCAATGGTTCCAGCGGTAGCTGAAAGAAAAATAAAGGGAAGAACGTAACAAGCGCCTGTAAGAGATAAAATCCGATTGCTCGCCTCTATCCCCTCTATTTGAATAAAGCAGTAGATGAGCAAAAGCTTGAAGATATTGTCATTCATTGCGCCAACAAACTGGCAGATACTAAGATAGACAAAGGAAGAAAATGGTAGCTTTGCAGCAATTGCTCGAACAAGCCGATCCACTTTCCCCATATCAGTTACCTTACAATCTCTTGCCTCAATTGCTTCTCCTTCGGACATACTTAACTGCTTCATTTAAGATCTCTACTATCTTTTAACAGAATCTAAAGAGCAAGAGTAGAAATTCAATATGAGAAATAAGTCTTTAGCATCTCGTCGCACAAAATAACTCAATGCTCTACGTAATAAAAATCACAAACTACTCAATAAAAATTCAACGCAAAGACGCAAAGATGCAAAGTCGCAAAGTTATATAGAAATCCTGCAACTTAAATGTCTAAAGATCATTTGAACAAATAAAAGGTTCTTTGCGCCTTTGCGTCTTTGCGTTGAATTTCTCTTAATAATAAGCTTCAATGCATAACATGTACTTCCGTTACTTCCCTTCGGACACGATTAAATTATACACACCGATATTTTTGGACACAAAAAAACCTCAGTGAGATTTCTCTCACTGAGGTTTTTTTTCTTAAACCAACGTAATCGAAATCGATTAGAAGGCAAAGATGGAGGTTAAGCAGAGCATATGGGATTCATGATGACCACCAATTGCATGCGACTGCTGACGCACCTGCTCGAACGAGCCGTTAAGAGTCCAGTTGTCAGTAAGAGCGTAGAACGCATCAAACTTCCAACCCTGGTAGTTTGCATACCCTTGTGAACGTCTGTCGTAGAAGGAGATGTTACGTGGGTTATCACGTGCAATGCCATGAACATCGCGTTCTGAGATTGCTTGAGCTTGTACCCACTGGTAGCAAAGGTCTGCTGCCCAGTCGCCTTGCTTGACAACTCTACCCACTGTTGCGCCAACATAGAAAGCTTGATTATCTCTCTTGTGGTGAGTCCACTTAGTTTTATCAGCTGCATGGTTGACCAAGTAGGCACCATAAAACTGTGTCTTAAACTGAGGTGAATCGGGTGTAATTGTATAGGCAAGTGTGAACTGAGAATTCACGAAACGAGTTCCCAATGGATGACGTCGTCCAAAGCGGTTCTTGTGGTGGAATTCCCAATCAATAATGGAGTATTTGAAATCAAGTCCGGAATCGCCAAGATTCAAGAAGTCAACTTCACCTACATAGCCATAATGCTTAACTGTGCTGTCAACAACAAACGCTGCTGCTTTAATTGCGAAATCAGTGATTCCATCAAAGCTGTTGGAGAAGCGCAAGAGAAGACCATCAAAGAGCGAGTAGAACTGGATACGGGAATCAAAGACATCGTAAAATCGGCGTCTTCCCATTTCAATATCGAAGCGAGCAAGGTTTTGTTCCCAGATATTGTGACCCATATAAGCTTTACGAAGAGCTACGTTGCCCATCTTACCGCTGCCGTACATGATAGCCTTGGCATCATTAGTGTAGGTCTTACGATCTACTTCTTGAATACCTGCTGGGTTATCGAATTGAAGCTTAATAGTACCCCAGCTGCGATCAGCTACGTAGTCAAGCAAGAGGTCTGCTTCTACGGAGAATTCATTTACGCCGTAAGGAGCTTTCGTGTTTGCTTTAGTTGCCCGGTAGGCAGCTTTTGCTGGGAAAGTAAGCGCTCTGTATGCCTTCTTGCTCAAGCTAGGAAGGACAGAATTTGGGAAAAGCTTGCGGGTTTGAGCGCCGCGCTGCTTAATACCGCGAGTTTTTGCATGGCCGTAATCCCACTCAGCACGGATCTCTCCGCTCAAGTTCAGATTAGTCGCCTTATCAGCAATAGATCCGGTACGCTTGGATTTAATGTAATCACGAACAAAGAGCTCATCACTGTCACGGGATTCGTGAACAGTTGAAAAAGCACCTGGCTCGTCTGTATTGGCATCACCTGCAGAAGCACGAAGGCCTGCACTGCCTACTGCCACCATTGCGAGAGGCAAAAGAAACTTTAGAAACTTCATCGTTTTCTCCACTAGTAGACCGTTTCATATGTATTGAAACGAAAAAACAATATAGATATATGAGCTGTATTGAATTTTTCTCAAGAATTTATGTCGAATACTGCACTTTATTAGTAAAGACCCCCCAATTCCTCTCTTTTCTCGATCCATCAAGCCACATCTTCCAATGAGAGATCGGCTCTCCCTTAATTCCATAAGGATCAACACTCCAAAATTCAAGTCTTAAAGTTGCGGGATTGACGACAAACGCAAAATGGTCTTTCACCCAGTTTGAATCTGCAAAAATAAGAGGAGGAGGCAAAAAAGCTCCTTGCGAGCGAAGATAAGTCACAAGCGTCTGTAAAACGTCCGATGGAAAATAGAGTTTATTGGCTTCTAAAATAAGTGCTCTTCGACACATCAGCAGGAGTTCATCTGCAGCGATATACTGCCGTCCTTGAAAATCTTGAAAAACTATTTCAATGGTCTTGGGAGAAACAGCTCTATTTAATATTGATTGCAGAGCTTCTTGAAGCAGAGATTCAGCTTTATTTTTTGTTGAGTAGGGAAGGGCGGAATAGAGCAATGAATCAATAGATTCAAAATTGAACCGTTCGACAGATTTTACTTGAAATGAGGAGATCCGTTCAGAAATTAACTGTTTGATATAGCGGGCAAATTCATGAGGGATAAAAAATTTCGGAACTGTGTATTTGGCATCTCTCCACCAACTCCTCAACCCTCTGGGAAGAATTTCTTCTATACGCAATAAAAGCTCTTCGGCAACTCCCTCGCCAATAACAGACTGCGAAAGAAGCTTTAGACTCGGATCTACAACAGCCTGTTTAATCCACGCATAGCTATGAATGTCATGTGACCAGGAGTAGGAAAAGAGCGCCTCGTGCGGCGTAAGAAGAAATGCGTGCGTTGGAGAGTGCATTAGAAAAGAGCCCTTTTTCAAGCCAACAATCGATCTCTGGCGCAAAAGGTCGATGAGAAAAGCTAAGAGCTCCGTTTCACTTTCCACCCAACGAGAGCTTTCTATAGGAGAGTCTTCCCGACGAAAATAGGACTGGACAAGTGCATGCATCGAGCCTCCGGAGGTATACACCCACGGCTTCTTTTCAATCATGTCCATGTGCTGTAAAGGCTTTTGAGGCAGCCTAGTTCCATGCGCTTCTGCCATGCGGCGAAATGCAGACTCCAAAAACTCTTCAGTACGAACATGGGCAATGATTTGGGAAATAATGCTCGTTAAATCCTTTTCAATGCCTTTGATCTCAGGCATATCCATTATCTGCTGTTCAGTAATACTAAAAAAGGATGCAAGGGCTTCGATATATTCTGAAGCATTTGTAATTCGAGTCCAGAGGCCAGGATTGCTTCGGCCATGCTTATAGACTAATCGAAAGCCTGCAGGGCTATCGTCAAAAGGTCCTGCCTGGACATCATGCATGTCGGCGTCATAGACCTCTTGAAAATAGTTGGAAAAAAGCTTGCCATAGAGGTCTAAAAGCAGATTATAAAGATTTGCCATCTTATTTGAGCGTTCGACAGCATCATCGACCTGCTTTTTGATATTGTAGAGCTCGACTTGCCGAGCTTGATACTCGCCCTTGATCCAGCGAACTTCCTGCTCTGTTGATGCCGTCTTGACACGGCCCTCAAGAAAATAGACCTGTGCTGCAATGCCATTATACTCTTCTTGCTTATCTTCAACCTCTCTCTTCGTCATCTCAATAAATCGAGTGATCCGCTCATATAAAATACTTGCAATGCCGCCTACCTGATCATAATTAAAGCCTAAGCTTGTGTAGAGATTCCACATGCCAAACTCGAGCCGAACCTCAGCAAAAGAGGCAATGGTGAATTCCCAGGTTTTTAGAAGAGGGCACTCGCTCATGGCGCAAAAAATTTTACTGCCCTTTTCAAGATCCTCTAAATACCTTTGAACTTTATCTCCTTTAGATCTCGAGGGTGATGCTTGAGCCACATGCATCATCAAGTCGCTCTGTATGAGCTGTTTCGGACGCATTTCATAGTCTTGAATATCTTTTTGAGTAACTTCCCACTTCTGCATAAGCATGATGCTTAAAACATCTTCTGCTGATATCCAGGTAGCTTGTCCCCCACACGCTGCTAATACAGTCGTAAAGATATATTCACCGAGGTTCTTATCAGTAGAGATCTCTATAGATGTAAGCGTCTCCTGCAAAATAGGGCACTCCCAAAAGGGGCTCCCCTCATCCTTTAACGCGAAAAAGGGTAGTGGACGTTTGAGAATTCCTTTGCCCCAGCTCGGGCTCATAGGAACCGAAAGCTCGCGTCCTGCAAATGTGCGCCGAAGCTTTCCTGTAAGAAGCAGCTCTTCTATATCTTTGAAAAAGGCAAGCGGCTGCTCATCATGGACAATAATACTTGGAGCTGTAGCAAAGCAGGATCCCAAACTCTGGCGCAAAGTTGTAAAAAAAGCACATAGAGCTGCCCTTCGAGTCATTGCATCTGTAACAGGCTCATCATCTTTGGCGCCCGCCGTTTCACGGATAACATCTTCAGCATGCCTACTGGCCGTCGGCATTTTTAAATTTGAAAGAAGCCTTTGAAGATCCCTGCTTGAAAGAAATGCCTCTAAAGCTGAGAGAAGCTGCAGGTTTCGTTTTGTCTCATACTCTCCAAGAAACCCTGGAGAATAAAGGCACTCTTTTAAAACTTTTACAGCCTCTTGAAACAATTTAAGGTTAAGAGCCCCTTCGGGAGTGATGAGAAGGTTTGCAAGTTTGCGGCATTTTAAAACATTTCGTACTGAGATAGCTTCTTGAAGGCCTGCTCTCTCAATTGCTTCGAGCCACTCAAATTTTTGAAATGAAAGAGCCTTCACAATCTCTGATGAAGAGTCTTCCCCCTCTTTGCCTAGAGAGGCCGTCTCTTGAATAAATGGTTGCAACCCTTTCGTCTGAATCATAATGAGTATATATATCTCTTACGCTATAATATTTTACAAAAACAACTCTTGAACAATGATGTATATATGGATGTTCTAGTACGAAACTCAGGAAAAGACACACCAGTCGAGCTCGAAGAGGGGCAAACTGTCTTTGATCTTGCACAGAAAATTAATCAAAAAATGCCCGACCAGGCAGTCTCTTGTACAATCAATGGAACTTTAAGCGACCTTTTTGTCCCTTTAAAGTCTGGCGATATTGTCGAGCTGCTCTCATTTACAGATGAACCTGGCAAAGAAGTGTTCTGGCACACCTCTGCTCACGTACTAGCTCAGGCAGTATTAAGGCTCTTTCCAGAAGCGCTGCCCACCATTGGGCCGCCGATCGAAAACGGCTTTTACTACGACTTTGCAAATCTCACCATCTCCGATGCCGATTTTGAAAAAATCGAAGCGGAAGCTGCCAAAATCATCGAAGAGAACTTTAAATCAGAACGCTATGTCTTTAAAAATCCACAAGAAGCCAAGGATGCCTTCAAAGGCAACCCATTCAAGCTTGAGCTGATCGTCGGATTTGCTAAGGATGGGGGAGTTCTTTCTGGGTACCGTCAAGGTGAATTTTTTGACCTTTGCCGCGGACCCCATATGGCCCAGCTTGGTAAAATCAAAGCTTTTAAGATTTTAAAGACTTCTGGAGCCTACTGGAGAGGCGATTCTAAAAACGAGATGCTTACCCGCATCTATGGAATTTCCTTCCCGGATAGAAAGCTCTTAAAAGAGTATTTAACAAAGCTTGAAGAGGCAAAGAAGCGAGACCATAAGGTCATAGGACCAAAGCTCGACCTCTTTTCCTTAAAAGAGGAAGCCCCAGGCATACCCTTCATACATCATAAGGGGATGATTATCTGGAATCGGCTGCTCGAGTATTGGAGAGAGTGTCATAAGCGTAAAAAATATATCGAAATTAAAACTCCAACTTTAATGGTTCGAGAGCTCTGGGAAAAGTCGGGCCATTGGGCAAACTACCGCGAAAACATGTTCACTTCGAATATTGAAGAGCGCGAGTTTGCGATCAAGCCAATGAACTGCCCAGGAGCGATGCTCTTCTTCAAAGCGAAGAGCCATAGCTACCGCGATCTGCCCTTAAAAGTAGCTGAAGTTGGCCAAGTCCATCGATTTGAGCCTTCTGGCGCACTCTCTGGTCTTTTCCGTGTACGCTCCTTCCACCAAGATGATGCGCACATCTTTTGCACACTTGATCAGATTCAAGAATCTATTCATGAGATCTTAGGGCTTGTCGATGAAATTTATGGCACCTTCGGCTTGAAATATGCTCTCTTCCTTGCGACTCGGCCTGATAAGCAAACTATCGGCACTGATGAAGAGTGGGAGATGGCGACTGAGGGGCTTAAGCAAGCGCTTATTTCTCGAAACATGGACTACACACTTAATGAGGGTGATGGAGCTTTTTACGGACCTAAAATCGATATTAAAATCTTCGATGCTTTAGGCCGCATGTGGCAATGCGCAACCATTCAGCTCGATATGGCGCTTCCTGAACGATTTGATCTCGATTATATGGATTCAGATGGAACGAAGAAGCGGCCGGTGCTTATTCATCGAGTTATCTATGGATCTATCGAACGCTTCATTGGATCGCTCATTGAGTTTTACACTGGAAAATTCCCTCTTTGGATCAGCCCATCTCAAGTATTAGTCATTCCTGTTGCCGACAGACACAACTCTTATGCTGAAGAGGTTGCTCAGATCTTTACTGATGAGAATTTTGAAACGCATGTCGACATCACGAATGAATCGGTAAGCAAAAAAGTTCGTGAGGGACAGCTTCTTCAATATAACTACATTCTCACAGTGGGAGATCAAGAAGTTGAGCATAAAACGGTTGCTCTCCGCACTCGAGATGGTGTAGTACATGGCGAGATGAAAATCGATGAGCTGCTGGAAAAACTCAAAATTGAGAGAAAAACCAAGGCTCTAAATTCCCCATTTCATAAGGAAAAAACGTGAAAGTTGTAGCGGTTACAAGCTTTAAGGGTGGGACGGCCAAAACATCGACCACCCTTCATATTGGGACAGCGCTCGCCCGTTTCCATAAAAAGCGGGTATTGCTGATCGATTTTGACTCCCAAGCAAATCTCACTTTAGGCTTAGGGCTTGATCCCGATAGCTGCGACAGCCTAGCTCCTGTCTTTTTAGGCGAAAAGAATGTCCAGGACATCCTCAAAAAAACTCAAATTCCAGGTCTCGATTTAATCCCTGCAGACACATGGCTTGAAAGAGTCGAAGTTCGAGGATCGCTCGCCTCCGACCGCTATTCGCATGAAAAGCTCAAGAAGACTCTGCATGGCTTGAAATATGACTATGTGCTCATCGATACACCGCCATCGCTTTGCTGGCTGACAGAATCGGCCCTCATTGCCGCAAACTATTCACTCGTTTGTGCAACACCTGAGTTTTACAGCATCAAGG
Source organism: Bacteroidota bacterium (assembly GCA_013285825.1). Lineage (GTDB taxonomy): Bacteria > Chlamydiota > Chlamydiia > Chlamydiales > FEN-1388 > JABDGV01. The sequence goes on from JABDGV010000011.1 coordinate 16,319, forward strand.
GATTGGAGAGGCTCTCTCAATTCATTTCAACCGTCTCTGAAAGACATCCTCTTGATATTTTAGGCGTGGTCATATCCTTCTGGAATGCTCGAGGAAAAAGCAACGAAGCTTTCTTGAAGGTGATTGAACGAGCGTTCCCTGGCAAATGCTTTGAGAGCCGGATTCGAAGGGATTCTGCTGTTTCAGAAGCCTCCTTGTGGGGCAAACCGCTCTTTGAAATCCCAAAGCTTGATAAAAAGAGCAGGGCCGCGGCCGACTTCAGGCTGTTAGCCGAAGAGCTTTTACTTAAGGTAGGAAAATGAGCCGCTTGGAAAACTTATTAGATGAGCGTTTTTCTCTTACGCCAAGCAAAAAGGTACAACAGCTTGCTCAAAAGTCCTCTCAAGGAGAGCTTTCAACAGCCGCAACTCTTTTTACTGCACGCACACCAACCTCGCAAGAAGTTGAAGCGATGGAAGAGCTTCTCAAACAGTTTGCGACAAGCAACAAAGCAGTTACTCAGGATGCTGAAAAGCTTGTCTCTCTTTCTTTAGAAGCCAAAGCAATCAACCATCAGGCAGCGCTTCTGCATGGAGAGCGCATAGGACTTGCAAAATCAATCTTCAAATCGTACCGAGAGGGTGCATTTTCCCTTTGGCTTGTGCAAACCTATGGCAACCGTCAAACGCCCTATAATTTTCTCCTCTACTTCGAACTCCACCAAATTTTAGCTCGATCTCTGCAAAAGAAGCTGGAAGAGATGCCAAAGGCTTGCGCCTATGCTTTAGCTTCTCGAAATGGCTCTGTTGAAGATAAATCAGCCATTATCCAAGAATATGCTACAAAAAGCAGAAAAGAGCTTTTTGATGAGATTCAGCGCCGTTTTCCACTTGCCTCTACAGACAAAAGAAAAAAGCAGCATGGACAGAGCCTTTTAAGAGAGCTGAAAAGCATCTACAATGATCTTAAAAAGCATAAAAATGCGCTTTCATCATCTGATAAGCGGGAACTTCACATTCTCTTAGATGCAATAAAAGATCTGATCTGATGCTTTATACACAATATGATTCAAAAATTGGCTTTGGCTTCAGCAACATCTCAGCCAGTCTGTCAAAAAATCTTCCCAATAGAATACTATGGGTACGATTTTTTAACAGACCGGCTAAGCGTTGCTTTTGCCAAACTCCAACCCTTGAACCATAATGTGTATAATCCCCTTTTCAAAAGCAGTTGAACTGCTCAAAAACGACCAAATTATTGGCCTTCCAACCGAAACAGTCTATGGCCTTGCAGGGCGCGCAAACAGCCCTATCGCTATTCAAAAGATCTATACACTTAAAAATCGACCCGCTCAAAACCCGCTCATAATCCACATATCCTCCGCGGAGTCATTAGCTGAATATCTATTAGAGCCGATAGAGACGCTTGCTTCGCTTTCCTCCCTCTTTTGGCCGGGACCATTAACGCTCGTTGTTCCAATCAAACCGCATACCATTCCAACGATTGGAAGAGCTGGCCTGTCAACCGCAGCCTTTCGCGTTCCGCTTTTAGAAACCACTCGTGCGCTCATCCGAGAAACAGGCCCTCTAGTTGCCCCCTCTGCAAATATTTCAGGAAAGCCATCGGCGACTAAGCCTGAACATATAGAGGCCGATTTCGGTATCGATTTTCCAATTTTAGAAACGGACGAAACAGCCGCACTCTTAGGGCTTGAATCAACCATCCTGATCTACCAACAAGGGCGCTGGGTTGCTGGAAGGCTGGGCGCTATACCCCTTGCCCGCTTTCAACCTATATTGGGCTATGTTCCGTCCATTGGAGATGTAAAGACAGCTCTCTGCCCTGGCCAGCTCTTTCGCCACTATGCGCCCGATGCCCATCTCACTCTTTCTGAAGAGGGTTGGGATGAGAGCAGTTGCGAGCTCTATGATATTGTCGTTGGCTTTCCTGAAAGAACCTACAGAGGCGCTAAAAACATCATCCATTGGGGATCCGAATTAAGCCCTGAAAAATGTGCTCATGAGCTCTACACGATCCTGCGTGAGGTTGATAAGCAAAAGCAAGCTAAGGTTTTTTGGGATATCCGTTTCAGCTCTAATGAGGATTGGAATGCGATCTTAGACCGCCTTAAGAAAGCTTCCAGTCGTTAGTATTAATTTGTGGTGATTGTTTTTTTATTTTTTACCACAGAGCTCACAGAGAGAGAAATGTTCATTTCTTCTTTATCCTGCCGCCGTAGGCGATCCTGCTAGCGAAGTGGATCTAAGTTGATTTAATTTTTTTGTTCTCGACTCTCTGTGAGCTCTGTGGTTCTCTGTGGTAAAATTATTACTCAAGTTTCCAGTCGATAGGCGATAATCCATTTTTCTTTAAAAATTCGTTTGTCTTGGAAAAGTGCTTACAGCCTAAAAACCCTGAATGGGCAGAAAAGGGCGATGGGTGTGCAGCCTTGAGGATTAGGTGTCGATCAGAATGAATAGATTGAATTCTCTCGCACTTCTCCTGAGCGTACTTTCCCCAAAGAAGAAAGACGACGTGGGGCTGTGATTTAGCGACTGCATCTAAAATGGCATCGGTAAACTGCTCCCACCCTCTTTTTGCATGCGAATTGGGCTGACCCTCTCGGACAGTCAATGTTGCATTTAAGAGCAACACGCCCTGCTCTGCCCATTTTTCAAGGCAGCCATGCTTCGGCGGAGCAATCCCCAAATCGCTTTCAAGCTCTTTATAGATATTTTTAAGGGATGGTGGTGTTGCAACGCCGTGTACTACAGAGAAAGAGAGCCCATGCGCTTGACCCTCGCCATGATAGGGATCTTGCCCAACGATTACAGCCTTTACTGACGATAGATCTGTTTTGGTAAGGGCCGAAAAGATATTAGCTGTAGTTGGATACACTTTAGCCCCTGCAGCCTTTTCTTCTGCCAAAAATGACTTAAGTGAAACGAGATAGGGCTTTTGAAGCTCCTCATTGAGCGCTGTTTTCCAACTGGTTGGTAGAAGAGACATTTAAGTTGCCTATTAGATACAGATTGCTTGATAATTCGACCAATTTTACTGCTCGAGCAGTAAAATTTATAGTAAAAGTGCGTGGTATATTTGATACTTTCCTGAGCATCGCACATTGACTGCAAAGGATGAGGCTTGCTAGAGTATCTATCCAAAATGTAACTGATATCGATGCAAAACTTAGCTGAAAATAACCTTGTGCGTTTCATTAACGTTACGAGAAGAAAACATGGAATATTTGCAAACTTCAAGGTAAAGGGAGTTCGCGGAGGGGCAACATTTTCCGCCTCCATTTCAGTAGATCTTTCTGCCTGTGAACTCGATATCGCTTCCGATTCTCTTGAAAAAATCGTTGAAGAGAGCGCAAAGGTTGCAGTCCGTGAGCTCAAACGAGCAGAGTTCCAATTTGAAGGACTCCAATCGCTCTAAATTTCATATCTGGGTGTAGCGCAGCTTGGCTAGCGCACTTGCATGGGGTGTAAGGGGTCGCAGGTTCGAATCCTGCCACCCAGATTCTTTTTCACATGTCTGTAGGAGCATTCCTTATTAGAGTGCAATTTGGGTATTTTGGGTCATGTGGCAGGTATGTGGCAGGTAATGCACAAATATCTGATATCGATGATCTCGAGGTTAGTTGATTGAAATTTTCTTATGAAATTGAACATCGACTAGTCATCTACAATACAATCAAAAACGCGATGGAGACTCATTTGCATTCTTCTGAAGATCCTCCTTGGAAAGGACTTAAATGCTCTCAATGTAATGGCCCCTTTTTTCTCTATGGAGGTTGGACAGATATCAGACACCCTCTCTGTCAAAAGTGCTGGACATCTCATCAAAAAATACTTTGGGAAATGCAGGAACAGAATATTCGCGGTATGAATTTTGCACTATGTCAAATGGAAGATGATACTGGGATGCCCAGAGGTTTTTTCGGACGATACGCAGTTGCTCCCCCAAAACCAACAACCGTCATAGGAGAGTTTATATTGAATAACATCAAGATCGACAGGAGCGCAATTGGCTTGCTCAATACAGGGTCTATTGGAGGCTCAGTTGAGAATATTGATGTCACTATCAGCATGGTAAGCACAGATCCCACTATACAGTCTTTTCAAGAAGCACTCAAAGACTTTACCGAAGCCGTCTTAAGGTCGACGGAAGCATCGAGCGAGCAAAAAGAGGTCATTTTAGAATTAATGAGCGCCATCGCTGATGAGGTCCACAAGCCAAAAGAAAAGCGTCGTTTTAAAGTCATAAAAACCCTCTTAGAAAATATACAAGAGTTAGCAAAGTCTCTGAACTCTCTACATGCGATATGGCAAACGCTTAATTCAATTATTATAGGAATATTCTCCTAACGGCCTACCCTATTAGACACTCAGATTGCATTCAGCTTTGTGGCTAACAAATCAGAAACGCAGAGATTGGAGAGCGCCTCTTTTGGGCATATCTATACTAAAAGAAAAAGCTCAGAGATAGTTGGTAGCAGATTTAGTTTAATGAACAGGCAATCTCAATTACTGCTTTCTTCCATTTTTTCTTTGAGATTTTGCTTATTGATCAGATATTGAATACTTGAACAGCAATTTGTGAATATGTACTGAGCATCGAAGCGATCTGCATTATGGCCTGTTTGTTTAGCCCCATGACGTCCATCGGATATGTCAGATGCAAATCGGTAGGGTGTAACGATATGCTCCTTCAAGATTGGATGAATTTGCGTTGATTTAAAGTACTTTTCTGCAACTGTATTATGTTCCTTGTCGCAACCAGTTAGTATCCTGAAGGCCACCTCAACAGCTGAAGAAGATTCACCAATGCTTTTACTATCTTTCCCCTCCCTAAGCAAACGTCCCGCATTCATAAGGTGTTTTAATACTAAATCGAATCGTGGGGACTTGATTGATAGAAGGTCAAATATGGCATTTATCGTCAAAACCTCAAATTCGTTTGTCGTAGGTACTACAACAAAACCTATCGAATCAGAGCCAACTAAACGATATGCAACCCTTTTGCGTTCAAATACCTCTTTCAAATCCGTATAAAACTTGGGCTGAGAGTGAGCAGTCCGGGTTGTCAATTCTTCAATTATATCACAGACTTCGTAAAATTCACCAAAATGAAGGATTCTAACTAGCCCTTCTCGAACTTGGTACATACCTTGGTATAGCGAGAGAGGTTCGCACAAAAATTGCACCCAAATGTCTCGCATAATCTCTTCCCAGTTTGCTGCTTGCTTTTCCCGACCAATCGCAAACCGTTCTTCATGCTGATATAGCTCCAAAGCCTTAGTCAAGCAGAGCTCAAATTCATAACGGGATGATTGTGATAACTCTTCAAACTGCAATGCTTCAGGTATTTGTGAATATCCTTCTCTTTGTGAAAATGAGAGTTTGCGATTTGTCATATGACTTCCTATATCCTTTTGGGCTTTTATGATTTTTAGGATTGAGAAAATTCCAATTTCATTTTTTTGGTTAAATAATCGGGCATTATCGACTCAAGAAGCTTATAAAATTTAGGCCCATGGTGTGGGTAAATGACATGACAAATCTCGTGAGCGATAACATAGTCAATACAGTCGACAGGGGCTTTGATAAGCTCTAGGTTGAGAGTGATCCGCCCTGATAAAGCATAGCTTCCCCAGCGGGACTTCATTCTACGTATACGTAGTTCTGGGAGCGCTATTGAGTGTATTTGGAGGAAATTCGAAAGCCACTGTTCAAAACGCTCTCTAAACTTTTGTTCAGCACGGGTTCTATACCAGCAATATAAAACCTCTTCCACATTCCTAGACAGAGAGATATCTGGGTGATGAACGATTAAATATCCTCCTGATAGCTTAAGGAACGATCTATCAGCTTTAACCAGTTTTAAACGATATTGACGGCCGAGATAAAGGTGCGTTTCTCCACCTACATACTTTCGATCTGGAGTTCGGGGAAGAAACTGTTGAAAGTATTGTTGCTGCTTTTGAATCCAGCGAGCGCGCTTATGAACTAACTCTTGGACTCTTGAAAGGACTGTTCCTTCAGGAGCTGTAACAAGCACCTGGCAATCAGGTTGCACTGATATAGAAACCGTCTTGCGATCACTAAATTTTAAAGCAAAATTGATGATAGTATGGCCATACTCAACTTCATGCTGTATGTGAATCAACGATCAGTCCTCGATTTGGCTATTTTCATTAGGCTTTCAATCAGGTTATCCATTTGGTTTTCAGACAGATTAATCCTAAGCTCTCTGCGAACCTTGTCAAAAAGGTGATCATCTATTTCATTTCTGACATGGTTCTGGGCATCCATATCCTGCCAAAAATTCACTTTCCAATGATGCTTTAAGCTATTCTGCATAGTCTCAGCAATATAAATACTCGCTTCCACGCTTCCCACAAATCCGGAACCATCTTTTGCAATAACCTCCTGCACCATTTCGTAATAGGATAAGGCCTCATCATTGCCAGCCAAAGCTGCAGGAACATTCTCTCTTCGTTTTTGAATCACTTCTTCTCTGTACTGGGAGACTATATTGAGATATTCAAGATCGTTGATGCGCTTTGTACGAAAATCATCAATTGCCTTTTGAATTAAACGAGAAAATTTCTCATAGAAGATAGGATCCTCATCCAATTTCTCAGTTATTACCTTCTTTGTAGCATGGGCAATCATGTCTGCCCTTGCAGCTGCTGTCTTTTTGCTATTTACACCTTGACCATCCTTAACCTCTTTAAATGTTTTGTCGTCGAAGATGTTCACTGGCTCATTGAGTTTTGTCACACCGTTAGCCTGAACATGTGTATCCAAAAGCTTCCGGATCTTAGGTTCATAATCACCAAAACAAATTGATTCAGCATAACGTTGCCTAACAGAGGCTTTCAGATTTTCAAAACGTCTAAGATCCTGACGATATATTTGGAGAACTTTATGAGAAACCTCTGAAACAAACTTCTCGCTAGAAATTGCTATAGCTAAAGTCTTACCAAAACCCTTTAGTCTTTCATAAAATTCATCTCGAATGGCTTCATCAGCCAGTAAAAGCTCATACGCTTCTTCATCTGAACGATTCTTAACAGGCTTGAAAATATCCCAAAGATCCGAATGACGCTGAGGTAGTTTATCGATCTCTTCCCGAATTGTGGTTAATGTTCCCTCCAAATCAGAAGGATCAAAACCTTCTAACTCAGCTTCTGCATACATTGTCATTGCCTTATCAAGTTCTCCCAAGATGCTCGCATAATCAATGATATAGCCAAAATCCTTAGAAGGGCCTTTTTCATCGTTATCTGAAGCTTTTTCTTCAAATAACCTGTTCACACGGGCGATAGCTTGAAGCAAAGTATGTTCTCGTAACGCCCTACAAAGATAAAGAACTGTATTCCGAGGAGCATCAAACCCTGTAAGGAGCTTATCAACCACAATGAGTATTTCAGGTGCTCCCGATGATTTAAAACGGTCAATAATGACGCGATTGTATTCATCCTCCGATCCATATCGGTTCATCATTTTTTCCCAAAAACGCTGTACGATGGATAAAGGACCTTCATCTACTTCTTCATGCCCTTCACGCATATCCGGTGACGAGATAATCACATCAGAAGTCACATATCCAAATTCCTCTAAATAATGATGATAACGAAGTGCCGCTTCTTTGCTTGGAGCTACCAACTGGGCCTTGAAACCCGTCCCTTGCCAATGGGCTCGATAATGCTCGCTAATATCAAAAGCCCGTTCGTAAATGACCCGTTCTGATTTGTTCAGCATCTCAGCTCTTGCATACTTCCGCTTGAGATCAGCCCGCTGCTGATCTGTCAATCCTTGTGTATGCCTCTCAAACCAAAGGTCAATGGCATTTTGATCTTGTGAAAGCTCCACATGCCTCCCTTCATAAAGAAGAGGAACAACAACCTTATCTTCAACAGCCTGTTTAATGGAATAATGTGGTTCAATCAATTGTCCAAAACGTTGAAAGTTGTTTTTGTCGGTTTTAGTTAGAGGTGTTCCTGTAAACCCAATATAACAAGCGTTAGGCAACATCTGACGCATCCGAGCTGCAAAAGAACCGAAGTTTGTTCGATGGCTTTCATCAACAAGAACAAAAATGTCTGATGAGTCGTCAATAAGATTTTTCCCCTTCATAGCTTTATCAAACTTATGAATCAACGTAGTAATAATTCCTGAATGCTTGGCAGCAATCATATCACGAAGATGACGGCCCGTTGTGGCCCTTTGCGGTTGGAGCCCGCAAGCCACAAAGGTGTTTTTTAATTGTTTGTCTAAATCGTCTCGATCTGTGACAAGAATAATCCGAGAATTTTTAGTTTGAGGATTCAAAGCCAAATTTCGGGCCAACATGACCATTGTAAGAGACTTCCCCGACCCCTGGGTTTGCCAAATAATTCCGCCTTCGCGTCGACCATCTGCTGCATACTGCTTAACGCGCTCGAGTGCGGACTGAACCACAAAGAATTGATGATAGCGAGCGATTTTCTTATCCGGCCCATCAAAAACAGTAAACCGATAAATCAAATCCATAAGTCGCTCAGGGCGGCATAGACTGAAAAGAGCTCGGTCCTGTTCCGTCAACGTTTGAAATGCTTCCTTATCTAAGCTCTCAAAATAGTCGCGCGTTTGGGCAAAGCCCTCCGTATATAATGTGGCTTTTTCTATATCAGTGAGCTGACGACCAAGAGGGGTTTGGATTTCAGTTTCAGTATCTTCTATTTCCTTCCATATAGCCCAGTACTTTGCTGGAGTACCTACAGTAGCGTACTTGCATTTGTTCTTGTTGACTCCAACAAGCAATTGTCCATAAGCAAAAAGATGAGGCAAATATTCGCGTCCTTGATTCCGCAGCTGTTGAGAAACTGCTTGGTCTACGTCATCTTTAGGAGATTTGCATTCGATCACTGCTAAGGGGATGCCATTGACAAAGAGAACGATATCGGGTCGTGCAGTTTCAGTACTTCGACTTCGTTCCACCGCAAACTCAGCAGAGCAGTGATAAACATTGTTTTGCCAATCCTTCCAATCAATATAGAAAAGGTCAAAGCTACGTGTATTTCCTTCAATTGTTTGCTCTAGGGACTGCGGAAGGGTGATAAGATCATAAATTGCCTGGTTGGCATGAATGACCCCATCATGAGAAAGACGCCGTAATTTATCTATCGCTGCGCGAATGTTCTCGCCTGTAAATTCATATTCCTTATTTCGATAAGAAATGCGATTTAGTTTGCGCAGCTGTTTTTCTAAGATATCCTCTAAAAGCACATTACTCAGCTTTTTCCCGCGATGCTGGAATGCTTGTGAAGGTGAAATGTAGTTATAGCCGAGCTTGATAAGTGTGTGAAGCGCTGGAATTTGGCTGAGGTATTTTTCGTTAAATCTAAATCCACTCATTACTCTTCATCTTCCTTAAAATTGACTCTCCAGTTACCAGTAAGGAGTTTTTGCATTAACCCCTGCTTCTGAGATTTGTAAAGATCTAATATTTGTTTAATCAAAATTAGCTCATTAAGAGCTATGTTAAATTCATGAGAAATTTCACTTTGTTCTTTTAAATTCGGATAGGCAATTTCAAAATTCTCAATATCCGCTTTCTGTATATTAGGTAACCCAGAACCAACACGAAGGCTCATAATACGCTTTTCTTGTGTTTTTAAATAAAAATATAGATAAAAGTCGCTTATTTGGTTGTTTTCGTTTATAAGTGAATAACAATGCCCACCGCACCAAAATTTCTGCTTACAATAATTCACGAACCCGCATGAATTACCACCTTCACTAATAGTTATGGTATTTTCCTTTGTGTTCCAAACATCAGTATAGCCCGAAGGTGTTATTCCTCCATTCCAAGCGGGATACGCTCCCTCTTTCTCGAGTTCTGACCGATTGAGTTGTTCACCTTTTTTCACCTTGACTAGTTGACCAAGTGCAGAGAAATTCCAGCTCTTCATCTTCGGATTTTTAAGAAAGGCATGAACGGCCAACCATCGAAAATAGTCTTCTTTTAATTTAATCAATCTTTCTGTCTTTCCAATCGCTTCATCCCATGCAGTAAGAATGTCCGCTATAATTTTTTGTTCTTTTAGAGGAGGGAAAACTAATGGAAAGTGCTTCAGTTGAGTAGAATTAATACTCGCCAAATTTGTACTTTGCTTTGCACACGAAAGAAAATATTTTTTCCCTCGAGGGCTGGAAAATAAATAGGCTAAAAATTCGTTAAAAATAATCGACTTGTTTGGACGAACAACAAAAATATGATTCTGATGCAAACAAAGAGGAATCTCGCCTTGCCACACAGTCCCACGTCCTAGTTTATCCCGATCGCCGCCTTCTGTGAGAAGAATATCCCCCTTTTTTAGACTATATCTTTCAACTTGAGATCGATCCACCTCAATTTCTTTTATTTCTTCTAAATTCAAAAATCCATCTTGAACATTGGCGACTCTCAAATAAGGGAGCTTGCAGGGTACAGCTATCTCTTTTTTACCTTTAGCCAACCCGGTTTGGATCAGAGCAACATTATTTAGTGTTTCTTTTTTCCACGCATAAGGAATTTTCATAATTATACCGAAAGATTATTCAATAGATCTTTTATTAATTTCTTTTTCCAACTGCCCAACACCCTTTTCAGCAGCAGGCAGGTCTTCGGGCATAGTACCGCCTAATTCTTTGATAGTTTGGCGGACTTTTCTTCCCACTTCGAAATGAGTTTGATTGGCCTTGATTTTACCTTGGATATTATCTCGACGCAGCTTTTCCTCTGCTTGTGTGGCTCTAAAGAGATTGGCAGCCAGCTCTGTACTGCCCATGTGGTCTAATATTTTCTGGCTCTTCTTTAGTCCTTTACGTTGGTGAATGCCTTTTGCATCCAGACCACCATAGAGACCTTTATACCCATGATTTTGAAACACGGCAAAATCAAAGGGAGTCTCTACCCCTACTTGCTGGGCAGTTTCAACGAGAAGTTTGTTATGCTCGCAAAGCTCATTTCGAAGAAGAAGGCGTTGCTCATCTTCCTTTAACTGTTGGAAAGCTCGGTTATCAGCTAGCTCTTGCCGACGCGTTTGAACTGCAAAATATGTTTGACCATTGGCGATAACAGGCTTTGCAGGATCTCCATTCTGAACGATCAAATAGCAGGCATACCGTGATAGCCTCACATCTGCTACTGATCGTTGCCCTCCAGAGCCAATGTCGACCATTTCGGTGATTTCACCGAAATGGTCTTCAATATCATGTCCGCTGTTTTCGCATGCTTCTTTGGCTTTTTCAACGACATTGAGAAAATTACGATACTCGTTGTAGTCAAGCACCTTTGCAAGCTTGCGAGCAGACCAAAATTCACACCCGTCTTCTTCTTGTTTGAGTGATTCAAACGTTTGATGATGAGTTACTTCAACTAAATCCATATTCATCGCTTAATCTCCTGGAGTATCGAGCTCATTTTAGATCGAACTTGCGCTAATTCTGCTTCCAAAGCCTCAATTTCGCCTTGAAGTGCCAAGATATCGATTTCTTCATCTTCCTCAAATGTATCGACATAACGAGGTATATTGAGATTGAAGTTGTTTTCTTGTAACTCGTCGAATGAGGCTAAGTGGGAGAATTTTGAAATTTCTTCCCGTTTGTCAAAAACACTCACAATACTCTCTAAATGTGCTTGTGACAATACATTGTGATTCTTGCCGACCTCATATACTTGACTAGCATTGATAAAAAGGACATCTCTCCTTCTTTCATTCCTACCCCCTGGTTCACGTGAACGGTCAAAAACCAAAATAGCAACAGGAATACCTGTCGTTGGGAAAAGTTTTTCTGGTAGGCCGACAACTGCATCTAAAAGGTTTTCCTCGATAAGCTTTTGCCGAATCTTGCCTTCGGCACCTCCTCGAAAGAGGACACCATGAGGAACAACAACAGCCACCCTTCCCTCTTTAGCCAAAGCTACCTCTATCATATGGGTAATGAAGGCATAGTCGCCCTTGCTTTTCGGAGGAATTCCTCGCCAAAAGCGATTAAACTTATCACCTTCAGCTTCGTCAGCCCCCCACTTGTCGAGAGAGAAAGGGGGATTGGCAACAACCACATTAAATTTCATTAATCGGTTTTGATCTTTCAGCTCAGGATTGGTAAGAGTGTTGCACCACTCAATTCTAGCGCTGTCACAACCATGCAAAAACATATTCATTCGAGCTAGAGCCCAAGTACTTCCGTTAACTTCCATTCCAAAAAGGGCGTAATTGCGACTTCCTACCTCACGCGCAGCTTCCACAAGAAGACCCCCGGAGCCACATGCAGGATCGCAAATTTTATCTCCCTCTTTTGGCTTTGCTAGTCTTGCAAGAAGCGTTGAAACTGCATGTGGGGTATAAAACTCGCCCGCTTTTTTTCCCGCATCAGAAGCAAATCTTTCGATGAGATATATGTAGGTGTTTCCAATAACGTCTTCCGATACACGTCCTGGTTGCATATCTAACTCAGGCTTTGAGAAGTCTTGCAACAAGAGCTTTAGCCTTCGGTTACGATCTTTAGTCTTTCCAAGGTTTGATTCAGAGTTAAAGTCAATATTTCGAAATACCCCTTCAAGCTTGGATTTATTGTGAGTTTCTATTGAATCCAGGGCATTGTTGATGAGTTCGCCAAGGTTATCTGCATCTCTATTAGCATAAAGATCATAGAAGCTTGCTCCCTTGGGTAGAACGAAACGTTCTCTATCCAATTTTCGACGTATCCGCTCTTCGTCATCTCCATATTGCTTGCGGTAGGTTTCATAATGATCTCTCCATACATCGGATATGTACTTAAGAAAGAGTGTCACTAAGATATAATCCTTATACTGGGCAGGATCTACAACCCCTCGAAAAGTATCGCAGGCAGCCCATGCTGCCGAATTGATTTGACTTTGGCTAATTTTCGCATCCATTTTCTCACTCCGTAATTTATTGTCTATCCACCCAGGTTTTCTTTATTCATCAGTCTTTTAATAGAGCAGCCGACAAACAGCTTTCTCTTAGCAGTTAATAGACCTAATAATTTTTCCTCATGTTTCATGAGTTGAGCCATATCCCTTATTTTTTGTTGTTGATTCAATGAAGGGAGATCCAACTCCAACTCCTTAAGAGTTTGTAAATTGAGCATTTGCACTGAAGTCCCCGAAGCAGAACGTTGAAGTTGTTTCTGAACTTTAGGTTGGCTTAGTTGCCATGCAATAAATTCAGGCAGAGCGAACTGCCTGTTAAGACGGAGTCTTAATAAGGGATGAGTAAACACTGCTCCCTGAAGCTCTTTGTGCACAGTGACAGGAATAAAATCTGTGCCTCTTGCTTTCATAAGGAGATCGCCTTCCTGAAGTGTCCATTCAGGAGAGCGAATTTTCATATTTAAAGATTTTACCTTATCTATCTTCCCATTGTTAAGCGCTTCTAAGTCACTCATTTGAATTAAAAGAACGCTGCCTCGTTCTGTTTTATTTACAGGGCCGCGAAATGTGTATCCGGTTCGGATGTCTGCTATCTGCTCTAACTTCATTTGCATTTCAGCTATTTTCTTGTTGAGGAGTCAGGCTAACAAAAGGCATAAATTCAGGCAAGAAAAATTACAGTAATGCCATTACTGTAAAAAGTTGTATAGGTTCTGAACAAGCAAATTTATTATTCAAAAGGGAATGAAAATCCATGAATCATTTTTGTCTCAGCATAGGTCTTAAGGGACTTAAAACTTAAAAGAAAAAATGGGATGAGGCTCTCAGTTCAAAAATATACTCACTTAATAAACAAAAAGATATCCTAAAAAATACAGAAAATGGCTAGGAGTGATCTGTCACGGTCTAATTAATTCATTGCCCTTTGTGACGGCCTATTTTTTTGTACGATTTTTCTCATAAAAGCTTTTCTCTTTACTACAATCTCTTTCTTCCCTATCCCATGATTAAAACTCCTCTAGTCCAAGGGATTACCCATGCCATTAAGAATTTTACCTAAAGTGCCCCTCAAGGCGTTACAGAATTTTATTTCGACCACATCAACTTGCCCATCAAACTCTACTTTACAACTTGTAAAAACCCCAACTTGTACGCTTCCCAAAGTTGACATGCTTAAAAAAGTACTCACTTTTGGTACTCAAGTAGCTCAAAACATTACTGATACCTGCTCGGTTAACACTCTTCCAAAAACAATTCCACCACTTATGTGTTCCATTAAGGACGTTTCAAATACCACCCTGCCTCTTTTACAGAACAAAGCGCTTCAAACAACTGTTTGTACCTTAAAAGATAAAATCATAGAGGAAATGTGCCCTTTACCTACTTCAAATGGGATTTTATCTTCATTCACATATAAAGATATTGCTCAGAGAGCTACAGACCTTGTAACAACCAGCCTCTCTATTGGATCAACCCTGACTAAAAACCTCCTCAGCCACACCCCAACTCTTGCTGCATTTTCTCAAACTTTTACCTCTCTCTCATGTAAAGCAGCAGGGATCTATTGCCTCATAAAACTTGGAAATAAAATATTTCATGCCATTAACTTCCCAGAGCATAGGAATATTCCTTCAATACTTAGCTATGCAGCGATATCGTATATAAGCTTTCAAGGAGGCTACTGGTTTGAAACTCTGTGATCTCAATTTTATTGCTCGTTTTTTTGAAAAGAGGGTCGTAACTTTCCTGTTCACAACCTCTGTTTATAACTTAGGTCTCATTGAACAAAATGGATCCTCAAATGAAGCTGTTAACAAAAAATCCAGAATGGTTAACAACTCATAAACAAGTTATCAACACAAATTTCCTATGGTGTATTTTATAAGTTATAAACATTCCCACAGAGACTGAAGAAGAAGAGTAAATATATTATATACTCATTGAGTTCAACTCAGGGATTGTGGAAAGTGTGTGCAAAAGTACAAGTAGTAGGACGATATGCATCCATCCAAACTCTTCAACTTAGATAGCTTCAAACATAAAAAACTCTTCGAAGGTATCGAAAACGTTTGGGAAGCTCTACAAAATCTCCATAGCTATCTTCTCTCACTTAAACTTGGGAAAATGGATTCAAAGCCTGAAGAGGGTGCTTATCTCGTCAATCCTGAACTCATATCTATTGGCAAAGGGACTGTTATTGAACCTGGCGCTTATATCAAAGGCCCTTGCGTCATTGGTGACAACTGCACCATCCGTCAAGGAGCCTACATTCGAGGCGATGTTTTAGTTGGCGATGACTGCGTTGTTGGCCATACAACCGAACTCAAACACTCTATCCTTCTCAACGATGCAAAAGCTGCCCATTTTGCCTTTATCGGCGACTCTATTGTTGGCTCTCAAACAAATTTAGGCGCAGGTGTCAAGTGCGCCAATCTCAGGCTCGATGGAAAACCATTAGTGCTCACCATCGATGGAAAAAAAATTGAGACTGGTATGCGCAAGCTTGGAGCTCTCATTGGCGATGGCTGCCAAGTGGGGTGCAACTCCGTGCTTAATCCTGGAACTATTTTAGGGAAAGGTGTGCTTGTGTATCCTCTTAAAAGCACTTCTGGCTATATTCATGAGAACACAACAGTGAGTTAGCTTATGCCAATCACAGAAAAGCAATTGGATTTGATTAATAAAATTGTTGGCGACGGAAAGGATTTATACACACAAACCGTAGATGAGATGCCCTCTTATTTTTGGGATATCAGCTTCGAAGCTTTTAAAATTACCATTGGTCTGGTCTCAATTGTTGCAGCTGGCTACTTCCAAATAAACACTTTTGATCAGGACTGGGTGAAGAGTGGTTTTTACTATCAGATTCGGTCAGGGATGCTCGATCAACTCATTGCTGGGGTTGTATGTGGTTTGAGTATTCCGCTGCTTATTTCGGGCGTTAAACGCGTTTTGTGTTGTAATGGAAATTCTAAGGATGTTCGAATCGCTCAAACAGTAACAACTCTTTTGTCTTCGCTGGCTATTGCAAGTTTAGGGGTAAGTTTGACCTTAAACGCTTTTCGAAAAATTGATATGGCGATTCAACTTCATGAAGCAAACCAGACAACTGTGTGCCAAAATATATCCCAGGGCTGGTTTTCAGTATTTGATGTCGCACGACGATATTTTTTTTCGAAATAATCCCAATCAATGGCATACTTTATCTAAATTAAGTTGATAGTAGTATGTCATTCGCTGTTCAAATTAAATCTATTCTTCCAACCTATGCAGCGCGATTTGAAAAGTTTTTAGAAAAACAATCGCCAACATTTGGGGTTGACACAGATCTTAGAAAAGCTTGTTTATATGCCTTGGGTGGCTCTGCAAAGCGGTTTCGTCCCGCTCTTGTTTATATGGTTTCAGATGCCTTATCAAAGCGTGATGTCTCCTATTCTGCATTAGCAGTTGAATGCTTCCACACAGGATCGCTCATTGCAGACGATCTTCCCTGTATGGATAACGATGATTTTCGGCGAGGCCGTCCAACAGTGCACAAGGTATATGGAGAAGCTACAGCTCTGCTTGCGAGCTTTGCGCTTATTGCAAAGGGTTTTGAGCTCATTGCAATGAATGCTCAAGATGATGTTGGAAGAAGAGTTTTACAAAGAGCGATTTTAGAAGCGTCCCGTACTATGGGTATTTTAGGGCTAATTGGAGGGCAGTTTTTAGATTTAAACCCTCCCGATTCCTCGCTTGAAACGATCAATGAGATTAATGATAAGAAAACAGTCGCTCTTTTTGATCTCTCTTTGACATTGGGCTGGCTTTTTGGCGGCGGCGATGAAAAGAAGCTTAAAGAGCTCCATAAGGCTGCTTTTCACTTTGGATCCGCCTTCCAGATTATTGATGACATCGAAGACTACGACCAGGATGTTAAAATCCAAAAGAAAAATAATTTTGCAGTTACCTTTGGAATTGATGCTGCTAAAAAAGCGATTTTTGAGCATGCCAAATCAGCTTCAGATATGTTTAAAGCTTTAGGTTTAACCGGGCCATTAGTTGAGCTCTCAACCGCCTTTTTCATACTCGATTAAGGCTGCTATAAGAGCCGCTTGAAACTGGTTTGAGGTACTAATCAATTTTTCCCTCTGCATACGAATAAGTAGAAACGTTTTGGCTATATTAAAGGGACGTTTCTTATTTCGATTTCTAATAACTTGTCTTCTCAGGGTATGGCCAAGAACAAAAGTGCCTGATCTTCCAACACCTGCCATGCAATGCACAAGAATTGGGTCTGATGATTTTTGTTTCTCATCTACGAATTCGAGGAGTTTATAAAAAAGATCGCTATCGGGAGATCCACCGTCAGGCCAATTTTCATAGTGCAGATGGCGTATTTGCCGTTTTTTTCCATCTTTTCTTCTGGCGGTAAATAGCCTCTCAACAATTTTCTGCTTAGGTTTTAACACACTTTGAGCCAAGATCTTATCATCCTCGAGCTCTATTTTCCAATCATCTACATAGAAGGGAAAGAGTGATTTTTTATAATAAATGGGTGCAGAACTTTTTGACTCCGAGCTTGCCACGAGCTGGACGATAGTTGTGGTTTTTGTTTCTAAGATAGCTTTCCAAAAATCACTTAGAGTATGGCGTTGTGGGGCTGAGGTGACAATATAGGCTTGATCTTCCGTTACAATATCGGATGCACATAAGTAAAAACCGGGAACATCTCGAAGTGTTCGAACATCATCAAACGGTACAACACTTTGGTAGCGATTTTTTTTTAAGTTTTCTGAACTGAGCCCGGTGATTTTAGTACGGGTAAAGTACTTTGAAAGATCTTTGGACCGCTCATATTCATCCTCAGCTCTCTTTGGAGATGTGAGATATTTTCCAAAATCCTTGTACGAAACTTCACATTTAGAAATCCAGCGATGCTTAGAAGGTGGAAGGGTCGATATATACGTGGACCAGATTTTTTCAGATTCTTTTTCAGGGTTGATCCCATAAAGAGAGAGGGAGGCAAAAAGAAGAAGCGAGTAGAGAAACCGCATGTGAATGTCTCACAATTTTTAATAGTTTCTCTACTCTACTAAATTATCCTCTACACTTCAACGAGTTCTGAAGGTGAAAGGAGTGCATCTAGATCGTTTGGCTTTGAAATTGCTGCCGCTCCCTTCTCTTTGCAAGCTGCAAGAACGAGTTTTTCAATTTCATCCAGAAGTTTATGGTTCTTCTTGAGATCTTCGCGGACGCTGTCGCGGCCTTGGCCAAGACGCTGTCCTTTGAAGCTAAACCAAGCACCCTTTTTATCCACAATCTGCATGTCGACAGCAGTGTCAAGGAGTGATCCTGCTCTTGAAATGCCTTCATCAAAGAGAATATCAAACTCTGCAAGTCTAAATGGTGGCGCAAGCTTATTCTTGACCACTTTTGCCCGAACGCGGTTTCCAACTTCTATGTTGTCAGCGCCTTTAATTCCTGTTACTTTTCGAAGATCAATGCGAATCGACGAATAGAATTTGAGAGCGCGGCCGCCTGTTGTTGTTTCAGGGTTTCCATACATCACACCAATCTTTTCACGAATTTGGTTGATGAATATGGCACAGGTATTGCTCTTTGAGAGTGCAGCCGTCAGCTTTCGAAGTGCCTGAGACATCATACGAGCTTGCAATCCAACAAAAGAGTCGCCGATCTCTCCTTCAAGCTCAGCTTTAGGAAGAAGGGCTGCTACAGAGTCGATGACGATTACGTCAACAGCATTTGACCGGGCAAGTGCTTCTGCGATGTTTAATGCCTCTTCACCACTATCTGGCTGAGACATAAGAAGATCGCCGATATTTACACCCAGCTTTGTTGCATAGGAGGGATCGAGAGCGTGTTCCACATCGATATAGACTGCAACTCCGCCTTTTTTTTGTGCATTAGCCACAATATGAAGAGCAAGTGTTGACTTACCTGATGATTCAGGACCGTAAATCTCTACAACGCGTCCACGAGGAACTCCGCCTATTCCTAAGGCTAAGTCGAGCGTAATTGCTCCGGTTTCAATAATGCCAATCTCTCTATTTTCTGAGTGTTTGCCTAAGGACATGACTGCCCCCTCGCCAAACTGCTTTCGGATTTGCCCTAAAGCGGCTTCAAGTGCCTTTTTCTTCTCAGTATCATTTTGCTGCGCCATACTAATTTACTCCTGTGGTAACCCTTCATTATATCGGATCCGCTTAATGAGCGCTCCATTTCCATCAAAGAGCGTTGCGGTTCCCTTCCCATTTTGAACTTGCGATAGAGGATTCTTTTCACCTCGCCTGCGATATTCGCCACGAACGAGGCGGTCCTTTTCATACTCTTCTATAAGCATAACTGATCCATCGAGGTACCAAGCGGTTGAAAGTCCTTGCTTATAGTTTGACATGTATTCACGCTGGCTTTCGATAGAGCCCGAAGGATACCAGCTCTTAACAGTTCCTTGAAGCGCGCCATCATACCATTCGATCTGTAATTTAGGTTTTGGTTCTTTTTTATTTTTTACTGGATAGTATTTAATTTCAGGACCATTTTTCTTGCCAGCTTTTAGTATGTAGCGTGCAAGTGTATTCCCTGCTGAATCTAGAAGAAGCACTTCACCCTCTTCTTCTCCACGGTAGTATTCTCGTGTCTCTTTCAATTTGCTATCTGTAAAAATGGCCTTTTTACCATTTCCATCAACGATTGAGCAGATAACTGATCCATCGGGTAAAAAGTACTCGCCCTTTTGCAAAAAGCCATCCAGCCACTGCTCTTTCCATAATGGTTTTTTGTCTTCGTAAAATCCAAGGGCTTCTCCATTGAGGTATCCATCTTGGTAGTTAAGAATTTCCGAAGGGTTTTCGGGGGCAAAGAATTTTTCTTCCATCCCCATTTTTAGGCCGTTTTTGAAGTGTGCTTTTGATGCAACAGTTCCATCGGGTGCGTATCGAATCACCTCTCCATTGAGCAGCCCTTTTGTGTAAGGGAATTGCGCCTCAATGGATCCATCTTCTCGATAGGCATAGCTTAAGCCATCAAATGCCCATGTTGCCATAGAGCCTGGGTCAATATCGGCTTTGCCTTCGATAATGTGTGCTTCAAGGTGCTTATTGCCTGAGGAGTACCATTCGATATATTTGCCGTGAGCGCGACCATTGACGACTTCCAAGTATTGCCGAGCTTCTCCATTGTCATGATAGCTTGTAACTATAGAGGAAATTTTCCCAGAATCATCTCTAACAAATACGCGTAAGACCTTCTGATAAGGCTGCGAGCCTAAAAAATTGTAGTTTTGAAATTGTTTAAGCTTATCTTTTTCTGTAATCGTCTCTGAAAGGCCATTTTTATCGATAAAGGTAATGCTAGCTAATTTTGGCCCAGGCTTACCTGAAGAATTTGATGAATGAAAGCAGGAGGTTAGGAAAATGAGTAGAGCTAATGCTATTCTATACATTCTTGTTTCAACAGTTTAGAGGTGAATAAATATACTTCATTTGTTGCATTGCCTTGAGTCTGTTTTTTG
>JABDGV010000012.1 GCA_013285825.1 Bacteroidota bacterium
AGTTATAATCTCGCTCGATGGTATTAACACAACCTATACCATCACAAACAAACAGGAAATTAATCCTAAAAGTTTTGCCTTCAATACCAAGGCGGGCATGTGCCCAGACTGTGAAGGTCTTGGAAGTCAATATGGGCTTAATATTTCCTCATTAGGTTTGTCCAAAAAGGCAACCTTCAAAGATATCATCTCCTATTTCTCGCCCTATTTAAGAGCAAAAGAGTATTCGCTCCTTGCCTCCGGCTTTAACGGAACGACTGAATTCTTCCAAGGTTCTAAGAGTGAGGTTGTACTCGATCAGGGACGCTCAAAAATCACCTTTCGTGGTGTGAATAGTGCCTTAGAGCTCTTCTTAAAAGAGATGCGCTTTTCGGAGCTCCTTCCTGAAGCGTGGCTTTTAGCTCTTCATGAACAGACCTGTCCTACCTGCCAAGGTGCACGCATTAATAGTTTGGCTGCCTCCGTAATCATCGACGGCTGCTCGCTTCCCAATTTCTGCACCATGCCGCTGGATGAATCCTATCGCTGGCTAACAGATCATAAAAGCCTCTTTCAGCAATCTAAATCGCTCATGAGAGCATATGAAGAAGCTGAGAAACGAATTGCATTCCTTAATGAAATAGGCCTTGAGTACCTCTCGCTCCATCGAAGCGCTGCAACGCTTTCTGGCGGAGAAGCGCAAAGGGTCCGACTTGCATCGCAGCTAGGCTTAGGCTTGGGCGGTATTCTTTACGTTCTCGACGAGCCAACCCTCGGCCTCCACCCGATTGATATCGAACGGCTCGTTCTAGCTCTTAAAAAACTCAAAAACCTGAATAATACAGTCATCCTTGTCGAACACGATCCCCAAGTAGTCGAAATTTCCGATCATGTTTTAGAACTTGGACCGGCCTCTGGCAAAGAGGGAGGAAACCTCCTCTTTAAAGGAACGCCAAAAGAGCTCAAAAAAAGCAAGAGCCTGACAGGCTCTTATCTCTTTGAAAAACTGCGCGTTCCTAAATCGACTAAGAAATTTCCTAAAGTATTTTCTGTTGAACACGCCTCCTGCCACAATATCTCCAATCTCTCCTGCTCTATCCCAATGAACGCCTTGACAGCCATTGTAGGAGTATCTGGATCGGGTAAATCAACCTTTGTATTTGACATTCTGATGAAACAGCTTGAGGGAGATACAATTTTCAATCGAGTCGTAGCCATCGATCAAAAACCTATCGGCATGACTGCCCGTTCTGATGTGGCCACTTTTCTAGATCTGATGACCCCGCTGCGTCATTGGTATGGCATGCTGCCGGAAGCCAAAGCGCGCGGACTCAAGCCGGTAAATTTTTCTACCGCTCACTTAAAAGGCATGTGCACTACCTGCTGGGGCTGGGGTGTTAAACGGATAGAAATGAGCTTTATGGCGCCCTTAACGCTCCCCTGTCCAGCCTGTGCAGGAAAACGGTTAAATCCTGCAGCGCTCTCTGTACTCTATAAGGGTAAAAGTCTAGGCGATATCTTGAAGATGAGCGCCCATGAAGCACTCCCCTATTTTGAACAAATTGCCGGCATCAAAAGACTCCTTGAAACTTTAGAGACGACAGGTCTTGGCTATATTCCATTAGGTCAAATGATTCAGACAGTTTCGGGCGGAGAGCTTCAAAGGCTTAAAGTTGCTCGTGAACTTTCGAAAAAAAGAAGAGGTAAAACGCTCTATCTCTTCGATGAACCAACAGCAGGACTCCATCCTCGAGAAGTAGAGCTGCTCATCGATATCCTCAAAAATTTAGTTACGGAAGGTCAAACAGTTATAGTTGTTGAACATAACTTAAATCTGATTGCCGCTTCCGACTATCTTATTGAATTTGGACCAGGAGCGGGAATGTTCGGCGGTAAAATCATCTCGTCAGGAACTGCTTTTGAGGTTATGAAGAGTAGAGAGTCCCCTACAGGAAAAATGTTAAAGAAATATTCAAAAATAGAAGATTGATGGATAGCAGTGAAGATACATTAAATATTGTTTGTCCTATCTGCAAGGCTCATTTTAAGCGCTCAAAATCGCGGCAAATGAAAAAGCCGCTCTTCTATTGTGCCTATTGCGGTGCAAGAATTGAAAAACTATCCCCTGCCGACTTTAGTGTATTGCAATTACATGGAACGGTAGAACCACCACCTGATCCTAATCAAATCATTTCTAAACTGGGCAACTATCTGATTTTAAAAAGCATCGGTAAAGGGGGAATGGGTGAAGTATTTCTTGCTTACGATCAGATCTCAGGGCGAAGGGTTGCACTGAAAAAAATACGGCCTGAGTATGTCGACTCGCCAAGGCTCCGAGGAAGATTCTTACGAGAAGCGCGAATTACATCTCAACTCACCCACCCCTCAATCATTCCAATCTACAGTATCCATGACGATGGAAGCAGCCTCTATTACACGATGCCCTTTGTTGAAGGAAAAACCTTAAGGCAGATTCTCGATACTGCCAAAAAACTCGAAGAGACAGAAGGGGCAAGGCATAGCGATACTTCAATTCCCACCCTTATGCGAATCTTCTCTAATGTCGTTCAAGCTGTTGCTTATGCGCATGCCAAGGGTGTTCTTCACCGCGATATTAAGCCAGAAAATATCATGGTTGGAGAGTATGGCCAAGTAATCATCTTAGACTGGGGCCTGACCAAGATTTTGGAGGAAACGGAAGAAGAGTCTCTTGAAGATCTTCCAGAAGCGTATACTCGAAGATCAAAAATGCTCACAAAGCTTGGGAAAATTGTCGGCACCATTGCCTACATGGCTCCTGAGCGTGCTAAAAAAATGCCTGCAACTATCCAAACCGATATTTATGCATTAGGAATAATCCTCTATCAAATACTTACTCTCACAATGCCGTTTCAACGGAAAAATCTTGAGGATTTTCAAGCAAAAAGCCCTCATGAACTGTTAACGCTTCCTGAGGTTCGTGCGCCGTATAGAGATGTGCCTCCACATCTATCAGAAATAATCAAACAGTGTTTAGCGGCAAACCCAATCGATCGCTACAAGACGTGCGATGAGCTATTAAAGCATGTTGAGAGCTACCTTGAAGGAAGATCGGAATGGTTCTTTTCCAAGCGCCTTTCCGTTGCTTGTAAAGAGGATTGGGAGTTTCAAGAACATGTGCTCATTGCCGAACATCCTGCTATCACTCGAGGAGCTGAGACTGCTGATTGGGTCAGCCTTATGGTCTCTAAAGATTCATTCGCAGAAAATATCCGCATTGAATGTACTGTACAACTAGGGACCACCTCTCAAGGAATCGGTCTGCTTGTCTCTATCCCAGAAGCTATCGATCGAATCCATCTAACGGAGGGATTCTTTCTTTGGCTTGCTTCCAAGAAAAGCAGCTCAAAAACAAGGCTGACACGATCATCTGTAACTGTTGTTGAAGATGATGAATTTATCTTAGAGAGCTCAAAACCCTACAAGATTCGCTTGGAAACCGTCTCGAATCACCTCTCCGTGTACATTAATGATCGAATCATCATGCAGTATACAAGCTATACACCTCTTCTTGGAACACATGTGGGCGTGCTCTCTAAAGACGGCGACTTTACATTTGAAAATGGACTGAATATTTTCATCGGCAGTGAAAACCTCTCTGTAAGCTGCCTATCTGTCCCGGATGCTTTCCTTGCTAGCCGAGACTTCGATCGAGCTCTAAGTGAATATAGACGAATTGGCACGGTCTTTACGGGACATGCTGAGGGCCGAGAAGCGCTCTTTCGGGCAGGTGTTGCACTCTTAGAGCAGGCAAAAGAGAGCCAAAATAAACAGACATTGCTCGATCTTTCCTCAACTGAGTTTGAAAAGCTCAGAAATACTCCAGGAGCGCCGCTTGAATATCTTGGCAAGGCACTCATCTATGAATCTGAAACCGACTTTATAGAGGAGGCAAAATGTTTAGAGCTTGCTTTACGCCGCTACCCTAAACATCCTCTTCTTCCCATCTTTGCAGAACAAATTATATTGAGAATGCATGAGACGACCCGCGTCAATCGAAAAGCCGCCTACTATTTCATCCTTCTTGCAGCTCGTTATCTTCCCAAATTAAGCCGTACAAGTTGGTCCCTGAGCGTTTTTGAAAGCTTGAAAAAGCACTGGGAAGAGCCGCCCTTTTTCTGTTCAAAGGATCTTGATAAAGAAGATGAAAGGCACGCCTTTTGCATTAAACTTGCCTTCTGGCTGCAACGACCGCATACCATCCAAGAAATTATTTCCGACCTCGTACGGCTTCCTGTTCTGCCAGTCTCGCTTATCTTCGATGCACTCTATCTTTTGAGACTTATGAATGAAGAGCATCTCTTCAGCAAAGCTTTGACGGAAGTTCGATCCCATTTTTCAGACCATGAACGAGAAAAGCATAAAGAGTGTTTTTCCCTAATAGCTCTTACTGATATTCCAACAGTCACCGAAAGTACTCCTCGACTTGAACAGATTCTCTATCTTTTGCTTCAACATAAACCTGTAACTCAAACATTTCCTCTCGGCATATCTGAACCATTTGCAGCCTTTCTAGCAGCAAAGTGGATTGAGCAAAACCAATTCGATAAGGTACGCGAAATATTCTCACAATTTGACAAAACACGCTGCATGAACGAAAACTCGCCGCTCTTTTTCCCATATGGCTGTCTGATAGCGCATGAACAGGGAATCGATGCTGCAAAAGCTCATTTTAGCACTCTTTTTGATACGGCATTTCCCAGATCCTACCTACTAGGCGCGCACTTCATCAACGGCACGCTCTCCCTTCGGTCCAACTGGTTAAACCAATCCTTTTGGTGCGAAAAAGATGAGCTTGTACGTCAGCTCAAGCTCTTTGATGCATCCTCAAAAACCTCTTCCTACTACCAGCGCTTCAAAGACCTCTGCAAAAATAGCTAATTTCTAATAAAAATTAAAGATATATGGCTATCCAAACGTATGTGCAGGGGCGGATGGAGGTGTGAGTAATCGTATGCCGATATCTACGATTTTTTCTTTGATTTTGACAGCTAAACATTTGGAATTTGGATCGAAAATATCATCATTCAACAAGAACTTTTGATAAGCTTGAATTGCCCCCCAGCATACTCCACTCATACCCATTACAAGCGATCCAAGCAAAGGCATAAATGGAACAGCTAGGAAAAGAATTTCTCCTACAATGGAGATAATGCTTAAAACTACGCTTGCAAGGCTTAAAGAGAATTTGAGGGTTACTCGCTGGTTCATTTTTTTGTAAAATTCTTTAACCTCGTCTAAAGACCCTGCCACTTTTCTTTGCACTTTCTCAATTAACGAATCAACTCTTGCTGCAATCTTGCATTGTTTGGAAAGGCCTAGAACTTGTTGTACATCTTTAAGATTGAGCGTTTTAAGCCTTGTGAGCTGCTGCAATGCTCCATCGTGATCTTGAAGCTTCTTAGAGCCGCTTTTAATCACAGAAAACGCTTTTGACATTTTACAGGCATCCCAACCCTCAAGTGCGAGCTTAATACCCGAAAAAAATGGGAAAATGTACTGAAGCCATGGAATCGAAGGAATATTTTTGATAACTTTAAACAGCTTGAGGGCAAAAATAGAGCTGAAGACATTTCCTACGAGAAGCCCAGCCTCTGCAATTGCATTCAACAGGGCCCTGCACATGATATCCAATCTTTTAGCATTAATCATGGTGATGAGATTTTCAGTGATCATCTTTATTCGGTAGGGAACAATACAGAGGTTGACTATCTGAAACCCTTCGATGTTATCGATCACCTTTCCAGCAATTTTTGAAATAGAGGAACTCTTTGCATCAGATGGAACTGGAAAATTCGAAATTGGAATTGCGTGAAGAGGAACACTCATCCTATATGCATAGGGATCATCAAAAGCATCTATCTTGGTCGACATAGTCTTAATAACTTCTTAATTTATGGAAATACTATAGGATGTGAGAAATTATATATAAATGACTATCTTATCCTTTTATAACTTATTACTTTCTTTACAAATCAGTTTAAGCTAAGAAATTCTATTTGCCTAATTTTAAACAGCTCATTACAATTTCAAGGGTGACCAAATTGCCTATGTACATATGGCAAATAAAAAAGGACTTCATATGATCATTGATAAAGTACTTACCTTAGCAGAACAAACCAAAACTCCTCAGTATCTTCCAGGAGTTTCAACTATTACCGCACCAGCTTACTATGCAGTAGGCCTTGCAGGTTTAGTAGAATCAATTGCCCGCACCATCTTCCATGCAATTGCAGCTCTTGTCTGCAAAATTAAGAAAGATGAAGCAGGCGAGAAGAACAACATCGCTTTGAGAGATGCAGCATTTAAGAATGTTCAGCGCTCATTTGTAGTAATGGCTCGCTCAGCGATTAGCGTTCTCCCATTCGTTGGTAACTACCTTCTCTATTATATCGACAGCGAGAAAGCGAAAGCTAAACTTGCTAAGACTATCACTCAAAAAGATACTCGTATCCAACAGCTTCAAGAGAGACTCAACAAGTATGAGCCTGAAGTAGTTGTTGTTGAAGAGAAAAAAGACGCAGTTGTAGTTGAAGAGAAAAAAGACGTAGTTGTTGTTGAAGAGAAGAAAGACGCAGTTGTTGTTGAAGAGAAGAAAGACGCAATTGTAATTGAAGAGAAAAAAGACGGAGTTGTTGTTGAAGAGAAGATTATCTCTATCGACCCAAATTCTCCTGAATTTGCTGGTATGACTCCAAACACAAAAGCGAAAGAGATTGCAAAGCGTACACACGCTATGGAAACTCGATCGATGACAAATCTCAAACAAGCAGAAGAGAAAGCAGTTTAATTAAAGCTGTAATCTTTTTCGAATGTCTTGTTCGAGCTGAGACAGGCGTGCATCGCACGCCTGCTCAGTATCTTCTCGAGTCATAATATATATTTTCACTTTCGGTTCGGTCCCTGATGGGCGGACAATCACCCTTCCCTCATTTTCAAGAGTATAGATAAGCACATCAGATCGTGGCAAATCAGAACCAGTTTTCAAGAGGTCCTGGGAAGCTACTACTTTTTGTCCTGCAAAGGGTTGAAGAGGGTTAGCTCTAAAAGACTCCATGAGCAATTTCATTGCCTCTCTGCCCTCTTTCGTCTCTGGAAAGCCATGATTAATAAGGCGCTCTTTATAGACTCCATACTCCTTCCAAATACGCTTAAGTTCGTTATAGAGTGTACTTGAAGACTCTTTTGCAGCAGCTGCAATTTCAACTAAGAGCCGAGCCGCAACAATAGCGTCCTTATCGCGTGTGTGGGTTCCATACAAAGTTCCATACGCCTCTTCTCCTCCCAAAACGAAATGGGGAGATCCGGGCACCTTTTCCCAAGCATTAATCTTTTCTACAAAGTACTTGAAACCGGGTAGAACTTCGAGCAGCACGACCCCATACTTTTTACAAATTGCATCAATGAGGGGCGTAGTAACAATTGATTTAATGACTACAGGACCTTTTGGCATTTTGTTCTGTGTAGAAAGGATGCGTAGAACATACTCAGTCATGAGAGTAAAAATCTCATTACCGTTGAGAGTGTGTGCAGCTTCTCCCACACGGCAAACAGATCCAAGCCGATCGGCGTCAGGATCTGTTGCAATGAAGAGATCATACTTTTCTGAAAGCAGCCTTTCTTTGCCAAGTTGAAGGGAAGCTTCTTCTTCAGGATTTGGGCTTGTAGTTGTTGGAAACTTGCCATCTAAAGCTCTTTGCTCATGAACAAAAGAGAAGTTTGTTATCCCAATTCGCTCCAATGCCTCCTGCATAACGGTTCCACCCGCACCATGAAGGTTTGAGTAGAGCACCTTCAGATCACTTTTTTTAAGGCATTCTGGCTGAAGCGGAGGGGGAAGTGCGTCGAGATATTGTTTATCGATGTTAATCAATTGGATGAGGGGCGAAGAAAGCGGAGCTCGAACGACCTCATCCGGCCCCTTAATTGCATGATATTCCTTCATGATCCCAGTGTCGTGAGGCGGTAGTACCTGGCCGCCATCAGCCCAGTAGACCTTATATCCATTATACTGAGGGGGATTATGAGACGCTGTGATCATGATGGCAGAGGTTGCATGATAGAATCTACAGGCAAAAGAGATCATCGGAGCAGGCCTCAAACCGTCAAAAAGATAGGCAGTAAACCCCGCTCCTGCAATAACCCGGGCACACTCTTGAGCAAACTCGAAGGAGTAGTTGCGGGAGTCATACCCAATCACCACAGAGTGCTTCTTTCTAGCTTCAACTTTTCGAATGTAGTTCACAAGCGCTTGAGTCGCCATACCCACGGTAGAAATATTCATCCGGTTGGTGCCAATGCCCATAAGACCGCGCATGCCGCCCGTCCCAAAGCTCAATGAAGTATAAAAGGCGTTTTCCAAACTCGAAGGATCGCTATCAAGAGCTTTTCTTAATTCATGTTTCATTGACTCATCAATAGAACTTGCAAGCCAAATAGCAATTTGATCAAAAGCTTGAGGGCTAAGTGTCATTTCGCCTCCTAGGTGAGCTGAAGAGGTATATTTTTATTATTCACCACAGAGTTCACAGAGCACACAGAGATTTCAAAGATCATTCCTCTCTGTGTGTTCTGTGATCTCTGTGGTAGATAGTAATCATGTGCTCTATCAGCACAATATTAACATCATGAATTCAGTATGCGGATTTTGACAAGTAGTCTTGTTTGAGCAAGCGCTTTCAGATATAATGGATCGCAAGAGGTTTTCATGATGCGTTTGAATTATGTAACAAGCAACAGAGTGAAGTTTGAAGAGGCTCAAATCATTTTGGCCTCGCCCAATATTGAACTTATTCATTCACATATTCACCTCGATGAACTTCAGGGAACACCTAAGAGCATTATCGAACATAAGGTCATCCAAGCCTTTAACCTCCTTAATGAAGCAGTAATTGTCGATGATGTATCGGTCTCTCTTGAAGCATTGCATGGACTGCCTGGGCCCTACATTCGACCCTTTTTAGAAGCGCTCGGTGATGACGGCTTCTGGGATTTGGTCAAACGCTATGAAAATCGAAGAATATCTGCTACCTGCAGCATTGCCTACATGCACTCAAAGAATTTAACCCCTCTTTTTTTTGACGGAACCGTTCATGGAACAGTCGTCGAACCGCGCGGAGCAACACGTCATGGCCCCCATTCATGGAATGCATTTACACAGCCTGACGGATCAGAAAAAACAATGGCTCAGATGTCATTGGAAGAGATGAGCCGTATATCTCCTCGAGGAAATGCACTTCGGCAACTGAAAAACTACCTTCTCACCCATCCGGAGGCTCTGTGAGCGTTAAAGATCTGATTGTTTTAGGAACCTCTTCGCAGCAGCCCACCCGTTATCGAAACCACGGCGCCTATCTTATTCGTTGGAATAATGAAGGGCTTCTCTTTGATCCAGGCGAAGGAACGCAAAGACAGTTTATTTTTGCCGACATCGCACCCCCAACGGTTACTCGTATTTTTGTCTCCCACTTTCATGGCGACCACTGCCTGGGGCTTGGCTCTATGCTGATGCGGCTCAACTTAGATAAAGTCACCCACCCCATCCACTGCTACTACCCTGCCAGCGGGAAAAAGTACTTTGACCGCCTCCGTTATGGAACTATCTATCATGAAATGATCGAGGTGATCGAACATCCAGTTGAAGCCTCCGGAATCGTGCATGAAGATGCAACCTTCCGAATTGAGGCTCAGTTTCTCGATCACGGTGTTGAAAACATTGGCTGGAGAATCTCTGAGCATGATTCTATCCGTTTTGACAAAGAAAAATTAAAGATCGCAGGCATTCAAGGGCCGCTCGTTAAAGAGCTTGAAAAAGCAGGTTCAATTGTTATTAATGACAAAACGATACGCCTTGAAGATGTCAGCTCCCCAAAAAAAGCAGACTCAATTGCAGTTATTATCGACACGCTGCCTTGTCCTGAAGCGCTTCATCTTGCAAAGGGAGCAAAACTTCTTCTAGCAGAAAGCACCTATCTCGAATCAGAACAAGACCTTGCCAAACGGCACCACCACTTAACAGCCAAACAGGCTGCAGAAATTGCAAAAGAGGCAGGAGTTGAAACCCTAGTGCTCACTCACTTTTCAGCTCGCTATCTTGATGCCTCAGATTTTGAAAAAGAGGCTCGCGAGATTTTCCCTCACACCTTTGCAGCACATGATCTTCAGCGCTTTTCCTTCGCTTCAAAAAGACAATAAAAACAACCTATTGAATTTTAGAGCAGTTATCAGTATAGTGTTTCACACAAGAATTGTTGAGAGTCAGATATGTCAAAAGTATGTCAAGTTACCGGCAAAAAGCCAGCCATGGGATATAAGTATGTAACTCGTGGTATTGCAAAGAAGAAAAAAGGTATTGGCTTGAAAGTGACTGGTAAAACCAAGCGTCGCTTTATTCCAAACATCAAAATCAAGCGCTTCTGGTTTTCCGAAGAAAACCGTTTTGTACGACTTCGTCTTTCCTGCGCAGCTATTCGCGATATCGAAAAACTGGGCCTTGCAACTATCGTTCGCAACCTCCGAGCTCTCGGCGAAAAAGTCTAAACTTCCTCTTCCCTTTCGCGGGCATGTAATTTATGCCCGCTCGTATTATTCTCTTAATCAAGTATTAACAATTCATTAATATAATTCATTGTAATTAAATATTTTATAACTAAATCAATTACTTAATTGATTTTGAAACTACGGGCGAATAAAAGCATGAGAAACCACTTGAATTTAGATCACAACAAATTTAAACAAGCTGCTATCAAAGCATGGGACACCGTCTATGAAAATTTAGAACCGAATGGCTTTGTGCTGCAATTTAAGCCTGAAACAAAGCAAGCAACGGTTGTATATTCTAGTATATTTAATCATGTCTTGTACAACCTCTCTTTATACACACTAAACTCTAATCAAATACAAGAAATTTTCAAATGTACAGCCATGGAAAAGTTCAAAGTAAAAATTACACAAAAGTTGCCATCAGACCCTGTTACAATTGAACTCGTGAAATTGAAACAGTAATTTTTTGTTCATTATTTATCTTTAGAAACAATTTATAACTAACTTTCAACTCATGAGCTTTAAACATGAAAAACTATATGAATTTGGACAGGACGGAATATTCTGATAAGGAAATCGCAGCTTGGGATACCATCTATGAAAATTTAGAGAACATTGGATATGTGCCTCAATATTCTCCTGAAACAAAAAAGGCGACCATTGTCTATTCAAGTGTATTTAATCATATTATGTACAACCTGACCTTTTACACTTTAATCTCTAATCCAATTAAAGAACTTTTCACAAAGAATCCAATATATAATTTCAAAGTAAAAATTGAACAAAGAATGCCTTGGGAGCCGGTGTATATTGCACTCGAGAAAACAAATAGGTAATTTTTGTTCATTCTCAAGGCCAATCTACGTTATGCTGTTTCTACAAAAGATGTTGAAACAGCATGACAGTCCCAAACAGCCTTCGTGAATTCATCGACCGTCTCAGTCTTGAGGGCGAGCTCAAGACCATCCATGCAGAAGTAGATCCTCATCTAGAAATCGCAGAAATACATCGCCGAGTCGTGGCTCAAAATGGACCTGCACTTCTCTTTGCAAATGTCAAAGGAAGCGCCTTTCCAGTTGCCACAAACCTTTTTGGAAATCAAAAACGGCTTGAAATCGCTTTGGGCGGCGACCCCTCCCGATTTGTGCAAGCAGCGGTCGACCTCATCCAAGGCCCAATGCCGCCGCAATTTAACCATTTGTGGGAGAAGCGTTCGCTCATCAAACGAATGTTTAGCCTAGGCATGAAAAAAAGATCCTCAGGCCCAATCCTCGATGTAGACAACTCCCCTTCAGACCTTACAAAACTTCCCTTAATCACCTCTTGGCCTGAAGATGGAGGCCCCTTCATCACCCTTCCCCTAGTCTACACTGAGGGTAAAAAAGGCCCAGGTAACCTTGGCATGTACCGCATCCAAAGATATGATAGATCGACGACAGGCCTCCACTTCCAAATTGGAAAAGGGGCTGGCTTTCACTTGGCTCAAGCAGAAGCGCATGGACAAAACCTTCCCGTCTCTATTTTTTTAGGTGGACCACCTGCCTTAACGCTTGCGGCTATCGCACCCCTTCCTGAAAACGTCCCGGAGCTTATTTTCTGCTCCTTCTTGATGGGTAAAAAGTTCAAAACTGTCTCGCACCCATCATCACCCTATCCCATTCCGGCTGAATGCGACTTCGCCCTCTTAGGCTATGCTAAAGCTCATGAAAGAAGGCTTGAAGGTCCGTTCGGAGACCATTTTGGCTACTACAGCTTAGCCCATGACTTTCCCGTCTTTACCTGCACCACGCTTCTTCATAGAAAAGATGCGATTTTTCCCGCCACAGTGGTCGGAAAACCGCCCCAAGAAGATTTAGCCATTGGCAACCTCCTCCAAAAAACGCTCTCTCCGCTCTTCCCTGTGGTTATGCCTAACATCATAAACCTCCACACATTCTCTGAAAGCGGCTTTCATCCTTTGGCAGCCGCTCGCATCAAAGAGCGCTATGAACGAGAAGCGCTTTCTTCTGCCTTCAGGATATTGGGTGAAGGTCAGCTCTCGCTCACCAAATGCCTGCTTCTGACCGATCAAGCAGTCGACGTCAGCTCTATCAAAGAGCTTCTTCCCGTTATTCTTGAGCGTTTTACTCCAGAATCTCTGCACATCTTTGGCAACACCTCAAACGACACTCTTGACTACACAGGACCAAAACTCAATCTTGGTTCAAAGATGGTTCTAATAGGCACTGGAAAGCCGCGAAGAGAGCTTCCACGCAATATCAACTCACTTCCAAGGGGTATTAAAGGATTTGTTTTCTGCCCAGGCTGCCTGGTTATTGAAGGGGGAGATGACCCTCAAGAGCTTGTACAAAATTCTAGTCTAGACAACTGGCCGCTTATTATTTTGGTCGATGACGCAGCCTCCTGCACATCATCATCCCTAGAGTTTCTCTGGCAAGTCTTCACACGCTTTGAGCCAGCCCAAGATGTCTACACTCGAGAGAAGAAGATCGTCCGTTCTCAAGTCGCTTTTTCTCTACCCATACTTATTGATGCCAGGATGAAACAAAACTATCCCAAAATACTTGAGCCTCTTCCAGAAACAGCAAACCTTGTGGAGCAAAGATGGCACGAATATTTTCCAGAATAAGGTCGATTTCTCTCTTCATCGTCTTATTTGCCCTTTTTAGCTTCCTCTTTCGGCAGAATAGCTATGCACTCCCCGACCCACATGCAAGTGCCGTTCTCTATTCTAGCGACACAAGGCAGAATCTCCGAGAAGTGATTCTCCAAGCTATTTACAGTGCAAAAAAATCGATTACTATCTTGATCTATGCCATTCAAGACCCATCGATCATTTCGGCACTAAAAATGAAAGCAGCAGAAGGCGTAAACGTTTCTGTACTCTTCGATCCTGTCGCATCGATTGACGCTCCCTGGCACTTAGGGAAAGAAATCCATGCGATTCCAGTACGTTCAGGTCATGGCCTCATGCACTTAAAACTTATCTCGATAGATGGAGAACAGGCATGGATAGGCTCTTGCAACTTAACACGCGATTCGCTCTCGCTTCATGGAAATCTGCTCGCTGGTATTTTATCTCCCCCTCTTGCAGAAATAATTGAACAGCGCGCTAAGGAAATGCAGGGAGTAGTTCCAAAAAACAGGGCACCTTTTCAAATTGATGCTAAAGACCAGCACTTTGAGCTCTTCTTTTCACCGCAGCAGGGAAAACAGGCTCTTAATAAAATTGATTCTCTATTGAAGAGTGCCCGTAAAACGATCAAGGTCGCCTCATATACTTTCACTCATCCCGACCTTGCCCAAGATCTTATCGATGCAAAAATACGAGGCGTATCTGTGCAGGTCCTCTTTGATAAGGACTCGTCCGTCAACACAAGCAAAACCATCTTTCAAAAGCTCAAAAAAGCAAATGTCCCAATCGGCGTTCGAAAAGCACAAGGACTTATGCACCACAAGTTTGCCTGGATCGATGATGAGATTTTGATCATGGGATCGGCGAATTGGACAAAAGCTGCCTTTACTAAAAATGACGAGATTACCTGCGTGATTTCTCCCTTAACTGAAGAGCAGCATGAGACCATGAAAAAAACCTGGGACGCAATGGTTGAGAATTCTACACTGCAAAAAAAAGAAGTATAAGAATTATGCGCATAGCAATTATCGGCTTTGGAAAGATGGCACAAGCAATCCTTGACTGTCTTCCATACAAAAATATCAGCTGCTCTCACATCATCTCACGAAAAGCTCCCGCTGAACCTCAAAAAATCACCATCTTAAACGATGTAAGCCTGCTCCCCTTCGACAAAATTGATGCCATCATCGACTTCAGCGCTCCTGAAGGACTTCTTGATCGAACAAAAGTCATTGCAGCCGCTAAAAAGCCCTATGTGATAGGCACCACTGGCTGGGAATCCATATCTCAAGAAATTTTCTCCACCATCCAGTCCCAAAACTCCTCCCTTCTTTGGGGACCAAACTTCTCAATCGGCATCGCGCTCTACCTCAATATCTGCAGCTATGCGAACAAACTTCTAGCGAAGCACCCTGAGTTTGATGTGGGCATCTATGAGCGCCACCATCGCCAAAAGGCTGACCACCCATCAGGAACAGCAAAACTTCTTGCTCAACAAATTATCGAAAACAGTGCAAACAAAGATTCCTCTATTTCTCACCTACCACCAGGCCCTATCGAGCAGTCACAGCTACATGTCGGCTATTCTCGAAGTGGAACAAACCCCGGCTACTACGAAGTACTCTTTGAAAACCAAACCGATGCTATTACTTTAAGCCATCAAGCCTACTCAAGAAGTGCCTATGCGCAAGGCGCCCTTGAAGCCGCTCTTTGGCTTCACGGAAAAAAGGGCATCTTTACCTTTAACCAGATCATGGCATAAACTTTGCCTCACTGGGCTCTAAAAAGGCATTCGCAGCTTTGAGCCTCATTAACGCTTGAGTATAATCTTCGAACGAAATTGAATGAGTAAAGGCTTGAGCCTTAAGCATCATGCGTACATAGGGACTTGGGTCCGAGTTGCGTGAAAGTCTTCGAAGAGCCAAAAGATAATCTTCTCGATATACCGTAGGAATGATGATGCGGCATTCTCCGGCTGCGTCGCATTCGGCGTTCATCATAATCCTTGCAATGCGTCCATTTCCATCAACAAAAGGATGGGTTTCTGTGACAAGAAACATTATGAAGAGGGCGCGAGCGATGCCGGGCGGCAGCTGCTGATACAGAGCGAATCCCTTTGATAAAGTCCCCTGTACCTCATCGGGAGCAACAAAGATGGTATTTCCGGCCCGATTGTGAACATCTTTAAAGCGGCCGGGAAGCGCACTTTCCCTACCGGCCATTAATCGGGCATGCCTTTGCAGTAAAAGGGTGATGAATTCGCTCTCTTTTTGAGGCACAGTTCCCATTAAACGTCTGTCTGACACCATTTGATATGTACTCAGAATATCATGAGAATCTGCTTTTCGGTTCGGGAAGATTTTTTTTTCAAAAATAATCTGCTCAGCCTCTTCAATGGCAAATTCAGTTCCCTCAATATAATTGGAGAAGTAGGACTCAAAAAATGCATGATGAATTAGTGAGGAAGTTGTTGTAAGCGAAGTTGGTAATTTAGAAAGCTCGTGCTGTTGTACATAGGCCGTTAAGGCGGCAAAGAGCTCTACTCGAGCTGGATCATAAGGCGCTCCTTGAGCGCGCCGTCTGGCCTTGTCGCTAACTAAACTGTGAGCCTCTTTTGTGCCGAGAAGAGCGCCGATCATGAGCTCTAACCGAG
This sequence comes from Bacteroidota bacterium, assembly GCA_013285825.1. Lineage (GTDB taxonomy): Bacteria > Chlamydiota > Chlamydiia > Chlamydiales > FEN-1388 > JABDGV01. The sequence goes on from JABDGV010000012.1 coordinate 15,849, forward strand.
AAAGCTCCTCTATCATGTTGAGACGTTGAGATACCCGACGAGCTTGATTGCGCAAAAGATTTAGTTCTTCTGTGCCATATATGCGGATGAAACGATCCAGGCGATCTTCCAGGTCGTTTTGTGAAAGATTTTTAGTAAAGCAACCGCGCATGCGGCTTTTTGATAAATTCTCCAGAAATGCTCGGCCGCGAGAGGCAATATAGAGATTCTCAAGGAAGGGAGTATCCTCCTCATCTGGACCTGGACCCTGAATTAAGTGAATGGTAAGTCCCGGTAAATGAATGACCTTTGAATATTTGTAATTCAAAATGATAGTATCGCCGGCAAATCCACCTTCAAGCGCAGAACGGTGGCTAATGATTCCTTTTGGAAAAAGAAGCCCCAGGAGCTGATAGCGGTTTCGTTTAATGATTTGTTCCGGCTGATCAGTGAAATTTGAGGTGTATATTTTTGGCGCGATCTTTCGAAGTTCTCTGTTTTGCACAGCCCGTCTGATCGCCTGTGAGACCTTGTTATTTCCGGAACTCAAGATAATTTCCGGCCATTTTCTTTCCATTAGCATCCCCTTTATCGCCTATTTTGTCATTTTTTTTAGATTAAGGCACTATTTTTGTCATTTTTTTTAGATTATCTCAACTTTGTAAAAGGAGAGTTCTCTTTGGTAGTAAATTCTATATAGTTATCCTAGCCATCATGTATTTTTAGTGGAAAGACCCTGGAGTTGGGACGATGAATTTCGAAAGAAGTCTAATGAAAGCCGGACTCTACACAGCACTTGTAACTCCCTTTACTCCTGATGGCAACGATGTTCAATGGGAGCTGTTCGATGAACTGGTGAAACGACAGCTTGAAGCTGGAGTTTCAGGACTTGTTATTTTTGGCACAACAGGTGAGTCAGCAACAGTTACTCGCGATGAGCGAAAAAAGCTTGTACGGCGTGCTGTCGATAAAGTAAAGGGCCGCTGCAAAGTAGTTGCTGGTTGCGGAACAAACTCTACAAAAACCACGATCGAACAAGCTCAAGATGCACTTGATTCTGGAGCCGATGCGATTCAAGTTGTATCACCATCGTACAATAAACCGACTCAAGAGGGGCTCTATCTCCATATCAAAGCTATCCATGATGCTGTCCCAATTCCTATGTGCCTCTATAACATACCAGGAAGAACAGCCGTCAACATCGACACAAAAACCTTTACAGAGATCGCAAAGCTTAAGCGTGTGATAGGAATGAAAGAGTCTTCAGGAACTATGCAGCAGCTAATGGATATCATTGAAGAGACACCCCATATGTCTGTCTTTTCAGGAGATGATATCCTCTTCCTCCCCTCATTTGCTTTAGGTGCAAAAGGACTAACCTCTGTACTATCAAACCTTATTCCCAATACAATGCAAAAGCTTGTAACTCTTGCCTTAAGTAATAATATATCCGAAGCGCGGCAGCTGTTTTATAAAATCAAACCCCTGATTCAAGCCTGCTTTTTTGAAACAAATCCAGCGCCTATCAAATTCCTGCTCGAATCGATCGGCATACCCGTCGGCCCCTGCAGGCTTCCTCTCGCCCCATTGCAGCCTAAAAACAAAGATCTGATCCTTAAAGCATTGAATACATACCATGAAACAAAACTCGGCTTTTGAGAGCTTACGCCCTCAATACTTATTTCAAGAGATCGTCAATAGAACCAACAGCTATTGTGCTAGCAACCCAGAGTCAAAAGTGCTTCGCATGGGAATTGGCGATACAACGCAGCCGCTCATTGCCCCAATCGTTGAAGCCCTTAAAGCATCTGTTCACGACTTAAGCAAGGATGACACCTATTCAGGCTATGGTCCAGAACATGGCATTCAGCCTCTTCGTAAAGCAATCGCAGAAACTTTCTACAAGTCAATCGGAGAAGATGAGGTCTTTATCTCTGATGGAGCCAATAGCGATATCTCCCGCCTACAAGTACTCTTCGGCCATCAAGCGCAGATCGCAATTCAAGACCCCTCCTATCCCGCCTATGGCGACTGCTATCGATTACTCGATAAAAAACCGATCATCATCCCCTGTTCAAAAGAGAGAAATTTCTCGCCCGATTTTGAGAAAATCGAAGAGTGCGAGCTCTTCTTTTGCTGCTCCCCGAATAACCCCACAGGGACAGTATTCTCCCATGAGGAGCTTGAAAGGCTTGTACATCTTGCTAAAAAGAAAAAGTTCATCATTGCATTCGATGCAGCCTATGCAGCCTACATTCGTGGCCCCCATCCAAAATCGATCTATGAGATACCTGGAAGCCATGAAGTGGCCATTGAAATTGGCTCCTTTTCTAAAATGGCTGGAATGAGCGGCGTCCGCTTAGGCTGGTCAGTGGTTCCTCATAAAATGAAATATAGAAATGGACGCTCCATTAATCCTGACTGGATGCGAACTGTCTGCACGCTCTTTAATGGCGCCTCGATCCTTTCACAGAAGGCGGGAATTGCCGCCTGTACACCTGAAAGCCAAAAGCTGATCGCCCAGCAAATTGACCACTACCTTAAAAATACTGCAAAGCTGAAAAAAGCGCTTGAAAAGGCTGGCTACCAAGTCTTTGGCGGCGAGCATGCCCCCTATGTTTTTCTTGAGAGCGGCTTCTCCTCCTCTTGGGAGGCATTTGACCATTTTCTTACCAAGTACCAGATCGTCACAACACCAGGAGTCGGCTTTGGCCAATCAGGAGAAGGCTTTATCCGCTTAAGCGGCTTTGCCCACGAAAAAGATATCGATGAAGCGTGCCGAAGATTATCAAGTTTGTAAAAAATTAAACGCAAAGGCACTAAGTCGCAAAGAAAGGATCAACTAACCTTTTGCATCTCTTCATCTTTGCGCCTCTGCGTCTTTGCGTTTAATTTTCCTATTAGAATGAGTTATGAGTAGATGTACTACCCCTCACCGGTCTCGATCAGTTTTAAGAGAATCCTGTCCAAATCGTTGTCATCGCCTGTCGAGATCACGATTCCTCCGACACCAGTTTTGGGATTGAAGAACATGTTGGATGTAACTCCTTGTTCCCCACCGTTGTGCCCAAAGAAGCGCTTTCTATTAAACGCTTGGTAAAACCAGCCTAAGCCCATCTCGGGATCAACTTTTGGAAAAGAAACCCTTCGCATCAACTCAACAGTTGCACGCTTTAAAATTTCATGACCCTTATAGGTCCCATATTGAATAAACATGCTCAAGAAGTGCGAGAGATCAGTTGCTGTTGTTCGTAGCTGGCCATTGGGATAATCTGGGAAGGTGTAGTGCCCATACGGCTTTCCTTTTCTACTGTAGGGCATGGCAATCTCTTTAAGAGGAAGTTCCCGTAAAAACCACGCTGTCCGATTCATTTGAAGAGGTTTGAAGATGACGTTTTTGCAGTACTGGTCAAAAGGAGTTTTGGCAATCACCTCAACTAAATAGCCAAGTAATGCAAAGCCCATATTGCTGTAGGATGAGGATGTCCCGGGACGATCTCCTGTAAAGCTTCGATCAGCATCATAGTACCTGCCCTCTGGAGTAAAATAGTCCCGAATGAATGTCTTGAGAGCGATGGACGAGTCTTTACCATAGGCATAGAGATCAAGATCATCATAGCCCTCATCGCTAATCCCAGAAGTATGTGCCAATAGCATTCGAAAGGTAATGGAGCTGTTTGGATAGCGAGGATGGTTGATGGCAAAGGGAAGATAGGTATTTATTGGGTCATCAAGCGCTATCAACCCCCGATCATAAAGAGTCATAAGAGCAACAGAGGTAACAGCTTTTGAAACGGACGCTATCAAAAAGGGCGTTGAGTCTACAACCTTCAGCTTCTTCTCTTTATTTGCTAAACCAAAACCTTTGGTCCAGACCAGCTTTTCGTTTTTGACAATAGCTGCAGTCAATCCCACAATGTGCTGCTGTTTCATTTCGTTTTGAATCAGCTCTTCAAGCTCAAGGGTGCCACCAAAAACTGGCTGTACCAATGCGATCAGAAGTATACAACAAATAGTACGAGCATCAGCCAAAGAAAATCTTGCGGACTTTTTCTGTACCGACGACATAAATCAGCTCTCGATAGGATATGAAGATAAATAATAACACGCTCAGCCACATCTGCCCAAGCCAAAAGGGAATAAGTTCAACCCTGCTTGCTGTTTGTGTAATAATGGAATGCATTTTCTCACCATGTATCCAAAGGTGAATGACATGCTCGATCAATCGAATAGCTAAACTTGCACATGAATAGACAATAGTTTTCCACACTATGCTGTAGATGAGTGGCTTCTTTGAAAAGTACTGGATAAATGGAGTCTTATCAGCTAGAACAACTCCTTTTGCCATCACTAAAGAACCGCAGGCAATAAGAATAAAGTTGTAGTGAAGCATATACTCTTTTTTCATCATCACTTCAGTAAAATCGGCCAAGGTAAATGCACAGAAAAAAAAGATAAAGACCGGGATCATGAGAGATAACTCTTCCGATAGCCAATTAAACATTTTCTTCACGTCTGATCTCCAGGTTGTAAAACAAATATTTCAAGGTTTGGCAGAATTTGAACATGTGCTCGTGTATGCGTATGGCCCGCCAAGACCTCTCCCTTCATATGCCTATTTTCTAAAAAAAATGCACGAAGCATATCTCCCATAGCTTTAGAGGCAAAATGAGGGGCCCAATTTTTATCTGCTATTTCTCCTTCCCAAAGGCAAGCTTCAATAAAAGGTGGAACATGGGTTGCAATAAAGACGGTCTCAACTCCTGCCTGCTTTGCATGTTGAAGCTGCTCTTGCATATGCTCTACAGACTCATCGGCAAGCTCATTTATTTTCTCAAAACGCTCAGCAATGCTTCGCCCTTTGAAATCCATAATTTCAAATGAATCCCGCACGATAATTTTTGAAGTAAAGAAATCGCCCTCTCGACCATCAGCCCAGCCATCATGTCCAATTAGACAGGTAGATGAGCTCAAATAAATAGGCTCTGATCGTTTGGTTAAGTAGTTCTCACTTTTGGCCTTGTTTCGAACAAGATCAATCCATTGACCGTAAAAATCGTGATTCCCCATGACATAGTAGATAGGTATCTTCAATCCTTTTTGAAGCTCATCAATAACAAGGTGCGTCTCTCCCTGATCTGAAATATCTCCGAGGAGCAAAATGGCATCAGCTTCAAGGTTCTTAAGTAACCCTTTGAAAAAATCGAGCCTTTCCGCATTAATATGAAGGTCTGAGAGACAAAAAATCCTATTTCCAGATAGCGTACACTCTATAAACATGAATTAACTATGATTCCCGATTTAACTACTGCTGAATTTGCACAAAGAATATTAGAACTTCAAGAGTTTCAAGTCGAAAAAGATTTCATGTCTCCGATGCGTGGGGCATATATCATAAGCACTATCTCATCAATCGCCTATATAATTTTGCGCTCATCAGTATTTGTTTCAGCAGTTATCGGCTTCAGCGCTTTGGCTCTCGGCTTGATTGCACGAAAAATCCTCGAAAGGTACACTTGTCTCTCACATCTCGATCAAAGAGCAATTGTACTTGAAAGAAAAATGGCGTGGCTGTTGCCAGCCCTTTTCATACTTTCAATCGCCTCGAGCTTTTTGTTGCCAAGACTCTCGATTGCCGCAACAGCTTGCTGCGGTATGTATGCGGGCATGACTTGGAACGCTCGAAGAGTTGTTACTTTGACGAGAGACACAAATTGAATGAGAACCCTATGTCGATTTTTTCGATAGCTTTGACCCTCTTTTTAGTTGCAAACCCCATTGGGAACACCCCTGCCTTTGTATCGCTCGTCAAAGATTTTGAATTTGAACGTCAGAAAAAAATACTCTTCCGCGAAGCGATTTTCTCTTTTCTGATTGCACTCTTTTATCTGTTCTTGGGCGAACCATTCTTAGCTGCTATTCAAATTCAGCCCTACGCGGTTAGCTTAAGCGGTGGCCTTCTCCTCTTTATCGTTGCTCTCCGCATGATATTTCCTCCTCAAGATACCAATGGATCTACCACTCGGCCCCAAGAACCATTCATTGTTCCCATCGCAACACCGCTGATTTCTGGAGGCGGCGTTTTCACAACGGTTATGATTTTCTCAAGGATAGAGCAGAACTACACCAGCATGTTTTTAGCAATCACACTTGCCTACTTTTTTGTAACTTTAGTTGTAGTATCAGCCGCCTACCTCCAAAAAATATTGGGCCGCAGAGGTCTAATAGCTATGGAGCAGCTCATGGGCATGATTTTGACCCTTATCTCTATGGAAATTATCGTAAAAGGCGCTCACATGTTTGTTCAAGCGCTTAATTCATAAAAGGAAAAAATGATGAGCCTTTTTACTCTTACATTAATACTCTTTCTCATCATGGACCCTCTCGGGAACATGCACTTTTTTATCAATCACGTCGAAGGCATTAAGCCATCGCGTCAAAAATTTATCATCGTCCGAGAAATGCTCTTTGCACTCCTTGCAATGATTTTCTTCAGCATCTTGGGAGATGCCCTCATTGACCTTCTCTCAATAAGTCAATCAACTGTTTATCTCGCCTCAGGGATCATCCTTTTGCTTACAGCACTTAGAATACTCTTCTCATCCGAAGAGCGTTACCCAAAGAAGTCCGATGAAGAGCCCTATCTCGTTCCACTTGCGATTCCAATCATTGCAGGACCTTCCCTTCTTGCAACAATTATGCTCTTTTCCGATACCGAGCCCAGCATATCAAAAATGCTCACAGCAATTTTTATTGCTTGGGCCTGCTCTGCCGTGCTTCTCATCTCCTCTAAACACGTCGTACGAGTACTTACCAAAAGCGGCCTTACTGCATGCGAGCGCTTGATGGGAATGGTTCTTGTTCTTTTATCCATCCAACGTATTGCAGAAGGGGTCGTACTCTTCATGCAGCCGCATCAAATATCGTGAACTACGTTGCAATACTAGCGTACGACGGCTGCAGCTACTTTGGCTGGCAAAAAACTAAAGAGGGCCCTTCGATCGAAGAGGCTCTTGAAAGGGTCCTTGAGCAGATATTTCAACATCCAATTGCCCTTCAAGCAGCCTCCAGAACAGATCGAGGCGTACATGCGGAGGGCCAAGTTGTAAACTGGACCTCTCCTAAAATTATCGACTGCGAGCGCCTCGTCATCAGCATCAATCAGCTGCTTCCGGGAAGTATTCGGCTGCTCTCTTTAGCAATTAAAGATGACACCTTTCATCCAACTCTTGACAACTCAGGTAAGCACTACTTGTACAGCATATCAACTGGCGAGGTACAGCTTCCTTCCAAGCGCTTAACCCATTGGCATATCCGAGAGCCTCTTGATATCAAAGCTATGCAAGATGCAGCAAAATCACTCATCGGTACGCAAGATTTTAAACCCTTTTGCAACTTTCGAAAGAATTTGCGCTATGAATCTACGGTCTGTACGATTACAAATTGCACCGTCGAACAACTAGATAACGAACTGATCATCAACATGATCGGCGATCGATTTCTTTATAAAATGGCCCGAAATATCGCAGGAAGCCTTGTGTACGTGGGACTTAAAAAACTTAAGTCATTGTTTGCTCAAAGCAGACCGGAGCTCGGTATCACTGCTCCTGCACATGGCCTTTGCTTAAAAAAAGTATTTTGTGAAAAATAGTGTTTGAACTACGAGGTGTATATATGAAACATCTATTTCTTTTTCTACTTGCAGTAAGTTCTATCAGCGCTGCAGATGTGCAGAACTCGGGACAAACATTTCTTCCCATCAGTTCCATCAAATCACAATCGTACGATGCGAAGCAGGTGTGGGTCAAAGGGACCCTTATTGAAAAACATGGAAATGACGAATACTACCTTCAAGATGATAGTGATATAGTGATACTCTTTCTCCCCACTGATGAACTCATTGCTCGCAATATTCCAGAGGGCACAAAAGTACAAGTTTTAGGGACGGTCGATTACAGCCCTGTATCGAGAAATAGAACAGAGCTCGATGCGAATAAGATTATTGTTGTTGAGGCTGCGAAGCCAGCCGCTCCAAAATTGAAATAAGTCCAAAGCCAAAGGCCATAGAGCACAATGCACTGAAGGTTTCAACATTCCAAACAGGCAGAACTGTTTCAAAGGGCCAGACGACCTTGAGGGATCCAACCATAAAGCCGCATAAAATGGCGATGGTTGCATCATGGTATCGATCAAAGGCTTTGGATATCAACTTAGCTGAAACAAGAGCACCAAATAGAACTCCAAGGCCAACACTTGCAACTAATGAAAATGAGGCCATAGTAATCGTTCCATGGACAATATCTAAAATCGCCGAAAGAAGCGGTCCATACATTCCCATCACCGTAAGTACATAACTTCCAGAGATTCCGGGAAGAAGCATGGCAGTTACTGCTAAAATACCGGCAAAAAATGCTCTGAAATCAAATAAAAGAAGGGAATGAGAGACATAGCCTCCTTGAGTCGTGGCATCAGGTGCGCATAAAAAATAGGCTGCAATGGATCCTAATAAAAAGAGAACGAGCATTCGTACATTTGGTACTTTGAGTTGCCGATAGCAAAATGTGAGCGATCCTAAGACTAACCCGAAAAAGAGTGCGTAGAGCAGCTGACATCCTAAAGGAGATTGCAGTAAGAAAACGATTGCATGAGCGCAGGTTAGAAAAGAGCAGACAACCCCGAACCCTAAGACGAGCAGAAACTTCCAAGCAACTGTAGTAAAATTGCCTCTAAGAAGCTGAGGCCAGCTTTGAGGCCCAAAGCTTGCTATAGCTTTCAAAAGGTCGTGATAAATTCCTAAGAGAAAATAGACCGTGCCACCCGAAATTCCGGGAATGGCATCGGCAGCGCCGCCAATAAGGCCGCAAAAAAAGATGTACCAAGAGGGAACAGGAATCATTAAAACAATTCCAAGGACTTTGCTACAAAGTAGGCAATAATCGCTACAAAACCCATGCCTAAGATCCAAAAGGCGTTGGGAATCCACTTGACTCCACCGCCAGGACCGCCTCGAGTCTCAAGAGTACCTATTCCATAAGCAAACTCTTGACTGATCGGCTTTCGGAAAATATCTGCATGTTCCGTAACAAGCTTGTCGCCATCTAGTCCTACAAAGGCTGCATACTGACGCACAAAGCCTTGAGCATAGATTGGAGAGATAAGCTTTTCCATCTGACCATCTTCAATAGCCTGAAGATAGGTCATCCTGACAGAAGTTGCGTTCTCTACCTCTTTCAAGGAGAGATTCAACTCTTTACGCTTCTGCCGAAATAGCTCGCCAATCGCTTGAGCATCCATAACTTGCGGACCCTGCTGCGACATTAAGCCTCCCAAATACCAATTTTTTTGAAGTATACACATTATGATTGAAGGGTTGGAATTTAGCAAGAGCAACAGCTCATCTAGGTCAGTTAAAAAATCGCACCCATAGTCTACTATGGTAAGATTTTTTAACTGACCTAGATGAGCTGTTGCTGAAGCTAAAGCCAATTCTTGAATCATAATGTGTATATACCCGACTTGTGTTAAATTTTCAAAGCAAGCGCTTAAGATATAGAACTAAATATGAAAAATGAACCGAAATCCTACGTTTTTACTGTCGATGCCACCCCTGAACTTGTAGAAAAAATGAGGGATGATCTCTCTTGCAAAGGCTATACTTTCTCAACTCTTGCCTATGCCCATTTCTCAGCAAAAGCTGATGGAGTTTCCTGCACACTCTACACCTCAGGAAAACTGGTCATTCAAGGAAAAAAATGCAAAGAGCTCATTGAATTTTATATAGAACCAGAAATTCTCAAATGCATAGGTATTACCTGCGAACTGGTAGATAAAACTCCCAGGATCGGCTGCGATGAGGCGGGTAAGGGTGATTTTTTTGGACCTCTCGTAATTGCAGCAGCATATGTTGAACCATCAACAATCGTCCAGCTCATCGATCTTGGTGTTACTGATTCAAAAAAACTCTCCGATCCAAAAATTATGAAAATGTCCGCCGAGATCAAAAAGATTATTCCACATGAAATAGTTAGGATCTCGCCTCATAAATACAATGAGTTGTATGCAAACTTTCAAAACTTAAATTCTCTTCTTGCATGGGGACATGCAACAGCCATGCAGGCGCTCATCGCCAAAACAAACTGTACAAACGTCCTCGTTGACCAGTTTGCTAACGAGTATGTACTTGAACGTGCAGTTAAATTGAAAAAACTCGATATCACACTTACCCAGCGCACAAAGGGCGAATCAGACATTGCAGTAGCTGCAGCATCCATTCTTGCACGTGCCGGCTTTGTTGAAGGAATCGAAGCTTTGGAAAAGCAATTTGGAGCTCTTCTGCCAAAAGGTGCCTCCCAAGCTGTTATCTTGGCAGGCAAAGAGTTCGTTGCAAAACAGGGAAGAGATGATCTCCGATACGTTGCCAAACTCCATTTTACAACAGCTCAAACCGTACTAAGGGAGTGACTATACATGCTCCATCGGCTTCTGATTAAGAATTTGGTTCTCGTTACTAATTGCGATATTGAACTGCAGCCCGGTTTCAACGTAATTACTGGTGAAACAGGTGCTGGAAAATCGGTCTTTTTAACAGCCCTCTCACTTCTTATGGGCGAGCGTGCAGATAGTGAGACGGTTCGGCACGGTGAAGAGATGGCCATAATAGAGGCAACTTTTGCCACATCAATAGATCTTTTAAGCCTAGCGCAAACTCTTGGTGTCGACTTATCGGATGAGTCCTATATCATCATTCGGCGAGAAGTGTCTCGAAATGGGAAGAGCCGCAGCCTAATTAATGGACAGGTAGTCGCAAACAGCGTACTCAAACAAATTACACCCTCTTTAGTTGAAGAATGCGGCCAGCATGCTCATCTCAAACTAAAAACTGCTACCTCTGCAAGAGACTTTCTAGACAACTTTGCAGAGCTTGCCCCTCTATTGGAAAAGTTCCAAGAATCACTTCAAGAAGAGCAGGGACTTTCAAACAAAGCCCTAGAGCTGCAAAAGCAGCTTGAAAAAAGAGATGCACGTCTTAAGACACTTAAAGAGACAATTTCAGAAATTGAACAGGCGAAACTCAAAGAGGGTGAAGACGAGGAGCTTTTTGCTCGCTACAGCAAGCTGGAGCATAGCCACGAGCTCAGAGAACAGTTTCAAGCTATTCAAGGCTTACTTGAAAACGACCGAGGAGGCATACTTACTCTCGTTAAGCGACTAAAACCGCTTCTAGAAAAGGCTCAAACACTCTCTGATGATGTTGCTGAATCCACAACTCATCTCAACAGCGCCTTAGCAGAGCTTCAAGAACTCTCCTATTTAATCCAAAAAGAGCACTCTCGAGTTGATGTCAACCCGCAAGTACTTGATAAAATGAAAGAGCGTCTTTCCCTTTATGATAAACTTAAGCGGCGCTATGGACCCTCACTTGTTGATATTCAACGAGCTCTAACTCAGATGCATCTTGAAAAAGAGACTTTTCAACAATTAGATCAACAGCTTCTTGAAACCCAAGAAGCCTTAATTAAGGTTCAAGCCAACACAAACGCATTTGCTCTCAAAATACATACTTCGCGTGAAAAATCAGCACGCCTCTTAAGCAAAGCAATTCAGGCCGAAATCAGAGAATTGAACATGCCGCATGCGGAGTTTCTAGTTGAACTTGCACCCGCTCTCCGCACCTCTTTCGGCGATGATAAAGTAACATTTATGCTCAAACCAAATCCGGGCGAAAAGCAGGTGGCCGTTCATGAGTCTGCGAGCGGAGGAGAATTAGCTCGCCTCTTTCTCGCTCTCCAGCTGGCACTTTTTCAAAAAGCCCCTAAAAGATCCCTGCTGTTTGATGAAATTGATGCCAATATTGGCGGAGAGACGGCAACAGTTGTGGGAAAGAAACTTAAAAACCTCGGCACGTCCACCCAAATCCTCTGTATCACCCATTTTCCTCAAGTGGCAAGCTTTGCAGATGCTCACTTCCGCATTGAGAAGGAAGTTATTGAAGGCAGAACTATATCTCAGATCAATCGCCTCGTACGACCAAACGATATTGAATTTGAACTTAAGCGTATGATGGGAAACATTCACCAAGGAACTAAAAGCCCGTGAACAAAATATGTATACTAATCTCTCTACTACTTTCTACAACCCTTACTGCCGAATCAAAAGTATTAGCTTTTGCTGGAAGCACAAGACATGACTCTTATAACAAAAAACTCGTTCACGAAGCTGCATCTATTGCAAAGCAGATGGGAGCAGCTGTTACAGTCCTTGACCTTAATGACTATCCAATCCCCTTATACGACGAAGATCTTGAATCAACTCATGGGATGCCCTTGAATGCCAAACGCATTCGAGATCTTATGATCGAAAGCCAAGCAATTATTATCGCATCTCCCGAATACAATGCCTCGATTCCAGCCGTTTTAAAAAATGTGATTGACTGGGCATCAAGAGATGAAGCTTCTCAATCCTCCAGAGCTGCATTCAAAGGAAAAAAATTTGCCATCATGAGTGCATCTCCAAGCCCATTAGGTGGCAAAAATGCGCTTGTAGACCTAAAAGCAATTATTGAGGCCGTTGGCGGAGAAGTTGTACAAGTACAAACATGCATACCTGATGCTTATAATGCATTTGATGCTGCAGGCCACATAAAAGACAAAAAAATCGAAGAGCAGCTTAAAAACGAAATAAAGCTTTTAGAGATAGTCCAATACAAGTCTTGACATATTACCACCTGTTAGAGAAATAACTACATTTAGAAACACCTTTAACTCATAAGGGACTTTCGATGAAAAAAATTATTATTTCTTCATTTATTTTTATATGCACCTTCGCTATCGGACTCAATGGAGCCCTTACTATTCCCAATAATGCTCAAAAAATTGAGTGCCAGATTCAGCCAGTAGCTGTAACACAGCAAGGACCAAACATCCCAAAATCCATTGGGGCTGGCAGAGGGAGAAGCTCATTTCCCAATATCCCAACAGGATTTTCAACAAGCGCAAACTGGAGCGGCTATGTAGCTGCAAGAAGTCTTAAGCATCCAGAATGTAAAGCAGTCTCCTCAGTTTCGGGCTATTGGACTGTTCCACAGCTCAATCCATCACCCAATGATGCCTTTTGCGGTATTTGGGTAGGTATAGATGGATATAAGAATTCACCCACTGTAGAACAAATTGGCACAGCCCATAATTGGATAGGCGGTGCACAAACAAACTATGCATGGTTCGAAATGTATCCAGAGCAGGCATTTATAATCGCCGGCTTTCCTGTAAATATAGGCGATGTCATCGGTGCAGAGGTATCTTATATCGGGAATCATACATTCCAGCTTACCATTCATAACGTTACTCAAAGCCTCTACACAACTATCCCACCAGCTGCCACTGTTTCCTATTTCGCAAAAAGAAACACAGCTGAATGGATTGTAGAAGCTCCCTCAATGAACAGCCAAATCCAGCCCTTGTCCAACTATGGCTCTGTGATCTTTAGCAATTGCTCTACAACAATCCAAGGCAGAACCGGCTCTATTAACAGCGGTAGATGGAACTATAATGCAATCACTATGTCAAAGACACAAGGGGTAGCTGAATCTGTACCTTCAACTCTTGGATTTGGCGGCACAAGCTTTAGCGCAAGCTGGCAGAATCAATAGTTTTTTACTTCTGCTTTGTTGTTTCAACAGAGCAGAAGCCTTTAATATTTTTTCTTAAATTTCAATCGCACAACTATTTTTTTAATGTACATTATTCAGGTAAGGTCTCTTTCTGAAACCCCTTCAACTTGAAAGGAAGTTCCATGAAAAAAACTGTTTTCTCTTCATTCATCTGCCTGTGCACGCTTGCAAGCGGACTCTATGGCACGCTTACTATTCCCAATAATGCACAAAAAATTGAGTGCCAGATCCAGCCAGTGACTGTAACACCTCAAGGGCCAAATATCCGAAAATCACCTGGAAATAGTGATGGAAATAGCACGTATCCCCACCTTCCAACAATGTATTCAACAAGCTCCAACTGGAGCGGATATGCGGCAGCTACAAGTCTAAAACATCCAAAAGATAAATCCGTTTCCTCTGTATCGGGTTTTTGGACAGTTCCAACACTCTTTCCACTGCCGAATGATGCCTATACTGCATCTTGGGTAGGTATAGATGGATATTCATCACAAACCGTAGAGCAAATTGGCACACTCCAAAACTGGATAAGCGGTGCACAGGAAAACTTTGCATTCTTTGAAATGTATCCACAACCGGCATTTTTAATCGTCGGATTTCCTGTAAACAATGGCGATGTTGTCGGTGGTGATGTAACGTACCTTGGAGATCACATCTTCGAACTGACTCTCTATAATGTTACTCAAAGCGTTTATACTATTATTCCAACCTCTTACACCAAGTCAAAGATCGCAAAGAGAAACTCTGCTGAATGGATAGTAGAAGCACCCTCCTTGAACAACCAAGTACTGCCATTAGCAAACTACGGCACTATCAACTTCACCAATTGCCAAACTACAATAAAAGGCCATACAGGTTCAATTAGCAACCGCCGATGGAAATATGATGCAATCACTATGGCAAAGATAAAAAGTGCACCAGAATCTGTACCTTCAAGTCTTGGATTTGGCGGCACAAGCTTTAGCACTGTCTGGTATAATCAATAAATTTTTTTAACACTTCTGCTTTGTTCTCAGAAACAAAGCAGAAGTGAACATCTTTTTTTAATGTACATAATTCAGTTAAGGTGAATTTCTAAAAACACCTTTACCTAAAAGGAAAGTTCTATGAAAAAACATCTTATTTCTTCATTCATTTGCTTATGTACGTTCGCAAGCGGACTGCATGCCTCGCTCACAATTCCCAATAACGCTCAAAAAATTGAGTGCCAGATTCAGCCAGTAGCTGTAACGCCTCAGGGACCTAATATCCAAAAATCACCTCCGGGCACTCCTCCAGGCCGAAATACGCTTCCTCACTCTCCAACAAAATTTTCAACAAGCTCTAACTGGAGCGGCTATGCAGCGGCAACAAGTTTGAGCAATCCATCAAGTAAATCGGTTACTAATGTCTCAGGTTTTTGGACAATTCCAAGACTCTCTCCCTCGGCAAATAATGCCTACACAGCAATTTGGGTCGGTATAGATGGATATAAATCATCAACTGTAGAACAAATTGGCACACTCCAAAACTGGATAAGCGGTGCACAGCAAAACTTTGCATTCTTTGAAATGTATCCTCAAGGAGCGTTTATAATTGTTGGCTTTCCAACAAATGTTGGCGATCTCATGGGCGCAGAAGTATCCTATGTTGGAAATAATACGTTCCAGCTGCTCCTACTTAATGCGACACATAGCCTCTACACAATTATTCCATTTTCCTACACAGTATCCAAGACTGCACTAAGAAACTCATCTGAATGGATAGTTGAAGCACCATCGTTAAACAACACTGTTCTGCCATTAGCAAATTATGGCTCTGTGACCTTTTCCAACTGCTTTGCAACAATCAATGGAACGACGGGTTCAATCAATAACTCTCATTGGAAAAATGACCCAATCACAATGACAAATAGCAAAGGTCAACCAAAATCAGTACCATCAAATCTTGGATTCGGTGGAACAATGTTCAGTACTATCTGGAAAAATCAATAGATTTTTTTAGTCGCTTCTGCTTTGTTCAAAGAAGCAAAGCAGAAGTGTTCATGAACTCCACCATATCAGACTATAAGCAAACTATTCAAAAAGACATTTCTGAGATTGAAACAGCATTCAAGACTCTACAGAAAGGTGGAAAACTTGGACCGCGCTGGATCTTTTGGGTAGGCAAAGAACGCAGTGCCGTAAATTCTCTTACACAGTCAGTCAAAAATCTTGAGACTCATCTTAATGAATTCGCAAAAAAAACAGATGAATTGAAAGACGCTTCGGATATATTTAAATCGGTTGCAGAGGTGCATCTTCAACTTTCTGAATTTTCATCAACACAAAATGAAAATAAACTATCGAAGTTATTTTGGAAGGTTATCTCAATTTTAGGATTTGCATTTGGTTCTTTGACACCGACTCTTGAGTTAAAAATTGGCTCTTTAGAATCAAAAGTTCAAGAGCTCTCTATTGAAGTATTCAAAGCTAAAAAATCGCAGTTTAGCTATGCACAATTTAAGACTCTCTCCTCTGTATCAACTATTGAGGAAGATCTTAAATCATTTAAATCGCCTGAAGAGCTGTCTAAATTTAATGGTGCTTGGAAGATACAGTATCATGGAAACATCGAAGGTACCTGGGATGTTCTCAAAGGCCTTGTAGGGTACACCGATGCCCCCTACACCCTGCAAACACTCACCTACAATAAAGATAAAAAATGTATAGAACATCAAGACTATGCAGTTAAGACAGATGGACTATCGCTCGAGCTGCATCCGATCGGATTTAATGCCGCCACCCTCAAACTTCCCTCGTTTCCAGATTTTTATATGGTCTATAACCCACAAATGGAAATAGGAACTCGCATCAAAGAAATAAAAGAAAATGATGCTCTAAATGCCACTGCACTTGCTGCTTTGAAAAACTTATCCCTCGATGCGAAAAAAGAGAAAATACATGAAATTGTGGATCAGATATCACAAAATTTAGATTTTACTGCTAAACCATTCGTCTCCACAATGAAAAATTATGTCAAAAACAAGGTTTCGCCCTGCAAAACATGGAACGAAGTTGCAAATACACTCAATGTTCTACTCCTTAAAATTAAGGATGCATCCAAATCCTACAGCTATTTGCTTACCACGAACAATGACAA
>JABDGV010000013.1 GCA_013285825.1 Bacteroidota bacterium
CAGTAGCAGCAGTAGTAGCAGTAGTAGCAGCAGTGAGCGTGGCCCTAGGGGTCATAGAGGCCATGAAGGTAAGAGAGGCGACAAGGGTGATCAAGGCCATAAAGGTAAGAAAGGCAAAAAAGGTGATCGCGGCAAAAAAGGTGAAAGAGGCGATCGAGGCTCTGAAGGCGATCGAGGTCATCACGGTAAAAAAGGGCATGAAGGCCATCGCGGTCATAGAGGTAAGAAGGGTAAGAGAGGCGAAGAAGGCCGTCGCGGTCATACTGGTTCGGCAACAGGTGCCACAGGCTTACCTGGTATGGCGGGAACATTTGGAATTACCAATTACATGTCTGCTGTTACCAATGCATTTAACGCTGGGGACGGTGGTGTAATCCCAGTTGGTACCAATATACTTTCCTTTACGATTATTAATAGCAGCGGGATTACATATGATACTGGCAGTGGAATATTTACATCCACCGGTGGACCAGGTACATATGAGATCACGTATGGTGCAGTTTGGGCTGCTGGAGATAATGCTACTTTGACATTGCTGGTTGATACTGGATCAGGTCTTCAGGAAATTCCTCCTGTAGTTGATGGCTTGGGTAGATTGAACGCAGGTGCAGCAGCGGCTGACTGGCAAACTCAATCGGTAATTCTTACCACAACTGCAGTGATGCCAATGTTTGCTGTAGGCAACTGGTCAGGAGCTGCGGCTGCTATGACCTTAGGGTCGGGTGCCAACGGTACCGAGGCAAACGCATTTATAACGATCAAAAAAATTAGCTAATTTTTTTCATCGTTCATATCCCTCTTACCCACACAAAAATGGGTGAGGGGGGTAGAAAACTACACGTGTCTTAAAGTTCTCATTTTATAGATATTGTAGAAAGCCTCTTAGAAAATATTCTAAGAGGCTTTTTTCTTTTAAATAGTATAGTCAACAAACGGGCATAACCTAGCTTTTAGTATATTCTGGGATAGTTTGATATGCACTCATTCTAAGAGGAAACTGCTTTATATACTCAGATTATGGTGAGTATCTTCAGAAGAGGGGTCGGAAATGTGAATGAAAAAAATAAAAAATACCTTTACTGCTCTGACGATTAAATTTTAAGCGGGAGCTGCAGTTGCTAAGACCAGCTGTTTGACATAAATTAAATTTAACATATTGTGGGGAAAACCTTAAGCAAGGATGAGGAGTAGATAAATGAATAAGTGTCGAATTGCAATGAAAAGTTTGTTCTGTATTTTGCTGTCCATGGGCAGCACTACATTCGCCTATGAACCGATTCAGACAGATATGCTCATAACAAAAGAGCATAGCAGCAGCAGTAGTAGCAGTAGCAGCAGTAGCAGCAGTAGTGAAAAAGAGGGCAAGCGAGGTCACAGAGGCCATCGCGGTAAGAAGGGCGAGAGAGGTGATGAGGGTCCACGCGGTCCAAAAGGCGATCAAGGAAAGCGAGGCCACAACGGTGATCGAGGTCATCACGGTAAGAGAGGCGATCGAGGTCATAAAGGTAAGAGAGGTGATAAAGGCCCTCACGGACATAAAGGCCGTAAAGGCGATAGAGGGCCAAGAGGTCCTCTAGGCCATAGAGGCTCACTCACTGGTCCAACAGGTGCAACAGGAGCTACGGGATCTGCCGGATCTATTGGGTTCTCTGGATTCATGTCTGCCTATACACTTGAAAATACACCTACTCCAATCGGCACTAATATCATTGGACCCTTTGTATTCAATGCTCAATCAGGTTTTGCATTTGACCCAGTCACTGGAATATTTACATCCAGCAATGGACCTGGATATTACGAAGTAACGTTCGGAGCGATTTGGACAGCAAATTCTAACTTAGTATTGAAAGTTGATGGGGCAGAATTAGACCCATTTGGCAATATGAACTTACAGTCAAACTGGTCTACGGAATCAATAATTGTTCACTCACCTAATACTAACCCAACATTTGCTTTAGCAAATGCGGGTAGTTCGAGTGCAGCTTTGATTTTAGCTGGTGACGGTACGACTCCAACCGCGTTCATAACAATTAGGAAAATTGATTAATGAACGGGTAAGCAAAAGCTATGAGTATTCGCTTTTGCTAGAATGAGCGCTCAAGGAGCGCCAGTTAGTCCAAGAGCTAAAGCTTTATACAGCTTTAGTAAATGGCTAACTGGCGCTTTTTTTATTAATTTGGAGTATGAGCTGGTCAGCACCTTCTTTAGGGGCAAAAAAGGCCTTTATATTAAAGAATTTATTCAATATTTATAGACATAACATCCATATATGTGACGATCCATAAGATGGTAGTGCCGCGTGTCGATGTTAAAATTCCTACAACGTTCACTTAAAGATTCATTTATTCTGGGCTACTCTAAATAGGTAGGATTTCTATGGTTTTAGGTTCTCAACTTTCTTATTTGCCCTATATTGATAATGAACTGTTAAAGGTGGTAGGCGAAGGTTTTATTTTCGACAAGGAGTTGAAAACATCGGTCTCAATTACAATCGAAAAAGTTGCAAAATCAACGGATAAAATCTTTTACATCTTTCTTAAGGATGACAATACAGTCAAAACAGGGGAGTGCAGAGTAAAACTTGGCATGGTTGTTTTTGGATGCGTAAGTAAAATGGACTCATGGAGTTTTAGTCCGCCGAGTACTACCCAAGATAAGATATTTTTCAAAGATCTACGTGAAAAAGTTGTAGTAGGGGAAGATAGTATCTTCATAGATACGATCTATTCCTATGGAAGGCTTACTTATAACGGAATTGGGCGTGCCCTTATTCAGTCTGTAGTTGAGTATGGAAGAAGAAAAAAATGCTTTAAGATTTTTGTAAAAGCAGTCACCGGTTCTCAAGGGTTTTATTACAAACTTTTGTTTAGATCAGCATCGAGAGATCAAAAGCTTAAAGTCATGCAGGATGAAGAAATAGAGAAAGCTATAGACGAGAGTAGCACAACTTTAGAACCTTGTTGTAGTACAGTTCTTCCTCTTTGGATGCAGGTATCTTTATCAGGCAAGGATGGTTTGTCGAAGAAAGAAGAGATAAGTCCTATCCTCTTCAAGAAAAAAAATAACCTACAGTTTTGATGAAAAACCAAAACTGTAGGGTTGACCTTTGCAGATCTTAACATTAACCAACTTTCAAGGCGTCATAATCAGGCAGAGCAGGAGCTGCAGCTTTCAACTGGAGCGGAAGTCGAGATTTTCTGAGACGTTCGATCCAGAGCGAGAAGCAAACAGCTAAAATAAGGGCTCCTACAATGTAGAGAAGCGAGGCTGGCGACATCGAAGTCGAAGCAATAAGGATCGAGCTGAAAAGCATTCCCACAGGTTCAGAAAAAGTTTCGATAAGCAGTCGAACTTTTTGCTTTAACTTTGAAGGAACTGTTCCAACCAAACCATTGACGTTGTTTTCTTCAATGAGTGGATAGAGTCCATCAACAATGAGCATGCCGATAGCTGGATAAAGCAGCATGGAGTCTTGTTGGTAGAAGAGGAACAAAGCTCCTGCAAAAATGGGCGCAAGCCATGCAAGAAATTTTATAGGCATGAAGCAGCGGCAAGAGAGGAAGAGCGCTGTAATTAAGTTTCCAACTCCAACGAGCGCGCAGCACGTTCCAAGAGTTTTGGCCATTTCAGAGCCGGATCGCGCCTCAACCCATGCTGTTGATGTTGACTGATAGTAGTCTTCAAAAACATAGAGATAGGCATATTCAGCCGTTGCTGAAAGGATAAAGAGAAGAAGAGTGGCTCCTGCTAAAATCAAAGCGATAGGCGATTTTTTGAGCGACTTAAAATAGTCACGAAGCGAGGACTGATCAGAAAAGCCAATCAAGTTGGCAGATTCTGATCGCTTTGGCGCACATCGAGAAATTGCACTTGCACAGACTATGGAGCTGAGCAGCAGTAGAGCTTGGCAAATAAATGTCGACTGAGCATCACCCTGATTCCAATGAATAAGAACTCCAGCGCATCCATAACCTACGAAGGTTGCACAGCAAAGAAGAGCGTAATGCGAGTTGGAGTAGCGCTTTAGGAAATGTTGGTCGTAGAACAGCCAGAAGGCAGAAGCTGCAAAAACACTGAAAATCTGGTTTGCAGTTTTGGCAGCAAACCAAAAGGTAGTCACTTCATGCTCTTCGATCATGTTTAGTCCCATGAGTAATGCTCCAAAAAGAGCAAGACCAAGAAGCAAAACAGTTTTTAGCAGTTTATGGGCGGATAGGGAGTTCATGTACTTAATCAGTACTGTTCCAATCACGATCATAAAGCAGGAAGCAATGCAGTAGACATCGGTAAGGGCATCAACGCCAACTTTTGCCATGAAGATGCCGTCGGTGGCTCTCCACGCAAGGGTTGTGCTCCAGCCGATAAAGAATGCTAAAAGGGTAAAGAGAAACGTAAGCAATGGACTTTTGTGTCCATTAGTTTCAGATAGATCATTTTTCGCATGAATGCGAAGTGATGGAGAACGCTTTTCAGATTGGGGTTGGGCCCAATCAGGCGGTTCGTCCGATGATTCTTGCTGAGAATCTGACTCAAATAAAAATTGTTTGGTCATTTTAGCGTCTTCTTTTTCCTCCTCAAAAGTCGACCTGCCTTTTGGCACATGTCCAAATAGCAGTCTGTCCTAAACTTAATCATATGAATAATTGGTAATATAATTCCAATATTTGTCTTCATTTTTTTAAAAAATTTTCACTTCAGCAAAAATTATCTTCAGAACTGAAAAATAAGATCGTCAGAAAAGAGCTTTTTCAGGTATCTCTTGACCCAACTTTCATTTGGATGACGTATGGAAACTGTACGAGTAATAATTATCGGATCGGGACCTGCAGGCTATACGGCTGCAATCTACACTTCTCGATCAATGATGAAACCAATCCTCTTTGAAGGGTTCTTTTCAGGAGTTGCCGGCGGCCAGCTCATGACGACTACGGATGTTGAGAACTATCCAGGATTTCCTCAGTCAGTTACAGGCCCTGAGCTCATGAACCAGTTTCGGGAGCAATCGCTCAGATTTGGAACCACTGTTTATACCGAAGATGTGGTCTCTGTTGATCTCTCCAAGCGTCCTTTTCTTGTTAAATCATCGTCGAAAGAGTTACTCGCTCATGCCGTTATCATAGCAACGGGTGCAACCGCCAAACGGCTCGAAATACCAGGCACTCGGGACAATGAGTTTTGGCAGAAAGGGGTTTCAGCGTGTGCTGTGTGCGATGGTGCAATCCCTATTTTTCGCGATAAAGAGCTCTTTGTTGTTGGCGGCGGAGACTCGGCAATGGAAGAGTCTATTTTCTTAACTCACTATGCGAGCCGCGTAAACTTAGTGCATCGACGAGATTCATTTAGAGCTTCGAAAATTATGGGCGATCGAGTGAAAAACCATCCTAAAATTCGTATTTTTTGGGACAGCGTAGTTGAAGAAGTCACCGGAACGAAACTTGTCGAAGGAGTTACAGTCCGTAATTTAAAGACTAATGTTGTAGAGAAGTATCCCGCCGGCGGCCTCTTCTTTGCAGTGGGTCACGTTCCCAATACCGCTTTCTTAAATGGACAACTAGAACTTGAACCTAACGGCTACATCAAGGTACAACCAGGAACAACGAAAACATCAATTAAAGGTGTCTATGCTGCAGGAGACGTTCAAGATCATGTGTACCGCCAAGCGATTACCGCTGCGGGGACCGGCTGTATGGCTGCTATCGAGGTTGAAAGAGAGCTTTCTAATCTGGGTCTGTAGCTTTGCTTCTTTAAATGGTGTAGAGATGGAGGCTCTTCGAGGCCCTTGGCTTCCTCCTCCATTTTCGTTGAGTTACACAACTGCTGAGCAATGTTTCCCAAGCAGGCATCTCCAGACAAATGAGCACCCTAATCATCACAAAAAATATGTCCCTGCTTGCTGGTCAACTTTTCTCCAGCTGCGTGCTAGCCCTTGGGATTATATTGATGTACGCCTTGAAGGCTCTTTTGGAGCATTAGATCAAAAAATTAAGGGTAGATCTGTCGCATTAACGATGGAATCTGCATTTTCTAATGATCTCGTTGGCAATAAACTTGCATCTTCTCTCTCTATTCGCTTTGAGTCAGCTTTTGGTCATGCGGCTCATATTCCTGCCTTTGAATTATTTGGAGATCGATTTGCTTTGCTGAAATATTCTGTCGGTAAACATTTTTGCATTGGCCGTGAAGCCACAAAAATGCATTCGTATAGCCAATGGTGGATTGCTATCAATGGCGGAGCGCCAATAAAAGCTAAATGCTTTATGGGCATTGAGTACTATGTAAAGCGTGTTTTCAATGATAAACACATGGTTTTAGTTGGAGCTGAATACTGGCAGGGATTTGGTGACCATAAAAAAGCTCATCATCCGCTGGCTGCAAAACATTTTTCTTTTGTTGATGGCGTGCTTTCATATCGCTATTCTTTAACAGGCTTGGGCTCAGTTGCCCTGACATTACGGCATCGATTTGAAGAGCGCTACACACCAACTTTGCCGCTGGGAGTTGAACTGAGGGTAGATATTCCATTTTCTATCTAACAGTAAATTCAACGCAAAGACGCAAAGGCGCAGAGACGCAAAGAATGCTATAAAAGAATGCTATTTGCATTGTCGCTTTATGTTGATCAGAGTGCAATATCGATAAATGAAAACTTTGCGACTTAGCGACTCTGCGTCTTTGCGTTGAATTTATCTATTCAATCTTCCATGAAATTTGGAACGTATCGTTCAAAATAACATGGATATATCAGTCATTAGTTAAAACCGTAGCAAAAGCCAAAGCGTAGATTTCAGTATGTGAAATCGAGAGGTGAATTTTGATGTTGGGAAATGTTTGCAAAGCCTGAGGAGTTAAAACAACTTCAGGGGACTCATTTTCTGGGCTAATGATATCGATATCTAGCCAGCTTATCTTTTCACCAATGCCGCATTTTAAAGCTTTGACAATAGCCTCTTTTGCAGCGAAGCGACCAGCAAAGCGGGAATAGGAGTTTTTAAAGCGAGTACAATACGCTTGTTCTTGGGGAGTAAAAAGGCGATCGAGAAAGGGCTTGCCCTGACTTTCAATCGCCTTTTGGATGCGTTCGACTTCAATTATGTCGCAGCCAATTCCGAAAACATTCATCGTTTTTTTACGTGTAGTCTTCATCTTCATCATCGACATCGAGGGCATTGCAGAAGATGATTTTACCGGTTGATGAGTGCTTTTGAGAGAGCACCTGCGCACGAACGCTCTTGCCTAAGAAATCACCGCCGCCATTGACTACAACCATAGTTCCATCATCCAAGTAGCCAACACCCTGTTTTGGTTCTTTGCCGAGACGCAAGACCTTAATGCTTAAGAACTCGCCACGTTGTGGGGCAGGTTTGAGGGCTGATGCAAGCATGTCAATTGAGATGCAAGAAACATCCTCTAAATCTTTGCGGGATAGTGGTGTTTCGTTAGAGAGGACGAAGGCATTGAGGTTCTTAGCTGTTCGAATAAGGCGTGAGTTTAAGTCGCCTTCATCTTCGGGAAGATCAAAAAACTCTAAGTCAATTTTTGGAAGCATCTCGATACGCTTATATGCTTCTAGAGCCTTACGAGCACGAAAACGAACTCCTTCATCGAGAGATTCAGAGAGTTTGTTGAGCTCTTTTGGAAGTGATCGAGGAATAGCTAAGCGTTGATCGAGTAATCCAGAACGGGCAAGGTCTACTACTCTTCCATCTTCAAGCGCCGAAATATCGAGAATGATCTTGCGTAAGATGTCTTGTCGTTTTGCCAGTTTGTTGTCAGGAAAGATGGTGCGAAAAACACTGTTTGCAACAGCGAATGTAACCGATGCAAAGAGCATAAGGCTGAAAATAGAGATTCCCGGTTGGAGAGAAAAGAGAGATCCAAGACATGTTCCAAAGAAGGGAGTAAAGAGGAAGGTTACGAGGGAAGCAAATCCCATTCTAAAGAGTTCATTTGGATTGAAGGATTTAAGCCAACGTGTAGCGAGCAAGAGAAGGACAATTGAGCTGGCAATGGTAATCAATATCTCATTTTGGGAGAGATTGGTTTGAAAAAGGTAGAAAATACCAATAGCCATCAGCACAGATGGAACGAGAATTGAGGGACGTTGGAAAAGTGACGTAACGTTCATTTAAAGCTCTTTATTTTTTTTCTAATTTACAGAGCCTTTAGCAAAAGGCTCTAGTTAGTTAAATTCTACATTTGAGATCGGCCATCCCAATGAGATAGTTGATCTTTTGTACAATGATGAGTGATATACCAATTTTTTTACGAGTTTCTTTTTAAATCGACTTTGAATAATTTTCAGTGAGCAGCTTCTAGACGGATCGTGAGCAATTTTTGTATTTTTGTTCGAAACCAATATTCAGAATGCATATTGGTGAGAGCAAAAAAACAAAAAGTGCCTCGATCCGTCGGGAGATGCCGCTAAAAATTTTTTAAATTCGATTTCAACGCTCTTGAAATTTCCCGCTTATCCTCCCGTGCCTTGATGTCTTCTCGCTTATCATAGAGCTTCTTACCTCGGCCAATTGCAATTTCAAGCTTGATGAGCGAATTTTTAATATACAATTTAATAGGTATGCAAGTCATGCCTTTTTCTGTGATCGCTTCACGAATTTTTGATATCTCTCTTCGAGAGGCTAAAAGAGGTCGTTTTCGCTTCTCTTCATGGTTATGAATATTGCCGTGCGTGTAGGGAGGAATTGAGGCGTTAATGAGAGACAAACCACTTCCTTCGCAGCTAATATACGCTTCTTGGAGGCTTGCTCCTTGCGATCGAACAGATTTGACTTCTGTTCCAACCAATGCAATGCCTACTTCGAATCTTTCTAGAATTTCATATTCATGAAAGGCTTTTCGATTAGTCGTGATTTCTTTACTGTAATTTTTTTTATCGCTCATATGAATATGTATTTATGAGTTAGATTGTATAGTCCCTTGGAGGAATTTGGAAGAGTAATCTATCCTAGGTTCAAAATTTGGAGTATTTCATGAAGTTTGTTATGTCTCGTCAGGATCTTAGCGATATTGTGAGCACTGTTCAGAATATTGTAGCGCCGAAAACTCCTATGCCGATACTCTCAAACGTACTCATCGAAGCTGATGAAGACTCTGTAACCGTTACAGCAACCGATTTAACTGTAGGCGTTCGCTGCAAAAAAAAGGCCAATGTACAAAATAAAGGCGGCACCACGCTTCCGGCAAGGCGCCTAGCTCAGCTATTAAAAGAGCTCACAGCCGCTCATGTAGAGATCACAAGTTCAAACAAAGACATCTCAACAATTCTCTCTGAGAGCGCAAGCTTTAAGCTCAACGGCATGTCTAAAGTCGATTTTCCTTCCCTTCCTGATCTTTCCGGCGCGGTCAAAGTCACCATTCCTCAAGAAACTCTTGCTGAGATGTTTTTCAGAACCTCTTTTGCTGTTTCTAGAGAAGATAGTCGGTATGCGTTAACAGGTGTCTTCTTTTCAATAACAAATGGAGTTGCTCTCTTTGCGGGAACAGATGGCAAGCGGCTTGCTCGCGCACAGCTTCCAATTGATATAGACTCCTCAGTGCAGTATGAATGCGTTATCCCTGCCAAAGCTGTCGATGAATTTGCAAAGCTTTTAACAAAAGGGGAGAAGCCTGCAACTCTCTATTTGATGCCCGATAAGATTGCAATAGATGCCAATGAAAGCTTGATTCTTTCCAAGCTTCTCTCAGGTGATTTTCCCGATATTGATCGAGTTATTCCAAAGCAGTCGACATTTATCATTCAGGTTCAAAGAGAAGAGTTGATGACTCTGTTACGCCAGGTTGCGCTCTTTATCTCTGAATCAAACCACTCTGCTCGCTTTACCTTTGAAGAAGGAGAGCTTCGATTGACTGCAAACACAGCAGATATTGGCGAAGGGCGTGTATCGATGCCAATACGATATGAGGGCAAACGCTTTGATATCGCTTTCAACCCTAGCTATTTCCTCGATATCTTGCGACATTGTAGAGAAGAGCGAGTAACTATCGGCCTCCAAGATGCCTTTAATCCTGCAGTGATTTCTGATGTCGCATTTGATAAGCAGATGACAACGGCTCCCTCTCCATTGTACGTCTTAATGCCGATGCGTTTGAGTGATGAGTGATTGTAGATGTACATTCGACGCCTATATCTGTCGGGATTCCGCCGTTTTGAAGAGCTGGACATCTGCTTAGAGCCAGGTGTTACGCTCTTAGAGGGGCTAAATGGACAGGGAAAAACATCTATACTCGAGGCCCTCTACGTTCTAGCTGCAGGCTCATCTTTTAGAACATCCTCCTTGAAAGAGCTTGCTCGAGAGAGCAGCAGCGCCTTCTTTATTGAAGGGGAGTACTCAAAAGATGAGGCTTTAAGCTCCTTATCGATTGCTTTTGATGGAGAAAAGAGGCGCGTGGCGCTTGCAGGAGCCGTTCAAGAGAGGGCTTCTTCGCTCTTCGGGAACCTGCTTGCCGTTGTTTCAACACCCGATGATCTAGAGTTTATTTATGGCTCGCCGCAAGTACGACGGCGGGAACTTGATCTTATAATCTGCCAATATGTACCCAGTTATGCAACCCTCTTAAGCCGCTACGAGAGAACTCTGCAGCAGAGAAATAAGCTTCTCAAGCTGCACCAATTTGATACTATATCTGTCTGGGAAGAAGAGCTTGCAGAGCTTGGTGTGGCTATAATACGTCAGCGGGAAGAGCTGTTTTCAAGTCTTCGCGAAAGGTTTAAAAGTGAACTTGCAAGTTTTATAGAGAGCTCTGATTGGGATCTTATATATATACCTTCAGTTCCAGAGGCATCTATTGAAAAGATGAAAAAAATATACCAAGAGAAGCGAGAACAGGAGGTTCGAGCTGGCTGTACTCTCTATGGTCCTCATCGAGATGACATACTAGTACGGTTTAAGAATTATCCCGCAAAATCAAGAGCGAGCTTGGGACAAGCTAAATGCGCGCTTCTTGCACTCAGGCTTGCAGCTTGGAGTCTTTTAAAAGAACACTCAAGAACTGAGCCGCTCTTTTTACTTGATGATCTAGAGAGCTTTTTAGATCCCGATAAGCGCCGAAGTCTCTTAGAGAGGCTCGAATCCATCGAGCAGGTGATTATCTCTACCTCCTCTTCTCTCGAGAGCAAATATCGTAAAATCACACTGTAAACGGTGTTCTCAAGTCAGTTAAAACGCTAGAAATATTAAACGCAAAGACGCTAAGGCGCAAAGAAGAGAATAATTTCCCTTTGCGTCTTTGAGACTTTGCGCCTCTCTAGTTTAATTGTTTTGTTACTTCTGGCACCGGCACGATAAGATGTTTTGCAGTATAATAATTATAGGATCTTCGTGAGTTTTTACTTATGAGACAGCATCCTGGGCGGCATGGTCAAGTACATCATTATCGAAAAGCCAAACATCCTCGTACGGCTAAACTTATTGAGGTTGATGAGAGCGATCATCTCGATGAATTCGTTGGACATTCTCGCGTTGGCCAAGAGCTTTTAGGCTTAAGCGATGGACAGCTGCGAGAGATGTATGATAATGCTACACAGTTTCTCGAGATGCAACATTGCGAGGGTGCACTTCATGGCTTTACTCTTCTTTGTCAACTCCATCCCTATATCCCAGATTTTTGGCTTGGACTTGGCCGCGCTCGTAGGCTTTCAGGTCAGCCAGAGCAAGCTCTTTCAGCGTTCTTGATGGCTGAGACTATGGATTGCCACAGAGCCGATATTTATACCGCTGCAGTTGAGTGCTATCTGGAGCTCAATGATCCCAAAGG
Source organism: Bacteroidota bacterium (assembly GCA_013285825.1). Classification (GTDB taxonomy): domain Bacteria; phylum Chlamydiota; class Chlamydiia; order Chlamydiales; family FEN-1388; genus JABDGV01. The sequence goes on from JABDGV010000013.1 coordinate 11,773, forward strand.
CGCTTTTCGCACGCTCAAACGTGCTCATAAGCATATAGAAGATGTGTCTGTCACATCTGAACAAAAAAGAGTACTTGAACGAGAGCTTATACGGCTTGATCGACTGGTCGAGACTATGCTCTCTGTGAAGCAACACCATTGAGATCGACGGCAAAGACACCCAGATTATCTTTATATCTCCACCAATCACCATGGCCTACATCTTCTTGCTCATGGTCAGGTCGATTGATTTCGAGAGTGACAAGTATTATCCGTAGAGCAATTGAGAAAAGGGTCCGTAGTTTTTCGACTACATTGGAACGTATTCCCACAACTTTCCAAAGCTTTTGCAGATCTTTCCAGACATGTTTTTCACCATGAGCAAAACGTTTGAGCACGATGGGATCGACCCAAGTACGCTCGTAGTCACGGTCGAAATGATCTTTTGAAACTTTTTTAACTTTACTGAGTAGCTCAGCTTTAAAGGGGGTCGGGCTTCGAACCCCCGCCTCGAAGTGAATTGCGTGGACGTTGACTGCTTCTCGAATCTCTGGGACAGTTGTTTTTTCCGTACGGCTTGAAACAGATGCATCAAAGCGTGTCCAGGAGAGAAGTTCATCTCGCTCTTCTGGCGTATAGGCGACACCAAGCTGTTCTTCGCCGCCTTGGCTGACAACATCTCCCGTTGCAATACGATATACGAGAGAGTGCTGAACTCTAAGGCCTTTGAAGAGCTCTATGTGTTTTGAAAGGCTTTTGTAGTTTTTATTATCGACGGCATTAATGCCTGGCGGGTCGAATCCTCGAACTCCTATTTCACAATCTGGCAACGGCATTCTTCCTGAAATACAAATATCAGCATAGGCTTTTTCTGAGGCGGCAGCTCCTAAACTGTGGCCGACGAAGAGGAGCGACTGCTGTACCTTATTAGTCTCGTAAATTTTTACTTTTGTCTTAGGATCGACAACATCGAAAGGGTACTCTTTTTCTTTCATCGCGATAGATTCTAATGCTGTAATAGCCCCTGAATAGTCTTTATCATTCATGAGCGCAGCAAACACGTTCATTTGTTTATGAATTTTTTGAATTTCCTGTGCTTTTTCATCGGATACATGGATGGTATCTAATAAATCCTTAGTGAGAGTTGCCTGGAGTGGATCATTTCTGTCGATGAGCTTAAGTATAAAGCGTGCATCAGAGGCATCAAGAGAGTCTTTAGCGGTTGTATCCTTGTATTTAAGGAGAATGTAGACAAGCTTTATCAGGTTAAAGATATTGAAAATACCTTGTCTAAAGACGTTCTGAGCTAATTGAATAAGAGCTGCATCGTGCGTGCGAACAATTTTACCAAGAGGTTTAGGCAGTGTGGGAAGAGTTTTATACTCCTCAAAACTTTTTACAGCATTTATGAGAGCTTCTTTTTGTTTTGCAGGGTTTTTTGCATTTTTCGCCTGCAGAGTATAGCCAACCCAATTGGGGATGGTGTACTTTTTATCAAAATCCTCTTCATATTTTTTGCAAAGGTCTTTGCCTTCATTTCCAGGGGAATTTATGAAGTTGAAATCGTTTCTTATCGTTCCAAACCCAGAGAGTGCATATCGGCTTGGGGATGTATTGAGGAAGGATTTGATAGCATGGAGTGTTTTGTCTTTGGGATCAAGAGGTTCGAGAGTATAGCTTAAAATACCTTGCGAGTTTGTTACGAGAGATGTAACTACATAGAAACGTTCGATATCTGGCTTGCCATTCTCTTTTAGAGTAGGTGCAGGGATGATTGCTCCAACCCGGTAATCCTCAGTGGGGTGTCTTCTGGCAAAGTGTTTTTTGCAAACGACAAATGAGATGAGTTCGTGAAAACGGTCGGGATTTTTAGCGTTTTTGAGCTCAGTAAATACTTGGCTGAGTTCCTGCTGGTCAACCCAAGGTTTAAACTTTTCTGTGTGGGCTATTGCATAGCTTCCATCTATAGGATAGGCAATTTTTCGGCCTGTGTACTGTGCATCTTGTTCTTCAGTTTTAAGAGAAAATAGAGAAGCGAGCTTGCTTAAATTATCTGGGGAAAAGTTCTTAGGAGCTCGCTTTAAAACACGTTCTTCATGCGTGGTGAGAGCTGTTCCTTTTTTGATCTTACCTTGTAAAGCTTTGAGATCTTGAATTTCTATATTTCCCATCCCAATATTGATCCTATAGACCATTTCAGGGGTGAGAGGGCCCTCAAAGGAGATTCCAAATTGATGGGCAACATAACTGACCTTCTCTTCGCCATACTCTTTATTGATGAATTTTAAATATTGTTTGCAGGCATTTCCTCCATCGGAAACCGACCCTTTTTCGACAAGCTCCAGCTTGTCACCTATTTGTACAATGACATATTTGCTTAAGTCAGCTGTTGGCGGCTGTCCTTTAATATCGTGAGCTTTGAAGAGGGGCTCAAATTTTTGAAAGGCTTGAGTTGCAAGTTGCGTGTAGCCATCGGAAAATGCTTTAGACTTGGGGTCGTTCTTGGGAATATCTACCCGAAGCGTATTGGTTGGTTTGCAATGTAATTCAATTGCACGAGCTGGTTTGTTGGATGCAAGCTCGGTGACTTGATAGGTGACTTTATTTGGGTTTTGGTACGAGGTGAAAAAGGATGAAAAAAACCAGGCAATCCACGACTGCTTTTCTGGTTTTTGAAGTTCTACTGCATATGTTATTCCATGATCCTTAAAGAGGACTCTCGTATTCTTATCAAATGTAAAATTGGGCAGCTGTTCAGATATTTTTTTTGCAGTCTCAAATGAGTCTTTAGAGAACGTTCCCTTAAAATTGACAAAGAGCTCTTTATTGTCCTTTTGAAGGGTTCTGTAGAGTGTGTCATTGACTCTTTGGAAATTGGAAGGCTCCATATTATTCTGAATTAATCTCTCTTTTGATTTTTACCCACATATTTTTCATTTTCGCTTCAAGATTTATGGGCTTTGCACGCCAGTCTGTAATATATTCCACACAACTACGACAAAACTCCTCTTTGGTCATCTTAAAGTTCATTTGATACTGGCACAGTTGATCAGATATTCCTAATAGGTGGCTTTCTGTTTTGGCCTCTATTTGTTTTTTTTGCCGCATATCCTTCATTTTCGCTTTAATATCTAAAGGCTCTGCATCACGCCAGTTTGTAATGCATTTAAAACAACTACGACAAAACTCCTCTTTTGTCACCCCATACTCTTCCTTTTGATAAAGGTTCAGTAGGTCAGATATTTCTGATATATGGGCTTCAGTGGGATCTGGATCTTCTTCGGAAAAGTAGTTATCATGCTTTTCGAATGTGTCAAATGTAGTAAAAAATCTAGCGATCTCCGATGAGCTCATTGATTGCTAACCTCGTCTCTACTACAAGTAATAGAGACGAGGATTATTAGACTACAAGTTTTATGCGATAATGCGGCGGAAAGATCGGAATACGAGAGTTGTATCTTTTTTTTCTGGATTCCAGAGGGAATCACTTAAGGTACTTATAGTGATCTTGCCCTGCAGCTCACGAACGTTTGCATGAACAAACTGATCGTTTCCGATGTACATGCCGACGTGGGTAGGCTTTTCAGTTCTTCCCCAAAAGATAAGATCGCAAGGTTGAAGTTCTTTTAAAGTGATCTCTTTGCAGTTTTTTGAGTTAATCTGCTGGCTGGCGTTGCGGGGAAGTTTAACGCCCAAATGCCACGCGAACTCTTGAGTAAGGCCTGAGCAGTCGTAGCCATCCCAAGGGCATCTTCCGCCGAATAAATAGGGAATTTTGCAATCAGCTAATCCTTGAGCGTATTTAACGAGCTCTTCTCGAGTCTTAAGTTTGGGATTAACTTCAACATTACCTTGCTGAATATAGCCAATGGTCCCATCAAGAAGCATGACAGTGAGCCATCGCTCTTTTGGTTCATATTTGTCGATTTGGACTAACGCTCTTCCAGGGAGTGTAAGAATAGGCCCCTTTTCGGTGTCTTGTTCGTTATAGACATGAGCTTTTAAAGTGGAAACTCGAGCGTAGGGGCCATTGGGATAGGGTTCTTTTAGCTGTATGCAAGATAGGGACTTTGCTTGGCAGAAGCCTATATACCCATCAAAATCAGTTTGTATTTTCAGCCACCCTTTAGGAATTTCATTATCTTCTAGGATTGTGACTGGCTCTGAGTAAAAGGCTTCTGTTGCAACAGTTGCATTTGCTTTAGCTTCTTCACGAAGAATGAGTGTTGGTTGATTCAGGTACGTGCACATATATGTGAACCTCGCATTGAGGAAATTGTTGTTGAATGTCCTTCAGGACATTAGCACGATACTCATCCGGGGTACTTAAAATCCAGGTTGCGATTGCATCTGCTTGAAGACAAGTTGGTGCAAGAACAGTGATGGACTGTTTTTCACCAGGCTTGATTTCCGTCGGCTGCATCGTTTGTGTATCGATGATGTGGGTATAGACATGCGATCCAATCCTATAGTGCTTAAGATAGTCTCCGCTTATTGCAACAGCTTCATTTTGCATAGATAAGATCTCAAGCGCAGACTTTGGGTTTACATCTTCGAAGTTGGCGATATAGATACTCCAAGGCCTATTTGAGGGGTGTTTTCCAACTGTTCGAATCTCGCCGCCCCACTCTACAAATAGGGACGAAAAACCAAGTTGTTTAAGAGACTCTACAAGACAATCAACAGCATAGCCCTTTGTAATCGCTCCTAAATCAAGAGCGCATGCGTCATGCTTTTTTACGATTGAGAACTCCTTGATTGTAAAATTATTCCAGCCGCAATTTTTCTTTGCTTCATTGATATCATCTTGCGAGGGTATTTGATCTTTATCGAACGCTTTTTTCCAAAGAGAAAGAGAGGGTGCAATCGAGGGATCAAAACGGCCCTTGGAGGCTTGAACATACTGCTCACAAGTGTGAAGAAAGGTGCTGAGTTCATGGCTTATAGGTATTTCAACATTGCTGGTGCTATTATTAATCAATGAGACTTCCGAGTCTTTGTTCCAGTTATTGTAGAGCTGATCGATATGGCGAAAGGTTTGAAACACAGTGCTGTCGAGTGCATTTATTTCATTTTGTGAAAGGGGCCCTGCGACAGAAATTCTGAAAGGGATGGTCATCTCCACGCCTCGGATAGAGACAAGCTCACGTTTTTGCTGTTTACAGGAGGTTAACAGTACTAAGATACAGAGGAGAATTCGCATGGGAGATTAAACCTCCGTGCATGGCTGAGCGCCGTGTTGGAAAGAAGGGAGGCTATAGTCATAGGGCCAATGCCTCCTGGAACTGGGCTATAGGCAGAAGTTAAGGGATAGCACTCTTCATGCACATCTCCGCAGAGAGCTTCATCGACGCGGTTGATGCCGACGTCGATGAGCACGCAGTTTTGCCGTATGTGCTCTTTTCGAATGAGGCGGGGCGAGCCGCAGGCAGCAACAATGATATCTGCGGAACGTGTGAGCTTGATAAGGTCATGTGTCTTGCTGTGTGCAAGCGTTACTGTTGCATTTAAACCGGGCTTGTTCTGCGAGAGCAGAAGAGCCAGAGGGCGTCCCACAATAATGCTTCGACCAATAATCACAACATTTTCGCCCTCTATGGGAATTTTATAGTGATTGAGGAGTGTGAGAATGCCTTGAGGAGTGCATGGAATAAAGCCTGAGTAATCTCCAATAACAAGCTTGCCCATGTTTATTGGATGAAAGCCATCGACATCCTTTTTTGGATCGACAGATTCTAAAACGGCTCGAAGATCGTGATCTTTTCTCAGAGGAAGTTGAATAAGAATACCGTCGACACCATCGTCATTATTGAGCTCCTCGATGGTTTTGAGAAGCTGCGCTTTTGGAGACTCTTCTAAGTGGATAACTTGAGAGGTTATGCCTGCATCTGAGCACGCTTTGATCTTTCTTTTTACGTAGGTATGCGAGGCGAAATTATCGGTGGTTAAAATGGCGGTAAGCTTTGGAGGTCGAACTTTGAGCTCTTTTGTGTATTTCTCTATGCCTTTAGTTATTTCTCTAGAGACTAGGGTACCGTCGAGAAGAAGCGGCTTATTCATACCTAGGAGCACTCCTTCGCAGCGTGATTGCATTGAGAGCAAGACTTAAGAGAAAGGTGCCTATCGGGAGTACAATATAGGTGTGAAGGCCAAAGCTTGTTTCTCGAGCAGGCACTCCTAAAAGGGCAATTATTCCTTGAGCGAGTACTTCAATAAAGAGCGTTAAGAATAGAGAGATCAAGCTCTTCATGAAGATCGAAGATCCTGTAGATGAGATTTTCCGTAAAAGGGCTGCAATGAGTGCAGTCGATAAAACATAGGCGAGCGAGAAGGCTCCTAGTCTAGGTGAGGGGAGAATAAGGTCGTGGAGAAGTCCAAGAATGCAGGCAGTCCAAAGAGGTGGCTGCAGGGGATTTAACGATTGTGTAAGGTAGGGCACAAAAGGGTTAAAGGGGAGCCGGGAAAAGAGATGACCAATGAAGAGAAGTGCTCCTATGGGGATTGCGAATATAATTCGTTTTTGCATTGATTCACCTTATCAATGTCATCATGAGCAAATTCAGGCTTTCTGCCTATGCTAAAATAATTAAAGCCTCGTTTTGCCATCTCTTCGGGTCGGTATTGGTTTCGCCCATCAAAGAAGTCTCGTCCATTCATAGCCTCTACAACTGCAGGCCAGTCGAGAAGCCGAAACTGCTTCCATTCTGTGACTAAGGCTATAGCATCTGCTCCTTGAGCGGCTTCTAGTTCGCTCTCGCAGAAGGTAATTTGGCTGTTTTTACCAACTATTTCTTGTGCATGAGGCATGGCAACAGGATCGAAGAGACGTACCTTCATTCCTGCTTGGATAAGTTGCTGGATAAGAACGAGAGAGGGGGCCTCTCGCATGTCATCGGTATCAGGCTTAAAGGAGAGTCCTAAGATCGCAATCGTCGATCCAGCCTTATGACGCTTGAGTATATTTTTCCCAATAAGCTGCTTTTGCTGGGAGTTTATGGTGTGGAGAGCGTCAATAATATGGGTCGGATGCTCCAGCTCTTCGGCCATATACCTGAGTGCAAGAATATCTTTTGGAAAGCAAGAGCCGCCGAAGCCTGCGCCTGCCCAGAGGAACTGCGATCCAATACGTTTATCAGACCCGATTCCGGCGCGTACATTTAAGATATTTGCCCCTGTCGCATCGCATATGCCTGATAGCCAGTTCATATAGCTAATTCGCAAGGCAAGCATGGTATTGGCTGCGTATTTGGTCAATTCGGCAGATAGGGGATCCATGATGATCAGGCGATCAGAGCTCAGCATGAAGGGGTGATAGATATCCCGCATGATTCCCTCTGCTCTCTCAGAATCGGTACCTATGATTACTCGGTCGGGCTTCATAAAGTCCGTGACAGCAGCACCCTCTTTCAAAAACTCAGGGTTTGAGACAACATCAACTTGGATTTTCAGTTTTCGCTTAGCCAGCTCTTCTTGAATAATCGATTGAATGAGAGCGTGCGTACCGCAGGGAACAGTAGATTTGGTAGCAACAACAAGAGGATGGCTAACAGTTTGACCAATGGAACGGGCGCAAGCTTTAACTGATTTTAAATCGCACTGGCCGCCCTCGCCAACTGGAGTGTCAACAGCGATAAAGCAGACAGTAGCAGAAGTTATACAGGTATAGTCGGTTGTAAATGTTAAGCGGTGAGCTTGGCTATTTTTGCGAACGAGCTCTTCAAGCCCAGGCTCATATATAGGAATAACGCCTTGCTGGAGCCCTGCAATTTTTTGGCTGTTGATATCGAGGCATGTGACTTTAAAGCCCATTTCAGCAAAGCAGGCAGCGCTGACAAGACCTACGTAACCCACACCAACTACGACTAACTCCAAAGTGCGTACTCCTTAATCGGTAGAATTATACTCTAATAGGTTTAAATGTGGGCTACTAATTTTACCACAGAGATCACTGAGCACACAGAGAAAAAATTGTTTAAGAGTCTCTGTGCGCTCTCAAGTTCTCTGTGGTGAAACACTTCATAAACCATTACTTCACTAGAGATCGTAACTGCCGAAGCCGATTTTTTTGAAGGTAGATTGTTTCGAAGGACGTTTTTGTCCTAATCCGAAGCTAAAATAAAAACGGGTATCGTGGTAGCGCTTTTCGTAGGTAAATTTCACAACTAGTGCTCCTCGAACCAGTGTTCCGAGCGTTAAGTCCCATTCATAATAGTTTGGTGAATTGGTGCGGCCCCAACCGTGGCGAATGCCCCCTTCAAAGTCGAGGTTGTCGATAATCTGCCAAAAAAATGTTGCACGGGCAAACTGGCGTTTATCGGACATCTCGGAGTTGCGAAGTACATGCTGCGGTCGGACCATATCAACGATAAAGTTGTCGTTGTCAATCTTTCGCCAGCAAAAGGCGCTGCGTTTACGCCATTCAAGCGTAAAGGCGAGCTTATCAGATACCGTGAAGCGGCCCATAAGGTTTATATGGTCGAGGACTTTGTTATCCTGGTCCCAAGCGGTTGAGAGGGTGTAGGTTTGCCAGGGTGTGGCTAAAAGGGTCGCATTTAGGTAGGTTTTAGGAATCGCCATGGAATAGACATGCTGGCTGTAGAAAGCACGAGCATAAAGATCAAAGAGGAGCTGTCTTGAAAAGCCATTTCTGTTTGGCGTAAGCATCAAATGCTGTTTCAAACCAAAGCGGAGCGTATTGAGCTTAGCCCATCCATCTTCTAAGTCGAAAACATAATGATCATTAGATGAGACTTGCGGTTGGGTGATGTAATCATAAGAGAGGTAGGGCTCAACAATCTGGCAGCAAAAAGGGTTTGATGCGATAAATCTCGTTTTTACATCGACACCAGCAGTGGCAAGAGCCTGAAATCGCTGACTGTGCTGCGGGCTGCTGCTATACTGAATAAGGTGGTATCCAGCTCTAGGAGTAATTGCAAAGGGGCTTACGAGGAGAGTTTTGTAGATATTTTGGTTGAGCTCTGAACGTGATGAGGCGTAGTTTGTAACGTTTGGCGTTTGATTGGCATAGACATAGTCTAAATAGCCAGCAGAGACTTTGCTTTCGAGTACGATTCCTGATCGTCCAAGCACCTGAGGACGGGTGTTAAACACAAGAAGAGGCAGCTCTTGCTTGACGTCCTGGAAGTTATTTACGCGTACTGTTGCGTCAACACTTCCAATCCAGTTGGGTGTTGTTTTCCAGAGCTTCGCTTCCGTTTTTCCAACGACCGCGTCATTGATGGTGTGGTCTGCAAAGTCAGTCTTCATCTCACGATCAGATAACTTGTCATACATGGCGCGAAGGTGCACATCTTGCTTCACCCATGATTTGAGGTAGATGCCTTGGAAGCGGTAGCGTCCGCTTTTCCACGTTTTGTCTCGTGCTTGTGCGCCATACCAGAGGGATTGATAGGAGCTGTATTTAGCAGGGTTTTTCCAGTTGGCGATTAGACCTCCCCCTAAGCCATATTTGAAGTTGTAGTCAGAAATAAGTTTGGTCTTCCAGTTATTAAAAGAGGAAAAACCATAGGTCACGCCGATGCGAGCGCCTTCACTTCCACCCCAGCGAAAACGGTAGCTGAAGGGAGCGCTTTTTTCTTCTGCAAGGTTCATGGTGTATTTGGGAAGCCAGAGAAGAGGCATTCGGACAAAGTAAAAGCGTACATTTTCTGTTGAGAGCTTATCGCCTGGAAGAACTTCTACACGGCTCGCTTCAATACTCCAGTCGTTCTGCTCATTTTCACTTGTTGTTACATAGGCATCATGGAAGAGCGCCTTTCCTTCAGGGTCAATTTCAATAACTCTTCCGCCAATATACCACTCATCGGCCTCTGTACAGCCATTCCAGATCGTTGCTCTGTTTGTGTCGAGGTTGATCTCAACCTTTTCACCCTTGTAGGGACGATCTTTTATTTGCATGAACAAATCGCCTTGGGCTTCGATTTTGTTCACCTCTTTCGTGCGTGTGTAGCGGATGTTTTTGGCTTGAACGAAGAGGTTTTTGCCTTTGAGTGTTCCACCTTGATCTGTGGTTAAAACACCGTTAGAGAAGCTGGGAGATTCGAGCTGAATATCAAAGGCTTCGGGAAGCTGATCGGGAAGTATGGGATAAAGTGAGCTTGGTACAAGCGATCCAAACAGAATGGCATGCAATACAAAGAGTTTTCGCACTAAAATTCGCATAGGACATGATATTTTCTTGCGTATCTTGTACCGAAAGTCATCTGTTTATGGCTAGGAATTCATTCAATTATTCAGCGGTTATTGCCTTATAAATCTTTTCCAAAGTCTTTCGAGCAAGATTTGAGAGCGGCACAGCTGAAGAGAAAATAGCTTCTCTAGGAACGCCCATTTGTACCAATTGATCTTCTAAATGGACTAAGCATTCTACATCTGGTCTAAAGTGACCGGAAGCACTCGATAAAAGGAAGAGTACTTTATCATTATTTCTGTAAAAAACAAACTCGCCTGCTGCCAGCACAGGTTCGTTTTTAGACAGAATTCCATGGCCAGGGCTAATGAGGGTTTTTGCATTTGTTTCTGGATCGTGGAGGTTATATTCCTGATTAGGTCCAAAACAGACCTCAAGGTTTGGTTTTACTACAAAGTTGTAGGGTACACCTATGATAAGCTGTTCTATTGATTCTGAATTAAGCCCCACTGCAGGTTGATTGAGAGCGCTTTTTTGATAAGCTTCAAATTCAATTTGAAAAAACGCTTCCTTTTCTTGATCCGTTAGTGCCCGATCCTGGGAATATCCATGTCTATTTTCATAGAGCCAAGTAGGACTTCCAGCTACTGTAAACGGGATTTTTATGCATTTATGGCGTTTCTTATTGTACTCAGGGAGTTCTTTTGATTGCGCTAGAATTGCCTTTATCCGCCACTCGGCAGTTTTGAGGAGGCTATAGTAGCTGCTGCTGTCCATATCAGATTTGAGCAGTGTTAAGAGCAGTGATTGAAGATCGATGAGGCTCAAGGCTCTATCTATAGGTGTTGTAGCTTGTTTTACATCCTCTTCAATAACTTCAAGCGCCTTCGGGAAATAGCTGTAGTTTTCTGCTTGTATGGTACTAAACAAGATCAAGGAAAGGAAGAAGCCAACTAGGTGTATCATATATACGTTTTCTCTTCGGTTTATTCAAAATTAACGGAAGAATAGTACTGTTTAAGGTGGTTTGATAGCTAGTATTATCTATGATATGGTATTATTTTCCGCAATAATTTTAAGGAATTATATGTCGGACTACAATGAATGGTTTGATCCCAATATTAAACGTTCGCTATTTACTCAAACTTTACCTGAGGTTGAATGTACCAACACTGTATTTAGCGATATTGGTCATTCTAATTCGAGTAAAAAAGTTTCCAAGCTCGTCGATAATCAAATTAAGGGCCAGTCCTTTGTTTTCCTTGGGCAGAATTTAAATAAGTTTGAATATGAGAAATTATTAGAACAGCATCTGAAAAAAGATGACATCACATCTGCTATTGAATGCCTTAAGAAGATACGTGGACAGGGCAAATTTGCAGAACAATCATCGTATCTACAGCTCTTAAAATGGCTTTCAGACCATGAAAGCAGCTATGGCTTGGATTATCTAGAGCATGAAATTCTTAATACCTCTTTGATCTCCTCATATGTTATTTTAAATGCCCTATTGCATGCATGCAGCGTCGTCAATGACCAAGATAAGATTACTCATATCTCTGACCTTATTGAGACAGGAAAAATTCGGCCCCATGTCAATCTCTTTACTATTCTCTTAAACAACGCTGTCAATTTGAATAACATCAAGTCTGCTGAGGATATCATGAGGCGGATGAAAAGTTGGGATATCGAGCCTAATATAGTTACTTTTTCTACACTTCTTCGTGGCTATGCTTTAAGTAAGTTTCCAAAAGGAGCAGAGGGGGTTTTGCTTCGTATGGAAAAGGCAAACATAAATCCTAGTCTGATTACCTTTACAACTCTCTTAAAACTCTATGCAGACATGGATGACGAAAAGGGGATACAGCATACTATTCAGAGGATGAATGACAAAAGTATTGACCTCGGTGAATACTCCTATTCAATCCTTTTACATAGGTGTATTAAAAAGAATGATGTTACAGGCATTGCTAAAATTCGTCACCTGATGACACAAGCTGGGTTGAAACAGTCTATTTTCACCTATACATCGCTCCTTAAGCTCTACTATATTGATAAAAATTATCTTAAAATCGATTCTTTTCTCGAGGAAATTGAAGAGAGTGGAGTTGCATATTCGCTCATTTTCTTCTCGTCTCTTATAGATCTGCATGTCGAAAAAAATGACCATGCTCGTCTTAATCTTGCTCTAGAAAAAATGGCCGATGAAAAAATAAAAGGTAATGAACGCATCTTTACAACCCTTTTGAAGTACTATGCGGCTCAAGAGCTTTTTGATGATGCTTGGAATCTCTATACATCTGCACTAAAGACACTTAAATCTGTTACATCTTTAACCATGTATATGATCGATCTTCTTGTGCGTCTTGATAAGCTCGATGATGCTCGCAAGCTATATTCAGAACGTCTGCCGCTTGATCTGGAACTTTATAATCGATCATTTGCAGTTCAGGATACTCTCCATGGCTTCTCATTTGATTGCCATAATAAGACGTTTGGATTTTGTCTTTTAGCTCTTGAGAGCTATTTGAAAGAGATTTTGGATGGAACGAGAAAGTCTTCCCTGACAATTATCACAGGAATAGGGGAGGGTCATCAGAAAGTACAAGATAGTAAAAAGATACTGTTCGACATGAGAAACGCTTTACGAAACTGGATCCATCATCTCTACCCAAAACTTCAAGTGAAAGTGGATAGAACGAATGTAGGCTGTTTGTTGGTGAGTATATAATTTACTTCTTAAGTTTCGGGAACTTAAGTAGGAGCTCTGCGTGCAATTTTGGATTGAGTTTTTCTATCATATCGATAAGTGTCTTGTCTTCATTACCCTCTTTTGGCTTTTTGAGAGTGGCGACAAGGACCTCTTTACTAAATCTCTCCGATATTGTTCTTGCCCGCTCAGAAGTTACGTCCAGATTTTGACCATTTCTCATTATAAAAATTATACCTTCCAATTCCTTCCATGCTTTTCCGATTTGCTCATCATCGGTCAGCGTTTTTTTTGGCTTATCTACGTTCTTCTGATCTTCATTGTAAATTCTCTTATCGTTTGCTGAATTATTTAGACTTTTTAAACGACTTACTTCTTGTATTTTCTCGTATGTAGAGATATTCTTATTTATTCTACCTAAAACAGCTTCGTCTTTTACCTCGTCTTTGAGTTTTTCTATTGAATTTGTATTTATATTAATTTCATGTTGGATACGGACCAATGTCTGTGGTTCCATTGGAGATGTCGAGTCTTGTTTTTTAAGTTCTCGTTCCATTGTAAGCAGCCTATCATACAAGGTTTCCCCCTTCTTTAGGTACTCAACAATTAGTTTCTCCTTTTGGTTATCGGTTGAAGGAGGTTGGGCATCAGATGTTTGTTTTAGCTCGATAGGCTTAGTGGGTACTTTTCCTGTTGTCTGCATGAACGTTTGATCAGTCTTGTCATTTTTGGTTGTTTCTGGCTTCACTTTGCTCTCTTGAAGCGATGAAAGCTGCTCTTTGGTAGGTTCAAGAGGCTGGCCTTCACCCATAGAATTTCGTTTACTCTCTCCTTTGGATGCGGTTCTTCGAAAGTCGGGCTTTAATTCTTCTGTTGACACTTCGCTCTTTGACGAAAAGTTGAAGATTGAGAGTTTATGACTAAACCAGCTTTTCTTAGTCTTTTGTGTAGTATCAGTAGGTTGGTTTCTTGAGATATCTATAGGCTGTATTGGACCATGTACGCCGCTCATAATACGCGCTCTCTTTTGAGTTCATTATAGCAAATATTTATTTTATTATCCTTCTTTGAGAAGATGCTTGGCGTAAATGGAGGGTTTGAGATAAGATCAAGCGCGTTCTCGGTATGACGCGGGGTGGAGCAGGGGTTAGCTCGTTGGGCTCATAACCCAAAGGTCGGAGGTTCGAATCCTCCCCCCGCTAATTTTGTTTTCTGAGATCAATCCACTATAGCCCATGTGTTCTATATCCATGCAGGCTATATTTATAGCGGTATAGCTCAGTCGGTAGAGCATCGGAATCATAATCCGCAGGTCGCTGGTTCGAGTCCGGCTGCCGCTACATTTTCTTGTTAATTCTAACGTACCATCTCTCTTCAGGAACTCATAACAATTCCTGAATAGGCCATTTCCGATTTAAGCGAGCTCTTGGTATATTGCTTTGCTAAAAAAGGGTAGCTGATGAGCTTGTTTCCAGGTTAATTCTAGATTGCATTACAGATACCTTTAAACAGTATTCCTATTATTATCCTGCAGAGACGCCACCACAACCTACAGATCACACAAAACCGAAAGATGAGTTGACATATGCTGATCATGTGGGCACAGCACTTGGTCTTTCGACGAATGGGATTGTGTATCTCTTGTTGAAGCCTGATGGCTATAGAGACAGATATACCTTTCTCAATGGGATTTTTTATGTGCCGGCGGCGTGTATGTTTATTCTTGTAGGCGGCGATCACGTCGTAAAGATTTTAACAAATAAACAATTAGGTCCTGTGAAGAGAGCACAGGAACTCTTTATGGGTGTAATGTGCATAACTGTAGGTATGCTCTTTTGCAACAGAGTTTGGTACGATTCAACTCAGCTATCATCTGTTTAACGTAAGTCTATGACAAAACTGACACTTTTGTAAAAACTGCAAGTTCTGTATAATAAAGTCAAAAGGAGGTAGGTGTATGGCCACACAGCAGCATCATCACTCACATAAAGTCAGAGTAGTTATTGAATGTTCACTTGATGAAAGAGCACGTATTAAGATGCTCGCAGCTCGTAATCACATGACCATTAGTGAGTATTTTCTTTCTAAAGCCAATGATGAAATAGCACACAAGTCTAAAAAACCTAATAAAGAAACTCTTGCTGCGATGAAAGAGCTTGATGAGGGTCGTGGAATTGAATATGCATCCATGGATGATTTCTGGGCGGATATGGGAGTGAAACCAAGTGCTAAATCCAAAACCAAATAGCCGTTTCAAAAGAGATCTCAAAAGATATTTGCATAAACAAGAAGTAATTGATGAGCTTGATAAAGTTATCGATATGCTTCGCAAAGGGGAAGAATTACCCGAAAAATATCGCGATCATCCTCTTTCAGGGAATTATAATGGATATCGCGACTGCCATATTAAACCTGACGTTTTGCTGATTTACAAAACGGATGAGAAGCGTTTGTATTTAGCTAGAATTGGTTCTCATTCAGAGCTATTCTAATTAACATGAGGACTTCAAGACTTAAAATGTCCTAAAGGCATGTACTTCCTGAATATGGCCTAAAAATTCTTTAGTTTGCGACGGCCTTAGTTTTTACTCTTCTTTTTGGCTACAATCCTAAATTGAGGCATATAGTCATATACCAAGCCGTTTTTATCCTTGATGGACTCGAAATGCTCTTTCAGCTTCTGTAAAATGACATCTTCCTTTTTAGCTTGTATAGCATACTGCCACATGTGACGTGTTTGTATTACGTCGAGAATATCATCTACAGTGTATGACTTAGTCTCAACGACATCTTCAGTTTTCACAATTTCAAAGCCATTTCTTTCCAAAACTTCAATCGGAAAATAGGTTTCTCTCGGATGAACTATTTTTGCATCGGTGACGACTTCTTCTATTATCTTCTGTGAATCTGAAAAAGCCCCTGTAATTTTTTTACTGTTTCCTGGGCTTCCACTGACCACCAACAGATAACCAGATGGCTTAAGCACTCTTGAAATTTCTTTGGTAGCTTCGTTATCGCAAAACCAATGATAGGAACCAAAACACGTGACAAGGCCAAACTGACCATCTTCATAAGGGAGATCATAAGCGCTGCCCACATCAAAGTGGCCTGAGTCATTATTCTCAGCCTCTTTGATCATATCTTTGTCCCAATCGCATCCTCGTACATTTGAGAATATTTTTATTAATGACTTTGTAGCTATACCTGTGCCGCAACCGAGATCTAAGACGTTCTCTTTATTTTGTACATATTCTGTAAGCATTTCATATATTTCATCTGGATAACCTTGGCGCTTCGCGAAGATACTAGCATGTGCACCAAACCCGCTTGCAAGTTTGGATTGGGGGATCGTATTAGTTCTAGAAGAGGTACCATTGCTTGATGGCTGTACAGAGCCTTCGGGAAGGTCATTCTGGAACATAGTATCGCTCTTAACACTGGCTTCAGGAATCACGACTGTGTACTGTGGATTGACGGATAGAATAGGGTTGTATTGTTGTTTATAAGAGACTTCAATGTTAACGGATGGTTTTTTAATTTCTTGAATATCTTGGGATAGCATATTGTTCCTGTTTATTAAATTTAATTAAATAATAAACTAAACAATAATTTATGTAACTAAATAGTTATAAT
>JABDGV010000014.1 GCA_013285825.1 Bacteroidota bacterium
CATCCAGCGTAAGAGTTGTTTCAATAAGCTCAGGTATTTTGCCATTTTCATTTTGATTCTTGCCCGTTTTCAATATTCTGGAGGCAATCTCTACTATCTTACTCCCATCAATACCTTTGTCGAGCACTATTTTGCTTTCCCAGAATTGGTTGCATTTTCCTTTCGCTTCGGTCGATTCGTGAAGGGATATAAAAAGTTTACACCTATTTTTCACAGCGGTTTCCATTAAGTCATGAGCGTGTTCAGGATTTATTGGAAGGGCTGATAGAATAAATTCTTGCACATCCAATGGCGCGTGGCTATAAAATTCTAACTGCTTAGGTTCGTTTTTAGATGCGACATCGTTAATCGCATCATTAAGTTCGTCGAGAAGATCGCTATTTTTTTTAAACTTTGAAACGATTTCTGGAAGTTGGGAGAGCGTAACCTTGGCGTTTTCAACCAATTCTATAGATTCGGGCATTCGCTTTTGTCTATCGATGAGACTTTGTATCTCTTCTATTTGGTGAATCTTATTAAGTGGGATTGCATGTTTTTCTTGAAGTGCTTGGCTGTCGAGACCTTTGTATTTATTCAAGAGCTGTTTGACGAGGATTTTTTCAAACCTCTTGATCTCTTTCTTTTCTATTTTCGTGGTTTCTATACTTTGAAATGCTTTGGTGGCGCTGAAAATTTGTGAAAGCCTTATATCCCTGTCTGCGCGTCGTATTATGTTTTCGAACATGAAATCAGAGTTGATTGTACTTCCTTCAATTTTGGTTCCCTGATCTTTACCAGTAACGATGTCATACAATTCATCATTATTAGAAAGTAAGGTTTTGATTATTTTTAAGTGCATTTTTATTTATTTTTGTTGAATTTAGGATAAAATATACAAATTTTTTATTTTTAGTTTCAAGATGAAATTGGGAGTCAATTTTGTTTACAAGCTATTAATTTTTAGCTATTCCTACTTCTTTAATAACTGAGAACACAAAGCCCACAGAGACTCTAGAGAAATTTTTACTCTTTGTCAGATATTTGATTTGACTCTCACTCTCTAAGATTGGTACATCATGTAGGAATATTCCAAATGAGGGTCCGATGAAGTGGATGGGCAGGATTTTATTTTTTGTACTCGCTCTTTTGACACTGCATGGCCCGATTTATAGCTTTGAAACTCTGCCTAAAGGGATAATTCGATACAGGAATATAGAGCCGGGCAGCTCGAAGCCGAAAATTGCCTTAGTTACCTTCATTTCAGAGCCCAAATATTCTCATGTCAGCGAGACTTATGTTCCCTATCCGGAAGTTGTTCGTTTTGGCACCCGAAGCAAAATTCTCTACTGCCAGAAGCATGGGTATGATTACATCATCGGCTCTCAAAAGATGACCAAGTGTTTAGGGATGAGTGCGCCCAATAAAGAGAAGCTCTCCATCCACTGGATGAAGGTTCCGATGATTGACAATTTTTTGGGGGGAGTATGATTGGGTTATTTGGACAGACGCTGACAGCATCATCTTAAATCCGGACATTACTCTCGAGTCCCTTATCAATGATAAATACGATGTTATTTTTGGCACCTTTGGTATGGGACAAGGGGCAAGGGGAACGGGGCACATATATGTAAAAAACAGCGAATGGAGCCGTCAGTTTCTTAAAGAATGGTGGTCCTATAGCGAGCAGATTCATGAAGGGCAGTGGGATTTAGAACGGCTCAATGATATGTTGAATACCAAAGGGCATTCTGCCTATTTTGACCATTTCGGCTATCTGCCTGTGAAGCTCTCAGATCTTGCTGCAGAAGAATTTGTGGTAGGGGATTTCATGGTCCATTTTTACTCATATCACGGAAAGCATCTCTACCAAATTTTCAAGGTCTTTGAAGAAAAGTATAGCTACATTATCGATAAACTCGAAAATGAACTTTTGGAAAACGATCTCTTAAAAGGCCGCTATACAGATCATCTCGAAATCTTTAAGGAGATTTTCGCTTCAAGCGCTATTCGTGGTGTGCTGGAATTAGGAATGGGTACTTCGACGAGATTTTTCCTAAACAATTGCCCAAAGGTTATTTCTGTTGATTTTGTAAATCGCGCTTTAGGACCTGATTGGCTGAACTATTGTTTAAAGATTTTTAAATACAGGACCAATTGGTATCCCATTGCATTTTTATCGGGCTGTACACTAACAACGTATCCAATAGAGCCCTATCCGCGGCTTCAGTTCATCCAAGGCTCTACCAGAGTGCGAGATGCACATCTGCTTGCCTTACGCGTGCCGAATAGGGCGCTTATGACTGACAAAACGTACTATACAGACCTTGATGGTTTCGCAAGAAGGGTCACCCGCCAAAATAGCATCGACTTAGGTTTTGTTATTTCTGGGCTCTTTTTACGAGGAGAGTTAGTCCAATCGCTTTTCGACAAAGTGCCGATCATTGTAGTTCACGATTTTCCCAAAGATATTTCAAAAGTAGATCCCTCTTCGGATAGGTATGGATATACCTTTATATCTGCACCATCGCATTACGAAGCCATCTATTTTGGTCCTCCTGTATGCCAAGAGGGGTTGAAGGTGTGGATCAATAAGAATGATTCCAGATTTACTGACACCATCAAACGATTAAAGTCGCTCGCTTGCTATTAAAATATCTATTTGATACGCAATAGCATACAGATTTTAAGGAACTCTTATGGATGTATTCAAAGCGACATCTCTTCTTCTTTTGAGCAGTTCGCTTCTTTTCAGCGGCGAGAATAAAAAGCCAAATATCGTCGTCATCATGACAGATGATGTGGGCTATGCCGATTTAGGCTGCTATGGCGGCGGTGAAAACCGCGGCTGTTTGACACCTCAGCTTGACCGGATGGCAGAAGAGGGCATGCGTTTTACCAACTACTATGGCCAAGCAAGCTGTACAGCTGGAAGAGCCTCATTCATCACAGGCCGTATACCTATTCGATTGGCTTTGTCGACAGTTCTTGCTCCTGGCGACCTCAACGGCTTAAAGAAAGAGGATCCGACGATTGCAGAGTCCTTAAAGCTGCTTGGCTATCAAACTGCTCAGTGGGGTAAATGGCATTTAGGCGATCGGCCAGAAAACTTTCCAACAGCCCATGGCTTTGATCAGATGCGCTATATGCTTCCTTACTATGCAGGAGTGTATGCTTATGACTATCTGCCTCTGCAGCCAGACTTTCCTGTCCAAAATAAGGCCTTCATGGAAGCTTGGAGCAAAGTTGACTTAAGCCAATGGGAAGGAAAAGCTGGCCAGCCTCCTCAAATATGCAAGAAAAAGTTTGGGTATGAGGATCTTGCTACAGTTGATGATATCATGCGTCAAGATGTTGTGAACTACATTAAGACCCATGCGAAAGATGATAAGCCCTTCTTCTTGTATGTCTGCTTCATGAAGGTGCACAATCCCAATAACCCCTCTCCTCGCTTTAAGGGGAAATCTGCAGGGGGCGGGAACTATCTCGACTCTTTGATGGAGCTTGATGATAACTCAGGACAAGTGATTCAGGCGATTCGCGATGCTGGTATTGATGAGAACACGATTGTTGTCTGGACAACAGATAATGGCGCTTGGATCGATGCGTGGCCAGATGCTGGCTATACACCATTTAGGGGCATGAAGGGAACCTGCTTTGAGGGCGGATTCCGCTGCCCTGCGCTTGTCCGATGGCCAGGTCATATTAAGGCTGGATCCGTTGCAAATCAGATGATGTCCCATATGGATTGGTGGCCGACACTTGTAAAACTTGCAGGTGGCACTCCACCCACACATATTTGGAAAGACAATAATGGAAAAGATATTGTCTTTGACGGCATTGACAACAGCGACTACATCCTTGGCAAGAGTGCATCGAAACGAGACCATTTCATTTTTATCAATGATCTCTCTTTCGGCGGCCTTCGTGTTGCTAACTTCAAAGTTCTCTACACAGCAAAAGATACCTGGCTTGGACCCAATCAAAACCTCACTTTTCCAGCTGTCTATAACCTCTGGTGGGATCCAGGAGAGCAATATGACATGATGTTCAATGGGGCAGCGCCCACTCGGGGCGATTTGAAAACATCTCCCGGCCGTTTTTCAGGATCAGACCATGGCTGGATCTGCATGCTTATTCAACCCTATATGGATCAATATTTTGGTGAGCTCATGAAATACCCTAATCGACCAACTCTCCCGACTGCGGGCTCTGCCTTTCAGCTTGTCGACGCTGCGAATAATCCAAACGATTTACACAGGCTTATGCTCCTACTAGAACCCTCTTCACAGATTCAGAGGTAAGATGCTTTATATAGCACGTTTATTGCTGCTCCTGATTTCAGGAGCAGCGTATGCAGTCGATCCATTGCCTTCGTGGAATGATGGTGCTCCGAAGAAGGCCATAATTGAGTTTGTGGCTGATGTCACAACAGATGGCAGTAAAAACTATGTTCACCCTCATGCGCGGATTGCAACCTTTGATGAAGATGGAACACTTTGGGTTGAACAGCCCCTTTATGCAGAATTTTTCTTTGCTATTGATAGCGTGCGTCAGCTTGCTCCTCAGCATCCTGACTGGATAGATAAAGAACCCTTTCAATCGATTCTGAAAGGGGATATGGAGGCTATAAAAAACTTTTCGAGAACAGAAATTGTTCAACTTATCGCAGCAACTCATTCAGACATGACGATAGAGGAGTTTCATGAACGGGTTCGCGATTGGCTGCACAAAGCGGTTCACCCTCGATTTAAAAAACCCTATCCCGATCTTGTCTATAAACCCATGCTTGAGGCGATGCAGTTTTTACGGGAGAATCAGTTTAAGATCTATATTGTCTCCGGCGGCGGCCAAGAATTCATGCGAGTATTTGCTGAAAAACTGTATGGCATTCCCCCGAGCCACATCATCGGGACTTGCGGCAAGGTGAAGTATGACTATCGCGATGGCCATCCGGTCCTTTTTAAACTTCCAGAAGTGCTCTTTATTGATGACAAGGCGGGAAAGGTCGAAGGAATTAACCTTTTCATTGGTAAACATCCGCTTATTGCATTTGGAAATTCGATAGGCGATCGCGAAATGCTTGAGTGGACTCAAAGCAATAAGCATAAAACCCTTGAGCTGCTTGTTCATCATGATGACAAAGAGCGTGAATATGCCTATGGAGCTGAATCGAAGATCGGCACCTTTTCAGACGCACTTATGGCTGAAAGTAAGCAAAAGAATTGGATTGTGATTAGCATGAAGGATGATTGGAAAACTATATTTAAGTAGTATATATTTTCTCTTCGCAGAAAGGAGTAATTCATCTTAGTATATCTCGCCGCATTAGCATCATCTCAACTCAGCGCAGAAATAAAAACGATCTCCTCTTTAAATCAGGTCAAAGAGTATGCAAAAGATGCAAACCTCGTTATCTTTGATGTTGATGAGACTTTGGTGATTCCGACCAATCCCGCCTTTCAGCGTCCAAATATAGAGAAATATCGCCCTCAATTGAAAGTCATCCTTCAAGATCTTACTCCTGATGAAAAAATGCTCTGGCTCTTTCTTTCACAGACAGAGACAGAAATGCAGCTAATTGAGTCTGAAACTCCTCAGATCATTGCAGATATTCAAAAGAGGGGAGTCAAAACTGTAGCATTAACCGGTGCGTTTGGAGGAGTCCTTGATGGAGTTGATTTAGCTGAAAAGCGGATATTAGAGCTCAAGGGGCTAGGGATTGACTTTTCTGTCTCTTTTGGGGCAAAAAGAATGGAATTTAAACATCTGAAACCCGTGTTTGGATCCTATCCGCTCTATGACAGAGGGATTCTCTTTGCTTGCGGAGATGCTCGAAAAAGCGGGGATGTAAATACCAAAGGTGACGTTCTCATTTCCTTCTTAAATGAAATGGATATGCAACCAAAAGTTGTTCTCATGGTTGATGATAAAATAGAGTTCTTGAACCAAGTTCAAGAAAGTTTGTCTATGTTCGATCCAGCAATTAAATTTATTGGCCTTCAGTATACAGGAGCACTTAACTTCCCATCTGAAGAGCTGGTTATAGGTACATGGACTGGCCTTAAGGAGAAGACGAAATCTTTAGAACAATCTTCCCATGCACATGGCCCTCTTTGACTTTTTGTAAGGCCTCTTTGGCATTAGCTAGTGGAAATTCTTCAATCGGGATCGGTTTGAATGTTCCATTTTCAAACTTCTCTCCAATTGCCTTGAGCTGCTCTCCATCAGGCCGCATAGATACGTAGAAGACCTCGATATTGTGCTTTTCTGCTTTTTTGACATCAGGCTGTGCAACTATGGTAACAAGCCGTCCGCCTGGCCGGACCGCATTCATATATTTGGAGACATCCGTTCCCCCGACACAGTCTAAAAGAACATCAACGCCTTTAGGGAAGTGCTTTTTGACTGTTTCTACAACATCTTCTTTGAGATAGTCGATGGCATACTTGGCACCCAATTTCTTGACGTAGGGGTGATTTTTTTCACGTGCAGTTGTCAAGATCGTCGCTTTTAGGTCGTGGGCTATCTGGATTGCCATGCTCCCGACGCCGCCTGCTCCTGCAAGAATGAGTATGGATTCTGAGGGTTTGAGTTGGGCAGCTTCCTTAAGTGCTTGCCAGGCAGTAAGCGAACCAATAGGAATAGCTGATGCCTCTGCAAAGCTTATATGGGCAGGCTTTTTGACAACATGTTGAGCATCAAAGCAGACATATTCAGCATAGCAGCCATCTTTTAATCGGGAGCTGCGAGTGCAGGCAAATACTTCGTCGCCAACCTTGAGGTTTGAGACACCGCTTCCAACTTTTGATACAACTCCTGAAGCATCAGCTCCAAGCACGATCGGAAAATCGTAGTTGGCGCGGCCAGCATACATGCCGGTGCAGATCTTCCAGTCCACAGGGTTTACGCCTGCATAGGCAATCTTGATTTGAACTTCGTTTGATTTGGGCTCAGGGGTCGGAAGCTCCCTCATTTTGAGTTGATCCAACTCGCCGAACTGTTCTATTGCTACTGCTTTCATATTTATTACTCTATTTGTTGTACTACTGGAGGCATCCATAGGTCATTAAGGACTGCTTCTTTTGGCCAGTAGAGCCTGAGCATTAATATAAAAGCCCCTTCAGGCGCTGGCAGCCAGTTGTCCACTTTATCTATTGCAGGCGAGGAATTTTGAATGTAGAGATCAAGAGAGCCGTCAGGGTTATATTTAAATGCATTTCTTTCGCTCAGTGTATAGCGGTTGAGTGGATTTGGAAAAAAGAAATATTGGTCATCATAGAGAGTCAATGACCAGAAGCCTTTCACAGGAGGTGTTTGCCCCTTGTCGAAATGAATGACATACTTATGGCTTCCTGAAAGTGGTTGGTTTTTGTTGTCGAGGCGCGTTAGGGCATATATTGCATCTTTTGGAAGACAGGCGCCAAGTCCAATTGTTGCAACCAATGCTCTTTGTATATAGTTGGTGCCATAAAATCCTGTAACGATTAATTCCTTCCAGCCATTGAAATCTTTTTGACCATCCTTCATTTGGTCCTTGATCGCTTGTTGAGCAGTTGCTGGAGTCGATTTGAGAGCTTCTTGTATTTCTGACGATAGATTATTTATATCAAAATCTTTGCCAGGAACAAGACCGATTTTTGCCATTTGAACAAGGATGGGAGCGTCTTCTGTGGGAGGAGGATTGTCATTCATGAGAGAGGCAAGCTTTTTAAAATAGCTTTCTATATCCATGCTGTTGACTTGAGTGCGAACAGCGGATTTCATATCGATAGTTGGGTCAACAACTCCCTTTGGAGGGGCATATGATTTTCCATAAGAACTTAATGGAACTAAAGAGTATTGATCTTGGATATCTTGGACCATTTCAAAATCTTTGGCTGTACCTGAGCAGTAGGTTCGTCCAATGATCCATACCATGTTTGTAGGTGATTTGATTTCTTCAACACCTTTTGGCAGTTGTCCTTTCCATCCAGGTCCTGTGATCGCAAAATCGTGCGGGTTTGTGCCTGTAGTTCGAGTTCCAGGAGCTGCTATTACATTGGTCCAGGCACTCATTATGGGTATTAAGTAGTAGCGTCCCTTTTCATCTGGCACATGTAAAATGTAGGGTTCATTTGAAAGGTCGAGCCATGCCATAGAATATAGAGTATCGGCATTAGGTCCCGTGATGTCTTTCATGGACGCGTCAGGATAGCTTCTCATATTACCAAATTGGCCCATAGGAGCACGCATATTGGTAGGAGTTTCAACATTGGTCATAACTCTTTTAGCAGTATCTAAGGTGATAAGTGGATAGCCATAGATGTAGGCATCGATAGCGATGGATTGTGCTTCAGGTACTGAGAGAGATTCTTGAGCGCTTATCGAGGAGATTGCAAAGAGAGCTGTAATGATGGCTGTCAGCATTGAATTGTGCCTTTTTGGAACTGTGTAGCACAAATTCTTCAAATTTGCAAATTGTGTTGGTAGTAATTATAATTGTATATTGTTAGTTTGATATTGTTTGTAATTATTAATGTTCTTATAATTATAACTAATATTTAATGTACAAAAAGATTTTATGAAAAAAATAGTAGTTTTTTCGATTTTAACTTTAGCTGTTTTCACTGGATGTACCTACTCTGCTCCAGAGAGTCCAATGACACAGCTTCAAGTTCGTGAAATGCAATCTCGTGAATTTGACACTAAAGACACAAAACTTGTTACGAAGTCTGTAATGAATGTCCTTCAAGATGAAGGGTTCATTATTAAGAATGCCGTGTTAGATCTCGGTTTGATAAGTGCAGAAAGATATATCGATATTGAAAATTCCAATGATGTATTCAGGAGCAGGTTTTTTTCTGGTCAGTATGCTCGTTGGAATAAACAATACATCATCGAAGCCTCTGCCAATATATCAGAGTATGGCAATCAAACTCGTGTTCGTCTGAACTTCCAACGAAAGACAATCGATAATTTTGGAAGTCCAGTAGATGTCAGAACTGTCCTCGATCCTGCGCTTTACCAGAGCTTTTTTGAGAAGGTAAGCAAAGGAATATTCATTCAACAAGAAAAAATTTGATAACAAAGGGATATGGATCATGCGTTTACATAAATTTCTCTCGATGGCTGTTTTTCTAGCCATTGCACTCACCTCATGTAATTCTAAAAAGTTTTACGATGAGACCTATGCAGATACTAATAAAATGACACTTGGCACTGTTCAAAAAGAAATTCGAAAAGGGATGTCGCAACATGATGTGGCCATCGCCTTAGGCTCTCCAAATATCGTCACACAAGACGCAGAAGGCAAAGAGTCATGGATTTATGACAAGATTGCAACTCAAGTTAAAACATCAGGTACAAGCGGAATAATATTATTCTTTCAAACTGGTGCCGACTATGTTAATCGACGAGACACCTCGCAACAAACGTTAACGGTTGTAATCAAGTTCAACGAATGTAAACAAGTGGATACGGTATCGTACCATTCGTCCAAGTTCTAAGCTTGCAAGCTCTAACCACTTCTTTTAGTTTTTAATGGCGCCTAAACTGTTAGCAGTTTAAGCGCCATTTTGTATTATCCTTCACAACACATCTACTTGGGTCAATTATGCCGGCAATAGTTGGAATCGATGGAAAGAAGCGCTGCTTTGGCGGACAGACTGGCAAGGAGCTGTATGCCTCATACCACGATAAGGAGTGGGGTATTCCTCTTCATGATGATCAGCGGCTCTTTGAAATGCTGATTCTGGAGGGCGCGCAAGCGGGCTTAAGCTGGGAAACAATATTGAAGCGGCGTGAGGGCTATCGACTTGCGTTTCAAAGGTTTGACCCCAAAAAAGTTGCCTCTATGAGCGACCTTGAACTTGAATCTCTCATGCACGACACAGGGATTATCCGTAACAGGTTAAAAATATTTGCGGCACGTACCAATGCTCAAGTCTTCATAAAAATACAGCGCGAGTTTGGCTCATTTGACAGCTATCTTTGGGGGTTTGTGAAGGGCAAGCAGATTGTCAACCATCCAGCTCATTTAAAAGAGCTTCCGACAACCACTCCTGAAAGCGATGCTCTCTCAAAGGATTTGAAAAAACGGGGCATGACTTTTGTCGGCTCAACCATCATGTATGCCTTTATGCAGGCAGTAGGAATGGTTAATGACCATACTACGGATTGCTGGCGTTACGGTTTGTAAGCTGTAGTGCAGGAGAATAAAAGCCCACAAAGCGCCGTTTCCACCAGTGGCCCCTCTCCTTTTTCTCTTTGAACGTCGTATATTCATAATCATAGGCAAGTGCGCGAATGAAATTGGGCGGCTTTTCATGAAAGGGATTGTGCCGTAAAAGCTTGAGAACGTCGGGAGAGCCTACGAGAAGCTTTGTTAAAAAGCTCTGAAACCACCATTCATTCCATTGCCTTCCTAAAGGCAAAAACCACGCTTGCCAGTCAAGTCTTGGTTGAAAGGGGGAGATGCGTTTGGGCCGTCTTGAAAGGTCTCCAGGCTTATGGTAAAACTCATACTCCTTCCACGTTATTCCATCATTGCTTCCTTCGATAATAATCTCGATCCGTTTGGTGGTCATGACGGCAAAAATGCCGTGAGGATAGGCGAGATGAAACGGCTCTACCCAGACCAAGATCTCTCGGAAGATACGCCTTGGGAAGTAGGGGGAAACTAAGCAGATGAACTGGAGTACCAGAAAGGCAAGGGCTGCAAGATCGATCGCCCAGCTCCAAAGGAGAGGAGATGGTTCTAAAATGGCGGGAGCCGAGATAAAGGGGCTTAAATAGCAGTTATTCAATAAGAGTAGGCAAAGGACAACGGTCATATGGTTAAGGTAGGAAAAGTTGCCTGTAAACCAGATGAAGAACTGAAGGCCGATTAATTGGATAAATGCAAAGAGCCTTAATTCAGGAGGTGCAAAGATGGCGAAGGGAACGATGAGTTCCATATAGAACATCATCACGCAGGAGGCTTTGTGAAACCACATGGGCAGCTTATGGAAAAACCACGCTTGCGTGTTGGGGATTGGTTGAGATAGATAGTGGTAGGAGAGGGCGGTAAGGTTTCTCCAGTTGCGATCTTGACTCATAATCTTGGAGGCGCCTGCCTGAAAGTGAAATCGGAAGATGAGAAGGTTTAATCCAATCCAGGCAAAGCTGTTGTAGGGCGTAGTGGCAAGAAGTAAAAATGAGCCCAATGTAGTCTCTAAAAGAAACGTTTCCCAGCCAAAGCTTAAGAAATCCTGCCCTGCTGTTGTGAGAGAGAGGTGAACGATATAGAGCAAAAAAAGCACAACTGTAGGATAGATTCCGAACATCAAGAGTGTACCGAGCACTATTCCTGCCCAGATGAGAGCTAAAAGAGCACTATCGCTAGCTTTGATCCAAAAAAGGGAGGGAACGTAGTAGATGCCCTTTTTACCAAAGCGCAGTCGGATGTTGTCTATAAATGTCTGGATGGGACGGATGCCATTTTTTCCAAACAAACCCTTCATTTGCCAGAGAAAAGGGAGAAAGACGAAAATATAGAGCGCTCCCAGCAACCGTATAAATAGGTTGATTGCAATAGAATACGATGCTGGATCAAACCCAAAAGTATCGAGGCTCATACAAGTCCTTAGCAAAACCCACCCTAAAGAATTTTTAACTAAATCGCAAATTGGGGTAAATTGATTTTATGTAGGAGTTGTTCATGACAAATCAACCGGTTCAAGGTGACGGTCCTAGCTGGATTTCATCAGGTGATAATAGAATTGGATTTGGAATGACTTCCGATGATAAGGGGGGGATTTATGCAAAAAAAACCTCTATTCCTCTTATAACGAAACTGTTTGTTGATGCCCTAGCACGCCTATTTTCTCGGTTTTCAGTCGTTTCCGTAAAAGATTCTACCTTTCTAATAAGTAAAGATAGCCTTGCCCGTTTTATAGCTACTCATAGTGATGAGATAGAGAGTTTGAGTTCGAGCAATACGAATATTCAAAAGTTAGTCAAGATAGTAAAAGGGGGCGGCGATTCTGATGCTATTAAAGCTGCAGTAAGCACTCTTTGGGGCAATGAGATAGAGGAAATCATAAACCATGTTGGTGAGAAAAGTTGGGGGAAGGCGGAAGCGCTTTTGCGACCTCCAAAAGTAGAAAATAAAATCGAATCTGGCTCAGTACTTATTGCAAAAGATGATGAGTCTGCAATAGAGCTCGCAGACGTACTATCCCGATTCTATCAACGTACATTAGGTGTTACGCTTTCTCTTGATCCAAAGAGGTATATAATTAATGGCACAAAAGTGAATCAGGCACATATTGCTGAAGATGTTCTCATGCAGGCATTCAAAGAAACGAAACGCGATAAGTTACCAAAAAATGAACAAGAGCTGAAACAGCTGGGCTCAGAATTAATCAAAAAAATTAAAGATGATGTAAAATTGGAAGAGCACAATAAATATGGAATACAATCGCAGATCAATTCGTTGCTGAAAACGTTAGACAGTAAAAAGTAGTTAGACAACCTTATGATCCAAATATTTGAAACTCAGCCTGAAAATTTTCAAACAAAACTGCAATGCGCGGGCTGCTATCTTGAATGGAACGAAAAAATCCTTTTGCTTCAGCGATCAGAGAAAAGTTCCGAAGGGGGCTGTTGGGGAGTTCCTGCTGGAAAATTAGAGTCCGGAGAAGAGCCTTTTCACGCAGCAAAGCGGGAGCTTTTCGAAGAGACGGGGATCAATATTCAAGATGAATCTCGTATTCAATTCTTAAAGACGCTCTACATTCGAAAGCCACATGTAGAATACCTCTACCACATGTTTAAGGTGCATCTGGATCGTGGACCAGAGGTTGTTTTAGACCCTAAAGAGCATCAAGACTATCTTTGGGCTTCGAATGAGGATATCAAAAATCTCAAACTCATGGCAGGAGCTAAAGTGGCGTTCCAACACTATAGAAGCTCTAATTTTTAGAAAATCTTACTCTATATTGAAAAGTACCGGCGGGTTTGTAGCTTTCATATGATCGTCGAGCAGAGAGACATTTGCAAAAGTGGTTTTGTCAATTTTGCAGATTCCTGGAGAGCAGTGAATATGGCCGCAAACGAAGAGCTTGGGTTGTATTTCTAAAACCTTATTTCGAAGCGACACGGAACCTGTGTGTTCCATAAAGTCTGCTGGACCCTTTCTTGGTACTTCATCAAAGATACCAAAAGGAGGGGCATGGCTTATGAAGATATCAATATCTTTTGGGACAGTGCTATATTGCTTCTCAAGTTTTTCTTCATCGAGATTAAAAATGCCATAAAAGGGGAGTTGCCAAGGAGTGCCGAAAATTTTAAGTCCAAATAATTCAATCGATGAATCTTTCAAATAATGCCACCTCAATCCAGGAGGCACCAAATGATCTTCTTTGGCAAAAATAAAGTCGTGATTTCCAGCGATCCCAACGATTTCCTTGGCAGGAACTTGTTTCAGCCAATTTCGGAATGGAACATCTAACCAGAGAGCTTGGTATCCGAGATGCTGATTTGGGCAGATATCGCCGCAAATGAGCAATAAATCGCATTCAGGAATCTCTGGCAATTGGCCATGAAAGTCGGAGGTTGCAACAATTCGAACCATGTTATTCTTTTCTCATTTGTCTTGTTAACCAGTGATGATGCAGTTCACAATAACTCTTGAGATAAATTCAACGCAAAGGCGCTAAGACACAAAGTCGCAAAGATGAATTTTGTTTTCTCTTTGCGTTTTAGCATCTTTGCGCCTTTGCGTTGAATCATATTCACAAATTTGCGCCTTTGCGTTTAATTCTACTCGCAAACCGCAGTGAACAAAGCAAGAAACGGCGCTGGGTAGCACGTTATCAACAGGATCATGAAGGACGAGAAGGTATAGACAGCTGCCGAGGGAAGTGAGTGGCTAACTTCTTGGTTCTCAGATGATTTGTCAAACATAACCTGAGCAATGCGCAAGTAGTAGTAAGCTGATAAGATGGTTGTGAGCAGGCCGACGATGACGAGGCCAACGTTTCCCGCTGAAAAGGCGACCTTAAAGAGGTAAAACTTGGCGAAGAAGCCGACAGTGGGCGGGACTCCTCCAAGCGTTAACAGAAAGAGGGTAAAGATTGAGGCAAGAAGGGGAGATCTATGAAAGAGCCCTTTCAAGTCTTGGAACGTTACACCCTCCATTTTAGAATCGATCACAGCAAGGATCCCAAAAGAGCCTAAAGTTGCGGCTGTATAGACAACGAGATAAAAGAGCATAGCGGAAGCGGAGTCGGGGGTTGCTGCAGCAAGCGGGATGAGTAAAAACCCTGCATGAGAAATTCCGGAATAGGCAAAAAAGCGTCTTAGCTGAGTCTGGCGTATCGCTAAAAAGTTTGCATAGATAAGCGTTGCATAGGCAAAGAGTGAAATCATCTCATTCCAGATCGGATCGACTTGTCTATACATCTGCAGAAAGAGGCGGATAAGGATGACGAACGCCCCAGCCTTGGTTGCAACAGCCATAAAGCCGGTTATAGGCGTTGGAGCTCCTGCATAGACATCAGGCGCCCAAATATGCAGGGGGACAATCGCCGCTTTAAAGAGAACGCTGAGAGTGATGAGTCCGATGCCGCTCAAAAAGAGCATTTGATTTTGGGGATGAGCAAGAGAATCAAAACTTGTAGAGCCCGTTGCTCCATATAGCAAAGCTATTCCAAACAGTAAGAATGAGGTCGATATTGAACCCAGAAGGAAGTATTTGACCGATGCTTCATTCGATATCGCCCACTTTTTCATATAGCCGCAGAGCACATAGAGAGCAATTGAGAGCGTTTCAAGGCCTAAGAAGAAGGTAAGGAAATCGTTTGAGTAACTGATCAAAAGAAGTCCAAAGAGCGAGGAGGTTAAGAGAAAGAGATACTCTCCTCTACTTGGTTGAAAGCGCTCCAAAAAGGGTATAGAGAGCAAGACAGTTGCAAACCCAACACTTAAGAAAAAGAGAGCAAAAAATCGGGATAGGGCATCGAACGTAAGCCAGGGTGTTAATAGGGAACTTGTACTTACCGGGCAGATGGCAGCGGCATAGAGGGCTATTGCAATGCCTGCAAGGGTAAGAACAGTTACGTGTTTTGAAAATGAATCAAAGATTAAAATGAGCAATGAAGTGGCTAAAAGTATAAGAAGAGGGCTTAACGCGTAGTAGTCGGTAAGGCTCACGATGTTTTCTCCATAGGAATTGCAGTATCAATTTGTTTTAGTACTGGGGCGGGATAGATCCCAAGCCAGAGAATTAATCCAATGAGGGGCAGAGCTACCAATATCTCTCTTCTTCCTAAATCGATCCAGCTTTGCTGGAAGGCGCTCGGCGTTTCAAAATAGAGGCTCTGCATAAACCGCAACATGTAGAGGACTGAGAAGATGACAGTCAAAGCAAGGATGGCCGCATACCAGGGAGTGTGAATAAAGATTCCCAAAAGAACCATCACCTCTCCAATAAAGTTATTAAGGCCGGGAAGCGCAACCGATGAGAGGACGAAGAAGAGCGTGATCCAGCAAAGTGTGGGAAGATACTTGGCAAGGCCATGCACCTGTCCCATAGCTGTGTTTTGCAGGCGCAGTTCAAGCCATCCGGATACTAAAAAGAGGCCAGTAATGGTAACGCTGTGGTTGAGTGCCTGAAGGATTGCTCCTGACTGTGCGATTTCATTCCAGACAAAGAGGCCTGCAAGCACGAAGTTGATATGGGATAAGCTTGAATAGGCAATGAGCCGTTTAAAGTCCGTTTGGCTCCAGGCGGCAAAAGCGCCATAGAGAACACCAGCTATAGCCAGAGCTAAAAGAAGAGGGCTCCAGAGAGTCATTATCTTTGGAAAGAGAGCAAGGTTGATTCGGATAATGCCATAAATACCTGCCTTTGAAAGGATCGCTGAAAGAAGGATCGTGCCCGAGGTAGGCGCTTGGCAATAGGTATCGGGAAGCCATGCATGGAAGGGAAAGAGGGGAGTCTTTACAGCAAAGGCCAAGAGAAAGGCTCCGCAAATAAGCTCTGCATAGGGAGCTTTTGCAGCAAATGGGATGAGCTCTGCTAAATTGAAGGTGTGGGCATGGATAAAGAGGCCAAGAAGGGCTGCAATCATGAAAACAGATCCTGCAATCATGTATATGAGGAATTTAAAGGCGGCAGCTTGCCGATTTTCTCCTCCCCAAATAGTGATCACAAAGTAGAGCGGAAGCAGCATCGCTTCAAAGAAAAAGGTGAAGAAGACCAGGTCATAGGCTGTGAAAAATCCAATCAAAAGCCATTGCAGAAGAAGGACAAGGCTATAAAAGGCCCTTGATTGAAGGGTCGTTGCAGATAGCGTTATCGGGATGAGGATGTTCACTAAGTACAAAAAGAGGAGAGCGAGCGAGTCAATATGGATGTGGAATTGGATGGAGAGGGAAGGGAGAAAATTGTAGGTGAGATCCGTTCCGAGTAGGTTTAAGCCGGAAAAGAGCATGAATAGAAGGGGTATAAGGCTTAAGAGGATAGTTAGCTTTTTTCTTATATTATCCATAAGAGACCTATGTATATGAGTATGAGGGCAGAGGCTAAAACTATCCACGAAATATAGGATCGAATTTGACCGCTCTGCATGCGCTGCAAGACAGCGGCTGTTTTATTTGAGGCCTCTGCACAAATGTCGATTCCCTTTTCAAAGATATAGGGTTCAAGAAATGAGGTGATGGCTTTTGAGATCAACTTCATAGGCCGTACGATATAGAGCTCATAGAAGGTATCAAAATAAAAGGAGTTGGCAAAGAGCGAATAAGAGCCCTTCAAACGGCTATAGAGAAGGCAGGCTACACTAATACCTAAAAGCGCAGCAATGATTGACACAACAGTTTCAAAGCTCATCTCAAAGCCCATGGGATTTGCTTGGCTTGCAAAGGACATGCTGTCGGTTTCCAAGAACTGCATAAGCATGGGAGGTTTGTTGATGGCAAAGCCAAGAAGGCCTCCAGTAACACTTAAAAGTGTTAAAAGCATAACAGGTTTGAGCATGACTGATGGTGCTTCTTCGGTTGTATGTGTACTTGGGCCTTTAAAGGTAAGTATATAGGCTCTTGTTAAGTAGAAGGCTGTGAGAACAGATACAGTGAGGCCTGCATAATAGAGCGTTCGATAGCCTGCAACAAACTCCTCTTCCAAGATAAGGTCTTTACTGAAGAAGATGGCAAGCGGCGGAATTCCCGACATGGCAAGAACGCCAATCAAGAAGCAGACATTGGTCTTGGGAAGGTATTTGGCAAGACCGCCCATTTTGCTCATCTCAGTTTCGCCATGCATCACATGAATCACATTGCCCGCAGAAAGGAACAAGAGGGCTTTAACAAAGGCATGAGTTGTCAGATGAAACATCGCTGCATAGTAGGCTTGAACGCCGCAGGCTAAGAACATTAGCCCCAGCTGGCTCACTGTTGAATAGGCAAGAACCCTCTTCAAATCTTTTTGGCTTGTTGCGCATAGCGCTGCAAAGAGAGCGGTTGCTCCTCCAACATATCCCACCCATTCCAGAATGGCTGGTGCAACTTGAAAGACCGGATGCATGCGAACTACTAAGTAGACGCCGGCCGTTACCATGGTCGCAGCATGGATAAGGGCAGACACGGGTGTTGGGCCCTCCATGGCATCGGGAAGCCACACATGGAGCGGTATCTGGGCCGACTTCCCTGACGCTCCCCAAAAGTAGAGAAAGGCAAGAAGGGCGATGATTGGGGCACCCATTAAGAATTCATGGCCTACCCGCGAATTGATTTCCTGAATATTTCCTGTTCCAAAGAGAGAGAAGGTGAGCAGTAGTCCTAGAAGGAGGCCAAAATCGCCGACGCGGTTGACGACAAAAGCTTTGGTAGCAGCTTTGGCCGCTTCCGGTTTTTCATACCAATAGCCAATCAACAGATACGAGGCGAGGCCAACACCTTCCCAGCCGACAAATAAGAGCAATAAGTTAGATGCAAGGACAAGTAAGAGCATGCTAAAGATAAAGAAGTTCATCTCTGCAAAATAGCGGGCAAGATCAATATCGTGGTCCATGTATCCAACGGAATAGAGGTGGATCAAGAAGCCAACGCCAGTGATGATCAGGGTCATAAGAAGGGAGAGGTGGTCGAGATGAAGTGAGAAGTCCGCTTGGATATATTGTACTGGAACCCAAGTAAAGAGGGTAAAATCTCCAGTAGTATTGGTGAGAACCAGGCTGAGAAAGCAGATAAAAGAGAGAAGGATGGTTCCGCAGCCAATAGAAGCTATGAGGGAACGGGACAGGCTGGTTGTCATGAGGAGTATAAAGCCGACGAGGGGTATAAAGAGTCCTGCCCAGAGTATGAGGTCCATTTTATCCCCTTAAGCTATTATATTGATCGATATCAACAACTTCACGCGAACGGAAGGCGTTGATGAGGATGGCAAGTCCAACGGCTGCCTCAGCTGCTGCAAGGACCAGTACAAAGAAGACCCAAGCCAAGCCGATCGAATTTCCCCAGTATCTGGCAAAAGCAACAAAGAGAAGGTTTGCAGAGTTGAGCATCAGCTCAATCGACAAAAAGAGAATAAGCGCATTTCTCTTTGTCAAAACACCAATGATGCCAATTGTAAACATCGCAAGACTTATGAAGAGGAAGAGAGATAAATCCATTTCACACGTCCTTTTTACCAATATATACAGCACCGATAAGAGCAACTAAGAAAAGAACACCCACTGCCTCAAAAGGAAAGAAGAAGTCGAGATAGAGTGTTTTTCCCAAGGATTCAACGGTTCCAAAGCCAATAGGCGTGTTTTGCGGGTAGCTGATGTTTTGCAAATGAGATCCAAGGAGCGCTAAAACAATGACAAAGAGGGAAGCTGCGACAAAGATAAGCCAGGATGAGCTTTCAGCTTTAAAATCGGCAATCTGCTTATAGGCATCTTGGAAGAGCACAATCACAAACATGAAGATAACGAGGATGGCTCCCGCATAGACTAAAACCTGCATAACGGAGATAAAGGGGGCTGAGAGCTGCAAGTAGAGGGCAGCAAGTGTAATAAGAGTGAGTAAGAATGAGAGGCAGGAGTGGACAGGTTTCTTTAAGAGAATAACGCCGAGAGATGAGAGGATGATGACCAATCCTAATAGGAGATGAATTAAATTCACTTTAAATCTCCCTATTTGGATCGCGGCCGCAGTCGCCGGGATTTTTTTCAGTCAGCTGATCCTTGGTAAAGATGAGCGACTCTCTAGTGTAGCCTGAAAGTTCATAGTCATTGCCTAAGATGATCGCGCCTGTCGGGCACGCCTCTTCGCAAAGGCCGCAGTAGATGCAGCGCGCCATATTGATCTGAAAATCTGCGGCATAGCGCTCGCCGTGCGAGTGCTCTTCTCCTGGTTTATTTTCAGCGGCTCTCACCGTGATCGCTTGGGCTGGACAGACGATCGCACAGAGCTCACAACCCACACAGCGCTCCTTACCATCCTTCCATTTAGTCAAAATGTGGCGTCCGCGGGATATAACCGGAAGCTTTCTCTTTTGTTCAGGGTACTGAATCGTAATAGGCTTTTTAAAGGCGTATTTGAGTACGATCAAAAGCCCCCGAAGCATAGCCAAAACTTGCAAAAACTTCTTTTTCATCTCAGCACCAAATAGGAGGTTAGGAGCAAGTTAACAGTTGCAAGTGGAATGAGCACCTTCCATCCAAAGCTCATCAATTGGTCATATCTAAATCGGGGAAGCGTTGCCCGAACCCACATGAAAAAGAAGACAACGCATGCAACCTTCAAGAAGAACCAGAGTATGGGGATATTGCCTGGGCCATACCAGCCGCCCAAGAATAGGGTCACGGCTAGGGCAGATACGGCGAGGATGTTGACGTATTCTGCAAGGAAGAAGAGGGCAAACTTCATGCCGCCATATTCAGTATGATAGCCGCCGGTAAGCTCTTGTTCAGCTTCTGGAAGATCAAAAGGGGCTCGGTTAGTCTCTGCAAAGGCAGTAATGATGTAGATGATAAAACTCAAAGGGTTTGTCCAGATAAACCAGTGGTCTTTTTGCGCTGCTACAATTTCTGAGAGGTTCAGGGTTCCTGCCAGCAAAACAACTGTTAAAAGGGATAACCCCATTGGGATTTCATAGCTGATCATCTGAGCCGTTCCGCGAAGGCCGCCTAGAAGCGAGTAGCGGTTATTGGAGGACCAACCGGCAAGAACGACTCCGTAAACGGCAAGGGACGTTAAGGCGAGCAGGAAGACAAGTCCCACATTTACGTTTGCGATCCATAAGGTGATTGTCTGGCCAAAAATTTCAATTGGATCTCCAAAGGGAATTAACATGAAGACAGCCAAAGCTATGAAGAGTGAGATGGCTGGCGCAAGCCAATAGGTAAAGATTTCAATATTGTCTGGCTGGAAACGCTCTTTGGTTAACAGCTTGAGACCATCGGCAATGGGTTGAAGCAGGCCAAATGGTCCTACTCGGTTAGGCCCTAACCGTAACTGCATTCGGGCCATCAAGACTCGTTCACAAAGGGTCATATATGCAGCAGAGAGGAAGAGAATTCCGATCAGCACCAATCCTTTAATGAGAACGATACATGTTACTGACATGATGTAATCTCTACCGGTAAACCATTAATAAGATTTGCTTCTAGTTCATAGACTGGGATTTCGTCAAAGCCAAGCGGGATCACAATACAGTTTTTGGCAACAGTTTTATCAAAGCAAACGGTAGCTTTGAGAGAGCCGTTTTTAGATCGTATGAGAATGGAGGAGTTATCTTTTACTTTTAGTCCATCATTTGGATGAATTCGGACGACAGGCGCTGAAGCTAATTGAACGAGATGTTCATTACGCTTCATGCGAACGCCATGGTCGATGAGTTTAGGAGAAAAAGTTGCCTTCATGCCAGTGTCAGTAGAAATATTCATCGTGTGAAGGTTGTGCAGTTTAGGCTTGAGTCTTTCCGTTGGAAGTTCCAGATCAAGAGTTAAATTGTGGGCAAGTCTAAAGGCCAGTTTAAAAAATATTTCCCCGTCACTAAGTAGGTTGTTAGGAATCTCTTTTCCAGGATTGATCTTTTGAACACGTCCCTCAATGTTGATAAAGCTTCCACTCTTTTCGACGTAGCTCAAAGTGGGCAGTACAACATCGGCAAGACGTGCTGTTTCTGTAAGAAAGAGATCTTGAACAACTAAGAATTTCAGCTTTTTTCGAGCTTCGTTCCAGAGCGCTTGAGGGTATTTTACAGCCGCATTACATCCAGCAATGTAGAGAAAGTCCCAGGCCGATTTGGCAGCCTCTTCTATAATCTGGATAGCATTGAGGCCGTCATGAGATGGCTCCATTCCAGAAAAGCGCGCTCCCATGCTGTTTCCTCGGCCCATCATCAGATTTAAGGAGAGGTCGGGGATGCTCTCTTTCCACCGTTCAAGTTCTTTCAAAACTTCTGCATGTTGGTATGATGCTAAATATTGCCGTCCAACAAAGAGGGCGCCTTTGCCGCTCAATTGCGGCTTATTGGCTAGAATTGTTTCAAGCTCTTGTCCTGGAGCATGGAGGATGGTCTTTTCAAGGTACTTTGCAATTTCGGGTGCGTAATGGCCGAAGAAGAGTACCTTTGCACCCTTGTTGATAGCAGCTTTAAGCCTGAGCCATATAATGGGAAACTCTTCAGTAATATCGCAGCCGAGAAGAATTGCATAAGAGAGCTCTTCGCATTCACCAATTGAGATCTCCATGCCGTACTCAATATCAGAGCCAGTAATCGGCATGCCTACGCGATGATCGATATGGTTTGAGCCCATAGACTCGCGTACAAGTTTTTGGAAGAGGTAGTTTTCTTCTACGGTGAGGCAGTCGCCTCCAAGGGCTGCAATTTTGCCCTGAGGCTTGGCTTCATTGACTTTGTCAGCAATCAAAGCGAGCGCTTCATTCCAACTCACCGGTTGCAGCTCGCCATTCTTACGTACTAGGGGAGTTTTCAGCCGGTCTCTACTGGATGAAAACTCATATCCAAACCAGCCCTTATCGCAAAGCCAGATGTCATTTACTTCCCTGTTTTCACAAGAGCGGGTACGCACAATCTCTCCATCTCTAGAATCGAGAATCATGCTGCAGCCGACAGGACATAAGGTGCAGGTGGAGGGAGTAGGTTTATTATCCCAAGGGCGGGCTCGGAATCGATATACATCACTGGTAAGAGCCCCTACAGGGCAGATCTGAATCGTATTACCGATGAATTTGGACTTTGCTGGGCCTCCATCAGGAGTTCCAACTTCGGTCTTATATCCTCTGTCGATAAATTCAAGGGCATGGTCGCCTGCAACAATATCTCCAAAACGGGTGCAGCGGGCGCAGGCGATGCAGCGCTCCCGATCGAGCTTAAGAACAGGTCCTAAGGAATAGGGCTTTTTGAAATGGCGCTTCTCCTCATAAAAGCGGCTGATCCCCGGACCAAATTCGAGTGCTTGGTCTTGCAGAGGGCATTCTCCGCCTCGATCGCAAATGGGGCAATCAAGCGGGTGGTTGATGAGGAGGAATTCTAAAATTTCTCTTCTTCCATCTACGGCCAATTTGGCTTCTGTTCGAACGACCATTCCTTCGGTTGCTTCCAAAGTGCAGGAGGTTTGAAGTTTGCCCATCTTTTCAACTTCAACAAGGCAGACTCTGCAGGCACCAAAGGGGGGCATACGGTCTTGATAGCAAAAAATGGGAAGATGAACTCCGAGTTGTTTGGCGGCATGATAGACGGTTGTGCCCTTAGGAACTGAAATCGGTATGTCATCAATAGTAAGATTGATTAGGGGTTTTTCAGACATATGGGTAGTTGATCTTCATTATAGGAGGTTTATTAGGGGTAGGATTTTTCCGGATATAGGCTTCAAACTCATCTCGAAATTCAGTAATTGCACTTATCACAGGAGGGGCAGCGCCTACGGCCAGAGGACAAAAGGAAGTTGCTGCCATGCTTCGGCATACATCATTTATCACATCTAAATCTTTAAATGTGCCCCTTCCTGCCTCAATTCTTGCCAGCATCTGGGTTGTCCAGCGTGTGCCTTCTCGACAAGGGGTGCATTTGCCGCACGATTCATTTTGGTAAAACTGCATGAGCCTATGAGCAACTTTCACCATGTCAGCGCTATCATCCATAACAATGATTGAGGCTGTTCCAAGAGCGCTGTTTCTCGCTGCAAGCGTTTCAAAGTCCATCGAGATATCAAGGTCTTTAGCTGTTAGAAGCGAGCAAGAGGACCCTCCCGGATAGCACGCTTTAAATTGTCTTCCTTCAAACATTCCCCCAGCTGCTTCTAATACTTCCCGAAGAGAGACGCCAAGAGGAAATTCGTAGCATCCAGGCTTCTTTACCTGTCCGCTCACCTGGAAAATTTTGGTTCCGCTGTTCTTGGGTTTTCCAATGCTCAGATACCATTCAACACCTCGATTGACAATGTGAACAACGTTGCAAAGGGTTTCGACGTTGTTGATGATCGTTGGCTTTCCATAAAGGCCAGACACTGCTGGAAAGGGTGGTTTGAGCCTGGGCGTTGCTCGATATCCTTCTAAAGAATTGAGCTGCGCTGTCTCTTCACCGGCAATATAGGCGCCAGCTCCAGGATGAACGATGATTTGAAGGTCGCCAAGATATTTTTGAGCCTCTTTGATTGCGCTGCGCAATTTGGAGATGCCTTCGAAAAACT
>JABDGV010000015.1 GCA_013285825.1 Bacteroidota bacterium
AGAGTTTCCAAGACTTTCAAACAGGTCCATGATATTATCTTTGAGATATTGAAAAAGGGATTTTAAACTTGTTATAGGGTCTACTATTGCCGCTGCAGCCGATTTAAAAAAGGTGAATATTGCCTTAGCGGCATCTGCAATTGTGGTGAGGAATTCTGCTATTTTTTGACCAATATTTCCTATTGCAGTTTTTATTGCAGGAATGACTCCTCCTGCTTCACCGACAGATTTTGCTATTCCCCCAGCAGCTCCCGCAGCAAGCAACATTACGGAGCAGATGACCATACTGAGGATATTAAGGATCATCGCAAGCTGCTGAGCAGCAGCTTGAGACATCCCGGAAGCTACAGCTATGGCATAGACAATTTGATAGATCACTCCGGATGACATAACCGCAGTCAATGCGTAGCCAATAAGTTCAATGCCTATTGGTGTCGTAAAGAGGCTCTTTATTGCTTGAACTATTACGTTCATTACTATTCGAGCTGCAAACTGTAATGACATTGCAGAAACTCTTCCGGCAGCCTCTGCGATTGCTATGCCAGTTCCCACACCTAATGTGCAGATGGTAATAAGTAAAACGGTCAACACTTGAATGAGTGCAGTGAGGATTGACCGCAGGGTCTGATCTTCGATGCCCAAGGCGTCATAGATAGTATCAAATAGGCCTTCGCCATGCACCCATGTGCAAATGGCGTCAGCTATTGATACAACGACGACAACGGCGCATATAACGGCCCCAATGATGCAGCCGATGAGAGCTACGGCTCCGTAAGTAGACAATCCGCCTGATGGAATGGCTGCAATAATACCGCCAACGGCAATGACAAAACAGACAACTGCTATGCAGATGGATATTATGGGCATTAATAAAGTAAGCGTATTTGATGTCATAATACTCTTCATATTGCCCGCAAGCTGTGCCTTAGCTTTATCTATAGCGACTGTATAGAGTTGAGCGGCAATCGCCATCTGGTCATTGATGTTTGCAATTCGGGAGTTGGCCTGAGCTTGGCTGATAGTACCTTCTATAGTAACAATTGCACATCTGACTTGAGCTAAGAAGGCTAAAGCTGCAGCGAGTATTTTTAAATAGTTTCCAACTAAATGGACAGATTCAGGACGCATGGAAATGTTATACATCCCTGTTTTTTGGTTCAGGGCATCTTCAATGGCTGTAGGACTATCGGAGAGAATCTGCGCTTGAAGCTGAGGGCCATTAATAGCTGCTATCTCTTTAGAAAGAGAGGCTACTATTGGTACAACAGTTGCTGGAAACGGGATATTTTTGAGCAGGGATGTAAGCATCGCTTCGACAACGCTCGGATCATCTGATCGAAGAGCATATAGAGAGCCATCTTTATTACCCTGAAGAATGCCTGAGGTGAGGGCTGCAACAAGCGTATCTTGATCTTGTTTAGAGAGGTTTTTAGCACCAGGGATTTGGTTTAAAAGAGAGAGAATAGT
The DNA here is from genome assembly GCA_013285825.1 of Bacteroidota bacterium. Classification (GTDB taxonomy): domain Bacteria; phylum Chlamydiota; class Chlamydiia; order Chlamydiales; family FEN-1388; genus JABDGV01. The sequence goes on from JABDGV010000015.1 coordinate 1,468, forward strand.
TTTTTTTGCCGCATCCGGATCTTGTCCGTTAAGTGCTAAAAATTCTGGAGAGGCGGGCTTGTTTGAAGAGGAGAGCACGGTTGCTACATCGGTATATCCTTGGGCGATATCGGTAATGGCTTCTCCTGTAGCATCTTGGGTAGCCTGCGATAAGCCTGCAAGTGATGGTTTGACCATTGCTGATAATGTCATAAGCAGCCCAACAAAGAGTCCCGATTTTAATCCTATGGCACCCCCATCGGAATTTTTGTCGGCTATTTGCTCTGAAAGTTGTTTCAGCTGCGATTGGACATTTGATATTTGATTACTTGGAATTTTGCTCCAATTGACCATTGAGCTGATAGTGTTCAGCACCACTTGTGGATCGGATGACTGCAGGTTTTGATTTGTTTGAATAACTTGAGTTGGGGTTTTTGCCCCAAGCTGGCTAATAGTATTAAGTAAAGCATCCGGCGCAGGCGTGGGAGTTGTCAGCGGTTGATTTAAATTATATTGCAAGATGTCTGCCTGCCGTGTTTGTCCAGTAATAGGGGATCTTTGCACAGAGGGGTCTGATGATCCATTTTCAAGATCGGAAATGGTAGTTGTGCCGCTCATCGAGTTTCCACTTCGAGCAAACTCTACATCATCTTTATTCCCCTTCTTGCCTCCTGAAATATCATCAAACAAACCGATTGTGGAGCCAAAGAGAAGCTGATAGGCCAAATTGTAGGTTGGTAGATCATGAGGGGTTGATTTGTCGGAGGGCGACTCAAGATTTGGAAGATGCGTATTGGCTTCCAGCCTGTGGAAGGCAGATGCCCTGTCACGCCTTGCAAGATTATCGGCGATAGCTGATAATCCATCTTCCGATTCGTGTTTGAGTACAAGAGTTCCATCTGGGCCAAGAGCAACCACATTTCCTCTTGGATCATTTTGCACATAGTCCATGTATGTGGGCGGCTGATAGGGCATTTGATCGGGTGATTGGTTGGCATTATAAGCAGACATAGCCAAAACCCTTAGTGATTTTGTTAAAATAGCAAAATTAAATAGAGCACATCTGATGTCTTTTAAGTTGTCTTTTCTTTTGCGCTTGAAGCAGCCTCTATCCTTTCCTGGATCTGTTTTTCGAGGGTATTCTTCATCAGTGTTGCACGCTCTTTAATTACAGCAAATTGCGGCTGGTCGCCTGCTGCAGTGATAGCGAGTCCTAGTGAGAAAATAGCAAGCTCTGGAGTTTCAAGTTGTAAATAGCAGTCAGCTGCATGGTAATGCGGCAGAGGATTTGTCGTATCCAAAGTGCCGCACAAAAGGTATATGTTTGCAGCGTTCTTATACTCCTTTAATCGATGGTAACAGGCTGCAAGGCCTAGGATATATTTCGGAGTTAAATAATCGAGGAGCATCAGCAGTCGAAAAACGTAGGATGCATCCTTATATTTACCCTGGTTGTAGAGAGTGTAGCCCTGAGAGTAAATTGCTTCCATGGCATCATCTCCGATCTTGAGCGCTTCTTTCGGCATGACGCCTTTATTTGCGGCTCCCGTAATAAGCGTTTCAAGAGTCTCTCGAGTGGGCGCTCCAGCTAGTGCGCCAGCCTTTATGAGCTTTTCTCGAATATCAGCTGAGTCCTCGCCCGTGAGGTGGCCCTTGAGAGTGTCAAAATCTGTTTCCGTTTCTTGTGCTTCATTTTCGCCAGCTTCATTGGGTTCTCTATCCATAGAAAAGCTCCTCTTTGGATATTTCATCATGGCAACTCGCCTTCACTCTCATTATATAGAATTAAGTTTAATTTATCTATAGAGGCTGAGGCTTGGAACTGCTAAACAGTGAGCAACTGTCACTGATACAGAGTGTTAAGAATGTTACTCAGCGATTGGACGGTAGCTTGAAAAACGTTGCTCAATTGCAATCTTCCTTGAGAAGAAGAGTCGACGGTGCGTGATTCGCTGTCCTCCAAGTTTTGGAGGATATCCTTCTTCGTTTGAATAGCATTTAAGTCTGTTGAAAGACTTGCGTTCTCTGCAGCTCTTCGCTGAGCGTCAGATGCGGAATTGGCTTGTAGAGCTGCGGTTATGGTATTAGGAAATACGGATGTTTGGACACCCAATAATTGAATATCGTGGTAGGGAATATCGGGATTTTGAGCAAAGCGAATGTCCGTAGTGTTTACTATATCGGTGTTTGTAAGTTGTCCCGCATCTTGGTTCGGGATACTCGGTACGGGGGTAACGGGGACATTAGCGGGTGGTGTAAGAGAAAAGTTTACTCCAACAAAACCAGTATACACTGATGCAGACCATGGTATGCCTGGAGGGTAGGTCTGAAAACCAGAATAGGACTGGAAAGCTTGCCAAAAGACTGAATTCATTGCAGTTATCTGGGTCGCTGTATCCGCTGTGGTTGATATAGGTGCAGAGGTAACTACGGGTACTGAGTTATTATTAATGCCGTAATATCCTCCTGCTGCATGCGCGACCGTTTGATAGAAGGCTTGAGCTGAAAAGGTATACGTCGGGGGATTTGAGCCTGCAACTGGCGTAGCAGTCATCGTAATCCAATTGGACGTCGGATCAGGGTACACGCTGTTTAGGCCATCGTTGACATACCCATTCGTAGCAGCCATGCTGAATACCACGCTTTGGCCCTTTTGAGCAGTTGCTTGCATAGAGTTTAAGACGTCCTGCATAGTAAGATTGGCATAGCCAAGTTGGTACTGGGCAGGATTTGCGTTTGGAGAGATGCCTGATGGGAGTGAGGTAAACAGAGTTGAGGGGGCAAACGACGTGTATACAGGAACTTTGGTGGCCATAGTGGTATAGGCTTCCTGCTTCTCTGTCCAGTAGAGAAGATTTTGTTGAGTTGAAATCTGAGTGCTCGTCATCGTGTTCATCAAGAGAGATAGAATTTCAAAAACAGAAAAGACAATCTGCGTTTTACCAACGAATGCAATGGTCGCTGCAACTTTACTTGCATAGTTTGTAAAGAGTTCGAGGGTTTCAGGGTCTGTGTTTGAGGGGTTTGATTGCAGGTTGTTGAGCGCAAGAAAACCATTCCAGTAATCTTCTTGCTGAGTTTTAGTTAAAAACCCTAAAAATCCACTCAAGATATTTGCATAGGGTCCTGATGCAGGAGGCGGTATCATATACGTATCCTTTCTTTTACCTAGTAATCGAGCTTATAATTCCCTTCAAGCTATCTATTATAGACTGAAGCAGGTTGGACATTTGAGTCACTTCTTGTTGTGATTGTGTCAGGTCTGATTGCAATGGGCTTGCGTTATTAATAATTGCTTGTCGCTGTGATCGGGCGTTGTCAATATACACTTGCAGCTGTGCGTTGTATTCAGCACGCTGCTGTTGTGCATAGGTAATATCCGCAGTATAGGTCGTGTCAGTTGCGGAGTTAAAATCGCCTGTAGCTCTCCAGGGAATGGCTGTAGCTTGAGCTGTGACTCCATTGACTGTTACTCCCTCTCCTCCTGTAAGAATCGTTTGTGCTGGGATTGCAGGGACTGAAAGGGAGAGAAGATTACCCCAGAGGTTTCTAGCATCTTGGCCTTCAGATAGGGAATCAATGAATAATTGCTGTGTTTGCGGAGACCCCAGTAAAGTATTCCAAAGGCTCTGGCCATAGGTAGTTGTCCATGTAGCATATTGGCTTACCCAGGCAGATAATGCTAATTCGTAGGCTGGAAAATCAGCGCCGATGCCATCCCAAACAGGCTGGGGACCTGGGTATCCAGCAGGCGGGTAAGCAATAATAGCATTTGCAAGGTTGCCATTGTAGAGTTGATTGCCGTTTTCTGAGACCTGAACACGAACAGCGGATCCATACTGGCTAAGTAAAAATACAAAGTTATTACCATCTTCCGTAGCTGAAACAGACGCACTTGCATTTGGATTGGAATTTACCTGTGGAGAGACGGAAGCCACGGCAGAATCGAAGTTTGTTGCAAATGTATTCCCGTTGCCCTGGGGTGTTGAGTCGGTATAGGCAGCTGCAAGTCCCGGAATGAAAGAGTAGTTTCCACTAACGGGCAATGATGCAGTAACAGGTGATGAAAGGGGAACTGAGGTGTAGGAGCCAAGTGATTGGCTTGCCATTAAGTAATTCCAAACGTACTGACCATAGTTTGGAACGTCGAAGTCGTGAAGTTGAGGATCGTCGTGCGTAGTCAGGAGGAGGGTGGGTGGGTTTGTGTTGTCTGCGTAGACGCTTAAGCCATCAACGTTTGGCGAGACATCATTAGGAAAGATGACGCCATCGTAAATGGTAAAGCCTCCGTATGTAATGCTGCGCCCAGCACTATCGACCGCAGTGTTATAAACCATAGCGCTGAACTGAGTATTAAATACGGGGTCGTTAAAGAGAGCTGCAAGTCCAGGAATGGTCGCTCCAGTTCCAGAAGTAGCGCTGTTATCTACTATATAGGGCTGTATCTGCATTTGTTGATTTGAATTTGTTGAGATCGTTGCTGCCACATTGCCTGGAAGCTGAACAAATTGTGTATAGGATGCATCGGTGGTTGCGAAGTAGGAGTTTGCCTCTAAGGCTTTTTCAGTAATGACTTGTCCGCCGCCTATGTAGTAGTTGCTCAAATTAGTTACGGGGTTGGTAGCGGAGGCTGCAAAGACACCTGGTAGTATTGCGCTCAGAGATGGATATTCAGAACCGATCGTGCCCGCTGGAAGAGATTGAGCAAGAAGTTGGTTCAATAGTTGAGTGGCAGTAGGATCGATAAGCGATTCATTGCTTTGCGGATTAGTTGTGGCTAGGCTCTGTGTAGCTTGGTATTGAGTTTGATAGACATAAGGACCAGCGTTGCCAGGATTACTCGATAGAATTAAAGCACCGTTTTTTAAAATGTTCGCAGTAACAGCGTTTCCTAAACCCACAAATTCAATTGCATAGGTATCAAGAGGTGAGTTGGGGTTTGAAGGATCTTCTGGAAGAGTGTAGAGAGGAACGACTGCAGTTTGGCCATCACCCTGAATCGCATTAACGCCATATTGGAAGATTTGATTGAGGGAGATGTTTTGATATCCATAAGAGGTGGCGCCGAAATTCGTTGAATTAACGGTTATGCCTTGATTTGGGTTTTGAACATAGAGGTTCAAAGCCGAGAGCATGTTCGTATAGGCATCTTGCTGATTCGTATTGGAAAGAAGCGCATTGCTTAATACTTGCTCGGTTTTTTGGATTTGATTCAGCATGTCAAGAGCCATTGCGAATGTCTCAAAGACAACTCTAAGCTTGATTACTTGCTCAGGAGAATAAACTCCCTGGTTCACCTCTAGGGAGCCAACAGTGCCCTGAACAAACTGATTGAATGAGGTAAGCCCTTGTACAGTTTCTGGAGGGTTGCCCGTTAAGCCGTTTTTGGTTAAATAGTTCTCCCATACAGTCAGTTGATCCTGCTGGCTTAAGAATCCCATATAACCATTGAGTATGGCCCCATAGGCGCCTGACGGTAGTGTCATAGTATAACTCCTCCGATGATATCATCGGCTTTTAAATACATCTTGCATCGTTTGATCGATGGCATCGACAATCGCTGACAGCAAGTTTGTCTGATTGGTGATGGCGGTGTTAGATCCAGATATAGTGGTCTGAAATGCAGTAATCTGTGCAGTAACAGCACTTTCTTGCGAGCGGATGTTCTCGATGTAATTCTGAAGCTGGGCGTTTACTTCGCCCCGTTGTTCTGCCTGGCTGTTGTTGTCGTTTACGTCAGCTGTAGTTGTTCCTGTGTTTCCAAGAAGGCGTCCTGTAATGGCTGGTGTTCCATTCAGGGAACTCAAAACCGAAGCATTTTGAGTTTGAGAAATAGTACTTTGCCATGCTGATTCTGCCGCAGTTGATAGGGCCAAGGGGGTTGAATTTGCAGTAACTGCCGGCATTGAAATAGTGTAGGGTTGGATTAAGTCGCTCCAGAGATTAGTAGTATTCGTCACACCGCCGACGCTACTATAAGAAGATCCGGTGCTCGGCAGTGGAACGGTAATATTAGGAGAGATGGGGGTTAAAGTGTAGGTGCCAGGGCCTGATACGCCGAGGAGAGTATTCCAAACGTTTGTGACAAGGTTTGCATCTAAGTTAGAGCCGCCTACAAAATAGGTGCTTCCAATAATCTGATCGGGCAGCTGGCCGATAAGGGTATTGCCTAAATAGACATTAAGGGCATCGATATGACCATTTACGAGTCCGGAGTTATTCTCAATAAAGGTAAACCCGCCATAAGTAAAGTTATTATCGTTATCTCCTAAGGCGCCCGTGTTGTTGTTCTTGATCATAGTTGTGAATTGAGATACAAAAGCTGGATCATTAAAGAGAGCTGAAAAACCGGGAACTTCGGCAAGAGTTGCAGGCGTCGTCGGGTCTAATTGGTACACTTGTGCCTTCATGTTTGAGCCAACGTTTGAGAGCTGCGCTAAATAATTATTTGGAAGCTGAAAAGCGTCGGTATATGTGCCTGAGGGGTTGGCTAAATAGGAATTTGTGAGAGCTTCAACAGCAGATGGATACTGTCCGACATTGCCAACATTGGTGGTAGCGGCTGTTGCAAAAGTGGCTGCAGAAATACTGCCCAAGGGCGATCCGGCAAATGAGCTCGATATGCTGGACTGCAAAGTGCTTGTTCCGCCAGATGAGGATACAGAGAAGTTAAAGCCAATTGGTCCGATGTTAAAGGTGACGGGTGTATTTGGCGTGGCCAATGCTTGGTTTGCGCCCCAATCGATGATATCTTTGAGCGAGGTGTTATCATATCCAAAGGTGAAGTTGGCAATATCGGAAGTATTAACGGAGATTGTACCGCCAGGTCCTGCAACATAGTTTGGTACTCGCGACATCATTGTTTCATAGTTTTGTTGCTGAGTACCTAAGGACGTCAAGACGCCGCTTTGCATGGCAATGGTATTTTGCAAAGTATCCAGCATACTGGAAACACTTTGGAATGCACTTGAGAGAACAAGGTTAGCGCGATATTGATCGGGTGAGTAGTTGACCGTTGCACCAAGGACTACGTTATTCTTCTGGATGCTTTGTATGTAGTTGACAAAGAGAGCTTGCAGTTCAGGGGTGTCGGGAGTTGTTGCTGTAATGCCGTTAAATGTACAAAAATTGGCCCAGAGAGATTGTTGTTGGGTAGAAGAAAGCGTCCCTTCATACGCTGTCATATAATTGCTGTAAAAACCGGAAGGAATTGGAAATGTCATTTATTTCCTTTAGCTCCTCTTTATCGGTTGCAAGTTAGCGGTTACAAATTAACGGTTACAAGTTATCTGTTGATAGCATCGCCCATTTTTTCAATCAGTTGAGTAAGTCTTGAGAGCATGTCCGTTGCAGATTTGTAAAACTCCTCAAAGACGAACATGACTTGCTGCAGATTGGTACGTTCTGTGTCGTTAAATGCTTGGGATGCAACAATCGCGTTGTTTAAGTCGTTCTGATAGTTACCCTCAGTACCGTTGGTAATATCTTGTATCCAAGTATTAAGAGCAGCGCTGGGGCTTGCCGTTTGTGCAGCAGTAAAGTCATTCTGAATTTGTGTCAGAGACTGCTGCAAGCTCGATCCGGCTGCTCCTTGGCCTTGGAGTTGCTGGATAAGATAGGTGAGGTTTGATTGTATTTGTGTAACGCTGTACGTGTAGGATTGAGTCATGGTATTTGAAAGAGTCTGAAATGCACCTTGTGCAAGTCCATCTGTTCCAGAGTTTGTCAAGGCTGTAATGTACGATGCAGCATCACTATCCGTGAATTTGGGTACGGTGCCAAGAGTTTGGTTGAAGGTTTGCTGTTCAAACGAGTTATACTGAGTGTCGCCAAGTGTGGATAAATTTGTAGTGCTCAAGGTTTGCAGCTGCATTAAAAATTGCTGCGGGTCTTTTTGGTTCATAAGGTCTTGCAGCGAGTTAAGGTAGGAGAGCGCATTATTGTTTACGTTGATAGCGCTTTGCAGTTGGGACATTTCATTGTAGAGTATATCGTTTCCTTGCTGAATATAATCAACCATGAGCACTTGTTGGAGTGAATTGGACTGTGTCGTTGCATCTCCAATAATCATTGCTTGGGATGCGGCAGAAAGTCCTTGAGTGAGGAGCCCATCAACGTTATAGATTTGGGGGCCCGTGCCTGTAAGAAGGGTTGTTAAAGCAGCTGTATCGGAACCATCACCAGGAGTTGGATTGTTTATTGGATCCCATCCAGCACTTCGAATGGTTCGGGTAAGGTTGTCAACCGATGAAGCCATGTATTGGTTCATGGTTGTCGTGAGGTTGTTTGCTTGAATGACTTGACCGGTGCTTAAAGTGATTGCAGGCAAGCTAATAACTGGAGTAGCACCCGGAGTCGAACCAACAGTTGTCGTGGCGAGCGAACTGCCGCCAACGCCATTCGTTACACCAGGGCCATACACCTGCTGACCCGCCCCATTTACTTCCTCCATTTGAGACCAGGCATTGAGTGCATTGAGCAGTTGTTGGACGTCTGAAGCTGCGTTGGCTGTACTGCCAGTGCCGCCTTCTACTGAATCAATAGATCCCTGAAGAGCAGTCAATAAAGTCTCGTAGTAGGCTTGCGAGTTTGCCGAAATCTGAGAGTCGAAAACACGTGGATCTAGAACAAACGGCACACCAGGCGTCGATGTAGGTACGACAAAGTTATAAATATTTTGGGACATTGTTTTGATCCCTCCCTTCTCTGCCCTACGACGGATGAGTTCAAACTCAACCTTTTCTGGCACTTGGGTTAAAATTCTTGGAGGATTTTGCGGTCTCTACCTTGCGGTCTTTACCGTTCCTCCTTATGAGGGATTATAGTATAAATTTTAATTATACACAAATAGCTGGACAGGAAAAAATTGAATAAACAAGAAAAATATTAAAAAACCAGGTTAATAAGCAGTAATTTGTTGAATTTTATGCTTAAAGTAGGCCATTTCTACTTAAATTATTCGTGCCCCGGGATCTGGCACGAATATCTAACGAGCACGAATATCTTAAGAGATTAAGACTTTTTTAGACAGCAACCGACCGTTTAATTTCGGGAGGAGTGTTGAAGGTGATGCTCGGCTCGTCCATTGTAATATGCTGTATGGTCGGATCGGTTGGAACCTCGAACATGAGATCACGCATAGCATTTTCTAAAATCATGCGAAGCGCTCGAGCGCCTGTTCCCGCTTCATGTGCTTTATGGGCAATGGCTTTTAAGCAGGCAGGTGTGAACTCAAGCTGCACATTTTCCATAGCAAAGAGCGCTTGGAATTGCTTCACAATTGCATTCTTCGGTTCCGTGAGAATATGCACCAAATCCTCTTCTGAGAGCTCGTTGCAGTTGGCAATGCTGTTAAACCTGCCAATGAACTCGGGAATCATGCCAAATTGAATGAAATCTTCAGGTTCGACTTTTGCTAAAAGTTTATTCTTTTCGCTTAAGTCGATAGATTCTCTCTCTTTGTCAGAAGTGCCAAAACCAATGGTTGCCTTGCCCAAGCGCCGAGAGATAATCTTATCAAGTCCAACGAATGCTCCGCCGCCAATAAAGAGAATATTCTCAGTATTTACACGGATATACTCTTGATTTGGGTGTTTTCTTCCCCCTTTGGGCGGAACGTTGGCAATTGTTCCTTCAACGATTTTCAAGAGAGCTTGCTGCACCCCTTCGCCTGAGACATCGCGAGTGATTGAGACATTAGAGGTTGTGCGGTGGATCTTATCGATTTCATCGATATAGATAATTCCTTTTTCAGCTTTAGCCACATCAAAATCAGCATTTTGGAGAAGGCGTAAAATGATATTTTCAACGTCTTCGCCAACATAGCCTGCTTCTGTGAGTGTGGTGGCATCTGCAATAGCAAAGGGAACATCTAAAATTTGTGCAAGTGTGCGTGCAATCAACGTTTTACCAGAGCCTGTAGGGCCAAAGAGCAGAACGTTTGATTTATTAAATTCAATTCCGGCTGATTCTGACTTTGTTATACGCTTATAGTGGTTGTAGACGGCAACAGCGATGACTCTTTTTGCCATTTCCTGGCCAATGATGTACTCATCTAAATGCGCTTTAATCTCTCTTGGCTTTAAAACTTTAACCTGGAAGGGCTCTGAAGGCTCTTTTTTCTTTTCAAGAATGCCGCTGCAGAGCTGAACGCATTTTTCGCAGATATATACGTTCGGGCCAGCGATAAGCTTTTCAACGAGATCTTCAGGCCGTCCGCAAAAGGAGCAGCATGCAGTTTCTTTATCTGTTGGTCTTTTATTCATACAGTTTTAGATAGGCTTCTTGTTTGTAAAAAGTACTTCATCAGCAATGCCATACTGAACGGCCTCTTGCGCGCTCATAAAGTAGTCGCGTTCAGAGTCCTCTTTAATTTTATCAATAGGCTTCTGGCAGCAGTCTGCAAGGATTTCAGCGAGGCGGTGCTTCATATAGAGAATTTCTTTTGCCTGTACAGCAATGTCTGCAGATGTTCCTCCAATGCCACCCCAAGGCTGGTGGATCATTACGCGGCTGTTTGGAAGTGCAAAACGTTTTCCACGTGTGCCTGCAGCAAGTAAAAGGGCTGCCATAGAGGCTGCCTGGCCAATACAAAAGGTATTGATTGCGCAGTTGAGAGAAGCCATCGTGTCATAGATGGCAAGCCCTGCGGTAATATGGCCGCCGGGAGAGTTGATGTAGAGGTGGATATCCTTTTTTGGATCTTCCATCCGTAAGAAAAGCATCTGAGCGATGACGACGTTTGCGACATGGTCGTTGATTTCAGTCCCAAGGAAGATAATCCTGTCCTTGAGCAGGCGGGAGTAGATATCCATTACTCGCTCGCCGCGTCCTGTATCTTCAATGACGTAGGGAGTTAGGGAAGACATAGAGGAAGGCTGGCGTTTTTCTGACATAGTTGATCCTTCATCCTTTTTTCGTTCGTTTTCTTCCATAATATAGAGCCTTAAGAATCCTGGGTAGTCTTAACCATGGTAGTCTTAACCATCTTGCGATATCTATACAATTTACAAGTTTCTGTTCATTTTTTTTACCACAGAGATCACAGAGCACACAGAGAGAATTTCATCCCTCTCTCTGTGTGCTCTGTGGTAAATTTATAAAAAAGAGCCTAATTAAAGCTAATTTAATGATGCGGACAGGAACAGGATGTGTGATCACCATGATCCTCTTTTGCACCAGTAATTGCGCCAATCAGCATATCTTCTACTTTTCTCATGATGATGTTCATATAGATGCGCTGGCGGCTTGCATCGATTTGATCGGCAAAAATTACCCGTTTTTCTGCAGGAGTATAAAAGAGCTGATGAGTCATCTCATCAAAAAACTCTTTTTCAGAAACTTCAAAGTTGTGCTTTTGGGCCAACTTTTGCAGCAAAAACATACAGGTAAAGTAGCGCTTGACTTCCTCGAGAACCTCTTTTCTCATCTCATCCGTTTTATCTTTTTCATAAGGAAGAGCAGGCTCATTTTTCGGTTTTAACTGCGCAAGGCGTGCAGTCGTTTCTGCCTGGACCAGTGATTGAGGCAGATCAAAAGCATAGTGGCGTATAAGCTCATTTCGAAGCTGGCGGCGCATATCTTCATTTGCAGCCTCCTGCTCATCGAGTTCAAGACGCGCTTTGATACGCTCTTTCAAAGCGACAAAGCTCTCGGCGTTCAGCTCTTTTAAAAGTTCTGGAGTTTCGGTTGGAAGGGAGCACTGAGTGATCTCTTTTACGAACACACGGCAGCGGCGCATCTCTTTTACACCATCACCCTTTTCTTCTGGCGCATCTATATCTTTGGACTCATCTGTCCGCATTCCAAGAAGTGCATCGAAGAGCCAATCGCTGCACTCGCCCTTTCGGAGAGGAACTCTTCGATCGGAAACTAAGTTTCTTGCAGGTGAGTCGATAACATCGACATCAATTTTGACAAAATCACCTTCCGAAGCTGCGCGATCGGTAATAGGAGTATAGGTTGCATGATTTTCAAGTAGCCTATGGAATGCTTTTTCAACAAAGATTTGATCCAGAGGCTTAGGCTCTACACGCTTAACAGTTAAGTGAGCTGTCTCAATATTGGGAACAACAGGGGCAGACTCATACTCAAAAATAAGCTGAGCTCCCTCTTCCATGGATGCGCGTTTAAGATCAGCTTTTCGTACGGCTTGATCATTAAAGGGAGAGCGGCCTGAAAGAGTTGTGGCTTCCTTAAAAGCAATAGCGCGAAGGATTGTTCTGGCTTCCCGATCAACTATATCTCGGAAGTTATTCCGAATGACTTCATCGGGCGCTTTGCCCTTTCGAAAGCCTGGAATAGAGACTTCCTTTTTGACCTTTTTATGTGCCGATTCATAGGCGGCAGCAACTGCTTTTGGAGTTGTTGTCACTTCCAAGCGCACTACGCAGCCTGGTTTTTCCTTCATGAGTACATGAAGTTCATCACTTTGAAATTCACGAATATCGGGATTTTCCACGAGACACCCTCGAAATTAATCTGAGCCTTTTGCAAAAGGCTCTCTAAAAAAAATATATGAAGCGGGCGATGGGATTTGAACCCACGACCCTCACGTTGGCAACGTGATGCTCTACCACTGAGCTACACCCGCGAAATTTAGGGACTGCCAAAATAAAATTCTTGCTGCAGTTCCTTCAAGATTTGTCGAACAATTAAGCGGGCGATGGGATTTGAACCCACGACCCTCACGTTGGCAACGTGATGCTCTACCACTGAGCTACACCCGCATTTCTTGACCCGCATTACTTGACCCCAATTTGGGCCGTCTATTGTCATTATCTTAGCGGGCGACGAGATTCGAACTCGCGACATTCAGCTTGGGAAGCTGACGCTCTACCAGCTGAGCTACACCCGCAATTTTTTTAGTTAATGAACTTGAAAGAGAGTAGCTATTGACCTCTTTTTTCCTCAAGTGGAGATTCAGTTTGACTTTGCAAATCGTTCAACGACAAAAATAAAAAAAACTGAGTGCTTGCCTATTTAAAGTTCGATTTATATACATTTGGCACATCATGTTTCAAACGAGGATTAGATCAGTGCAAGAATCCGTAGTCGATGAGCAAAAGCAGTTAAATTTGAGAAAACTTAAGGCAGAGTTTACTCCAGCTATTCTTAAAGATGGAAAGCTGCTCTTTGAAAAAAAGTCCGTTGTCTCATGCTCATCGAAGCATCAAAAAGGTTCTTTATTGGTATCTGCCCATGTGAAAGGGCAATGGGATGATTCGCATGCCTGCCGCTTAGAATTTCGTCTCTCCGATGTGTCATTAGTTGATTCCGAATGTGATTGCCCGCAGAAATTTGAATGCCAGCATTTGGCAGCGCTCTTTTTTTTCCTCGAGGAACATGGAGTGTCTGAAGGATGCCCTTGCGAAAGACAGGGTGAAAAACAGGCTGCATCTTCTCCATCTAAAAATAGTCAAAAAAGCGATCATAAGATTGAGTCTCAAGAATATGCAAAAGCGTACGCTCTAATGAGGCAGCTGCTCATTCCATCCGATGTCAAAGATGGCCAATTTGCAGGCGTGCTTCTCTTTTCTTTTAGCCCCATAGTTGTATCTGGCCAAAGGGCGTGGGAGCTGCAATTTGCGGTCAAGAGACAGGCAAGGGGAAGAACAACACTTATTCAAGCGCCCAGGCAATTTCTTACAGCTCTTGCTCGGTTAGAGCCCATCTTTTTAGGCAATGAACGAGTTGTTTTAGGTTTAGACTCTTTTGGCGAAGAGGTCGAACAGATTTTAGCCCGTATTCGACAAGAGGTTCATTTCATCGAAAAAGAGAAATCAGAAAAAGCCGTTAAAAGCGCTGTTTTCGATGACGATGGGATGGGAAAGGTTTTGTCTGTCTGCAGAAAAGCTGCTTGCTTACCAATCACGCAAACAGTTCGTGCTGAATTTTATCTCGAAGGATTTGAGAAATCTTTGCAGTTTAGCCAAGATGAGGCATCGCTTCGGATAAAGCCTTGCAAGTTAAAAGAGCCTTTTCCTCACTATTTGATGGGGCTCGCCATTCAAGCCAATTCAGAAGAAATTCCCTTGTCTCAAGCTCGTATGATTGTTTCAACAACTCCAGGGATGTTGTATAAAGATTGCTATTATCCCTTCTCTCCTTTAGTGACAAGACAGCGGCTCCATGATTTGGAAGCATTGGCTCAGACCGTTTTGCCCATGCATCTTTTACCCTGTTTTATTCAAGAAACCCTTCCTCAGCTTCAGAGCTTTTTGCAAGTTGACCCAAGTGATTTTTCCGATGTGAAGCTAGAAGATGAGCTCAAGCCGCTGAGGCTTAAACTCAACCTCTCCTATGACGCTGAGATGTTAACTGCCAAAGTTCTGTATGAATATGGAGAGAGCATTCTTCCACATGCGACAAAGATGCTTGCCGAAGAGGTTGAAGAATATTTAACGAATGGTAAAAAGCTGCCGTCAAGGCGTTTAAGTGAGGAGGCTTCTTTAGTCTCTTCCCTTCTCAATGGGTTTATTTGGGATGAAAAGGCGCAGAGTTATCAAATGACAGGCGATCGCTCGATCGTCCAATTCGTTGCAGGGAGTTTGAAACGATTTCAGGATAAGATTACGGCCACTCCACCCCATGAAATTGCCTCTCGAATTAAAAAAGGGACAACAACTATCCGTCTCGACCTCTCCCTCTCAGATGAAACTAAGGTGATGGCGCGGCTTCATGTTGAGGGTATTTTAGAAGGGGTTAAGACATCCGATCTTAAAGAGGCTGTTTTAGAGGGGAGAACCTATTTAACCCGTATTGCTTCAGGCAAGACATCGAGTAAAGTTCTCGATCCCATGGATGATTTTGTGCTTAATGAAGTGGACATCGTTATGCTCGATCTTCCTTTTGTGCATCGAGTACTTCCACTTTTAGAAGAGCTTGGATTTCAAAAATTGAGCTCTACGCAAACTGAGATTCCGTTATGGGCGCTTATCGCTGCTCAGTCGCTTCTTGTTGAGACAGATGGATGCTGCATAATCGTTCATGATTCTATACAAAAGCTTTTGACCCAGTTTCATGAGCGTAAAGAAGATGTCTCTGTCGAGAAGCTGTCCGAGAATGAAGAGAAGTTTTTACAGATTTTACGCCCCTACCAAAAAGAGGGTTTATTGTGGCTTAAGCTTTTAAAGAAGTATGGCTTGGGTGGAATCTTAGCCGATGATATGGGCCTCGGAAAAACTCTTCAAACGATTACTCTTCTCTCTAAGGTGCATTTGGATGAGAAGTCAACCATTCCAACACTCGTGGTTTGTCCAACCTCTCTCGTTGAGAACTGGAAAGAAGAGATCATGATGTTTGCGCCTAAACTAAGGGTAAAGCTCATTCAGGGAACACCTGAAGAGAGAAAAGCAATTGTTTCAGAGCCTTCTAGTGCGGATGTATTTGTCACCTCCTATGGACTTTTACAAAAGGATGTTGAGGGTCTTGAGCAATCCTCTTTCGCATATGTTATTCTCGATGAGGCGCAGAACATCAAGAACAAGGAGACAAGAACGGCTCGAGCAGTCAAGAAACTTAAAAGCCGCATGCGGCTTGTTTTGACCGGCACTCCTTTAGAAAACTCCCTCGAAGATCTCTGGAGTCTTTTCGATTTCTTAATGCCAGGATTTTTAGGCTCTTGGGAGCGTTTCTCTTCACAGCATTTGAAGCCATCGCTTCTACAAAAATCATCTCTGGACCGTCTGAAGATGAAGATCGCTCCTTTTGTCATGCGCCGTATGAAGCAAGATGTGCTCTCAGACCTTCCCTCAATTACACGGAAGACGATCTCCTGCCATCTGCAGGAAGATCAAAAAGAGCTCTATCATCTTTGCACGTCCAAAGCGGCTGAAGAGCTTCATAAGTTAGTGGAAAAAGAGGGCTTTGAAAAGTCAAAGATGCATGTCCTTGCAACGATTACGAGGTTGAAGCAGATATGCTGTCATCCCAAGCTTATTCATGAAAAAACAACCAAGTCAGCTAAGTATGAGCTCTTTTGGGAACTTTTAACCTCCCTTATCGCCTCGAAGAGAAGAGTCGTCGTCTTTTCGCAGTTTACCTCAATGCTCAACATCATCAGAGAGGATTTAGAGGCTAAAGAGATTCGATATCTCTATCTCGATGGAGCAACCCGCAATCGGCAAGGCACTGTTAAGGAATTTAATGAAGATAGCGAGTGCGCCGTCTTCTTAGTCTCTCTGCGCGCTGGAGGGGTTGGTTTAAACTTAGTTGGTGCCGATTCGGTCATCCACTATGATCTTTGGTGGAATCCGGCCGTTGAAAACCAGGCTACCGATAGAGTCTGGAGGCTTGGACAAAAACTACCCGTCACCTCCTATAAACTTGTGACAAAGGGCACTGTTGAGGAGCGGATTGTATCGCTACAGGATCAGAAGAAAGAGCTGTTAGGCGATCTCGTGTTAAGCGAAGAAGATGTTCTTTCACGGTTGAAATGGGAAGAAGTTTTGGAGCTGCTTAAGCTTTAAACATTTCGTAGATTGGTGCATTTTTTAAAATTAAACGCAAAGACGCGAAGATACAAAGACGCAAAGAAGAAAGAAAGTATACAATCTGTTGGTCGTAAAAACTAAAAACTTTGCGCCTTAGCGCCTTTGCGTTTAATCACTTTCGATAAGAACTCGCAATACTTAATCTTGCTTTTTGGTCAATTAAGAGAGTAGATTAACTTTCAAGTTAAGGCATTAAGACAAATTTATATGGCGGCGTACGATTTTATTAATAGATTTCTTAAGTCTTCGACCAGAAGCTTAAGCCGATTCAAGGGGGTTTTTTCCTCTGATATCGGAATTGACCTTGGTACTGCAAACACTCTTGTGTTCGTGCGTGGCCGTGGGGTTGTTTTAGCTGAGCCATCTGTTGTGGCAGTTGATTCTATAACCGGTGAAGTTTTGGCCGTTGGCCATCGCGCAAAGGCTATGCTTGGAAAGACTCCCCGAAAAATTCACGCAGTGCGTCCAATGAAAGATGGCGTTATTGCCGACTTTGAAATTGCAGAGGGCATGCTTAAGGCGCTGATTCAGCGGGTAACACCTACAAGAAGCCTCTTTCGTCCGAGAATTTTGATTGCAGTTCCTTCAGGAATTACTGGTGTTGAGAAGAGAGCTGTTGAAGACTCAGCCCTTCACGCTGGCGCTCAAGAGGTGCTTCTCATTGAAGAGCCAATGGCGGCAGCAATCGGTGTCGATCTTCCTGTTCATGAGCCATCTGCAAGCATGATTATCGATATCGGCGGTGGTACAACAGAAATCGCCATTATCTCTTTAGGCGGCATTGTAGAGTCTCGATCTTTGCGCGTTGCTGGCGATGAGTTTGATGAATGCATCGTCAACTACATGAGAAGAACCTATAATCTCATGATCGGCCCTCGAACGGCTGAAGAGATTAAGATTGCTATTGGTTCAGCATTTCCCTTGGGCGAGCATGAGCTTGAGATGGAAGTAAAGGGCCGAGACCAGGTTTCAGGGCTTCCCGTTACTAGAAGAATCAACTCGGTTGAAATTAGAGAGTGCCTCTCAGAACCTATTCAGCAGATTATTGATGCAGTAAAGCTTACTCTTGAAAAGTGCCCTCCAGAACTTGCTGCAGACTTAGTCGAGCGAGGAATGGTCGTCGCTGGCGGCGGAGCGCTTATCCGCGGCCTTGACAGAGCGTTGAATAAAGAAACAGGCCTTCCTGTAACGATTGCTCCAAACCCACTTCTTGCTGTCTGTATGGGTACAGGAAAGGCTCTTGATTATCTTGATAAATTTAAGAAACGTAAGCAGTTGATTGGAGTTCCATGAAGGATGTGAGCAATCTTGATGAATGGATTAAAGAGGTTGCTTATAAAACTCGTCCAAAGAATGTCGAGGTTATAACTGGTGCTCCCGATCAGTATGCTCGGCTTTGCAATACCCTCATCTCTCACAAGACCTTTATTCCCTTAAACCAAGAACTGCGTCCAAATAGCTTTCTTGCTCGATCAAACCCTGATGATGTTGCCCGTGTAGAAGAGCGAACTTTCATCTGCACGAATACGAAAGACGAGGCAGGCCCTACCAATAATTGGTGCGATCCAGCTGAAATGCGACAAAAGCTAGACATTTTGCTTGATGGCTGTATGCGGGGGCGTACTATGTATGTGGTCCCATTTTGCATGGGCCCATTGGAATCTCCCCACAGCCGATTTGGTGTAGAAATTACCGATTCAGCCTATGTGGCAGTGAGTTTGTATCTTATGACAAGGGTTGGAGACGCCGTACTCAAGCTCCTCATAAATGCTCCCTATTTCGTTAAATGCCTTCATTCTGTTGGATGCCCTTTAAACGAAGGTCAAGAAGATGTTCCATGGCCTTGCAGGACTGATGAGCTCTATATTTCCCATTTCCCTGAAAATCTTGAAGTTATTTCTTTCGGAAGTGGTTATGGAGGCAATGCCTTATTGAATAAAAAGAGCTTTGCTTTGCGAATTGCTTCCTGGCTTGGCCTAAAAGAGGGCTGGCTTGCAGAACATATGCTTTTAATTGGGGTGACAAACCCGCAAGGCGTTAAGAAGTATATAACAGCTTCTTTCCCTAGCGCCTGCGGCAAGACAAACCTAGCCATGCTTGAGCCGCGTCTTCCTGGCTGGAAAGTCGAGTGCATTGGGGATGATATTTCTTGGCTCTTTTGGGGAAAAGATGGCACTTTACGAGCGATAAACCCTGAGATGGGATTTTTTGGTGTTGCTCCAGGAACCTCTTTCAAGACCAATCCCGTTGCTATGAAGACCATTTCCCATGATACCATCTTTACTAATGTGGGACTTGCACCGTCCGGAGATGTGTTTTGGGAGGGCATGGATTCACTTCCCGATTCCGGCACAAATTGGAAGGGAGAGAAGTGGACCAAAAACTCTTCAGAAAAAGCAGCTCAACCCAATGCTCGTTTTACTGCTCACATAACCCAATGCCCAACTCTTGATCCACTCTGGAATGATCCTCAAGGGGTTCCGGTCTCTGCAATTCTTTTTGGCGGGAGGAGAAGCTCGCTTATCCCTCTTGTGCGAGAAGCGAGGAGCTGGCAGGAGGGTGTTTTATTTGGCGCCATGATGTCTTCAGAAACAACGGCTGCTGCTAAAGGAGCTCTAGGTGCTCTTCGGCACGATCCCTTTGCGATGCTTCCCTTTTGCGGCTACAATATGGGCGAATATTTTGGCCATTGGCTTGATATGGCAAAAGAGGCTTCACATCGTCCAAAAAATATTCTTCCAAAAATTTATGCTGTGAACTGGTTTCGAAAACGTGCCGACGGCTCTTTTGTATGGCCTGGGTTTGGGGACAACATCCGAGTCTTGGAGTGGATTTTTGAGCGGCTTGATAAAAATGTAGAAGCAAGGGAGAGTTCTATCGGAATTTTGCCGCTGAAATCCTCATTTAATCTGTCTGGTTTAAATTGTACTTTTGAAGAACTTTTTTCCTTTGAAGATGCAGAATGGAAAGGGGAAGTTCAAAATATGAAAAAGTACTGTGCTCAATTTGGCGATCATTTCCCAAAAGTGTTACTCGAGGAGTTGAATTAAGTGACTCCCATCTCTAAGAAGTTGCTGTTCATAGCAGGTGTAAGCATTGCTGCTAACATCTATTTCGTTTTTAACCGCCAAGTCTCTCTTAAGCCAACCCTGTTTCAACTTCCTCTTGTCCGGTCCCAGGTTCCAATTTCGAAAAGTCTTGAGGGATTTTTAGCGGAGTTATGGACGAAGCCCTATGTGGAACTGGTTGAGATGGTTTCTGACCCAAGCCATGCCCTATGCGGTTTTAGCCGTGGAGAGCTTGCTCTTGCAGTTCTCAAGGCTCGAGATGATGTCGATTGCACTTGTCAAACAGCCTCCTACACGCTTTTTGATTCAAGTTTCAAAAGAAAATCAATTGATGTTCCCTTTTCTTTGTCAGCTTCCGATTTACGCACTCTTCGCTCAGCTCTCGAACAATCCAAAACACCTTTTGGGCTGCAAGGAATATTTGTTAAATTAGCTGAAGACCCGGAAAACCAAGACCTTAAAATGGCTTTTATGCGTTCGGATGAGTGGCTAGGGCTTAAAAAGGTCTTTTCCGATTTAAGCGAAGAGGATGCTTTAGCCTTATGTCGTGACTTAAGGTGGGATCAGTTTTCTGCAGCTATTGATGAGATAAGCCATGGAAAAGAAATTACTCCTCAAGTAACGCTTACAGAGTGGATGCGTGGAGGATCGAAGAAAGCGGCTTTCATTCTTGCATCGCAGCATAAAGACTATGTGTGTATCGAGCTTCCAGATTCAGATGTGATGCAGCTTCTACGCCTTCTTCCATTAGATGATGACACAACCTCTCTTCTTGTTGTCTCGCTGCTCAAGACACCTAGAAAGCCTGAAATTTGGAATGGCTGCCGAGGGGTTTTAGCACAACGATTTCAAGACAGCTCCTTATTACAGCTCTCCCGCGATGAGATTTTGCAGAAATTGAAGGGAGTGCATGGAGTGCCCAAGGCAATTCCAAAAGTGCAAATTCCCAAAACGGATTCTAAAATTGTTCCTAAAGTTAATGCTAAAAAAGCGCCTGTAAAGGTTTCAACAGTCAGTCCTCTCTCAACATATGTGGTAAAAAAAGGGGATACCATGGCAACGATTGCAGCTCAGCTCAAGATGTCTCTTTTGGAGCTGAAGAAGCTGAACCCGCATCTCCTTTCATCTCCTCGGCTTGCTCCTGGGACTGTTGTAAAGGTTCGTCCACAAAGTCAGGGCCGCCCAATGACCACGGACCGCAGCGTGCAATCCTCTTCAGCACAAGCCAAAGGGCAGGAAAAAACGGTTTCTTCGAAAAAGCCTCAAGCGCGTAGTTCGAGCAGCTAGGATAAAACCTGCAACTCTCTCCAATAAGCGGACTTAAGAACTTTTGGTAAAGGCGAATTACTTTTCTTACCATATGAATTCGCGGAAAAGAGAGATGACCACTTCCATAACGATCAGCCAGATGATGATCCATTCCAGCTTGCTGGAGTGCTGATGGTTTAATTCATTACCAAGCATTTCGAAGAGGTCATGGACAATGTCAAGACGCTGGTTGAGGATCTGAAGTCTCGGGCCTACATCTAAGTGGTTTGCAATCATGCGGTAGAGAGGTTCTACTTCAGAATGTTCCCAGAAGTATTCAGGAACATCAAGGATATCCAGGTGCAAGTTGATGCTTGAGCGTTCAATGAAAAGCTCGCCCATCTTTTTTCGTATCTCTTTTTTGGAGAGGGGGATTTTTCCTTGGGCAGCGAGCTGCTCAGGAATATGCCGAGTGTTTGAGATAAGTTTTTGGATTATGCTTTCAAAGGATGCAAGTTTTACAGACTGTGCAAGGCCGTGAGATATGGCGAGTCGATAGATAAGTTCATCACCTGGCAGGATTATCTCTTCTTCAATGATTGCTTGACGCTCTCCGAAGGAGAAGGCCATGATCTCTTTCTCAATAGTGTCATAAGAGCCCTCTTCAAAGTCTTTAATTTGGTTGAGGATTTTAGATTCTTCGTCGGCGGTAAATCCCCAGAAGACGACAATTCCATAGGGAAAAAAAAAGGCATTTTTAAAGCGTCTATCATCAGAAAAATCGACGTGGACCACATCGCGAAAGAGAGAGACGCTCTGCTCTCTCTTGAATGCTTCGACGATTTCTTTGGTACGAAAGGCAGTGGCTGTACAGTAGGCAATCGCCCTGTTCTTAGCGTGTATATAAATACGTTCTTTTTGAGACATAGGATAAAATTATCTGGCCCACATCATATCAGATTTCACATTTACTTATGATGGCCGCCTCC
>JABDGV010000016.1:73-22391 GCA_013285825.1 Bacteroidota bacterium
ACTGGGCCGTGACCGTCGTTTCCAAGCGATTCTCCCCATCCGCGGTAAAATTTTAAACGTCGAAAAAGCGCGCCTGGAGAAAATTTTGCAAAACAACGAAGTGGGCACGATGATCGCTGCTTTGGGCTGTGGAATAGGTCAGGACGGCTTTCACCTTGAAAAACTGCGCTACCACAAGATCATTATCATGACCGACGCCGACGTCGACGGCTCTCACATCCGCACCTTGTTGCTCACATTCTTCTATCGGCACATGCCAGCGCTTGTGGAAAACAATTTCGTCTACATCGCCCAGCCGCCCCTCTATCGCGTGACGCGCAAAAAAGTCAGCCGCTACATCCAATCGGAAAAAGAGATGGATGATTACCTTCTCGAACTTGGTTTGAGCGATATCAAAATCGTTCGTGGTGATGTTCAATTGCCTATCAAAGAGGTGACAGAGCTCACTAAGGCAGTTCTTGAGATAGAGGGCTTTATCCAAAGAGTCGAGCGTAAAGGGGTCCCTTTCCGCGAGTACTTAAGCCATAAGACTGCCGATGGTACTCTTCCCAGATTCATGGCAACCTTCATTAACGAATCGCAGTATGTCTTCCATGAAGAAGATCTTGCTGCATTGAAAAATCGGCATGAGACGGAACAGCGAGCCCGTTTTGAAGAGACACTCGCATCGATCCCTCAAGAAGAGCAAACTGTCCAGATGCGTGAGTTTCGGCCTAAAGGTCTTCCCTTCTTAGAGTTTTACGATGATGTGACTTGGAGCTCGCTCATTGCTGTACTTGAGCGTACAGGTTTTATACTTGATAATTACCTGGTTGCATCTGGCGATCCACTCTTCATTCAGATGGATGATCATGGACGCGAGAACCCTCTGTACACATTAAAAGATTTTATCGATTCTGTTCGTTTAAATGGCCGCCGCGACATTGAAATTCAACGCTACAAGGGTCTTGGTGAAATGAACCCTGATCAGCTTTGGGAAACAACGATGGATCCTAAAGTGCGAACACTTGTACGGGTCAATCTCGCAGATATCGTTGAAGCAGAGCATATGTTCACAATGCTTATGGGTGAAGATGTTCCTCCCCGTAGAGCATTTATCGAACAGCATGCCCTTTCCGTTAAGAATTTAGATATTTAAAGTGGAGCGACTTCATGACTTCCCCCTACACAGAAAATGAAGTAGTTGTCGGACGCAACCTCGATGAGGAGCTGAAGGAGAGTTACCTTCGCTACTCCATGTCCGTAATTGTTGCTCGTGCACTTCCTGACGTTCGAGATGGCTTGAAGCCTTCTCAAAGACGTATTTTGTATGCGATGCGCCAGTTGAACCTTGGGCCTCAATCAAAGCACCGTAAATGCGCCAAGATTGCTGGTGACACATCTGGTGACTACCACCCGCATGGTGAAGCTGTTATTTATCCAACGCTTGTCCGTATGGCGCAAGATTGGGCAATGCGCTATCCGCTGATCAATGGTCAGGGAAACTTTGGTTCGGTCGATGGAGATCCACCAGCTGCGATGCGTTACACGGAAGCTCGAATGACTTCAGCATCCGTTCAGCTTATGGAAGATTTGGATAAAGAGACGGTTGACTTTGTTCCAAACTATGATGAAACAAAAAAAGAGCCGACAGTTCTTCCCGCTAAGTTTCCAAACCTGCTCTGTAATGGCTCTTCAGGTATTGCAGTCGGTATGTCAACGAACATTCCTCCGCACAATTTAATGGAAGTTGTGAAGGCAACCGTTCTTCTTCTTGATAAGCCGCAGGCAAACATTGAAGAGCTGATGACTGTTTTACCTGGTCCCGATTTTCCCACTGGCGGCATCATTTGCGGCTATCGAGGGATTAAAGAGGCGTACCATACAGGCCGTGGTAAACTTATTGTCCGAGGTTTGATTACAACCGAAGAAGATCAGAATGAACGGCAGCGCTTAGCGATTACAGAACTTCCATACAGTGTAAACAAAGCACGTCTTGTTGAAACCATTGCCAATCTGGTTCAAGAAAAGACGATGACCGGCATTTCCGATATTCGCGATGAATCAGACCGTTCAGGAATGCGAATCGTCATCGAGCTTAAGAAAGGGGAGATGGCTGAAGTCATTATCAACCAGCTCTATAAGCATACCGATCTGGAAGTGACTTTTGGCTGCCAGCTTTTAGCTCTTGATAAGGGCCTTCCAAGGCTTATGAACGTCAAGCAGATGATCTGGTGCTGGATTGAACACCGTATCGAAGTTATTCGAAGACGCTGCCGTTTTGAACTTGTTCAAGCTGAGAACCGCGCCCACATTTTGGCAGGCTACCTAAAAGCATTGGATCACTTGGATGAAGTGATTAAGCTTATTCGTGGAAGCAGCTCTAAAGATGATGCAAAGCAGGGGTTGATCCAGCAGTTCGCTCTATCTGAACGTCAATCAGCTGCAATTCTCGAACTTCGACTGTATCAAATCACATCGCTCGAACGCGATAAGATTACGAATGAGTATCAGAACTTGCTTGAGAAGATTGCTGATTTGAAGGCGATCTTGGGCTCTGAAGAGCGCGTTCGTGGTATTATCAGACAAGAACTTGAAGATATTCTCCGCACGCATAAGTCTGAGCGTCAAACAAAGATTGTTCCTGCAGAAGCTGAAGTTGGCATCGAAGATCTCATTGCTAACGAAGATGTGATCAGCGCCATTTCAACAGATGATTATATCAAGCGTATGCACATGAGCACCTTCCGCGAGCAAAGACGAGGCGGACAAGGCGTAACCGGGTTTGAATTGAAGAAAGAAGATGATGCAATCAAGTGCCTTTATGTCGCATCGATGCACGATTTTCTGCTTATCTTTACCTCTCTTGGTCGAGTCTACTGGTTAAAGGTATGGCAGATACCAGACTGTGGACGCAGGTCAAAAGGAAAACCGCTCATCAACTTGCTCGAAGATCTTCAGCCTAGTGAAAAAATTGCAGCGGTCTTAAAAGTGTCCGATTTCTCTCAAGACTCCTGCATCCTTCTTGCAACAAAGCAGGGTGTTGTGAAGAAGAGCCACTTGAGCGAGTACTCAAATCCGCGACGAAAAGGCATTATTGCCTCGACTATAGATGAGGGTGATCAATTGATTTCAGCTCAGCATGTTGTAGCGACTCAAGAGATTATGCTCTTTACAAGCGATGGCATGGCGGTTCGATTTGATGAATCGGAAGCTCGTCCGCTTGGTCGAACGGCACGTGGTGTTCGCGGCGTAAGCTTAAAGAGTGCGACAGATGCAGTCATTGGCTGCGAAGCGGTCTATGGGCAAGAGACTATATTGGTCGTTTGTGAAAACGGATTTGGAAAACGCTCTGAAGTTGGTGAGTTTAGAAAAACACACCGAGGCGGAAGCGGTGTCCGTTCAATCATAACAAGTGAGAGAAATGGCAAAGTTGTTGCAGCTCTTGCTGTTCAAGATACGGATAGCATTATTATGGCTACAGATACTGGCCAAACCGTTAGAATCCCTATGGGTCAGGTTCGTGTTCTTGGACGTAATACGCAAGGTGTTCGACTTGCTCTTCTTAAAGAGGGATTGCTTGTATCAGTTCAAAAAGTAACCTCATCTGCTGATGAATCAGTAGCTCCTGAAGGTGAAGAGTTGGCAGTAGAGTCACCAGCTGTTGAGGCAACTAAAGTAGAGCCAAAGGAAGAGTAATATTTTTATAAAAAATTTAATGCAGAGGCGCCCAAGTCGCAAAGATTTTTATTATCTCTTTGCGCCTTTGCGTCTTTGCGTTGAATTATAAAGGAACGCTATGGCAAAGGGTCGTTTCATAACGATTGAAGGTGGCGAGGGGGTTGGTAAGTCAACCCTCATTAACTCCCTTAAATCTTGGCTTGAGGAGACAGGACAATCTGTTCTTCTTACCCGAGAGCCTGGCGGCACTCCTCTTGGCGAAGAGCTTCGAAAGATCACCCTTCACGAAAAGGTTGATCCTAAAGTCGAGCTTCTTCTCTTTTTTGTTGCACGTTTGCAGCATATCCAAACTAAAATTGCACCTGCATTAAAGTCGGGTACGTGGGTTATCTGCGATCGCTTTTCAGATTCAACAGCAGTATATCAAGGAGTCCTTCGAGGCTTAGGTGTGCCTTATGTCGAATCTGTATGGAAGGCCGTTATTCAAGACGAGTCTCTTACTCCCGATGTCACTCTTCTTCTCGACTGTCCTGTCGATATAGCCTTTGGTCGAATATCAAAACGAAAAGATAATAACAAGTTTGAAGCAGAGGAAAGGGCCTTTCATGAAAAGCTTCGAAAGGCCTACCTCGAACGGGCAAAAGCCTATCCTGATCGAATTCATGTACTTGATGCCTCCAAAGCTCCCCAAGCTGTTTTTAACTCTGCAAAAGAGTTTTTAAAATGAGTACTCTTGTTACTAAACTTTGCGAAGTTATCAAGGCTGGAAAAGTCCATCATCTCTTAATTCTTGTTGGTCGATCGAAAAAGAAGCTGGAAGACGCTGCCTATAGCTTTGCTCAAAGCTGGCTCGGTTCAACAACAACTCCCGATCTTCTTACCCGTTCTTGTCATGGCAAGATGGCTTTTCATACGGTCGCATCCATTCGAAGCCTCTGTGAAGAGCTCTCCTTTTGCCCCTTTCAAGGGAAAAGAAGGGTTGCTCTCATCTTTGATGCCGAACGTATGCTGCCTGCAGCCTCTAATGCACTTTTAAAATCTTTAGAAGAGCCTCTTCCTGGAACTCTTTTTCTTCTTACTACGACGAGCGTTGAAAGCCTTTTGCCAACTATCCGTTCCCGAGGCCAGCTTGTTCGTATTGAAGGAGTCCCCGATAGTCATTCTCAGACTTTTTCTCCTGTTGTAGAGCAGCTGCTTGCAACCTTTTGGAATGCTCCGCAAGTAGAGCAAATCTATCAGGTAAGCCGTGAGCTTGAAAAGCTTGCAGAAGATGAGCGTGCCAATAGATTGAAAGAGCTTAAGCCTCTTTGGGAGTCGTTTTCGAAAGTGCAGCTCAATGAAGTTGAAAGCGAGTTTGAAGGGGAGATGTCAGGCTTTATGCAAGAGATGGGCAAAGCTCTCTTGGATCGTCTCTGGACTACCTATCCTAAAGAGTCGGTGAGGGATGATATCTTTCAAGCTACCTTTGGCAGGAAGGGCTCTTTTACAAAAGCTTTGGTTGCCCTCGAAAAGGGGATGCCGCTTTCTAGCGTACTTATGCTTCTAACGCCCTTACATTCAGCTTAAATCGTATTTATTTTAAGTAAAAATTCATAGCACAAGCATGAAAGAAGAGGAGCTGCTTACACCAGCTCCTGTCTGTCAATCTACACTTTTATAGGTTGATTGAGTTGATTGGGTTGGAACTCAACGTAGACGACACCTTTCTTGTTCTCAGAACTCTTAATTTCTTTGTCAGGAAGGTTATTGCTGTTCAACCACTCCTTGGCCATGAAATAGGGGTATAAGAACCATCCGAGTGTTCTTCGTCCTGCCTCAGTGACAGATGGCCACTTGAGGAGAGAAAGAGTTGCTGCAATTGATTCGTCCACATCGAAGGGAGTGAGCAATTTTCGGGTAAAGTCGCGTCCTTCGACTGAATTGTACCAGAAAGTTCTTCCATGGGTCGGCTCATTTGCGATTTCTTTCGTGATAGCCGTTGGCAAGGGAGTATTAATTTCGCCAGAGAAGTCGAACCATATCTTATCTTTGATTGGGAAGTACTTATTCGTTCCCAGTTTTGGTCCGCCGACTGAGGGCACGAAATCGCTATATTCTAAGTTGTGATCAACTCTAATTTTCTTGTCTGATACATACTTGAACCAGCCTCTCCTATCTCTGCCCCAGCTGAAGAATTCTTCATTCCTTTGAACACCTGCGCCTGGTCCGCAGAAGCTAACACATTCTGCTCCAGCAATATAGAGACGGTCTTTGAGAATAACCAATCGATGCGTATTGAGCTGAGAAAGTCCTCCGCCTAAGCTCTGGCCAACGAATTTCATCTTCTGATCGATTTTATACTTACGAAGTTCTTTCGATTCATCAGCTACTTTATTGATTAACTGATTAGCCAAAGTAAAAACTTCATCTGCTTTATTTGAGGTCATTAGCGAAAGCAGTGAAATGGCCTCTTTAACATCCTTATGGGTTTTATTTGATGTTATGAAATAGTCTAACGATTTCTGATAATACTTCTGATATTTGGCTTTGAGAAGCGCTTTTTCTCCATCATCCAAAACTGTATTGGGATGGTCGTAGCTTGACTTCACTTTCTCTGCTACCTCTAAGAAGGCAACATAAGTAGGTATCGATCGATCAATGAAAAATTTCTTTTCTTGCTCGTACGCAATATCGGGATTAATGGTATTGGGCCCGCTGTCAAAGGGATTGAGGTCGGCTGCAAGCGATTGATCAGCTCCCACAGCATTCGTGTTGCTATTGGTGCTACGATACAGTTTTACCGCAGGGCACCGTTTTCCATCTTTATCCACACAGTCATCGTTGACAGGAAGAAGGTGGTAGTTGACATCACCAGATCCATTGTCAATAAAGGCGTCGACTCGATACCAGCGTTCTTGGCCGTTGGCATCTTTAGGACCAGGAATTAATAGACCTACATTAAGGTTTGTTTTTTCTGGGTTTTTGGGATCGGGTAAAGCAGTATAGAGGCTCTTCTTAACTGCCACGAAGGCCAGCTGCGCATCCCAGTTTTTCCAGTCGTCGGTTTTTCGAAGCTTTTTGTACATCTGACGAAGCTCAAAAAGATCTCGGCACTTGTCTTCGACATTTTTATTACCTTCCGTATCAAAGCCGGTAATCGCGCGGTCAATGATCGCTCGGCCGGTACAGGCACGGAGCAGCTCCTCTTGGGTCGGCTCCAGCATTCCCATTAAGATGTTGAAATCAGCCGATTTCATCTTGGTAGGGTTTTCAGGGTTGTTTTTGAGAATATCGTTAAGCAAGAGTTTTAGTTGCTGAAGAGGAGAGTTCTCTTTTGTCCCTGCAAATTTTAGGGCAGCATTTTTTAATCCGCGAACCTCGCGCATTGATAAATCAGCAACACACATGGCAAGGAGATTGTCATTGGTCAAATCTTTAATGGATTGCTGCAGCTTCTTGAGCTTATCCAACAGCTCTTCCGTATCGCTCATTTCAAGATGAAGCGATGCTATATTGCACTTGAAGACATCGTCAGGACGAAGAGGGGTGCCCTCCTTAATCATCTTATCCAAATCGATCCCATAGACCAGCTTGGCATAGTTAACTGTTTTGTCCCCATACAAGAGCTGAAGAGACTTTTTGAAAGTTTTGACAGCTGTACTATTTTGATTCTTGTCCTGATTTTCTTTTATTTCATCCAGGATAAGCTTATTATCTTGAATCACCATTCTATACTTGCCTGTAGTCTCATTTGAAAAGACCCAATTTGGTTCGAGCTCTTGAAGCGCTTTGGTTGCAAGGCGTGTAAAGGCATCTGTATAGGGATCAAGGGTTGAGAGATAGGGATCTAAGTCAGTTGATAGGTCTGAGGGTGGAAGTACATGTTCATCAGCTTCTGTATTACTGCCGAATGGGTTCAAAGCGGATAACATGGATGGATTTGTAGCTTTAACTTCGAGCCGAACCTCTTGTGGCGACTCATACGTTTGAAAGAAGCCAGGAATAATATTTTTACATTTTTCCCAGAGCCATGAGGTTTTCGTTACCTGAACACTCCATGTTCCAGCAATTTCCGGATCTTTGATTGTAATATTAATTCCCTCTTTGAGCATATCTAGGGATAGATCTTGGCGATGTTTGTTAATCCAAGCGGCAACTTTTTGTGTCAGGCAATAATTTCGAACGCCTTGCAATTCTTGAGGGGCAACAATTTCAATGCGTTTGATGCCACTTTTCTCAATGGGATCTTGTTCATTTACCGGTTCTGCAGGCAGCAGATACTGATAGATATTATCATCAACTCTAGTCACGTTTTCTGATATTTTATTCATATAGGCCTCCTTATGCGGGACTTTTTAGAAAAGAATCACATACGTTTTTCCTTTCCAATCCCTATTTGCAGTTTTCTTCTAACATTCGTTATGCAATAAATCAACTTTATAGTTTGCGGTAGAGGAAAGTGAAAAAGCATACTCTCAAGCGTTGCGTTGTTACTGGCGCTGCAGGTCAGATCGCGTATAGCCTTGTCTTCAAGATAGCCTCCGGAGAGCTTTTTGGAAAGAATGTGCATATTGACTTGCGACTCCTCGATATTCCTGAGATGGAAGCTGGCTTGAAGGGGCTTGAATATGAGCTGGAAGATTGTGCATTTGAAACTCTTGCCCAAATATCTTCTACATCAAAAGAAGAGGTTGCATTTCAAGATGCAGATATTGCCTTTTTAGTTGGTGCCAAACCAAGAACGGCCGGTATGGAGCGAAAGGAGCTGCTTCAAGATAATGCGAAGATATTCGTCTCCATGGGCCGTGCTCTTAATAGCGTTGCATCTCGAAGTGTCAAAGTGTTGGTTGTCGGAAACCCTTGCAATACCAACTGCCTGATCGCAAAAAGTTATGCGACCGATTTGCCGAATGCAACCTTTGCAGCTATGACAAAACTTGATGAACTGCGTGCGACAAGTTATTTAGCGCGCATGGGCCATCTTCATTTAAAGGATGTAGAGAACGTCACTATCTGGGGCAACCACTCATCAACGCAAGTTGTCGATGCAAGCCACATTCCCAAACGCTCCCATTTTTCTCGCGAGTTTCTTGAAAACGACTTAATGCCCTTTGTACAAAAACGGGGAGCTCAAGTGATTCAAGCTCGAGGCAAATCGTCGGCTGCATCTGCTGCCAATGCGGCTCTTCTTGCTATGAAAAGTCTTATAGTGCCCACTCACCGCTATTCCGCGGCTGTATCTTCGCATGGAAATCCCTATGGCATTCGCGATGATTTGGTTTTTTCCTTTCCCTGTTGTACAAATGAAGATGAAGTGGTTGAGATCTGTCCGGATCTTCCGCCTGAAGAGTGGCTCGTTCCCTATATGAAGATAACAGAGAAAGAGTTAGTTGAAGAGAGAGACCAGGTCAGTCAAATGCTAGGAGATGCTATATGGTAGAAGAAGTTTTATTTTCTATTACCAAAGAAAATTTAGAGACTGGCCTTCGAGGCTATCCTACAGGATACTGTCCAACTTCATATGTACATCCTGATAAGGGGCTGTATTATTCCGGAATGGCAGTCGACAAGCTTACCGATTTAAGCTTAGAAGAGGTGATCTATCTTTTACTCTATGCTCGAAAGCCGACAGCTGAAGAGCGTACGAACTTTCTCCATGATTTGAAAAAGCGGTCCCAAATTCATCCTGATGTCTTGGCGCATATCAAAACATTTCCTCGTAATGGCTCTCCCTTAAAGCTCTTTGCCTGTGCGCTTCTTATGCAGAAGATGCTGAGCACAAGAGAGGGAGATAATTGGGGGCAAAATGGATGGGAAGATTGTCTCGATATTGTTGCTAAGGCGCCGCTTCTTGCTGGAGCCGTGATGGCACATAGTGCAGGTTGGATCGGACATGCACCTCAATTGCAAGATGGATATATCGAGCGATTTATCTACTCAATGCATCTTCCCTTTCTTCCCTCTCACGACTTAAAAGAGGCCTTAAGGCTCTTCTTCATGCTCCATTTCGATCATGGAGGAGGAAATTTATCCACTTTCGTTGGAAAAGCAGTCGCCTCTGGACTTGAAGATATGTATGGTTCATTAGCAAGCGCTATGCTTGCTTTAGAAGGACCTCGCCACGGAAGAGCAAACCAAGATGCCCTGGAGCTTTTATCCGATGTCCAGAACAATGTAGGCATGACTCCGTCTGATGATGAACTAAAGAACTACTTACGTAAGCGATTAAGTGAGGGAAAGCTGATCTTTGGCTTTGGCCATGCAGTCCTTCGAGTTGAAGATCCAAGAGCATCCCTTTTTTACGGTTTTGCAGAACGTCATTTTGCTGCCAATCAGCTCGTTCAGCTCGCTCTTCAATTAAGAAAAGCTGCATCGGACGTATTGCAAGAAACGGGTAAAGTCTCCGATCCTTATGCAAATGTCGATGCCATCTCTGGGGTTGTACTTATTGCTGCAGGGTTTGATTATCCGCAGTTTTTCCCTCTTCTCTTCGGGGCCTCCCGTTGCGTTGGAATTGCTCGGCAGATTATATATGAAAGGCTCGAAGCGAGAGGCGGGAAGGGGACTCCCATCGTACGTCCCCAGTACCTCTACCTTCATGACCCACAATTTTCGGGGTAAATATGAGTGATATTATGCAAAGCGTTGAGCGTGCTTTTAAAGGCTCATTTCGATTTTCTTCTCTTTTTCTCGTTTTTGTGACGCTGTTTTTTATATCAGCGGCAAGACTCATTGCATTTATGATTGCTTGGGAAAATCCGACATGGGTTGGTGTCGGTCTCTTTTTCTTCGTCTCTTCTTGCGCCTTTCCTCTTCTTGCAGCAGTTGGGGTGCCTCTTATCCGCAATTATGTTCGAAGTTGCCAGGGAAAAAGAGTCTCCCTCATCACCTCTTGCAAGGAGTCTTTTGATCAGGCGCTCGCTTCTTTTGCAGCTTTTTTGGTGATTCCCTGTGCAATGCTTCTTCTTTGGATCTTAGGTGCTGCTGACACCTTTTTAAAGATGGTTCCAATCTTTGGAGACTTTTGGCAGGGGCTTTTTGCTTTCTTTGGATTAGCGATATCTATTTGCCGAGTTGTATTGATGTTTGTTGGCCTTTTTTCTCTCTACATTTTTGTCCCTGAATTTGCTATGTCTACAAATCGGCCTTTTCAGATTATGGATACACTGTTTTCAAAGAGTAAAAAGCTCTCATATCAGCGGATCAAAGGCTTTTTCTTTGCGCTTGTGCCCATATTGATTGCACTTATTATTGTTGTTGTATCTTTGGCTCTTTCAGATGCTTTCACATTTGATAACATGGGACCCCTCTGGCTCTTATCTTGGCTTTCCAGGTCGCTGCTGCTTTCTGCAATCATCTCAATTTTTCTTCTGAACTTTTTCAACTTGTCTGCTGAGATGCTGAGGCTTGAGCGTAAGGAAGTGTAGCTTCCCTATAACACAGTTGTGGCTGGATTTGACAGATTGTTTAGAAGATCTCTTGCTTCTTGAAGGGTCATTCGCTCTTTTGGAGATGGATGCATAAGCTTAAGGATGATCTTTTCAAAAGGCTTTTCAGTCATCTTCGTTTGTTCTTCAACGTACGAGAGGACAACATTGTGAAATCTGTTCCGTATGTTTCTATTTGGCTTGATTTTTCCATACATTAATTCTTCAGGAATATTGGTAAAGTCAGGGCGCTCTTTCATCCAGCTCCAAAATGCAACTCCCAGTGCAAACGTTTCAACTTTAAATAGGTCATTATACTTTAGCTGGTATCTCCGACCCTTTCCTAAAATCTCAGGGGGTGTGTTGTAGAGAGAGCCATAGTATCCATTGGCTAGTAGCCCTCTAGGTTTGGTTTCTCTCGGGTTGCAAGTAAAACCATAATCAATAAAGCGGCCATTACGTTTAAAGTCGACAATAATGTTAGTAGCCTTTACATCGCCATGCAGGTGGTCTGCGTTATGCATATCGATGAGTTGGTTAATTAATTGAAGCAATAGGGATCTCTTTTCGTTTTCATTGAGTTGATCTGGATGAAGTTCGTCGAGATCGTTTTCTATGAGTGTTTCGTAAACAGATGTTTGCAAGACATTTTTATTGTGTTTTGGATGTATAACTATTGCTCTGATAAGTAGAGGAGTTTTATCGAAACGCTGCTGATGTGTTAATTCAATAAGGCCTGAATTTGAATGTGCAAACGACTTGTGAGCAACAAACTCAGCTTTTTTTTCATATGGGATTGGTACTTCAATGGCGAGACGAACTTTTTTATAACTTCCTGATTTAACGAGTGTTTGCTGTTTACTCTTTAAATTTACATATAGCTTGTTCTTGACAGCTGATATGGATATGCCAAAGGGGTGGCCCTCTTTTTTAGAGCTATGTTGGTGGGTGTGTAGATCTTTCCTAAGAAGAGTATTTTCGATTGATTGAGCAATTTTTTTTAGTTGTGATTCTGAAAGTTTTTTATTTTGGGTTTTGCAATGAGATAGTTGCTGTATCCTTCGTTCCACACGTGCTGCGAGGAGGGCGGCTGGTTCAAGCCTGTATGGTTTTTCAAGTGGATCAATTGGGATTACTATTTTGCCCTCAAAATAGTAGCCCTGTCTTTCTTCGAGATAGAGGATATGTTTATTTAGTGGAGGGATAAAGCCAACGTATTGATTCTTTTCTAGGGTAGTTTCAATGCTGGCAGCAAGCTGCATTCTCTCAGTTTCAAGTATATCCTCGGCATAGTTAAGTTGCTTCAAGCGTGTATCAAGCGGCATCATATTAGTGATCATTCAGAGTATTTGGTTTTTATTTGTTCGAGAGCTTTTATGGCATCTTCAAGAGACATTCGTTCACTTGGGAACACTTTCATAAGCTTGTGGACAATTCCTTCTAGATCATTCTTGATTTCATGCCTTTCATTTTCTTCTTTGATTATTTTATGATAAAAGAGGAATTCCTCTTCAGTTATTTGTAGATTTTTCTTAGACGCCTCTAAGGGTATACTTGACCAATGAGGATATTTTCTTAGCCATGCCCAGAGGATGACTCCCAAGGCAAAAGTCTCCATTTTGAATGGATCGATAAAATTCTTTTGATGTTTCCATGAACGCCCAAATATTTCGGGCGGTGTGTTGAGCACGGAGCCGTAGAGTCCTTCATCAAATCTCCCAAGTGGGTTACCTGAAGTAGTCTCCATGGTAAGTCCATAGTCAATGATTCGAACGTCAAAATTGGAATTGACTAGTATATTTCCTCTTTTAAGATCGCTATGAAGAAAACCCTTTTTATGGAAATTTTCATACACTTGTTTGACTATTTGGAGGACAATATGGAGCTGCTTCTCATCGGAAAGTGATGTAGATTTAAGGCTTGTGAGAGTCTGATCATAATAGGTTTCATAGATAGACGTGTTGATTTCTGATTTTCCCTTTTTTGGGTATTCAACAACAGCGTGGATAAGTTTTGGCACAGGATCTAAAAGTTGTTGGAGTTCTAATTCGCGATCACTTTCTTTGGTTTTTATCATCACTTTGTGTACGACAAATTCAGCTTTCTTCGATGTATTATAAGGTATTTTTACGGAGAGTCGGACTTTTTTGAAGCCGCCATTTTCATGGAGATTATTTTGTTTTGATTTAAGATTGAGAAAACATGCATCACCCTTTTTTGGGAAAGATATACCTAAAAGAAGACCTTTTTCTTTATCACTGTGGTGGTGGATGAAGACTTGCCTAGATAACAAAAGCGATTCAATGAATTTTGCAAGCTCTTCTGTTCTCTTGAGCGGCTTTTTATGAATTGTGCAGGAAGAGATTTGTTTCTCTCTTTTTTCAATTCGTGTTTTGAGGATGCTGTTAGAGTCTAGGAGGTAGGGCTTCTTAGTGACGTCGATGGGTATAAGCACTTTTCCACCGAAATAATAGCCATTTTGATCTTGGAGAAAGAGAAGATGCTTTTTTAATGAGTCGATAAAAAGGATTTCGCCCTTGTTTGTAATTCCTTTCTCAACCTCTTCAGCTATGATAGTTCTTTCTGAGTTTACTATAGCCTCAGCATCTGTGAGCTGCTTTATACGCCCATCAAGCGGGGAAATGTTAGTGGTCATAGAGTGTATTTGTTTTTTAGATTTTCTAAAGCCTCTTTGGCTTTAGGTAAGGTCATTCGTTCTTTAGGACTCGGATTCATGAGCTTGAGGATAATGTCCGCTATCTCGCATTGGCTCTTTGAAGCATGATCTTCTACATACTGCTTAATAAAATTGTAATATTCATTTTTAGTTTGATCATCTGGCATGACTTTTAGTCTGAATGAACGAGTTGGTATTACTGTCCAATCAGGCCACTTTTTTAAGAAAACCCAGAGGGCAACGCCGAGTGCAAATGTTTCAGCTAAATTAAAGTCTACAGATTTAAGTTGATCTTCCCATAGTAGTCCGAACATCTCTGGCGGGGTATTAAAGATTGTCCCATAAAATCCAAATTTTAAATTACCTGGTGGATCTTCAGAGCTGGGTTTGAATGTAAGCCCATAATCTGTAAAGCGAGCAGCATACTGTGAATGAACAATAATGTTCGCGGACCATATATCTCCGTGGAGATATCCCTCTTTATGAATCTTCAAGAGGTCGTTGATTATGTCGAGTATAATTTGTGTCTTTTGGTAGTTAGTTAGGTCACAGTGCTTTATAGAGGAGAGATTCGTTTCAAAGTAGGTCTCATAAACATCTGTTTTGATTTTTTTTGTTTTCTTCGTTTCGTGCTCAAGGATTGCGTGGATTAGTTTTGGTTCCTTGTCCAGAAGGGTTTGGACCTCTAATTCATGATCGCTCACTTTCGTTTTCAGAAATACTTTATGGGCGACTAATTCAGCATTTTTTTCAACATTGATTGGTACTTTAAGACTGAGCCGGACCTTTTTATCGCGACCTTCCTCAAGTAATACAGCCTGTTTTGATTTCAGATTCACATACAGTACATCAAGGCATGGCGGGATTGATATTCCATATGGATTAATGGAATCTTTTAAACCGTGCTGATGTATGGGAAGCACCTTTGATAGGAGGAGCCTTTCAATTGATTGAGAGATGAGCTTAACATTTGTACTTGTTAGAGGATTGCCACGAATACTACACGCAGAGATTTGAGCAATTCTTAGTTCTATTCTGTCTTCGATATTGAGCGATAGATTATTTATTTTTTAAATCAGGTAAGCCTTCAACGTCAGTAAGCTCTTGAGGAGGTTGATCTTGGAAAGAGAGAGAGTGAGTTGACAGAGAATTAGTAGACATCTTCTAGCAGCCCAGTTTCTTGAAGGCATCGAGGGCTTGTGTAAGCGTAAGCCTTTTCGTTGGATCAGGCTCAAGCATCTTTAAAATGGTAAGTTGGAGCGGGTCATTCTCGTACTTTTTTCGTTGTTTAATAAGATATGAGTCAATCGATTCGGTCACTTGGTTTATTGTACATTCTGAGGGACGCAACTTTTTATTGTACGATTTCATTATTTTGTCGACCCATGGCAAGTTCGTTGTCCCACTAAGCCAACTATGAATAACTTGACCTGCAGAAAATGTTTCAGCTAGGAATGGGCCATTATCAGTTTTATATTGCAGCCACTCTTTTCCAAACTGTTCAGGCGCTGTAGGAACTATTGAGCCGTAGATGCCATGGGTTTGAGGATAGGCGGGAAGTTCACTTTCGGGTTTAAAGCTACGTTCATAATCAATAATGCGAACTTCATATGAAGAATCACTTTCAAGCTTTCGTACGATGATGTTTCGCATTTTGAGATCGTCATGCATGATCTTTTGTTCATGAATGTAGGCCAACCGCTCAAGTATTTGGATGCAGATATTCCTTTTTGCTTCCTGAGTAAGGCTGGAAGCCTTAATCTCTTTTAAATCGCCATCAAAATAGGTCTCAAAAACTGAGAATTTTTCATTATCGATTTGTGTATCTGTAAAAGTAGCTTGTATGAGTTTTGGGTTGGGATCACACAGCTGCTCTGTTTTGATTTCGTTTTCAACGCGCTGTTTTTGTTCTTGGGTAGATATTGTAAATGTTTTTTGAACTAACAGATCAGCTTTGAGGTGCGTATTGAATGGGACGCGAATTGAAAGGGTAACTTTTTTTGATCTCTTTTTCAGTATTGAGAATGTTTTGCTTTGATTTAAGATTGTATATGCAGCATTGAGAATCGGGGAGGATGGTTAAGCCATAAGGGCGTCCCTCTTCGATTGATTTGTGAAGATGTGTTGCTTTTATGCAGTTAAAAATCCCCATTTCAATGGATCGCGCCATTTCAGGTATGAACTCTTGAGGAATTGTAAATTTTGGCAAAAGGCTATTTGTAATTTGTAGTTCTCGAAGAATGTAGGGCGAATTTGAAACTGTCATTTTCTCTCAAGAACTATGCATGTTTTTGGAGGAACTGCAAGGGCGTGGCCAGAAAAAGTCGCCGCTTCCTTTGGATCCGAGATATCTCGAGGAGGAAGTTGGGCAGTATGTACTACTATTTTCCATTCATGAGCCTTATCTTGTTGAGGAATTTCCACATTTTCTGAGTGGTCGGAACTATTCCATATCGCATGCAGAATCCTCTTTCCATTCTCATCGAGGAAGGAGCAGCTTATAAGCTTAGAGGCTGGACTCCAATCGGGAGTAAATAGAGCTCTGCCATGCCATTCAATATCGGATTGTAACATAAATCTATTTTTAATGATAATTAAGTTTCTATGTCTTAATTTTATTATTTCTTTAACAAATCGTATAAAACTCGAATTCTTTAATAATTCAGACCATAAGAACCAGTTCAATTCATTGTTTTGACACCAAGTGTTATTATTTCCTTTCTTGGTATGCCGATACTCATCGCCAGAAAGAATCATTGGGATTCCATGCGAGAGAAAAAGTGTAACGAGGAAGTTCTTTATCTGTTTATCACGAAGCCTCTCAATCTTGGAGTCGGCTGTATCTCCCTCCTGACCGCAGTTCCACGATATGTTGTTATTTGTGCCGTCTTGATTGTGCTCCCCATTATCGAAGTTATGTTTCGTATTGTATGAGACAAGATCATGCAAGGTGAAGCCATCATGGCAGGTTACAAAATTCAAGCTATTGAGGGGTGATCCTCGAGGTGAAAATAGATCTTCAGAACCGCAGAGCCGCCAGGCAAATCTTCCTGTTATGTTGTCATCGCCGCGAATAAATTTACGTACGGTGTCTCGGTAATCATCATTCCATTCAGCAATTGAGCTTGTTTTCCACTGGTTCATCTTGAAAAGCTGTCCTGTCTGGTGGAGCCCTGAAGCATCCCAAGGCTCTACAAGGAGGTATTTTTCTTTAAGAATAGGGTCTTGGAGAATGCGCTCAAAGAGGGGAGGCTGACCAGACGGCGAGCCATCCATATTGCGGGTCATTTCTGATGCGAGATCAAATCGAAAGCCGTCGATTTTGTATTCAATTGCCCAATGGTTAAGAGAGCTTATTATGAGATCAGCAACTACAGGATGGCTGGCGTTGATGCTGTTTCCGCAGCCCGAGTAGTTTAAGTACGCTTTTTGCTTATCTAATAAATAGTAGGTCTCATTTGCGAACTTCTTATAGGAGTAGATAGGGCCTTTTTCATTTCCCTCTCCGGTATGGTTAAAAACCACATCGAGAATGACTGCAATACCTGCTTGGTGAAGGGCTTTGATGAGCTGTTTAAGCTCATCAGCTGTTTCAAATGGATCATCCGTAGTTCCATAACGCATCATGGGTGAAAAGAAGCTTAAGGAGGAGTAGCCCCAATAGTTACACAGCTTTTCATTGGTTCGAGGATTAACACCGTTCCACTCCATTTCATTAAATTCAAAAATAGGAAGCAGTTCAACGGCGTTGATACCCAGATCTTTAAGATAGGGAATTTTTTCAATCATGCCAAGATAGGTTCCTGGGTGTTGGACTTGGCTTGAGAAGGCATCCGTAAAGCCTTTAAGGTGCATTTCATAGATTATGAGTTCATTGAGCGGAGTTGTAATATCTGGAGTGAATTCCCAATCGAAAGTTGTTTGATTCGAACAGGTGGATAGAAGGACTCCTTTATCAAAGGTATTCCAATCGTTTTTGCCAAATATTGAACCTGTGGCCAGAAGGGGAGCGTATGGGTCGATATAGAAAAGAGGATCATTGGGCGCTTTCCACCCCCCATCGAATCGCTGATTCCTTTGCTTCAATTGCTACGTGATAAATTCTTCCTGTCTTTTGAAGAGAATAAAATTCTAATTTTTCGGGGTGTGCGTGGGGAGCTACGACGAGTGATTCAACTTCTGTTTCTGAGAAAACCGCAAAATTCCAAAAACCTTGAGTAGTCGAGCATCCAAGGGGATAAGGACTGCCATTTTTTTGTGATCGTGACATTTGCTTAAAAGGCCTCCTACAGAATATAAAGCTACAAACCTTTGAGGAGTAGTTTATGATTATTATACAAATCGCTGGCCACTTAGGCTCAGATCCTGAGACACGCTATACACCAAATAACCTGAAAGTGACAACGTTTCGTGTTGCAACGAATATTAAACGTGGTCAAAAGGAAAAGACAGTCTGGTGGAGAGTTACCATTTGGGGCGACCGTTTTGACAAGAAATTGCAGTACCTTAAGAAGGGAAGTGCAGTACAAGTCGTTGGCGAAATGGGCATTCCTGAAATTTATACAGATAAGTCAGGCAATCCGCAAACTTCCTTTGAAATTACTGCAGACATGATCCTCTTCAACCCATTTGGCGGCGGTAAAGGCGGCGCAGAGCGTGCTGAAGGTGAACCTGCAGATGCTCAGTATGCAGCAACGGCTCGTCCAGCAATGGCAGCAGGCAGCGCTCCTTCTTCTAACATGCCTGAAGACGATTTGCCGTTCTAGGGTACGAGAGGTTGAAGAGATTTTTTACCACGGAGATCACAGAGCGCACAGAGAAATAAATGTCATAGAGACTCTCTGTGTGCTCTGTGTTCTCTGTGGTGAGTTATTTTCTGAGCTCACAGAGAAATAATAGTATTCTAGATTCTCTGTGGTGAAATAGTTATCGAAATGGAGAAGAGATGTTTTTAACAGCCTTTGATCTGAAGTTGCCAAAAGTTGAACCCTTTTCTCATATCGATCGAAGGCCTGTTTCGGATCTCCTTATTCTACCCGTATGGGAAGATAAAACTTTGGCAGTTCCCGTTTCCGATCTTGAAAAGATTGTAAGCGGTGTTTTAGCCACTAATGACTTTGAAGCAAAGCTCGGTGATACTCTCCTTGTCTACCAAGGGATTGCAGAGCGTCGTATTCTTCTTCTTGGTCTTGGAAAGCCAACTGAGCTTACCTCGGAGTCTATGAGACAGGCCTATTTTCAGGCATTTCAGGCAGTTTTGTCCAAAAAAGTAAAAGAGATAGCTGTCGCAGTCCCGAAAGCAAGCGAGCATCTCTACTTAGCAGTTCTTGAAGCTTTCTATTACGCTCAGTACCGATTTGTTGAGTATAAGAAAGAGGCTTCTCCTCAAGCATCCTTAGACACTGTTCATCTACTTGTCGATCCGCATAGTGATATTTCAGATTTAATCGAAGAGTGTGAAGCGACTTTTCGATCCCTTTTCTTTGTTCGCGATTTAGTCAACCGTAATGCTGATGAAGTAAACCCACCCTCATTTGTTCATGCAGCGCTTCAGCTTGCTTCCCGCTTCCCAAAACTTACCTGTACTGTACTTGAAAAGACACAGATCGAAGAGCTAGGCATGGGGCTCTTTCTTTCAGTTGCCAAGGCATCAGCTTATCCTCCCTACCTAATCCATCTGTCGTATAAGGGAAATCCTGGGTCGTCGGATTTAACGCTTTTTGTAGGCAAGGCAATCACTTTTGAT
The DNA here is from genome assembly GCA_013285825.1 of Bacteroidota bacterium. Taxonomy (GTDB): domain Bacteria; phylum Chlamydiota; class Chlamydiia; order Chlamydiales; family FEN-1388; genus JABDGV01. The sequence continues at coordinate 19,563 of JABDGV010000016.1, forward strand.
ACGGGCGGCCTTCACCTTAAAGTTGCAAATTCAATGGATACCATGCGCTGCGATATGGCAGGAGGTGCAACATTGCTGGGACTTTTACCTCTGCTCGATCATCTCAAGCTTGGTGTAAATATCGATGTTCTTATTCCTGTTTGTGAAAATGCTATAGGATCTTCAGCCTTTAAGCCGGGCGATATGATCAAGAGCATGAAGGGGATTTTTGTAGAGATTACCTCTACGGATGCTGAAGGAAGGCTCTGTCTTGCTGATGCCATTACGTATGGAATTCAAAATCTTAAACCGTCGCGAATTATTGATATTGCAACACTTACCGGTTCGATGGAAATAGCGCTTGGGACCGATATTAGCGGATTTTTGACCAATTCGGAGCCGCTTGCGCAAGCAATTGATATTGCTTCAACTCAATCGGGCGAACTTTTCTGGCGCATGCCTCTCTACCAAGGATATAAAGAGCTCTTGAAGTCCGATCAGGCAGATATTAAGAGTACAGGCGGCAGAATTGGGGGTGCGATTATAGCTGCGCTCTTTCTTCAAGAGTTTGTAGAAAATCATCCATGGGTGCATATCGATATAGCAGGTACTGCTTATCTTGATAAAGCTAGGCGATACCTTGGCAAGGGAGCGACTGGCGTGGGCTTGAAGCTCCTCCTCGAGTTTTGCAGGAGGTTATAATGGTCTTTGATGAAGAGGGCGCTTTCGATTTAAACCCCGATGAGGTGATTAAAGATCGTACTCATGAAGGGCTTTTATATCGAAGAAAGGTTCCCGTCGCAGTTTTAGGTGCGACAGGTAATGTAGGACAGCGTCTTATATCCCTCCTCCATAACCATCCTTGGTTTGATGTTAAACATGTGTGCGCGTCAGAGAGAACACAAGGGTCTCGCTTCGGTGATGTTGTCGAATGGAGGCAGAGCAAACCCCTTCCTAAAACTATTGCAGATCTGCTTGTCGAGGCGCCAGAGCCTAACATTGCTGCTCGAGTAATCTTTTCCGCTCTCGACTCATCTGTTGCTGGAGATATTGAAGAGGCGTTTGCAAAAAAGGGCTATGTGGTCATCTCCAATGCCCGAAACCACCGTATGGACCCCTTCGTTCCACTCATTGTCCCAGAAGTTAATCCCGACCATCTAGCACTGATAAAGAAGCAGCCCTATCCGCAAGGCGGCTGTATTGTCACGAACCCAAACTGTGTAGTTATTGGCCTTACAACAGCTTTAAGGCCACTTCAGCTTGAGTTTGGAATTGAAAACCTCCACGTTGTTTCTATGCAGTCGATTTCTGGTGCAGGCTTTAATGGGCTTCCAAGCCTCTCGATTTTGGACAATGTCATTCCCTTCATTGAAGGGGAGGAAGAAAAGCTCTGTTTAGAACCTAAAAAGATTTTGGGAACAACCACAGATACCGGCATCAAATATCTTGACTTTCCCATATCCGCAACCTGTACCCGCGTTCCTGTAACGGAGGGTCACCTCGTTGCAGTTTCTGTAAAGCTGAAGAAGAAGGCGACTATTGAAGAGGTTCGAAGAGCTTTTGAAGAGTTTACGCCTCCTATTGATGAGCTCCGGCTTCCAAGCTCTCCCAAGAAAGCGATCTACTTCTTTGAAGAGAAGGGATCTCCCCAGCCAAAACTGCATAAAGATATTGATAATGGAATGGCGGTCTGCGTTGGTTCGTTGAGACCATGCCCAACATCTGATTATAAGTTCATTGTGCTCTCGCATAACCTCGTTCGAGGTGCTGCCGGCGGAACGATACTTATTGGTGAATTAATGCTCGCTCAAGGGTTGATTCATTGGTAATAATGCTTGCACAAGGGCTTATTCACTGGTATTTGATTGTTTTTCTTCGTATCTGTAGATGAGTTTTTCAAGGAGGTCGAAGGAGTTTTCTCTGTTTTCACTCTCTTTACTCATTTGCATCGGATTGACATCTTCATATTTATTATATTCTCCAAATTTACCAGTGCGAGTGTCGAGTGATAGTGTTTTCAAGATCCCGATTTTATCACTCATCGGATACTCTTTTGTAATTTCGAAGATTAGCGATGAGTCTTTACACATTGCTTTAATTCTTTCTACTATTTCACGAGAGGAGGATGTTTTGATGCAGCCTCCCTTGAGTACGCATTTAAATCGTGACTTTGTTGATCCAGTTGCTTTGGCTAAGAGTGACACACCATTTTTAAAAAAATCATCGACTTGTTTTGGTCCATAAAAATGGACCATAAACGCGATCGTTGTCTCCTCATTCCAGCCCGAAAATCCGATGCAAGAATTTAAGCCATCGGTAGCAAGCACTGGTCTATCATCCCTAGATGAGCCAATGGTACATTCACCAATAAATGCTCTGTTATATAAAGATTCCAAAGCTAACATAAAACTAAATACCAATTAAATTAATAATATTATTATATACAAATAATTGTTTTAACAAAATAACTATTATATTATAAAACGAGTCGTTTTATATTAGTCAGTTTTTCGATTGCAACTTCAAACTACTTTGCCTTAATCTACATGCTCAAATTGTAAATGGAACTATTGTGAACTCTAATCGCAAAAAATATTTAGTATATTTTCTCATATTTTTTTCTGTTTGCATACCTTTTGTAGCGTTTAGAAAAAAAATCATGCCGCGCATAAACCGTGCCTGTAGTACCCTATACGCCTATACAACCCAAGATAAATGGCTAAAAGAAGTCAAAAAGAACCTTCAGAGCAAAAACTATGTCACTGCTGGCCATCTGCTCAAAAAGCGTATCAATGTAACTATTACGCTTGATGAAGTCGGAAGCCTTGCACAAGAACAGGGCTGTCTTGA
>JABDGV010000017.1 GCA_013285825.1 Bacteroidota bacterium
CAATTGATTATCTGTTGATTAATCCTGAGAATGCTGTAAAGGCACTTGAAAGCTTGCCCTATATCAAAGAAAAAGTTGTGAGTTTGAAAAGGTTTGATACTGCTTTTGAGAATATTAAAAACGATAAGGGAAGCGCTTTAAAAGAACTTATTATTGCCTATGGTAAAGAGGACCCAGCTATATTCCAAGATGTTCAAAGAGTGCTTCTGAAAAAACCAGATTTATTGAAACAGCTGCTTTCGGATGAATCTATACTCAAAGAGCTTCCTGATAAGCAATGTTCTTTGATTAAGGATCTTTCAAAGCTTAATTTAAATCACCGGGATGAAAAGCTTAAGCCAGAGGAATTCAAAGATTGGCAGAAAGTTTTAGAGTCACAAGAGTTGAAAAAATCTCCAGAAACTAGGTTTTGGGTGCAGTGTGTATTTTTAGATAAATCGGGAGAGGTTGGAAGTTCTATAGACGATGCTCTCAAAAAGAAATTTCCAGATAAATTTACAGAGAAACACCCAAATGAAGATGCAACGGTATTTAAAGAAAAAGAAAAGGAAATCATTAGTAAATTACTAAAAGAAAATCCAGAGATCGCAAAGACAGAAAAAAATCGACTCAACAAGCTTGAAGTTTATAAACCTCTTCTAGAACAGGTAAAGAATAATCCTGCTTTACAGGTTGGTCTAAAGGGTGGTTTAGAGGATCCTGTTGGACTATTTAATGTGTATACATATTTTGTAGACAACCCTCATGAAATTAACAAATATGCATCCTTCCTTGAAAAATCTTTTATTAATCCTAAACAAGAAATAGAGGAATTTAACAAATTAATTGGCGATGCTGAATATCGAGATAATCCAAACAATAAGGAAGAGAAATTCTTCGGAAATATTCCTTCCCAGTTACACTTTTGGGTTGAGGACAGACTTGCTGCAAAGACAACGGCCTTCGTTAACAATAAGCATAATTCTTTGCAGGCAAGGATTGAAACTCTGAATTTGGTCAAAAATAATCAGATGTATGGTGCTACGAAGATATTTTTTCCAGTTCAGGAGCTGATAGGACCGATTCAGCAAGAACTTGCACAGCTCCTTAAAACGGATAATGAAGATGTACTAAACTATTTCTTCAAAAATCCTGCTCAGATTAATACAGCTAATCTTGATAATCTTCTTGCTTTTCTTCACGATACTAAAAAGCCGCTTAGCGAAAAACTTGATAAACTTTACCAAGTTGTCATTCTCTGTAGCAATGAGAAATTAGCCCCCTTCATGCTCAAAAATAAAGAGCTCATTACACGGTTGCAAGGAGAAGCTAAGAAGCTTCAAGAGCAGATTTGGGATACGACTCAAACGATTCCATCAGAAAAAATTCAAAGTGTAGGAAAAGATGCCTATTCGTCTGAACAAATCGCCGGTGCCAATAATACTCCAAAGGATCAACAGCTGATGCAGCTCACAAATAAATGGAGCAAAAAGATTCCAAATTTCGATAAAGTGCTCAATACTTTTGGAAGGATGGGAGGAGAAGCATGCAAGCTTGGTGGACTATCTATAGGGGAGTATGCAAAATACAAAGAAATATTACCTGATCCTGAGTCACCTTTGGCAGATGCAGTCGTAGGAGCGGTAAAATCAGTTAATCCAGCTATTATCGCTGAAACAGTCTTTAGCTATCTGCTAAGCAAACAAGTAGAAAAAGATCGCGCGGAAGAGATGACCGCTCAATTGATGATGAATTCGGCGATAGATCAAAGTGAACTTACCCTTGATCTTGATAAACCCGCGTCGTTTTTGGCAACTAGTATGGCTGATGTTTATCTTCAGAGAAAAGACAAACATAAAATTGATCAGTCATTTATCTGGGATGAAAACTCAAAGTCTCTACAGTTTCAGCGCGTTGAACATAATACCGTACTTGAGGCAAAACGTCCCTCTAATGAACCTGGAGGAGTGCTTGACTTTGACGAAACAGGCACAGATCTTGACGTTGCGTTTTCTACCACCGTTTCACAAGATCGAAATACTGAAGTTGTGATCAAAATGGAAACGAAAACAAAAACACAATGACCACTCTCCAATCTATCATCGTCTGTTTTGTCTCTACGGCAATATGTTTCTCATTGATTATTCGGGATACTCTATCCCTTACACAGTTAAAGATGGATGTTCCAGAGATTGAGCAGGAGGTGAAGACGATTGAGGGAGAAATTGATCGCCTCAATGTCGAAATTACTGCATTTAAAAGTCCAATCAACTTGATTCAGCTTTTGAAGAAGCCAACCTATTCGCATCTATCCCAGCCTTTTGAAGAAGATGTAATTATCTTGCATCCACATAGTTAGTCTGGATATTGTTGCTCTAATTTAAGGTGTTTGCAGTGTCACCAAAGCAAAAACGGTATTTTCTTCTTCTTTGGATGGTTCTCTTTGGCTTCTTCACGCTGCTCTTTTTAAAGTTTTATAAGCTTCAAGTTGTTGATTACAGTACATGGACAAAAAAGGCTGATGCTCAGCATTTTATTTCCATCCGGCAGCCTTTTCAAAGGGGCAAGATTTATGCGCGGACACGGATGAACAACTGCATGCTGGCAGTTGAAGTTCCCGTCTCCCACCTTTATGCCGATCCAAAATCGATTCCAGCCGAAAATAGAAAAGAGATCGTGGCATCTATCTTGCGGATGCTCTCTCCCACCCTTACAGAAGCCAAAAAATTGAAAAGGGAGATTACTCGAACAAGCAGATCAAGAAGGCTTGTTTCATGGATCGAAGAGGAGCAAAAACGCACCTTTTTATCCTGGTGGAGACAATATGCGCGCGAAGAGCGTCTTCCCTCAAATGCTCTCTTCTTCATCCAAGACTATCGACGAGTACATCCTAATGGCCGGCTTATGGGACAGGTACTTCACACCGTTCAGGAGAGAAAAGATGAAAATACTCTCAGATCTTTTCCAACAGGCGGCTTAGAACTCTCGCTCAACCGCTATTTAGAGGGAAAGCTGGGATTAAAGCGCATGGCTCGCTCTCCACGGCATCTTATAGAAATGCAAGAGATTCTTGAACATGTTCAGAACGGCTCAGACATTGAATTGACGATTGATCCAGTCGTTCAGGCGATTGCGGAAGAGGAGCTTGAAAAGTCAGCCCTCTTGTACAAAGCAAAGAGTGCTTGGGCAGTACTCATTGAGCCCAAAACTGGCCATATTATAGCCCTTGCACAATACCCCTTCTTCAATCCGGATGAATATAAACGCTTTTTTATCAGACCAGAACTTGCTCAAGAATCGAAGGTGAAGGCGATCACGGATACAAATGAGCCTGGATCACCCACTAAAGCAATCACTTTAGCACTAGCCTTAAAGGCAAATGCCATATGTAAGTCGCAAGGAAAAAAGCCTATCTTTGACCCGTTTGAAAAGATCAACACCTCCAAGGGAAATTTCCCGGGCCGTAGGAAGGCAATTACCGATGTTCACTTCCACAAATGCCTCAACATGTACATGGGTACGCAAAAATCTTCAAATATCTACATGGCGACCCTTGCAGGCCGCTTTACCAATGCTTTAGGGGATCAGTGGTATAGAAACGAGTTAACAAACTCTTTTGGATTTGGGCAGAAGACTGGGATTGAGCTGCCAGGAGAGAGTTCGGGAGTTGTACCGCTGCCTGGAAAATTGCACCCTAACGGCCGTGCCGAATGGTCGAAGGCGACGCCCTATTCACTCGCCATGGGCTATAACTTGCAGACAACAAGCTTGCAGATGGCTCGAGCCTTTTGCGTCTTTGCAAGCGGCGGGTATTTGCCAACGCCCACACTCATTCGCCGAGTGATTCAAAACGATAAGGTGGTTCTTGATACCAGTACCAAGACCTTTCCACGTGTGCTTGATGAAGAGATCGTTGCAACAGTCGTACGTGCGTTGAAGTTTGTCACGAAGCCGGGCGGATCAGCCGTTCGAGCCGATATTGCAGGCTTTACAGAGGTTGGCAAAACGGGGACGAGCATGAAGCTCGTCGGCGGAGCCTATTCCGATAAGCGCCACTATGCAAGCTTTGTAGGGTTTGCTCCAGCTTCCAACCCTCGATTTGTGCTTCTTGTCGGGCTTGATGAGCCAGCTCCAGGCTATGTTCCAGGCCGCGGATTAAACCATATGGGTGGAACGTGTGCTGCGCCCACCTTTCGAAACATTGCCGCTCGAACGCTTGAGTATTTGGGTGTTCGCCCCGATGATCCCTTCGGCTATCCCAAGGGCGATCCTCGATCCGATCTATCGAAGGCCGACTGGATGGCAGAAACCGAAGCGCTCCAAAAGCTCTACGATAAATGGAATGGGAAAAAAGAGAGTTAAATTATTGTAGTTCGACGAATTCACCAAAGAGAACACAGAAAGAGAATTTAGTTGTAGTAACCGTTATATTGTGATCGAATGGCGCCATAGAGTTAAACGGTTTTTAGAACTTTAAGTCGACTGAAGCCTTTTCAAAAATTGTTCAAATTTATGTAGATGCTTTTCATCTATTGCCCAATCTTTGATATTATCAAGGTCGATGGGATGGCCTTTTGCTACTAAAAGTGCCTGTTCAAGTGCTTGTGCATCGTTCCAGTGAAAAAATGCGGACAGGCGATCTTTAACACAATCGGTCGGTGTAAGTAATTTTAAAGAGCCCATCGCTGTTTTCAAAGTTTCAAAAAATCGAACTGACTCATGTCCTATCGATCAAGTAGGGACATTGCTCATGGCTGAAGTTGCGACCAGTGCGTTTAAATCCCAGGGTTCCAAGAACTTTTTCAATTAGTTTTAGCTCCTCAAACGTTACAAAATCAAGGTCATAAGATTGATAGCGATTTGGGCTGTAAATAGAGACACAGGCGCCGCCTACCAAAACAGCATCAATCCCGTTTCGTTTAAGTGTTTCATAAATGAAGCAAGCGAATTCTTTGATGTCGATATTTGATAAGTCCATACTGTTAGAGAGGTTTTAAAGTTTTTCTGGGGCGCTTTCTTTTCATCGATTGGTAGTAGGTTTCCTGAATGTGAATTGGGAGAAAGGTGTAGGCCTTTTCTGCAAGTGCTTGGATTTCAGGCAAAAATGGGTAACGAGGATTCCATTGAAATACGCGCGTCCGTCCTTCTAAGAAACTGACGAGAAGGCCTCCCTCTTCGAGTTTTCTGAGTGTTTTTTGAATGGGGTCGAGCGAAGAATTAAATGAGCGACTCAGTTCTGTCGCATTTGCTTTCTGATGTAGATGTAGATACATAAGAATCTTTTCTACATTTTTGTTAGTGAAGAGGTATTCGAGCATATTTCAACCTATCTAATCGGTTATATAACCGATTAGATAGGTTATGTCAAGAGTGAAGAGCTAATTTTTTGCCAAGTCGTGGTTATACATTCTCATTGCTACAAAAAGTAATTCGTAGGATCCTGCAAGATCCTGTAATATCTTGAGAAGTATGAAGCTGTTTGAGCTACTGAAGCATTTTCCTGAGCTTGTTGTTTATAACCCGCAAAAGCTCAATCCCAATATCACAAACATCACTTGCCACTCTCAAAAAGTTGCTCCTGGCTCACTCTTCGTTGCCAAGAGAGGTGCAAAAGAGGATGGCAACCGCTACAGCATCGACGCTGTGAATCGAGGCGCTGTAGTCGTTTTGACTGAGATAATTAATCCAGAACTCAATGCTGTTCAGCTCAAGAGTACAAATATTCTAGAAGCTGAGGGAAAGCTTGCTCATGTTCTCTATGGAAAGCCATCGGATACGATGCTGATGGTTGGTGTGACAGGAACCTCCGGCAAGACAACCACGGCGTACGCGATTCGCCATATTTTTGAAATGGCCAAAATTCATTCAGGGCTTATTGGAACTGTTGAGTATATCGTTGGAGGCGTTCGAATCCCTGCAGAGCGCACAACACCTGATGCCCCCACAACACATCAGTTACTTTATGACATGGCTAAGGCTGGTGCCAAAGCAGGCGTTATGGAGGTCTCCTCTCATGCGCTTTGTCAAGGCCGTGTGGAGGGGATTGAATTTGATATTGCCGCCTTTACTAACTTGACGCATGAGCATCTCGACTACCACAAGTCGATGGAAGAGTATTGCGATGCAAAAAACCTGCTCATTCGATCGCTCGTGCCTAAAGAGCTGGCAGCAAAACCGCATAAGCCAAAGTGTGCAGTTGTAAACAGTGATAGCCCATGGCTTTCCAGGTTTTTGGAGGGGCTTCGAGTAGACAAGCTTACCTATTCTATCTTGGCTCAAGCAGATCTGCAGGCAAAAAATATAGCCTTTTCAAAACAGAAGACAACTTTTGAACTACACTATAAAAACAGGAAATACAGTGTTGAAATACCTCTCGTAGGTCTTTTTAACGTTGAAAACATGCTGGCAGCCATTGGCGTTACACTTGCTTCAGGCCTTTCTCTCGATGTCATTATTGCAGCTTGCAAAACCTTTAAAGGCCCTCCTGGAAGGCTTGAACGGGTTGAAAATTCCAAGGGCTTGCAGATCTATATCGACTATGCCCACAAAGAAGACGCTTTGAAAAATGTTCTCCAAACATTGAGGCCCTGCACGAAGGGTAAGCTTATTGTCGTCTTTGGCTGCGGAGGCGATCGCGATCGAGAAAAGCGGCCAAGAATGGGGCAGATTGCAGAAAGTTTAGCCGATCTTGTTATTCTTACCTCTGACAACCCACGAAGTGAAGAGCCGCAAGCGATTATCGAAGAGATCAAAAAAGGGTTTAAAGATTTTCAAAAACAGTATGATATTCTTGATCGAAAAGAGGCAATAGCGTTTGCTTTGTCAAAAGCAACAGCCGAGGATATTGTGTTAATCGCTGGCAAGGGACACGAAAAGAAACAAGAATTCTTTGATCGCGTTATCCCATTTGATGATGTTCTGGTTGCCTACGAGGCGACACTATGAACTATATTATACATTGTATTCTCGCAATTATTGTCTGCACATCCTGCGGCGGCCCGCGAAGATCCAATCAAGAGCAGCCTGTAGTACGAACGGCTGTTAAACAGAGCCCGCCCCGTTCAAAGATTATAGTAATTGATGCAGGCCACGGTGGAGAAGATCCAGGCGCTCGTAGAAAAGAGCCTCCACGCCTTATTGAAAAGAATTTAACTCTCTATACAGCAAATTGCGCAGCAGTCCGTCTCAAATCGCTTGGTTATCGAGTGATCATGACAAGAACGGGAGACTACACCGTTCCGCTCTTTGACCGAGTTCGATTTGCCGATAGAGGTCATGGCGATATTTTTGTCAGCATTCACTACAATTCTTGCCCAAAAAGCCAAGTGCAAGGAATTGAGGTATATTTCTTCAAAAATAGATTAAGCGATAAGCGCCAAATAGCTTCTGAGCTATTAGGAAAATGTCTTCTCGACAACGTTGTTCGAGCAACGAAGAGTCCAGCACGCGGTGTTCGCCATGGAAATTTCTGCGTAATTAGAGAGACAAAGATGCCCGCAGTTCTGGTTGAATGCGGCTACATAACATCTCCTCAAGAAGCAGTAAGGCTTTCCAAAAAGCGATACCTTCAGCGAGTCGCTCTAGGCATAGCCTCTGGAATTGATTCCTATTTTAGAAGTATTTAAGAGAAGTTGTCCCCGGCGCGAATTGAACGCGCGACCTGACGCTTAGGAGGCGTCCGCTCTATCCACTGAGCTACGAGGACAGGAAGTGCAGGCGACCATGCTACACCTCCTCATCCTTTCAGACAATTAAAGAGTCAGATAGACTCCAGTTAAGGTAAATTTAGGTGATCATATGACTGCAGATATTGGTCTTATTGGTTTGGCCGTCATGGGCCAAAACTTGGTTTTAAATATCCAAGAAAAGGGTTTTAAAACAGTAGTTTATAACCGAACCGTTTCAAAAGTTGACGATTTCCTTAAAGGATCAGCCAAAGGCTCGGGAATTCAAGGGGCGCACTCGTACGAAGATTTTTTCAAAAAGTTGAAAAGGCCAAGAAGAGTTCTTTTCATGGTGAAAGCGGGTGCTCCAGTCGATGAGCTTATCGCTCAATGCCTTCCCTATCTTGAAAAGGGTGATATTATTATCGATGGCGGCAACAGCCATTATCTGGACACAAACCGTCGAGTCGAAGAGCTGAAGAAAAAGGGGATTCTCTTTTTAGGCGTTGGCGTTTCAGGTGGAGAAGAGGGTGCTCGACATGGGCCGTCCATCATGCCTGGAGGTAATGTTGCGGCATGGCCAGCTGTTAAACCTATTTTTCAAGCTATCGCTGCCAAAGCGGACAATGGCGAGCCTTGCTGCGACTGGGTTGGAGAGGGCGGCGCTGGCCATTTTGTGAAAATGGTTCATAACGGCATTGAATATGGCGACATGCAGCTGATTGCAGAAGCTTATGATTTTTTACAGCGCGGCTTAGGTCTTAAACCCGATCAGCTGCGGCAAGTCTTTTTTGATTGGAATAAGAGCCCCTTAAACAGTTATTTAATTGAGATTACAAGTCAGATATTTCAGAAAAAAGATGTCGATGGAGAGCCTCTCGTCGACCATATTTTAGACGTTGCAGGGCAGAAAGGAACTGGGAAGTGGACATCTGTATGTGCTTTAGACATGGGTGTCCCATTGACACTTATTTCTGAAGCTGTTTTTGCTCGCTGTCTATCTGCTCAATATGATGAGCGGCAAGAAGCCTCTATTCTTTTGGGTTCTGAAGTACAGCCCATTACAAATACCGAATTTATCCAGCTTATCGCCCAAGCCCTGTACGCTTCCAAAATCATGAGCTACTCGCAAGGCTTTCAGATGATGCGTCAAGCAGAGCATGATTTTGGCTGGAAGCTCAATATGGGTTCTATTGCTCTTATGTGGAGAAATGGCTGCATCATACGAAGTGGTTTTTTAACTAAAATTAAGGATGCTTTTGATGCTCAGCCAGACTTAAAGACACTCATTCTTGCTCCCTATTTTAGAACAGAGCTGTTGAGAGCGGTTCCAGCCTGGAGACTAGCAGTATCTCGAGCTTTCCTTTCAGGAATTCCGATTCCCTGTACAGCGGCGGCTTTGGCCTCCTTTGATGGATTTAGATCAAAGCGTCTGCCGACAAATCTGATTCAAGCTCAAAGAGACTTTTTTGGCGCCCATACATTTGAGCGGTTGGATTCTCCTAGAGGAGAGTTCTTCCATGCTCAATGGACTTAAAAAAGTAATTCGTACTTGATCTTATTTAGGCGCATGATAATTCTACGATAAGCAGTAGGAATTATTTTAATTATGCATCAAGTTGTTTGGTCGCGCTATGTTGTTATTGGTCTTGGGTTTTGGCTATTAGCTAATATTCCCACATTTGAAATTAGCCATTTCCCCACGGCTCTTTGCGATGCCATCAGTGGTTTTCTTTTAATCTTTTTTGGATGGATCTCTCTCAATGAAAAGCGAAAAGCGGCTCCATGGATTATTGCACTCATCGGGGTTTGGATGCAGCTCTACCCACTCATATATCATTCTCCCAATGCATTTTCTTATGCCAATGACACCCTTGTTGGTGTTTTAGCTATTACCTTTGCAGTGATTATTCCTGGGCTTCCAGGCTTGCTTGAATTTTCGGATGCAACACCTTCTGGATGGTCTTATAACCCTTCTGCTTGGACGCAGAGACTGCCTATTGCGGCTTTAGCGTTTTTTGGCTGGATGGTTACTCGTTATATGGCAGCCTATCAACTCGGCTTTATCCACACGATTTATGACCCGATATTCCCTAACGGAACATTAAATGTGGTTACGTCGACCATCTCCAAATCAATTCCTATTTCTGATGCGGGACTTGGCGCTGTCGGCTTTTCGCTTGTGATGCTGATGGCGTGCATGGGAGACTCTCAAAGATGGCGCACGATGCCATGGCTCGTTATATTTTTTGGGATTCTGGTTTTTGTATTAGGTTCAGTAAGCATCCTATATGTCTTATGCCAGCCTTTGGTTATTGGCTCATGGTGCGCTTGGTGCTTGGCTACCACCATCATCATGCTGGGTATGATTCTTCTGGCCATTGATGAGGTTTGGGCAGCATTACACTACATCCGAGGTTGCCTAAAGGCTGGAGAGACCTTTGCGCACGCTTTCTGGCATGGAGCCAAGAGTGAAGAGCGTATTCAAGCTCAGGTAGAAGGCATCGAGAAGCTCTATGTCAAAAGCATCAAGACAGGTGTTTCCGTGCCCTTTAACCTTGTTTTATCGGCGCTTATGGGTATCTATCTTATGATGGCACCAGCTCTCTACGGGATCACAGGTTCTCTTCAAGATCTTGACCATATTGCAGGGTCGTTTGTAACAGTTGTTTCTATTGTTACTATGGCAGAGGTTGTTCGTGCTTGGAGGCTGTTAAACATCATTTTAGGTGCTGTTTTGATTTTAGTTACCTGGTATGCCTTTCCTCAAGACGAAAATACAATCCAGACTATGGCCTTGGGTGCTCTCATAATTCTTTTGTCTTTAAGACGCGGTCCCATACATGAAAAGTATGGTCAGTGAATGTGGAAATAATTAAACGCAAAGACTCAAAGGCGCAAAGATGGCCTAAAGTCTATGAATTAGAAAATTAAACGCAAAGATTTGAAAGGCGCAAAGATGGCCTACAGACCATTAACAATACGTGAAATACCATTTTTCACGTGACTATTACCAAAATTAATAAGTAGCCCCAATTTGATACCAGTTAACCTTAAATAGGTAAGCACTTGGGTTTCGTAGATTGGGTTATTTTTTTCAGTTGCTTTGATTTCTATAATCACTTTGTTAATTACCAGGATATCAACATAGAGAGGATCTTTGATCTCTATTCCCTTGTAGGTCACTGGGACAGCTAACTGCCTTTGAACTTTCATGCCTTGTAATGAAAGTTCTTGGCACAATGCAGCTTCATATATACTTTCGAGTAAACCAGGTCCACCCAAAATTTTGTGAACCTCGATAGCTGCACCAATAATTTTATTTGATAAATCATTTTCCATCTTTGCGCCTTTCAAGTCTTTGCGCCTTTGCGTTGAATCGGAAAGAGGATACGTTAATCTGATCTTTGTTCTGTCAAGATGATGATTTGATCGACGACTTGCTGGAGGGTAAGAGCGCTTGTGTCGATGAGGATTGCATCTTCTGCAGGCTTCATAGGAGAGTGCTCCCGGGCTGCATCAAACTCATCGCGCTTATTAATATTTACTTTGATCGATTCAAGAGTGTCGGTGGGGGAGAGCTTGCCATTTTGTTTAAGCTCTGAAAAACGCCTCTGGGCACGAGTATCTAAGTTTGCCGTAAGAAAGATCTTCAAGTTCGCTTTAGGAAAGACTGTCGTTCCCATATCGCGCCCTTCACAGACAGCATTCATTCCCTGCACAGACTGTCTCTGGATGGGAACTAAGGCTTCACGAACTATGGGATAGGCAGAAATTTGCGAGACAAGGGCCGTTACTTCGGGCGATCGAATATGCTCTGAAACATCTTCGGAATTTAAAAAATAGCGGCGCTCTCCAAATCGGCTTGTGAGTTTGAGAGGATGCTCTTGGAGGAATTTTTGAAGAGCTTGAGGATCTTGATGTGCGATATTATAATGAATTACACCCCACGTAATTGCTCGGTACATGGCGCCTGTATCTAAAAGGCAATAGCTCATCTCTTCGGCAACTTTTCTCGCTGTTGTACTTTTTCCCGTGCCTGCCGGGCCATCAATAGTGATAATCATAAAAATGCTCGTGCTCTTAAATAAATGTACAACAGAGGGATAGTGAAAATCAATGAGTCAACCATATCGAGTGCTCCGCCGAGGCCAGGAAGCGATCCGCTATCTTTGACTTTTGCATCCCGCTTGAGGAGAGATTCTACAAGGTCTCCAAATGTTGCAGCAGTACCCATAATAAGTCCTAAAATAGCCCCTTCAAAAACTGAAGGGAGCGGGCAATAGGAATGTCCTGGGAAAAAGAGGATAAGAAGGACGCTCATTAGGCAAGAGCCAAGCAGGCCGCCTACCGCTCCCTCAATCGTTTTTTTTGGGCTTAAAAAGGGACTTAAAGGGTGTTGGCCGCAGGTTTTTCCAACGATATAGGCAGCAGTATCGGAGGCTTTGGTGACAGCAATAGCATAGACAACCCAAAAAAGGCCTCCTCGAAAGTTGAGCTCCAAGATCCAGCTTAAGGAGAGAGTTATATAGAGCAGGCCAAAGAGGGTGATGGCGAGATTTGGGATTGATTCAATAGCTTTGTACATATGGGAAAGCGCGCACGCTGAAATGCTAACGTATATGAGCACTGCAGGGAGATAGGCAAAGCTTGGGTTTTCAATTGCAACAAATCGAGAGACGAGCAAAAAAGCTGATGTAGTGATAGCCAGTTTGATAGAGGGGTAAAAGCCTTTTAGCTGCGCTAAGTAGTAGTATTCATAAAGAGCTCGAGCTTGAAGGAAGGTAAGGGCTCCGACAAAAAGCCAGCCGAAGGGAGGGGTTTGGGATAAGATCAATATAGCTGTCAGAAGAACTAAGATGATAAAACTGATAATCAAACGCTGATAGAAATTAGGTAGTGATTGTAAATATGTCATAGCTGATTCATGCCACCTTCTATTTCAAGCCCCTTTACGGCGGCTCCTTCGTTGGTACTCAAGAATAGCTTGGAGAAACATTTTTGGGGTGAACTCCGGCCATTGAAGATCTTGAAAGAGAACTTCAGCATATGAGCCTTGCCAAAGAAGAAAATTGCTTACGCGCTGCTCACCGCTTGTTCTTATAATTAGGTCGGGATCGGGAATTGAAGAGGTGTCTAAGTTGTTGGAGATAAGCTCTTCAGTTATCTGATCTGGAGTAAGAATGCCCGATTCGATATCTTTTGCAATCTTTTTTACAGCTCTTGTGATTTCATCTCGTCCGCCATAGTTGAGGGCAAGAATGAGAGTCAATTTTGAACACTCATTTGTGCGCTGAACAGCTTTTTTAATCACCTCTTGAAGGGATGTGGGAAGTCCTTTAAGCACTCCAATAGTTTGGAGACGGATTCCATGTGCTCTCATCTCTTCGGTATACTTATTCAGATAGTGTTCAATTATATGCATAAATTGATCGATCTGCTCTTGAGGGCGCTTCCAGTTTTCAGTTGAAAAGGAGTAGACGGTTACTGTTTTTATCCCAAGCTGCAAAGCTGTTCGTACAATTTCGATTGTGTTCTCAGTACCTTGAATATAGCCGAAATCGGCAGGCTGGTTGGATGATTTTGCAAACCTTCGGTTGCCATCGGGAATTATGGCGATATGCTGAGGGATAGAAGCACCTGTTAGCAATTGGAGATCAGCTTCTGATAAAACAGCCTTCTGTAGAACAGGTTCTTGTTGAAGGGGGTTATTTTGTAAATACGTCATGAATCGCTCAATCGTAAGACTTCCATAAATGCTTCTTGCGGGATGGTTACTTTACCAATCTCTTTCATTCGTTTCTTACCCTCTTTCTGCTTTTCCCAAAGCTTTTTCTTTCGAGTAATATCTCCGCCATAGCATTTAGCAGTGACGTTTTTAGTCATAGCTCTAATTGTCTCTCGAGCAACCACTTTTCCACCAATCGCTGCTTGGATCGGCACTTTGAAAAGCTGCATAGGAATGACATCTGCAAGCTTTTCGCAGATAGCACGTCCACGGGTTTCAGCCTTTGATCTGTGGATTAAGCAGGAAAATGCATCAACAGGTTCTTCATTTACCCGGATTTCGAGTTTAATGATATCACCTTCTTCATATCCATCAAATTCATAGTCGAAAGAGGCGTATCCTTTTGTCACAGATTTTAATCTGTCAGCAAAGTCGGTGACGATTTCGTTGAGAGGAAGGCGGTAGGTGAGGAGAAGCCGTTTAGCGTCGAGCGTCTCCATCTTCGTGCAAGAGCCTCTCTTATCCAACGTCAAGCTCATCACTGCCCCTAAGTACTCAGAAGGGGTAATTATATGGCATTTTACCCAAGGCTCTTCAACCGAGGCGATATAAGAGGGGTCGGGATAGTAGGCAGGGTTGTCGATCTCTTTCATGCTACTATCATTTAACGTGAACTTATAGATTACGCTTGGAGTGGTTGTGATAATATCGAGATTAAATTCACGAGAAATCCGCGCTACAACGATCTCTAAGTGGAGAAGGCCTAAAAAGCCGCAGCGGAAGCCAAAGCCCAAAGCAGTACTGCTCTCTTGTTCTATGTGGAGGGCAGAGTCATTGAGCTGAAGTCTTTGGAGGGCATCGCGTAGTGTTTCAAAGTCCTGAGAGTCGATGGGATAAATCCCAGCAAAGACGACAGGGTTTATGACCTGAAAGCCTGGAAGCGCCTCTTTGGAGCCATTTTTAACATGTGTGACGGTGTCGCCGGTCTTAACGTCGCGAGTATTTTTTACGTTAGCCAGGAAATAACCCACCTCACCAGCTTTGAGGGAATCCGTTGCCTTTTGCGAGGGGATAAAGATGCCGACTTCTAATATCTCAAATTCCTTATCGATGGCCATGAAGCGGATTTGATCCCCTTTTCGAATCGATCCATCGAATACGCGTATGTAGACCATAATTCCGCGATAAGGGTCGAAGCGCGAGTCGAAGACGAGGGCACGAAGAGGGGCGTTTTCAGTAGCGTTTGGAGGTGGAACATCAGATACTACCCGTTCTAAGATCTCTTCAATGCCGATTCCAGACTTTGCCGAGCAGGGAATTGCTGAAGAGCCCTCCATGGCGAGCGCCTCTTCGAGCTGGTTGCGAGTGCCTTCAACATCAGCTGTGGGCAGGTCGATTTTGTTGATGACGGGTATTACAAACAAGTTTCTTTGAAAGGCGAGATGAACGTTTGCAAGGCTTTGCGCTTGAATGCCCTGGCCCGCATCAATTACAAGAAGTGCTCCTTCACACGCGGAAAGGGACCTGGACACTTCATAGGTAAAGTCTACATGCCCTGGAGTGTCGATGAGATTCATCTGATAGACTTGGCCATTTTTTGCCCTGTAGTACATCGTGACAGGGTGCGCTTTGATAGTAATGCCGCGCTCTCTTTCTAAATCCATCCCATCGAGCACCTGGCTCTGCATATCTCTTTTTGAGATAGTGTGGGTGAATTCTAAAAAGCGGTCTGCGAGCGTTGACTTGCCATGATCAATATGGGCGATGATGGAGAAGTTACGTATATTTTTTGGGTCGTATTGCCAGGTCATGATCTCATTTGTTTATCGTAAGAAGACAGTATACCTGCAATACACAAACAAGTTCAAGAGCTGCAATTTTGCAGCGAATTTTCAGAAGCTAAATCCATCTCTTGAACTTGTTAGCCTATCGCTTGCAATATTTCAAATTCATCTATAAGGTGAGGAAAAGTATTATTTTGAGGAGTTTTATCTCATGAGCGTACAACAAGATCCGACGACAGTAAATTCAAATTTACAGAGCCTCAAGACTGCATCTGACAATATTGATAAAATTTTAGCTAAAAATGATTTGAATGGCTGCAAATGGGTTTGGTGGATTAACACCAGCGAACGGGAAGATCTTAACTCAATAAATACAACTATTGAGAATCTCCAAAAAAATATCGATGACATCGTGAAAAGCGGCGATCAGGATAAAAATGCCGTTGCCCAGGCAATCAAAATTTGCGACAAGGTAAACAGTAAACTCAAACCTCTTTCCATTTGGGAGGGTACTTTTTGGCAAAAGGCTGCCAAAGTTATCGTTTCTATTATTGGCGTTGCTTTTGGGCGGTATACACCTACCATTTCGATTAATGAAACATCGCTCGAAGAAAAAATGAAGGCGATAGTTAAAAATGTAAACCTTGGTGAATTTAAGCATAATGCTGATGGGATTGCGTTTGGCGACACGAAAATTACCTATGATGATAAAGGCGATTATGAGGCCTTTGGCACAAAAGCTCAGACTATCGATGAAGTCTTTAACGTAGTCCATAAAGTTGATGCATCAGGCATAGGTAAATCAAGCTATTCTCCGCTTGAGTATGGGCAGCTGAAGAAGATGGAAAAGCAATTGGGAGAAAATCTTCAGAATCAAGGGGATTATATGCTCTTTGCCTCGGGCGACAAGGGAACTTTACTTGTAAAGCCTAAAACTGGAGAAGATGTTCAAAAGATTGAGTTTTCAATTGATACTGATGGGAAAATTGAAGTACCTGGTGATAAACCAAAACATACCAATGTTAATGCTTTGATAAAAGCTAAGCAGGGTACGCAGCAGCCAGCAGGTTTAGATGCTCCTTCAGTTAAAAAGAGCTTATTCAAAAATGCTTTTGAGAAGCTTGAGTCAGATGCTATACAGGTGCCCGGCAATATTCAGACTAAATTAAATAGCTACATAGATACGCTCAAAAAATATCCTCAGGGCAAATTTCGTTATGACTCCATAGCTATGGTCTATAATGACGGGCCAAAGAAGATGCTTGTTAATTTTAATTGTAAGCAAGCATGGCCGGAGTTTGGTAAATCTGATTTCAACGTGATGAAGTACACGACGAAGCCTCAGGAGATTGTCGGATCTAATCTCGATGCTCTTCAAAAAGCCTATATTCCTGGATCTCAAAAGATTGCAACTATCAAAGATGTCGACATGTTCGTCGAAAATGAGAAAAAGGTTGACGAGACTCTTACTTTTAATCTGCTCATATCCAACGGAACAGACTCTTTTCGATACCTCCCAACTGAAACTAAAGGGGAAGAGGATTCACTTAAGTCTCTGCTCGATCCAATGATTACACAGGGTGGGCTCGGGACAGAACTTAATGGGAAATGGCGGCTGCATGATGCGACTACAAAGTTGGATGTTGGTAAAAATATTGCTAAGATGATACTGCCGAGCAAAGTTCAGAACTTCTTGGGGAAATTTACCCCTGATTTAATTGCGGACACAATTTTTACGAAAGATCCCTATTCCATTGAGCAGGTGGTCTACGACGAGAAAGCGAATACGTATGAACTGAAGAAGTTTATTATCTCTGATCTTGGAGAGGGAAAAGTAAAAATTCAGGATAGCGAAGGGGAAGGAGTTTCTATTCCAGGAGAAACAGATAAGGTTACTGAGTTGAAACTCTCGGAGTTCCGTACCTATTTCCCTGAATCCGATGCCTTAGAGACAAAAATTGATCAGATCAAGGAATCTTCTCAAGCAAATGTTCAAGTCTTCATTAAGGGGATGAGTAGCAATGGGATGAGTCTTGAGTCCATTGAAAACCCAGCAGCTACTTTGGCTAAATATAAGACCATGTTGGATGAAAATTTATTCAAACCTGAAGACCTTAAGGGGTGCGCCTGTTTGAGTCAACCAGTGGAAGTGGATTGTGGCGTTCAGATGGAGCTTTGCTACTTTGATGCTCAGAATATCCCGGAGAGTAAAACCCTTACTATTTTCGGGAATAGTTTGTCTATTGAAGGGGGCGATATTGTTGATCTTGGAAAGCCAAATTGGCGAACTGAGTTGATGAACAAGCTTGGCATTACTGTTCCCCTCGTTGGAATAAAGAGCCAAGAAGCCAATTATAACAAACTCGAAGAAGGGGCACTGCCTGTAAAACTTTGGTTAGAAGGGTTGAATTATGGATCAGCAGTCACAACCGAAGAAGAGGCTCAAACTAAACTTGAGATGAGAGGTAAAGATCTTGGTGTAGCCGATGGACTCTTTGAAATTTGGAAAGATACTACTCATGGTGATTATCATTTAAGCTATCTCAAGAACGGGAAGGTTCAGGATCCATTGTCAGTTAAAATTGAAGTGGCTGACCGAAAAAACCCAAGGGTAACTATAGGTAAGACTGTTTTTGAAGGAGAAAGTTATAAGAAATTCTGGGCGAATATTAAGGACAAGGGGATAGATGATACAGGAAAATTGATGGGTCTGCAAGATGTAAAGCAAGCTCTTAAAGATATTGAAGGGGTACGAAATGCGCTTCTTCAATTAGGAGGGGGTAAATGGGCAACTCCGGAGAGCAAGGGCGATCTTGCTGCAATGCTTCATATCCGCGGCTTTTATGCAGAAGATAAGCAAGGGCTCTATGTTGAAGAGGATAAAAATAATCCTACCAAATTTACTCTTGGCGTTTTTTCTTTGAATGCAAAGGGTGGGCTTGATTCAAAGAAATATAACCTTGATATCGGCGGTTCAAATCATGGAAAAGTAGAGATTACTTCCGATGGTAAGACGGAAGTTCTCGGCGACATCAGTAAATTAACCGAAAAATTTTCTGCGCCTTCCTTTAAAACAATTCAGAAGAAAGATGCACCATCGCTTTCAGAAGAAGATTTCATGCTCGAAAGACTCAGAGATAAAGGTCAAGATGTTGTTTGGCATCTTGAGCAGACTGGTAGTTTCAATTTCTTGAATAGAAATACGCCTATTTATATGGTCTTTCAAAATAATACTGACGGCACCCTTACCAATGTGCAGGATGAGTACATGAAGTGTAATGAGAAGGGAGAGATAGTTTGGAATGGGAAAGAATATCCTTCTATTGAGGCAACTGTTAATGCAATTAAGGAGAAGTCGAAAACTGATCTACGTTCCCTTATAGCAAAACAGAATATAATGAGTCTTAATGATCTAAAAAAATTAAGCCCGAGACCTGTAGAGAAAAAAACTGAACCTACAAAGCTTACCACTATAGATCTAAGTAAGAAAGATGCTAAAAAGCCTGATGTTTTGCCCAAGCCAGTACCAGTTCAGACTAAACCCACTGAATCCAAAACGGTTCAAAAAAGCCAAGAAAAAGCAAAAGAAACTGGTTCTTCATTATTAGATCAATTCGAGAATTTAGATAAGAACTGGGGTGTTTGTACAGCAGATCATTTCGAAACATATATCCGTCAAGGTGTGGAGGATAATGTTGGGTTTATAAAGAATGCCTATGGTGACACAAGTCTTGAAGCTGCTGTGGGGATACGAAAGGCTTTAGGAGACACAACAACTGTTCCTAAAGATCTTACATCAATATTTAAGATGAAAGGAGGCGCTGCTGCTAATAAGGTTGCAGCTGAAGCGATATCGAGTTTAAGTCCCGAAGCTGTAGGGTATCTCTTTTTTTATAATGCCTATGCCTCTTATGTGAAAAAAGATTTAAAAATTATCGATGTGCAGGGTTTTAATGCGAAAATTCGACAGAAAATTGATGAAATAAAAAAAGATCCTACAAAAAAGAATGAGCTTATAACAACACTCGATAATTGTACAAAGGCTCTTCCTCAGGATACAAAGGATCCTGATGCTATTAAGGATCGTGATGCTATTACAGGCTGGGTTGATGAATTAAAAGGGTATATCAATGGGACAAAAGTTAAAAACAAAAAAGTCACAGCGAATATTGTCTGGAGTAGCGAGGTTTGAAATTAAGTGATTTTTTGAGCAGTGATATAATTGGGGAGCAGGTATGACGACAACACTTTCAACCGAAGTTGACCGAACGATTGCACTCGTTGAAAACGAGTGCAAGGCTCTTTCTCAATGTGCAGGCAAACTCAACGGGAAAAAATTCTATTTGGATAAAGATCCAAATGCATTGAAGGTTGCCGAGCTCTCAAACCAAATTAATGATCAGCTCTCTTTTTTAAATACCAAGAGCTTAAATCAAGAGCAGTCCAGCCGTGTTTACTCGCTTTGCAAGGATAGCCAGTCGCAAATCTCTCAGTTGAAAAAGGGTTTGATCGAAGATACCAAAACAACGG
>JABDGV010000018.1:0-16031 GCA_013285825.1 Bacteroidota bacterium
GAATGGGAAACTACCTCTGCCTCTTCAAACTCCATTCCCGCATTCAACAAAACTCTTTATTTTCAGAAAACAGTTCTGAGCTTCATCAAATAGCTGAAAGCTCGCATCATGGCTGCAGAACCGATTTTCCCTTTTATAACAGCTTGCCATTCAGCTTGGGTAAAATTTCCCTGCTGCATAAAGTAGGCACGAAACTTATGGGGATCAATTTTAGAATAGGAAAAGGCAAACTCGAGCCCACGGCTAATCTCTTCATACATGCGCCTGCATCTATCCAAAGCAGCCTCTAAGTCAGTGATGCCTGTCTCAGTGCCGGGAGTAGGTGCGGGCTTCGATTTACTTAGCTTTGATGCTGCATCAAAGAGATTTTTGTACTCTTCCTTCATGCCTTCTTAAAACAAATACTACTTTGACACTACCTGAATCAGCCAATCTCCCTCAACTCATCATTAATCCGATCATTTCTTCTTTATCGTTTGGCTATACTTATCTAAAACTCTGCCATCAGGAGTAACAACTTCTATCGATCGCTTTTTCTTTGAAATAGTCACATAACAAAACTGCTGTTCAGAACGTGTTTCTGCGAGATACTGGGCATTAGGTGCCTGTATTGGCAGTCGAGGATTAGTCCCCCAGCTCCCATCGCCAATATAGACAACGCCTTTAGAATTAACTTTATTATTTCGAAGGGGATGGGTGCGCTTATAAGCATGATCATGATTTTCAAATGCGAAATGCAGATCATATTTATCAAAGATAGGCGGCCAATGCTTTCGAACTCTCGCACAATACTTCTGATCTAAGGTACTTACAGAAGGATAGGCAGGAACATGATAGACAGCCATCCGATGAAGCATTAAAGCATCCTTTTTAAGCTCCTCTTGCAGCCAAACTTTCTGCACACCATTAACTGGAATAGCATGACCGCTATCGAGCAGATACAAAGAGAGATAGGTGCCAAAACGAAGAACTGTATATTCACGACGAGTGGGTGATCGAAAAAGTGCATAAAAAGTTTCTGCATCTTTGTGAGCGCGATCAAAACCGCCCCGAACATCGTGATTGCCCGGAACGGCAACAATTGGAATTAATCTATTTGAATCGATCCGCATAGTTTCGAACCAGATTTCTAGCCATTTTTGCCAACGGCGGGGATCTTCTTTAGTGTTAGTAACCGCATACGCAATATCGCCGCCAATAGCCACAAAAAGGGGTTCATATTTAGCTGCCCTCTTATTTGTTACTTTGAATAGGCTCGTATTGTCTTCAAGAGTATCGCCGCCTACAATAAATGAAATAGGCTTATCAATGGTATTAGGAGCTGTTTTAAACCGGTAAATCTCTTCATTATTTTTTATGCGGAATTCATATTCGGTATCAGCCTCAAGCCCAAGCAGTTCTGCATAGCAAATAAATTTGTCTTCATCTGCAGGAAAAGGGATTATCGTACTTAAAAATTTGGACCAAGAATCATCTTCACTACCATATTTACGATATGAGACGAAGAGGTGCGCTGGCTTCGTCTCCTTTGATGAAAGCCAGGAAATAACCATCGTAGATGTTGGATCGTTTTGCCAAGTTAACCAAATATCGCCGCCATAAAGATTGGAGCAGAAAATCAGACTAAAGAGTGCAAATAGTCGATAAAACATATTATTTCTGTGTCTCATCTTCTACAAGCTGAACAACCTTGTCCACACTCTTTCCTTCAGATGAAATAATGGTAACCAACCGCTCCTCTTCAGAAATGGTTACAAGTGCAAACTGGCGCGCAGACTCTGTCTTGGCCAAGAAATCCGTGCTCGAGGCTTTTCGAGGAACTCGAGGATGAACACCCCAAGAGCCATCTCCAATATAAACCACACCTCTGGGATCAATTTCACCGCCACGTAATGGAAAGGTCCTTTTGTACGCATGATCATGGTTTTCAAAAGCCATATTGAGTCGATACTTATCAAAAAGCGGGGCCCAATGCTTTCGTATTTTTGAGCTTGTCTCATTCTTAAAATAACGGACGGAAGGATATGCAGGGACATGGTAGATAGCAATTCGATGCAAACTCTTTCGATCGCGCTTCAACTGATTTTCAAGCCACTCTGCCTGAGCGCCAGATATAGAATTGGTATGTCCAGAATCTAAAAGATAGAGAGACAAATAGTTATTAAATCGACACGCCATATACCCATCAAGATAGGGCTTTCTAAAGAAAGTATAGAAAAATGGAGCTTCTTCTCGTGTCTGTCCAAATCCCCCTTTTACTTCGTGATTACCAATAGCAGTGACGATTGGTATCAATTGATTATCGATTCGCAGCGTCTCAAATATAATCTGAAACCATTTTGTCCATCGGGGAAAATCTTCCTTTTTGGATTTCTTATCTGGGGCAGAATATGCAAGATCCCCGCCAAAAACCACAAAAGAGGGCTGATATGCTGCAGCCTTTTTACAAGTATCTTCAAATAGAGCAGGATCTCCAGGCATTACGTCTCCGCCAATAACAAAAGAAAGAGGCTTTAAAATATCACTTGGAGCTGTTTTTAAACCGAATACTTCACCATGTGCGCCAATGCGAAATTCATATTCAGTATTGGATTCTAGGTTTGTCAATTCTGTTGAACCCATAGCGGCTTCCACATCCTCAGGAAGAGAAGAGAGCTCTACTTCCATCTCTTTCCAAGGCGATGCTTCTCCTTTTTTGTGAAAAGCTAAGGAAGTAGACGCGGCCTCTTTCAAAGCGGGGGCAAGCCACGAAATTGTCATGGTTGAGGTAGGATCGTGAAGCCATGTAAGCCAAATTGCTGAATATTCTTTTTCAACTATCCCCTTATCTGCATGAATGGCATCTGCATGAAGGACGTGAAAACAAAATAAACAAACAAATAGTAATCTAAATATCATTTAATTTATTTCCTATTATTAACAGTAGCATACTCTTGAATAAGGAAAAAAAGCTCATGAAAAAGCTCTCTTTTCTCTTTGTCTTTCAACTCTCCTTGAGATAACCGTTGAAGATCAAATAAGTCTTTAGCCAACTTTGAAGCCTTTTTTGGATCTATCGAGTTTAGCTGATAGATAGCATCGATAGTTGAATTATTTGTATTCACCAGCACAGTGGGATGTACCTTCATCTGCTCAGCCTCCTCAGGCTGCATATGACGAAGATAATCTCGAACTCTTCTGGTCTGTTCCTCAAACTGAATGAGAAGAGGAATTGCATCCTCTTTCAAACTCTTAGCTTGAATATCAACGCCCTCTGGAAGGGCTTTTCTAAAGAAATCTGCAACATGAGATGCAAATGTTTTACCCTCAGCATCGAGAAGAGTCTTTTCTCTAGCGGGATCGAAGAGGTGGTCAGCTCCCTGAGAATCAAGCCGTTTGAAATGAAGCTTCTCTTTAGAACGCTCGTAGAGCATCATAAGAGCTGCATCGACTGGCGATGAAGAAATAACAACCTTGTGTCCAGAATCTGTAGCCGATTTGAGAAGTGAGGTATTTACCTGGACTGGTTCTGCATACATACAGACTGCATCCTTGGACTGCAATCGCAGCTCTCCTGATGAAATCCATGACCCATCCGAGGCTTTCCAAAGAATGATATCTTGCACTCGCCCGAAAAACTGTTCATCTTGAAGAGAGCCAATTTTTACAACCCTTTCAAGATCGGGCCATACAGACTCATATTGAGATCGATCATTTTTAAATAGATGTACTAATGCATCTCCCACCTTCTTCACAATATGATTTGAGAGCTGTTTAACAGTTTTATCAACTTGCAGATGGCTTCTGGAAACATTGAGCGGGATATCTGGACTGTCAATAACCCCTTTCAGCATCATCAGAAAATTTGGCAGGATGTCTGAACAATCATCAGAGACAAATACTCTATTGCAATAAAGCCGTACCCCTTTTTTATTCTCTACAAGCTCCTTCATATGAGGAAAATAGAGAATTCCCTTTACGTGGAAGGGATAATCGACATTCAGATGAATCCAGAAAAGAGGAGGCTCTTCAAAAGGAAAGAGATGGGCATAGAGAGATTTATATTCAACATCTGTGCAATCTGAGGACTTTTTTATCCAAAGAGGCTCAATAGAATTTATCAGCACGCCCTCAAAATAGAGCGGCTGAGGGAAAAAGGAGCAATACTTAGTTAAAAGTCCACGCACCATATGCGGCTGTAAAAATTCTGCCGCCTCATCTGTAATGTGCAGCACAACATCTGTTCCAATCTCTTTCTTCGAAGCTTTTTCAATCGAATAGTCAATGCCTCCGTCGCATTTCCATATAATGCCCTCTTCTTCAGGCTTATATGAGCGGGAATGAACCTCGACTCTATCTGCAACCATGTAGGATGAATAAAATCCCAATCCAAAATGGCCTATGAATGCATCTTGGACTTCATACGCTTTAATAAACTCTTCAGCACCGGAAAAGGCGATTTGAGATAAGTATTTTTCAGCCTCGGGAGCATCCATTCCAATCCCATTATCAGAGATGGTGATTGTCTTTGAAGCTGCATCAATCTTTACATCTATCTTCGGCTCGAATGAGGGTGATTCGCCACGTGAAGCTAAAACTTGCCTCTTTTGAATAGCATCTGAGGCATTTGAAATAAGCTCTCGAAGGAATATATCACGCTCTGAATAGAGCCATTTTTTTATTATTGGGAGAATATTTTCACTGTGAATATTCAACTGTCCCGTCTGCATTTAGTATATTCCTCAACATGAAGATTAATTTGCTCACAATAGGAAGCTAAGCCTATACCTAAATAGTAACAATTAACGACTTCTTATGCTACTTCCTGCTATTGATTTAGTACTCTGTACCTATGCCGTCATCGCCTTTGTTTCTATTTGCTTACTTCTTGCAATGTTAATACTACTCACTAAGGCAAAATTTTCATCTAAAACTATTCGTACAATCGACGATCCAACCAAAACCAATTTCTTATTTAAAGCATTTGATATGGCTGTCTTAAAAAAGCTCGACGCCCCTGGAGAATCTCTTTATTATGAAAGAAATCCAACGCAAAGTCGCAAAGGCGCAAAGTTTTGAGTTTAAGGAATTTCTTCGCGTCTTTGCGTTGAATCTTTAAAAATGGTTTTTTTGGGAAAGAGTTAAATGATTGAGATTCCAGATGAAATTCAAGCGCGCATAGAAGAGCTGATAGCTAAAAAAGAGCCCTCCGCTCTTCAAAAAGCATACCTTCGTCTTCAAGAGCGCTATCGAGGAGAAAGGTCCTTTCGGCTTGAGACAGAAGAAGAGCACTTAAGCTACCTCCTTGCCCGCTTTCCTGGAACCTTTGCAGCAGCGAGCAAGGTGATTGTGCGCCTATCTGAAATGGATCCGAGCTTCCAACCGCAAACCCTTCTTGATTTAGGATCGGGCCCTGGAACTGCACTGCTTGCTGCCAGCAACTATTTTCCTATAAAGCAGGCTACTCTCGTTGAACAAAATAGCATCTTTATTAAGTTAGGCTCTTCTCTTTTACAAAATATACCCCACGAATACCTTAAAACATCTTTTTCAGAGCTAAAAATTACGAATAGCTACGACATGATCCTGGCAAGCTATTCGCTTTCAGAAACGGATGAAGCAATAGCAAATAGCCTCATCACTCAAGCTCTCGATCACTGCACCTACCTCGTTCTCATAGAACCTGGAACTCCCTATGGATTTTCCCGGCTGCTTAGCTATCGAACTCATGCAATTCAACAAGGAGCATTCTGTTTAGCTCCTTGCCCTCATGAAAAAAAATGTCCAATGGGCACCGGCTGGTGCCATTTTTCTGAACGACTTCCTCGTACCCATTTCCAAAAAATGGTAAAACATGCATCTCTTGGCTATGAAGATGAAAAGTATTCTTATGTCATCCTCAGCAAAAAGGTAATTCCGCACTCTATGGCACGAATCGTTCAAACCCCAAAGAAACACTCAGGCCATGTGCAGCTCGTCTTATGCACAACTTCAGGCAATCTTGAATCAAAGACTGTTTCAAAACGCCATAAGGATTTATACAAGTTAGCGCGCGATGCTGAATGGGGAGATTTAACGGCCGAATGAAAATTGCTTTTGCCCAGCTTAACCCAATCATTGGCGATATTGAAAACAACAGCAAAAAAGCTGTTCAAAGCGCTTGGAAATGCTATGAGCAGGGAGCTGAACTCGTTTTATTTCCAGAGCTCTTTTTATCAGGCTACCCGCCGCTCGATCTTCTCTTTGAGGAAGGATTTGTTGAGCGATGTTTTCAAACGCTTGTTGATCTTATACCGAAGCTGCCGCCCATAACTATTTTCTTAGGGCTGCCAACAAAAGTTGAAAATCAGATAGGAAAACCCTTCCATAATAGTGTCGCTATTATCACAAATAATAAACTTGTATCCCTCCAAAACAAGCATCTTCTTCCCACCTATGATGTCTTTGATGAGAAGCGCTATTTTTTACCAGGACCTGTAGCGTGCCATCAAATGAATGGATGCAAAATCGGCCTTTTCATCTGTGAAGATATGTGGGCTCAAAGCCTCATCGAAGGAAGAAGACTCTATCCAGACGACCCCATCAACGCGCTTGAAAAAGAGCATCCTGACCTTGTTGTCGTTATCTCTGCTTCACCCTTTTCAAGGCAAAAACAGGCTCTTCGCGAAACCATTCTCCAAGAGATCGCCTCTCGAATTAAGTGTCCGGTTGCAAGCATTAATCAAGTGGGCGCTCAAGATAGCCTTTTATTTGATGGAGGAAGCTGCTACGTATCGTCTAAAAAAACACTCTTCAGAGCGAAAAGTTTTGAAGAAGATGTTGTAGTCATTGACACATCCGCTCCTCTTTTGCCTCTTTTATCTCCTGAACAAGAGCTCGAAAAAGCCTTGGTTATGGGGATTCGAGACTATTTTCATAAGCAAAATTTTTCTCAAGCTTTACTTGGCCTTTCAGGCGGCATCGACTCAAGCCTCGTTGCCTATTTAGCGGTTCAAGCTCTAGGCGCTGAAAATGTTTTAGGGGTTTTGCTCCCGTCGAAAATTACCTCTCAAGAGAGTAATGAAGATGCACTTGCTCTCGCTAAGAATCTCAAAATAGAGACAAGAACAATCTCTATTGAAGAGCCCATTGAAGGATTTCTTTCTGCGCTTTCCTACAAGCCTAAAGCTATAGATCTTCCGTATGAGAACCTGCAGGCTCGAGTCCGGGGAGCAATCCTTATGACTCTTGCAAATGCTGAGGGGAGGCTGCTCCTTGCAACTTCTAATAAGAGCGAGGTTGCTATGGGTTATTCGACCCTTTATGGAGATACCTGCGGAGCCCTATGTCCTCTCGGCGACCTTCTCAAAACAGAGCTGTACGCCTTGGCTCGACTAATTCCAGCAATTCCAAAAAGAGTGCTGACAAAAGTTCCAACGGCAGAACTTCGCATAGGCCAAACCGACCAAGAGAGCCTTCCTGCTTATGAAATTCTCGACCCCATTATTCAAGAGTTAGTCGTAAACAATCGTTCTGTTGAGTCAACCGCTCAAAAACTGAAGATGTCCCCAGAGCTCGTAAAAGAGGTATTCATTAAAATTCAACGCTCAGAATTCAAACGGAGACAAATACCGCCCCTTCTTAAGGTCTCAGCAAAAGCCTTCAATGTTGGAAGAGTTTTCCCCATCGTCCAAAAAATTATGTAAGTTTATAAAGCTCTCTTGAACCCCCGCTCCGCGTGTTTGCTACCGTGTGTCTGATTTATTCCAAGCTCTTGCATATTTGTGGGAAGAGTAGACAAGCCCCAAAGTTTGCAATTTCTTCCAGAACTTGCTTTCGAGCGTTTTATCGGGATAAAAAAAGCTGGTGGGAAGCAAGAGATCTCTCGTTGATGTGTCCAGCCCAAAAGGCTTGACAGACCGTGCAAAGCTATCAAATGTTCTTTGGACGACTCTTCGTAACACAGACTTGTAGTCGCTGCCTGGAAATTTCTTTCCGACCGATTCCCAAACTCGTGCAACTTCATTCATAGTTTTGAGAAGCACGGGATGGTTTGGGGCCACGCACAAAAGGCCGTTTGCAGGGGCAAAATTTGATTTAAGCCCCTCATGCCAATGGGGACGGTCAAAGCATGCAACTAAATCATACGTCTCGGTAAAGGAAGCAAAAGAGTGCAAGCACTCAGCATCATGGTCGGCATAAATACCTCCCTCATTATACAGGAGGGCAAATCGCATAAGATCCGATTTTTCACCCCAATTGTTCGATAGCTTTATAAAGGGGGCCATTGCCCCAAAATCATACTCAGTAGTCAACACTCGAACCATGCCTGGAATAGGAAGAGGCCTATCTGCCCGATCTGTCCAAAACTTGATTACCCAATCAGGATGAAAATCCCTCCAGGACTGCACATTCTTGATGGATTCATTCGGAAAATCTTTGGGTCCGAGCCAAATAAAGTGAATAACCTGAGGAATATGAATTTCGTTCGAAGCGTTTTTAAGGAGCTGAATTTTGTTTTTATATGCTTTGGCAAACAGCTCTATCTCCGCATAATCCTTCGCCTTGAATGTCTTAACTTGATCGTTAATAGAGTGATTAGATAACCCCATTAGCGTCTTGAAATCATATTTTGTAGATATTTCTAAGCAATTAAGTGGAAGTATCCAAAGAACAGCAAATAGTATGAGTGATTGTACCCAAGTAATCATTGGAGCTCCCATGGTGCGGGTGTTGGATAGTAGGTATCCAAGAAAGTACTCAACAGCAGCTCTTGCTCATTAGATATATTAGAAGAGGCATCCTGGATGCAAAAAAACATGGGGCGATTATGGCTGAGCTCTTTCAATTTCTTTACATCGTTATTTAAATCCCGACCAAATGAAACCGTCGATGTACTCGCTGTATTCGTTTCTGCATATCCAAGCTTTAAAGCAACATAAGGGATAAGGCCATTGGTAATCGTATAGTCTTTCATCGAACGAAACCGATGAGAGGCAACCATTTGGAAAATATAGAAAAATTGCTGCTCAATAAGTCTCACTACCATCTTGATCAAAGGATAAGGAGTGTGTGAGTGTTGATATCGTTTCTCGTTCTTATAAAGCCCATTGAGAAGGTTATTAGTGTTTTTACAAGCGGATGTATACCCATTCTCACCCATTTCAAGAGGTCCATAAGCAGAAATTCTTTTAGAAAAGAAAAGCCGCATCTTGCCTTTGCTGGTAAAAAAATCTGAAGGGCTAACATCCCTGCCTAAAAACACGTCATCATTGAAATAGAGGTAATGCTCACTCAAACCGGGAATGCGATGGAGGTTGCACTCAATGGCCATCGAGTTAAAAGTGGGCAAGTCATTTGATTTCAGAAAGATCTCTTCATGAGTCACCACCTGTACTTTGGGGTGCGCTTTTAACCACTTAGGAACCTGCCCGTTGGTCACAATGAATATTTTTCGAACGAAGGGGGCGAACCTAAAAACTGAGCGCATGGAATAGCGCAGCTCATCTCGATTTCGAAATCTCTGCACACTTGCACCATCAGGAGATGCCATGTGCTCTTCAACCATCCATTGGGTGCGATTCTTTATCCATGCTTCATCTGAACCATCAACCCAGGTGTACACCACATCTATCGGGGAGTTAAAGGCTGCATATATTGATTGAGTTGCGAATAATAGACAGGCAAAGAGTGCATTTCTCAGCATGGACGTACCATTATAATTCATTGAACACGAATACCATGACAAAAGGGTTGATTTTTTTGGACTAGAATTGTTTCCTTTGCTTATTCAAATAATGGTTGCTTATGCATCGCTTCTTTATTTTTATTCTTTCCCTATGTGCTGTTGTAAACTATCTCCACACCAATGAAGTGATTCTATCGCTCGTAGAATATGGCATCGAGTCAGATACAATTGATTGGATACTGCTCCAAGCAGAACAACTAACTCCCGATTCAATTCAAATTTGCGACGGTTCTGAAGAAGAGTATCAAACATTGATCAAACAGATGGTTCAGCAACAAACCCTTATACCTTTAAACCAAACCCTTCGACCAGGCTGTTATTTGGCACGCTCTCATCCAAAAGATGTTGCCAGAGTCGAAGAAAAGACCTTTATCTGCAGCGATAAAAAGCAAGATGCTGGGCCTACAAATAATTGGGCAGACCCAATCGAAATGAAACAGATAATGGGTGAGGACTTCCAAGGCTGCATGAAGGGGAGAACATTGTATATCGTCCCATTTTGCATGGGGCCTCTTAAATCCAAATATGCACGTTTTGGAATACAACTTACAGATTCTCCCTATGTTGTCGTCAGTTTAAAGACAATGACACGCATGGGAAGAAAGGCTTTAGAGCAGATGGAAGGCAAATCAATTGTGCGATGCCTCCACTCCATGGGATGTCCTCTTGAACCTGGAGCAATAGATTCAGCATGGCCCTGCAACCCAGAAAAACTCGCTATTGCTCATTTTCCAAAAACGAGGGAGGTGTGGTCGTTTGGCAGCAACTATGGTGGAAACGCCCTTTTAAATAAAAAGTGCTTTGCTCTCCGTATCGCCTCTACACTAGGCTTAGACGAAGGTTGGCTCGCAGAACATATGCTGATCTTATCCGTAACTAATCCGGAAGGTAAAAAACGCTATTTTACTGCTGCATTTCCATCTGCTTGCGGAAAAACCAATTTAGCCATGCTTGAGTCCCCTTTACCTGGCTGGAAGGTTGAAGTAGTTGGCGATGATATAGCGTGGCTTCATTGGTCGGAGGATGGCAGCTCCCTTCGCGCTATAAACCCTGAAGCTGGATTCTTTGGAGTTGTCCCAGGAACAAGCGAAAAGACCAATGCCATACGGACAATTGCAACCAATACCATTTTCACAAATGTTGCCCTCCTGCCCAATGGAGATGTTTGGTGGGAAGGGAAAACTGATACCCCTCCTCCAATGGCCATTGATTGGCAGAATAACCCTTGGGATCCATCCAAGACCACACCTGCTGCCCATCCAAATTCCCGTTTTTGTGTAGCAGCCCATGAATGCCCAAATATCGACCAAACATGGCAAGATACGAATGGGGTAGAAATCTCGGCCATAATTTTTGGAGGACGAAGAGCTTCAACCATCCCGCTCATTAGAGAAGCTTTCTCTTGGGAGCATGGAGTCTTTTTAGGCGCTTCGATTTCCTCTGAAACAACAGCTGCCGCAACAGGTACTGTCGGCAAACTTCGCCACGACCCTTTTGCCATGATCCCTTTTTGCGGATACAACATGGCGGACTACTTTTCCCACTGGATCACCTTTGGGCTGCAGGGAGCCAATCCTCCAAAAATGTATGCAGTCAATTGGTTTCGAAAAAATAGCAATGGGGAGTACCTCTGGCCAGGCTTTCAATACAATATTCATGTCCTTAAATGGATCTTTGAGCGATGCGAAGGAAGTGTGAAAGCAAAACCAACCGCTATAGGGCTCATCCCAAAAAAACTCGATTTGGATTTCGCATCTATTCTAGGAATCAAAGGTTCGTATGAAGAGCTTTTTGCCGTGAAGAAACATGAATGGGAAAAGGAGTATTCAGCCCTTTCAACCTACTTTTCATCTTTTGGAAATGAATTCCCTGACGAGCTCTGGCTGCAGTACCAAGAACTTGTTCAAGCGAATGGGCAATGAATCTACCACAGAGATCATAAAGGCTTTAAAACCAGGAATGAGCACCTTTCTCTGTTATTGCATGTTTGATTTTAGAACCACAGAGATCACAGAGCACACAGAGACTTTTAATACATTTCTCTCTCTGTGTGCTCTGTGATCTCTGTGGTAAGTAAATTAACGCACCGTGGAACATTAAGAGCACCACGGGCGATTTAAAGTTACTGAAAACCGTGATAGATTAAGAAAAGGGCCACAACAAGAAGAATTACTACTCTGCAATGAGAGCATTTCTTGATAATTCTGCCCATCATCTCTTTAGCTATCTGTGGATGGCCAATTCGAACAATGCCTTTCACTATTGCAATATAACCGATGATGGTAATCAAGACTCTCCAATTGCACTCCCAAACGGGATGAGCAATAACGATCAATAAACCAGCACTCAAAGAGAGTAAGCCTGCAAGCAGAAGCATGCCGGGCGAAGCAAATACTTCTTTCAGCGACATCTCAAGCTGCTCTCGTCGAAAACAGAATAAAACAGCCAGAATTAATAAATACAAACCCAAAAACTTGGCTAAAAATAGAGATAATTCCATCTCCTCACTCCTTTGTTATATTTTATTCTTAACGGAAGAGGAGACTGAATTCAAGAAAATAGTTTAGGCAATTTAATAGTAATCTGAAGATATTCCCCTAATTTAGAATCTACAGAAACATAGCCATCATAAAGATAGACAATGAGATCGTGGGCAAGCGTAATATCAAAGTCCGAGATGGACTCAGGAGGCGCTTGCATAAAGGATTTAAGGAGAGATTTTAGGGTTAGAGGCTCAACTCCCATGCCATTATCACGAATAGTTACCAAATAGTCCACACTTGTGATTTGCAGAGTGGGTGTATAGACCACATCTTTGACAACAGCAATCTTCTCTTCGAGTGAGCGAAGGCTTAAGTGGAGTAAAATGATAATTGCCCTCTTAAGTGCTTCAGGCTTTATCACTTGAATGGTAGCCCCTGGATCTAACTCTTTGATAAGAGTAAATGCAAAATGGGCTGGATACTTATCAGAACCATTAGTCACAGAATTCAAGCAGGTTTCTAAAATGGGATTTATGGATATTCTCTCAATTCCTGTGGTGCTTAAGGTGGGCTGGATAAGCTGCTCATGAATACGGGATGAAATGGTGTATACTTTATCTTCATATTGACTAATTGACTCCAGCGAAGCGTTAATTGCAGTCATACAATTTTTATATTCAATTTCTAGATCTGAATCTTCATGCACGGGAAGAGGACGCGAAAGTTTGGATAGCTTCTTCAAGCTTTCAAGACCCACAAGAGTTGCGTGATTAATTATTTTGAGCTGTGCGTGTGCATAGCGGGCAATATGTGCAACAAGAGTGCAAAGAGTTGCTATTTTCTTTCGTATTGCCCTTTCAGCATACACTCCGCCTATCTGATTGCTATATATTTCCACAGCTCGTCTCAAATCGATATTTTGACCCTCAAGAATACGAAAAGCGCTGTCTCGCTCATTAATAACTGCAGCCAAAATCAAAGTGATAGCAACTAAAATTTCTAGAAAAACCACCAACCCAAAAAGAGGATTGAATATGGTATTAACTACAAATGTTCCATACCCTTCAGAAGTATATATAATAGATGTCAGCGCTATTGCAAAAACCGAAAGGGTTGCACCACGCAATTGAAATCGATAGGTAATCCATAAACTTATAGGGATGAAAAATAAAACGAGCGGGAGATTCGCAACAAAGCAGAGATAGCCCACAACAACCATGGCGAAGACCATACCTACTATCTCTTTTCGGTATGGAGAGTAAAGTATATAGGATGGGTAAAGACACCAAACAACCAAGAGGGGTGTAAAAATAAAGACCCCCATCATATCTCCGATAAAAAATGTACTCCATGCATACGCAATCAACTTAGTTGGTATTACTCCATAGACATATAGAGTAGTAATTCCCACGCTGCTGGCAATAAAGCAGGCAACAATTCCCGCAGGGACTAAAAAAATAAAAACATCACGAACAGTATTGAAATAGCCGGGAGATGAAAATCGTCTCATCACACTTCCTGCAAAAAGAGCTTGAAGGAGTGATCCTGCTGAGACAAAAAGAGCAGTAACCAAAGGTCCAAAAAAAGTAGTTCCGCTTACAAACAGATGAAGCAAGTTATAGCATAAGTTTCCAAAGAAAATGCCAGGCCAAACGCTAGTGCCAAAAATTAAAAGTGCCGCTAAGGAAAATCCTGTTGCTGGCCATACAGCCGAAATAGCCAGAGGCTGCCCCTGCATACCTAAGAGCCTTCCAACTTCAGCATTTGAAAATATGATAAAAACTAAAAAAATATTCAAATACCAGCGAAAAAAGTCGCCCCGCATCTTCTTTTCGAAATATTGGATGGCTTGCATCGGCATGAGATTAAACGACCCTAATGAACCCGATAGTATCAAACTTAATTTTTAATGAACATGCTTACGATATTCTGAAAGACGTTTAACTTTTTGCATCTCTTTTATCATGACAATGCCGAGAGAGATATGTCCGCTGGTAAAGTCTTTAAACACTTTTTCGCTGCTTTTTTTAGTTTTTATTCCATGCGGTTTTAAAGGAATGTCTGAAATAAGCAAAAGCGCCCCAGAGGGTAATCGATGATGGTAGCCGGCAGTAAAAATGGTTGCACACTCCATCTCAAGCGCCTGAGCTCGGCTGTCTTGAAGCTTTTTCTTAAAATCAACGTTAAATTCCCAAAAACGCTTATTGGTTGTGTGGGTAATCCCGAGGTGGTAGGTAACCTTTTCTTTATCCAACACATTGGTAACAACTTTTTGAACGGTAAAGTTGGCAAGCGCTGGAACTTCCGGCGGAAAATAAAAATCAGATGTTGCATCTCCTCGAATGCTGCCAACTGGAACAAAAAACTCGCCAATTTTATAATCTTCTCGAAGACCCGCACACATACCTAAAAGAAGAGTGCAGTTAACAGGAAGAAAGGCGAGCAGATCCATAACAAGCGCAGCAGCCGGAGATCCGATTTTAAAATCGATGATGGATATCTTCTCTTCAGGCGAGTGGGCGACTCGAAACATAGCTCCTTCATGCACTTCGCTTTGGTAGCACTTGGCAAAATGTTCGACATAGCGGCCAAAGTTTGTAAGCAAAATATAGGGCTGAAAGAGTGAAATAGGAGAGCCCGAATAACGCTCTAAAGTATCTTTTGCGATCTCTTTTTGGAGCTGGTGGTCGCCGATGCCAAACAATTCATTAGGTTCCGTCATTTTCTTATCCTTGAACGTTGCCTCATCTTGCAGGACAAAAAACAAAGACATCAAGAAGCAAGTGCGATATAATTCAAACAATTCAAAATTAAGGATCGATTCTTATGGCACAGACCACGACAAACGAGCTTAGAGCTGGAATGAAGGTGGACATGGATAACCAGCCATACAATGTTGTGAGCAACGAATTTGTCAAACCTGGAAAGGGCCAGGCATTCAACCGAATCCGCTTGAAACATTTAGTTACTGGCCGCGTGGTGGACAAAGTCTATAAGTCAGGCGACAAGATTGAACTTGCTGATATTGTTGAAAGCCAGATGCGCATGCTCTACCGAGAAGCGGACGGCGTTGTCTTTATGGATGACACCTCCTTCGATCAAGTAACAATCCAAAATGCAAGTATTCAATCAATTAATCAGTGGCTGAAAGAGGATCTTGTCTACGATGTCGTCTTTTATAAGGGATCCCCTGTTACTGTTGAACCTCCGACGTTTATGGAGCTTCTCATCACCGACTCAGCTCCGGGAATACGGGGAGATACTGCTACGGGCGGACGTATGATGAAACCTGCAGTTTTAGAAACAGGCGCTAAGATTCAAATCCCTATCTTTGTTGACCAGGGCGAAAAAATCAAAGTGGACACTCGAACAGGCGAATACGTTTCACGTGTCTAAGCAGCGGCTTGAAATTCTCAAAAAACGCGCCGAGATGCTCTCTCGAGCGCGTTCTTTTTTTTCCGATCGGGATATAATAGAAGCAGACTCTTTTCATCTCTCTCAAGGCGCGCCCATTGATACTCATATTGATTTGCTAGGCACGAATCTTCCCGATGGATCCAGACGCTTTCTTCTTTCAAGCCCCGAATTTCCGCTTAAACGCCTGCTTGCTATGGGATCAAGTGATCTCTTCCAACTTGCCCACGTTTTTCGAGCAGAACTCAAAAGCTCCAAACATACTCCTGAATTTATGATGGCCGAGTGGTACAGAAAAGGAATCTCCCTTAAAGAGATGATTGAAGAGACTTGCGACTTTTGCGAACTTTTTTTAGGCAAAAGAAGAAGAGAGATGATCTCTTACAGACAGGCTTTTCTGAAGTTCTTGAACCTCGATCCCTTTAAAG
>JABDGV010000018.1:16041-17651 GCA_013285825.1 Bacteroidota bacterium
AAAGCAACCTTTGAAGAACTTGCATCGATGCTTGAAAAACAGGTAGATCTTCCAAAAGATGACCTTGATCGAGATGATCTCTTAAACCTTCTTGTCTCAACTGTGATCGAACCACAATTTGATCCTGATGTGCTCACCTGCCTCTATCACTACCCAAAAACACAAGCAGCGCTTGCCTGCCTCAAGAGAGAAGATGGTAATATCGTTGCAGAACGCTTTGAAATCTATTCAGGCTCTTTAGAACTTGCCAACGGCTACCATGAAGCGCAATCGAGCGAGGAGCTTCGAGGGCGATTCGAAAAGAGTAATCAAGAGAGAAAAAAACTGGGTAAAGAGAGCTACCCGCTTGATGAGAACTTCCTTAAATCAAACAGCCAACTGCCCGCCTGTTCAGGCGTTGCAGTTGGCTTTGATCGACTCTTAATGCTGCACTTAAGGGTTGCAAGTATCGATGATACTCACCCAATTCCTTGGGAGCTAGCTTAAGCTCTGATTGGCACACTTTTGTTGAATACGTACTGTATCCCTTGGTGCAACTTGACTGCTTTATCTTTGACCCAAGAGACAGCCTTTTGAGCAGGACTCTTTGCATTCGGATCGAAAATATCACTCTTCAAGAAGAGCTGCTTGCCGAGCGAGAAGGCAATGGAGGAAATACCAACTGCTCCAAGTGCAATAGCGATTGCAGCTGGGGCAAGCGGTGTAAAGAGGAGAAGTGCGCCCAAGACTATGCTCGTAATGGTAAACGCTAAGTTAACAACACTCAAGGAGAAGGTCGTTTTTACTCGGCCATGCATTTTTGCATAAAACTCTTTCGTATCTCGAAGAGCGCCGGGCTCTTTATTGAGAAGGCGGCCTCGAAGAGTATCGATTTTCTCGACTAAGTTAATCTTCTTTGCAAGATCGAGCTGCTTAGTGACATCTTCAGAATTAAGCGTCTTCAATCTGTCAAGCTCTTGAACGGCTGACTCTTCTGTCTCAAGATTTTTTTTGCCTGTTCGAATTATGTGGAATATTCTTCCATGCTTACCCAGATCATATATATCAAGTGCACCCTTAAGAGCGCCAAAGCCCCAAAGAGCTTCTGAAAGTCCTGGGAAGACTGGAACGGAACCAATAACTTTTAAAGCTTTAGCAAGGTTGAAGGGAGTGAGAACGGAAAATGCCAAAGCGGGAATATCTGTAAGTGCATCTAAAATGGTGCGTCCAAAAGTTTTCCAATCTTTAGCTTTTAACGCTTTAGCTATAGCTTCGCCAAACTGAGCAATTCTGAATGGAAGAAGAACAAGCCCAGTCAAGCCAAGCCATGGATAGGCAGCCTTAGCAGCAAGAGGATACACTCCTCCAGCAAGAGTACAAGCATTCTTTCCAATATTGTCCATGCCCATATAGGTAGCATAGGTAAGTTGATCAATAGGCTTTACAACTTTTTTACATTTTTCAAAGACTTGCTCAGGTGTGTAGTAGGAAGATGCTTGAGAATTTTCAACTCTAGTCATAAAACCGCCATTTTAAAAAATTACTTATATTATAAAAACAAACCGATAAATAGTCAACGTTATTTACATCAAACATTACTTAATAATATCAAACTAATTCTTTATTAAATT
>JABDGV010000019.1 GCA_013285825.1 Bacteroidota bacterium
AGAGTCAGCCATCACGATTATTGGAAAAATTGAAAACAATACATTCATACTTGCAGTCCTCGATGACGGGCCTGCCCTCTCAGATGAGTTCATAAAGAAGATTTTTGCAATCGAGCCTGTTGCAACAGATTTTTCTTCCCATATCTTTAGCCAAGGAATTTTCTCTCGGTTAATTCTTGCACGCAAGATTGCCGAAATCCATGGTGCAGAATTAAAGATTGAAAATCTTCAGCCTAAAGGTGTCTTCTTTGGAGTTTATTTACCGAATTAATTCTAATTTTTTGGGAAGAACATCCATCAGATAATCAATACGAGCATCCCAGGTGTGTTCTTGAGCAAAGCTGTTACATAAATCAACATCGCGGCCTGTCTGTCCTGTCTTCATTTCAACAATAAGCTTGTCCAACTCCGCCGGCCGGTACAAAATGACTGCTGGACTTCTAGGCAATAGGAGCTCTAAAAATTCAGTGTCAAAAGAGACCGAAACGGCCCCTGCAGCTACGGATGTCAACAACCTTTCATGCAGGCCATGCTTAATCGTTGGCACGCTGTTTAAGACAAATTTTGAACTAGAAAAGAGGTCGAAAAGCTGATCATAAGGACACTCATCATGGACATTGAGTTTAGAGCCAAAACGCTCTTTCCATTTTGGGCTATCTTCAGCAGAGCTAAATACATGCACATCAAAATGGTTCAAGCATGCATCTATTAGTTTTGTTCGATCAACTGCACGAATGTAGGGCTCAAGCATATTGGCTATATTGATAATGCCAAAACTTTCACTTATATACTTTGCAAGGTCAGGCTTCTCTTCAAGTACCTGATGCAATGCTAAAAAGTGTGGCAATGAGCTGCTAGAAAGAGCTCTTGATGCTGCAGTTTTCAGAATATCTATCAACTCTTTGGGTAAAAATTCCTGCCAAACAAGCTCGAGCACTTCAGGATCAAAATATGAGCCTGTGAGTACCACCTCCAAATCGCGCTTCTTGGTCAAAGGCTTGGTAAAAAGCTCTTTGTCGATTGCGTGGGGAAGAAAAATAGTATCTTTTCGTCCAAAACTTGAGAAGAGCTTGCAGGAGTCTTCATCGACGAAGCAGGTAATAGTCTCTGGTAATTTAAGCAGTTCAAAGTAATAAGTCGCATAATCGGTAACGCAGGTCACATGGGGAACTTTCGTCGCATCAAAAAAGGCCGTGCGGTCAAGGACGATATTAAACCCAAAGGTTGCATCCGGTTTGTCTTTCTTTAATTGAGCGATAAGCTCGTCGTTTGTGGTTGTATCCAAACGTATTCGCTTTGTTCGAATGCCCTTAGCTCTACATGCCTTTTCAAAGCCATCTAAAAAACCGTTCAATACACCGAAGCGGCTTTTGGTATTTTCAATGAGATAGAGCGAAGAAAGAGGTTTTACCACGAGAACCTATCACTAGTATTTAAGTGTACGTTAGCAGGATAAAAGATATTGGTGATATTGTTGTTATATCCTGCCCGCCGTAGTTGGATCCTGTTAAATATTTTAACATGCCATATCGTCTTATTACACATGTAAAAGCAGCGAGACCCCTTTTGCCACAAAGCAGAACATAAATGTTGAAAGAACGTCGTTGAAAGCCGTAACGATGGGGCCTGATGCAATAGCGGGATCAATTCGCATACGGGCAAAAAAGAGCGGTGAAAACGAACCCAACACGCTTGCCATCATACAGGCAGCCAAAATACCGGATGAGACGATTGTGGCAATAACTATTGGCGTCTCCTTAAACTGATAAATCCCCTCTTGCTTAAGCCAAAAAGCGGCGACGCCGCAAAGAATACCGAAGATAACTCCGATGAGAAGCCCTAAACGAAGCTCACGTCCAACCGCTTCCCAACGGGCTCCAAAAGAGACCTCTCCGGTTGCAATTCC
The DNA here is from genome assembly GCA_013285825.1 of Bacteroidota bacterium. Lineage (GTDB taxonomy): Bacteria > Chlamydiota > Chlamydiia > Chlamydiales > FEN-1388 > JABDGV01. The sequence continues at coordinate 1,907 of JABDGV010000019.1, forward strand.
ACGTACTAAAATGGTACTGCACTGAATGCCGACATTACCCGACATACCGGTAATGAGCGGAATAAAAAAGGGAACGATCAAAAACCAGGTGCTAGCTTGATAATATGCAAGCGCTGAAGAGTTTATAAGACCTGCACAGACGGTCACAAAGAGCCATGGAGCTCGAGCAAAAAAGCGTTTAAAAATCGGCTCATGTTCAGAGACATCTTCAGCCGTACCGCCGATACTTGCAATCGTATCGTCAGCAATATCTTCCATAGCCTCGACAACGTCTTCATAGGTAATAACGCCTATAAGCTTATTATTTTCGACAACAGGAAGTTCAGGAAGGCGGTAACGCTCAACCATATCCACAACTTCATCGCGTGATGCATCAGGGCCAATAGTGTGTAAAATTGGCCGCATAACGGATTTCAAGGGCGCAGTTGGAGGATTAATAATCATATTCCTTTCAGGAACATACCCAATCAACTCTCCATCTTCCGCTTGGACAAATACGCTCCGTGTAAGCTCGATGCCGGGATTACTTCGAATCGTGCTTGCAACATCTGCAAGGGTTGTATTCAAGCCAAAGGTGAAAAACTCATTAGTCATGAGACGTCCAGCAGTATCTCGTCCATGCTTTTGAAGCTCGCGAATCCTCTGCGCTTTTAAGGGATCAAGCAGATCTAAAACTCTCTTTAAACGACGCGCAGGCAGGTCTTCTAGCACAGAGACCGCTTCATCGGGCGGCATGCGTTCGACAAGCTTTGCTACCTCTTCATCGCTGATATGGCGGAAAATGGAGACTCGGCTATTCGAGGTGATATGCACCATGAATAAGATCTTAGCCTTCAAATCAGGAAGATGCTTATAGATAACATACCGAACACTGACAGGAAGACGGTTAAGTGCATGGGCTAAGTCAATTGGGTCATACTCAGTTGCAATTTTGGCAACTTCATGCATGAGCACTGAAGATGTGGCATTATGAAAAACTGCTTGAAATCGACCCAGCAGCTCATCGTCAACCTGAGATGCTTTGGAATCAAATAGAGCCCAACCCGAAGTATCTTCAGTGTTATCGCTCTCTAGTTTTGTCTCTTGTTCGTAATGAACCACGTAGTTTGCCTAAAGAATCTTATGAAATCATTGTAAAAACGTTGCAATTAAAGCGAAAGGTCAAGAATCCTAGTATGCAAAATTTAATGAGTTTTTTGTAAAACATTAAAGTTTACGAAATTCTCAAATGTGGAAATTATGGCTTCTAGAGAAAAAATTAGAAATATCGCGATCGTGGCACACATTGACCACGGCAAAACAACAATGCTCGATGCAATGTTGAAGCAAGCAAACATCTTCCGTGAAAACCAGGTAACGGCCGAGCGAATGATGGATAGCTACGATCAAGAGCGCGAGCGCGGGATCACTATCTTTGCTAAACACACCTCAATCCCCTATCTCGACTACCAAGTCAACATCATCGACACCCCAGGCCACGCAGACTTCTCAGCAGAAGTTGAACGAATTTTGGGCATGGTCAGCTCAGTCCTTCTTCTTGTTGATGCTCAAGAAGGTCCAATGCCGCAAACGCGCTTTGTCCTTTCCAAGTCTTTAAAGATGGGTTTAAAACCAATCGTCGTTGTAAATAAAATCGACCGCCCATTTGCCGATCCTGATCGCGCCCTCGACTTAACATTTGATCTCTTCTCTGAACTCGGCGCAACCGATGAGCAGCTCGACTTTTCCTATTGCTACGCTTCAGGCCTTTCAGGTTTTGCTTGCAAGCATATTGATGACCCAAGAGTAGATATGCGTCCCCTCTTTGACCTGATCATCGAAAAGGTAGATGCACCTCCTGGCGATATCAACGAACCATTCCTCATGCAGGCATTAACGCTCTTTTATGATGACTACGTAGGCCGTCAAGCCTGTGGACGTATCTTAAACGGAAAAGTAAGCAAGGGTCAAACTATTGGCCACGTCAATAAAGACGGTAAGATGGTACGGGCACAGATTTCTAAAATCGAAGGCCATAGAGGACTCGAAAAGATCGAACTTCAGGAAGCTTCCTGCGGAGATATCGTTGTTCTCTCTGGAATGCCTGAAGTAATGATCGGAGATACTCTTTGCGATGTGCAGAAGCCAATCACTCTTCCCCCAATTAAGCTCGATGAACCAACAGTTTCGATAGATCTTGCTGTAAACAGCAGCCCATTTGCAGGGCGATCGGGCAAGCACGTTACGATGAACAAGCTTCGTGAACGTCTCGAACGAGAAAAGAAAGCAAACATCTCCTTGAAAATTGACTTAGAGGGTGCCGAATACCTCACTGTCCAAGGCCGAGGCGAGCTCCACCTTTCTGTGCTTATCGAAGCAATGCGTCGAGAAGGTTATGAAACAAGCTTGAGCAAGCCCAAAGTTATCTTCAAAGAAGTAGATGGTGTTACTCAGGAGCCGATTGAGCGCGTCAATATCGAAGTTCCAGAAGCCTATTCAGGTTCGATCATTGAAGAGATGTCGAAGCGAAAAGGTGAAATGCAGTCCTTAGAAACATCTGCTGAAGGGATTACGAGAATGGAATACCTTCTCCCTACACGCGGCTTGATGGGTTATAGAAACGACTTTCTTACCAAAACACGTGGACTTGGTATTCTAACATCGCGTTTTGACCACTATGGCGAATTCAGAGGCGCCATCCAAGGACGACTTGCAGGCGTAATGATTGCCTCAAGTTCAGGCAAAGCGACCGGTTATGCAGAATTCCAACTTCAAGAGCGCGGATCGCTCTTTGTAGGTCCTGGCGAAGATGTATATGAAGGGATGGTCGTCGGCGAACATGCTCGCGATAACGACCTCGACGTCAACATCTGTAAAGAAAAGCAGCTCACAAACGTTCGAGCCTCGGGCATGGATGAGAACATCATCTTGACGCCTCCTCGCAAGTTTACACTTGAGCAGGCCATTGATTACATTCAAGATGATGAACTTGTTGAAGTTACCCCTGCGGTAATTCGGATGCGAAAGAAGTATCTTACTCAAGCAGATAGGAAGAAATTCTCCCGATGAAAACCCCTATTCACTTTACCGACTTTGAAAAAGTTGATATTCGTGTAGGTACAATCATTGAAGCCTCTATTTTTAAAGAGGCTCGAAAACCGGCATATAAACTCCTCATCGACTTAGGTCCATTGGGAGTAAAACGCTCATCAGCCCAAATTACAAACCTCTATTCCCTTGATGACCTCAAGGGAAAACAGGTTCTCTGCGTTGTTAATTTCCCGCCCAAACAAATTGGCCCATATATCTCAGAAGTGCTGACTCTCGGCCTTGCCAATGAAAATGCTCATGTCGTCTTAGTCGCCCCGCTTTCACAAGTGCCCAATGGATCGCATCTCCACTAAGGAGATAGCTATTTAAGTTTATATTCAACCACAGAGATCACAGAGCACACAGAGATTAGAACAGTGAAAAACAAACGAGAACAAGATTCGCTGACTTAGGGCAGGATAAAGAGATACAATATTTTCTAGTAATCATACACTCTTTCTCTTGTCTCTCTCTGTGTGCTCTGTGATCTCTGTGGTAAAAAAACTCTCTGAGTGCTCTTTGGTTGATTAAAAAAATTACTTAGACGGGATTGATGTTCTCTAAAGCTTGCTCACCAATGGCATTGGCTCGGAAAAGCTGCTTTAAGACCAGAAGAAATTCTTGGAACGTCGGATGATCTTTAAGAATAGCAAACCAAGATTCCGATTCGATCTCTTCTGGTATTGGAATCACCCCAGCTTCTACGGCCAATTGAAGGTCTTCCATAGCATCAGAATATGCCCCAATAAGAGCATGTAAACAGGCAAAATAGTAAAGAGCTCTCTGGTTGCCAAGGGCAAGCGTTTGGTTCAATGCATGAACAGTTTTAGCTATATAGGTTGGATTTGGATCCATTTCAATTAAATGAAGATAAATTGAGGCCATATCTTCCCAAGCAGAGTCATCTTCATATTCAAGCTCAAGGTATTCTTCGACTCTTTGAGCTGCCATAAGATAGGTTTCTTTATGGCCTGTCAGCAAGCTTAAGTGAAAAAGAGAGAGTCCTGCGTGCAATTTCGCGTGATGAAACTCGGGCTCTTCACGATAGGCAAAATCAAAACATTGCGCCGACCGTTCGAACCACTCCTCTTTTTCCGTACACTCGCCAATTATTCCAAAGGCCCAGCCGCAGTTAAAGAACCATTGAGGATCGGGATCTTCAACAAGCTCAACAGCTTTTTCAAATTTCTCAATAGCCTCATGAGCTATTCGCTCATCTTGGAGAATTTCAGCCAAATTGATTAATACAACTCCCCAATCACTCCAAAAGCCTGGATGTTTCTGCAGCCATGAATTAGAGCTTAAGTGGAAACAGAGAAGAGCTTCTTGAAGAAGCTGGGGAGATTGCTGCCCCTCTCCAAGTGCACCTTTGATGATACCGAGCATTCTCCAAAGAAGAGCACTTTTTGGATGAATGGCTAACCCTCTTTCAACAATGCCTTTAGCCTTTTCAAAATATTTTGAATCGGAAAAATAGCGGCCTAGCTCAAATAAGCAAGTAACGAGGGCGTGCCAGCATTCAACATACTGCTCAGTTATATTTAGAGCAGTTTCTGCACGATGTAGAGCAGTGGCAAGTGAATCGGCCCGATCGTATAGAGAGCCTAAGAATGCTTCAGCTTCTGCCCAAAGGGCGAGCAATACAGGATGCTCATTGCCAAGTGAATGAGCTTTTTGAAACTTTTCAATAGCCTCATCTAAAAGCTCGCTGTCATGCAAGTATCGAGCAGCAGCAAAGATAAGCTGGCCCCACTTAAACCAAACGGAAGAAAAGGAGCTTCTCAAAGCTGCCGCCTCTTCATAGAGAGCAAAAGCTTTATCAAAGTATTCCTGCTCAAAAAACTGTTCATAGCGATGTTGGTAGCAGCAGCCAAGATTAAAGAGATGAACTTCTCTTTCTGGAGATGTTGTAGTACTTAAAGAAACGGCCATTTCATAGAGCGAAAGCGACTGTTCAAAGAGTGATGGCTGACCTGTCAAGATTGCAAACTCGATCGTAGCATTACCATAATCATTAAAAAACTCAGCGCTTGAAATGCCGAGCGCATACGCTTTTTTGTAGAGCGTCAATGCATGCTGAAGTTCGGATGGCTCTCCGGTACATCTTCCATATAAAAACCAGGAGAGTCCCCAATGCCAATAAAATGCAGGCGGGCAGCCTACATCTGTCGTCGTCGTGTTCTTTTCAAACTGGCGGCTCCCCCGTTCAAATGCGGAATGGGCTTCAAGCAAAAACTGTTCGTTGTTCTGCTTTAATGCTAATCGGACAAAAACATTGGCAAGGGTATACCAGGCATCGAAAAAGCCATCATCAAGCGAAAGTGAACGCTCAAGAGCTTCTTTAGATTCAATCAACTCATTGACTGAATCGCAAAGAGCAAGCTGGGAGCCCAAGCGAAACCAGACACGCGCTTTGTTGGGAGTCAAGCTGCAAGCAGATCGAAATGAGCGTAATGCTTTGATAGCGCCATCGTGTTCACTTTGGAGCCTCTCCCCATGAATCAAGAACAGCTGTGAAAGCAGCTCTTTTTCCTGCGGAAGAAGTGATTTCCAGAGATCTTCGGATGCGAAGCTTTCGACCAAATCAAAGGATTGTGAGGCTAAAATGCCCTCAAAAACCTTTAAGAGCGGCGGCTGATCAAGCGATGAATGATCCAGTTCCAATCAACAACCTAACGTTTCGCTGGATCCATCATTCTACACCCAATTCATATGAAAAATCAAGAGGCGTTATCCTTCAATTTTTTCATAATTTCTTCTGCCTTCGTAACCACTTCTTTATTTGAGTTATATTTAAGAACCCCTGCAGGAGTAAAACCAAACTCTATCCCTTGAGCGTCATCCCATGTCTCTTTCTGAGAATTGCACCACCATTGGTCAGCATACCTAGCTGCATGAGACAACTCTTCAAGACTCACTTCATTGATACAGAGTAGCTCGTGGAGATTATATCGCATAATTTCTCTGCACTTTTTGTACTGGACTAAAAGCTCAAGCAGGTTTTTATACTCTGTTTTGCCGAGGTTTTGTTTAATTTTTTCTAAAAATTCCTGCTTTTGTTCGGGAGAAATATCAAACGGCTTTTTGTTACAAACGATTTTGTAAAAAACACTTTTTATAGAGTTACTTTGATCTTTTGTCAGCGGATTCAATGTTAATATATCCAACCAATACAGGTGTAAAAGAGGGTATCGTACATTGCTGTGAAGTATGGTGAGCGGTTTGGGGAATTGAGGAAGGAGAACGGCCTCTCCTCCATACTTTTTGAAGAGCTGCCAGAGTAAATCAGAAATGATGGGATCGTACTCTTTCAAACATGATTCCACGATCAAAAATTTTCCGAATATGAGATCGCTATAGTAGAAATCAAGCGAGTTAGTTGATAATTTACACACATCATCATGAATCTTCATATTTTGACTGTGCAGCTGAATGATCCGCGATGCAACGGGTTTATAAAACTGTGCCTCTGCTTCAAGGGCTGTCGTGCAGATACAGTGCACCACTTCTGGGATATCTAAGAGTGAAAGCAATGTTTTTTTGTTACAAATTGGCTCTTGTTTATTGAAATTGCCATAATAGAGACCATGCACGAAGTCTATGTAGTCATTCCCCGAAAGGAAAAACTGAGATTTATACCATTTTTTAAAATCTTGGGTTCGCTCCTTTTCAAGATCATTTGAGTTCTCTAAAAGTGAAAGGTCCCCAATTTTTGTCTCTTTGGGCAATATTTCACGAATTTGCCGTTGAATTTCTTCTACATCATCGATCTTGTATTGAGTAGCTATGATATAGTAGGGCCATCCCTTTCCATCATTAAAGTAGATCTTTGCAAATGCACGTTGAAGAAGAAATCCATACTGCTGCCTATCTTGCCTTAAGGTATTGCCTGCCAGCAGAACGAATGTGGGTTTTTTGAATATCAGTTGAGAGATACAGTCAAAGGAATTATAGAATTTATTCTTAAGCTGATCTGATACCTTTATTTTTTCAAAGACATCCCCTGCTGTTTCAACCGCTTCATCGAGGATAAGTTCTTCAAATTCTTGAGTATTTAAATGCTCTTGGGAAAGTAAGTAGAGCAACTTAGGCTCCCTTACGACGCACATTTTTGCAAGTTTCAAATTATCCGAATGAAGCGCAAGCAGGACTAAACTCAAATTCTTAGATGTAGAAATTTTGCTACTGCCTGCCTGCCCTTGCAGTATATCTTGAGCTATACTTTCATCCTGCAGGAAAGGAATAAGTATCTTTAAATCATACTCAGATGAGCCCGATCGGACTTTATTCAATGCATCGCACATTTGCACGGAATCAAAAACAGAGGTCTTAAGAATTGCCTGAACGGCCTTTTTCGCGTCTGACAATCCACTATCCTTAAGGTAGAGTTTTTTATCATTAAAACAGTCGAACTCTTCTGTTGTGCTATCCTTCGTGAACAGATCGAGAACAAAGGCATACGTTTCTTTAACTTTAGATGTACACTTGGCGTTTACCACCATTTCATAGAACACTGCCCGAGCAGCCATCTGAATCTGTTCTTCTGTATAGAGCAACATATCCATATTCAAGATGAGGTCTGGATTATTGTGCAGCGAATCAAGAATGTTTTTGAAAAGAGAGGAGGGTATTGAAGGTTTTACAGATGTGGTTTGTAGATTGGAAAGAATTTCCAAGTTATTGTTGAAGACGCTATCGGGCTTATAAGAGTTGTGAAGATTTTCTAAATCGACATCTGATGATGAAGTCTCATCATCGGTTGTAGGTACACTTTCACCATTCCTATTACAACATAAATTAAATATTATTCCTGACATATGATCTATTCGATATAGTACTAATTCTATTTTATTGCATTTTTGATAGTCAATAACGATCGTTTGTAAATAAATATTTGAAAATTTCATATAAAACGCATGAACAAATTCACTTGTTCAAACTCTAGTCGACAAGAAACAGAGAAGTGAACTAAACTAACAAGCTTAGTTTTTTTTTGAAATTAAAATATGGAGAATTCCAATGTTTGGTGTTTTAGTAGACACATTTAAAAGTACCGTAAATTTTATTGATGGGTTCATAAGCGTTCCAAAGTCCAAACAAGAAGAAACTTTATCAGATAAAGTTGACAAAGTTTCCAGTAGCACAATGCAAGAAATTATTAAAGCAGGCATCAGTTATGGAGCTTGTACTCTTTATTCAGAAAAGACTAAAGACATTGTATGCTCTGTCACTCAAACTCTTGTCCCAGCTCTTTCGAAATTGAATGAGGTCAGTACGTACATCAACTTCCCAACTTCATTTTATTACTGCTCAAATGCGCTTCCCTATGCAGCTCAAGGACTTAGGTATATACAATTTGTAAAAGTTGCTTTTTTATTCGGACGAACTGCTTTAAACACCCATGAAAACAGTGGTGAAATCATTAAAGATGTGGTTCGCACTGCGTCTCACTGTTTTCAATTGTATCAAGTTGAACAGCTGTTGTTAAAATAGGAAATTTTGAGTGCCCGAAAGTGATTTAATTTCGGGCATTAGGTTGAGGTTCAAAGTCTGCCAATTAATATGGCCATAATGCTCTTGGATCATTAATGTAATTTGTGTTAAATTATTTCAGTTTTTTTAAATAGAAAATTAACTAACGGACAATAATTTTATGCGTATAACACCTTCTGAATTCATGATGACAGACGTTGATACATACGAAGGAGTTCTCAAGCAATATGGTTTAAACAGCACAGACTATCCTAATCTAACCGCTAAGGACTGGATTGTCGTAACTGAGTATGATGTCAACAGCACACAATGCACCAACCTATCCGAGAAGGACTGGATTGTCATCGATAAAAGCAAAACGTTATTAAGAATTTATGCTCCAACTGAAAAAAAAGAGATATACCGGCAGTTCGTTCTAGTCGTGGACTTAAACTACCCTAAAGAAAAGCTTTTCTGCGCCTACACTGGCCTCAATAGGTCAAGAAAAATAACTATCTACAAACAAACTGATAAAGAAAAGATTGAGAAAATCAAAAGAGTTTTAGCTGACTCAAAGAAAGACTTTAAAAACTTTCTTGACTTACTTGATGTAGTATTGATCATTTCAAAACTATAAAAATCTAATTCCTCTGTCGAATTTGCCAATAAATCACCTTTCCAGACATATATAAGGGATGAACGAATTTACTGACGAACATTTAAAAAAAATTCTTCCGGCCGATGCCTACCACGTCATGAGAGAATGCGGCACCGAACCTGCAGGCTCAGGAAGATACTTACACGAAAAACGCCCAGGGCAATTTACATGCCGCGCATGCAGCCAAAAACTCTTTAAATCGGACACAAAATTTGAATCGGGAACCGGCTGGCCAAGCTTCCACACAGCAGCATCAGATCAAGCGCTCGAGTTTGTCGAAGATTATTCGCACGGTATGAACCGAATTGAGGTTCGCTGCAGCAACTGCCACTCCCATTTAGGGCATGTCTTCGACGATGGCCCAAAACCAACAGGTCTTCGCTACTGCATCAATGATGCAGCATTGAATTTTAACCCAGAAAACAAATAAGTAACTTCTGTATACTAGAGTTCATGACTACACAGTACGAAACTACAGCTGCACCCATTCCGATGCAATGGGTTGGCCCCATGCTCATCCATTTTGAAGGTGAGAGCTTTAGCCAATCGGTTCCTCTTGCAACCTTTGAATCCCCTCTTTGGCCCTCGGTTGGACGCGGAGCTAAAGTATCGGAACGTTCCGGTGGAATCTTTGTAACGCTCGTCTCTGAATGCATGACTCGCTCAATTCTCCTCGAAGCGCCAACCGCAGCAATCGCTGTTCAAGTTTCTCAAGCTCTCAATACAACATTCTCAGAGCTTAAAGAGATCGTCTCCACGACCAGCCGATATGCAAAACTTCAAGACCTTAACATCCATATCGTCGGACCGCTTCTCTACATCCGATTAAGCATCCACTCAGGCGATGCTGCTGGACACAATATGGCAACCAAAGCTGCAGATAGCGTCATCGATTGGATACTCAAGAAGCATGATAACTTAAAATATGTCTCTATCTCTGGAAACTTCTGCACAGACAAAAAGGTCTCATCGGTAAATTCTCTCATGGGACGCGGTAAATACATGATAGCGGAAATTCAAATCCCTACTGCTCTCTGTACACGCTATTTAAAAACAACTCCTGAAGCCATTGTCGACCTCAACATCAAGAAAAACCTCATTGGATCGATCGCTGCAGGAAGCCTTCATAGCGCTAACGCACACGTTGCCAACATGCTCTTAGCTTTTTACTTAGCTACTGGTCAAGATGGCGCAAACGTCGTCGAAGGCTCTCAAGCAATCACCTTATGCCAAATGCATGGCGATATACTCACCTTCAGCGTCACCCTTCCCAATATTATTGTTGGTACTGTCGGTAATGGCAAAGAGCTTCCCTTCGTTAAAGAGAATATTGAAAAGCTAGGCTGTTCGATTCATGGAGCCAACCGGCTTGCAGCGATTGCTGCAGCAACGGTGCTTTGCGGAGAACTTTCTCTCCTGGGAGCACAAACCAACCGCGGAGAGCTTGTCCGCACACATATGTCTTTAGAACGTTCTACTCCTCAGGCATCATGATCGGTATTGACGCCATATCTTTATATACTCCGCGCTACATGCTGAAGCTTGAAGAGCTTGCAAGAGCTCGAGGGATCGATCCTTTAAAATACAGCGTCGGGCTTGGTCAAAATGCCATGTCGATCATGCCTCCAGCAGAAGATATCATTACAATGGCAGCCTCTGCTGCGCTCCCACTCATTCAAAATAGAAAACAGCCCTCCCTTCTCCTCTTTGCAACGGAATCGGGCATCGACCATTCCAAATCTGCAGGCATCTGGGTCCATAAGCTCTTAAACCTTCCCTCTTCCTGCCGAGTGCTTGAACTCAAACAGGCATGCTATAGCGCGACCGGAGCGCTTCAGCTTGCTATCCCCTATGTAAAAGCCTATCCCAATGAAGAAGTTCTCATCATAGCCTCCGATAATGCTCGGTATGGTATTGGAACGCCTGGCGAGCCGACACAAGGGTGCGGAGCTGCTGCCTTCATCGTCAAAGCAAACCCAAACCTTCTAGCGATTGAAGAGGGCTCAGGCCTGTTTACTGACCATGTTATGGACTTTTGGCGCCCAAACCAGCTCGATACCGCCCTCGTCGATGGCAAATACTCGGCAAAGATCTATCTCACCGCATTAGATGCCTGCTGGAAAGAGTATGCAGTAAAAACAGGAAGATCTTTTGAAGACCACACACGCTTCTGCTACCATCTTCCCTTCTCAAAAATGGCTGAGAAGGCACACGAGAGACTCTCAAAACATGCAAGCAGCCCAGAGCTTGTTGCACATTCGCTCCACTACACAAAAGCCGTTGGCAACAGCTATAGTGCAGCGCTCTACTTTGGCATCGCCTCTCTCTTAGAAAATGATGAGGAAGATTTAAGCCAAAAGCGTA
>JABDGV010000020.1 GCA_013285825.1 Bacteroidota bacterium
TGATTTTCCAGTTCCTCTAGGGCCTAAGAGAAAATAACTCCCTTTTGGAGGGGTGATCTTTCTAGGAATGTATGTCATAAGTACTCTTACCTATGGGCTATATAACTAATATGTAACATAGAAGGTAGCATTTTGCAATGGAAAATGCCATCGTAGTTGTCATTTTACAATGTAAAGTGCTATCGGAGTTGGCATTTTCCAATGTAAAATGCCAACTCCGATAGCACTTTTGATGAATTTTTACACTAACGCACTAAATCGCACGCCTCGTCTGGCATCCAGTGCTTATCATGCCCTGTCCATTTGACGTTGCAACCGATAGGATTCGTGAGGGGAACAGAGATAGGTTTTGCGTCGACAGCTTCTGAGAGCGCTCGATCTAAATCGCGAACGGTGATTTTTGAAGAATCTTTAGGTGAGTCAACACTTCGGCCGCAGTAGATGAGCTTTCTCGATTTGTCAAAAACATAAAAATGGGGCGTTCGCAGCGCTCCATATTTCTTTGCAACCTCTTGGGTTGGATCATAAAGATAGACCCACGGAAATTTCTGCTCTTTCATTCTCTTCACCATGTGATCAAAGGAGTCTTCGGGATAGTGTTCTGTTGAGTTGGAATTGATACCGACAAACTGCACGCCTTTTGATTGAAAGTGCTGAGCTGTTTTTCTTGTCTCTTCATCCGAGCCGATCACATAGGGGCAGTGGTTGCAGGTGAAGAAGACGACGAGAAAGGGAGCCTTTTCAAAACTTTTGAGGGTGTAGACGGAGCCGTCGGTTCCGACGAGAGAGAAATCTATAGCATGTTTTCCAATGGACAAGGTGAAAGCCATTTTCTAATTCTCCAATAAAAAGGTATTCTAAGTTTCAGTAATGATATTTTTATATGCAAGATCCAATTCATGAAATAGCACAAGCTGCATGCCATCAAGCCGTGCGAGCTATTGCGGTTCTTGAAAAACGAGAGACGCAAGAGTTTCTTGTACAAGCAGCTCAGCTGATTGCGAAAACATTTCAGCAAGGGGGAAAAATTCTTTTAGCTGGAAATGGCGGAAGTTTGTGCGATGCATTCCATGTGGCTGAAGAATTTACCGGACAGTTTCGAAAACCTCGCAAGGCGCTTCCTGCAATTGCCCTTGGCGATCCAGGTCATATCACTTGTGTGGGCAACGACATGGGATTTAACGATATCTTCTCCCGCTCGATCGAAGCATTCGGAAAGCCCAATGATCTTTTTATTGCACTGACGACAAGCGGAAACTCAGAAAATCTTGTTCGAGCTCTAAAGCGTGCAGAAGAGCTTGGCTTAAAGCGGATAGCCTTTTTAGGTCGAGGAGGAGGGAGGTCAACAGGATTAAGCGATTTAGAAATCTGCATCGATGGATTTACCACCTCGGATCGAATTCAAGAGGTGCACATGGCTGCCTTTCACATCATTATTGAGCTCGTAGAAAGTATTCTATTTAAAGAGAGCGCTTCGTGATTCAACGGCTTAAAAGTTGGATCTTAAATCCAAAATATACTCTTTTATTCCTGCCGCTTGTGCCCTTGAGCTATATTTGGGGATTTATTGTCGCACTCAGACGATGGCTTTATGAAAAAAAGATTTTGCCCTCATACCGCTCTAAAGTGCCTGTGATCAGCATCGGTAACATTACATCTGGCGGAACAGGAAAAACACCCTTTATTGATCTTCTATTAGATAGGCTTAATGGCGCTGCAGTGGTGTCTCGAGGCTATGGAGCTCAATGTACTGGAAATGTTACGGCAAAAGGGACCGAGATCATCAAAAAAACCGATCATGATGAGACGCGCCTGCTTGCCCAGCACCACCCTCAAACTCTTTTCGCTCTTTCAAAATCCAAGAAAGAGGCAGTGTGCGCTGTAGAAAAGGATGCTCGTTTAATACTTCTTGATGATGGCTTTCAGCATTTTCAAGTGCAGCGTGACTTAGACGTTGTTGTTCTCAACGCTTTAGACCTTTTTGGTAATGGCTATGTGCTGCCCAGAGGTATTTTACGAGAAAGTAAAAAAGCGCTTAAAAATGCAGATCTCATTGTGCTCAATTATGCAACAGACAGTGCTGTAGAGCAGGTTCGTGTTTATTCAGATGCTCCAATTATTTGCTGCAAACCTGTAGTTACTGGATATATCGATGCACTTACCTCAAAGCCTGTCCAACGGCCAAATCGTGTGGTTCTGGTTTCAGCAATTGGATCGCCAGAGTCGTTCCAGAAAACGGTTGAGAGTGAAGGTATTACGGTTTTTGAGAGATTCGATTTTCCCGACCATAGCAAAATTGATTTTTCTAGAATTGATATGAAAGGTGCCGATAGCCTCTTGATTTCCGAAAAAGATTGGGTAAGACAAACATTGCCAGAAAAGACTATTATAGTTGCTCAAATGAAATTAAAAGTACTTTCAGGTGAAGAGCATTTAGAAATGGTAACCAATATTCGATGAAACTTTGGCAGCAAGTCCTCTTAGCAGCATTTTTGGGCATTATCGTCGGTCTTCTGCTCCCGTCTGTTGGCTTGCAGCTGAAAGTTTTAGGGGATCTCTTTCTTCATTTGATCCACATGGTGATTTTGCCGCTCGTCTTTGCAGCGGTCTGTACGGGCATCACCTCTATCCATGACCCTGCAAAATTGGGCCGAATCGGCGGGAAGACCATTTTTCTCTATGGCATGACCACGGTGATTGCAGTCGTTATTGGGATCTCTTTTGCAACCCTTTTTAAACCAGGTCTTGGTTTGGAAATTGGCTCTTTAAGCCAGCCTGTAACGATGCAGGCAGCTCCTACTCTTTCAGACCTTTTGACAAACCTTATCCCAAAAAATCCGATTAAAGCATTTGTTGATGGAAACGTCCTGCAGGTTATTTTCTTCTCCGTTCTTTTTGGAGTCTCTATTGCATTGGTCGGGGAAAAGGGGAAGCCGGTTGAAGATTTGCTTCGAGCTATTGCTCAAACGATGTTTAAGCTGACCCATTTTGTAATCAAGCTTTCGCCTTTTGGCGTTTTTGGCATTATGGCGTGGGCTGCAGCCTCATTTGGATTAAAAGCTCTTTTGACTTTAGGACACTTTCTACTGACCTATTATGGCGCGTGTCTATTCCACGTCACTTTTGTGTATGGGGGGCTTCTTCTATTGGGAAGGCTTTCAATTTGGAAGGTTTTAAGAGGTTCTCGAGATGCATGTGTGATGGCCTTTTCTACCTGCAGTTCCTCTGCCTCACTTCCTGTCGCACTCGAATGCGTTGATAAGATGGGCGTACACCCATCTATTGCCAATTTTATGCTGCCGCTGGGAACAACTATCAACATGAATGGAGCGGCTATCTTTCAAGGAATGAGCGCTCTCTTCTTATGCCAGGCGTATGGGCTTGAACTGACCCTTCATCAGATTGTGACACTTGTTTCTGTTGCAACACTTTCATCGGTAGGTTCTGCAGGTATTCCTGGAACAGGCTTTATCATGCTTTCGGTTGTTTTAAGCTCTGTGGGAATACCTTTAGAGGGAATTGCCTTGATTGCAGGGGTCGACCGTTTGCGGGAGATGGTTTCAACCGTTGTCAATATATTGGGCGATATTGTCTGCACCGTTTTCGTTGCACGTGGGGAAAAAGAGCTCAATTACAAACAATACGATTTGATATGACTGAGACCATCAGCTATCTCTTGAAAACTTGGTCGTTTTTTAGGGTCTAATTCTATCATTTCCAAGATGAGTTTTTTAAGTTGTACTTCTCGCAGCTCTTGGTCGCATTTTTTATTTTTCTCTTTTTCTTCAGCTACAAATTTCTGAACACTCTCTTGATACGTTTTTATTGATTCCTCATTAATGTCATTATCCGAGATAAGCCACCCTGCAGGAATACGGGTCCAATTTGGGAGCCATCTTTCGATAATTTCGTAGAAAGAGAGCCCTAAAGCAAATATCTCTACTTTTTTCATATCGCCCTGGAACTTTTTCAGTCCGAATAGTTCCGGCGCGGTATAGCGTGCAGCTCCATAAATGCCCCTTTTTACCAAATCATTTTTTGTATCGATCTTTGTTGAAAAGCCGTAGTCGCAAATTGCACCGACGTACTGCTTGTTTCTTTTACCGAAGAGCATATTCCTGGGGCTTATATCGCCATGAAGGTCACCTGTCTCGTGCATGTCATCAATAGCTGCAGCGATGTCCATTAAAATAACAAGGAGATCATCGATTTCTAAGGATACAGTTCCTTCCACGAGGGAATTCAATGGCCCATCCAGCTTTTCAACAAATAGCTCAGCTTTATCGACATCTAATTTTTTATAGGTATCTACCCTATAGCAGGGGACATGCCCCTCATGGTTTTGATATTTTAAAAGTGTCTCAATTTCACCTTTAAGTGGAGTGCATGATTTGTCAGAACGAATGCGAAGCCGTAAGACCTCTTTGCTTTTCATGAAGTCGTTGAAGGGAATCAATAAGGCTGATTGGGTTTTTTTATTGGTATAGGTTCTTTTTTTGACATTTTTGGATTTTACCAGATAGCCTTCATCGCATGTATAGATACCGTAGAGTTTCTCTTTGATTGTAAGCACTTTCTTATCTTCAATATTGATTATTAATTTGAAAAGATCGGAAAGGGGAAATGCCTCTTTTAGCATTTTTGAATGGCTTAAAAAATTTGTATAAAAATCGACATTTGCTTCCTTAATAAAGGATTCTGCTTTCTCGAATGAAAATTCTAAAAATTCCTTGGCGGAGATTGTTCCTCCAATATTTGAGAGTACTGTCATTTTATTGCTCTCCAGGTGAAAGGTTATAGGCCGGTTTTCCCTCTTTTTTCCAGAGGGCAAAGAGCCCGGTTATTTGAAGTCCCAGCTTTGTGCAATATTTTTGCACCGCTTGAACTTCTTCCCATGAAATGGGAGTTTTATTAATAAATCGTGCTCGGTAGGTATCGCTCAAGGCAGCCTGCTTATTTTCAGGCCAGACTGAAGCTCCTCGATTAAAAATGGCGGTGAGAGGGATTGGGGCTTTCTGTAGTGTTTCAGCTAATACTTCGGGCTGGTTATCTGAAATGATAAAGAGGTCGCAGCCAGCAAGTTCTTGAGAGGCTTTCTTAGAAGGTGCAAGGGGTGTGATTTTAGATGCTGACTTATAGTGCACAGCTTTTAATTTCGAGGGTACTTTCCCTAAACGTTTAATGACGTTTTGAGCAAATTCTTTAGTTCCCACCTTTTCGCGGCTTACACCCTCTTTGAAAATATCGTAGGTGTGAATGCCATCTTCTAAGGTTACGAGCCACGCATTGTGAATCTGCTCTGCTTGAGAGGTGAGCCCTAAATGGTTGAGCATCATGACTGCTGAGAGGATAAGGCCTGAAGGGTTTGCAAGGTTCTGTCCAGCTCGCCTTGGAGCCGACCCGTGGATCGCTTCAAACATCGCTCCATTAATTCCAATATTTGCAGAGCCTGCAAGGCCGACCGAGCCTGCAATCTGGGCTGCAACGTCTGAGAGAATATCGCCATATAAGTTGGGCATGACAATGACATCAAAGGCTTCAGGAGTATCTGCAAGTTTGGCAGCTCCGATATCGACAATCCAGTGCTCATGCTGAATAGTTGGGTACTCTTTGGCAACTTCATCAAAGATCTTATGAAAGAGGCCGTCGGAGAGTTTTAAAATATTATCTTTGGTAAAGCAGGTGACCTTCTTTCGCTCATTTTGAATGGCATATTCGAAGGCGTAGCGGATGATTCGCTCGCATCCCTCTTGAGTGATAACCTTTAGGGCGTAGTAGGAGTTGGGTCCCAAGCCATACTCAATGCCGGTGTAGAGGTCCTCTTCATTTTCGCGGATGATAACTACATTCATCGTGGGATGGAGCGTGTCCACAAAGGGAGGATAGGCGACGCAGGGGCGGACATTGGCATAGAGGCCAAGAGCTGTTCGAATGGTCACGTTTAAGCTTCGAAAGCCGCCGCCTTGCGGAGTTGTGATGGGCGCTTTTAAGAAAGCTTTACAAGCAAGAAGAGTATCCCAGCTCTTGTTCTCGATTCCGGCAGAAAAACCTTTTAAGTAGACCTTTTCGCCCACTTCAATTTCATGCAGTTCGAGCGGAGCTTTGCTTGCCTTTAAGATCGCAAGGGTTGCCTCCATAATTTCAGGGCCGATGCCATCACCACGGGCGTATGCGACAGGAATCATGAGAATCTCTTCAAGGTTGTATTTAGTATAACCACAATAATTTTTATTGGAATCTTAATTTGATTTATTAACGATATTACTGTAAAATTTAAAATTAAAATCTTGTTAACTAAATATATTAAACACTGCAATTTATTAGAAAAATTTATTGATGGATCCTTACAAGATCTTATAGAAAGTCGGCAAAAAATTGACTTTGTGTTTGCTTAAGTATCAAGATTTAAAAAAAAATGGACACTTTTAGTTTTGAACAGGTAGAGAATCACTCGTTTGGGACTGCCACTTCGGTCAATTTTACCGATGGAAAAGATATTGAGAAGGTCATTTTGAATGTAAATGACGAGTGGGAAAGCGATATTGTGTTCATCTAAATCTCTTTTCGGTATGATGTATTGTTAAGATGATGGATGGCACGAAATTGCAGCAGACACAGCAAGAATTGAAGAAGACAGATAGTCCCGATCTCGAAAAGCTATTAGGCCTTCTTGTATCGGATCTTCGCACCTCTTTGGATCATTTCTTTTCAGGCGTTGATATACCGTCTATTGCAGCTCTTGCAGCCAAGGTTCAGCAGTCAAAAGGCACGCTTTTTTTCTGCGGCGTTGGTAAAAGCGGAATTATTGCCCGAAAGATTGCAACGACCATTAGTTCTACAGGCACGCGCGCTCTCCTTCTTTCCCCCTTAGATGCTCTTCATGGCGATATTGGGGCAGTCTTTGCTGGCGATATAGTTGTACTCCTGAGTAAGAGCGGCGAGACGGAAGAGCTTTTGACTCTTTTACCTGCTCTTCGAAATAAGGGCGCAGAGCTTGTAGCTGTCGTATCGAACGACAGATCCCGGCTTGCTCGTGCATGCGACAAAGTAATCCTCCTTCCTCTATCAAAAGAGCTCTGCCCTTTTGATATGTCTCCAACGACTTCTACCGTCGGTCAGCTTATTTTTGGCGACCTGTTGGCTATGGCGCTTATGCGTTCCAAGAAGATTTCTCTTGAAGACTTCATCCAAAACCATCCTGGCGGACGAATCGGTAAGCGTCACATGATCCGTGTGCGCGACTTGATGCTGACAGGAAATAAAGTCCCTCTTGGGACTCCAAAAGATACCCTTGTAGATATGCTTGTCGAGCTTTCGAATAAGCAGTGCGGCTGTGTTGTTATTGTCGATGAGAAAATGCAGCTTGAAGGGGTATTTACGGATGGAGACTTAAGACGTTCTATCCAGAAGCATGGCATGAAGGCGCTGCAAACTTCGATGTCTCATCTGATGACCAAGTCTCCGCGCTTTATAGGGCCTGATGCATTAGCGCATGAGGCGCTTCACCTTATGGAAGCGGACCAAAAGCGGCCAATCACTGTCTTAATTGTTGTTGAGGCTGGGAAAGTAGTCGGCGTCATCAAGATGCACGATATATTGCAATCTGGGATTTAAGCCGCTCCGATGCTCGTTCACTAAAGTGCTCAAGAGTGATTATTTTCCCCTCTTTGAGCGTTAAAACTATTTTCCGATTTTTAAATTCACACGATTCGACGTTCTTCATCGGGATTTCGACTTCACTCTTTTCAAGTCCTTGAATAAAGAGAGCTCCGTTTTCCCATTCTACAAGTATTGGGTATCGATTAGCTTTTTTTAACTGGTAGTAGTCCCAAAATCCATAAATTAAACAGGCGAAGGTCGCTGTATATACCAAAATTCCGATGAGAGTGAAGGGGTCGGGCTTTAACCACATTTCACCATAAAGCCCAATAGCGAGCCCTAAGAGCACAAAGGGCAGCCCCTTTTTGAGCGACCGAATTAATTCTTCGGGATGAACAGAAGAGTAAATACAATTTTGATTCATTGTGTATATATTGCTATTAAACGAGATATAGCATGGCGGACACTATTTCACCATTAAGTATACTGAGCCTTCTTGTCTTCGCTTTGGGTTATCTTGCCATTATTTTTGAGCATAGGATCAAGGTCAATAAAGCGACCTCTGCACTTTTAATGGCAGTTGTTCTCTGGGCAATTCAATTTATCGATCCCGTTTTTGCAAAAGTTGCAAGCTTTGAGCTGAACGAACATCTTGCCGATGTATCCCAAGTTATTCTCTTTCTTCTCGGCGCTTTGACCATTGTCGAAATCATCCATGTCCATGGCGGTTTGGAGGTGGTTGCAAGGTTTATCCGCGTCCATTCCAAGCGTGCAGCGCTTGTCGTTGTTGGGCTGATCGCCTTTTTTCTCTCGTCGATTTTGGACAACCTGACAACAACCATTGTCATGGTGATGATGCTGAAGAAGATTATTTCTAACAATGAGGACCGTCTTTTCTTTGGCGGAACGGTTGTAATTGCTGCCAACGCTGGAGGCGCGTGGACGCCTATCGGTGATGTGACGACGACCATGCTCTGGGTTGGAGGACAGCTCTCAACGGCTGCAATGATGGAAAGCTTGTTTTTACCCAGTTTGGCATGCCTTGGCGGAGCGTTGCTCTGCCTTTTGCCGCTTCTTAAGGGACCGCTTGAGAGAGCTTCTGAGAGCCAACTGGGCAAGCCTCAGCCGCAAGGAAAAGCGGTTCTAGTCTGCGGAGTTTTAGCTCTTGTCTTCGTTCCCATTTTTAAGGCAATTACAGGTTTGCCGCCCTATATGGGCATACTTTTTTCAATGTCCGGCTTGTGGCTCTTGACTGACCTTTTACATCATGCGTATGAAGAGCGCGACCATCTTCGCGTTACTGCGATTTTACCAAGGGTCGATCTTACAACTCTTCTCTTCTTTTTGGGGATTTTGCTTGCAGTTGATGCGCTTGATACAGCAGGAATTTTGCGAACGTTTGCGTATCACTTAGATAAAGCAATTCACAGTAAGGAGTGGGTCGCAATAGTAATTGGACTTATTTCTGCTGTCGTTGACAACGTTCCGCTGGTGGCAGCCTCCATGGGCATGTACAGCACAGCGACCTATCCGATAGACTCTCCCTTCTGGATGCTCATTGCCTATTGCGCAGGTACAGGTGGAAGCATACTCATTATTGGATCTGCTGCAGGCGTTGCCTTCATGGGTCTTGAGAAGGTCAATTTTTTCTGGTATGTCAAGCGGGTAGGGCTTGCGGCTTTCGTTGGCTATTTTGCAGGTATTGGTGTCTATGCTCTTCAGCAATTGATGGTATGAACACAAAAGCGAGCTCAAGGATGAGCTCGCAGATAGGTTTGAAGATAGCTTATGCTTTTAAGATAAGTTTGCCAGCTTCATTTTTAAACCCATGCTTATCTTCGAGAAATATTTTTTGAAACATTTCTTGCTGTTCTTCGAGTTTAAGACCTTTATTCTTTTGTAAATTACTTGGGATGACATGAACACAGCCACCCTTGCATCTTTCATTATTTTCGTCGTCATTAGTTATTTTGAAATCTGTATCGTTTATGCTGAAGATTTTTTTGCAAATTTCAAATATTACTCTTTTGCATTTATCGATCTCTGCACGTACGGGGCTCTTTTCGTCTAGCCCGATAAATGTAAGCTTCTTATTTTTAGGGCTAATTCTGATCTCGCCATAGTAGTCTTCATCCTGGAAGAGCACCTTAATGGGAAACTCTGTGAGAGTCTCCGAGTAGAAAAGTTCTTTACTGCTTCTGTTTGGTTCAAATTGCATAGTTGTTGACATATTGCGAACGCTCCATTTAATTTTTTAAAATTACATTTACAAATAATAATTGAAATCAGTTAATTGAAGCAATGTAAATTCCAATTCGCAAATACTATATAAATTTAATATAACTATTTGTATAATGAAATTTATTTTTATTAACATGGAGATATTATGAGATTAAATCGTACATTACCCAACTACCCTAATTTGGTAGCTCGCCTTGAAAAAGACTTTCAGGCTTTGACTCCAGAAGGCAACCCACGTGGTTTCCATAAGTGGAACTCAACTAAAAAGATTTTAGACTACCTACAAAAAACAAATGATGAAACGTTTGCTGCAGAATATATTAACGCCTTACGTACAGAAGCTGCTAATGAGAAAGCGGCATTGTGTACCGTTGCTGGAAATAAAGTTCCAAAAGTCAAAGTTCTTTTGGCCATTATGCGTCGAGGTATAGACAACATCTATCCGAATGATGCGACCCTTAACAACATCTGGGATAAGAACGTCTCATCAGAATATAGCAAAGAACTTACGATTCTTTATAAAGCGCGTGAAGTAGATCGTTTATCTAAAGATGTCATCGTCAAGTAGTTCTAACAAAATGCAGCGAAATCTCCTTTCGCTGCTTTTGTCTTTTGTTCACTTCTTTAATATTCTCTTCATAGCATTTCGAACGAGGGTCAGTGTGGGAAAGTCTTTTTCCGCCTCCACCGGTTCTGGAATCCCTTTAAAGCCTCTAAAATCTATTTGAAGGGCATTTTTTAAGGCAGCAACAATGCCTTGGACGACCTTGGGCTCTACTTGCTCATAAGTTACTTGGAGATCTGGATATATTCTTTGAAGAGATCCTCGAACTCCCTGCATGACATATTCATCAAAGGCCACTTGTTTAAGCATCTCGGAAGTTATAATTGTGTACGTGAATTCTTTTTCAAATTCACGAGAGAGTTTTTGGGTTATGGGCGCTCGTGTTTTGTCTTCGTTTTGACGAGTAATCTCGCCGCTGAGATAGGGTTTGAGGTGGCTTTTAATGAAATCGGCAATGAAAATCTTTTCCTCTTTGGATAATGGCCATAGAGCCAATTTCACCTTCGCCAGATTTTTTTCTAATTGGAGCTTTCCATGCGTAAGTACCGTGATTTTGTCGAGAAGAGGACCAGTTATGTTTTGGAATTTTTGAAGATTAAGATTTTGTTGACGGGAATAATTGTTGCGTAGTTCCTTTTCACTTTCAACTAATTTTTTTGTAGAAGTTATATCACTAAGAAATTTATTTACAGCCATTTCACATCTGGATGATTCTTCCTCATTTGCCTTAATCAACATTTGCAATTTGAGTTTTTCTATCGGATCTTGCTGCTGTTTCTCTTGTTCAATGAGCACATTCTTTTGTGAATTGGCTTTTTCTAAAGCTCGGTTAGATGGGGTGAGTTCTTCATTTAGGACATGTAGGTCGTCCATTCTTTTGAAGTATGCCTTTTCACTGGTAGAGATTTTGTTGCCCAATTCTTTGAATTGTGTTCCGTATTGCGCTTCTCGAAGTTTTTCGGCATTTGAGTACTCTTTTTTGTTTTTTTCTATATCAGCTTTTACTTCCTCAAGATTTTTCAGGTATTTCTCCTCAGAAGTGGAAAAAACCGTATCAAAAAGTGCGTGAACAGCTTCCGAGAGTTTGTGGGGTAGTTCATTGAGTTGGTTGTAGTCGTTAATTGCCTCCTCACATCTGTTTTCTTCCCATCTGTTTTCTTGTAGATAGTAGGCAAGTAATGCCGCTTTAGGATCAAAGGTACCGTCACCATCGGGAAAGTTGTATTCGAGTTGCGGTCTTTTTAAAACAAGTTTAATGTCTCTGGGCTGATCAGATTGATCGTTAACTCGTGCAACGATAATAAAGTTTGCAACGTGAGTAACTTTTTGTTTCTTGTTCGGCGGGAGGTTTCCTATTTCATTATCTGAACCTTCATTCTGATTAGTATTGACAATTGGATTAAATGAATTACCAGTAACTTTTATTTCAAAAGACATATATTACCAAAATTAAATTTAATATTATTATACTAGAAAACAGGTTTAAATTCAAGGAACTCTTTTGCTAAAAGGGCCTTCATCTTGTATAAAAAAAGAACTTGATTAGAAGGCCCTCTTTGCAAAGCCCTCACGCACCATATGCCGCCCTCTTTTTCGTTTGCGCTATCATCCACACCTTCTTTACGCCCACCTTTCACCGCATCGCTGATGCTTGGAGCCGTGGAGTAACGGTCCGCCATCCCCACGACTTTAACCCCAAGCGATTTGCTGTAGAGATAATGAGACTCCTTGGCGAGACGGAAGTTGTCTTTACTCTTTGGGCGCTTCCAACAATCGGTATTATGTTCTTTTGTGATGGATGGCGTACGACCTGCACCTTTATCAATAGTATTGATGTGACAGAAGCTATCTATGTTGCCGCCGCTATGGTGATCGCCCTTTCGACCCCTATTTTGGTATTGGCTGCAAAATTTTGCGCCTGGCTTATCCGCCATTTAAGCAGTTCTGCGGCTGTCGAGTGGTTTCTCCTTATGACTGTCTGCCCGCTCTTTACTTTATTTATGAAGGATTCAGTGGCTATGGTTTTAGCAGCCCTTATTCTTTCCAACCGTTTTCTCTCCCGAAAACCTTCTAAAGCATTTGTGCACGCTATGCTGGCAGCCCTTTTTGTCAATATCTCCCTTGCCTGCCTTGCAAGTCCCTTATCGAGTCCTGCCATGATTATGATGTCTTCAACCTGGAATTGGGGCTGGAGAGAGCTTTTCCAAACATTTGTTCCTCAAATGCTGCTTACACTCCTCCTTATTAATGGCTGTTTTCTTTATCGGTTTAGAGAGGAACTTAAAGAGCTGACAAAGAAAAGCGTCGCTAAAGTTCAACTGAGAACGCCTATTTGGATTGGAGTGCTCTATTTGGCTATGCTGATTGTTATCGGCATTCATCTTGAGTTTCCCGTTATCGTTATAGGGCTTTTACTCTTCTTCTTAGGATTGCACCACGCCTTTTTCCCGAACGATCCAATCGATCTGACACAAGCAAGTTTGACCTTTTTGTTTATCGGCTCACTTATGATCCATGCCGACCTTCAAGGATCTTGGATTGTGAATATGCTCGATGATCTGCCAGAAAGGTGGATTGTTCCCATGACAGCGCTCGTTTCAGGCTTTATTGATAAGACCGTTGTTGCCGCCTTTGCAGTAAAAGCACAGACTTTAACTGTCTCTGCACAGAATGCGTTTGCAGCGGGAGCGTGCATTGGGGGAGGGTTAACGGTCATTGCAAGTGCGCCAAATATTGCAGGCTATGTAACTTTTCGGGGAGCGTATGGCAAAGATCTCTCCTTTGTTCGGCTTACAATCGAAGCTTTGCCTCCAACTTTTATAGCTCTTCTTATTTTCCTAAGTCTTTGATTTCCAAACACTTACGTCAATTTTTGAGCATGCTGAATGAAT
>JABDGV010000021.1:0-387 GCA_013285825.1 Bacteroidota bacterium
TTGCAGCAAAGAGATCTTTTCTCTGAGAATATTCAGTGTGTGGTCGTAGAGGGCGGGGCTGCTATTCGTTCGAAGGCAGACCTTCAGCAATTAGAGCAGATTATTACTCATGTTCCTGAAACTTCAATGTTTATTCTTAGGGGGGCATCTGAGCCAGTGCGCAAGCTTTTTGAAACTGCAGGTGCTTTGCTGCAGGTTGAGCAGATGAAGCCTTGGGATAAGGCTGCGTATGTGGAAAAGTGGATCTCCTCGAAGATGCGCGATCGTGGCATCGTATTTGAACCGGCTTTACCGAAAAAATTGTATGAAGTACTTGGAGCAGATAGAGAGGCGCTTCTCTCTGAGATTGATAAAATCGATATTTGGCGATCGGGTTCTGAGATGTGC
>JABDGV010000021.1:397-11836 GCA_013285825.1 Bacteroidota bacterium
GAGCGATGTTCAATCGCTCGTTGGCGGCTCTGTTTCATCAACCATGTCGCAGATGACGCAGGCGATTTTGGCCTCGGATCGAAAGCAGATCGTCAAACACTTCCGCGAACTTGAAAATCAGGGCGTGCATGAGCTTGCCCAGTTAAAGTATCTCCAGTCAGTTTTCTTGAAAAAGGTGAAGGAGTCGCCCATATTTACAACAGCTCTTGCTCGAATTGAAGAGAGATCGTGTGCCATTCGAATGGGGGAAGAAGCAGCGTCTCTACATCAGGAGCTTTTTTTACTCTCACTTCTTAATGTCTCATGACATTTTGCTATTTGCGCTGTGGATTAAAACGCCGGGATAATGGCGCCCTTATACTTTTCTATAATGAACTCTCTCATAATCTCAGAGGTCATTGCTAACTTTAGCGCTTTAATATCGGCTCTGTTTTCATCGCCAATCCTAATGACTAAAACGTTGGCATAAGGAGAGTTTGTGCTTTCAAGAGCAATAGGGGAGAGATGTGCTTGGAGTGCGTAGTTTGTGGGGATTGCGGCAGCATCGACATCGTCAAGCGTTCTTGGAAGCATCGCAGCATCTACTTCTACGAAGTGTATGTGTTTTGGATTTTCGGTGATATTGCGGATTGTTGACTGAAGGTTTGAGGGGTTATCAAGCATAATAATTCCGTTCGCTTGAAGAAGCAGAAGCGCACGACCTTCGTTCGTTGGATCATTGGGAAGAGCAATTTTGGCATTATCAGACAAACTAGCAAGGCTCGTAATTTTCTTAGAATAGATACCCAAAGGTTCAAGTTCGATTGATGCGATGCTTTTAATGGGATAGTGAAACTCTTTAATCTGCTCTTCTAAAAAGGGTGTGTGTTGGAAGAAGTTGGCGTCAATATCACCGTGAGCAAGCGCACGGTTGGGCATGTTGTAATCATCCGTCACAATAATTATGAGATCAATGCCTTGACCTTCTAGGTTGGGCTTAATAAAGTCGAGCATTTCGGCATGAGGTACTGAGCTTGCAGCTATTTTCAAGCCATGTTTTGGTTGTGATGAGCAGGAGGAGAGAAGGAGTAAAAGAAGCCATTTATACATTTGATATGAGACCTCGTTTTCGAGCGATTAAGCGTGAAAGCTTGCTGCCAAGCAACTGTACAGCTTGAACAAGAAGAATCAATAAAATCACTGTGGCTATCATTATGAAGGAGTTAAAGCGATTATAGCCATATTGAATTGCTACTTGCCCTAAGCCTCCGCCGCCCACAAGCCCTGCCATAGCGCTGTAGCCAATCAAGTTGATGATGGTTAGAGTAATTCCAGAGATAATTGAGGGGAGTGCTTCGGGAAGAAGAACCTTGGTGATGATCTGCCAGGTATTTGAGCCCATTACAATCACCGCTTCGAGAATATGGCGGTCTACTTCCTTAAGGCTTGTCTCTATAAGTCGTGCAACAAAAGGCGCTGCTGCAATGGTTAAAGGGACAATGGAGGCGGTTGTTCCCAAGCTTGTGCCCACGACCCATCGAGTAAAGGGAATGAGTGCAACCATCAAGATGGCAAAGGGAAAAGAGCGGCCAATGTTGACGATTGTCTCGAGAGTCTTATAGACAACTGCGTTTTCTTTGATGTGGCCCTTATCAGTTATTGTAAGGATTACTCCAAGTGGAAGTCCGATTATGAGAGCAAAAAAAGCCGAACCAAAGACCATATAAACGGTGTTCCAGAGCTGCAAAGGTAAAAGATCAAGAGCGAGGGAGATGTTTTCAGGTGTCATTTTCGATTACCTCATACTGGACGGACTTCTCAGAAAAGTATTTTAAAGCACTTTGGATACCTTCAGGCGTACCCATGAGCTCAATAACAAGAGTGCCAATGGTAGTTGTCTGCAGCCGATCAATCCAGCCTAGTAAGATGTTTGCATCGACGTTGAATTTACGCACAAGCTCAGAAATAATGGGCTCTCCAGCTACTTCACCTTTAAAACAGAGGCGTAAAAGCTTTCGGTTGGGCGAGGGCTTCTTGAAAAATTCGGGCGGGATTTCGTGTGAAGAATTTTGAAGGAACTGCTTGGTGGTTACATGCTGGGGGTCTGCAAAGACATTGGCTACCAACCCCTCTTCCACAATTTGCCCCTTTTCGATGACGGCCACTTTTGTGCAGATCTGTTTAATCACCTCCATGGAGTGAGTGATCAAGACGATCGTGACGCCAAGGTGTTTGTTTATCGATTTGAGCAGGTTTAAGATCTCACGAGTCGTTTTAGGATCGAGAGCAGATGTTGCTTCATCACAAAGGAGTACTTCAGGATTTGTTGCAAGAGCCCGTGCAATGCCTACACGCTGCTTTTCACCACCGCTGAGCTGTGAGGGATAGGCATGCTTTTTGCCTGAAAGACCTACGAGCGCTAAGAGTTCATCGACTCTCTTTTCTTTATCTTTGCTTCCGGTTATTTCGAGCGGGTAGGCGATATTTTCTGCAACAGTTCTTGAGGTGAGCAGATTGAAGTGTTGAAAGATCATGCCGATGTTCTTTCGAAAGTCACGAAGCTGTTCATTTGCTAATTTTGCAATGTCCTGCCCGTGAAAGAAAATAGTGCCTGAGCTAGGGGCTACAAGTGCTGCCAGGCAGCGAATCAGCGTCGATTTACCGGCACCGCTCAAGCCGATAATTCCAAAAACATCACCTTTATCAATACTTACAGATATGTCTTTGAGCGCATGAACGATTTGCTTATCTAGGTTGTAGCTTTTCGAAAGAGATTTAATTTCAATCAAGGGTCGTGTATCCTATTGCTTATTAACTATATACAACAGAAAAAATAACGTCATGAAAACCTTTTGGCTTCTTCCAAATGCACCTTGTGCTGAGATGGCTCCCGAGTTATGGGCGCCTCCACGTCTTACTGAGATTGTCGACCGTTTAACTGGCCTTGTTGCCGAAAATGAGAAGAACGCCCGTCTCTTTTTAAAATCGATTAAATCGACCCGGGTTCTACAAACCTATCCCATTCGTCTATTAAATGAGCATAGCGAGCCTGCAGATATTAAAGAGCTCATCAAAGAAATTGAAAAGGAAGGGGAGTGGGGACTTATTTCAGACCAGGGGCTTCCATCGCTTGCAGATCCAGGAGAAAACGTAGTCCAGACGCTCATCAAGCATGGCTATAAAATTAAAGCAGTTGGTGCGGGCTCATCCATTATTCACGCCCTGCTTGTCACAGGATTTCCAGCAGAGCGTTTTACTTTCCATGGCTATCTTCCTAAGGATGACCCTGAGCTTTCCTTAAGCTTAAAGAAGTTAGAGCGCGATTGCCAAGGCGGTATGACGCAAATAGCTATCGAGCGTCCTTATGAAAATGTGAAGCTTATTCAGACAGCTTCTAAAGCGCTGAAGGATACCACAACAATGGCTGTTGTGCTTGATATCGGAAGCGATCAAGAGGAAGTGTGCATTCAGACAATTGCCAATTGGAAAAAGAGTCAAGACTTAAGCCGCTTTCAAAAACGGCCTGCTGTCTTCTTATTTAGCTGATCGAGCAGCTCTTGAACACGGTTATCCCAAGTATGTGATTTGGCGATAACTTCACGAGCAGCTTGAACATCTTTTAGCCTCTTCTCTTCGTTTAAGAGTATCTCTTGAATTTTGGAAGGGGCATCTTTGTATTGTGTTATAGCTATATTCGCCCTGTTGATCCCAAAGGTACTATTGTAAAATGAGTTGCTCATGCTGAGCACGCTTGCGCCATAGGCTAGCGCCATGAAAAGGCGTTCATGGAAGCCATGCTTCATTTGAGGGGAGCTTTGCAGGACAATCTTACTTTTTTGATAGATCGTGGAAAGTTTGGGAAAGGGAACTGCTTCGTGGATATGAACTTTGCCTATGCTTTTCCATTTGGTTCCGTCCTCTTTTGAACAGAAGATGTGTACATCAAAGTTTTTCAAGGCAGCAAGAAGACGTTTTTTGTCTTCGCCTCGAATATAGGTGCTTAATGAGGAGAGAAGCATTAGGGTTGGTATTTGCTTGCTATCAACCTCTTCTTGAATGGCTGGGTAGCTCTTTGAAAAAGCTTTGAGTAGAGTTGCTTCACTTGTTAATACCTCTTCGGCAATCGCACAAAGAGTCTCGACTGTTTTTTTACTAAACCCTCTATTCCAATCTCGAAGCTCTTTATCAGAATCGATGAAAGAAGCCGGAAGCACTACTTCAAACTCTCTTTTATCATTGAGAGGAGATTGAAGAGCTTTTGGTTCTATGGCATGAGGCAGATAGAGCGATTCTTTACCAAACAAGAGGGCAGAGTCTTTCTCAACGAATGCAGGGATAACGTTTGGAGCTGAAAAAAGTTCTGGAAACTGCCAGAGAGGATCAACCAGCAGTGCAATATGCGGAATGTCAGGTGATTGCTGAAATGCATGTCCCGAAATGATGACATTAAATCCAATGGTGTAGTCGGGACGATTTTTCTGAAAAGCAAGGGAGATCTCTTCTTCAGTCTGCTTTTGTAAATTAAAAGAGTGAGAAGAAATACCTGCTCGATGAAAAGCTTCTTGTAGCTTTTTTTGGAAATGGTCTAATGCTCCATATCGGCTGGATACATTTTCGATGATGTTGATACAGGGCATTGTCATAAAAAAAAGTCCGCCTGAAGTTTTACCATCAGGCGGACTTTATAGTACTTACGGTTTACTTTTCATTGGGATTTGAAAAAAAATTTGGATACATCTCATCGCTCCAGAGTTCGAGCTTTCCATTCATATACTTGAGTGTGTCGTCAAATATTTTAACAGTTTCCTTCAAAGGTTCTTTTGTTTTGCTGTACGCAGATTTACATTCATTAAATGCCTTAATAAAGTCTGCTTTTTTACTGTTGTCACTACGTGTCGACTCAAGGGCAATTCCCAAAGCTTTGATAAATTTCTCTGTTTGATTTTTGCTTAAGGAGTTTCCGGTCGCAAGTTTCACATCCGTCAGCACAATATCGCGAGCTGTAAGTATTGCAAGAACATTAGCCGGTAGTTTTGGAAGTAACTTGCAAACATAATTATTTCCAGCTGGTTTGCTGCTAAACTGTGCAAGTTTACGCAGGTTGACTGCCTGTTCTTGAGGGGATGATCCGAGTTCTGAAAGCAGTTCATCTATGTTCTTGCTTGTCGGAAGCTTAGTAGGAGCCTCAACAAGTTCAACCATTAGCTCGTCTGTAGTAATGGGTGTAGACTTCGCTTGTTGAGTAGATGGTTTTGTGGAAATCTGTTCGCCTGGCTTTTGAGAAGTTGGTTTTTGAGACGGTTTTTGTGTTTGTGGTTTTTGACTAAAGGGCCTTTGAGTCTTCTTAGCTTCTGGTTTAAATTGACTTTGTACTTCATTCAATTTAGCAGAAAGAGCAGATTGACATTTTCCCATGTCTGTATTTGAGTCATATTTCTTATTGCTGATAGCGAGCAAGTCAGTATCATCAAGTTCACTCTTTAGAGTAGCTGCCATATAAGTCGAATCTCGAGTTACAACATCTTTTTCTGGTATTTCAAGAGCATTTAAAACTTTGTCACATGTTTTCTCGATGTCTCCTTTAATAACACCAGTAAATAGACCTTTGAGCATCTCTTTTAATTGAGTACGATTTCCTGCTATCGTCTTGCTCTTGTCATCCCAAGTAAACTTATTGTTATCTTGTGCAGTTTTAGTAATTTTGCTGTTCAAACTGTTTTTATTATCGACCCATGCAGATCGTAGCGCCTGGGCAAAAACCTTTGGGCCATCTTGAAGAGTTGCAACGGCTCGCGGTTCGTTAGGAGCAAGTGGTTTTGAAAGTAAATCTTTTTGAAATTCAGCAAAGTTAACTTTACTTTCTTGGAGATATGTTTTTTGATCCATTCCAGAAACATCAAATCCAGCAATTTCTGCGATGTTGAACATCTCATTAATTGCTGCTTGAGCTTCTTGCAGACTTGACATGGGTTTTATATTGTTGAAGTCAATTTTCTTATCTTTTAAAACCTCTTGTTCAAATAATTTTGCGCCGCCTTGTCCTGCAACAGATAAGCTTGTAACGAGCTGTTCAATTTCATTGCCCCACATTTTATTAACAGCATCTTTTGTGTTCGCACCAATATCTGTTGCAAGCACCTGAAATCTTGTGCTGCCTCCTGGCAGTGGAATTGATTTCAGTATATTTTGTACAAGTGGTTTATGAGATTCTACAAATCGGGCTAAGCTGTCTCTGCTGACGAGGTACGACTTATGATCTACAGTTACAACGGAATATCTTTGTCCAAATATGTTGCCAATGATTTCAACGAATATTTTTGCAAGAATTGGAAATTTGGTTTCTTTGAGAGCGATACCTGCTGCTTTTCCGCCGACATCAGTTACTCCAGCAATATTTAAACGATGTCCAGTTACATTCATGTTACCCATAAAACGCTCCTTGTATCTGTTCTACAAGTAACTCTTCTCTTTAATTAAAGTCAAATTTACATACTAAATTAGGCGAGAAGCAATAGTATCGTAAAACTTACGGCCAAAGTCGGTGAGGAATAGTTTTTCCTGTTTAAATTCGATGAGGCCTTCAGTTTGCAGCGATGTAAGTTCCGATTTTGTTTCAAGATCAAGAGCGCCCCATCTCTTTTCAAAATCGTCAATGTTCACACCCCAAAAGAGCCTTAAATGTACAGCTAATAGTTCTCGTCTACGTGATCCTGCATCGATCTCCTCACGAAAATCGACTGGAGATGTACCGCTTTTTACTTGGTTGATGTAGCGCTGGAGGTTTGCAATGTTGGAGTAGCGGACGCCATCAAAAAAACTAAAGGCTGAAGGGCCCAAACCAAAAAACTCTCTCCCGGTCCAATAACCAGTATTATGAATCGAATAAAGATTGTTTCTAGAGAAGGCTGAGATCTCATACTGAGTAAAACCTGCAGAGGATAGGGTATTTTGCGCGCTCTCATACATACTCAAACCCTCCTCTTGAGTGGGCAACGATTGCATGATTTCTGTGCGCTTTCTGTAAAAGGCAGTTCCCTCTTCAATCGTTAGGTTATATAAGGAGATGTGAGTAATGGGAAGCTCTTTAGCTTTTTGAAGAGAGCTGTTCCAGGAAGCAAGAGTTTGATTCGGGACTTCATACATAAGGTCTATAGATATATTAGAAAATCCAGCTAAAACCGCATTGCCAACAGCCTCTTCTGCTTGGAGTGCTGAGTGTGTTCGTCCAAGAGTCTTAAGTTCTGCATCACTAAAGCTTTGAACACCGACACTTAAACGGTTTATGCCAGCTTCAAAATATTTTTTTAAAGTAGGAAAATCCATCGTTTCTGGATTTGCTTCGATGGTAATTTCTGCAGGGCCTTTAAGAGCCACCGCTTGAATAAAGCGCTCAACTCGGGCTGGTCCAAAAAGATAGGGGGTTCCTCCGCCAAAATAAACTGAAACAATCTTGCGGTTTTTAAGATGCTGTTGAAGTTGATTGAGTTCGAGAAGGAGCGCTTCTAAAAGTGCATTTTTTAGATTTTCATTATCTTGAACTACGAAGAAGTGGCAATAGGGACACTTCTTCGTGCAAAAGGGGATATGGACGTAAAGACTAATTGCTGAGTCTATTGCTAAACTCCATTAGATTGTTAAAATCAACCTTTTGCCGCTGATTTTCATACTTCTTCCTCGTCTACCCAATTGGGTATAGCATCGGAAGAAGGATGAAAATCAGCAGCAAAATCTTCGCTTTTTCCAACCAAAGCGAGTTTTGCAATAGGCTCAGTTCTACCATTCATCGGCATCAGGATCGACGATTCCGCCGCGCTTCCAGCGATTTTTTTCGCTAAAATAGGACTCTTCTTCCTCTTCGCTCTCTTCTTCTTCAGCGGTTTCTGCTTTCTCTTCATCGGCTTCAGAGCCATAAAGCTCATCGCTCGTTTCTTCATCGTAGGAGCTATCTTCAGAAACATACGTTTCCATGTCAAAGCCGCCTTCCGACATGCTTGAGCTTGAATCATGGCCTTCTAAATCAGGGATAGTCGGCATTTCATTGTAGCCAGGTTTTGCTTGGTTGCGCTTTGGTACAACAAATTCTTCGACTTCTCCGCCCTCTTTGAGGAACTGTAATCGCTCACGTTCTTCATCGATGCGAGCAGACAGGCCGCCCATCTCTTCTTTGTGCTTTTCAATGTCTTTCTTAGGCACAAGTCCTAGAGATAGCCATTGCTCC
Source organism: Bacteroidota bacterium (assembly GCA_013285825.1). Classification (GTDB taxonomy): domain Bacteria; phylum Chlamydiota; class Chlamydiia; order Chlamydiales; family FEN-1388; genus JABDGV01. Next base: position 8,595 of record JABDGV010000021.1, read on the forward strand.
ATATCTTGGAGTTCAGCTTCTAATTTTCGTAATCGTTCACTCTTGATCGCTTTCATTCGATCCCTTTCTCCGCGAAAGTTTTAAAATCTATCTTTTCCTGTTGCCATAATTTTTTAGCAAGGAGTCAAATATAAATATTATGAATGACCAAGTCAATACACTTATTCACAGTGATTCTGTAGCTTACCTCGAAGGGCTATCTCATATACTTCAAGCACAATCTCAGCAATACAAATCTCAAACAACTCAGGAAAATCCTAAAATGGACGTTATCCGATTTGGTAGATCTGCTTATGCGGAACTTCCACCAGATTTTCCAATGAATAGCATTTCAATACTTCATTCTACACTAAACACACAAGTATCTCAAGAATCAATACTAGATGCTTTTCGCTCTCTCATTAGTGTCGAGTATTTCGAAAATTTTCTCCATACAAAATATGTAGGTCAGAAAAGATTTTCTATCGAAGGGTGTGATTCGGCAATCGTATTGCTTGAGAAGCTCGTATCCAAAGCACAAGCTGATGGTGCTTCAGAAGTTGTATTGGGTATGTCCCATCGAGGACGAGTAAATGCTCTCTATCATGTGCTGCATAAACCTCTCGAAAAGATATTGATGGAATTTGAGGGGGTTGAAGAGGGATCCGCAGGATCGGGCGATGTTAAGTACCATAAAGGCTATACCCGAATTACCTATAAGACGTCTGGGACCTTCCGCGTTCAGCTTATTGATAACCCAAGCCATCTCGAATCGGTTTTCCCGGTTGTAGAGGGTGAAGCGCGCGGCCATCTTGATTCAGGAATGCCGCATGAGCATGTGCTCCCCATTGTCTTTCATGGAGATGCCTCTTTTGCAGGTCAAGGAGTCGTCTATGAAACGTTTCAGCTCCATCAATTGCCTGCCTATACTGTTCAAGGGACGATTCATGTCGTCATCAACAATAAAATAGGTTTTACGGCCAAACCAGAAGAGTTTATGTCGATGAATTGCTGCACCGACATTGCTCACGCGTTCAATATTATTGTTCTTCATGTTGAGGCTGACGATTTAGAGGGCGTTTTGCAGGCGTGCAATGCAGCGTACTTGATCAGACAGACCTTAAAACAAGATGTCATCATTGATCTCATCGGTGTCCGCCGCTGGGGCCATAATGAAAGCGATGAGCCTGCATTTACAAACCCCATTGCGTATGGTGAAATTCGCAAGCAGCTGCATTTCCGTAAAAGAGTTGGAGATTTGCTGATTGAGACAGGACGTATTCCATCCGGTTTTTTAGAAGCAGAAGAAAAGATTCTTCATGACACCTTTTCACATGCATATGACCAAGTTCGATCGAAAGTGTATCCGAATCAAAAGATGCAGGTCTCTTCTCGAATTGAAGAGCATGCACTTCTTTTACAAAGCCATAAGACGCAAATACCAGAAGCAGAGCTTCAATCAATTATCAAAGATCTTCTCACAATTCCTGAAGGGTTCACATTCCACCATGGCCTTGTCCGCCAGATCGAGCAACGCAAGGCTCTGTTTGAAAAAGTTGGGCTCCAACTGGATCTTGATTGGGGTTTTGCCGAATCGATTGCACTCTCTTCTCTTTGCCGTCAAAAAATTCCTGTCCGATTAATTGGTCAAGATACGCCCAGAGGCACTTTCTCGCAGCGACATGCTGTTTGGTTTGATCAACAAGGTGAACAGGCCTACTATCCTATCCGCAATGGTCTTGATAAGCCCGAACTCTTTGGGGTTTGGAACTCTTCGCTCTCTGAAAACGCCGCTTTAGCCTTTGAATATGGCTATAGTCTTTCGCGTCCTGAAGCTTTTGTGGCATGGGAAGCGCAGTTTGGCGATTTCGTAAATGGTGCTCAAGTGGTACTGGATCAGTACATTGCTTCTTCTGAACAGAAGTGGGGCAGGCCTTCACATTTAGTACTTTTACTTCCACATGGTTATGAGGGGCAAGGACCCGAACACTCCTCTTCCAGACTTGAGCGATTTTTGCAACTATCTGGTCAAGATAACTGGGTGATTGCACAGCCGACAACACCGCTGCAGTATATGATGCTGCTTCGTAGGCATATGAACGAGAGCTTTCCTGTTAAACCAATGGTTGTTATGACTCCGAAAAGCCTCCTTCGTAATCCTGAATGCGTTTCAAAAGCAATCGATGCAACAACAACTGACTTTCAAACAATTTTGCATGATGGTTATACCACAGCTAAAGCAGTTATTCTTTGTTCTGGGAAGGTGTTTTACGATTATGCAAGAGATGTATATGAAAAGTTTCAAGATGGAGTCTCAATTATTCGTATAGAACAACTCTATCCCTTTCCAGCTCAAGAAATTCAACAGCTGCTTGCTCAGTATACTGAGCATACAAAAGTGATATGGCTTCAAGAAGAGCCTGAAAACATGGGTGCCAATTGGTATATTCATGAGCAGTTGAAAATTCCCATGATATCCCTCTGCCGTCCGGTTTCAGCATCGCCTGCGGTGGGCATTCACCGTCTTCATGAACATGAAGACACTATCCTTCGACAAACCCTTTTTAGCATATTGGAAAGCGCATGACATATGACATAACCATTCCTTCAGTTGGCGAGTCGATTACTCTAGTGACTATTGGGGCAATATTGAAGCCCACAGGGAGCTATGTTCATCAAGATGATGAGCTTTTAGAGATTGAGACCGACAAGCTCAACCAAATAATTTATGCACCCCATGAAGGCGTTGTGAAACTCAACGTATCTCCTGGAAAAGTGTGTTCTATAGGTGAAGTCATTGGATCGATTGTGGAGGGTGCAAAGCCTACTCAAGAGGCTCCAAAAAAACTCGAAGTTGAAAGAACAACCTCTACTCCTTTAAGCGGTATCCGCAGGGCTATTTGCCAGCGTCTCAAATTTGCCCAATCAAATTCTGTGATGCTGTCAACCTTCAATGAAGTTGATATGTCGAAGGTGATCGCCATTCGAACTCAATACCAAGAGAGCTTTCAAGCAAAAAACCAAGTAAAGCTTGGCTTCATGTCTTTCTTTGTTAAGGCTGTTTGTGTAGCCATGGAAAATCATCCGATGGCAAACTCTTATATTGAAGGTGAGACCTTTGTCACACGCCACTTTTACGATATTGGAGTCGCTGTTGCATCCGAGCGCGGGCTCGTCGTTCCCATCCTCAGAGATGCCAATACCCTCACGCTTGCCCAAATAGAAAAGCAGCTTATGGAGTTTCGAATAAAGGCAGACAGAGG
>JABDGV010000022.1 GCA_013285825.1 Bacteroidota bacterium
TCACGACGGACGTTTAAATGCCGTTCACCTTGAAGCAAATTCTATTGATGTCCTGAAATCCTATGGAATTTATCACTATCTTACTGAAAACCATTTGATCTATCCACCCGATAGAAATGGTGGCATCAACGTTCGACTCTGTGATTTAGAAAAGGCTATGAAGGCTGTTATCTCTGCAATCAGTCCAGAGGCCATAATCGATTATGAATGCACTGTAGATTCATTTAGTGTCACTGCAAATAAAGTTGATGTTGTTGCTAACTCACAAATAACAGGTAAAAAGACATTCAACTCCATAGATATTATGGTGAATGCTGAGGGAAGTAAGAGCGTACTTAATGATCGATTAGGGCATTTGAGAACAGAAGTTCTACCCACGGTACCGGCTATTGCTGCCATATTAAAAGATGATCGTCCGAAGATTCAGGGAGTTAAAACGTTCTTTGAGTATGTAGGAAAAAGTGTTCGTAACATAGCCATGAAGATCTATTATCATGTGATTTTTCTTTTTAGATTTATTTTCCAGCGCGACCATTTCTGGAATCCACAAAGATCTATCGCAGGGGCGGCGCTTTTGCCTACACCCGGTCAAAATTACTTAGGTTGTGGCTTATCGAGAAGAAATAGCGATGAACTCATGCGGTTAAAACGAGTTGTTGACGAGCTGCAGCAAGTATATGACCTAACCCCCGAGGGAGAGGCTAAAAGCCAAGCGCTGCGTGCATTAAAAGTTGCTCAAAAGCAATACAACTCTTTTGCAAAGTACTGGATTAATCTCTCCTATTGCTTTGCAAATTTTTTGCAAATATTGCCCAACCACCGATTCACCCAAAGTGGGCCCTATTTCCCAGTCCATAGCTTTTCCATAGTTGAAATCGGAGCCGATAGAGCGGAGGAGCTCTCTATCCAGCATGGAGATTCACTACTAATTGTAAGCGGAGATGCAGCGGCAACGGTTGATCCTGCGACAGGTCTTGGCTGTAATAAAGCAATTCTTGAATCTACACAGTTTAGTCAATTGCTCCGATGGTGGCCAACGAGTGAAAAGGGAAATGCACTTGCTAGCTATATTCGAGCAATGAATGAGTCTATTGAGAGAGTGCACCAAATTTCAAGAAGCGCTCGAAGAATATATAGGCCGGATGCAATTTAAAACCTGATACAGTCGCTGTTTGTGTCCTGTTTAGCAATAGAGATGGGCAGAGAGATTGAGTATTTTTGAAGCGTTTCTTGCACCGTTCTTAGAGCAGCTTCCGGGGTATTACATTCTGTGGAAAGGTGTGCCAGGAACACTTTTTTGAGCTTTGGGGATGCAACATCTAACAGCAGCTGGGCGCAATCTTCGTTCGAAAGATGGCCAACTTTTGAAAGGACACGCTGTTTATACACTTGAGGCCTGCTCGATGCATGCACCATAGATGGGGTGTGGTTGGCCTCAACTATCAGAAGATCACAATCTTTCAAGTGGTGGCGCACTGTGTTGGTCACAAAGCCCAAATCAGTACAGATAGCCAGGGTTTGATCACCAGCGCTGACTCGAAAAGCAACGGGCTCAATTGCATCATGGCGCACGGCGAAGGGAAGAATTTCAAGATCGCCAAACTCAAAAGGCTCTCCCGAAGTAAAAATCTTGCATTTAGGGCATTCCTGAAGCTCTTCAACAATAGCTTCAGCCGTTTGTGCATTGGCAAGAATAGGAATCCCTAATTTACAGGTGAGCGTTTTAAGCCCTGCAATATGGTCTGAATGCTCATGGGAGACGACGATAGCTTGAATCTCTTCGAGCTGTACGCCGATTTCAAGCAGGCGCTGTCTCAATACCCGAGCGCTGATTCCTGCATCAAAGAGAATTTTCGTATTTTTCGATGCAACATAGATGGCATTTCCTTTTGAGCCAGAAGCGAGAGGGCAGACAACAGTCACAGCTCACCCTCCTCATCCCTATCAAGTTCATTGAGATCGCTATTAGGAGCAACCTTTGAAGGAAAAAAGATTGATCGAGGCTTGCTGCCATCTTGCGGGCCAACAATCCGCTGCGCTTCAAGCTGATCCATAATACTTGCAGCTCGCGCATAGCCAATCTTCAGTTTGCGCTGCAAAAAGGTGGTAGAGGCATTGCCGGTCGAGAAGACGATATTTTTTGCCTCTTCGAAGAAGGAGTCAAGTTCGTCATCGACATCGTTTATTCCTGCATCGACCCCGCGAATTTTATCGAAGGATTCAATAAGGTATTGAGGAGGAGCATTTGCTTGAATTGAGTCTAAGACTCGAGTGATCTCCTCATCTCGCACAAGCACTCCCTGAGCTCGAATAAGCTGGGAAGAGCCTGGAAGCAGGAAGAGCATATCGCCATAGCCAAGAAGAGACTCTGCGCCGATATCATCGAGAATGATCTGGCTGTTCACACGGCTTGCAACTTTAAAGGCGATGCGCGCCGGAAAGTTTGCTTTGATAAGGCCTGTGATCACCTCGCGAGAGGGTCTTTGAGTAGCTAAAATCAGGTGGATGCCGACGGCTCGAGCCATCTGAGCAATACGAGCGATCGGTGTTTCAATATCTTGAGAGGCGACCATCATAAGGTCGGCCAGCTCGTCGATAATGGCTACATAGTAGGGAAGTTTTTCAGGAATCGGGATATGGCTATTTTTTTCATCAGGAGAGGGGGTGCGTTTATTGAAGGATTCGATATTGCGAACTCCAGTGATCTTTAAAATCTCGTAGCGCTTCTCCATCTCTTTGACAAGCCAGCCAAGGGCATTTGCTGCAGCTTCAGGTTCAGTGATCACAGGTGCGATCATATGTGGAAGGCGCGAGTAGGGAGTAAGTTCCACCTTTTTCGGGTCGATCATCAATAATCTGATCTCGTCGGGTTTCATGAGCATGAGGATCGACATGATGATCGAGTTGATGCAGACCGATTTTCCAGAGCCAGTAGCTCCAGCAATGATACAGTGGGGCAGTTTTGTCAAATCGCAGACGACGAGATCGCCTGAGACAGCTTTTCCCAACACCATCGGGATTTTGTAGGAGCTTCCCATTTGGGTAAATGTAGAGAGCACTTCTTTGAATGAGACCTCTTGAGGCTTAGAGTTTGGAATTTCAATACCGACAGCGGCTTTTCCAGGAATCGGAGCGATGATGCGTATCGATTTTGCTTCCATATTGAGCGCGATGTCGTGCTCAAGCGTTTTAATTTTACCAACCTTTACGCCTGTTGCAGGATGTACTTCAAAGGAGGTGATTGTGGGGCCGCAGTGGATTTGGCCTACTTTTGCCTCGATCCCGAAGTTTAAAAGGGTTGATTCGAGCTGGGCGACTTTTTCTTTAAGTTCATCGGCAAGCAGGCTTAAATCATTTTTTTTAGGTTCAGCGAGGAGATCAAAAGAGGGGAGTTGAAAATCGTTTGATTCACCGGAAGGCTCGAGCAGCTTCAAAGCCTTCTTGGGTCTGATTTCAGAAACTGTCATCATGGGAGCGATTTCAGTTTTGATTGCTTTTTTGGCTTCAGGACGAGGAAGAGTCGGGGTGTCGGGTTTATCATCGAATGGTTTTGTGCTCTTTGGCGCTTTTCTAAAAAACCTGTCGAGGCGTAAGTCGGAAAGAGTGATGGCGCTCAACACCATGCCTGAAAGGGCAATGAGCCCTGTTCCTGTTGTGCTTAAAAGCGTGTTTAAAGAGAGATAGGGCATATGGTGGTATAAATAGGTGCAGGGAGTTCCGCCGAGGGGAATATTTTTTGATCCTAAAAACCAGCTAAAGCCCTGTTCCGTTGCCGGGAAAAGATGTCCTACAACCGTAAGCAGTAAGCTGCAAGAGACGATAAAGCCTAAAGCGCTTAAGTATTTCTTCTGTTGAAGGGGGACGCCATCGGCAAAGAGTTCAAAGATTGCAATGGAGGTGACGAGAGCTAGAAGGATGTAGGCTCCAAGGCCAAAGAGCCAGTGGAGAGTAAGCCCCAGTGAATAGCCGACGAGGCCTAAGAGATTGCTATGAGGGTCTTTCTGGTTGAAGCTTAAAAGAGAGGCCCATAGGGCGATAGAAGCAAGCGTCCAGATAACGCTCGATGGAGTAAGGCGCGGAAATGCACTATCCGAATTTTTCGGCACGAGAGGACACCTCTTCTATTCAGATGGATGATCTAGGAAGATGGATGCTAAAGTCAAGAAAAGAGAGGAAAAGAGAAAATGGGGCGATCGACGGGACTCGAACCCGCGACTTTTGGAACCACAATCCAACGCTCTAACCAACTGAGCTACGACCGCCGTAAAAAACTGCAGATGAGTCTATAAATTGCCTCTTATAATGTCAACGCAGTTGTTTCTTTTGGTCAGCTTGGAAAAATGAACTGTATCCCCTTACTTTGTTAGCGACCTCTTCCTGTGAGAGCGCTTTAGCTCCAAAAACAATCTTATAGAGCACGCCCAATTGACCTAACATCAACGAGCCTGAATGTTTAATGGGTATCATATGAATATGAAGATGAGGAACCGTTTGGCCTGCGCTTTTCCCATTTTTCTCTAAAACTATGTAGTCCTCTGTCCCGATGATCTCTTTGAAGAACGAATAGACTTTCTTGACAATGTGGTTATAATCAACAGCTTCATCATCATTGAGATCTTGCAGGTGCACGATGTTACGCTTGGCAACGATAAGAAGGTGGCCCTCTTGGATGGGTGCATAGTCGACGAGAACAGTGAAATATTTGGTCTCGTAGATTTTTTGTTTTGATATTTTGTCTTGGTTACAAAAAGCACACTCAGCGGCATTGAGTTGAAAAGAGCTTAATAGGGATCCAATGATTGTGATGTAGGTAAGGAATGCAGTCATAAATTTAATTCCTTATGAAATGATGGCAGTTCACTTAATGTAGCAACCCGGCCGCCGGCGGCGATAAAACCTTTGATGCTGCGGTTGGTTTCTAGGTTTGTAGGTGCAGAACCCATGAAAAGCCACTCCAGTTCATCCCAAGAAGTGTTTATACTCTCTTCAGGAATTGCAAAGAGTTCATGACCTTCTAAACTTTGCAGCAGCTGCAAGAGCTTGTGGTATTCATCGATTGTTTTGGCTTTCTGCAGGCTGGGTACAAGAACGCCCATTCGCTTTTCAGGGAAATTGGAAGGTAGTTCAATGCATTCACCTGAATCCAAATCTTTTAGTATTGGTCTGAGAGTAAAAAAGCCGCTGTTTTTGAGTATGCATTCAATAGGCTCGAAGAGCTCTTGACTGTGCAGGAGGAGGTTTTCTAAAGAGCCTGAGATATTTGTACAATCGATAAGCAATAGGGTAGGACAAGAATCAACGAGCTCATCGCCCAAAAGGTTGAGAAAATGGGCGTGAATTTCGAGTGCATAGAGTTTTAGGAGAAGCCGTCCCTCAGGGGTGATTGCAGCCAGCTCTGGCTTTACATCAATCTCAAATTTGCTTTTGGCCCATTCAATAAAGCCTTCTCGTTCACTTTCAGTCCAGCGAAGCTCAAAAAGTTCTTCAGCTTGAATATAACCTAAAATGACACCTGAGATTTCTATCTCTTGTACAAGTTTTCGAAGCTCTCTACACGCAAGTGACAAGGATTGAAACTGCATGTTGTCATCAAGGGGCAGGGCCAAGCTTTTAAATAGTCCAAAGTCAAGTTCAAAAACTATCTTTAATCCAGAGAGTTTTAAAGCTGTTTCACGAGGAGCTTTCCAGTCGAGAGAATCTTCGATTTTTGCAGGTAAAGAGATCACAAAAGCATCCGCAGTAGAGGGAATGGCATCTTTTGAACCGCGAAAGATTGACAATGGAAATTCTGGAAGCTCTTCTTCATGAGACATTATCGTTTACCTATCTTGTGGAAACGGTTCACTTTACCCATCTCCCGAAATATTTCTTCAAAAAAGGAGATGCCGTAGTCATCAGGAAGCGGGCCGAAGTGCGGTTCTGGAATTAGATGTGAGAAATCGGTACGTTTACCCATAATTTTAAAAAATATTTTTGAATAGTCTTCATCATCGGTTACAAAGGTGACGGTTCCCGAAGGAGTTAAAACTCTTTTCATTTCATCTAAAAAAGGGTTGCTCATGATTCGATGTTTAGCATGCCGGGTCTTTGGCCAAGGATCGGGAAAATTGATATAGACCTGCTCGATCGAACCATTAGGAAAGTAGCCGGAGGTGAGCTGTCCCCCTTCAGCGCAGGCGACTATGCAGTTAATCAAACCATTATTCTTGATCTTTGACCAGATTTTTTTGGCTCGATCAAAGCGCTTTTCCACAGCAAGCCAATTGAATTCGGGATGCTGTTTTGCAAGCTCTACAATCCAGTGGCCATGGCCGCTGCAGTATTCAACAACAACGGGAGCTTTTCGGTTAAACAGCTGATCCCAGCCTGGAAATGAGAAAGTTTTGAGATCAACCCAAGGGGGAACGGACCAAAAATGGTCATGAAAAATGATTGGAGCCTTTTTGGAAGTCTCGTTGATCTCATAGGGAAGTTTTAAATCTTGAGGCCGTACCATATACTCATAAATTAATGAGCAAATATGGTATCACAGAATAAAAATAAGGGCATAGATATGCTCACTTTTACGAATACAAAAGCGTACAGCGAGCTCAAAGAGCTCGCAAAAAAGCCATTTAATTTGAATCAGGATGGGGCGATTACTCCAAAACGATTAGAGCAAATGGTCGTTTCCGCTCCCAACTGGAATTTTCTCTACGGATTCCAACGAGTTGATGAGGCAGTCATTCTAGCGCTCACGAAACTTGCACAAGAGCTTGAAGTGCACGATAAAATGGCCGCTATGCAAAAAGGGGAGAAGATTAATCAGATCATAGGGTTTGAATCTGAGAATCGCGCCGTTTTACACACTGCGATGAGGGATATTTTTTCTGAAGCCCCCCTTTCAAAAGAATATTCAGATCTTGCCCGTATAGAACATGCAAAGCTCAAAGAGTTTTGTTTAAAGTTGGACAAAGAAGAGCGATTTACCGATGCAATTTTAGTTGGAATTGGCGGATCAGAATTGGGGCCTCACGCCCTTTATGATGGGCTCTACTTTTTCCGAAAGCCTAATAGACGCCTTCATTTCATCTCAAATATCGATCCCGATGCGATTGCAATGGTTAAGCGCGAGCTTGATCTTTCAAAAACGCTTGTCATTATAGTTTCAAAGTCTGGAAGCACTCTTGAGACAGCTACGAACGAAGCGATTTTACGAAAAATGTTCAATGAAGCGTGGCTGAATCCCAATGAGCATTTTATTTCGATTACGAGCCCTAAAAGTATGATGGATGATAAATCCAAGTACCGTGAATGCTTTTATCTCTTCGATTGTGTAGGCGGCAGATACTCAAGCACTTCTATGGTTGGCGCTCTTCCCTTAGCTTTTGCTTGCGGTTATGAAGTTCTCCTTGATCTCTTAAAAGGAGCGCATGAAATGGATCTTCATGCACTCGAACCCGATCCAAAGAAGAACCTGCCCTTGCTTTCAGCGCTGCTGCGTATGTGGAACCGTAATTTCTTGCAGCTTCCCACAATTGCAATTATTCCGTATGCACAGGTCCTTGCGCGGTTTCCGGCCCACCTTCAGCAGTGCGATATGGAATCCAATGGCAAGTCCATTGATAAAATGGGAAAAAGGCTTGACTATTCATCAGGAGCAGTGATTTGGGGAGAGCCTGGAACTTCTGCTCAGCACTCTTTCTTTCAGCTTATCCATCAGGGAACCGATATTATACCGCTTGAGTTTATTGGGTTAAAGAATTGCCAAGGAGGTCTTGACTTCGATATTCAGGGGACAACATCTCAGGAAAAACTAGTCTCAAACCTCTTTGCACAAGCATTGAGCTTAGCCACAGGCAGATCCTCTGAAAACCCCAATAAACGGTTTGAGGGTAATCGGCCATCTTCGATTTTTCTGTCCGAAAAGCTGACTCCTAGATCACTTGGGAGCTTATTGGCACTCTATGAGCATACGGTTGCCTATCAAGGCTTTATTTGGGGCATTAACTCCTTTGACCAAGAGGGTGTTCAGCTGGGTAAAGTGCTCGCTGATCAGTTTATGAAGGCTGCGCACTCGATAAAAGCTGGTAAGCCTGATCCCTCGTATCCTGTAGCTAATACACTTTTTGAGATGCTTAAACGCTTGAAATAAAAGGTTGTAGGGACAAAAGTTTGTGATATTTTGAACCACAGAGGACACAGAGCTCACAGAGTGTAGAATTGATTATTAGCTCTCTGTGAGCTCTGTGTCCTCTGTGGTTAAATTTTACTAATGATGAGTAGATTCTTAAAATGACAATTGTAATTCCTCGAGCAAAACGTACCTGTATTCAATGCGGAGCAAGTAATCCTGAATATTCGCAGCTTGAAGGGAAGAGTTGGGCGCGATCAGACCTCTGTCCCAATTGCTTTAAAGCTAAAAAGCCTGAGATTTATTGGAAACGAGCACCTAAAGAAAAGTCCCATGCCGATTTTAGCTCACTTGTAGAGGCTCTTCGAGAGTATGCACTCTCTCAAGAGGCAATTGATCAATGTACAGGGCTTTTACTTGCAGAATTTTTGCTTCGTGCTAAAGTTGTAAAACGCGTTCAGGGATCTACTGGCAAGTTCCGGTTAAAGGACTCAACAGATGAGTTTCAATTTATACAAACCGATTTCCCCTTAGAAATTCGAAAGGATGCTCAAAAACGCATTAATGAGACGATGACGAATGTCCGAGCAGGTTGATCATCGAAAGCTTGTATCCGATTTTCTTCGCTATATTACCTATGAGCGCTGCCTTTCAAAAAATACTCAGGAAGCATATCAACGAGATCTGGAGATGTTTTGCACTTTCCTTGAAAACCATCAAGGTTCTCTTAATCAAAAATCGGCAATCTCCTTTCTTCAAGAGCTGAGGTCAAATGAGTATGCCTCAAGTAGCTGTGCAAGGGCTCAGATAGCATTAAAAGTCTTTTTTAGATTTCTATTCCGAGAGGAGTATCTTCCTACCGATGAGGGCAAGTTTTTAGACAGCCCGAAATTGTGGCAAAAATTGCCTGAAGTCTTAACGAATGAAGAGGTTCAAAAGATTTTAAAATCCTGTTCGGGCAAAAGTGCTTTAGCTATTCGGGATCAAGCCATCTTAGAGCTCTTATATGGAACTGGGATTCGGGTTTCAGAACTTTGTTCACTATCTCTTTATGATGTCTCTGATGACAAGATCGTTGTTAAGGGCAAAGGTGATAAAGAGCGAACTCTTCCCTTGGGACCTCAAGCGTTGGCGGCAATAGATAGATATCTTACACAAGTGCGCTGGAAATATGAGAGTGCGGACAATCCATCTCTCTTCGTCACGAATCGTGGAAATTCCATCGATAGGATTATTGTGTGGAAGATGATAAAGCAGAGAGCAAAACTTGCTGGAATCACGAAAGAGATATCTCCTCATACTATGAGGCATACCTATGCTACTCATCTTTTAGATGGGGGTGCAGATATTCGGGTGATTCAGGAACTTTTAGGCCACGCCCATATTTCCAGCACAGACAAGTACACGCATCTATCAAGGTCACAAGTCCAAGAACGATTTTTTGCATTTCATCCTAGGAAATGAGATTGCTATCAATTCCTCTATTAAATAGGTTCAAATCCAGATGTAATAGGACTGATTCCATGGAGGTTTATGAACGCCGCACAGGTACTATTTTTGCTGTTTTGATACTATCTTTGTTCTTTTTCTTCGGCAACCTTGCCGCTCTCTTTGACCAAGACGTCCTAGAGACTGCAAACGTTACTCTTTCTTTTGATGTTGCTGGATCTGCCTATGTAACTCCCTATGTCCTTTTCCCAGAAGGATCTCATCTTTATCAGCCTTCTGTATTGCTAACCAATGTTACCGGGTATACCTTTTCTCCCTTTACCTTTGATCATCCCTTTTGCGGCATCTATACGGTGGGGGCGCTCGTCTACGCCCAATCAGATGGATGTTCAGTTTCCATTAACACAAACAATACCGTTATGTCGAATAGTGTTATGACTTTGGTTTTAAGGCCTGCCCTTTCAGACATGCTTACTGTTAGTCCTAACAATGGTGAGCGTACGCTTGTTTTTACAAATGTCACGTATGTGCCTGTAGATCCAGGAGTTAGCTAGAAGTGCTTTAAGAGCCTTCTTAGCCACGCTCATTTTGATGTCAAAAGATACGTAATCAATGTTCTGACTCAAAAACAATTTTTTTCACCAAGAAAATAATTTAATCCTTCTCTTGTTAAATACTCCTTTTTTTAATAAGGTGGGTCGACGAGGTTTAGAGGCAAATGCTCTCTAGCCTCGTATAAAAATAAAAGATCGAGCATTACTGAACTTACTGAAGAG
>JABDGV010000023.1 GCA_013285825.1 Bacteroidota bacterium
GATAAGCTTAATCAATTATTTAAAAAGAAAGCTCGAATTTGGGGTGTTGGCGGCCTTCTTACTGTGCCCGTTTTTGACTTTGGAAAGCGTCTGTCCGGTATTGATGTTCAGCTGGCACTTCAAAGACAAGCTTCCCTCTCCTATCAAAAGACGGTTGTTGCAGCTTTACAAGAGGTTGAAGTTTCCCTCGCTACCTATTTTGATGATGAGGCGAAAGAAATAAGCTTTAACATTGCCGCAGATGCTGATAAAAGGAATTTCGATCTTACTTTAGAACTCTTTGAGGCAGGCCTCGTCGATTACTCTACAGTCTCTCAAGCCAAGGAAGTATGGCTGCGAGATGTAAGCACACTTACCGATAGCCAGCAAGCACTTACCAGCGACTTAATTTCAGTCTACAAAAGTTTGGGAGGCAACTGGTAATGCTCCTCACCGCCTTAAAGATGCTTATAGGCGATCGTGCAAAATTTTTGAGCATTGTCTTAGGTTTGAGCTTTGCCTCCTTCATCATCTCCCAGCAATCAGCTATCTTAGTTGGAATTGTCAAACGCACCTTTGGATTCATAACAGATACTTCACAGGCTAACATTTGGGTTATGGATCCGACTGTTCAGTATATTGGCGACATAAAAGCTTTAAAGGACACTGACCTTTATCGTGTACGCACCATCGATGGAGTGGACTGGGCAATGCCGCTCTATTATGGAACTATTCAAGCACGGCTTCGTAACGGAATCTTTCAAACCTGCATCTTAATAGGTATTGATGATGGAACCTTCATCGGAGCGCCGCCTATCATGCTTAAGGGAACGCTTGAAGATCTTCGAATTGATGGCGGAGTGATTGTTGATCAAGTAGGGGCTGCCTCAAAGCTTAGCACATACTCGCCAGAGTATGGAAAAGTCCCTTTGAGGGTGGGCGATGAAATGGAACTCAATGATAATCGAGCAGTGGTTGTTGGCATTTGCAGCGTCTCGCGCACCTCTCAATCCCAGCCTGTGCTCTATACAACCTATGATCGTGCCACCACGTTTGTTCCCGCTCAAAGAAAGCTTCTCTCTTTTATTATCGCCCACTCAAAACCAGGCTATGATCCAGAACAAGTATGCCGTCAAATTACCTCCGTTACCGGTTTTGCAGCCTACACGAGCCGTGAGCTTGATTGGCTTACTTTGGGCTACTACATAAAATACACCGGGATTTTCGTGAATTTTGGAGTTGCTATCGTACTCGGTTTTATCATTGGCACAGCAATTGCTGGACAGACGCTCTACAACTTCACATTGGATAACCTCCCCTACTTTGGTATTTTTAAGGCGATGGGAGCTAATAATAAATTGTTAACAAAGATGGTTATGCTGCAGGCGTTATTTGCAAGCGCTATAGGCTGGGGAATAGGCATGGGAGCTACCGCCCTCTTTGGAATTTTCAGCTCGGGCACCGAATTATCCTTCACCATGCCCTTGTGGCTCTATTTTGCAAGCGCATTTTCTATATTATTGATTAGTACATGTACCGCATTTATATGTGTCCGACGAGTTGTAAACGTTGACCCTGCAATCGTATTTAAAAGTTGATATATGCCTGAACAACAAACGCCAGCGATAACCTGCAGTGATATCGTCAAAACATATGGTGAGAACTCATCTAAGGTTGTTGCCCTTCGAGGAATTAGCCTCTCCATAAACCCTGGAGAGCTTAGGCTTTTCATGGGACCATCTGGCTCTGGAAAAACAACTCTCATATCAATCATTGCTGGGATATTGACTCAAGATTCAGGCAATGTTCGAGTTTTAGGAACCGATCTGAGCACTCTTTCTGATACTGAAAAAACCAATTTTCGTTGTAAAAACATCGGTTTTTTGTTTCAGGTTTTCAACCTTATACCCATGCTCACAGCTGAAGAGAATATCTCTATTCCTCTCCTCCTCAATGGCGTGAATAAAGACGAGGCTTTGGAGAGATCGAAACAGCTTCTTTCAGATCTTTCAATGGGAGATAAAATTGGAAAACATCCAAACCAGCTTTCTGGCGGCCAGCAGCAGCGGGTTGCAATTGCTCGAGCAATTGTTCATGGTCCAAAACTGATTGTCTGCGACGAACCAACAAGCTATCTCGACCACCATACTGGAACAATGATCATGGAGCTGCTCCAGAGCATGGTTCGGAAGAATAACGTCACCTTGATTGTAGTTACACATGATGCCCGCATCGTGCAATTTGCCGATAAGATCGACTACCTAGAAGATGGCAAAATCATTGAGAATCCGGCTACAGCGCATTAGTTTCTAAATACCTTTTCAAGCATACCGCATTATCATGCTCTGTATCGTGGGAACTATAGAGCAAAGTGACAGTACCCTTGTGAATAAGGCGTAGAAGAGGCTCTAAAGCTACATGGTTTTTATCGAGTTCGGCATAATATTTCTTCTGAAACTCGTTCCATTTTGCAGGATCATGGGAAAACCATTTTCTTAGATCTGTGCTGGGAGCCACTTCCTTAAACCACCCATCCAGTACCAAGTCGGTTTTTTTGACACCTCTCGGCCAAAGACGTTCTACTAGTATTCGAGCGCCATCTTCTTTGGATGCCTTATCATACACTCTCTTAAGGGCTATTTTCATATTTGCTCTTTGCCTCTTCATCACTCAGCCATTCACCATATTGCATCAGGTAATTGAGTTGGAAGTCTGCAAGTCTTTCATCCATTTGTCATGAAGTGAAGAATAAGAACAAAAGAACACATACACTGTTCCTTTGTTGTTTTTTTTAAGGAAGTGCGTAAATATTTTACCGTTTACAAGTGTCCGGTTCAATAATTTATGAGGAATATATGTTAAGTATCCTTTTTGCTGTTGTCGGTATCATGGGCGCAATGCCCGAAGAGATCTCTCTACTCACACAAGATTTAAAAAACCATCAAGAGGTCCAAATTGGACCGAGAACATATCATACAGGCACTCTATATGGAACTGAAGCTGTGGTGGTCTACCCTTGTGTTGGAAAAGTGGCTTCCGCATCCGTTGCAACGACCCTGATTCATCGCTTTCATGTAGACCAGCTTTTCTTCTCTGGAACAGCAGGCGCTGCCGATTCTCAATTACAAGTGGGAGACATCGTCATAGCTGATCGATTAGTACAGCATGATCTGGACGCACGCCCCTTTTTCAAACAGTTTGAAGTGCCTTTTCTCAACGAATCTGTTTTCTTCACAGACCCATCACTTGTTGAAGCGGCCTACCAGACGGCTGAATCGTTCCTTGACAATGATATGAATGGGCTCATTGACGCAGCCTCGATCGATGCCTTTTCACTGTATTCACCTCAAGTCTATATCGGCGGAATTGCAAGCGGCGATCAGTTCATTGCCGACCCATTAAAAATTCAAGAGATCTGCAGGCTTATTCCTGGAACGCTTTGTGTCGAGATGGAGGGAGCAGCGGTGGCTCACGTTTGCTTTGAGAACCAGATCCCCTTTCTTATCTTCCGAGTGATCTCTGATCGTGCAGACCACTCGGCTCCTGTCGATTTTTTAAAGTTTGTTCGAAAAATTGCCAACAGCTACTCAAAAGGGCTCATTCAAGGACTGATTTATCAGCTCAATTAAGCCCTCTCATTTCGAGGCTCGGTTCTTAAGAAACCAACCGAGCCTCTATCTCATATGCATCGGTAAACGTGTCGCTGCTTTCTAAGATCAATTCTCTCGCAAACTCAAGCGCTTCTCGTTCAATCTGTGCTTTAAGAGGTCGATCAGAGATCTTTTCAAAGTCTGCGTTATGGGCAACGCCGATTGTTCGTCGAATGATTTCAACGCCCATTAATCGGACAGTATCCTGCCAAATCTCTTGAATCTTCTCGTCTACAGATATCTCATCATTGGCCCAGAGATTTGTAAAGCTCGTTTCAAAGGACTCCCAAGTAGAAGATATGAGTGATGAGAGCCATATCTTGTCTGTTCCATGTGCCTCTGACGCGATTGATGCCATCGCGTAGTTGGCAAGAAGCATGCCGATATCAAAGGAGATGGGGGCATAGGAGGCAAACTCCGTATCAAAGACTCGAGTGTCATATTTTGTGACCAGGACCGAGCCAGTATGAAGATCGCCGTGAGATAAGGCCTCAGGAAAGTTTAAGAACTTTCTCTTAAGGGCATGGACCAGACTTTTGAGTTCAGAGTCCTGCTGAATTTCGAGCACAATATCGTCAAGCTCTGGAGAGGTCCAACGATTAGATGTTGAGTTTTGGAAAGGATGGGTAAAATTGAGATTCTCAATGATCTTTCTCATCTCCGTATTATCTGCAAAATAGGCCACATTTTCCTGCCAATTAGCATCTGATAGATGATATTTGGAAGTAAGGTAGAGGGATCTTCCTAAAAAACTCCCAAGATGTTCAGCAAGTAGTGGATATTTTTTTCCCTCAAGCAACCCACGTCTTAAGATGATGTGGGGAGATAAGTACTCCATAGCAAGCATCCCATTCGGCTCATCGTAAAAATAGATCTCAGGAATTCTGTCTGGGGCTGATTTTTGATACTCGACATAGGCCTGGTGCTCGAAAGAAAGCCGTCCTATGGGAAGTGGAAATGCCACAGGGTCAATACGGGCATAGTCTAATGCTTTTTTCACGAGAATCGTTTTCTTGCCTTTTTGTGTATTCTCAGCTCGATAGATGTAGTTGATGTTTCCATCCCCAAACTCTTTTATGTTCCAGGTCTCTCCTGGATAGTGCTCTTCTAAAGCAGTTTGTACCTGTTCGACTTCAATGATTGGGTTGAATGTAATGAGTGCAAAAATGAGAATAAGATGCATATGAGACCCCTGTGGTTAGAGGCCATGACAATTATCATACTCCCGAAATTGGATAAAGATCTTTTGAAAGAGTGCCAATTTGATACCTTTCGCTCCAGCGGCGCTGGCGGCCAGCATATCAATGTCACAGATAGTGCTGTTCGACTCACACATATGCCTACAGGCATTATTGTAGCCAGTCAAAAAGAGAGAAGCCAGCATCTCAATAAGCAAGAGTGCTTAAGAAAACTACGGTATAAAGTCGCCCAGCTCAACTACAGAAAGCCCAAGCGTATTGCTACACGTATGCCTCGATCTGTAAAACTAAAAAACCGGGAAAAGAAGAAAAAAGAGTCTGAGAAGAAGAAACTACGCCGCCCTCCCTCTCAAAATCATGATTGACTTTAGATTTTCTTGATTACATACGTTTCGGCCAACTTGTCATGTAAGCCTTGGCTCTCTTTATCAAAAAAGATCCAAACCATACCTATGATGCTGAAGAGAGAGATAGTGAAGGCGATGTACCTCCAAAAGACCCTTCCCCAGCCAAGAGATTTGCCCTCGGTAGTGATCACTTGAATCTTAAAGAACCACATGCCGATGGTCTGGCCAATCTTCCAACCAACACAAAAATTGATCAGGAAAAATAGCTCGAACGTCAACAACCAAGCAGAGAATTCACCTTGCATGAGGTAGACAATATAACCTGTTATTGCCGCAGCAAAGAAATCAATTATGTACGCCCCTAGCCTTTGGAACCATTCGGCTTTAGGTAAACTTTTCGCATTTTCCATAAATAAAACCTCAATCAAACTGAGTGTATACAAAATTTTATTTTGATGTGAAACTCTACAAAAGGGTCCCCTTCAAAATTACTAACGCAATAGTGAAATAGATGACGATTCCTACAACGTCCACAAGCGTTGCAACTAAAGGCGCTGAAGAGGTTGCTGGGTCTGCTCCCAATCTTCTAAGGATGAAGGGAAGCATACTGCCTGTTAACGATCCCCAAAGAACAACGCCAATCAATGCAGTGAAAATAGTTAAGGCAATCATAAACCAGTGATCGCCATAGATATTTGAAAAAAGGCTCCAGATGGTGACTCGAGCTAAACCGACCAAGCCTAGGACCAAGCCTAGAAATATCCCCGAGGGGATCTCTCTCCTCATAATCCGCCACCAGTCGCGAAGTTTGATTTCACCCAAAGCCATGGCTCGAATAATCAAGGTAGATGATTGTGATCCGGCATTACCGCCGCTAGATATAATCAAAGGAAGAAAAAGGGCGAGGACAACCGCTTTTGAAATCTCAACTTCAAAGTAGCCCATTGCAGTTGCTGTAAACATCTCTCCTAAAAAGAGCAAGACAAGCCATCGAGCCCGTTTTTTCATTAATTCGAAGAAGGGGGTCTCCATATAGGGCTCATCGAGTGCTTCCATACCTCCCACTTTTTGCATCTTTGCAGTGGTTCTTTCAGAAGCTAAGCGAAAGACGTCATCAATCGTTACGATCCCTAAAAGTTCTCCTGCAGCATTGATGACCGGCAAGGCGACCCGATTATGCTCTTTGAAGACGTTAATTACCTGTTCAGCAGTAGCGTCGACAGAAAGAGCTATAAACTTATTATCGGCAATTTGAGCAACAGTGAACTCTCTTGGCACAAAGAGAAATTCTTTAATGGGGATGTCATCAAGGAGGATATTATGATCATCTACGACATAAATCACATCGATAGTTTCGCTGTCATGTCCATAAAGACGGATATGATCTAAAGCTTGAGCAACCGTCCAGTTCATTCGTACAGTAAGATAGTCGGTAGTCATGAGGCGCCCAAGACTATCTTCAGGATACTTGAGCAGCTTTTCAGAAACTATTCGCTCTGCTTGAGGTAATAAGTTGAGGTACTCATCAACAACTTTTTTCGGCAGCTCTTCAAGCAGCTGGGTTCTATCATCCGGAGGCATTTCAGCAAGCATTGCCGCAACTTGCACAGTCGGAAGCATGCGGAGAAGATTTTTTTGTGTCCTTAGAGGCAGATAGTCAAAAGTGTCGACAGCAAGCTTTGGGGATAGGCAGATAAAGATTAACTTCAGCTCTTCTAAATTTTTCTGCGAGCACATAACAGCAATTTCATAACCCGACATGCTGCTCAAGTAGTTATGAATAGCTTGTACGTCATGTTCCCTAATGAATTGCGTAATAGACATCTCTTCCCTCCAATTACAAGCTGCAATTACTTCAAAAAAGCAATAGTTTCATTTGCAGCCCGCTCGCCTGCCCGTACGGCCCCATCCATGTACCCCCACCATATTGTAGAGGTTTCAGTACCAGCCCAATGAATGCGACCGACAGGCGTCCGCAAAGCATTAGGATAACCAGTCCATACTCCTGGAGGCATTTGACCTGAGTAACAGCCGCGCGACCAGGCCTCGTTTGGCCAGTTAGCAATATAGAAAGCTATAGGCGCCTCTGCTTCTTTGCCGAAGTATTTTACTAATGTATCTATTGATGCCCGCTTTATCTCTTCTGGGGTCTTGTCGGCAAAGTTACGTCCATTCTGACCAAAAATAAAGCCGGCAATGATTCCAGGCTTTCCGCTAGGCGGTGTGTTATCGTGGGTAGCATCAATGGGAGAGTCATCACTGATAACCTGACCGCTGAATCCCTTCTCCCGCCAAAAGGGTGTAGGATAGACAGCATGAATTTTGATTGTCGTTGCCATGAAAGAGCGCTGCGTATACCCATCGCGGTTTGCAGGCAGGCTCGGGCGATAGATAATCCTTCCAGCAAGAGCTGGCGGCATTGCAACGATTACTCGCTCTCCTTTGTAGGAGCCATTGTTTGTTCTGACAATTACGCCTTCGCTCGTTTGTTCTATTTCTTGAACCGCTGTATTGAGAACTACTCTATTTCCCAACAGTGCTGCAACTTTGTTTGCCACAGTTTGTACGCCTCCTTGAAAGCGCTCTGCCAGCCCAAACTTATGCAGCTTTTCGACACCTCCGCCCGCATGAATGTAAAAGAGTAGGTGCAAAAAGGAGATGTCTCGAGGCTCTACAGCCAAATATCCTAAGATTCCTGCCCTGATCACGGATCGGGCTAAAGCGCTTGGAACATTGTTCTGCATCCAGGATTCTACCGTTTGGCTGTCCCATTCGGCTGCCTGCTTTGCACTGCCTGGGTTATCTGTAGGTACCTGGCGTGCAAATGCATCAATCTTCTCAAAAGCAACAGCAAGTTCATGCAAATCTGCTTTTGGTATCGGTACGGAACCGGCTTGACCTTCATATGTTTTGCCTTGGAGGATAAAAACATCCTTGCCCGTATGAGCAGCTGAAAAACGAGTCACTCCTACTGCATCTGCGAGAGCGATAATTCTGTCCTGAGTAGGACCAATGAACTGGCCGCCCATGTCAATCCACCCACCGCCTGGCACGTCAAACTTGCTCCACGTACGTCCCCCAACTCTATCTCGAGCTTCCAATACGAGTACAGATCGCTTTGCTTCAACGAGTGTACGTGCAGCAGCCAGGCCCGAAAGACCT
>JABDGV010000024.1 GCA_013285825.1 Bacteroidota bacterium
TATTATAGTGAGCAAAATGAACAAGCAAATGAAAATGAAAGCTCCATTCCATATAAATTATTGAACGTAGCTAAAAAATGTTTATTTTGTGCCGCTTTTCTCCCAACTCTAACCAATAAGAGCCTTTGGGTTTGGGGCCAAAAAATAATAGATGCAACGGGTATTTGCCCTTCATCATTATTGCCTAATGGAACAACAAACTTCTTCGCTAAATATATTAACTATCCGACTATCCTAGTACCCTATTCTCCTAAGAACGATCAGGTTTTTGAATGTATTATAATTCCTATCTTCGAAGAGATTGTAGATAGGGTTTTAATTCAAGAAATAGCTTTAAAAAGAGCGCCTGAAAAAATACTGCAGAAAATCACCCCAACCATGGCTCCAGTCACGAACCATTGCATAGCAAAAATTGCCAGAGTTTGCACCTCAGCTCTATTTTTTGCCCTGCATCATTCATGGAGTCATACTTGCAAGAATGGAGATATGTATCCCTTCCTTATGGCAGGTGTACTTCTTGGAACTATGCAAGAGATGTTTGGCCATCCTCTCTATAATATAATCACCCATATGGCAGCAAATTTTCTGATTAAAAAGCGCGCTGGATTATAGAATATTCTCGTTGGTCTAGGTTCAAATCCTACTTCCGGAGATCCCTTAAAATTGATGCCTGAATTTCGGCGATGGCTTTTTGCTCAATTAATATACTACCATTATTAACTGAGGGGAAAATAGATGAGCGCCAACGACAGAGAGTACTACCAAGCCCTAATTGAGAAAAATTCTGAATATGAAGGGATTTTCTTTGTCGGGGTCAAAACCACCGGAGTCTTTTGCCGTCCAACGTGCCCTGCTCGAAAACCGAAATTTGAGCACTGCGAATTTTTTGCAACTGCCCAAGAAGCACTTTTAGCCTCATTCAGGCCCTGTAAACGATGCCGTCCTCTTTCACACCCCAATCACGTCTCAGGCCTTATACAAACACTGGTAGAAGCCGTTGAACAAAACCCTGAAAAGCGCTGGAGAACCAGAGATTTCCAGGAACTATCTGTAGACGCTTCAACGGCAAGGCGTCAGTTTAAAAAAAGATTTGGTATGACATTTGTTGAATATGCACGCGCACGTCGCATGGGGCTCGCTATGAAACAGATACGAAGTGGTGAGCAGGTAATTGAAGCACAGCTTTCCAGCGGCTATGAATCAAGCAGCGGATTCAGAGATGCCTTTTCCCGCATTATGGGAGCTGCTCCTTCAAAGATAGGGAGTGACAAAGTCTTAAAGGCTTCATGGATTGATACTAAGCTTGGCCCCATGCTTGCAATTAGCGATGAAAAGGCGCTTTATCTCCTCGAATTTGTGGATCGACGCGGCCTTGAGAGGGAAATTGAACGTCTCAGGATAAGAACAAAATCTGCCATTATTCCAGGGAGTACTGGACCTATACGCTCGATTGAAAAGGAGCTGAAACACTATTTTGAAGGATCGCTTCATCAATTTAAAACCCCCATACTGCCTCTGGGCTCTCCTTTTCAAAAGCAGGTGTGGGAAGAGCT
The DNA here is from genome assembly GCA_013285825.1 of Bacteroidota bacterium. Lineage (GTDB taxonomy): Bacteria > Chlamydiota > Chlamydiia > Chlamydiales > FEN-1388 > JABDGV01. The sequence goes on from JABDGV010000024.1 coordinate 1,554, forward strand.
CCAAAGAATTCCAACTGGTGAGACCAGGTCCTATTCAGACATAGCTCGTGGAGTTAAAAGACCAACAGCTTTCAGGGCAGTGGCCCAAGCAAATGGGGCCAACCAACTAGCCATTATTATCCCCTGCCATCGTGTGATAAATGCGGATGGAAAGGTTGGTGGTTATGGAGGAGGCTGCATACGCAAACAATGGCTTCTTGATCACGAAAAAAAGTTCTAAAGAACCTTTTCAAAAAGTGCAAAATTTTTTATAAGATTTCGTGCTTAAATACTCATAATATTGCCACAAAGTAGTCATCAATGAAGAAAACGCTGCTCTTTATACTTTTAAGCCTTTGCAGTTTACCTGCACGCACCCATGCCAATAGCGCAGTAGATGCGCCTCCAACTAGAAAAGTGTCTATCATAGGCGGCGGAATTGTTGGGGCGCTTGAATCGTATTATGCTTACAAGGACGCTCAAAAGGATGGAAAGAAAATATGCATTACGATCTACGAGAAGGGTGATGCTTTTGCATGCTCTTCTGCCAACTCTTCTGAATGCAATACTTCTAACACCTCCTATAACATTGTTTCGAGCCTCACCTCGGACGAAATTCTCGCTGTTATTCCACGCGGCTCTGACTTAGTTAAAAAACTATCAATCCCCTTTAGCAGCCCTGGAGGCATAGGTATTGAAGATGTCCCGGGAGTAAATGACTCAAATGCCGCGATAGAATTTAAAGAAGCAGTAGCCATTTCTGCAGTCGCATCAGCTCAAGAAAATTCTTCTACCAACACCTCCTATAACATTGTGCCGAGCCTCACAATTGACGAAATACTCAGTGTTGTTCCACGAGGTGCTGAACTGGTTAATAAATTAAAAATCCTCTTTAGCCATCCTGGCGGCATACGTGTAGATGACGTCCACGGAATAAATGACTCAAAGGCCGCCAAAAACTTTAAGGAATCGGTAGCCATCTATGGCAATGATAAAAACCATGATGACCGCACACATACCTTGTTAAAGCTTGGCAAGATGAGCATGGAGTTATGGCAAGAGATATACGATCAAGGAGACGATGAGCTGAAAAACATTTTAGAAGCTTCCAATCTCAACCCATGCAGGGAACCTAGAAATGATAAGACGAATTCGCTGCATGATGGTTATCGAATTGATCTGATCTATGGAATTCCAGACGCAGAGCAGCGTGCGCTCAATATGAAAGCCGATTATGAAAAATTAGGCTATAAAAACTGCAAAATTTTGTCTCCTGAAGAAGTTGTACGTATCGATCCATATCTTGCTGATTTTTGCAAGGATCATACGATTGAGAATAACTGGAATAAAGACACGATAGCGTTATGGCGTCCGGGCGGCTGCATCGACATGCACGTTTTCCTTCCTAAATTTTACAGGTACCTCAAGAGGGTAATGGGACAATATCAGAACAACTCTGGACAGATGGAAGATTGCTTCCACCTGAAATTCAACAGAGAAGTCACAGCAGTCCTATTCGATACTCAGCCAGATTCAGTACGTGTTTGCGGATTGCAATTCAAAAATGGATCTCAAGTGCTTGAAGATCAGCAATTTCAAGATCAGCAATTCATCGATTCTAAATATGTATTTTGCCCTGGAGAAGCTATAGGAACGCTCCATAAGCTCGGGTTTCATGAACCGGCCTATGCTGCATTTGCAGGCGCTTCCCTCTTCTTGAACATCCCCATAACTTCTGATCAGCTACAGATGTATAAGACCTTTTCCCATTGCATGGAAGTGCATAAAGAGGGAATCGTTCTCGCCTGGCAGGCACGAGTGAAAGAGAATAGCATCTTTATTGGTGTTGCAGGAACGAAAGCATTTTATGGCGATAAGCAGCCAAATAAAAACGAGGCCTTCGCAAAGAATAGAAACCTTGTCCAGCTAAACATGATCAACCATGTGCTGCCTGAGTTTATCTCATTAGCTTTTGGATATGACTCCCATGGAAAACAATTAACTGATGCTGATATGGCTATGCTAGAAAGTAAAGGAATTGTGCAGCGCTGGGTAGGAAGACGTTCAGTCGCATATGATGGCTTCCCAACCTTTGGCCCTCTCTACTGTAACAATCAAAGAGTGACTAATGCGCGCTGTACAACCCACTTAGGCTCTGGCGGAGTCTCTTTTGGACCCGCTGCAGCTGTTGTAAGCCGCAGCTCTGAAGGTGACCACGATGCATTTATTGAAAAAGTATTAAAGTACGCCGACTCGAGGCGAGTTGCTGAGGTTAATTAAAGAGCATTGAGGTACTTATCATTATGTTGACGGGTCTACCAGCTGCTGTTGAAGTTAATAAAAACTTGAAATTTTATCCTTTGGTCCCTCCAGAAGCTGGCCAGAAGTGGAAGCTAGAATTATTTGTACTTTCAGAGACTATACAGCCGCACTATCACAAGATCCAGAAGCAGTTTCTTTTAGTGATGGAGGGGAACCTTACAGTTTTCTACGGAACCAAGAAAGCTGTGCTACAGCCCAGTGAATTCGTACAGATAGACCCGGGAGTTGTCCACTCACTGGTTCCCGAAGGGACTGCAATTTTCTTTGCCATTGACCTTCCCGGCTTTAACTTTCCCGAAGATGTTTTTGAAGACACCCCATCCAAAATATTACCAAAATGGACTCCGCCTGTTTCAAAACCTCTTCCTCTGCTCGATTCGAAGTGCTTTGAAAACAAAATCGATGCAGGAAGCTATTCAGCCTATGACCTCGTCAATGGAGCGCAAACAGGGAAAAAATGGAGTGTCTCTCTATTGGACATTCATGATTCTCCAAGACATTTTCAAAGAATTGAAAAAGAGCTGTTCTTCGTCATGAATGGAGATCTCGACATAGAACGAGACGGAGTTCATCAAGTGCTACCCACAGGTGAATTTGCAATAATAAATCCAGGAACTGTGCACCAACTCAAGTCAGCAGGTAAAGAGTCCGTACGAGTGCTCTGTTTTAGCTTTCCAGCGTTTGACCCGGCAGATATGCACTCAGTAGACTAATTACCTTTAATAAATCTTAATTTTAATAATTTATATTTATAATAAATTTAATTAAGGTAATTAATATGAAAACTCCCCCACTTAGTAGATCCAATTCAATGAGTGACATGGAAGAAGATTTTACAAACAATAATCTAAACTCCACTCAGACCAATTCTTCTACCCAAAATTCCTCATCGGTTACAGACAAAACCCAAGAGGTTGTCAAAAAGAGAAAAAGGGTCAACGAAATTGAGGATGATGAAGCAACAAATACTAAGGAAACTTCTACTACCTCCTCGTACAAAGCTTTAAAAACATCGCACGATGAAGTGAATCCACTTGTAACGTATATATTTTTATTACTAGTCACAATGAATGTCATTAGCTCTAGAGGTAATTAATATGTCTACTCCCCCGCTCAGTAAGTAGATTGTAGAGCAGCTTGCTTTAAAAGCCGATTATAATCACCTACTACGCTTATAAGGCCACTATTCTGTGTAGAGATAACTACCCTATTATATTTGAAGCTCTTTATAGTCAGGAAAGACTAGAGAGTATCGTATGGACCAGCAATGTGAGCTATCTAAGAAGAACTGCATCCCCTGTAAAGGGGGTGTTCCGCCTTTAAAAGGTGATGAGCTCAAAAAGCTCTTCACTCAACTTAAAAATGGCTGGAAAATAGTCAATGAGCACCATTTAGAGAAGGAATATACTTTTCCCAACTTCCAAAAGGCGCTCGACTTTACCAACAAGGTTGGAGCCATTGCAGAAAGTGAGGGCCACCACCCGGACATCCATCTCTCTTGGGGCAAAGTAAAGATTATTCTCTGGACTCACAAAATAGATGGCCTCACGGAAAGCGACTTCATACTGGCTGCAAAATGTGATGAGATATAGAATTTTTGTTCACCACAGTGGACACAGAATTATTTCACCACAGAGAACACAGAGCACACAGAGAGAGAAAATGGCCTCCTTAATTCATTCTTCTTTATCCTGCCACCGTAGGCGATCCTGCCAGCGTCAGCGGATCTTGTTAATTTGTTTTCAATGTTCTAGCCTCTCTGTGTGCTCTCAAGTCCTCTGTGGTAGCAAAATATAAAATATGAAATTTAACCAAGAGATTTGAAAATGAAACTACTTCTTTGTTCGATGTCTTTACTCTCTTCACTAGGCACTCTCAAGGCCGAAGCGACTCAAGAAATTTCGATCAACATCAACATCAGCTGCCCTATGAGTGAAGAGTATTCAGCACTCCTACAAACTATCCCTCAAGGCGAGCCTACCGTTAGTTTTGAAGAGTGGAGAGATTCTTTCGTGGAAAATATGACAAAGCTGATCGCACTCGTCGAAAGCGGCAAAGTGGGAGATTGCGGTTGGCAGGTGTCTGCTGGAGATAAAACCTCTACAGAGATTTAATTTTGTTCAAAACCGCCGTCCGCTCAATGGCGTTGGCCTTATCCTGTGCAAATTGAGCGGCAACATATTCATGATGCGCATTTGCCACAGTCTTTAATAGTCTCAGCTGAAGCACCAAATTCCGACCCTCTTCACTCTTGTCATCTTTGTTCTTTTCAACTGAGTCGCCTAAAGTCTTGATCTTTTCTTCAATCAATTCAATTCGGCTCTTGGTGGAATGAGGAGCCTTGCGATCTAATTCTAAATCCTTAATATGCGTTAATAATTCATGTCCCGCTTCAAACTGAATATTGCTCTCAGAAAGCCCGCAAGTACTTTTCAGAAAATTTAAAATCGTTGTAAGAGGAGTATCTTTGCCTTGCTGTAATTGCCCCGTGTGAGTCTTTTCCCATCTCTTAATATTTTTTTGAAATTCATCAAGCCGATCAAACTCAACCATTTTACCTTTTACGATGTCCGCTTTTTGAGGATAGCCTTCGTATTTCTTTTTATCTTTTTCCTCTGCGATTTTTTTTACATCCTCTTCGGTAAAGAGATATTGAAACATTCCGGGGTTTACTGGCTTATCACGAAAACAATAAGAGGTGTACTGAAGCTTCATACCGCAATAGCCTGTAGCTTCTGAACTAATGGCCAATCCAAATTCATTTAAAGCATCTCTATATACCTTTTTAAAGGCTAATAATTCTTCGCCTTGAACCTTGCCTGGGATAAAATCCTTGCCCATTTGCTTTTTAAAACTCTCTTGAGCAATAGCGAGTGCAACTCCGGCTGATGTCCTATCTGTTCCGCGTCCGCACTGCTTGCCAGAGGAAATTCCAAGCTCTCGCAGCAAGAGATTGCGATAAATCTCCTTATCAAGAGATGAAAGAGGAGGCTCTTGAGTAAGCATAAGGGCTCGAAGCGCCTCACTTTTCACGCTTTTA
>JABDGV010000025.1 GCA_013285825.1 Bacteroidota bacterium
ACAAAGGAAGCTCGCCTAAAAGCGAAAGTGCAAAAGGGTTGTTTAATGCTTCGAGCTTTTCTTGGTAGGCAAAGTTATTTTGAGCCAGGACGTTGAGGGCGGCTATCCGTACATACTCGTTGGAGTGTTTCGTATACTCTTCAATAGTTTCTGTCGGTACTGAATCCTTATGCGTAGTAGCGTAGGCTAAAAAGGACTCTAAAGTTAGCGGGTCAAGAAATGGGGGATTAGAGAGGGGTGATTTTTCCCGTGTTGGAATGGTTGCTAGGGCATAGAGCGCTGGCGCCTGCAGCTCTCTAGAAGATGAGCGCAGTACATGCGAGAGAAAATCTTGACTTCGAGAAGAGGCCTCTTGAGCGAATAGGGGAAGGAGTACTGCGCGAACTTCATCTGGCAGCTTAGCATAGAGAGCTTCAAGTTGGTCATAGGCAGATGCCATTCGAAGGGAGGACATAAGCCATAACGATTCTAATCGTATAAGCAAAAAATCTGAGAGGAGAGCTTGTTTTAAGAACTGCTCTGCTTCTCGCTGATTGCCGGAAGCTAATAGAGAGAGGGCTGCAAGCTGCACTTCTGGTGAAGACGATTGAAGTCCAAAGGATGCATAGTGCACAAGGTCTGATGATTGCGAAAGTGATGCACCAAATAAAGCCGCAAGCTGGATATCGGGATTTTTAGACGAGAGTCCCGATCGAAGGAGAGTGTCTGCAACGAGTTGTATAACATCGTCGGATACCTCATCGCTGCTTGCTAAAAGCTCAAATACCTTTGTCGTTTGCCCCTTTCGCATCAAGTTTAAACATTGATAGGAGGTAGCTACAGGTGTAGTTGTTAAGAGCAGCGTGTAAAGTAGCGGAGTCCAGTAAGCCATTATGGATGTGTAGTTGTTAGGCGTGTTTTGAGGCGTTTTTTTGCACCCGTATGATAAACGCTGACACGAGCGGGGCGGTTTCTTGGTTTGGATCTCACGACAATATCAACATCTTGTCCAAGTTCATTCAGAAAATGAATCAGCCGCTCAACAGAATACCCTCTAAAATGGCCGCTAAGAAGTTCGGATAGTTTAGGTTGAGAGATGCCAAAAATTACTGCAGCTTGTACTTGGGTTAGTTTTTTTTGTTTGATAATTTTAGATATTTCAATGACGAGATTGGACTTAGTTTCCATCTCTTCATGATTTTTTAGTTGAAGGTCGGCATAGATGCTGCCAGTTCCGAACTCAACTCGAGCATCTGCGAATTCCTCATCAATCGATCGTTCAGTTCTCATGCGTCCTCCTTTTGAGCAACCAGTCTTCATCGGCTGTATTTCCACCACTCTAGCCTCCAAAATAACTATCCCTAATATGGGGATATTTACAATAAGATTTAGCACACATACTCCCACAAGTTGCATCCAAAGGTTGAAAGAAGGCGAGAGACGGTGCTTAAGGGCAGTCCCACAACGTTGTAATAGCAGCCGTCTATACGCTCGACGATGAGGGCTCCCGCTCCTTGAATGGCATATCCACCAGCTTTATCGAGAACATGCTGTGTGTTGACGTAGGTGTCGATTTGCTCTTCCGTTAAAGGGAAAAAGCGGACTTCAGTTCTTTCTACCGCTGTTTGAACGGTATCTCCAAGAGCTAAGGCAACGCCCGTATAGACGGTGTGAGTAGCCCCTGAGAGGATTGTGAGCATTTTCTTTGCATCGTTTAAGTCTTGAGGCTTGTTGATCACTTTTCCAAAGGCATAGACCGTAGTGTCTGCTGCCAGCACAAAGGACTTTGGATGGAGCTTTCGAATGATATCCACTTTGCCTTTAGCAAGTATCGTTACATACTCTTCCGGATCTCCATCGAAGGAGATGCTCTCTTCATCAAAGTTTGCCGGAACAATTTTAAAGGAAATTCCTAAAGATTCTAAGAGCTGACGCCGTCTTGGAGACGAAGATGCCAGGATGATTTCAAGCGGTTTTTTTACAGTGTGCTGCACGCGAAATAAATGGTCTGAGTGACGTCATGATAAGATCTTTATTCATTCGAGTCAAAGAAAGTGTCTGCTTTAGTGAATTATTTAAAACATGGTATAATGAGCTATATTGAAATACGATTTTTTATGTCTGATTATAATATCAATTTTTCTGCCCAAAACAAAAATTATGACTTAAGCCTGAAAAAAACAGATGTTCATTCGAAAAATGCCGTCACAGTGGGAGGAAGAAGTTATGAAATCTTGGGTGGTGAGGAGGCGTTATCTCTAGTAAAAAAAGCCATGCCGCATTCCAGTTTGGAATTTGAAACAATTACTCACTTAGAGTCCTTTCTCAAAGAAAATATCCCTGATGTGAAAGTGAATAAATTCGCAGAGAAAATTGCAAGCGGCTCTTTGGAAAACCTCAAAGAAATATCACTCGACAAACGTGAGGTAGCCAAGACTCAAATTATTGAATATCTCGAGAGCGTTGTAAAGACACAGGATTTTCGTGGTTCTGTCTCTGTGGTTCGAGGAGGCGAGCCGCTTATCGATCAGGGCTTTGGCATAGCAAACGATAAGGGTGATAAAATTACAGATACAACTATCTTTCACTTAGCGTCAGTTTCAAAACAATTTACGGCTGTAGCTACCTTGCTCTTAGAGCAGCAGGGTAAATTAAGCGTGGATGAACCAATAAGCAAATATCTACCAAAAGAGTTTAAAGACAATCCTCGATGGGAAAAAGTCACTATTCATCAATTGCTGAACAATACCTCAGGCATACCTGGGTATGATGTCGATGAAAATCCTAAGGAGTACGAGCCCAAAGAAATTATTAAAGAAATTGAAAATAAAGATCTAAAATTTGAACCAGGAACTGCTTGGGAATATAGCAACAGTGGATATGCGCTCTTGGGGGTCATAATTGAGCATGTAAGTCAACAAAGCTATGGCGACTTTATGAAAGAGAATATCTTTGGAAAACTTGGTATGAGTTCTTCTGGGTATGGCTCAAGCTATAATAAAGAAGATGCTGCGGTAGGATATCAAAAGGGGGAGAGTTCTTCCAAATTATCACAAATAGACAAACAAGAAATTCATCTATCAAAGGCGTTTTCTTCTGGAGGACTCTATTCCTGCAGTAAAGATATGAAACTATGGGATGCAGCACTTTATGATGAAAAGTTTCTGAAGCCCGAATCGAGAGAGAAAATGTTTAAAATAGTTGAAATGCCTCCCCACGATAAGCCAGAAGCTAGAGTGGGCTATGGGTATGGATTTTTCCTTGCGGAAGACCCAAAAGTTGGATTGGTAGCTTTTCATGAAGGGCATGTTCCTGGGTTTGCATCATTCATCTCTAGATATCCCAAAACACATGATTGCATACTTGTTTTGTCAAATAATTATGAAATCAGCGGTCCTGAAATCGGGTTTAAAATCGAAGATATCTTATCCGCTAATAAGTAGGTTTAACCTCTTTTGCATGCGAAAAAGGTGGATACTATCCCGCCATGATAGGCTCTTGTTTGAATCGAGTCAAAGCCAGTTTGTTTTAAGAGCGTAGTAATTTCACCAGGCTCCATAAAGTGCGATATGCTGTCACGTAGGTGTCCATATGCAACATCGTGCTTAGTCACAAGCTTTCCAACGGGCGTTACAAACATTTTTAAGTAAAAAGAGTGAAGAGTCCGCAAGACCTTATTTTGAGGGCGGGAAAGCTCAAGGATGGCAAATGTTCCTCCTGGTTTCAGTACTCGAAAGACCTCTTTAAACGCTTTTGCATTATCATCGATATTTCTAATTCCATAGGAGACCATGACAACGTCAAAGGAGTTGTCTTTGAATGGAAGCTCTTTGGCATTAGCCTGAATGCAGATGGCATTTGGAAACCGCTTTTGAGCAATATCGAGCATAGGTTGAGAAAAGTCGGCAAGGGTGTAGTGTGCTTTTGGATCGTTATGCCTTAAGGTGAGCTCGCCAGTACCAGCACAAAGATCGAGAATATCTTTGGCGTGAGGCGTTCTTTTTTTTAAGCTGTTGATAAATCGCCTGTTCCAGATTCGATGAAGTCCAAGCGATAAAAAATCATTGGTTAGATCATAACGGGGTGCAATCGAATCAAAGAGGTCGTGGATTTGGGTTTCTTTCATGGTTACCTTAACAGAGCATAGCGTTCTAGGCCGGAAAAATGCTCTTCATTAACTCGATGATCCAGAACTTGGAAGTAGTTTCGTACCAGTTCTATAGGGCATTTTAGCCGCTTAATGCATTCGTTGACGACCTCATCAGGGTTGGATTCAAATGCGTGAAGCTGAGACTCAAGCAGACGGAAGAAATCTTTGAGGAGGTTCTGTTTCTGCTTGAACGCTTCGACTCGGGTTGCAAAAAGAGCAAAAATAAAAGGTTTATCAGTCCACTCATGCCAGGCAGCTGCTAAATCAATCGTTTGATAGCCTTGAGGGTTACAGAGCTGCAAGCACTCATCCCCAATGGATAAGAAAGCAATTCCTTTATTCAAATGGTCAAAGGCAGAGCTCTTTGATTCTATGAACTCTGGGGTTATCTTCCAGAGGTGCTTACACAATATCTTGAGAAGGGCTGTTGATGTTTTACTGCACCAGGGAACAGTGATTTTAGAGAGATTTTGGAGGCTTCCTTTGTAGTAAAGCTTAACGGATAAAACCTCATCATGACAGGCGATTCCTAGAGGACTGAGCAAGAGATAATCAGAGCGGTTATCTAAGAAACTGGCGCTGCTGATCAAAGCAACATCAAGAGTTCCATTTTCCAAAAGCGTGTTGATTTCTTGGGGAGTGCCATAGGTGTACTTAAAAGAGGAATTGCTCCTCTCCTTGATCTTATAGAAAAAGGGCATGGCATTGATATAATCAATTATTCCAATGTTAAGCGTAGTCGAGTTCATAGCGGTGTCCAGAGTGGATTTTTTTAGGGTTTCGGCCAATACCCTCAATCATTTTTTGGATGGTCTCTTCAGTCATTTTCACTTTAATTCCGCCTGCCATGGTGATGACCTTTTCCTCGATGGCAGTAGATCCTAAGTCATTTCCGCCAGAGCAGAGGATCTCTTGTGCCTCTTCAAGGCCAAGATAGTTCCATAACACCTTCATGTTACGGACGTTGTCGAGCATAAGCCTTGAGACAGCATAGACACGTTTCATATCTTTTGGCTTAAGCATCTTGCCTCGTTTACCAAGAGCGTTGTTTTCAACGTGGTATTTTAAAGGAACGAAGGTTTGAAATCCTTTCGTTTTATCCTGAAGCTCTCGAACCTTAATGAGGTGCTGAATGATATGGTGATTTTCTTCGATATGGCCGAAAAGCATGGTGATGTTTGATCTAAGCCCAAGGCCGTGTGCTATCTCGTGGATCTCCAGATAACGATCAGAAGTTATTTTTCCTGGAGCAATTTTTTTCCGGATCTCTTCATCAAGGATTTCTGCTCCGCCTCCAGGAAGCGAACCTAAACCATAGCTCATCATGCGGGTGAGTACTTCAGATACTGAAATTCCGTGAAGCTCTGAAAGGAAGTGGTATTCGACAGGTGTTAATGCTTTGATATGGAGATTAGGATCGATGTTCTTGATTCGAGCAAATAGGTCCTGGTAATATTCAAGAGAGCAATCGCGCCAGAGGCCGCCCACAATATGGATTTCCGTAATCTCTTGGGTAGCCTTCTCCTGACTTATGGCTTGGCGGATCTTATCCTCAGCAACTTGTGGAGAATCAAACCACGCTTTTTTCCAGCCAGGTTTTGCATAGAAGGAGCACATAGGGCAGGAGAGCTCGCAGAGGTTTGTGGGATGAACATAAAAGGTGTTGGAGAAATAGACCGTGTCGCCAACAACGCTTTTTCTTTTTTTATCTGCGAGTTGTTTCAACCATTCGGTATGAGGAGTTTCAAGAAGCTGCAAGCCCTCATCTGCTGTGAGCCGTTCATTTGCTGCAACCTTTTCAGCGATTGTTTCAAGACCTTTTGGTGTTGTCATGATCATCCTTTGAGCAAAGTTCACATCCTTCAAAGTTTGCACGAGCTATCTTATGGGTTTTTTTCACTGCCCTTCGTAACCATTTTTCTTTTGCCTGAAAGAAACCAGCCAGATGCAACTCCTAGGAGAGCTATAGTTATGAGTAGTATGGAGAAAAATAGCGTTTCCAGCATAAATATGGCTTAACTAGTTCGATGGACCGTACCATATATGAGAATCCTTCGACAAGGAGAAAAGTGAAGTTTTGGTTTAGAGGCGGAAAGGTTCTAACTCCTGGCGGATGGGAAGATGATCTTTGGGCAGAAAATGGACGTATAGTTAAAGGTCCGCTTCCTGGGGCTAAAGAGATCGACTGCACCAATCTTTTAGTTTTGCCAGGGCTTATTGATTTACAGGTCAATGGATTGGGTTCCATCGATCTGACGCAAACGCCACACGCCTATTCAACTATTGCTAAAGAGCTTTTACAAAAAGGTGTGACCCACTTTTTACCCACTCTTGTTTCTTCACCAAAGTCAGTATATGCGCAAATTAAAAGTGGCAAGTGGCATTTAGAGGGCCCTTTTCTCAATCCCGACTATTGTGGAGCCCATTCGAAAAAAGTTATCGAAGAGAGCAAATTTGATTCTTTTTGGGAGA
>JABDGV010000026.1 GCA_013285825.1 Bacteroidota bacterium
TTCGTGTGATATAGAATATCAAGATCGTGTACGTCAGATGGTTTCAGTTATATCGAATACAGTTCATCGACTTCAGCAAGTAGTGCCTCAAACTGCTCATGTCCCAGGACCTGGGTTTGAGCTTGCAGTGCCCTCTGAATCCGCGTTTTCCTGGAGTCCGTTTAGGACGGTATTCAAGTGCGTCCATATTGTTCATTTCTTTTTCCGACGCATGGAACAAGTTCGAAATCTTCAAAATGACCCTTACGCCGTTTTTATGGGTGCAGGACTTATGCGGCTCGATTCAGTTCCGCTCGTCCAGTTCGCGGTAAAAGCCGCCCAGATCGGGCGCATTCTCTTTGATATCAAGGACATGCTTGCACGATGCCACCAAGCCTGCCGCCGCTTTGTGCAAGAGTTGCGGTGTGAGCTGCCCGTTCCGCACGAATTTTTTAAAGAAGAGATTCAGCATCGAGACTTTACCCAGGTGATTCCTTGGCACGTAGAAGTATCTAAAAAGTTAAAGCAGCCTTTTGCAAATATGGTTCATCGTGTTCGATGGATTATGCTGAGATTATCTGAGTTAATACGAGAGCTCGTTACACTTTCAAGGAACTTACTCGATTTATATGATGCTGTTGTCTATTCATCAAGCTCCTGGGAGTATTTTCAACTTCTTCCAAATCTTACCTCTCTTCTGCAAAGATTGGAGGATGAGCCCCAGGCCTTTGCAAGTTTTGTTAAGAAAAATGAAGAGGTGTTTTACAAAGCATGCCAGCTATTGCATCTTGAAGGGTTAAGCGGAAAGATCATTCATTGTTTAGAGAGTGCAGCAGCTGTTTTACGAGATACAGCTCGAGGTATTAGAACTGCCGCACGTGCAGCTCGGCAGGGCGTGCAGGATGTGGGCAACGTTGGGCAAGTGGTTGGACTTGGGTAGTGATAGAATTTAACTAGAAAGACGCAAAGGTGCAAAGTCGCAAAGAAGTATAAAAAAAGCGGCCTTCAACTTTGCGTCTTAGCGTCATTCTAGTTAAATTTTTATCTTGTTACTGATTTCCTAAGAACAGTTTGCCAAGACAAAAATAGCTGATCATCGAGTATCATTTGAGGAAATGATAGAGTTTAGATATGCAAAATTCGGCTGATATTCGGAAAAAGTTTTTAGAGTACTTTCAAAAGGAAGGGCATAATATTGTCTCCTCCTCTCCAGTTGTTCCCTTCGATGACCCTACTCTTCTCTTTACAAATGCTGGGATGAATCAATTTAAAGATCTTTTTCTTGGCAAAGCTTCTCGCGATTATAAAAGGGCTGCAACTTCGCAAAAATGTATTCGTGCTGGCGGCAAACACAATGACTTAGAAAATGTAGGCCATACGAGCCGCCATTTAACCTTCTTTGAAATGCTTGGTAATTTCTCATTTGGAGATTACTTCAAGAAGGATGCCATCCGCTTTGCGTGGGAGGTTTCAACCAAAGTAATCGGTTTTGATCCCGATCGCATCTGGCCAACGGTCTTTCGAGAAGATGATGAAGCTTTTGAGCTCTGGAAGCAGTATGTTCCCGCCTCTCGAATCACTCGAATGGGCGAAGAGCATAATTTTTGGGAAATGGGAGAGGTTGGCCCTTGCGGACCATCTTCTGAGCTGCACTACGATCGTGGAGAAAGTTTTGGCAAAGGGAAAAATCCTGCTGAAGACACAGCTGGGGAGCGATTCTTAGAGTTTTGGAATCTGGTCTTCATGCAGTACAATCGAAACCCAGATAGATCCATGACGCCCCTTCCAAAGCCCTCAATTGACACAGGAGCTGGACTTGAGCGCATGATGGCGCTTGTGCAGGGCAAAGAGAGCGTCTATGAGACCGATATTTTGCGCGCACTCATCTCCCAAGTCGAAGAACATGCAAAGATCGCTTATGATCTTCATGATGGTAAACGTGCCCCCGCCTTTCGAGTTATTGCTGACCACCTGCGTTCTCTCTCATTTGCTATTGCCGATGGTGCGGAACCAAGCAACGTTGAGAGAGGCTATGTGCTTCGGAAGATTTTAAGACGAGCTGTACGATATGGCCGCATGCTTGGATTTGATGCTCCTTTTCTTGCAGATCTTGTTCCAACCCTTTGTGCAGAAATGGGTGCAGCTTATCCAGAGTTGAAAATCGCACAGAAACGAATCCAGGAGATCTTGACTCGCGAAGAAGAGCAGTTCTTTAAAACTCTCAAGCGCGGCGGAGCGCTTCTTTCTCAAGTTTTAGAGCGCTCTAAAGCATCTGGAGTGATTTCCGGCGACGATGCATTCAAGCTCAAAGATACCTATGGATTACCCTTGGACGAGGTTCAACTTTTGGCTGTCGACTCAGACTATAAGGTCGATATTGAGCGGTATCGAGTGCTTGAACAAGAAGCTAAAGAGCGGTCGAAAGCTTCCTCTAAAACAACTCATCAAGCTGTTGAAAACTCTCTTTTTGAAGAAATTGTGCAAAAATTTGGAGCAACGAAATTCATCCGCACATCCGATGCTCCCTATACAAGCACAGTTTTAGGTATATTTCGAAATGGCACAAAAGTCTTGTCTGTTCAGGAAGGAGAAGAGGCCGAAGTGGTGTTGGCAGAGACTCCCTTTTATGCTGAAATGGGCGGCCAGATCGGAGATACAGGAGTTCTTGAAAACAGCCGTGGAGGCGATTTTGCAACCTTTGAAGTGCAAAACTGCATAGCCCCTTACAAAGGGATTATTGTTCATCGTGGAATAGTGAAGCGCGGGACGCTTTCCATGCATGATACTATCATGGCCTCTGTCGACCGGATACGGCGTAGAAAGATCGAGTGCAACCACACGGCGACCCATCTACTTCACTATGCCCTCCACCAAGTTTTAGGCGAGCATGCACGTCAAGCTGGCTCCGTCGTAGACTCAGAGCGTCTTCGCTTCGATTTTAGCCATCACAAATCTCTCGAGCCAGATGAGATTCTAGCGATTGAGAAGCTTGTTAATCAGAAAATTCGTCAAAACATACCTGTTGAGGCGTATGAGCTCTCATACGAAGAGGCAAAGCGTAAAGAAGATATAAAGCAGTTCTTTGGCGAAAAGTATGGCTCAGTCGTACGTGTCGTTGCTGCTGGAGATTCGAAAGAGCTTTGCGGAGGGACACACACCTCCCAAACAGGCAATATTGGGTATTTTAGAATAGTCAAAGAGGCAAGTATTGCAGCGGGAACCCGCCGTATTGAAGCGGTGACGGGCGAAGAGGCAGAAGAATTTGCCTATTCAGCTGACAGGCTTTTGGGGACAATGGGAGCTAAGCTTCAATCCCCTACTGTAAAAGTTGCAGATGCGCTTGAAAAGCTCTTTGTTGAAAAAGAGGCTCTTGAGCATAAACTTAAGGCAATTGAATCATCTAAGATGCAAGATCTCTGCTCGAAGCTTGTCCCTAAAGCCTCTAAACAGGGGATATCTGTTGTTCGGCACATTTTAGAGTCTGCTGATTTCGACATCAAAGATTTGTCAGAAGCCGTTGCTAGAAAATTCCCCTCAAGCGTTGTTCTTTTGGGATCTGTTGAAGGAGAAAAGGCGAAAGTGCTCGTGAGAGTACCAAAAGAGATGCCATCTCTTGATGCATCGCAACTGCTGAAAACCGGCCTTCCAGCAATTTCAGGGAAAGGCGGAGGGCGGAAAGAAATGGCCCAAGGAGCTGGCGACAATGTTTCAGGATTAGCTTCAGCTCTTGATATGATTATGACTAACTTATGACCCTATTCACCCGCTTTCCAACTCTTGCAGATTCGACGTTGAACAAGGTTTTTTTAAACCTTGTTCAACAAAAGCACAATGTGGCTGTCGAAGCATTAACTCAGCCTATGAAGGCTTGTCTATTGGCAGCACTCATTAGCGAACTAAAGCGCCCTGTTCTCGTTATCGCTGGAGCGGGCCAGGAAGAGTGGACGCTTAAGAATGACTTAAGTTTGTTTGCTCATGAGTCCGTTGTTGAGCTTCCAGCATGGGAGACACTGCCTTCTGAAGGGATCGCTCCCTCGCCTGAGATAGTTGGCGCCCGATTTCGAGCGCTGGAAGAGTTATCTTTAAATAAGTCCCCCAAAGTTATATTAACCACTTTGCAGTCCTGTCTTCAAAAGGTTGTAGCTCCTGAATCTCTCAAGAAGATATCTAGTACCTTGTCTATTGGGCAGAAGGCTGATTTTGAACAGCTTCAAAATCATATTCAAACACTTGGGTATAAAAAAGCCCCTCTTGTCTCTCAAAAGGGCGAGTATGCTGTTCGAGGCGGGCTTTTAGATATATTCCCCTCTCAGCTCGAGTCGGCATACCGAATTGAATTTTTTTCCGATTCTATTGAGAGCATTCGAACCTTTGACCATATAAACCAAAAATCGACAGGAACATCTAAAAGCGTAGAGATTTTACCGACGGCTGAAGAGCCGCTGCTCATAAGCTCAGGCAATGCTGTCTCCCTTTTTTCCTACCTTCCTGAAGATGCCATTGTTCTTTTAGATGATCTTGAGCTTTTAGAAGATCGCTGGGCAAGTTTAAAATCATTAGGAGCAAGGAAATCCAATCTTTCTCTTGGAATCGACGAGCTCTTTTCTGAGGTCGAAAAATTTCAACAGATATACTTCTCTAAAAATGTCATTGAGATGCTTTCGCCAACTCAATTTAGATCTTCAAAAAGTGCCTATTCGGATAAATCGCATGGTGATTCAGTCTCTTTTTCCATGTTTTCAAAGGATTTTGAGGCTCTCCGTTGGAATCACTGTTTTGAAACGGCCTCTCAATTTCTTTCACGCGTTGCCTTCATAGATGATGAAATTGAGGGAGAAGAGCTTCTTTCAGCGCTTACGGCCACTACAAGTTCCATTTCTTGCCGCTTTTTTGTTCAGAGCGATGTCGAGCAAGCCTCATTAGAGTCGCATCTCAAGCAGGTAGGCTATCCCTATTCCATTGATATTGAACGAGGATATCTATCGTCTGGTTTTGGGGTGCGCGATATTTCTCTCCTTATATTTCCTATGACGGAGATTACGGGTCGAATCAAGGTGCGTAAAGAGACCTTTCGGCGCAGTTTTTCCTCCGTTTCCTCAGATGCCTTTGAGCTTGCTCCCGGGGATTCTGTTGTTCACTTCAACCATGGTATTGGCATTTTTCTCGGCATTGAGACAAGGCCAAATATTCATGGAATAGACCAAGAATTTTTTACTCTTGAATATGCTGAAGGCTCAAGGCTTTTTGTCCCTTTAGCCCATGCCCATTTGCTTAGTAAATACATAGGTTCTAAAGAAGAAAAACCAGCGCTCTATGCCCTTGGAACTAACCGATGGCAGAAGCTTCGGGAAAAGACGGAAAAAGAGATTATCGGCTACGCCGACAAGCTTTTAAAGTCGTATGCTCTTCGAACCATTCGCGGCGGCCATGTCTATCCAAAAGATAGCGAGATCATGCGGCAGTTTGAAGATGAATTTTCTTATGTTGAAACTGACGATCAGCTGAAAGCTATTGCCGATGTTAAAATGGATATGTGTTCAAACAAGGCTATGGATCGCTTGGTGTGCGGCGATGTTGGGTATGGAAAGACAGAAGTGGCCATGCGTGCGGCGTTCAAGTCTGTTGTCGATGGCAAGAAGCAGGTAGCGGTCCTAGTACCTACAACCGTGTTGGCAATGCAGCATTATGAGACATTCTCAGAGCGAATGGCGCCCTTTGGCATACGGGTGGGAGTTCTTTCTCGATTTAAGAAACCGAAAGAAATTCGTAAAACCTTAGAGCAGCTTAGCCTGGGCGAGGTTGATATCGTCATTGGAACGCATAGGCTTGTGCAGAAGGATGTTCTTTTCCAAGATCTAGGCCTCATGATCATTGATGAAGAACAGCGCTTTGGAGTTAAAGCTAAAGAGCATTTAAAGATCTTAAAGGAGGGGGTAGATTGCCTAACGCTTTCTGCAACCCCTATTCCGAGGACATTATACATGTCTTTGGTCGGAGCCCGAGACCTTTCCACAATCTCTACTCCGCCTCAAGACCGCGTTCCGATTAAAACAGTTATTGCTGAACCTAATGAGCAGTTGATACAGCAGGCTCTTCTAAGAGAGCTTAACCGCGATGGCCAAGCCTACTTTATCCACAACAGGGTTGAAACCATTTACGATGCCCAATTGCGTTTGAGATCTCTTCTTCCAAAGGCTCGGATTGCTGTTGCCCATGGTCAGATGAGTGCAGGCGAGCTTGATCTTGTTTTCCATGCATTTAAGAAGGGCGAGGTTGATGTTTTAGTCGCAACCTCTATTGTTGAAAGCGGGATCGACATTCCAAATGCCAATACGATGATCGTTGACCGGGCCGATCTTTTTGGGATCTCTGATCTGTACCAGCTACGAGGCAGGGTTGGACGTTGGAACCG
>JABDGV010000027.1 GCA_013285825.1 Bacteroidota bacterium
AATGGTTCTTCTGCCGGAGCGCGTCCAAAAATTCTCATAAGCATTAAAAACAAACAAGAACTTGGCGTAACTGATAATAGAGTCTCTCATAAACATAATGACTGGATAGTCAAATTTCGCTCTTCAATTGACCCAAAAGGTATTGGTTCCAAAGATATCGGTTCCATTGAATACGCGTACCACTTGATGGCAATTGAAGCTGGCCTAGATGTTCCTGAAGCGAAACTTTTTAAATCAAAAAAATGTAACGGCTACTTTGGTGTGAAGCGATTTGATAGATTGGATAACCAATTTATTCACATGCACACAATCAGCGGCTTACTCCATGCCGATCATCGTGTTCCAAGCTTGGACTATGAAACAGTGATGAAAGTAACGTTATGGCTGACTAAAGATATCCGTGAATGTGAAAAGCAATTCCGCAATGCCGTGTTCAATGTGCTGGCTCATAACCGTGACGATCATGCTAAAAATTTCTCTTTTCTAATGAAGGGGAACGGCTCTTGGCGAGTGTCTCCGGCTTATGACTTAACCTTTTCATCAGGTCCAGGGGGCGAGCACTGCACAATGATTATGGGTGAGGGAAAGACGCCTGAAGAATCTCATCTTATGAAACTTGCAGCTGTTGCCTCACTAAAACCGCAAAAGGCTTTAGAAATTATTGATCAGGTAGCCTCTGCGGTTTCAAAATGGCGCCACTTTTCACAAGCAGCTGGTGTAAGCACCGCATCATCAAATACTATCGTGGCAGCACTAAAAGTTCTGAGATAGTCACACAATATCTCCCTTCAATATTCGCTGTCTTGGGTCGTAGAGATCGCGCAGTCCATCTGAGAGAAGTGTCAAGCCTAGAACGAGCAATGTGATAGCTCCTGCTGGAAAGAAGAGCCTCCAAGGGTAGTAGCGAAGGGCGGGGAGGGCATCGGCAACGAGAGAGCCGAGCGATGCTTGAGGAGGCTGAATGCCAATCCCTAAAAAGCTCAAAAACGCTTCAGAAAAAATCGCTTGAGGAATGCTTAACACTGTTGCAGCAAGAATTGGTCCAATGATGTTAGGCATCATATGGGTAAAAAAGATGGTCGTAGTTTTAGATCCTAAAATTCGGGAGGCGAGGACATACTCTGCATCTTTTACAGCAACCGTTTGCGCACGAACAATTCGAGCCATCTGTACCCAGCCAACTAGAACCATAGCTAAAAATATGGGAAGGAAGCCCTGACCAACTACGACAGTTAGGAGGAGAACAACCAAGAGATAGGGAATGCTGTAGAGCATATCGGCAATGCTCATAAGGACTTGGTCGAGTTTAAAGCCGCCCAAAGCGGCCCCCATGCCCCATAAAACTCCGATCAGTAAATCAATAACGGCTGCGAGTGCTCCAACAAAGAGCGAAAGTCGTACTGCTGATGCGACACGAACAAGGAGGTCTCTTCCTAAATCATCGGTACCAAAGGGATGCACTTCATTGGGTGCGCTGTTCTTATCAACAAGGTGGGTGGAGTTAGGCTCAAAAGAGGAGAGGATGGGAGCGACAAAGGCAAAGAGTATGAGTGAGAGGAGAATGAAAATTCCTAATCGAATGGAGGTTTGTGCGTTCACGAGAGGTAGGACTCCTGGAGCGTTAAACGTTTGTCGAGTCTCTTCTGGATGGCGTCTACAAGGATATGGAGGACAAGCAGGATGATGCTGTAGAGAAGCGTCATAGCGCCGATTAAGGGATAATCGCGGTTGAGTACGGAATTGACAAACCATTGGCCAAGGCCTGGGATGGCAAAGACACGTTCAACGACGAAGCTGCCCACCAAAATATTGGCTGCCATGGGGCCGATATAGGGAAGAAGCGGTAGAAGCGCATTTTTAAGGGCGTGCTTTGTAAGCACCTGAAATTCATTCAACCCTTTCATGCGAGCAGTCCAGATGTAGGGTTGTGTATAGACATCTAAAAGGGATGCTTTCATAAGGCGAGAAATATGGAAGGCGGGACCGATTGCAAGTGCTAATGTGGGCAAAACCGTATGAGCAAAATCTCCCCAACGCGCTACGGGAAAGATAGGGATGGAAATAGCCAAGAAGAACTGGAGGCTTGCAGCCGCCACAAAGGTGGGCATCGAGACGCCTAAGGATGAGACAAGCGTTGCAATCGCAGAGCTTATCCCTCCATGGAGCGCTGCCATGAAAGCACCAATAAATATACCTAAAGGAAGTGCGAGAATAAGCGCTTGGACACCAAGCCTAAAGGAGATGGGAGCTCCCTGAATGATTATTTCTCGAACGGTATGCTCTTGGTACTTTAAGGATGGGCCGAAATCAAGAGTAAGTGCTGAGCGAAGAAAGCGGCCATACTGAACAATGAGGGGGTCTTCAAGACCCCAGTGCTTTCGTACATTAACCAAAACCTCTTCAGGAACTCCCTGTTCGTCCTGAAACGGGTCTCCTGGAATGGCCTTCATGAGAATGAAGGTCATTGTCAGTGCTAAGAGAACCGTTACTAAAGTTCGGACAATCTTTGTAATCATATCATTCTTCAAAGGAGATTGCGCCGAGGGGTGTTACTGTACAGTTTGAGTATTGCTTGGAGCTTAAGAAGTTATAGGATGCGTAATAGAGAGGACTGATTGGGGACTCTTCCGAAAGCAGTCGGTCAGCTTTAAGGAAGAGGTTTGTTCGCTCCTCATCATTTCTTGTCTTTCGTGCTTGGGCAAGAAGCTCTTGATAGTCACTATTTTGCCAGCCGGTATTATTTGTGCCGTTGTCAGAGCGTTCAAAAACAGCCAAGAAGTTCATGGGATCGAGAAAATCGGCATACCAAGCGCCAAGTGCTAAATCGTAGTCGCCCGTTTTAAGCTTTTGGAAAAGTGATTTGGAGTCGCATGGCGTAAGCGTAATCTCTATTCCCAAAGCATTGGTCCATTGCGACTGAAGCGCTTGAGCCAGTTTTGACATGCGGTCATTGGCAACAAAGGAAAGTGAAAATGTAGGCACTTCATTTGCAAAAACATCTCTTGGAAGCGCTTGGTTAAGCTGAAGAGGGGTTTTGAGCAATCCAAACTCTTTAGGCAGAAGGGACTCAGCAGGTTTTTGACCGCCTTGCAGGATGTGATCAGTAATTTCATCTCTTTGTACTGCTTGAGAGATCGTTTGACGAACAGCTACTGATTTAAACTGATCTTTGCGTGTGTTAATACGAACAAAGTGAGTTGCAGCTGCTGGCGCTACTCTCAATTTATTTGTTGTTCGAAGATCGGGTATAGCGTCAGTAGGAATGGAAGAGAGTGGAGAGCCAATCCAGTCGAGTTCATTCTTCTCAAAGAGGGAAAGAGCGGTATTTTCATCAACAATTGTCGAAACAATGGTTGTAGGGTAGCTATCGGAAATAGCCCAATATTGAGAGTTCTTTTTCAGCGTCATATCGCACTGGGGACGCCACGATTCGACGGTGAATGGACCATTGGTAATAGGTCTTTCTCCTTTGGGAAGTAGGAGCTCATCCGTAAGAGCATGAGATGGAACTGGGAAAAAGGGAGGTGTTGCAACCATCTGTAAAAAGGATTGAGTTGGCTCTTTCAAGTGAACAATAAGCGTTTGTTCATCAGGAGTTTCGACACCTAAAGATTCGGCAGCCATTTTACCATCATAGATATCTTGAGCGTTCTGAATGACAAAAAGCTGGTAGGCATTAGGAGCTGCAAATTGGGAGTTGAGGGTCGATTTCCAGCTTTCAAGAAAGTCATTGGATGAAACTTCAGCGCCATCAGACCATTTGCAGTGGCGGAGTAAAAAACGGTAGGTCATACCATCTTCAGAGATGGTCACTTCCTGAGCGACGCCAGGCTTGACGCCCACACCTCTTGTTGGCTTATAAAGACCTTCATAAAGAAGGTGCATTAAGTCCATGGTAGCTAGAGATCGCCCTTTACGGGGGTCGAGGTTTGAGAAATCTTCGGCAGAGGCAATGCGTAGTTTTTTCTGTTCTCTATTTTGAATATCTGGGTTTGTTGAGCAGGAGATTGAGACTAAAGTAAGTAGGGCAAATGTCTTTTTTAGCATGGAGGAAATCTAAAGTTTTGCATGACATAATTCACATCTCATGCCTTTTCAGCAAGAGGTGATTTGTTAGAAGTTGAACGTACGTATCAAACGTTGGATGAGCCTCAGCTTGTATCAAAGCTTGAGCTGAAAAGCGTTCATAGTTTGGAAGAAGCGATTCGATTTTGGCAGCAACAAGGCTTGGGTCGAGAATTTTAGGTAGAGTTATACGTTCATTCATCGGATCAAAAACAACTTCTGGAAGGTTTTTAATCTGGCCGCCCATCTTTTTATACTCCTCAATTGGAAGAGTAGGTGGGATTACAAGTCCTGAAAAGCCATTTTTAACGACTTCAGGAAGACCATCGACTGCTGCGGCGATAACAGGCACTCCTCGAGCTGCAGCCTCTAGTGAGATAAGGCCGAGGGGTTCTCTTATGGAGGGAACTAAAAGCAGATCAATTGAGTCATACCAATTAGAGACGTTTGCAACAAACTGGGTACGCTTAGGTTTGATGTCGAGCTTATCAGATAATATACGCAGAAGTGGCACATCTTCACCTTCACCTGCTATGAAAAGCTCTGCGTCAATTCCTCTTTTTTTGAGTTCTGCAAGAATGTGAAGAGTGATTGGAACACCTTTTAGCGGAGTCAGACGGCCAATATAGCCCAATCGAAGGGGGCGGGTTCTATCAAGTGTTCTTGGAGTTGTTGCAATAGCAATATCAGGGCGTCTGGGATTGGGTATAACAGTAATCGGACGTCTAAAAGACCAGCGAAGCTTAAGCATTTGGCTTGCTGCATACGAAACAGCAATGGCTCCATCAACTGATTGCAAAAACTGCAGCTTTTCAGGAGAAACTTTACCCATCCAGGAGGCGCCATGTTCGTAGTATGTGGTTTGGACTGCAGGTAAAAGGGAGGCTTCCATCCGATTCCAATAAACTAGGTGGGGATGTGTGAGTGCTGCTATGAGCTTTTTTCTTCGGAAGTGGCCGATTGCTTTTGGGAGCTTGCAGCCCAGAAGATAGCGCTCCAAAAGAATCGTGTGCGCTTTTTTTAGGCTCTTTTTAAAATGGGGGTGGGGCTTTTTCCCTGGTACGATGACGTAATGGGTACCTTGAGAGGAAGAAGAGAGAAAGTGGGCAAAGAGATGTTCGACTCCTCCGACAGTATCTAAGTTGACAATATGGACGAGTGGATGGTTCATCGTTTTTTTAACTCAAGATAATTGGTCAGAAGAAGAGTAGCTGTCGCTCGGTCGACTTTTTGAGCGCGCGATTTTCTGGTTAGCTGACCTTCACGCAAAGCGCGATCGGCTTGTACCGTTGTTAGTCGCTCATCAAATGGTATAACGGGTACTGTAAGAAGAAGTTTAAGCTCTTCAATGAAGGTGCGAACAAGTGTCGTACTTTCGGAATCGGTTCCACTCAGCTTTAAGGGAAGGCCAACGACAACTTCTACAAAAGTATAGTTCTTGAGTGTCAGAATAAGCATTTCAGCTGCTTTTTTCGGATTTCCAGAGCTTTGAATCGTGGGCAGGGGAGTTGCAATCGTTTGTGTCGGATCGGAGATGGCAAGTCCTATTCGCGCCATTCCGTAGTCAACTGCGATTA
>JABDGV010000028.1:0-2926 GCA_013285825.1 Bacteroidota bacterium
AATGAACTTCAGATTCGTTGTGAGCTCTATCAACGTCTTGGCGAGGCTGTAAACCAAGAAGAGGTTAATACGCTCTTTGATGAGGTGATTGATCGTTTTGGGAAGCTTCCAGAACAAGCTCTATGGCTTCGGGCAATTTCGCGTGTGCGAGCATTGGCTGCAAGCAAGGGCGTAACTTCCCTTAAGCTTGAGAAGGTCACTTTATCGATCGAAAGACGAAAAGGGGCTAATTTGGTTTCGCAGAAAGTACTTATACCAAAAATTACTACCCCTGATCAGTTTGAGAAGATAGTGCAGCAATTTATTTTTTAATCACCACAGAGGTCACAGAGCGCACAGAGAAGTAAATGAGACTCTGTGTGCTCTCAAGATCTCTGTGGTTGATTTTTTCAAGAGCGACAACCAAGAATTACTTTTTGCATCTCTTATTAATTCTTGTTGTAGTTGGGCCCTCCGTTATCAGTGAGAGCATCGATTAAAGTCGAAACGATATCATCTTTCACCGCGTACATTTGAATATCATCAGGCATGTACATGTCCATGTCGTAGGGCAAAAATATTTTGTATTTTTTGATAAACCCTAAAATCTTTTTCATTCCAGAGCGGCGAACAATCATGGAGTAGGCTCCATAACGAGCGCCAATTTTTCGAAAATCGGAGCTTATATCTTTTCTCTCTGCAAATCGTTCTGGATGTTTGGGCGTATAGTTTGGTCTTTTTGCATAGCCTCTGCAGGGAACGTACTCTCCCTTTTTATTTTTTGTATCTTGATCGGTAAAGAGTATATCCCACCCTTTTTTCCCTACCAGTTTATCGAGTTTTTCGATCATGGAAGAGAGCAGATTGGGATCTCTTTTCACCTCAATATCATCTTCCATCACCCAGATCGTTTTGTAGCCAGAGTCATAGGCATCTTGGAGGATAGAGAGATGGCTTAAAACAATGGCGATGGGGCCACGAGCCATGCAATGACAAAAATAGTTTCTGCCCGGCTCGTGCAGAATTTCATGTGTCGGCATCCCATTTTCTGAAAATGAATACCAGGTTCCCATCAGATCATCTTTCATCCCGATCTGGTATTTGACACCTACGTCATTAATGACTGTGAGAGGAAGCTCCCATCCATTGACTGCGGAAAATCGAAAAGGGTAGATGCCATAGGGATTGAGCTGCTTTAGACAGAGTGCAAATTTTTCAGGACGTTTGTCTAAGTTGAGAGTGTAGATAAAATCGATATTTCGCATCTTATTTTGGCTTGATTTGCCAATAGGCTTTTTAAAGTAGGCATCTATGCCGGAAAAAAGGCTGTTATAGGGAACAATCGCTAGTATAAGGAGGAGAAGTAGGTTATGCATGGGTTTTGCTCTCATCAACTAAAGTTTGCTAAGCAGGTATGAATTTCACAAACTAGAGGAAAATAGTCGAGTATTATTTTGATATTTCGCTCTCTCTTTAGGAATTACCTCTAAAATTAAAAAATATTATACATATCTATTGATATAAATTATTTTAATAGTATATAATTATATTAAATAAGAAAGGAAATAAGATTATATGGTTACAAGAGTTGAATCAAGTTCTAATATAATAAGTTGGACCCCTAAGCAGGCATTTGGCGCTGCTAAAAAAGTTGCGGAGCCAACAAGCAAAGTTGCTGAAGCGGGTATGGCTCTTATTGACACAATCGATAATAGCTCCTCTCTTGCCGATGTGCAACTTCCCCACGAAATAGAGCACGTTTCAACCTTTTTTCATTTCTTAAATCTTCCCATGATTCCCTTCAAAATTGCAAAGCTTGGAAAAATGTTTGGTGCCGCTCTCAAAGCGCGTGATTGGAAGGCGTTTGGGCGTACTGTTTTAGATACTTTAGCCTTTATCCCCTCTGTTGTATTAACAGTTGTAGTATCTCCCTACCAAATTCTCAAATCTTTGAAGGCGATTGGAACGATTCAAGCCTTTGGAGTACTTAACACCGTGTTATGGCCATTTAGTATCATCGAAGGCTTGCTTGACACCTGGGAATTAGGGAAACAGTCAAAATCGTTTCATGTAATTCGAACGGGTGCTAAAAATCTCAACAACGAAGAATCAGCAGTTATCGAGCTTGACCGGTTGAAGAAGCTTGATCTCAAGGAAGTTGGTAAGCAGCTTGAGGTTTCAAAACAGTGCAAAATTGCTGAGAAAATAGATACTCTTCGAGAGCGTCTTCTTAATAAAGAGCCTGAAGCTCTTAAAGACACGAAAGAGTTTTACGCTAAAATGAAGAAACGTGCAGCGCTTACTCTTTCTTTGAAGGTAGTTTCCTTGGTGTTGACCATAACAACGATTGTGCTCTCTGCAATCCTTCTCTTTACTCCGGTCTCTCCAGCCGCGCTCGGCGTCGCTTTAGGAGTGATTGGTTTGACTGCATTTTGCATGTGGGCTGGTAAGAGGCTCTTCTTGAAAGATGACATCTTCGACCCAACTGCAAAGAATTTGGCTCAAAGAAGTGTTACCTGGATTAAGGATCATGCGGATAAATTTCACAAAACTGTCCAGTATATCTTTAACCCAAAGGCTTCTTGTATGGCTTAAGCCTAGAAGTAGTATAGATACAATAGGTAGATAGAGTTTAAAACGTGGTATTTATGTAAATACCACGCTTCAACATATTAATTTGATTATAATTATTGTTATAGTTTATAACTATTTCAATTTATTATAAGGAATTAATATGGTACGCATTAATGAATCCCGTTCTAATGTCAATTTGGCTCCCGAGAAAGTATTCGGTAAAGCTGAAAATATTGTCATTCCAGCACAAAAAACGGCTGAAGCAGTTCGAGATACCCTTGAGGTGGTCGAGCATGGCTTCGAACTAGCAGACGTTGAATTTCCCCATGAAGCTAAGCTCGTCTCAACGGCCTTTCAATTTTTTACTCTTCCC
>JABDGV010000028.1:2936-4860 GCA_013285825.1 Bacteroidota bacterium
TCCCTTGATCCCCTTTAAAATTGCAAAGACCGGAAAAGCGCTATTTGACGCTTTGAAAGCGGGAGATTGGAAAACTTTTGCGAAAAAAATCTTAGACACAGTTCTCTCTATCCCCTCTCTTTTCAGAGCGCTTTTATCCCCCTATAATATCCTAAAGAGTTTGAAGGCAATTGCATCTATTCCCGTCTTTGGACTTGTTAAGTTCATATATTGGCCGATCAGTGTTCTTGATAGCCTTGTTGGTACTTGGGATTTAGGCAAGAGGGGAAAAACCCTTCATGTCCTGCGTACAGGATCTAAGAATCTCGAAAGTAGAGACACCGCCATCGCCGAACTCGATCGATTGAAGAAGCTAAACCTCAAAGATGTTGTCGAGCAGCTGGAGGTTTCAGAGCAGTGTAAAGTTGCTGAGAAAATAGATACCCTTCGAGCGCGTCTTGTTGCAAAAGAGCCAACAGCTCTTCAAGATACGAAAGAGTTTTACGCGAAGATGAAGAAACGGGCTACACTCACACTTACATTGAAAGTGTTTCATTTGGCCATGGCTATCGCCTCGATTGTAGTCGTTGCTTTTAGCCTCTTCACACCATTTGCTCCGGCGGCCTTTGGCTTGGCTTTCGCGGCTCTTGAAGTGGGTATGTTTGCTGTCTGGGCAGGCAAGAAGCTCTTTTTGAAAAATGATATCTTCGATCCGAATGCAAAGAATTTAGCTCAAAAGAGTGTTACCTGGATGAAGGATAAGGCTGTTAAGTTTAAAAATCTTGCCCAATACATCTTTAAACCAACTCCAGGATGTGTTTCTGCGCCCGTAGTGCGATAGTTTTTAGATTCTATTGGCTAAAAAATAGAGGTGCCGTTTTAAGTATCCACGAATGATAACGTGGATTCTTAGGAAAATGGCACTCAGGGTTGAAGCTTGTGCTAACGCTTATTGGACTCCGGAAGAAGCATTTAAGGCTGCTGACCATGTCCTTGTGCCAATAAGCAAAGTTGCAAAAGCGGGCAGAAAGGTTTTTAAAATCATTGCTAACGCATATGAGCTGGCAGATTCTATGCTTCCCAGTAGAGCGATGTATGTAAAAAACTTTCTTAAATTTTTTAAACTCCCCCTGATTCCATTCAAAATTGCAAATTTTGCAAAAACTGTATTTACAGCTGTACAAGCTCGTGATTGGTCGACCGCTCTGCATTTAACTTTGAATGCGGTCTCTGTAATCCCATCTGTTGTGAAAGCCATTTTACTGCCCTATAAGTATCTCGCAACTCTGGGAGTGGTTGCAAAGGTACAGGCGTTTAAGGTGTTTAATGTGCTGTTTTGGCCTTTCTCAGTTTTAAGGTGCGCGCTTGAAGCTTGGGATCTAGGCAGCCAAGCAAAATCTTTCCAAGTCATACAAGCTGGGGTCAAGAATCTCAACAATATTGAAACCGCCTATTTCGAGCTTGGCCGGCTGAAAAGGCTCGATTTCAAAGTGATACGTGAGCAGCTTGAGGTTTCAAAAGAGTGTAAAATCGCTGAAAGAATTGATGCTCTTCGAACATCTCTTCTCAACAAAGAGCCCGGCGCTCTTAAAGATACGAAAGAGTTTTATGCTAAGATGAGGGAGCGAGCTGCGCTTATGCTCTCTTTAAACGTGGTTTCCTTAGCTTTAACTATTGCATCGGTTGCGCTTCACGCACTTCTCTTCTTTACCGCGATTGCACCAGCTCTCTTGGGTCTTGCTTTGGGAGTAATAGGGTTGACGGCATTTGGCGTTTGGGCAGGTAAGTATCTCTTCTTAAATGAAGAGATCTTTGTTCAAGGGAATGGAAGAGCTTGTCTTCTATTAAGTTAGAAAAAACAGCTTAACTTATACTATTAAGCTAAGCTGTTTTCAGGATTATTGATTCTCGCTAAATACAATACCTAGGCATTTGTCCTGGTCAA
>JABDGV010000029.1 GCA_013285825.1 Bacteroidota bacterium
TATGATGAGTGAATTACTTAGGCTATTTCCGACGTATTGAGTAAGTTAGGTCTCTAATTTCTGGCCGATAATATATGTTTTTGCCTGATCGCAATTTCATCTGCGATTTTGTGCCATAAAGATAGTTATTCCATATCGAATTAAAAATTGTTGAATTTTCTTTTGCTAATTTAGATGCTAGCGGCATGACCTTTGTGTTGCAACTATTACAATGATAGGTGTTTGTTCCTAACCTAATTAAACTAACATCATTCATTTCGTCATGATCAAATCTATCGACGTTACAACTTACGCAATTTTTATATACTCGATGAGCCCTATCTACTCCACCCGATGTCCATGAACTATGTATAGTAGATGGATTCTCAAGATTCGCATGTTGGAAAAACGGAGCTATTTTTTTTTGCATGCTGCATTCAATCAACATATATTCATCCTTTTTAAGTTTTAAACATATTTATTTTATATATAACTCGAAATTTATTTAACAGTGTTATTTT
Organism: Bacteroidota bacterium; assembly: GCA_013285825.1. GTDB lineage: Bacteria > Chlamydiota > Chlamydiia > Chlamydiales > FEN-1388 > JABDGV01. The sequence continues at coordinate 501 of JABDGV010000029.1, forward strand.
TAGATAAATAGATTAAATAAATATTTTATTAAATAATTAATTAATTCAAAATGAACGAGTTAAATTAAACTTGGAGACATTATGAGTAGTATTCAGGAATATGGTGTAGTGCCTTTTAATGAATCCAGTGTATATTGGGTAGAATCTCTTGAGAGAGGCCTGGACTTTGTTAAGATGCATACTGAGCGTTCCCAGCTACGGTTTGTGGTAAAAAGTAGACCACTTGGGTCTAACGAAGATGGCGAGATCTATATGACATATCCACACACGCCTGAATCTCATTCAACTCAAGAAAAGATGAATGAACAAATTGAGAACATACGAAAGCTGTGTGAATCATCGGGTTGGACAAGAAAACGATTTTTTACAAAGCTCACTGATATCCGGGAATTCTATCAAATACCAGCTGCTATTGCAGAACGTACACGTTTACGTATGAATGAGATTGCACGGGTTAAGTATTCAAAATAATCAGTTAATAAACTGAATAGTTAAATACAAAGTAAAGAGGGGAATATCGTAATGATGTTTCCCTCAGTCTGCAATAAGCGAGCTATTCAGCCTCTTCTTTCGCATCTTTTATGTTTTCCTCAATCTCTTTAGTTAAATTCCAGTTCTAACCAGATGAGTTGCGTAAAAAATGTGGAAATCACGAGTTTTGATGAATGTTCTCATAGAAGCCTCTTGTTAAAAAGTACTTCTGAGATTTTTGGGAGGGGGGAAAGGGGATCTCCGGAAGTAGGATTTGAACCTACGACCAACGGATTAACAGTCCGCTGCTCTACCGCTGAGCTATTCCGGAATATACGGTTAACACTTCGAGCTGAAATCCTAGCGAAGTTGCTATTTTCGTAGCAATAATAATATACAAATCACTGAATTTTTGGTGTGTGATCGGGTTGAAGATAGGGAAGTCCCAGCTGGCTTGAAGAATCTTCAAGAAGGGTTAAGACCACTTCATAGAGAATTGATTGGAGCGAGCTTGGCTCCCTTGCAAAAATCACAATAGTAGAGTGGGTCTGAGGTGAGAGTGAAGCGCCTGATAGGGCATCGTTTCGTACTGTCAGCTGCACAGCATTGAGGGCAATGCTATGAAGTGTTATGGGGCCTTTCTGTTTTTGAACACTTTCAAGCCATGTCTTCCATCCATTGTGTGAAAAATCGGATGTCGAGGCAACAGTTTGGAAATGAATACCTGAGGCAGTGCAATTTCCTAAAGGGAGCAACGGCATAAAGGGGTTAACAGCCCAATAAGATGCCCGAAAGAGGGAAAGGTCGATAGTCAAGTCCTGAATAGACAGCATTGATTGATCAGGAAGGGTGCAGGTAAGGTCATGAATTGATTGCTGTTTCATTCCAAAGGTTATGCTTCCAATAGAGCAGCGAAGGGCTGTATTGCGGGTTAACGCAGCTTCGATAAGACGCGTACGGCTAATGAAGATAAAGGCAGAAAAGCTGATAGCCAAAAGAAGTATGAAGGATACAAGAAAGAGCAGCCAACGCTTCATAAGATACCGTACATATTTTTTTTGAGAGTAACAGAAGGAGAGGTATAATTGCTCCCGGAAATTCCGGGAGCAAAGATGGGATTAGTAATCCATACCCGCATGCTGATGGGCAGCGGCTGGTTTTTCATCTTGAGGCATATCGGCAACAATTGCTTCGGTTGTAAGAAGCATTGCAGCAATAGAGACTGCATTTTCAAGAGCACAGCGGGCAACTTTTGTTGGATCTAGAATTCCAGCACTGATCATATCAACAAATTTGCCTTCACGCGCATCGTAGCCAAAGTTTTCTCCGAGCTTTTCAACTTCTTGCAAGATAATGGCGCCTTCAAGGCCAGCATTTTCAGCAATCTGTCTAAGAGGTGAGGAGAGTGCTTTAGCAATAATAAGAGCGCCTGTTTTCTCATCGCCTTCAAGCTTGTTAGCAAGCTCTTTTACAGCTGGGATGCAGCGAACAAAAGCACTTCCACCGCCTGGAAGGATGCCCTCTTCAATTGCAGCAGCCGTTGCATGCTGAGCATCGTCTACTCTATCTTTTCTCTCTTTCATTTCGATTTCAGTCGCAGCTCCGACGCGGATGACTGCAACACCGCTTGAAGCTTTTCGCGGTCATAATCAGAGGTTGCGTCTTTGATCTGCTGACGAATCTGATTGCTTCTCGCTTCGATCTCTTTCTTGGATCCGAGGCCTTCTACAAGCGTTGTATCATCTTTCTTGACGATCGCTTTTTTGGCACGTCCAAGCATTGCTAAAGTGACATTTTCAAGTTTGAGTCCCAGCTCTTCGCTGATAAACTGGCCGCCGGTAATAGTCGCGATGTCTTGCAGGATCGATTTACGGCGATCGCCAAAGCCCGGAGCTTTTACAGCACATACTTTCAAGCCGCCGCGAAGCCTGTTTACAACGAGTGTCGCAAGCGCTTCGCCCTCAATGTCTTCAGCAATAATGAGAAGCGGTTTTCCCGATTCTGCAACTGCCTGAAGAAGAGGAATAAAGTCTTTGATTCCGGTAATTTTCTTTTCGGAGATCAAGATGTAGGCATCTTCGAGGACGCACTCTTGCGTTTCTGGATTGGTCATGAAGTAGGCGGATAGATAGCCGCGGTCAAAGTTCATGCCCTCTACAACGTCGAGAGTGGTTGTAAAGCCTTTGCCCTCTTCAACAGTAATTGAGCCCTCTTTGCCTACTCGGTCGATCGCTTGAGCAATAATCTCGCCAATTTCCGAGTCGTTGTTTGCAGAGATGGTTGCAACCTGAGCTATCTCTTTCTTATCTTTGATTTTCTTCGAACGCTTTTGAAGCTGCTCAAGGATAACTTTAAGTGACTTTTCCATGCCGCGCTTGAGCATCATTGGGTTTGCGCCCGCTGCAACGTTTCGAAGGCCTTCAGCATAAATTGCTTCTGCTAGAACTGTAGCCGTAGTTGTCCCGTCGCCTGCTTTATCAGCAGTCTTGCTTGCAACTTCCTTAACCATCTGAGCGCCCATATTCTCGAATTTGTCTTCGAGCTCGATCTCTTTAGCAACGGTTACGCCATCTTTCGTGATGTGGGGAGCGCCAAAGCTTTTGTCGATGATGACGTTTCTTCCCTTAGGGCCAAGAGTTACTTTTACAGCTTGGGCTAGGGTTTGAACACCTTTTAAAATCTTTTGACGTGCTTCTTCTTTGAACTTAATATCTTTGGGAGCCATATTTTCACCTATTGTACGATTGCGATGATGTCGTCTGCGCGAACGATTACAAATTCTTCATCATTGATGGTTGCCTCTTGACCGGAATATTTATCCATCAAGATGATGTCGCCCTTTTTCACCGGCATTGGGATCAATTTGCCGTTTTTATCCATCTTGCCTGGACCTACAGCGATTACCTGTGCGCGCTCTTGCTTTTTCTTTGCTGTATCGGGAAGGATGAGCCCTCCTTTCATTGTCTCTTCTGCTTCAAGGCGCTTTACCAGCACTCGGTTGGAAAGCGGCTTCAATTCAGTCTTTTCCTGCTGTAGTGTCTGTTTCATGAATCCTATC
>JABDGV010000030.1 GCA_013285825.1 Bacteroidota bacterium
TTAAAAGCACATGTTACCTACCATGATGATTATGTCGGCCAGACCGAAGAACTTAAAGCGTATGCAATCAGCATTATCTCTACGATCAAAGACCTCCTCAAACTCAACCCCCTATTCAAAGAAGAGCTGCAGAGTTGCAGCCATTTTTCACGCACATTTAATCGTTTTGTTTTGTGCTTCTTTTGCTCAGACTCAATCAGCATCTCATCGCTCACTGTGCCCTTCTGCTCCATGATCGATTCGCGTATAGCTCTTGCCTTTTTTAATAATGCTTGGATGCGGAGCTTATCTTCATCGGATAGCCTGCTCTTTCTTCTCAAAGCAAATATTTCAGGCATGCTTGTTCCCAATTGCTCATATCGGTCTTGAATGCCCTGCTGCTTCATCCAGAAAATATGTCTTCTAAGAAGAAGAAGATCGGATATGGGTTCTTCAACCATCTCTTTGCTTGGAGCTTTTGGAAGGGGAATAGGTAGCTGTGGAGGGGCTGAGCGTCTTTGTGTCGATTGTTGAATTTTATCTGGAGTAGAAGAAAAATCTTCGATTTCTACCTGTTCCACGCCAGGCTTTTCTACAAGTCCCTCTTCGATGAGCCGTTCAACAGGGTCTTCACGTACAGGACGGGGCGTTGTGTCATCAAGGCCATAATAATCCTTCGATCGCTGAGAGGCTGTCGGTTTTCCATGAGTGAGCTGATCTACCTGCATACGAATGAGCGCTTCAGCTAAGTGCTGCTCAACTTTTGAGTAGTCAATCTTTTTTTTGGCCATACCAGTTCTTATTTAATATTCATTATATAGCAGCTTTTTGAAAAGTATGGTACATCTTGAGTTTTAAGAGATGGGATAATTGCCGGATGGAAGATGTAAAAGTCGATATGGCCATAATTGGGTCGGGTCCTGCAGGACAAAAGGCCGCAATTCAAGTAGCAAAACTTGGGAAAAAGGTGTGTATTATTGAAAAAGACCCCTTTCCCGGCGGCGCATGTCTTTACTCTGGAACGATTCCGTCAAAAACTCTTCGAGAAGCTATTGTCAATTTAACCGACTTCAATAACCGAAGCTTTTATGCCAAGGATCGTCCCATACACGAAACAACGATTAGCGATCTTAACTTCCGTCTGACGAAGGTTATTGAAGAAGAAAAGAATATGGTTCTTCGGCAGTTTCGGAAGAACAATGTGATCTTGATTCACGGAACAGCTCGCTTTGAAAACCCTCATCAGCTGCTCATCATGGACGATGAATTTCGAGTGACCCATCAGGTGACGGCAGAGTACATGATCATAGCAACAGGTTCAAAACCACGTGTACCTCTCGAGATTCCCTTTGATAAGGAAGTGATTGTCGATTCTACGAGCCTTTTAGCTTTAAACCGTGTTCCCAAGACAATGGTAGTCCTTGGAGGCGGCGTCATTGGTTCTGAATATGCCTCTTTCTATGCAGCTTTGGGCACGCAGGTGACCATTGTCGATAAGCGGGACCATATATTGCCCCTTCTTGATGGTGAAATCGGTATGCATCTGCAAACAGCTCTTTCGGAACTGGGGCTTCAAGTGCTCGGCAACAAAGAGCCTGTAAAAGTAGATAGAGTCGGGGATAAGGGAGTTGTCACCTTCAAGGATGGCGGAACCGTTGAGGGGGAAGTGGTACTTTATGCCCTTGGCCGTACAGCCAACGTAGATTCTCTTCACCTGCAAAATACTGGCCTTCAGATAGACCAAAAAGGGTATGTGCCTGTCAATGCTCTTTTTCAGACTACGCAGCTCAATATTTATGCTGTTGGAGACGTTATTGGTGGTCCTTGCTTAGGTTCAACAAGCATGGAGCAAGGACGCCTTGCTGCCAGACACGCCTGTGGGGCCCAGACACACCATTTTCCAAAAGTCTATCCCATGGGAATTTATTCAATCCCAGAGATATCGACCTGCGGATATACCGAAGAGGAGCTTAAAGAGCTGCAGTTTCGGTATGAGGTCGGGCGCGCCTACTATTATGAAATTGCCCGCGGCCATATTGACGGAAGCAACGTCGGCCTCTTTAAATTACTTTTCCATGCCGACACTCTTGAACTCCTTGGAGTTCATGTTATTGGCCGAGGAGCTACAGAGGTTATCCACATCGGACAAGTTGCTATGAATTTTCATGCGCGTATTGATTTTTTCATCGATCAGGTTTTTAATTATCCCACATATGCAGAGGGCTACCGTGTTGCGGCCCTTAACGGATTAAACAAGATCAAGCGGATTCGCTAACGTATGATCGAACATAGTTTTATTCAAATCGATTCAAAGAGCCTGCCATTCAAGATTGAGTACACTGAAGAAGAGCTCAACAAAATCAGCCGAAGTTCTTTGAAAACAAAGGATTCGAAAACAAACGACGTTTTCACCAAAAAAAAACCAGAAGTAACTTTCAATACGAGCTGCAAAAAGAGGCTCTATCCTTTAGGCGAAGGTGAGTGTCTGCAAGAAGATGTAAAATTAGAAGCTGGGAAATTTGCAAAGGAAAGTACTTTTGTTTTTCCTAAAATAGAAGAGTGTACGCCGAATATATTTGAAGAACACATGCGTCAAAAAATAGCTCATACAGAATTTCAGACATATGCTGGAGTAGTCTCACGAGCATATCGAGAGCTGCTCGAAGAATTTGAAAAGGAGCCGCCCTCCTCTATTCCAAGATATGACGACTTTATGGAATCTCTGTTAGAGAAGATCGAAGGGATAGATACCAGCGATACCGTAGAGATTTCAGATAAAGCGATGGTATGCTTATTGCCCAAGCCAGAAAATCCAGAATTGAAAATAAATTCCGAAGTCGGAATACCCATTTCAGACGAATCCACGATACATCTTCTTAACATGAAGAAGTTTAAAGAAACGGTTGAGAAGAAAGAGCCCATCGATGCGAAAAAAATTTTCCACAATGCCGTAGTCAGAAAACGTACTCAGAACAACCAAGATTTAAAACAAAAAGAAGATCCAGAAGAGGTCATACAAATTTCCCATGCAGCTGTGATGAGCTATCTAAACAGTGATTTGAAGAACAAAGAAGCGAATGATCTGTTTAGGGAATGGCGAGTATCGAGCATCAAACAAGTTCTAAAAAGCTATAGTGATAATCAGTGGAAAGGGAAAAAGTCATTCGAGATGACCAGCATCCTTACCAAAAGGGAGGAAGTCGAATTGAATCTTGGAGGCTATTTCGGGCTTGAGTGCCTTATCGAAGAAGATCCCTATGAGTTTCGCCCTCTAGATATTGATCCAAAGACACTTTCTATAAAACAAACCAAGAAAGAACCAAAGGAGCCTAAGACAGTCAAAGGGATCTTTACATCTGTTCTTAAGCCTTGGTTTAGATCAAAATTGTCCTCTAATGATGACGACCTTTTTGGGGATGATTCTTTTTCGTAGCCGAATTCAACGCTTGAGTTTTGAAGCCTATATTTTCCTTGCCCTCCTCCATCATCATATCCCCACCTACGCAGAAGGGTATCGAGTTGCGGCCCTTAATGGACTTAACAAAATCAAACGGATCCGTTAAAATTGATAGTACTAAGTCGAGTTTAAATATGAAAATAAATAAAAGTGTTATTACTATTGATAATGAGTTGTATCAATACAACATTGAATACTCAGAAGCTGAACAAAACCTTAAAGGGGTTTTAAAGAAAAGGGTAGACGATGTTTTCTCCATAAAAAAACCGAAACTATCTTTTAGTGAGAAAAGTACCTGTAGGCTTTATCCGTTATCTACTTTTAATGAAGGCAGCTGTTTGGATAAAGAATTAAAATTGGAGATGGGAAAATCGCCTGCGCATAGTCCTTTTGTATTCCCCAAAGTTGATGCGCGCACTCCCAGTTTGTTTGAGGAGCATATGCGTCAAATATTTAGTAAAACAGATTTTGAATGTTTTGCTGGAGTAATCTCTCGCGCTTACCGAGAGGTACTCGATGACTTTGAAAAGAACCC
>JABDGV010000031.1:0-3045 GCA_013285825.1 Bacteroidota bacterium
AACTTTATAGGGAATGGAGCATTTCAAGCATTAAAGCAGTTCTCAAAGCCTACAAAGATGAATCCTGGGAAGGGAAAAAAGAATTCAAGATGAAAAGTAAACTTAGCAAAATTGATGAAGTTAACAAACAGCTTATAAACTATTTTGGTTCTGAATTTTTAATTGAAGAAGACCCCACAAAAGAAACAGAAGAGAGTAAACTAAAGGACCCTGTTAAGATGAAGGGAATTTTCGCCAATGTCCTCCATCCTTGGTTTAAATCTAAATTGCCATCTACTGAGGATGAAACTTTGGATTCTGGATCTCTTGTCCTTATGGAAATCTAATTTACTATGTTTTTATGCGGCATTTGCGATTGTTTATTTGGGTCACCTACGAGAGAACAGGACGATATTTCCTACTTCAATGAGTTGCAAGAAGTACAAGAGCTCAAAATCCCAGGGATTCTGAAAAAAGACGGGCTTAACAAGTCAAACCCTAATCATGTTGTACTTACAAAGTTGGCTGGTCGTCGATTCTATTCGCTGGAAACTAAAAAATTTAAAGATGAACCAGATTTTCTTCAAATAGAAAATAGGGCTGAGCATATTCACTGGCTGCAATTCCCTATTCCTAAAAGCAGTGAGTGTACCATCGATTGGTTTGAAGAACATATGCATCTTACTTTACGCAACTGTTCTGAGTTTATACGTTTAGCTGGACCAGTCTCCCGTGCCTATCGCGAAGTTCTTGAAGTGTGTGTGAATAGTTTGTCTACTATTCCAACAGTTGATGAGCTTGTTCATAAAATTGTAAAAATAGCCGTGAAAAGGGATGTAATTGATTGTGAGATGGTATCTGGTTCTGTTGTCACTGCGATATTGAAAAAAGAGTACCTAGAATATAAGCAGGCAATCAAAGAAAAACTATCGATCGCTCAAAAACAGGAGCTTGGGCAAGAACTTACCGAAGAGGAAAAGCAGACCACTGAACTAATAGCTATGGCTCTTAAGGTGCACCGGCTTCGGGGATTCTGGTCAGAAAAAAGCGTACAAAGTGTTTTGGATACATACGAAAAAGAGCCATGGACGGGATTAAAAGAGTTTAAGATGCAGATGTTAGGAGATTATGAAAAAGATGTCCTTACAGCCTATCTGATGGAATATTTCACCCCAGGATGTTTAGTGAATTGCTTGAAGGATCGTAACAAACAAAAGGCTTACTTTTGGAGCTGTGAGAATGAAAGGAAAAAAGTGCCCTTCTGGATCAAAGAGGGTGTATATACTCATTTGTTCAAGCCATGGTTACAACAAAAAGTTCAATCAAAAATATAAACTGCTCAAGACTTGCTGTTGTGACGGCCTTTCTTGGTAGTAGCATTCAACTTTTGAGTAGTAAATCCAATATTTTCTTTGCTATCCATCACGAGATGGACGTCGCAATCTCCCAGTATTTTTCCAGATAAAATTGCCGATGAGAGGATATTTACCACCTTGTTTTGGATGAGCCGCTTTAATGGGCGGGCACCAAAGAGGGGGTCATAGCCCTCTTTAGAGAGGTAGTCGATGACCTCTTGCTCCCAACTCAAAGTGATGTTCTTCTCTAGAAGCCGCTCCTCCAAACGGTGCAGCTGAATCAAGACAATCTTATGCATATCTTCAGCTTTAAGTGGCAAGAAGGGGAGGATATCATCTAGGCGGTTCAAAAACTCAGGCCTAAAATGGGCTTTAATGACCGGATCGAGTATTGAGAGGATGGTCTCCTTATCGAGCTGATGCTTGGCATGCTCTAATCTTTGTAAAAGAAGGTCGGAGCCAAGGTTTGAGGTCATGATGAAGAGGGCGTTCTTGCAGTTGACGACCCGTCCTTTGCTGTCGGTCAATCGTCCATCATCAAACACCTGGAGAAGTATGTTAAAGACCTCTGGGTTTGCCTTCTCAATTTCGTCGAGAAGCACGATTGAGTAGGGACGGCGGCGCAGAGCTTCTGTAAGCTGTCCTCCTTCATCATATCCCACATAGCCTGGAGGCGATCCAATAAGACGTGAAACGGAGTGCTTCTCCATATACTCAGACATGTCGAGGCGGATAATGGCATCTTCTTGGTTGAAGAGCTGTTCAGCAAGGGCTTTTGCAAGCTCTGTTTTTCCAACGCCTGTTGGACCTATAAAGAGAAAGACTCCCATTGGGCGGCTTGGGTCTGAAAGGCCTGCACGTGATCTGCGAACTGCTTCAGCAACTGCATCGATCGCATACTCTTGTCCAATAACACGCTGGCCTAAAGCTTCTTCAAGGTGCATCAGCCGTTCTGCTTCGCCAGCAAGCATTTTTTGAACTGGGATGCCGGTCCATTTTGAGACGACATGGGCGATGAGCGATTCGTCTACTTCCTCCTGCAAAAGTCTGTTTGGCCTGTCGTGGAGCTCTTTTTCTTTTTTTACAATTTCCTCTTGGAGCTTAGGGATCGTGCTGTAGCGGATTTCGGCAACTTTTTGGTAGTCGAGCTTTCGCTCATACTCTTCTTCTTGAAACTTCAGATGCTCGATTTTGTCTTTATTTTCTTTGACTGCTTCTAGAAGTTTCTTTTCCTCTTCCCATTGGTGTTTAAGAAGGGATAGCTCCTCTTTAATTGTAGCAATCTTCCCTTCAATTTTCTGAACTTCTTGGCGTGACGCTGGGCTGTCTTCTCGACGTAGGGCCTCTTGTTCTACGATTAGGGAGGCGAGCTGCCGCTCTTTGACATCGATTGGAAGGGGTCTTGAGCCCAGCTGCATGCGTATAAGGCTTGCTGCTTCATCAATCAAGTCAATCGCCTTATCTGGAAGAAAGCGGTCGGTGATATAGCGGGCGGAAAGAAAGGCAGCTGCATGGATGGCTCCTTCCGTGATTCGAACGCCGTGGAAGATTTCATAACGCTCTTTAAGCCCTCGCAAGATGGCAATGGTATCTTCAATGGTCGGTTCTTTGATGAATACTGGCTGAAAGCGTCTTTCAAGGGCGGCATCTTTTTCAATATCGCAGTGACAACAGAACCAGATACCATCTCACAATCAATTACATCCCTTTT
>JABDGV010000031.1:3055-3744 GCA_013285825.1 Bacteroidota bacterium
GGCATCTTTTTCAATATGCTTTTGGTATTCGTTGAGGGTCGTAGCTCCTATACAATGGAGAGTTCCTCGAGCAAGGGCAGGTTTGAGAAGGTTTGCAGCGTCCATAGACCCTTCAGCAGATCCTGCGCCGATAAGTGTGTGGACTTCGTCGATGAAGAGGATTACTTTGCCTTCATTCTGCTCAATCTCTTTGAGAATGCCCTTTAACCGCTCCTCAAATTCTCCTCGATACTTGGTTCCTGCTACGAGAGAACCTAAGTCGAGAGCGAAGAGCTCTTTATTTTTTAAACTGTCTGGAACATCGCCTTGAACAATTCTCTGTGCAAGTCCTTCAGCAATAGCAGTCATGCCAACGCCTGGTTCGCCGATGAGCATCGGGTTATTTTTTGTTCTTCTTGAGAGAACTTGAATGGTTCGCCTGATCTCATCATCACGGCCAATAACCGGATCGAGCTTGCCCTGTTTGACAAGGGCGGTCAAGTTTTTGCAGTATTTAGTGAGGGCTTGGAGGCATGATTCAGCAGAGGGTGAGTCCATAGTGCGGCCTGCTCGTATTTTTTTTACAATAGCTTCAGCTTGAGAATAGCTTAACTTATTTTTCTCTTTCCAAACCGAAAATGGCTTATCGGCATTTTTGCAAAAAGTTAAGAAAATCAGGTCGGAACCAATGTGAGAATCACTCCAGCTTT
>JABDGV010000032.1 GCA_013285825.1 Bacteroidota bacterium
AAGACAAGAGTTTAAAAAATGATCGCATCAGACATAATCTTTAATACTAATGGAGATCTCTTTCTTTCATGCGCCTGCCGCAATTTAAACGTGAGTTAAAGTCTTTTTGCAGAAATTTTTTTCCTACCCTCGCTACTTCGAAAGTGGTGCTGGGACTGTCGGGTGGGCCTGATTCTGCCTTTCTGCTCTATAGCCTCATTCACTTTCTAAAGATGGATCCAGAGCTCATCAAAGCTGTCCATATCGATCACAATTGGCGTCCCGAAAGCGCGCATGAAGCTCAAGAAGTACAACGCTTTGCTGAGAGTTTGGGAGTTTCTTGTGATGTTGTCACCCTTAAAGCCTCTAAAAAAGGAAATTTGGAAGATTGGTCCCGTAATGAGACCTGAATTTTAATCAACCACTCTATATAGTTTTATGCACGCTCTTTCAAGGTTGTTTATAGTGCAAATTCCGAAAGTGAAAACTCCAATTCTGTGGAAAACTATTGCCCAAGGATTTTTCAGATCTCTCCTATCGACCGTTTTCACTCTTGTCGCTATCTTGATCACTACCAAAATCGAAGATATCGCCAAGTTTATCTCATTGGGCGCAGGCTTGTTTAAGATCATTCTCTTTGTCGCCTTTCAAATCCCCTACCTTGTACAAATCGCCATTCCCATCTCTGCCGTTTGGGCCGCCTACACCTACTTTTCTCAGCTCAATAGCGATCATCAAATCACAGCGCTTCGAGCTCTAGGCTTCTCGATAAAAGATATTCTCTACCCGCTCGGAATCTCTGGCGCAATTTTGGGCCTCTTGATGTTCTCTGTTCTCTTTGACTTTGGAGCCTCCTGCCACTTAGGCGCCAAAAAACTTGAATTTGATGTCCGCCTAGCAGAACCTTTAGCCCTCGTCCACACCTCGCAACATATGCGCGGATCCGATGTTGCCTTTGACCTCAAAGGCTCTTTAAAAAGAGGTGAACATGCTCAGGACCTGTTTGTCTGCTTAAACCGTACGAATGGCGGCCTTGCGCTTGTTCTTGCTAAAGATCTCTACTATCATGACAGCGTCGTTGACGCAACAACGGCAACAGTTATTACAGCAACCCCCATCCGCAACACCTTTGCCGACCTAATGATTGAAAATGCAAAGACCGTAGAAACCCCGTCCGAGCATCTCTACGAACTTACAGGCGCTCGAGGATGGAAAATTTCTGAAGAACACTTGCCCCTCAGGATCCTTCTTGCAAGACGAGAAGAACTTTCTCAAGAAATTGCTCAAGACCAGCTTAAAGGCGCTTCAAGCAAAGTAGAGGAGAAGAAACGCGAACGCATCTATTCTGAAATTGCTCGAAGGGCATCTTTAGCTTTAGCCTGCTTCACTTTAACCTTGCTTGGAGCTGCTTCTGCTATTACTATCGGCCGAAGAGATTCAAATTCATCCGCCCTTCATTGCGTTCTCTACGTAACATTTTTTGTTGTTTTCTACCTCGCCGCAAAATCTGTTGATGAACTCGCATTCATAGCTGTCCCTCTCTTTATACTGCCCCACATTATATTGTGGAAGCTCTATATCAAACGCGTCCATACGCTTGAAATGGGGGTTGTATGAACTGGCTGAAAAGACGCTTTGGGATCTCCAACCTCTACTTCTTCCGTAAGAGCTTCTTTGGAACCATTGGCTACCTTGCCCTCTTTTCAGGACTCATCATCTTGATTGATATAATGATGCATATGCGCGATCTCCTGGATAAAAAGACCCAATTTTCCCTCTGGATCACCTATTATGGCTGCCTGCTTGCTAAACGCTTAGATGTCCTCATCCCCTTTGCCCTCGGCATCGCAGCCGTGCAGCTCTTGAATCAAGCATTGCGAAGATGTGAGTTTGTGCCCTTGCTTTGCGCTGGCCGCTCAATCGTTGAGATTCTCAAACCTATTTTTGTAACAGCCCTGCTCTTTGCTCTCTTTCTCTTTGTTCACTACCAGATCATCTTGCCAAAAGCTCTTCCCCGCTTAAGTCAAATTGAAAGCAGCGATTTTGGAAGAAATAAGAAGGAAGAGCTTTTTTCAGGCGTGGGTCAGATAATGCTTGAAAATGGCTCGAGGCTTCTTTTCAGCGGCTATTCGAGTAAAAACAAAGAGCTTGAATGCGTCTTTCTCATCAACTCCTTCAATTCAATATCCTTTATGAACATCCTCAAGATAGAAAATGAGGGCGCTGAAGCTTCCTACCTCCAAGACTTTGAACGAGATGAATCTGGCTCCTTTCGCCTTCAAAACTCGTATACTACAAAAAAACTCCCACAAATTCACATTGATAAAGAGAGCCTTCTTTGCGCAACGGCCCCGCCAAAACAGCTTTCACTCAGCCAGCTCTTTCATATTTTCCCAAGGTACTGGGACTCTCAAAGCGAGCGTTCAATCGATGTCCATTTAAGTTTGCTGCAAAAACTGACAACTCCCCTTTTCTGCCTGCTTGCCGTACTTATTCCCATGCTTACAACCATTGATTTTGGGAGAAAAACTAAGGTGTACTCCCTCTTCATCACTGCAGCCCTTCTCTTAATTACACAAATTTTTCTTCAGGCCTTTTCAATTCTTGCACGAACCTCTATAGTTAGCCCCGCCTCTGCAACTCTTCTTCCCTGGATTATTCTTGGCTTCATTGCAGCGCGGCGGTTTAATCAACTGGCAAGGAAATATTGATGATTAACATTAAGGAATGGAAACCAGACTTAAGTCCTTGCCATATTGATCAAATAGTCATCGACTCGCGTCGAATCCATTCTCAAAATGCCCTCTTTGTCGCACTTGAAGGAACAAGAACCCACGGCCATCTCTTTGTGCGCCATGCACTTGATAATGGAGCGCGCTATGCCATCGTTCGAAAGGGGTTTACCTGCGAAGGCTATGAAAAGCGGATCATAGAGGTCGAATCACCTCTTCAAGCTTTGCAGGAATTGGCAGGCATTTACCGCTCGCATCTTAAAGCTAAGATTGTTGCAATCACAGGCCTTTGCGGAAAGACAATGCTCAAAGACATCCTCTCGCATATATTCTCTGAGGAAGAGGTCTTTTCAAGCCCTGAGAGCTTCAATAGTCAAATAGGTGTGGCCCTCAGCGTTCTCTCGATTCTTCCAAGCCATAAGCTTGCATTCATTGAGGCAGCAGCCACAAAACGAAATGAGATGGATAAAATCTGCGCATTCTTAAAGCCTGATTATGCCATCGTCACAAACCTCACCCATCCAAGAATCAGCGACGACGACCCCTCCATCAGCGCTCAAGAGGCGCTCCAAGTGCTGAAACACATTCCAAAAGAGAACTGGTCGATCATCCCGCTTGCAAAAGAGCTT
>JABDGV010000033.1 GCA_013285825.1 Bacteroidota bacterium
AATGACAAGCCTTCCCGCAGAAGTGACTGCTTCTCCTGCTAAAAATGAAGAGTGGGCAAAGGCAGGGATATTTACTCCTCCATCAGACTTTACGCCAATGTAGATACTGCCTTCAGAGTCAACTACGAACATAACGCTTTTAGATGTGGGTGATAGTTTAATTTTCGGGTGTATGATTTTGTTGCCATCAAACTGTGCAAGATAGGCTTTACGTTCATCTTTAGATAAATAAATTGTTGCTGGCTTATCAAAATTTTGCTGTTCAAGCCATTTGAAAAAGCGGCCATACCATTTGGAATGAGGTTTTTGAAGGAGTTCAGCTTCATATTTATTTCGCTTAATCATGAGTGCAAGTCCATCTCTATGAAGAGGATCGTTCCTTTCCCAGAAATAGCTTGAATAGAGCAGCCTTTGAGGTTCATGCAGGATTGTTGATGGTTTCCCAGAAAGGAACAGCTCAGTTGTTGGCACTAAAGGTCGGACATCTTCAAGACTCTGGGCTTCAAGTTTAAAGAGCGTTTGCAGATGATAAAGGGCTCTCCATACTTGTTCTCGAGGGAGGAATGTTTCATAGGCAAGCCGGTCGATATGGAAAAGAAGCTGCACTCTGTTTTCAGGGATGGGGTTAAAATAAAACCATTCGATTATTGGTCCATACGTTTTATGGAGAGCTGTCTGTTCAAGAAGGGATAAGAAGAGAGGATAGGAATTAGTTTTTAGCTGGCTTTCAGGGCCAAAAGGGCTTCCGAGTTCAAAGCCAAGAAGGGAGATTCTATTGTAGATCTCTTCTTGGGTCGTGCAAGCAGTTATTGGATGGCTATCAAGAGAAAATGCTAATTGCCACATCGTTTTTGATGGATATATTTTACTCGGCTGCTGCAGAAGTTCCACAAGGGTTGGGTATTCGGCTTTTAGAAATTGGGTAAAGTCTTTGAATGAGTAGGTACGGATAGCATAAAGAAGAGCATTATCTGAATAGGGCGAGGTGCCCGCTGTCGATAACAATGTTGTGCCAGACGGGCGCTGCAAGTTGAAAAGCGGTTCTGTCTTGGATATGACTGAGCTGAGAAATTTGGATGAAAGATCAGAGGGAACCTTGGGCACTCTTCTCATGCTATTCGGCAGAAGAAAAGCTTGAGTGCTTTTTGAAAGCTTTGGACTCGTTTGAAAAACAATCGTACAGTTCTTTGAAGCGCCTAAAAATTCTTGAAGGGCCCGTGAGTTTTTTGATCGAGCGGATTGAAGAATATGACCTTTAGAGTGTGAGTAGTGGTTCTCTTCACCATTTATCTGATTAGTTACATAAAAGTTTGCAGAGTCAATATTTTCAAGAGGAAATAAAAAAATGGGAAGCCTATTTCCAGCCTCTTCAAGAAGCGTTGCAGTGTCTCCATTCGAAGTTCGCGTGAGCCAGCACCAACCATTTTTCAGGCTCGATTTATTTTTGCCTGTGAGCTGGGACAGATTTGCTAGCATTTCATTTAAATTATGCCCTCGAGGGGATACAGCAAGATAGGTATAGCCATATTCTCGAGCAATTTGTGATGGAGCCTTCACTTTTTTAGAGCTTTTCTCTACCTGCTCTTGAAGCTGTGTTAAAAGAGCTGCTGCCTCATTCAGTGAAGTGATAGATGCAAATTTTATTGTACAAGCTTGATTGGTAGAGGATTGATTTTCTGTGATCGTGAGGGTGGAAAGTTCAGGGTGCTTTGTAAAAGTACAGTCAGCCAGATTGACTGACGTTTGTTTCGTAAAAGATCCTTTGCCATCGATCGAGCAGGTTTGTTCTAATAGTAAATCGGGCAATGAGAGATGTAGCGATTGCTGAACAGGATTTGAGATTGCCTGTGCACGTATATTGGGTGAAAAATCGATCAATGTTCCAGGCGATTGTTCAACAAGCTGAATGAGCGTTTTTTCAATAAGCTGATCTTCAGCTAGGAGATAGCTGAAAAAAAATAAAAAAACGTACAACGATGAAAGTACGCGACCTATAGAGGCAATTATCATAATATAATTTGTTTTTGTTAGTCATTATACACGAACGAAGCTGTATGGTCCATATTTGTATATAATTTTTATTAACGATTTAGGCTTTTGCCCTTATAGAAAGTAGACAAGATGGGCAAAAGCTCATTAAGCGGTTTTGTGATCTGAGGGCATTTTGGAATACTGGTCGTAAAGAGTTTCCCATACGCTTTTTCAATAAGCCTTGAGTCGAGGCAAATAACTGCTCCATAATCTTGATTCGACCTGATGAGTCTTCCAAACCCCTGTTTAAATTTGACCACAGCCTTGGGAAGCCAATAGTGCATAAAGGGATTTTTACCTTTTTTGGTCAAATAGTTAGAGCGTGCCTGTGCGAGTGGATCAGTCGGTACCTGAAAGGGTAGTTTTGTGATGATTACCTGTCTGAGAGCTGCTCCTGCGACATCGACGCCTTCCCAGAAAGAGTCTGTTCCAAAGAGGACGGCGTTTTTATGTTCTTTAAATTCTTGGATGCAGCGGGAGCGAGACATTTGACCCTGCTTTAGGGGTAGAAGATTTTGTTCGATAAGAATAGGCGATAGTTTTTGATAAACACTCTCCAACATGCTGTACGATGTGAATAGAATAAATACGCCGCCTTTACTCGTATTGATCAGCTTTAAAAGTATTTCAGGCAGATTTTGTTCAAACAAGGGGTGGTCGGGCGGTAGAATATCGGCAGGTATGGCAAAGAGAGCGTTTTTTTCATACTCAAAGGGCGATTCAAACTGGTTTGTTTTGACGTTTATGTCTTCGCTTCGAATCCCCACTTGCTCACAGATAGCTTTGAATGAGTTCTGAATGGTTAAGGTAGCGCTCGATATAACGCAGGTTGGTAGTTTGTCAAAGAGGTTTCTTCGAATTGTTGAGGCAATATCAAAAGGGGTTTCAGCAAAAGTGACATCAGCATTGCATTCGCACCATCGGATAAACTCTTCCTTTTCCACTGGAGAGAGGATGCTTGCAAGTGTCGTAAGATTTTGGGAAATTCTTGAGGCAGTTGAAAGAAGCTCCAGCCGTAAGATCTTGGTTGCATCTTTAATATACGCATTGCTCATGGCTTCAATTCGGCTGTCGGTCATTTTAAAGAGATTTAGAAGCTGCATGCTCACATCTATTAGCTGCTTAACTTCTGCTCCTATTTGATCTTTCCAAACTGGTTTCTGGAGTATTTCGAGGCCAAGCAGAAGCTTTTTAGAATTCTGCAGATGCTCTTCAATGGATGTAAAGCAGTTGATAACTCCTTCATTGAGTTTGCGCCTGCCTAAAAGCCATTCACTATTCATTTCAAGCAAG
>JABDGV010000034.1 GCA_013285825.1 Bacteroidota bacterium
TGAAAGATGGACTGTTGTCATTCGATTTTAACTATAGGGATGTACCTGAGTTGAAAAAAGTTGGATGGGCAGATGAAACTGGCCTTGTCCGTCGAACGTTTAAAATTACAGTGCCTGAAATAAAGTACCCCTATAATCCGTCGATTATCCGATATGAGAAAAACTACCTTTTATCGTTTCGATATGATCCAAAATATAATGAAAAGGGTGTTCATCCTGGTGTTGTTGGGCTTTTGCGGCTCAATGCAAACTTTCGGCCAATATATAGTTCTACACTTCTTCCGTTAGGCAATGGCAGCGCAGAAGACGGAAGAATATTTATTGCAAACGATAACTTGTATGTGGTTTATACCCATGTCACGCAGGCTGCACCTCAATTATGCAATATGGCAATCGCCGAACTCGATCCCTTTACTTTTGATGTTCTCAAAGACATGCCGCTTGCGTATGGGACTAATAGGGAAAAAAATTGGTCGCCTTTTGTTTATCACAATCTAAATACACGACAAGATGATGTTTTTTTTGTATACTCTTTTTGCCCTCAGGAGATTTTGAAGCTAGGGTTTCCCGTAAAAGGCAATGTCACGAAGGTGTATGTGAGCAGAGCCAGAAGTAAGTTAAAAGAGTGGGAAAAGAAGTTAGGCAGCATTCGAGGAGGCACTCCTCCCATTAAGGTGGGCAATGAGTACTTAACATTCTTCCATAGCTCTTTTATCTCGAACAAAATTCGATATTATGTGATGGGGGCCTTAACTTTTAATGATCAGCCGCCATTTAAGATTACTCGCATGTCAACTAAACCAATTCTGTTTAAACGAATTTATGAGACGCCTGTAACTCCCAACGTTCACTTCTATCCTAGAAAAGATCTTAGAGTTCTTTTCCCAAGCGGCTGTGTGGAAGGAAATGAAGATGGCTCAGACGTCTTTTATGTTGTCTGCGGAGAAAATGATGTCGCAATTAAGTGTGTAGTCGTTGACAAAGAAAAGCTTTATCAGAGTTTAGAGCCTATTAATTCTGTTCGATAGTCATACAAACTCCCTGCATATTCTGCAGGGAGTTCATTTTAAGAACTTGTTTTTCTGAAGAGAAGGTAGGCGTCGCCATAAGAACAAGAGGGGTCAAGTTCGCAATGCTCTAAGAGGTACATGACTGCCGCTTTTGTTGAAGACCAATTGGCATCGTCAAACCAAATGAAGCCGCCTATTTTGACCTTTGGAAGCCAGCTCTTTGCATCATAGAATGCGGAATCTTCAGAATGGTTTCCATCGATATGAAGGACAGTTACTGAGTTATCGTGAAAGAATCTGACAGCTTGCTGAGAGGTCATTCTCATTAAGCAGTAGCGGTCGTCAAGCTGGTTCTCATGCATGAGATCCATAAATCGGACTAACACTTTCTTTAGGTCGATCTTTGACCACCAGGAATAGTTTTCGCCATCAAGACCATTTAAACAGGGTGTGTTGTGCCAGGGATCAATTCCGTAAGCAATCCCCCTATTTTCATAAGAGAGCGCTGCAACAGTTGGAAAGAATGAACTGCCTCCAAAGACACCAATCTCAACGAGCACGGGGTGTGGATCTGTAACTCTTTCGTGTATTAAGTTCATCATGCGCAGGGCTTTATCCTGAGGGCACCAGCCTTGAGCAGTTGGAACAAGGGCCACAATATTGTCTCGATACTGATCCCAATTTGATTCAGCAGACAAGATGCTTCTACTTAAGATCAGCGCAGATAAAAAAAATGATGTGAATTTCACTACAATACTCCTAGCTAAAATAAAAATTTACCCAGAAGGTTCTTTTACATGAGTCCTTATATAACTTAAAGCGGCCATAAATTACGGTTCCACACCATTAGCATATTCTTGCAAAGAGATGATAATTTCTTGGTATGCATCAATATTTAGTACCCAAAAAGCTGTTCCCATGCCAAATGGCACATAAATTTCTACGTAATTGCTTGGAACTACAACTCGACCGTAGCCATAGACATCGTTCAATTTCCTGATTGCTATTGGCGCTATATCATGAGCGGCAATTATTGGAACTTTATTAAAAAGAGACTGAACAAGATCTCCGCGTATGCAAACTCCTGCATCGATAAAGGCGACATCAACTGGATTTGCAGCTACTTGCATATTTATAAAGTTGTTGAGATCAGATAGGAATGAAGGATCAATCAACGCATAGCTTTTATAATACACAGGCTGATAGGCACATGCTTTATAGACGCTTTCCTTCCCCATGTACTTATACGTCGCCCAGCTGGTATTTAGGCCATTTCCAGAAAAATAGGCTATTGGCTTCCAAGTGGGGCAAGCCGTATACAAATTAATGCAATATTGTAACCATTCAGGACCACTTCCGGGAGTTATAAATTCGACAGAAACCACATTCTCGCTATTATCTATAAAGTACTTGGTGGAAAAGCCGACCCCAAACTCCAAAAAAGTCCTCACACTCATTGAGTTAAACAATATTTTAAAGTGACGAATATGTTCTGTATACCCCGATTCAGCTCCAGCATCTACTAGCCACTCTTCTGTAATTTCATCGGCATTATTGATCCAGGTTTTGGAGGTCAAACTTGAAGCGGATGCATCGATGCAATATCCAAAGAGCGTGCAAATGACTGCCATTAAATAACGTGTCATGTTTGATTCCTATTCAGGGTATATTTTGGACAGAGCTCATACTTTATGGCCCGGTCTAAAAAAGTATATTTACAATAGGAAGAACATTAAAACAATAGTTTGAATTTTTTAATATCGTGACAAAGGGAGCTTAAGACGCTCCCTTTGAATGTAGCTGTTAACTGCTAGTTTTTCTAAAGAGCAGATAGGCATCGCCAGGCGAGCATGAGGGATCAAGCTCACAATGCTCTAAGAGATACATGACCGCTCCTTTTGTTGATGACCAATTGGCATCATCAAACCAGATATAGCCGCCAATTTTGACCTTTGGAAGCCAGCTTTGGGCATCATAAAGCGCGGAATCTTCGGAATGGTTCCCATCGATATGAAGAACAGATATTGACTTATCCTGAAAGAATCTGACTGCTTGCTGGGAAGTCATTCTCATTAAGCAGTAGCGCTCGTCGAGCTTGTTTTCGTGCATAAGATCGATGAAGCGGATCATCACTTTTCTTAAGTCGATCTTTGACCACCAGGAGTAGTTTTCGCCATCAAGACCATTTAAACATGGATCGTTGTTCCAGGGGTCTATTCCGTAGGCGACTCCCTTGTGTTCATAAGAGAGCGCTGCAACGGTTGGATAGAATGAGCTGCCTCCAAAGACTCCAATCTCAACGAGAATGGGG
>JABDGV010000035.1 GCA_013285825.1 Bacteroidota bacterium
AGAAGTAAAGTAATGAACTGAATCGATGAGTGATATGTAACGGCCAGAAGCCATGTCAGGTAAGTTGCAGAGAGATTGAGTTAAAAATTCATAGAGATACCAGATTTTTCGGGCCTCTTTGGACTTTTTTTCTCGAAGTACATATTTCTCAACATCGGAGCTCGAAATATGGGAAAAGAGCTGTTTCAGTATCCCTAAATTTATCCCCTCTTCTTGTAACGCAAAAACGAGGTGTTGAAAGGGATCAAAATTATTTTGGGGTAAAGACTGTTCAGGATAAAGATAAACAAGCCGCCCGAGCTCTTTAGATCTCTTCTTCAGTTTTAAGCCTTTGCAAGCAAATGAAGAGCGAAAATGGGGGATGACTTTGAGATTATATTGTTTAATTAGAGCTTCGTACCCGATAGGAATATATTTCAAGCAAGCCTCTGTATTGATGCCAACACATGCTGATTAAAAGTTTGTGATATTTATTTACCACAGAGAACAGAGAGCGCACAGAGAGAAAGTAGTTATTGTTTCTCTCTGTGCGCTCTCTGTTCTCTGTGGTAAATTCTAGATAATAACACATTCCAGCATTGCCTTATGCATTACCTAGTTCTTCTCCAAATGGAAATGTCTTAATAAGCACTTCAACATCTGCCAAGGAAGCAGCATGAGCGATTGCATCTCGAAACTGCCGTGTACCTTTCGCCTTTGGGAAGTACCAGCAGCCAACTCTTCGCATATCAACAAGCGCTTTTCGATCGTTTTGATATATCTTTGTCCAGTGGAGATGTTCTAGAAGCATTTCACGCCGATCTGCGAGCGTTTTTTCGGTAATTGAAATTCCTGCATCAAGCTTTCGGATATCATCCGCAATCCAAGGCTGTCCCATGGTGCCTCTTGCAACTAAAACACCATGACAGCCGGTCTCTTCCATCATTTTAAGGGCATCTGAAGGTGAAAATATATCTCCATTACCAATCACAGGAATTTTTGTTGCTGCCTGCACGCATTCCGAAATCCAAGGCCACTTTGCATTACCAATATAGCCCTGCTCTCTCGTTCTTGCGTGAAGTGTAATAGCTGTGGCTCCAGCAAGCTCAACAATGCGCACAAGGTCCTTGAAGACAAGGTGATCTTCATCCCAGCCTGCTCGGATCTTAACAGTTATTGGAATCTTTACCGCTGCTACCATATTGGCAACAATATCGCCTACTCGATATGGCTCTCTTAATAACCCTGAACCGCTGCCATCTTTGGTAACCTTATCCACAGGGCATCCACAGTTCAAATCAAGAGAATCAAAGCCAAGCTCTTCAATCATGCGAGCCGCTTGCCCTGCAATTTCAGGCTTGCTTCCGCACAGCTGAGCACCGATGGGATGCATAGAAGCTGCGTAATCAAGAATATGGAACGTGCCAATATCATTTCTGATAAGAGCATCCATCTTCACCATTTCGCAAAAATGGAGGCCAGGTTTACCGAATTTGGCAGACATCATGCGAAAAGGGAAATCGGAACAGCCGGCAAGAGGTGCATAGAAAATATTGCTCGGAAACTCTTTCACTCCCAGCTTCAATGGTTTAATCTTATTCATGATGACGACAATATTAACCATTTGAGGATAGAAGCTGCCACTTGAAGGGCGAAAAAGGCTAAAATCGGACTAATATCCAGCATTCCCAAAGGCGGAATGATTCTTCGGAATAGATTAAGATAAGGGTCCGTAACGACACAAATCATTTTAATAATCTTAGAAGATTGCAGCTCGTAAAACCAGGAAGAGATAATTCTCACCGCAAGTAAAATCGAGTAGATATTGGAAAAATTATCTACGAGTGAAAGTAAAAAAAGTCGAATCATGAGTGTTTATTTGCTTTTGACATAGAAGATTATCATAAAGATTTAAGATAATCAATGATTGCAAATGCAATAGACATTATGGATAGATTTAGAAAATACATAAACCGTTGGTCAAGAGATCTGAAAACCTCTGATCTCAATACTTCAAAATTTCTCTCAGAAGAAATTGACGGTGTTGAAGTTCGTGGCCAGAGCTATTATTCCCTGCGAGTACGTTTCAAAGACAAAGAATTTACACTTGTTCACCAGGAATCTAAGAAAGAAGCACATGCGAGACCCTCTGCGTTTGCCCTTCCGTCTTCACAATCGCTTTTTCGTACATTGACTCTCCCAAAAGTCGCTTCAAGCGAACGTACAGCAGTTATTCGTTCAGCCTTAGAGTCTGCCTTATCAATACCCATCGACGAATATGAAATAGCCTGGAAAAGGGATAAGGCCGCAGTTTATTGTTTTTTAACACAAAAAGCAGACTTAGCTAATGCCTATAGCGATCTTACTGAGCATAATCTTAAGCCTATCTGGATATTTCCAAAAGCATTAGCCTTGACTGCTGCCTCTGAAGCCTGCACAAACTCTCAAGACCCCTACATTATTTTAGATATCGATGAAAGCGAATGCACAATCGTACTTGTGCAAAACAATATAATTATAGACGCAAAATCGACCCCAGGACTAACCGATTGCTCTACAGAAGAGAGCTGGGATCCATTACGTGAAATTGCAAGAATTCTATTGGCATGGAAAGAGAGCCATCCTTTTACCGACTCTGCGCCTATTCTTCTCACAGGCTCTTTAGATGAACAAAGTGAATCAATTATTTTAAAATTTTTAAAACACACTCAACTTCATATCAAGCCTCAAGCTGAAAACACGCTCAAGAGGTTTGCTGCCTTTGGCGCTGCCCTTTTAGCAAATTCCGTAGATGCATTTCATCAAACTTGCGGATACCAAGTAGAGGCATGTGAAAAAGAAGAAATTCGTCAATGGCTTAAGCCAGTAGCGCTTTTTGTAGCGCTTTTTCTCCTCCTTTCCCTAATCGTCAATGGGATCGGGCAAATATTTCTTCAAGAACGCCAAAACAAACTCGAAAAACAGTTTCATGAGTTAAGTTTCCATGCACTTCCTGTAAAGCCTGCAGGCTTTAATGACGATCCAAAAACACTTTCAGAGCTTGAAGCTTCACTTGATCAAATTGATGAGCATCTAGCAACTCAAGCGTTATATCCTTTGATCCCAGAAACCCCAAAGCTTTCTAAACTCTTCTCATGGCTAGCTGAAATTGCAAACACTTGTTCAGAAGAAGCTGGCGGGCAGCCAATCGAGCTTTCACAGATTCAATATATTCTCGTGAAGAGGCCTGAAAAATCAAAACCAAAAGAGCATTATCAGGTACGAGTCGACCTTGAATTCACTGCTGGAAATGCTACTCAAGCAAGAAAATTTCAT
>JABDGV010000036.1 GCA_013285825.1 Bacteroidota bacterium
TCAAAAGCTATCTCCAAAAGAGCTTTTTCAGATGTATGAGATAGCAACTGGCGGACACATTATTAATAATGATAAGATCGATACTAAATTGTGGACATTTTTTTTAAATCAGCCCAAATCAAATTCAATAAAAGCTGACTTACAAGAGTACATTAAGCTCGGTGTTGCACAGGCAGGGACTAAAGGCGAGAGATCGTTTTATCAAAATGCACTAAAGAGTATTTCTTGATAGAGAGCGGCAGAATCTGCTTCTCATGATACTTGCGCATTTGCTACTATTCCAGCGGGTTTTTTCTGCGGCCATGGCGGAATTGGTAGACGCGCTAGATTCAGGTTCTAGTCAGGGTAACTTGGTGAAAGTTCGAGTCTTTCTGGCCGCAAATATTTAAGAACTCATCGTACGTAGGTATTGCCCATATCGTTCGTACTATTGATTTTAGTATGCCAATTACACATAAAGTTACTTAGCAAGCAGCCGCATATCCAAACGAATCGATTAAAGAACCATCTTTTACAATAGCAGTAACATGCTCATGTGCTTTCTCATTCTCTTCGACCCACAAATCATATTTTTGCTGTAGGTTTAACCAAAGTTGTGGGGTTGTATCGAACGCTTCGGCAAGAGATAGTGCAAGAGATGGGGTAATACTTGCTCGCCCTATTCTAATCTTAAATAACGTATTGCGCGCTATCCCTAAGTGAGAGCTAAGTTTATGCAAATTTAAATTGAGTGGTTTAATATAATGCTCATCCAGAATTTTCCCTGGATGAGTTGGCTTTCTCGTTTTATGTCTCATAGCCTTTACCTATCAATGATAATCAGTTAAATCCACATCATAGACTCCATCATTTTCAAACCTGAAAATAATTGTCCAATTTCCATTAACATGAACTGAGTAGAATTCATTCAAATTCCCTTTCAGTGGGTGGAAATTTGAGCCGGGAAAGTTCATATCTTTTGGTTCAGATGCTGCATCTAGACGATCTAAAATAAGTTCAATCTTTGGTGACAGAGGTACTTGAATACCTGCTTTGCTTCCGGTATCGAAAAATTTCTTCAAGCCCTTATGTCGAAACGATTTGATCGTCATGTAACATCCACGTACATATTTAATGTAACCCAATTGGTTACATTTTGTCTACCGACTTTACAAATAATGAAAAATATCGATTTTAACGAGCCGATAGAGTATCCAAAGAGGTCTAGTACTAGTAATATGATGCAAAACGATTTATATGCTCCGTCCGACACCTCCCACTTGTCTATTCGAGATGTTTGGCAAGTTGAAGGCTCCTTAGATATTACTCCGTTGGGAGCGCATGAGGGAGATCAAAAACAGAGCGGCGCTAAAATTACCCAAGAGTTTTTCTTATTTATTCCTGCATCCCTTCATGTAACGAACCATACCTACAGCAAAGAGGACTTTTATCAAGATCGAACGAACCTTTTACGGTTTAAAACTCCTCAAATTACTCTCGAAGAGCTCTTAAGCCATGGCAACTCCAGCTCTCCCTTCACCCGTATTGAAGAGCTGCTTGGAATACCTCAGAACGAAGAGATTGAAAAGAGCATCAATAATGAATTAAAGCTTCTTGCCAATATCGTTCGGAGTCAGTTTCGCGACCAGATGGAGGAGCTTTTGCATAATGGCAAGCATGTCAATGATGCTGTTTTAAAGCTCATTGAATCATTAAAGCAGGTGCGGTTGAGGCTTTCACAACTCGAGCAAGAGATTGAGGCAAGAGAGTTCCCTGCGCGAGTTTTAGAGCATATACACCATGTCGAAGAGTTTATAAGTAGATCGGTTCAAAAGATTGCGCTTCACAGCTACTTACAGTTCTTAGATAAGGGGATGAAGATTTCTGCTTTGGAAGAATTGGCTATTTCTGAAAAGCGGATGCGTGTAGAGGAATATGGCGAACCCAAAGATTATGCTTCTTTAAACGAGGAACAAAAAGAGGAGGTGCTCTATCGAGATGGCCTTCTCAATAAGTTTGCACTCTCTGCTCTCCTTTTATCTACAAAACGATCTTCCTTCGTACAAAAGTATGGGCAGCTAACGGCATCCATTGCTGCAGGGGTTGCTATGTCGATCTATTTGGGCTTTTTCTTTTGGAGAGGGGCATTTCTTATAGACTCCCTCTGGCTCCTCCTGCTTACAACCCTTGTCTATGTCTTAAAAGACCGAGTCAAAGATACCTTGAAAAATCTCCTTCAGCAGCATGCAGGTGAGTGGTTTGATGACTTTGAGACAGAGATTATTGGACCAGATGGCCAAAAGCTTGGATTTATTGGCGAACATTTTCATCTGCTTGATCCTGCGCGCCTGCCTGAAGAGATAATCCGCATTCGCAACCAGGGCCCAGAGAGTTTACTTGCCAAAGTGCTTCGACCAGAGACGGTTCTCTATTATAAAAAGAGAATTCAGCTCCATATCCCGAAAACAGGGGTTTTAGAGCGTCGTTTTGATTTCCACCACCTCTACCGCCTCAACCTCTCTGAGTTTTTAAAGAAAGCATCCAATGCCTTTGAGCCTAGCCTTCTCATCAATCCCGATGATGGGTCCATAACCTGTGAAGAGCTTCCCAAGGTGTATCATATAAATCTCATCATACGCACAACCTGGCAAAGAAGGGAGAGTTCGGACCTTCTCCTCGAACGCTTCCGGCTTGTCGTCAATAGAGATGGCATCATGCGTATCGAATCTATTACTTGACGCATGAGAGACAGACAACTCTTTTTTTTATATAATAAGAATGGAGACCTCTTCCAGTAAAAGGTAGATTTTATGACTGGTATTTCGGGTGATAGGGTCCCTATTACCTCTGACAGACAAGTTCAGCCTAAGTTTGAGTTTAAAGATGGCAAGCTTACGTTGCCTGGTGGCCAGAGCCTTTCCATTACAAAGGTTACCATTGCTGGGAAAGAATATACCGATTTAAAGCATCTGACCGCTGACCAGATGAAGGTCATTGAAGAGTATGTGGCCCATGCTTTAGGTCAGATTAGTGAAGATGCTTTAAAAAATCCTGATATCTCTCAATTCAATATAAGCAATAAGTCCGGTAAGTCAGCAGTCTCAGCTTTCGGGAAGGATGGAAAGGAAGTAATTTCTAATGAAAAGTTTGAGCATCCTAAGGAAATCTGCGAAAAGCTTAGAACAGCCTTTTTACCCGAATCTTCTAAACCTGAGAAGAAAGAACAGGAAGGATTGAAGACTCCAAGTCAAAGAAGAGAGGAAAAAGAACTTCAAAAAAACTTAAGT
>JABDGV010000037.1 GCA_013285825.1 Bacteroidota bacterium
TCGACTTCTCTTGAAACGCGTGGGGCTTGACTCCAACTATTTTAACGCCCTTCCCCTTCAGCTCAGCGGCGGCATGCGGCAGCGTGTGCTCATTGCTATGGCGCTCATGAACACACCTAAGCTTCTGATTGCCGACGAGCCGACAACAGCACTCGATGTTACTGTCCAAGCTCAGATCTTAGACCTGCTTGAATCGATTCAGGATGAGTTTAAAATTGCCATGCTCTTCATTACCCATGACTTAGGGGTCGTCTCCCGGATCGCTCATCGAGCCCTCGTCTTAGACCATGGTAAAAAAGTTGAAGAGTGTTCTGTTGCAGCACTGCTTTCAAATCCCACAAGTGAAGCGGGGCATGCATTAGTCGATGCTGCGAGGTTCTGCTATGCCCACTAAACAACTCTTTCAGTTTGATGCAATTTGTCATGAGTACAAGCTTGGAAATGTAACAAAGTGCGTCCTCAACAACATCTCGTTTCAAGGCTCTGCTGGCAAAACAGTCGGCGTTGTTGGTGAAAGCGGATCGGGCAAATCAACACTTGCTAAAATCTTAGTTGGGCTTCTCAAGCCAACCTCTGGCAAAGCGATTATTAAGGGAGTTGATTGCCACGATAATCGAGCCCAAACAACGAAACTTGTGCAGATGCTCTTCCAAGACCCTGAAAGCTCTTTCAACCCGAGAAAAACCATTCAATGGCACTATGAAGAGGCTTTGTCCATCCATTTTCCAGGCAAAAATCCTCTCTGGATAAAGCATAAGATTGCAGAGCTTTTAGAATCGGTTCAGCTTCCCCTCAGTACTGCCAACCGCTATCCTTATGAACTCTCGGGCGGTCAGAAGCAGAGAGCAGCCCTAGGGCGTGCGCTCGCTCCCAAACCAAAGCTTCTCATACTCGATGAGCCTTTAGCGTCTCTGGACGTACCTTTACGTAAACAAATCATCGATCTCCTACTCAAGCTCCAAAGAGAGCAGAACCTTGGCTATCTCTTTATTACGCACGACCTTTCAACTTTGAAGTATATCGCTCATGATGTTGCTGTTTTATGTGAAGGTAATTTGATTGAGTTTGGGACTGCTTCTGACATCCTCTCAAACCCTAAAGAGGGCTATACGCAAAGACTTATAAGCGCTGTGCCTGATCTCATCCCTAGAAGAACTTAAGTTTATTTTGAATTTAAACCCTTCATTTTTGAGATGAATTTATCGTAAAATTTTTTGTCACTCTTTTTTGACAATGAAATTATGTGATTTTGCTGTTCCTTTGTAGGCACAAAGTCTTTTACATCAATACAGGTACTTATCACCTCTTTGAGTTGGTCGCTCCACTCTTTTTCATTATTGAGGCATGCATCAAGGAGATTATTCACCTCTGATTGTGTAACAGGCTGATTCTTCTTAATCTTTGTAAACAGATGTTTATCTGCTCTCTTAAGTGAGTGCATAGCCTTTTGTGGATTTAGACTCTCCATTTTTGACATGAATTGTTTGTAGAATTGCTTGTCATTGCTATAGGCCAAAGAAATTATGTGATTTTGTTGCTCTTGAGTAGGTACAAAGTCTTTCACATCAATGCATTTACTGATCACCTCTTTGAGTGTATCGCTCCAACCCTTTTCATCATGGAGGAATGCATCGAGAAGAATGGTCACTTCTGAAGGTGTTACAGGCTGTTTCTTCTTAATCTTTGTGAAAACATGATTGTATGTTTCCTTCCCTGATCCAGCTGATATCTTAAATGAATTCATTGCCATACCAGTTGGAAGTACTACAAGAACTGCAGCTTTTATCGAATTCTTAAAATGGGGGTCGTTTTTGCCAAGCTCTAAAAGTTTTTTTAAGTCGTTCTTGCGCGTCTGAATGGCTTTGAGAATACATCCAAGGGTGCCTGTGCAATAACCAATGATACTCTGGGGCAATCCACTAGATAAAGCAATGGCTGTGAAAAATAGTGCTAGATTGTTCCAATCGATTACCTTGAGCCCTTTAACAAAGGCTTCTCTATTTTCCTTGGGTCTTTGAGGCTGGTGTGATTTATCTCTGGCTGCATCGTAAACAAAATCAACTCTATCTAACTTGTCTGCGAGAGAGGTTTCATCCGTATCAAGTTCAATTGGTATCTCTAAGTGAAACTGCTTCTCTCTATTTACTTCATCCTCTTCCTCTTGTGGTACACTACCACGAAGATTCAGTACATCGGACAATTCACTCATACAGTTTACCTTATATGGACTGTGGCGGATTTAGTACCTATGTGAAGATAATCTCGTAATGTCCATGCTTTGCATAAGCAAATGCTCTGATTGCTATTGTGAGAGGAAGCGCAACAATCATTCCAACCTTCATCGTATGCTATTTAATATTTTTAGCTTCTTCAATCCCAGCATTTGCTTGAACAATTGATTGATACGCAACCCAATAGGGCAGGGATAGCACTATACCTACGATATTTAAGCCCTTTAAGAGGGGCTTCTTATCAATTTTTTCCCAGGCTTCATGTAAATACTCCTTATCCGTGCGAGGGTAGTCTTCTGGACTTTTCTTATCTTTACCAATGTCTTTTATAGCCAGAAATAGTGCTCCACCCCTCGCGTGAATAGTACCAAGCACTGCAAGAGGCAATGATACTGGTAATGTTACTAGTGCGCAGAGTGACGCAGCTGCACCCAAGATGAAGAAGCCAACTGTTTTGGCTACAGCTTTTGCAAAAGCCCTCTGATTTATTTTAACATCAGCTTTATGTACATCTAGTGTGGACTTGCCGGACACTTCACTAGGTTTTGATTCTCCAGTTTTTTTCATTTCATTTGGAGGCACATTATTTAGTTTTACATCTGGGTTGTATGATGTATCGTCCCAAACGTCACCGATTTTTTTTTGATACTTACTAAATTCTGCTTCCGTCATATCCCCTCACCTATTTCAACAATCAAGGTTAATCGTTCTTATTGTAGAAGTTACAATATTAATATCCATGTTTCGCATACCCAAAAGCCTTAATGGCCAACGTAAGAGGAAGAGCGATAATCAATCCCGCTTTCATGGTGGTATTTGGTGGAGTAAAAACTTTAACAACATCTACTTTAACATTGAACAATTCTTGAATTGCTGCTGTTCCAGCATTCAATATATAGTGCTCTTGATTTTGCTTTTGCTCACCAATCTTATAGATAATAGCCCCTACA
>JABDGV010000038.1 GCA_013285825.1 Bacteroidota bacterium
TTTCTAAACTTGTAATTACATCCCTCCATTTAGTTCCGCTAAGTAGAGGTACCATTTCAAGAGGGGTATCAAGGGCAGCTTTTTTCTCTTCTAGTTCGGTGTCATATAAAACAGCAACGGGGACACCAGAACGAGTAAGGATATCAGCACAAGCAAGCGCTGCAGGGCCTCGTCCTATGATTGCAACGGCAACTTCAGGCGCGGCTGTTGCGTATCCTAACAGCGTTGAAAGAGGTAAAAGAATGAGGAAAAGCAAACCTTTCACTATTGGATCCCCTCTTCTTGGATAATCTGAGAGTAGAAGTCCTCTTGCTGAGGCTCATTTTCCTCTTGCATACAGTTTTTAGGGAGCACTGCAACCCATTTAGGAGAGCTTCTAGGATCAAGGGCCGGTCGAATAAGTATTTGGTATGAGGTTGCCCCTTCCATAAGT
This sequence comes from Bacteroidota bacterium, assembly GCA_013285825.1. Lineage (GTDB taxonomy): Bacteria > Chlamydiota > Chlamydiia > Chlamydiales > FEN-1388 > JABDGV01. Next base: position 434 of record JABDGV010000038.1, read on the forward strand.
GGAAATACGGTATCTACTTCGCCGACTGCAAGGCCTTCAGGGAAAATGCCATCAAGGCCTGATGTTACCAGCAGGTCGTGAGGAAGAATAAGAGCGGTTTTGCTTGACCTCAAGTCAGATGAAGCACCATGGAGATCTCCAAAATCATACTGGAATCCCTCTCCTCGCAATAGTGGATGTCCTTCACTGTTTTGAGTAAGACCTGAAATTTCTCCCTTAGCCAGATGCAAAGGTTTTTCTCCTGCAGTTTTTGTTTTTAGAAGTGTAAGCAGTTTATCAAGAGCTTTACCATGTTCTGGCTTTTCAAGGAGATCGGGTTTTGCTTCAATGAGCGCTTGGATTGATTCAATTTGATTACTATACGAATTATCTCCCCGAACAGCTCTGACAGCTACGTGAAGATCAGGATCAGTAATCAGCCGCACACGGCAGTTCTTCTTTCCCTTATAATCGATGATTCCAATAAGGGCTCTTCCTGATACGACGGGGCAATTGATTTGCATTAGTGCAAGTTCTTCTTCTTGAGGATATATCCAAAGAAAGCTATTCCAGGATGTTTCGCTTCGCATAACAACCGGAGCGAAGAGGATATGCTTGTCTTTGCAGAACGATTCCATTTCAGCAAGTGAGAGCGCTTTAAGAGCTTCTTGCTCTTCACTCCATGAGACTGTTTCTTGAAGCTGCTCTTCAGGTATCGGTTCGCTATGTCTTCTGTGCAAGATGAATGAGGGCGTACAGAATTCCGATATCGATTTTTGAATGGGCAGAGGCAGCAGGATGAGGATTATTGGGAGTAAAAATGGAAGTATTAAAGAGAGCTTGAATGGTTTCATCCCTTTTCTTACAGCACCTCCAAGAGTGTTTTTACAAGGAGTTCGATAGAATCATCCGTAATTGCTGCAATATTGATTCTACCGTCGAGTCCAATGTAGAGACCATTTTGTTCGCGCAATTGAATCACTGTCTGTTCTGATAGCGAAAGTTTTGTGAAAAGACCCTCTCCGTCTCCAATTTCATTTGGATAGCCAGAGTTTGAAAGCCTCGCGCTGAATTTTTTTCGAGTTTCAACGATTCGATTTCGAACCGCATCAAGCTCATCCATCCAGCTTAACTTTAGTTTGGGGTCGGATAAAATTGTGTGGATAATTGCACTTCCAAGGGCCGGAGGGCTGCTGTAGGTTGCTCGTGCATACGCTTCCATATGGCTTTGTACTAGAGATGCATGCTTTGGAATATGTGCCATAGCCCACCCCGTTCTACAGTTGTAGAGGCTCATTGCTTTGGAGGCAGAAAATGCGACAAGAAAATCAAGTCCCTTTTTTCGTGCGAAATTGATTGCAAAAAGATCCTTTGAAAGTGATCTGCCTAGTCCCCAATAGGCAATATCGAAGAGGACAAGAATATTTTTTTCTTTGAGCATTTGAATCAAGCTTTCCCAATGCTGCTCAGTCAGTACTTTCCCTGTTGGATTGTTGCAGCAAGGCTGTAGGAGTAAAAGTGTATTGGAATTGAGTTTTTGAATTGTTTCAATTTCCAAATTTTCTAAAGGCAAACTGTTTAAGCCTACTTCTCGAATTATATTTAGATGATTTGGCCAGGTTGGATTGAGGTATGCAACATTTTGAATTTGGCTTGTCTCTTTGGCAAGGTGCATAAGCAGAGAAAGCGCTCCTGTTCCTCCCACTGACTGGCAGATAGCGATTGAGGAATCATTTTCTGCCGCAAAAATCTCCTGAGCGATCAATTTGGCAGTTGCATGGTTTCCGCTTATTGGAACATATCCAAAGGAAAGCGGCATAATTTGCTTACAGGCATCCATTGTTGCCTGAAAGCGGTGCAGCTTTCCAGACTCAGTTGTGAGAACCCCTATGCTTAAATTGATTTTGTCTTTGCGAGTATCTGAAGCAAATGATTCTTGCAGACCATAGATAGGATCGCTCTTGAGTTGAGATAGTGCTGAAAAATAATCTTTCATACTAACTGGAGTTTGGTCAATATTTGGCATTTCTTGCTCGTGGCTCCTCGGCGATCTTTAAGGCTTTCGGCTCATCAATAGCTCCAGGCTATTGGTTTCGCCTCCAAGCCTTAAATATAGCTGGGAGGCACTTCGCAATAAAAGCCAAATATTGTCCAAACTCCAGAATTTCGAAACTTCGAGATTTTTTAGCAGAAGAAAATTAGCCTTATGTACAAAACTCTGCCCGATATTAATCGGGTGAGAAATATGTATAAGATTTTTTTTCTTCTGCTCTTTTCTTTAGTTTCATCTCTCCCTCTTTATTGTGACGACCCACAGTTTGTCATTTTCACCGGATCTTATAACAATGCCCGATGGGTTGAAAGACAACTCGGATCGCTAGCATCGCAAACATATCAAAATTGGGAATGTCTGTACATAAACGACTCCTCAACGGATGGCACCAAAGATATTGCCGAAAGGTTTGTTCTTCAGAATGGCTTATCAAATAAGATAAAGATCATCAATCACTCGGTGAGGCGAGGGCTTGTTGCCAATATGGATCACTATATCCGCTTAGTCGCTCCCAATAAAATTATAGTGATTGTTGATGGGGATGATTTCTTGGCTAATGCTCAAGCTCTTAGGGAAGTTGCAGCTGCATATCGAGACCCGGCAGTATGGATGACATATGGAAATTATAAAGCCTACCCATATGAGCCGCAGCATAATTCCATGTGTCGGAAAA
>JABDGV010000039.1 GCA_013285825.1 Bacteroidota bacterium
CTTGCGACCTATTCACCCGATAATATTGGCCACTACGGACTAAGTTTAGAGCACTATTGCCACTTTACAAGCCCGATACGCCGCTATGTCGATACCATCATTCATCGCCTTTTATTCTCTGATAATATCAACAAAGAAGCTGTTGAAGAGATATCCAAAAGGGCTTCAGAACGAGAACGACTATCAGCACGTGCTGAGATGATTGTGGTAGCTCTCAAGAAGCTTCGGCTTCTTAAAGAGCTTAAAAAGCAGGGAAAAACTTCCCGCCTCACGGCCGTTGTCACAAGAGTAAAGCCATTTGGGATCTTTTTCGATATTATGGACTTTATGCTTGAAGGTTTTGTTCACATTTCAGATCTTGGGGATGACTACTATGTCTTCTCTGAAGATCGTTCGCTACTGTATGGTGAGCGCACAGACGAAACATTTACTGCGGGCGAAAAGATCACGGTGGAGTTAAAGGACGTTGATCTTATTCGTTCAGAAGCTACATGGAATTTAATTAAACATGACAAAATTAAACATGACACAATTAAACATGAAAAGCCTGCACAACCTAAAAGACGTTCAAGAAAGGCTTAGCTTAGGCGAGATCCTTGTCGATATCCGGGAAAAGGATGAGTGGGAGAAAGGGCATCTTCCAGAGGCACTCTTCTGTCCCCTCTCATCCCTTGAAAAGGGAAACCGTTTCTCTTTAAATAAGCAACAAAGCTATCTGTTGCATTGCGCCCGCGGCGGCCGCGCCCAAATTGCTCAAAAGCTTCTAGAAGAAGATGGGTACAAGGTTGTAGCTGTTGTATTGAAATTTGAAGAGCTTCGTGCATTAGGCAAAGGCATGATACAAGGGCATTTAATCGCAGACTAAATTATTTCTCTGGATTTGCTTAGTAAATCCAATTGATACGAGATATTCATCTAAGGATTGGGCCATCTCTCCCTCTGCTGCATACGTAGAGAAATGATCTTTAGCTGTAAGCCTGTGATAAAACGACGTAGGTTTAGCTCCTGGCTTTGTAGCAGCATCTGCAAGCTTTTCCACATGCTGAGATTTCTCTGCAAACATATCGCCAGGCGCACTGATCAATCCTATCCTCCCATGAACCTGATCGATTTTTTTTATGTTATTATATTCAAGCAGATAGTCCACGACAAGGGCTGCCATTTTATGCCAAAACCAGTGAATTTTTTCTTGCTCGAGAAAACCTTTTGCGGCGAGTGAGGTTTTTGCAAAAGGGTTTCGCAAAAGAAGACTTATTCCTGCGTTTTTGGATGCCAGATGCGTTGCAGGTCCGCTGCCCATCGAGTACCCCTCAACTAAGATTTTATCTTTTGGAACTCCCTTGCTTTTTACAAATTCCATGGCGACATCGACGCTTTCGTATGAGCCTTTTTCAGTAAAAGTACCCTTACTCAAACCAACTCCTTGGTAATCAAAACACATAACGTTCAAACCACGAGCAAGATAGGATTGAATAATATCGGGATATATTGATTTGTTATCGGGATCAAAAAGCGATCGGTCGCTACCTATGCATAAAATAACCGTTGGGCCATCTTCTCTTGGAGACTCATTTTTGCTCCCTACATACTCGCATGCCCTTACAAAAGGATTTTTTTGGGAGTCCTTTGCAGAAAAATACATCCCCTGTATGGATATATTCTCTTTTGTTTTAAGCTCAACTCCAACGCCGCCATAATCTAATTTATAATTCTCAAAACCCCTTGAATAATCGGCTTTAATCGTGCTTGCCAGCATGAGTGGTGTTCTGACAAGAGTATTACTCATTAAAAGCGTCTTTACTAATTCATTGGCTTTCTGAGGTATCTTAAGGACTTCTAATAGCTGCTTACCAAGAGCTTGAAGTACTCTCCCCTTCCAAGGAAGACTGAGCTCTGGATGCTTAAAAGTACTCTTTGATAAATCGGTAGGTGTTTTCTCGGGTTGAACTTGCATGGATCTATTTCAGTAACTTTATAATTATACACTCTTTAACAGGTAAAAACGTTTGACTCAAGGCATTTAGAATGATACTTTAGCTTCATAATGAGATAAATATAGATGAAGCGCTGCTTAGGAACTGGTTTAATTATTCTTCTGCCGCTTGTCCTTACTTTCTGGATCATCTCATTTTTCGTTGAAGTACTCACCGACCCCTTCGTGGGGATTGCACAGACTATTTTGAATACGGTCGGCTTGAAAAATGCCCCAACATTTTTTGTTCAAGTCGCATCGCAAATCTTAGTACTCGCCTTCTTATTCATAGGCATCGTTTCGATTGGCGCAGTTACTCGCTATTTCTTCTTTAATTCTTTAGTCTCACTTGGCGACTCCATACTCCACAAAATTCCTGTCATCAGCGGCGTCTACAAAACGTCCCAAGAATTGATCAAAACAATCATGAGCCCCGATGCCAAAGCATTTAAAAAAGTAGCCCTTGTCCCCTTTCCACATGAAGGTGTCTGGAGTATTGGATTCATCACTCGCGAAGATGATGTTTTAGATAATCGGGTTTCTGTCTTTGTACCGACCACACCTAATCCAACATCCGGCTTTTTGATACTCTTCGAAAAAGATAAGATATTGCATATCGACATGAAGGTTGAAGAAGCGCTTCGTTATGTCGTCTCTTGCGGCGTTCTTTCAGAGCCGCCAAAAATTCTCCGAGATCAAGTATGAAGCTGAAGCAGCATTTTCTTGCAGGCCTTGCTGTTTTAAGCCCGCTTGCAATAGCTCTTTGGGTTGCTAAGATCCTCTTCAACATTATAGCTCATCCTTTCGAGAAATTCACCCGCTTCATTCTTGAACACATTCCTTTTGCTCCTGAAAATGAATTCGCTGTAGATTTTCTAGCCAAAGTGTTGAGCATCCTTGGGTTACTTATGCTGTTGGCACTGTTGGGCTATATTGCCAACTACTTCATTGGAAAGACTTTTCTGCATTACGGTGAAGCAATAGTGCTGAAAGTGCCGATCGTCAATAAAATCTATAAGTCGTGCAAAGAGATCACTGGCATCATCTTATCGCCCAAT
>JABDGV010000040.1 GCA_013285825.1 Bacteroidota bacterium
TTGCTTTGTGTTTTCTTTTCCATAAATTTACTCTCCTCAGTAAAAGGCCCTAATTTCGGGCTTCCTTTACACTTAGTTTAAATCACTATCTTTTGTCAAATGAGTTTTTTAAATTAATAAGTTGAGTAAAACATTGAAGAGGTGTGAGTTCATTTAAATTACAATCATTAACAAACTGTAAACAAGCAAATGCGCGAGGGTCTAAAGGCACAGGTTTTGTTTTTTCTTTTAATGATTTTACAGGTTGCGCTTCGAGTTCATCAAGAAGTTCTCGTGCTCTTTTTAGAACGGATGGGGGCAATCCCGCTAATTGAGCGACATGGATTCCATAGCTTTTATCAGCTTTTCCTGGAACTATTTTATAGAGAAATTTGATTTCGTCTTTTGATTCATAAACTGCTACGGAATAGTTCTTTGCCCTTTGAAAATGGATCTCAAGATCTGTAAGTTCATAGTAGTGAGTTGCAAAAAGTGTTTTTGGGCACTTTTGTATAAGATGTTCTGCAACAGAGCCAGCTATAGCAATACCATCATAGGTGCTCGTTCCACGGCCAATCTCATCCAAAATAATGAGTGATTGAGCCGTTGCTTGGTTGAGAATCGAGGCCGTTTCAGCCATCTCAACCATGAAGGTCGATTGACCCGATCCTAAGTCGTCGCTCGCGCCAATGCGGGAAAATACTTTGTCTACAAGACCTATGCGCGCATTCTGGGCAGGAATAAAGCTTCCCATCTGTGCCATAATAACTAAAAGCGCTTGCTGCCGAATATAGGTCGATTTTCCGCCCATATTAGGTCCAGTAATAATGAGCAGCGATGAGCCCTTGGAATCAATTTCTAAATCGTTCGGCACAAACGATTGCGTTGAATAGGTCTCAGCGACTGGATGGCGGCCTGCCTTGATCGAAATGGATGAGCCCTCATAGACCTCTGGACGGCTGTAGTTTTTATCGAGAGCAAGTTTTGCAAGGTCAAAGAGTGCGTCAAATAAGGCAATGCCTGAAGCAGTCGATCGTATTGCTTCTATCGATGTGAGTATGTGACTTTTGAGTTCAGTAAAAAGTGCCTCTTCAATTGCCCGAATACGGCTTTCAGCTGATAGCACCTTTTCTTCATACTCTTTGAGCTCTTGAGTAATGTACCTCTCCCCATTGACCAGTGTTTGGCGCCTTGCAAACTGAGGCGGCATTTTCTCTGCTTGTCCACGGCTCACTTCGATAAAATAGCCAAAGGCTTTATTAAAACCGACTTTAAGGGTCTTAATCCCAAGCTCATCTCTTAGCTTCGTTTGGTAGTTGAGCAGCCATGTTTCACTATCATTCTTTAATGAGGTCAGCTCATCAAGCTCTCTGTTGTATCCTGCTCTGAAAACGCCTCCATCAGCAATGCGAAGAGGGGGTAAATCTGAGAGGGCTTTGTAAATAGTATCTGATACAGTATCCAAAGGACGCATGCCTGCATACGCATTTCGTAAAAGAGATGAAGAGAGAGCCTCTAGATAGCTTTTAAGTTTATCGGCATGGCTGCAACTATTTGCAAGAGCTAAAAGTTCTTTGGGATTAGAAGGAGTTGTTGAGATTCGTAAAATGAGCCTCTCTAAATCCCTGATTTGCTTGAGGTTTGATTCAACGGCTGCTTTCCAATTGGGATTTTGTTTAATACTCTTGATAAGCTCATCGATTGAGTCTTGTCGCTCACGGATTATGGAAAGGGTGATAGATGGTTTTTCAAGCCATGATCTCAGTTTTCTTGCCCCCATAGGCGTCATGCAATTGTTTATAACATCAAAAAGGGCCCTGGCTTGTTTGGAATAGGATTTGGATTCAAAAAGCTCAAGGTTTGCAATCGTTGATCGGTCTAAAAAGAGAGCATCATGCGCAGTGAGCTGCTTGAGTGATTGAATATGGTGAATGGGAATAAGAAGCTCTTCTGAGACATGGCTGAGAAGGCCTCCGGCTGCAGCGACAGCTAAATATTTATCTTCGATTCCAAAGGAGGAGAGACTTTGGAGATGAAAATGGTTCTTAAGGAATGCTACCGCTATTTTTTCATTGCATCTCCAGTTATCAATGGTATTTAAGGAGAAGGAGAAGTTTGTTTTAAGAGCTTCAAAAAAGCTTGCAAGTGTTACGAAGAGGTTTTTTGGAACTAAAATTTCTTTCGGCCGTGCTCTATAGAGCTCTTGTAAAAGTGCGGTATGGGAATTATTCTCACAGGCATAAAAATCGCCTGTGGTTAAATCCAGAAGAGATAGCGCCCAGATGCCAGCATCAAAATGAACAAGTGCAATGTAATGGTTTTCTGTTTCAGCAATAAGGCTTGAGGTGATTGCGGTTCCAGGAGTAAAGGTGCGGACAATTTTTCTTTCTACGAGGCCTTTACTTTCCTCTGCAGAACTTATTTGGTCGGCGAGGGCAACAGAATAGCCTTTGGCAACAAGGCGGTCAATATAGCCTTCGACTGAGTGCCAAGGGATTCCGCACATAGGGGTTTCATGGCGTTTAGTTAAAGTGAGATCGAGAAGATCGGAAACAAGGACCGCATCTTCTTCGAACGCTTCAAAAAAGTCTCCAAGTCTGAAAAAAAGAATGGCAGTCTTAGCAAGCTCTTTACATTTTGCCCATTGCTGCATCATCGGGGTTCGCTGAATCGTATTCATTCTTTAATTCCAAACTTATTGCCAACAGAATGCCATAATTCGATCTATGCTAAAATAAGAAAAAACGAACAAAAGAGTTATGACTGATACAAATCCTATAATCCAACTGGGCAACCAAAATACGGGGCCTATTCAAGTTCCGCAGCAGAATAAAGCAGCAAAACCGGTAGTTAAAGTTGATAAGGGATTTATATATATTGGCAATCAATCCTATCGCGTCACAGTGGGCGGCCGGCAAGTAGTAAGTCCCGACTTTCTGGCAAAGCTAAAAAATCTCTTAGAAACTCAAGTCTCTGAAGATAATAGAAATCAAATT
>JABDGV010000041.1:0-1009 GCA_013285825.1 Bacteroidota bacterium
GAATGACCTATAATTTTTGCTTTGTCATCTTTCCAAAATTTGAGGACCTCAGAGGGGTCAGGAAGGCGCATTACTACGGCATTGAAGAAGTTTTTTTCGAAGTGAAAAAGCATTGGCAACGGATCAGAGTCTGTGCAGCTCGTTTGGATCTCAGCAAAGTCGCTCTCATCTAAAGGAAAAAGCGTTTTGATAAACCAGCGGCTTAAGTGTCCGGTTTCAGGATGGCGCATGATAATAAAGAAATCCGATCCATAACGGCTCCTCAAACCCAAAATGTCTTCGCCAAGGGGTGCAAGCATCTTTTGCAGTTTTGTCCAGTCTGTTTCCGTGAAGAGGGCTTCAGGAAATGGATCAGAAGGGGGAACCGTCTCTGTAACATGCACGGGCAATTTCGAGAGCACTTGGAGAAGGGCGTTCAAGTCTTGGCTATTTTTTCCAGGATGCACTTCAGAGTAAACTTGCATTACCTTGCTCGCATTGGGGTTCGCCGTCCAATGCATCTGAGCTGTTTCTTTCCCATCAAGTGTTCCCACTCCCTGTTGCCCTGGAGGAGGCAGAGGGATCGCAGCGGGAGTTACTGTTCCTACAGACTTTTGTCGTGGTAAATATTCTGTTTTAGCTGCAGAAACTACAGTTAGTTGCATATACAATAAATATTAAAATAAAAGTGTGAGTATAGTTATCTATTAATTGTTTGTCAATTATAAGTAGGCGGAAGTGTTGGGGCGCATAAACCATTGCATTTTTATTGGGATTTTTCGTATTATGAACGCCCTGGAAGAGTGTCCGAGTGGCTTAAGGAGCACGCTTGGAAAGCGTGTGTACGCTAACCCCGTACCGTGGGTTCGAATCCCACCTCTTCCGTCAATTTGAATGGTCAGACACTGCAACAAGCCTATCAAATGGCTCACGCAGTGTTATGATTGCCTTTTTATCCTTCTTTTCCATTTTGCAAATGGTCCTCTCCCCAAACATTCAAGATGACCTGCATTTTTCTCTTCTCTAAGAA
>JABDGV010000041.1:1022-2974 GCA_013285825.1 Bacteroidota bacterium
TGCGTCGAATCAAGTCTATTCCAACTGTGGGACAAAGCTCTTGTAATTCTTGGATTGAAAACTCTCCTTGGAAATGTTCCAAAATATCCAAAACCAGTGCCGTTTTGGAACCTCGCGTTTCAGCTATTAAACCAACTCGCTTTTCAAATAAGCGATAAGCGTGCCGTAATGTCCCTAAGAAATACTCCCACCAGGGTTGTAAAGAGTGCTTCCCTTCATGCCAATTTTTAGAAGATTTTTGAAGGCTCTCATAGTAAGATTCTTTATTTTCTTCTATTACTTTTTCTAAACTGATATAACGGCCAACTTCATAGCCAAAATCATAAAGCAAATATAATGTGAGCAATCTAGACATTCTCCCATTACCATCAATGAATGGGTGTATACAAAGAAAATCAAGAATGTATGTTGCAATCAAAAGCAATGGGTCAACTTTTCCTTTTTTCAACTGCTTGTTCAAACTCTCGATGTAAGCTCTCCATGGCCTGAGGGGTTAAATAAGCAGTTACTGGTTGAAATCTGATAATCCTTTCTCCATTCTTAGATATTTCTTCAATTGTATTGTCAGAAGTCTTCCATTTTCCAGCTCGAACAGAGGTAAATTTATACATTTCTCCATGAAATTGTTGGATGATATTGGGAGTGAATGGAATATGCTGATGATTTTGATGAATCGTGTTGAGGATGGAGCGATATCCCATTATTTCTTCTTCCGAACGATTTCTTGCTGAAGTCTTTTCTTGAATAAGTTCTACAATTCTTTCATGTGGCGCGGTGATACCCTCAATTCTATTTGAGCTTTCAACGCTCTGGATTGTTGCTATTTCAATAAGATTTTTTAAAGTTTGCGGAGATTGCTTCTTAAATAAATCCTGTTTACCTTTAAATTCTCTAATTTCTCCTAAAAGTTGCAAAATGTTGTGTGTAATTTGCTGGTTTTCAATAAGTTGATTTTCAAATGAGTTCATTTGAGCTGCCTTTTCATATAGATACTGGATTCATATACAGTACCTATATAATAGGTATTTCCCATAAAAGTCAAGCTCAAATCGCAATATATAGGTATTGGATGAAAAATTAGTACCTATTATAAGGGTATTTCACATCTTCGCCGCAAAAGGAAGCAGTTCCTCCAAAATCACGCCATTAATAAGTTCGAAGACCGTCCCACCTCTTCCGAAGTTGTAGGCGCGGCAGCATTCAACGAACGCCAATAGACATGCCCATCAGGACGCACAAGGACGGCACCGCCCCGTTCAATCCCATAGAGGGCATGAAAGTCATGATTGATGTCTCGATAGTCACCCTTCTCCCCAATGGATACGCAGCGAAAGACAAGAGAGGGATGCATTTTCAGAAGCTCTTTCGACCAGGATTCTCCATCTCCATCTGTCAAAAGAGTGAACGCATCAACAAAAAGATCAATTGTGGAAATCACTCCCTCTGGTCCTTGTAGCCATAAGTGAGGAGCCCTCGACCCTGGTCTTGCATTTGGAAGATAATGCGTGGCGGTAATGGCAAGCGCTTCTGTTCCATCAGGCACGACGAGATCACTCTCATAAGAAAAGCCGATATCCTGACCAATCGAGTTTAAGACGGGCCACTGAGACGAAATCAACTCCTGGAGTTTTTTTCGATCCCCTGATTTTCCTGCTCCTATGATGGCAGAATAGCCTTTTTGGTTGTTGCGGCTCCAATCCATATTGCTCTGCACGGTGGGAAAACGCTCCTCGTGATAGGTGTCCAGAATCTCCTCAGGCATTTTTCCACGGAGGACGAAAGCTAATTTCCAGCACAAATTGTGCACATCCTCGATGCCCGTCTGCAAGCCATAGCCACCAGCGGGCGTTAAAAGATGGGCGGCATCCCCGGCCAAAAACACACGCCCTTTGCGGAACTGCTATTTGCACCTGCATCTCCCAAAAGTCAACATCCAGGATTTCAATCTTTAA
>JABDGV010000042.1:0-2293 GCA_013285825.1 Bacteroidota bacterium
TACCGCGGATAGGAAGGATAGCTTGGAAGCGTCGATCGCGTCCAGACTTAGCAGAACCTCCGGCAGAGTCTCCTTCAACGATATATATTTCGCAGAGTGCAGGATTTCTCTCCTGGCAGTCGACAAGCTTACCAGGTAGGCGTGCGCTATCGAGAGCAGTTTTTCGAAGCGTCATCTCTCGAGCTCTTCGGGCAGCTTCCCGAGCATGAGCTGAAAGAATCGCCTTATCGCCAATTATGCGAGCAATTTGGGGATGTTCTGCGAGAAAGGTTGTCAACCCTTCGCCAACAATTTGCTGAACGATGGAGCCGACATCGCTATTTCCTAAGCGCTGTTTCGTCTGTCCTTCAAACTGGGGATTGGGAACTTTAACAGAAATAACAGTAGTAAGTCCCTCTCTCATATCTTCGCCAGTCAGCGAGATCTTATCGTTTTTGAGAAGGTTGTTATTCTTAATGTAGTTGTTCAATACACGAGTCAGTGCTGTTGAAAAGCCGCTGACATGGGTACCACCCTGTCTCGTTGAGATATTGTTAACAAATGAAAAGATTGATTCTGCGTAGCCATCATTCCAAAGGAGGGCCACTTCAGCTTCGATTGGTCCATCATCGCCTTGGCGCGTGCCTTTAAAGAAGATGGGACGATCAAAGAGAACAGTTTTGTTCTCATTTAAGTATTCAACAAACGAGGAGATACCGCCGGAATAGGAAAATGTTACATCATCTCGTCCCCCTTCGCGCTCATCGCGAAGAGTAATCTGAATGCCGGGGTTTAAGAAGGCTAGTTCTCTAAATCTGGTTGCAAGTGTTTCATATTCGACATTCAAAACCTTCATGATCGAGTCATCAGGCCAGAAGGTCACCTTTGTTCCGCGCTTAGCTGTTCCACCATCAGTAAAGAGAGGCTTAGCAACTGCTCCTTTTGCGAACTCGATCTCATACACTTTGCCGTTCTTGTAAACTTGAACAACCATCTTTTTCGAAAGAGCGTTTACGCAAGAGACGCCAACACCGTGAAGACCGCCAGAAACCTTATAAGTCTCTTTATCAAACTTTCCACCAGCGTGAAGGACCGTCATGACCACTTCTAAAGCGGAGACATCTCGTTTTCTTCGAGCCGATTCTTTCTCGTGCTTATCAACAGGAATGCCTCGGCCGTTATCTTCGACAGAGATAGAGGTATCGGAGTGTAAAATGACATCGATGGTCGAGCAATGACCAGCCATTGCTTCGTCGATACAGTTGTCGACTACTTCATAAACAAGCTGATGCAACCCATTAAGGGCTGTATCGCCTATATACATACCTGGTCGTTCACGAACGGCCTGTAGACCTTCGAGAACGGTAATTGAGCTTGCATCGTACTCTCGAGCACCCTTTTCTTCCTTATTACTCGTCGTCATGCCTTCTCCTATCCTATTCGGAAACTTATAGTGCGTATTTGACTCCCTGGAACAGCATCTTGAAGTGCTTTTAAAAGCCTTTGCCGATCAGGGGCTCTATTTAAAATACTTAAAAGGGTCGAATTGGAAACATTCACAAAAAGTGTTCCCTCATCAAACCGAACAGCTTTTGTCATAGTTGAAAAAGGCTCGCCAATCACATTCGGCCATGCAGCGACAACCAATTGAGGCTGCTGCTTGCACTTGACTGAAACGTTGTGCATATACCCCTTGAGAAGCGACTTTAAATGTCTTGAAGTTGTCTTACATGCTGCATGAAGTGGCAGCGCATTCTCAGAGCTATTAACCTGTTCCAAACTACCTTTTGCTCCCAAAAAGTTCGTGTACTAGGATACCATTATTCAAGCTCTGTTGCAAGCTATCTCTACATACGAATTTTGAAAAAAATCTCCCCATGAATAAACGATAATTTATCGAGTCTTGATGCAACTAATAAATATCTAAAAAATTAAGATAAAACGAACTTCTGATTAGCTATTTATTTAAAAAATCTAAAACCACATGAACACAACATATCGTTCATCTTCCTATTTTCCTAGATCTAGTAGTTTAGACTTGCCTAGAGTCCTACTTCTTGGTATAATAAGCATAGGAACAAGGAGAAAGAATTATGTCAGCACATTCTCATGCACATAGGGTGAAAGTCACTATCGACGTTTCAGAAGATGAAAGGACATATATTAAAATCCTAGCCACCAAGAAAAAAATGACCATCAGCGAGTTTATTATGTCCTTTGTTAGACCTAATATTCCTCACGATGAACCCAATGCCGAAACTCAAAAAGCGATGCGCGATGTAGATGAAAGGAAAAACCTGACTCGTTGCAACTC
>JABDGV010000042.1:2303-2749 GCA_013285825.1 Bacteroidota bacterium
TTTTGGGCGGCAGTGGTGATAGATCCGAATGCTTAAAATCGAATTGACCACCTCCATTAAAAGGGATCTAAAAAAATATAAGCATCAAAAAGAATTACTTCTTGACCTTCAAGAAATTATCACCCTTTTAGCAATGGAAAAGGTCCTACCTGCTAAAAATAGAGATCATAACTTGACAGGCAACTGGGTACACCATAGAGAATGTCATGTAAGAAATGATGTTCTACTGATTTACAAAGTAGAAGATGGTTTTTTGTTTCTAACTAGGTTCGCCTCTCATTCTGAACTCTTCAAATAAACGTTCTTCTACAACTACTTAATCTTGATTTTGTTAACACAAATGATCTAGTATCTAACTCCCCTATTTTTCATCTTTAAGGACTAAAGAAATCCTATGCCATCGGCTAAAGCAATCCTAACTGCACGAAACCTTCAGGGGAGTTGAG
>JABDGV010000043.1 GCA_013285825.1 Bacteroidota bacterium
CTCGCTAACGGAATTGAAGGATTGATTCACGTTACAGAGCTTTCTGATCAGCCATTTGGCCGCATTGAAGATGTAGTCTCGAAAGGTGATGATGTAACAGCAAAAGTGATTAAGCTTGACCCAGAACATAAGCGAATCTCTTTGTCTATCAAAGCACACATGATTGATAGCAATCAGCCAAACCGAGACGATATCGTTGTACAGAGTCCAAAAAGTGCTAACAAGTCTGCGCCAAAGTCGAAGTCAAAATCGGCTAGGCAACAGCTTGAAGAGCTTTTTGACTCTTCTGCAAGCTCATAAAGTAGTATATGTGCCGCTCCCTCTTTCAACTTTTTAGTTTAAGAGGGAGCTTATTTGAATAGTTGAGAGGAAAACGCAGGATGAACAAGGACCTGATTGCAGTATTTGAGTACCTCGAGAAAGAAAAGGGCATCAAAAGAGAAATTATTGTAGATGCTATCAAAGAATCGCTTCTTATTGCAGCCAAGAAGAGCGTGCTCGGTGCTGAAAACGTCCAAGTTTCTATTAACCCAAAGACTGCTGAAATCGAGGTTCTTTGCGACAAGAAAGTAGTCGACAAGGTTTTGAACCCAGCCAACCAGATATCTCTTAAGGTCGCAGTTCAATACTATCCCGATGCAGAAATCGGACAAATTTTAACCGTTCCAGCAACGCCCAAGGACTTTGGACGAATTGCTGCTCAAAAAGCTCGCCAGATTATCAGCCAGAAGCTGAGAGGGGCCGAGCGAGATGTTATTCAAGACGAGTACCGGCATAGAGTTAACACTATTGTTTCAGGCACCGTCAAACGTGTTGGTAAGGGCTCTTGCGTTATTGTTGACCTTGGCAAGGTTGAAGGCGTTATGCCAAGAAGGCACTATCTTCCCAACGAAGAATTTGATGTTGGAGACAAGGTTTTAGCACTCTTGCAAGAAGTATCTGATACTGAATTGGGCGGAGCTGAAGTTGTTCTATCAAGAACAAGTTCAGAATTCGTACGAGCATTGATTGCTCAAGAGGTTCCAGAAGTTGCAGATTCCGTAGTAACAATTGAAAATATCGTGCGGCGTCCTGGGTATCGAACCAAAATGATCGTTCGGACAACAGATCCAAAAATAGATCCTGTTGGAGCCTGCATAGGTCTTCGTGGAATTCGAATTAAGAACGTTGTTCGCGAGCTCCAGAACGAAAAAATTGATATTATTCCTTACGCGCAAGATCCAGTTGAACTACTCCAGAACGCGCTAGAGCCTGTCGTAATACGCAAATTGAAAATTAACGAGGAAGGCACCGAAGTGTCGATCGTCGTTGATGATGAAGATTTCCCGACAGCAATCGGCCGCCAAGGGATGAATGTCCAGCTTATTGGCGAACTTGTAGGTATCCATCTCAAGATTAAGAAGATGAGTGAACATCTCAAGATTGCAGCGCTTGAACGTGCGAATCTTGCAACATCTGATGAGCCATGGCTCGATCAGCCAATCAGTTCGATTGAAGGTGTTCCAGGCATGGTTGTTGATCAGCTTATTGAAGGCTTTGCAACGCCACGTGCGCTTCTTTTAGCTTCTCCTGAGGAGATCTCTAAGGTTGTGCCTGGTATAAGCATCGATTTGGCAGATAAAATTTTAGAACAAATTCGTAAAACGAAGGCATAAGCAAGCTTTGGCTAAGAACGTAAAACTGCATACCAAACAATCCAGTTTTTCGTTATTTATCAATTATCTACCACAGAGATCACAGAGCACACAGAGAGATTCTTGAAGTTTCTCTCTGTGTGCTCTGTGATCTCTGTGGTTAAAAAAATAAACAAACATCTATACGGCACAAAGTGTATAGAGTATTTAATCTTCAGTGTACCTGCTGCAAGGGCTTAACCTCAACCAAAGAAGCATCGATCTCTCTATCTAGGATATCGAGGGTGCGGTCTATCTTAATTTTACAGGAAGTCCAATCGACGCTTCCATAGGGCCTCACCTCGGCTGTCCACTCCCCTTTTGGGGGAAGAGAGAGCCCTTCAACAAAGAGATGAAGTTCGAAAAGCTTTAAAGGCTTTCTGCGGCGAGTTTTTACAAACTCCTCCAATGTATTCTGCGAAAAAAGTTGGTGGAAAAAAGCTCTATGATATTGCTCGAAAGGGCGGAGTTGTCGAGCGCGAGGCTAAAGCCGTTCGCGCTGAAATTGAACTAAAAAGCTATTCATATCCCTATTTAGAGCTCAATATAGTCTGTTCGAAGGGAACCTATATTCGCTCCATTGCCTATGATCTTGCTCAAAGCTTAACCATTGAAGGCCACTTAAAAGAATTACGCCGCACAAGAAGCGGATCATTTCTTGTTAAAAATGCGACTCCCATTCATGTTCTAGATGCAACTGATGGGGCTGAGTTAAATTCTCTCTTATGCAGACAATTACCTCCTGGAGCTCATCTGGAGTCACAGATCCAGTAGCATTTACCTTTGGCAGCTTTGATGGCATTCATATTGGCCATCAACAGCTCTTCACATTCCTTAAAAATAGTGCCCGTGAAAAGGGGCTGAAGACAGCAGTCCTTGCCTTTTCAAACCATCCTCAAGAGGTGCTCTTTCCCGGAAAAATTATTCCTAAGATTTGCTCCCTTCTTGTGCGACGAAAATTGATTGAAGAGATGGGAATCGATTATCTTCTTGAGCTTCCTTTTACACCCGAAATCGCGCAGCTTGAACCAGAAGAGTT
>JABDGV010000044.1 GCA_013285825.1 Bacteroidota bacterium
AAATGCTGCTTCCAACGGGATATTTCTTTTCAACATCATCCCACGGATTGTGCTCAAGCTGCTTAATACCAAGAGATACTTTGCCTTCGCCCTTTTGAATTCCTAGAACGATTGCTTCGACTTCCTGGCCTTTTTGGACCATCTCGCTCGGCTCGGCAATATTTTTTACCCATGACATTTCTGAAACATGGATAAGCCCTTCGATGCCAGGCTCAATTTCCAAAAAATGCGCCATAGGGAAGAAGATTGGTAATCTTTCCATGGACGCGTGTGCCGATGGGATAACGCTTTTCAATTTCATCCCAAGGATTGGACTCTTTCTGCTTCAAGCCAAGAGCAACTCTGCCCTTCTCTTTATCAACAGACAAGATGATTACTTCGAGCTTGTTGCCAAGCTGCACCATCTCGGATGGATGCTTGATACGCTTCCATGTCATGTCTGTAATGTGGAGCAAGCCGTCGATACCATCAAGGTCTAAGAAGACACCGAAATCGGTGATGTTCTTGACAACACCTGTTCGAATATCGCCAACTTTGATGTGTTCCAAAAGCTCTGCTTTTTTCGATATACGCTCTGCTTCTAAAAGCTCGCGTCTAGACACAACGATGTTCTTGCGATCAATATTGATCTTGAGAATCTTGAATTCATATACCTTATCAAGGTACTCATCCAAGCTCTTAATACGCTTATTGTCGATTTGGGAGCCGGGCAGGAAGGATTCAACGCCAATATCGACCATGAGGCCGCCCTTGACTTTACGAATAACCTTACCGCGAACAATGCTACCCTCTTTACAATGGTCGAGAATATATTCCCACTGACGCTGACGTTCAGCTTTTTCTCTTGAGAGAACAATCTGACCATAATTATCTTCAGCCTGATCGAGGTATACCTCAACTTCAGCATCGAGAACGAGCTGAGTCGGATCTGAAAATTCAGAAATAGGAACAATACCTTCAGACTTCAAGCCTACATCTACGATTACGTGATCTTTTGTAATCTCTACGATTCGGCCTGAGAGAATCTTACCTGGGACAAATGAAAGTTTATCTTCGTCGGGAGCTTCTTGCGCACCTTCGAGAAGAGAACTAAATGCGTCTCTGTCTTTTTGTTCAAAAGCGACATTATCGACGACGTTTACATCCTCCCACGAGTACTGTGGCGAGGATTGTGACTTACGAGCCATTTTTTCTTGATCTCCGGAATTGAAACATACTCTGGAAGGGTATCAAATTGTGGGTGATACTCGCAAGTCTTAAAACTTGGCTTTGTCAATTTTTAGCGACATCTCCCAAGGGATTTTCTTTCATTAACTTATAGTATACAATTCCTAAATCTCCAAACTAAGGTATGATGATGTTCGGTTAGGCAAATATTTTTTATGAGCAACACTACAAACCCCTTGGATACGTTCAGCATAGGAACCGATGATCTTTCGTCAGAGATTTCCAGGTTACAGATTGAGAATGATGACTTGCCTAAAATTGGAGAGGAACCCAAGACAATTAAAGAAATTCTTGAAAGCGTACACGAAAAAAGTTCCCTTGAGGATGCTGCGTTGTACCTTGTCAAACCCTTATCCAATTCCCAAGACGATTCCCTGTACATCTCAGAATATGATATTGCTGCAGATCTACGAGCTCTCGCTCTTTTATTAGAAAAAAAGATTCCAAATATAGGGTTTGAAAAAGCGCTGGTGAAATCTTTGTATGTTGCCGTAGCCAAGCTTTCGTCTCAATACCTCTCTGAAAGCAAAGGTCAGTTATTTCATACCCTTCACAATCTTGAGCCTATGTGCAAAGAAACCGATATCAGTACATTTTATAAATCGTACCCAGAAACATTTGAAATCACACTTCGGCATGACGAATATCTTCTATATCGATTTTCACCTATTCTAAAAATTATTTCAGAGCTTCCGAAAATCAAAATGGAAGCTTTTACTTCAGCACTTTTAGCAATCATTGAATCTGATTCATTCCATTTCGATAGCGGCACTGAACTCTGCGCACAACTTTTTTTTCTCTATACAATACAAAAGACTCTTCAAGAAGATACTGTTATTGAAGTATACCCAAAAGATCCGTCCTTACTCTCAATTGCAGGTTTACTACAAAAGCAAGAGGTGAAGAGGTTTATACTCACCTGTTTAAGCAAAATGGCGCCCTCAAATTTGACCTTAGCTGTGGTGAATCTGATTTTAGGTCTAAACACTCCTAAAGACATCTCTCAGTTTTTAAGCTCTTGTGAGGATGATGAATGTCTTTTACTCGCCTCGCCTCATTTGCAAAAAATACCTGATAAATCTTTTCCCCTGCTCAAGGAGATCACGACTGCTCTTACCTCAAATAACAAAGCAAAAATTTCTTCTGTTGTTCGCATAATCTGTCATTTCCTTATAGAGTTTAGAGAAATCTCCTGTAGTACCCAATATATCGTAGATCTTCTTCAATTTATCAAAACCAATAAAGATAAATCCGATAGCGGTTTGACGAACCTTGTTGATTCGATTCCTTTCATCCCACTTGATTTATCTAAGGAAGTTTACAACAATGAATTTTATGAAGAATTTCAACAAATAAACCATAAAAATTTGTTATGCCTGCAAGTTCAGGAGATAATTACCC
>JABDGV010000045.1:0-694 GCA_013285825.1 Bacteroidota bacterium
CCAACTTCTTCACTTGAGTCTTGATTGTGTATGCACCTTCAAAATATTCGATCAATTTCCTAGGGCACTCTTATATGCGATACTAAATGAAACACAAGCTAGAACAGCTGGAGCCATTAATATAACAGCAGCCATGATTGAGCGACGTAAATGAGGATCTTTTAGAATTTCCTTGTTAATTTCAAATTGATCAGGTTTATTAAATAATGGCATTTTATCACTCGCCCGCTGTTTTGCAATGTTACCTGCCACTGATGCAATGCAAAAACCTACAAGTCCCGCAGGAGCTCCAACTGTTAAAGCAGCAATAGCTGAAAGCACACCTACAAAGCCAAATGCGACTGTTTTGATTGCAGACCCTAGGAATTGACCCGCTTTTGCAAAGGCTTCTTTGGTTTTGTTTGTTTGCCGCTCTTCAACAGGTTCATCTATAGGTTCAATATCATTTTCTTCATGGTGAACTTCTTGGGAGGTTATTTCGTGGTCTAATTCCATTGTTTTTTCGGTCTTTTCAAATTCGCCTGTTTCGTTATTAAACTTCATGGTAGTTGGTGGCGTGAACTCGTTATAAGAATCATGTCCCGCAAAATCTTTTAAAAATTGAACCTGGGTAGGGTTTAGTGGATTAAATTGTGTTTCGCTCATATCCCCTCCCCTATTTCTTCACTTTAGTTTTGATTTTCGAGAGAAGCGT
>JABDGV010000045.1:704-2448 GCA_013285825.1 Bacteroidota bacterium
ATGGATCTCTTTATCTTTGCTTTCATGAGCAAGCTCTTTTGCGCGAAGTAAGAGGTCGACAGCAGCTTCTGGCTCGTTCTTCTTCTCGCAGGCGTTTGCTGCCCAGATAAGGGGCCAGGGAGTGTCGCTGCGAAGAGATGTTGCCATATAGTAGGCAAGGATAGCGACATCGTAGTTGTGGTTGTGGAAGGCTGAATGGCCATAGCCAACCCAATGGTCGTAATCAACAGGCGCGATACTGCAGAGAAGGCCAAATGACTTCATAGCATCTGCAAAGCGCTTTTGTGAAAGCATATGCGCTGCTGCGTTGAAAAGAGCTCGTAAAGTATCTTCTGAAAGTTGAATCATCTCTTGAGGGTTGAACATCTCTTCCGTTACTGCCTTTAGGGCAAGCGCATCAAAAGTCTCTTTCCCAAACTTATCAGCCATTGATTTAAGTTCGTTTGAAACCTTTTCGAAGTTGATATCATGCTTTGTGCGAGCTAACAGCTCAATTTCTTTAAGAAGAAGCGCAGCTGCATCTACATAATCATGGCTTAACTTTTCAAAGGCAGCATTGGTCTCTTTTTCAAGCTGGGCAGCCTTTTGTTTAGGAGAGACAAGACCCGATGGCGGCTCATTAGCAACGGCCTCTTGCGCTATCAGATGACTTGCATCATGCAAAGTCTTTGTTAAATCGGCACCAATGAGTTCCTGCATGGCTGGCTTATGTTTTGTTGGCATATAGACTCTCCTTTAAAATAATTCCTTAATAACACATTTGTGAATAATTATTCTTCGACATCAGAATCTACTATTTCGCCACTTTCTCCCCTCTTCCCACGCTTCGCGAAATCGCTACCAATTAAAATGTCAGGATCGTCTGTAGTACGAACAGAAGGCTTATTCTTTTGAGGTTTGTGTAGTGGGAGATCATTCAATTCCTGATCCGCTTCAATTACTAAATCATTAATAGGTGGTACTTGATTGCGATCCCATTCGGGTGTGGCTATTTTGTCCTTCTTCTTCTGTTCTGCAAAGTCTCTGGTTGCGAAATCAATTGCAAGCAGCCCGAGTGCAGTAGGGCCTGTTATAATTTTCCCAATAACATCAAGGATCTTATGCGGTTTTTTTTGTTCCTCAGTACCAGATTGATCTACGACTTTCTCCGTACCCTTCTTTGCTAATATCTGAACAAAAGTACCTATGATTGTGGGAATGATTCCGATGGTGAGCCCTAAAGCTATTAGACCACCCCCAATGAGCCCAATCCCAAGGTTAATTATAAACCGTGGAAAACTCTTTTGGTTTATATGATCGAGTTTATTGAGATGAGTAGCTGTCTTTTCAAGGTTGGTTGGAGTTTCGAGGTTGGAGGTTGTTTGCGTTGTTTTATGTTGTTCTTTAGGTACGTGATCCAACGGTGTTATCGACAAAGCTATATACTCCTAGGTAGCACGAGTACTTCAGCATAGGGCCCAAAAAACTGGGTTGGTCCGTTGGATTGATAGCAATCATCGATCTTGCATCGGTCTCGATTCTTTGAAAAGGTTTGAAAGGCAGTACCGTTGAGATCAACAACCGTTTTTTCAATAACAGGCTTTTTCACACCTTTACGAAGTTCTGTCTGCATCAACGAGGTTAAGGGAATGGCAACAGGACGCCATTTAGTTGAATCTTCAGAAATATTCATCACCGATGCCATATAGCCATTGAATTTTTGGGCCACAAGAAGGCCAGCAACACGTCCTAAAATGTCGCAAAG
>JABDGV010000045.1:2458-2573 GCA_013285825.1 Bacteroidota bacterium
GTTTGTTGGAAGTGCAGATCTGCCCTCATATCCATAAAAGGTTGTCAAAGGCGTAAATTTGATTTTTGGAAAGCGTTGAGCTATTTGCTTTTGGACGAGGAGGACAAGCAACTTT